>CAVYUK010000023.1:0-121227 GCA_963771665.1 uncultured Gammaproteobacteria bacterium | reverse complement strand
GTTCGAAAGGCCACGAAGTTGATGACCTGCCAGACCACGAACAGTGTGGCGATGTAGAGCCCAACGACCTGGCCAAATTCGAACGGCGCGAGATTCAGAAAGCACCCATAACCGAACAGCAGCAGGGCGCCCAGTAGAAATAGCCCCAGGCGCATGAGCCCGGCGTGGTTATACAAGCCTGCGCGGATGATGGCGTCGCCACCGACTTCCAGAATCGTCGCGATCAGCAGGATCGCAAACGGGGGAACTCCCTCGAGCGCCTTCATCCTTTCGCCCTTCGTTCCCGTGCGGCTTGCAGCGTGTTCTTCAGCAGGCAGGCGATCGTCATCGGGCCGACGCCGCCCGGTACCGGTGTGATCGCGCTGGCGACCGCGCGGGCCTCTTCAAAGGCCACATCGCCCACGAGGCGAGATTTGCCGCCAGCTTCCGCCGGCAGGCGATTGATGCCGACATCGATCACGATCGCACCCGGCTTGATCCAGTCGCCCCGGATCATCTCCGGGCGGCCAACGGCCGCCACGAGGATGTCGGCCTGGCGGCAGCGGTAGGGCAGGCTGCGCGTCTTCGAATGCGCGATCGTGACCGTGCACTGCTCGCCGAGCAGCAGCTGCACCATGGGTTTGCCGACGATGTTCGAGCGCCCGACAATGATCGCATCGAGCCCCACCAGGGGCCGATTCAGCGATTTGATGAGCAGCAGGGAGCCATACGGCGTGCAGGGCACGATGCCGCCGGCGCCGGTGGCGACCCGGCCGACATTGATCGGGTGAAAGCCGTCCACGTCCTTGGCCGGATCGACCGCCTGCAGGACCAGGGTGCTGTCGATCTGCTTGGGCAAAGGCAGCTGCACCAGGATGCCATCGACGCTGTCGTCGGCATTCAGGCGCGAAATCAGCGCCAGCAGCTCTGCCTGCGTCGTGGTGTCGGCCAGGCGGTGCTCGAAGGAGCGCATGCCGGCTTCCACCGTGCTGCGCGCCTTGCTGCCCACATATACCTCGCTGGCCGCATCGTTGCCGACCAGCACGACCGCGAGTCCGGGCTGAATGCCGTGACTGGCTTTGAGTTGCGCCACGCCGGCGGCGACGTCGCGCCGCAGGTTCGCCGCTACGGCTTTGCCATCGATGATCTCTGCACTCATCCGCATCCTCACTCAAATCTTCATCGGATCTTTACGCCCGGAATCCCGACAGTGTCGCAGCTTAGTGCATCGTTGGCACGCCTCGCGCCACGCTGGTGCGCAAGGTGTTGCGCGGGAACACCAGCAGTGCCGGATCGCAATTGTCTCACCATTACCACATGGGTCAGGGTTGACCCCGCTGCATGACGCGTGCATATTCGCATGCAACATACTTCACTGCCATGCAAACGCCGCACGATAAAAATCATGGTGTGTCTGCTGATGTCAGCCGGTCTTTGCCGATCGATTTCTTCTGGGAGAGCCTTACATGCCAAGAGCGCAGCAATTTGTCAGCGTCGTCGGCTTAGACGATCGGACTTCTAGATCCTGGCTGACTGCATCGGCGGTGGCGGCATTACTGCCGCTGCTGGCGTTGTACGCGCCACACCGCGCGCTGGCGGCCGCTGCTGATCAGGCAGGCGGCGAAGAACTTCAGGAAATCGTCGTTACGGCCGAAAAGCGCTCCTCGACCGTGCAGGAGACCCCGATCAGCCTGTCGGCACTCAGCGGCGCTGATCTGCAGAATCAGAACATCACGAGCGTCGAGGATCTCGCGGCACAGGTGCCCGGCGTTTCCATGCGCACGGCGGGCCCCGGCCAGACCGAGTACGAAATGCGCGGCCTGACATCCGCAGGCGGCTCTACCGCGACTGTGGGCTTCTATCTGGACGAGACACCGCTGTCCGCGTCGGCCGTGGCCCTTAACGGCCGCACGGTCATCGATCCGGACCTGTTCGATCTGAACCACGTCGAAGTGCTGCGCGGCCCGCAGGGAACGCTGTACGGTGCCGGCTCGATGGGCGGCACCATCAAGCTCGTCACCAATCAACCCGAAATCGGCAAGTTCGATGCCGCCGCGGATCTGAGCACCTCGCATACGGATTCCGGCGGCAGCTGGAACGGCGGCATCAGCGCCATGGTGAACCTGCCGATCAACGATGTCCTGGCGCTGCGTGTCGTCGGCTCCGACAAATACATCAGCGGCTGGATCGAACGCGTCGTCGATCCGAATTTTCCGTTCCCGACCGGGCCGTATGGCACCGCGGGGACCCCGACGCAGTGCGTTTATTATTATTGCAATCGCGGCGATGTTGCCGATGCGACGCCTTCCAAGATCATCAAGGGTTCGAATTTGGAGAGATTCTCGTCGGCTCGAACCAGCCTGCTGTACAAGCCGGACGATCAGCTGTCGGTCACGGTAAACGGGATGTACCAGCGTATTCAGGCCGACGGCTACAACAACTATCAGGCTACAGGCACCTCGCCATCGCCGTATCCCTCGACGCCCGGCATCTATCAGCCTTACGACACGCAGGAGCCGTACTACGACTCGTTCAAGATGCTGAGCCTGGATGCCGTCTACGACTTCGGCCCGGTTAGCCGTGACTTTCACTCCGGCCTATTGGCGGCGCTACGTATTTCAGTCGACTGATTCCACCGAAGCGCTGCAGAACATCAATAACCTGACGCAATTCCTGCAGAGCCTCTACGTTGAGGAAGACAACACCACGCAGGACAGCTTCGAGCTGCGCCTCGCCTCCAATGACACGGGCAGCAGATTGCAGTGGCAGACCGGCATCTACGGCGCCGACCTGCATTCCGGCTATAACACCTTCAACGAAAACACCCCCTATGGCACGGCGACCACCTGCGGTGCGCCGTCACCGGACAATCCGGTCGGCGGCCACTGTCCGGCAGCGGAGCAATACAATCCCAATGGCACGTTTCGATATCCGGACGCGACGCTGCCTCCTTACCCGAGCTCGTATGCGGCCAATCCCAACGGCGTCATTTTCAATGACAACAATCCGAACGTGATGAAGCAGATCGCGCTGTTCGGCGAGACGTCCTATAAGCTCCTGGACACCTTGAAACTAACGGCCGGCATCCGTTTCTTCCATTACACGATCGGGAATCACGCCGATCAGGCAGGACTGGGCACCGCCTCCACCAACCAGGATCACACCTACCTGGACGTGCGCCAGAATGGCAACGCCGTCCTGCCCCGCGTCAATGTGTCGTATGAGCCAACGCCGGATCTGACCCTGTACGGCACGGTCGCCAAGGGTTCGCGTCCCGGTGGCGTGAATCTGCCTATTCCGCTCCCCAGCGTGCAGACGCTGGAAGCGAATCCAAACGCGTACAACTGCAATTTGCCGCTGGCCAATCAGCTCGATCCGGCGCTGGGCGTTCCAGCTGGATTATCCTACGTTACCAAGCAGCCTGCGTACGGCCCGGATTCGGTGCTTAGCTTCGAGCTCGGCGAAAAAGCGAGGTTTGACGACCGGCGCTTCACCGTTAACGCCGACGTCTACTACATCAAATGGACCAACATCCAGCAGGTAGTGTCGCTGACGTGCGGTTATCCCTACGATACCAATGCCGGCAATGCCCGCGCTTACGGACCGGAGGTAGAGACCTCGGCGCGCATCACTGAACAGCTGACCTTCGATATCTCCGGCGCCTATACCAACGCCAAGATCAACGATCCCACCGTGTCAGCTATCGCCGCCGGCTTCACACCTGGCACCGACATCATCAACGTGCCGGAATACACGATGATCGCCTCGCTCGATTATCACCAGCCGGTCGCTGCCGATTTGACGGGCATGTTCCGCGTGTCCAGTTCGCTGGTCGGGCCCATTCAGGACCAGGCGTACTACCGTGAGACGCTGCCCTCGCACAACACGCTCGACCTGCGGACCGGCGTGTTCACCGGCAAGTGGGGCGCGTACTTCGTGGCCACCAATCTGACCAACAAGCTGGCGGCGCTGACCATCGACAACACGGTGTTCGCCTGGCAGCAGCCGACGATCACGCGCGTGTCGACCAATCAGCCGCGCACGCTCGGACTCGACTTCACCTGGAAATTCTGAAGGCTGGGGCAGCTATCATGAGAACCTGGATGCGTCTGCTGGTAGGCACGTTGTCGTTGGTGCCGATGGCGGGGCTGGCGGCAGAGCGCATCGAAGTCGTCGAGCGCGCACTGACGGACGCGACGCTGGATCTGGGCGCCAAGGGCGACTCCGCCGGCGACCTGCTGACCTGGTCGAACCCGCTGTTCGATGCCGCCAACAAGACACAGGTCGGCAGCGATCAGGGCTACTGCGTGCGCACCGAAGTCGGGAAAAGCTGGGAGTGCAGCTGGACCAATCTGCTGAAAGACGGGCAGATCACAGTCTCCGGGGTGTTCTACGACGACAAGGATTCGCTGCTGGCGGTCACCGGCGGCACGGGTAAGTATGCCGGCGCCAAGGGATCGCTGAAACTGCACTCCCGCGACGCCAAGTCCACCGCCTACACCTTCATCTTCGATCTGCTCTAGCAAGCTCGGCCGGGGGTGGTCCGGGAGTGCCCGCAGTCATTACAATGCGGGGTCCGCTCCTGAGGCAAGATCATGAACAAGAACCTGTCGAATCCGCTGGCGCGCGCTGACGTCGCCACCGAACTTCATCCCTACACGGATGCGCGTTTGCACGAGAAGACCGGGCCGATCGTCATCGATCGCGGCCAGGGGATATTCGTTTACGACACGGCCGGCAACGAGTACATCGAAGCCATGGCCGGTCTGTGGTCCGTCGCCGTCGGCTTCAACGAGCCGCGCCTGGTCGAGGCAGCCTCGGCGCAGATGTCGAAGCTGCCCTACTACCACATCTTCAGTCACAAATCGCACGAGCCGATGATCCGCTTGGGCGAAAGGCTGGTGTCGATGACACCGGCGCAGCTGACTCGCGTGTTCTTCACCAACTCGGGCTCAGAGGCCAACGATACCGTCGTCAAGCTGGTCTGGTATTATAACAACGCGCTGGGTCGGCCGAAGAAGAAAAAGTTTCTGTCGCGAAACAAGTCGTATCACGGCATCACCGTGGCATCCGGTAGCCTCACCGGCCTGCCGAACAATCATCGCGATTTCGATCTGCCTGCCATCCCCGTAAGGCATCTGACCTGCCCGCACCTCTATCGCTTCGGCAATTCCGGGGAGACCGAAGCGCAGTTCACCGCGCGGCTGCTGGCGGAAGCCGAGAAAGTCATTCTCGAGGAAGGTGCCGACACAGTCGCGGCCTTCATCGGCGAGCCGCTCATGGGCGCGGGCGGCGTCATGCCGCCGCCGGCGGGTTATTGGCAGGGCATCGAAGCGCTCTGCCGCAAATACGACATTCTTCTGGTGTCTGATGAGGTCATCAACGGCTTCGGCCGTGTCGGTAGCCCATTCGGGGCGCAGCACTACGGCTTCAAGCCCGACATCATGGTCGTTTCCAAGCAGCTCACCTCCTCATACGTGCCGCTGGCCGCGGTGCTGTTCTCGGAGGCCGTGTATTCGGCCGTCGCCGACAACACCGCCAAGATCGGTACCTTCGGTCACGGTTTCACGACCTCGGGACATCCGCTCGCCATGGCCGTCGCGCTCGAGAACCTCAAGATCATCGAAGAGCGCGATCTGATGGGCAACGCCGCGCGCGTCGGCGCGATCATGCAGGCGGAACTCGCGAGGCAGTTCGCCTCGCATCCGCTCGTGGGTGAGGTGCGCGGCTCCGGCCTGATCGCCGGCATCGAACTTGTCGAAGACAAGGCCTCGAAGCGGCCGTTCGATCCGCAGCTCAAGGTCGGCGCCCGCACCTTTGCGCGCGGCCACGACAATGGACTCATCGTGCGGGCCATCGGCGACACCATTGCGCTCTGTCCGCCGATGATCATCACGGAAGCGCAGGTGCAAGAAGTGATCACGCGATTGAAGAAAACCCTGGACGACGTGGCGGCGCAGCTCGCGGCCGAAGGTCAGCTGCAAAAGAGGTACGCGTAAATGCACACGGATTTGCTGATCGGAGGCCGGTTGGAGGCGGGGCAGGGCCCGGCTGAAACCGTGCTCAATCCACGCACCGGCCAGACACTTGCGAGCGTGCCCGACGCCACGCCGGCGCAGGTCGATGCGGCTGTCAATGCGGCCACCAAGGCCTTCGAGAAATGGTCGCTGACCACGCCCGGAGAGCGCGCCGGTTATCTCTTCAAGATCGCCGATATGATCGAGCGCGAGGCCGATGCATTCGCGGATCTCGAAGCACTCAACACCGGCAAGCCCAAGCACCTGATGCTGCGCGATGAGATTCCGGCGATCGCCGATTGCTTCCGTTTCTTCGGCGGCGCGGTGCGCTGCATGCACGGCCCCGTCGCCGCGGAATACCTGGCCGGCCACACCTCCATGATCCGGCGCGATCCGCTCGGCGTGATTGGTTCGATTGCTCCCTGGAACTACCCGCTCATGATGGGCGCCTGGAAGCTGGCTCCGGCCATCGCCGCCGGCAACAGCATCGTTTTGAAGCCCTCCGAGCTCACTCCGATGACGACCTTGCTGCTGGGCAAGCACCTGGCCGGCATCCTCCCCGAGGGTGTCGTCAACATCGTCTCCGGCAAGGGCGCGACCGTCGGCGATCACCTCATCCGCCACCCCAAGGTAGCGATGGTATCGCTGACGGGCAGCATCGCCACCGGCGAAAAAGTCGTGGCTGCAGCGGCCAAGCCCATCAAGCGCACTCACCTCGAACTCGGCGGCAAGGCGCCGGTGGTGGTGTTCGACGATGCCGATCTTGGTGCGGTGGTCGAGGGCATTCGCACCTTCGGCTTCTACAACGCGGGCCAGGACTGTACTGCCGCCTGCCGCATCTACGCGGGCTCGAAGATCTACGAGAAGCTGGTCGCCGATCTCTCCAGCGCCGCCAACACGCTCAAGTACGACAGCGCCACCGACAGCGAAAACGAACTGGGCCCGCTGATCTCCGGCACGCAGCGCAGCCGCGTCGCCTCCTTCGTCGAGCGCGCGCTCACCAGCCCGCACATCACGGCCGCGACTGGCAAGCAGCGCCCGGCCTCGGGCAAGGGCTTCTTCTACCAGCCCACCGTGCTCGCCGGTGCTCTGCAGACCGATGAGATCGTGCGCCGCGAAGTGTTCGGTCCGGTCGTCACGGTGACGCCTTTCAAGGATGTCGAGGAGGCCATCACCTGGGCCAACGATTCCGACTACGGACTCGCCTCCTCGGTCTGGTCCCGGGATGTCACACGCGCGATGGCCACGGCCGCGCGGCTTCGCTACGGCTGCAGCTGGGTCAATACCCACTTCATGATCGTCAGCGAGACGCCGCACGGCGGGCTCAAGCAGTCCGGCTACGGCAAGGATCTGAGCATGTTCGCGCTCGAGGACTACACCTTCGTGCGCCATGTGATGGTGAAGATCAGCTGACGTTCATTGGTACCGCCGCCGTCATGACTGCCGTGGTGGATCTGTCCGGTAAGGTTGCGCTCGTCACCGGCTCGACCACGGGCATCGGTGAAGCCACGGCGCGCTGCCTGGCCGAGGCGGGCGCCGCCGTCATGGTCTGCGGGCGTAATGCGGCTCGCGGCGAAGCCGTCACGGCATCGCTGCGCGAAAGCGGCACGCGGGCGGCATTCACGACGGTCGATGTCCGCGCCGAGGGCGCCTGCGAGGCACTCGTCGCAATGACGGTCCGCGAACTCGGCGGCCTCGACATCCTGGTCAATAACGCCGGTATCCTCTACACCGCCAGCGCCCCCGATACCACCAATGCGCAGTGGCTCGACACCATTGCGGTCAATGTCACCGCCGTGTTCTATCTGAGCCGCGCCGCCATCGCCCACATGCGCACCATCGGCGGCGGCGCCATCGTCAATGTCGCTTCCGAATGGGGACTCAACGGCGAGCCCAATCACGTGGCCTACTGCACTTCCAAGGGTGCCGTGGTGCAGATGACACGCTGCCTCGCGCTCGACCACGCGCGCGACAACATTCGCGTCAATTCGGTCTGCCCCGGCGAGATACACACCCAGATGGTGGATGACATTCTTGCCACCCATGGCGGCGATCCTAAGCACCACCTGCAGAGGCTCGCGGCCGGCATTCCATTGCGGCGCCTTGCAGCCCCGCACGAGGTCGGCCGCGTGATCCGTTTTCTGGCCTCGAGCGAGGCCAGCTATATCACCGGTGCCAACCTGCCGGTAGACGGCGGCAACGACGCCACCGGCGGACCTTACCCCTAGCCGTTATCCTTCCGCGCCCGGTCCCTTACCCGTCCCAATCCGGAGCCATGAACCAGAGCTTGCGGTTGATGTGGCAGTGCTCGGGCGGCACGAATCTGAATCGATCGCGGCGGACGATCCCCTTCACCGCCCGCTCGATGGTCTGGTTCACCGCCTCCCCCGTCCTGCCGAAATTGCGCGCGTTGGTCTCATCGGCCGCCGCGGCCACGCGGGGGATCACCGCGCGCCCTGCCGCCGTCAGCCTCAGGATCAGGGCCCGGCGATCCGAGAGGGATTTCTCGCGATGGATTAACCCTTTGATTTCAAGTCTCTTTGCCAGTCTCGAGACGTGGCTGCGGCTCAGGCCGAGCCGCCACGCGAGCCGGCTGGGCATCTCGCCCTGCTCATGTTCGGACAGCTTACGCAGCAGCACCCATTCGGCAGCCGTCACGCCAAACTGGCGCGCCCGTAGGCGAAGCTCCTGGCAGAGGCGGTAGCCCACGTAGCGCAACCAGTAGGCCAGGTGGGACTCGACGGGGCTGATCTTTTCAGGCGGGCGTTGCATAGGGTTTCCATCTTTTTTTGGTCGTCTAGGCAACTATTTTTTCAATCGGACGCCTCTTTTCACAGCCTCCCAAACGGGGGGCTTTCGCCAGAAATTCAGGCAGCAGCCGTCACGGGTCAGCTTGGAGGGCGTCCTCGGGCGCCGTTTGCCCGGGCCCGAGCCGCCCAATCAGCCAGGAGCGGAAGTTGGCTATGGCCGGATCGCTCAAGGCTTCCGGATGCGTCAGCAGGTAGTAGCCGAACCCCTCATCGAACTCTATGTCGAACGGCTTGACGAGCGCGCCGGTGCGCACGTGTTCGCCGAAGAGATTCGTGTCGACGAGAACCAGTCCCTCGCCGCTGAGCGCGTACTGCACGGCGAGCATAGCGGTGTCGAAAACCAGTCCTCGCTCGATATTGATGCCGGCCAGTCCCGCGTGGCGCACAAACTGCGTCCATAAATAGTGCCGGGGCAGGTCGTTGATGCGGACGTGGATGATCTCGTTGGCGCTGATCAGCGCGGCGAGGTCCTGGCCCTGGTGGCGCTCATACAGCTGCGGGTGGCAAAGCACGCTCAGGCGGGCGGACCAGAGCAGATCGGTGACGAGATCCGTGACCATCGGCTTGGAATACACCACCGCCACATCGACATCCACGAGTGGCGGGCCGACGCCATAGGGGCTGATCACATCGATCTCAACTTCCGCGCTTGCGCGGCGGAAGTCGCGCAGGATCGGCACGGCGAGGTGGGTGGCGAAGCTCGGCGGCATCTGTACGCGCAGCGTCCGCAGCGTAGGCGTGTCCGGCCGTCGGATATTGTTGAGCGCCAGTTCGAGTCCATCGAGGGATTTGATCACCGCAGGTAGCAGGTGCTCGCCGGCACTCGTGAGGGTCAGGGAGTGGGGCCGCCGCTCGAACAGCTGTACCCCGATCAGCGTCTCCACCGCCATGACATGGCGCGAGAGGGCGCTTTGCGAGATCTGCAGCGCATGCGCGGCCGCGGTGAAGCTGCCGTGCTTGGCTACCGACTCGAAGGCGCGCAATGCGTTGAGGGGCAGCCAGCGACGACCGATCTGGGGTTTTGCCATGAGCCCATCGTAGCGCTGAGCAGGCCGCAATCTGCCGGGCGGCCGGCAATTCATGCTATTTTTCGATAGCGGTATGCATTTTCTCAGCTTTTCAGGGACTTAAGGTCATGCAAGTCTGCTGGCCCGAATCGCCCACGAGCGCTTAAGATCACCACGGTGCCGTCCACAATGCCGTCCACCCTGCAGCAAGTCCGCTTCGGCCAGACCGGTCTTCGGGTCTCCAAAATGTGCCTCGGCACCATGGGATTCGGCAGCTCCGCGTGGAAGGGCTGGGTGCTCGACGAGGACAAGGTGCAGCCCATCCTCAAGCGCGCGCTCGATCTGGGTTTCACCTTCTTTGACATGGCCGACTGGTATTCCAATGGCCGCAACGAAGAGGTGGTAGCGCGTTACCTGCTCAAGCAGACTCGCCGCGATGACCTCGTGCTCGCCACCAAGGTGTTCTACCCGATGAGCGAGGCGGCGAACGATCGCGGCCTATCGCGCAAACACATCATGGCATCGGTGGATCGCTCGCTGCGTCGAATGGGCACCGACTACATTGATCTGTACGTGATTCATGCCTTCGATCCCGATACGCGCATCGAGGAGACGCTCGAAGCGCTGCACGATGTCGTCAAGGCCGGCAAGGTGCGCTACCTCGGCGCCTCGACTATGTACGTGTGGCAGTTCGTGAAGATGAACTACACCGCGCGGCTGCATCGCTGGACGCCGTTCGTGAACATGCAGTGCCAGTACAATCTGCTTTATAGGGAAGAAGAGCGCGAGATGATGCCGTACTGCCAGGAGGAGGGCATTGCGGTGACGACCTTCAGCCCGCTGGCGCGCGGCTTTCTGACCGGCGCCACGCAGACCGCCCGCACGGCGCACGACATCTATCTGAATTTTTACGGCGATGAGATCGATGTCGAGATCGCGCGTCGCGTGCGCGAGCTCAGCGTCACTCGTGGCGTCACCCCGGCACACATCGCCACGGCCTGGGTAGCCGGCAGTTCACGCATCACCTCGCCCCTGATCGGTGCCGATGCGCCCGACCAGGTCGATGTGGCCGTCGCGGCCGCAGCGCTCGAACTGACCGCCGAGGAACGCGCGCAGCTGGAAGCACCCTATCGGCCGCGCGATGAGATCAACGACTACAACCCGACCCGCCGTCCGCGCGCGCTGGGCAAGCAATAACTTTTCGCACTGAGAGACCGGCATGATCTATATCGGCGAAGGCTTCGAGGGCAGCGGCCCCAACGCGGCACACATCAATCTGCTGCTCGGGCCCAAGGATGGCCCACTGGCCACGGCCTGGGCTACCGCGGCCGCAAGTCCGGGTCCGGGCCATATTCCGTTCCAGGCCGTGCTGAAGCCGAACGTGCCCGTGAAGCCGGCGACTCTCTTCATCGGCAAAGCCGTGCTGCACGATGCGAATCACGAGAACATGACCTGGGGCCCGGCGCAACTCGGCGTCGGCGCAGGAATCACTCGCGCACTGCTCGATGGCGTGTTGCCGGCCGGAGCCGAAGATTCCTGGCTCGCGATCGCGCTGGTCTGGGTCAACACCAAGGCCGACGATGCCGAGGCGGTCTATGCCAACAACAAGGTGGCCGCGCGATTGGCCGCGCAGCGCGCGCTCATGACGGGCTGGCCTTCACGCGCGGATCTTGAAGCCGCACTGAAGTCAGTCGGCAATCCGTTCTACACGCCGAAGAACCCCTGACGTCGATGAGCACTCTGTCCCTCGATCGCGTGCCGAAGATCGTACAGGGCGCCGGCGCTCTCGCCGATCTCGCTGGCGTGATCGGCGGGATCGCATCGGCCGCGAGTGCGATCAGGCATGTGCTGCTGGTCGCCGATCCGGCCATGAAGGCGCTGGGCCTGATCGACATCGCCGAACGCGCGTTGCGTTCGGGTGGTCTCGGCGTCACCGTGTTCGATGAGGTTCAAAGCGATCCGACCATGGCACAGACCGACGCCGCCGCAGCGTTGGCACGCGCTGAGGCTGCCCAGGTCATGGTCGCAATTGGCGGCGGCTCGGCGATGGATCTGGGTAAAACCGTCGCGGCCATTGCGGGTGCGACGGCACCGGCAAGTCACTACGGCCTGTGCGCGAATCCGTTTCCCGCCTCGCGCCTGGCCTGCGTGTGCGTGCCGACCACTTCCGGGACGGGTTCGGAGGCAACGCGCACCGCGGTGCTCTCGGACGCGGAACACCGCAAGGTGTGGTTGTGGGGCGATGCACTCAAGGCGGATGTCATCCTGCTCGATCCGGTGCTGACCACGGGGTTGCCGACGCACCTGACTGCGGCCACGGGCATCGATGCGCTGGTGCATGCCATCGAGGCATCCACGAATAGAAACGCCAATCCCGCCAACGACATGTACTGCCACCAGGCCATCAGACTGGTGGTGCAGCATCTGCGGCAGGCGGTCAATTCGCCCGGAGATCTTGCGGCTCGCGCGGGCCTGCAGTGGGCCGCGACTTTCGCCGGCATCGGCATCGACAACTGCGGCACGGCCATCGCGCACAACATCGGTCATGCGCTGGCCTCGCTGCGGCCGGTGCATCACGGCCGCGCCGTCGGCCTTGCCATGCGCGCCACCCTGGACTGGAGCGTGGCCGAGAACGATGCGGCCTTCGCGGCTGCCGCGCACGCCATGGGCGAGGCTGCCGATGCCCGGCGACTGCCCGGGGCGTTCGAGCGGCTGCTGCGCCAGGTCGGTGTCAAAGTTTCGCTGGCGGGCGAGGGCCATGATGCGATTACGCCGGCACAGCTGGCGCAGCAGATGGCGCAACCGGAAAACGAACCCATGCGCCGCTCCAACCGCCGCGAAGTCCGCGAACAGGATCTGCTGGAATTTGCGACCGCCCTCCTCACGGCCAACTGATACAACGAACGTCGCCGCATGACATCGCTCGCCACTCGCAGCCGCGCGCAATGGGAACAGACCCTCAAGGGACTGGCGCCCGAGGGTCGCGCTTTCATCAATGGACGTCTCGTCGCGGCGCAGTCCGGCGCGCGCTTCGAGAACATCAGTCCCATCGACGGCAAGTCCATCGGCGATGTCGCACGCTGCGCGGCCGCAGATGTCGATGCCGCCGTGGCGAACGGTCGCGCGACGTTCGAGGCAGGGCACTGGCGTCATCGCGATCCAAAAGATCGCAAGCGCGTGCTGCTGCGCTTTGCCGAACTCATCCGCGGCGACCTGGAACGGCTGGCAGTCCTCGAGACGCTGGATGTCGGCAAACCGATCGGCAATTCGCTGGCCGTCGATGTGCCCTTCGCGGCCGATTGCATTGCGTATTACGCCGAATTTGCCGACAAGCTCTACGATGAGGTCGCTCCCACCGGTCCCAACGACCTGGCGCTGGTGCGTCGCGAGCCGCTGGGCGTGATCGCGGCCATCGTGCCGTGGAACTATCCGCTCATCATCAGCAGCTGGAAACTGGGCCCCGCGCTGTTGTCGGGAAACTCGGTGGTGCTGAAGCCGGCCGAGCAATCGCCCCTCAGCGCGATTCGCTTAGGGGAACTCGCCGTCGAGGCGGGCCTGCCGCCCGGTGCGTTCAACGTGGTGCCAGGGTACGGCGAGGAAGCCGGCAAGGCGCTGGCCCTGCACGGCGATGTCGACATGGTGAGCTTTACGGGCTCCACCGAGGTCGGCAAGCTCATGCTGCGCTACGCCGGCGAGTCGAACATGAAGCGTGTGGCACTCGAGTGCGGCGGCAAGAGTCCGCACGTCGTGATGGCCGACGCCGACATTGCGGCCGCGGCCGAAGGTATCGCCTGGGGCATCTACTACAACGCCGGCGAAACCTGCCATGCCGGCTCCCGCGTGATCGTGCACGAAAGCGTCAAGGACGAACTGGTCGCCGCCATCGCGCGCGTCGCGGCGGGCATCACCCTGGGCTTTCCCTGGGAGCCCGCGACGCAGATGGGCGCGCTCATCGATCAGGGCCATATGAAGCGTGTGCTCGGCTACATCGACGATGGCGTGCAGGCCGGTGCGCGCGTGGCGCTGGGCGGCAAACGCGCGCTCAGCGAGACCGGCGGCTTCTACGTCGAAGCGACCATTCTCGATGCGGTGCAGCCCGACATGCGCGTGGCGCGGGAGGAGATCTTCGGCCCGGTGCTGGTCGTGAGCACGTTCAAGGAAGAGTCGCAGGCGCTGCGGCTGGCCAACGACAGCATCTATGGACTGGCCGCGGCGGTCTGGACCAGCGACATGAATGTCGCGCACCGGTTGTCGAATGCGTTGCGCGCTGGAACCGTCTGGGTGAACGCCTTCGATCGCTCTTCGTTCGCGACCCCCTTCGGCGGTTTCAAGCAGTCCGGTTTCGGCCGCGATCGCTCGCCGCATGCGATCGACAAGTACACGGATCTGAAGACGCTGTGGACGGCGTATAAATAGTGGCCCATCGCATCGCGTCGATCGGGATCACGCACCACCGGCTACCGCTCGAGCCGCCGTTTCACGCCAGCTGGGACAGCAATCCACGCCGCCACTTCGATGCCACCATCGTGCGCGTACAGACGCAGGACGGGTTGGTGGGCCTGGGTTCGGGCGATCTCATGGTCGGATTCGCGGGGCACGAGCATCTGTTCATCGGACAGGATCCGCTCGCGCTCGAACGCCACTACCGCGTGCTGTCGCACATCGACTTTCATTACGGCCGCTGCTGGCCGCTGGATCTCGCGCTCTGGGACCTGGCCGGGAAAATCACCGGGCAGCCCTGCTGGAAGCTGCTGGGAGGCCTCTCCAACCGCGTGCGCGCCTACGCCTCATCGGGGGTGCTGCGCGATGCCGATGCGCTGGCCGAGGCGGCCGAAGGTTACCTCGCAGGCGGCTTCCAGGCACTGAAGATCCGCTTCCGGCGCGGCGATTGGCGCGATGACATTCGCGCGCTCGAAGCGGTGCGCGCGCGGGTCGGAAATCGGCTCGAGCTGATGGTCGACTGCAACCAGGGCTGGCGCATGCCCTGGGATACCGAGGCGCCGTGGGCGCTCAAGGACGCGCTCACCGTGGCGCGCGAACTCGAGCAGCTCGACGTGTACTGGATGGAAGAGCCGCTGCACCGTGCCGACTATGACGGCATGCGCGCGCTGCGCGAGGCCACCGACGTGCGTATCGCCGGCGGGGAGATGACGCGCTCGCTGCACGAACTGCGCGAGCTCACCACGCGCGGCTGCCTCGACGTGCTGCAGCCCGATGTCGCGCTGGTCGGCGGCATCACTGGTGCGCGCCGGGCCGTGACCATGGCGCAGGAACACGGCATCGTGTTCACGCCGCATACCTGGACCAACGGCATGGGTGTGACCGCCAACGCACACCTCGCGGCCGGATTGGCGGACTCACCCTATCTCGAGTACCCGTTCGACCCGCCGGACTGGGATCTGTCGCGGCGCGATTTCATGATGGTCGAGCCGCTGGAGGCGGGCGCCGATGGTGTCATCACTTTGAGCGATGCGCCGGGCATGGGCTATGCGCTCGATGAGTCGTTGCTGGCGAAGAGCCTGCTTACCTGATGAAACCCAATTTCCTGATCCTGATGGCCGACCAGCTGACCGCGCGGGCCCTCAAAGCCTTTGGCGGCCCCACGGCGCGCACGCCCGCCATCGATGCACTGGCGGATAGCGGCGTGGTGTTTGACTCGTTCTATTGCAACAGCCCGCTGTGCGCGCCGTCGCGGTTTTCCATGCTGGCTGGCCAGCTCCCTTCGAAGATTGGCGGCTACGACAACGCGTCGGAATTCCCGGCACAGGTACCGACCTTTGCGCACTATCTGCGCGCCGCCGGCTACCAGACGACGTTGTCCGGCAAAATGCATTTCTGCGGACCCGATCAGCTGCACGGGTTCGAGGAAAGGCTGACCACCGATATCTATCCAGCGGATTTCGGCTGGACGCCGGACTGGACGCAATTCGATGCGCGCCCCGGCTGGTATCACAGCATGGACTCAGTGCTGCAGGCGGGCTCCTGTGTTCGCACCAACCAGATCGACTTTGACGATGAAGTCGTCACCGCTGCGCGCCAGAAGCTGTTCGACTTGGCACGCAGCTCCGACCGGCGACCGTTCTGTCTCGTGGTGTCGATGACGCATCCGCACGATCCCTACGTAGTGCCGCAGGCCTACTGGGATCGATATCGCGATGAGGAGATTACGCCGCCGCAGGTCTCCGATCTCGCCGGCAATGAGGATCCGCACGCGACACGACTGCGGCACGTCATCGGCCTTGATCTTTCCAAACCCGATGCGGCGCAGGTTCGCGCCGCGCGGCGCGCCTATTACGGCGCGGTCTCGTATGTGGACGACCAGGTCGGGACGCTGGTGGCGACGTTGAAGCAGGCGGCGCTGGATGCGAACACGGTGGTCCTGCTGATCGCCGACCACGGCGACATGCTGGGCGAGCGCGGTCTCTGGTACAAAATGAATTTCTACGAGCCCGCCTGCCGCATTCCACTGATCGTGCATGCACCCGGACGATTCGCGCCGCGCCGCGTCGCAGCCCACGCCTCGCTGCTGGATCTGCTGCCGACGCTGGCCGACATCGCAGGCGATGGCACGGCGCCGAAGTACGCGGCGCCGCTCGATGGGCGCAGCCTGCTCGAGGATCTGGAGGGTGGGCGCCGCGCGGGCGAGGTCGTGGGCGAATACCTGGCCGAAGGCGCGATCGCTCCGATCATCATGATCCGCCGCGGCGCGTACAAGTTCGTGCACTCGCCGGTCGACCCCGACCAGCTTTACGATGTGGCGGCCGATCCCAATGAGTTGCGTAATCTTGCCGCGCTGCCCGAGGGCGCGGCGATAGCGGCAGAATTCCGCGTCGAGGCCGCGCGGCGCTGGAATCTCACGGCCATCCACGCCGAAGTGCTGGCCAGCCAGCAGCGGCGTCATTTCGTCTACGAAGCACTGCGCCAGGGCCGCTACCGTTCGTGGGATTTCCAGCCGCTGCGCGATGCCAGTCGGCTCTATATCCGCAACGACCAGGAACTGAACGACCTGGAACGCATGGCGCGCTTCCCGAAGCCTGTCTAAAAGCGCCTCGCTACGCGCGCGGGCGGCGATTCTCCGGATCGAACAGCGGCTCGCCGCCGACAATGGCCGCGCAACGCTCGCCGAGAATATCGATGTATAGAGTTGTACCCGGCCGGGCCAGGTCGGCCCGGACACAGCCCAGGGCAATACTGCTGCCAAGCGTGTAGCTCCAGGTGCCCGAGGTGACGAAGCCGATGGCCTCATTGGCTGGCTCATTGCCCTTATAGATCGGGCTGCCGGCCAGCGCATCCGCGTCGCCGGCATCGGCCAGCACCAGCGGCACGAGGCGACGCACAATGCCGCGCTCGAGCTCGGCCGCGAGCGCGTCGCGGCCCACGAACTGCGGCTTGGCCATATCCACGAAGCGGTCCAGCGATGCCTCGAATGGCGATATGCACGAGTCGAGATCCGATTTCCAACCGCGATAGCACTTGTCGATGCGCAGGCTGTCGAGCGCATAGAGGCCAAAGTGGCGCAGCCCGTGTGCGGATCCGGCCGCCAGCACGGCGTCGTACAGGCGCGGCATGTCTCCATTGTCCGCGTGCAGCTCCCAGCCGAGCTCGCCCGCGTAGCTGACCCGTAGCGCCAGCACGCGCGCGCCGGCAAGGTCGATGAAGCGAGCCGAGAGCCATGGGAAGGCCTCATTCGACAGGTCTGCCGTCGTGATCTGGCTCAACAGCGCGCGTGCGCGCGGCCCTGCGAGCACCAGCGCATCCGCGGATTCCGTGAGGCGCTGGATTCGAATTGAGCCGTCAGCCGGAATGGCTCGCGACAGCACATCTTCGTCATGCCACTCCGCCGCTGCCGCCGACATGGCGTAGAAGCTCTCGGGTCCGATACGCGTGAGCGTGAACTCGCTGAGGATGCGGCCCTGGGGGTGGAGCGCATAGGCGAGGGCGACCCGGTTCAATCGCGGCAGCCGCGAACAGAGCAGCCTGTCGAGGAACGCTGCGGCGCCCGGCCCCTCGATCAAAAACCGTGTGAATCCGGGAAGATCCATGACCCCGACGTCGCTGCGCACTGCCCGGACTTCCGCGCCGACGGGGCTGTTCCAGCCGCGCTGGCGACGGAAGCTCAGGTTGCCGGATGCGCCGGCGCGCCCCTCGTACCAGAGCGCGCGTTCCCAGCCGCCGCGAACACCAAATTGCGCGCCGCGACTGGCCAGCTGCGTGTGCAGCGGAGAGAGCCGCAACGGCCTCCCGGCCGCACGTTCCTCCAGCGGGAATGCCGGCGCGTACTCGAGCTGGTAGGTCTCGGTGGCTTTTGCGATCGTATAGTCGCGCGTGGCGTAGTGCGTGAAGCGACGGGGATCCACGCACCACAGGTCCCACTCAGGTGCGCCATGGACAACCCATTCGCTGAGCGCCTTGCCGGCCCCGCCCGCCTGCGCGATGCCGAAGCTGAAGGTGTTGCAATGATAGAAGTTGGGCAACCCGTGGGCAGGCCCCAGGTAGGGCAGGCCGTCGGGCGAGTAGGGGATTGGCCCGTTGACGACGCGTTTGACGCCCGCGCTGGCGAGCACCGGTACGCGCCGGTACGCGGCTTCGATATAGGTCTCGACCCGATCCAGATCGTCGTCCCATAGCCGGAAGGCGAACTCATCGGGGATGCCATCGAGCCACGCCGGTGTGGCACGCTGCTCGTAGGGACCCAGGATCAGGCCGCCTCCTTCCTGGCGCAGGTAGTAGGACACATCGGGATCGCGCAGCAGCGGCAGCCGTTGCGCGCGGGCCTGCACTTGCGGAATCTCATCAGTAACCAGGTATTGGTGCGACATCGTAACGATCGGCAGCGGCTCGCCAAGCAATGCCATGACTTCACCGGCGCGGTAGCCCGCCGCGTTGACGATGAACTCGGCGGTGTATTCGCCCCGGTTAGTCATTACACGCCACTCGCCCGCGGTACCCCGCTCAAGCCCCGTCACGCGCGTGAAGCGCTGGACGCGTGCGCCCAATCGGCGTGCACCCGCGGCTAATGCCTGGGTCAGCTGCGCCGGATCGATATCGCCGTCGCATGGATCCCAGAGGGCGCCCTTCAGATCCTCGAGCTCCACCAGCGGATATCGCTGCTGTAATTCCTGCGGGGTGAGGATGCGGTAATCGAGCCCGTTGCTCTGCGCGATCGCGGCGACATAGCGATACTCGTCCATGCGCTCAACGGTGTGCGCCAGCCGCACCGAGCCGGTGAGGTGATAGTTGATCGGGTAGCCGGTGTCGTCGGCGAGTCGCCGGTAGAGCGCGGCCGAATACTGCTGCAGTTTCAGCAGCGATGGATTGGCGGCGAAGGTGGGACAGTTACCGGCCGCGTGCCAGGTAGAGCCTGAAGTCAGATCGTCGCGTTCCAGCAGGATCGCATCGTCCCAGCCCATCGCTGCCAGGTGATAGAGACAACTGCAGCCGACGGCTCCGCCGCCGATGATGAGGATCCGAACGTGCTCGGCCAAGCGACCCGTGCGATCCGGTTACGCGCGCCGCCGCCTGGCTGCGTAGGCCGCCAGTGCCACGGCCACGCTGATGAGGCTGGCCCAGAGCTGGCTGCGGAGGCCAGGGATCGTTCCCATCGCAACAAGCATCCCGATCATGGCCGCTACCGCTACATAGCTCAGCCATGGAAAGAACCACATCGGCAGCAGCGGGGGCGGTGCCCCGTTGCGTTCGCGCTCGCGGCGCAGACGGATCTGCGACACCACGATGGCCAGGTATATGAGGACGATCAGCGCGCCCGAAGCTTTGACGAGCCAGCCGAAGACGACGACCGGAGAAAGTATTGCCGCGATTACGCCGGCAAAGCCGGCGGCCGCAGCCAGCAACACCGAGCGCGCGGGAACGTGGCGGCGGTTCGTCACCACCAGCCAGCGCGGTGCGTCGCCGCGTTCTGCCAGCACGAACAGCACCCGCGAAGCCACATAGAACGAGGAGTTGAGGCAGGAGAGCACGGCGGTCAGTACGATCGCCGACATGATCGAACCGGCGTAGGGGATGTGCATGTGGTCGAGTGCGTGCGCGAACGGCGATTCGCCCGGCTTGATCGAGTTCCACGGCACCACGCTCACGATCAGTGTCACCGAGCCGATATAGAACGCCAGGATTCGCCACACCACCGTGGATACCATGCGTGCCACCGCCTTTGCGGGCTCGGTCGATTCGGCGGCGGCGATAGTGACGACTTCCGCACCCATCATCGAGAAGAACACCGTCACCGAGCCCGCAAGCACGGCCACGGCGCCGAAAGGCGCGAATCCGCCGTAGGCCGTGAGGTTGCCGAAGGTCGCGCCCGTGGGAGACGTGAAGCCGAATGCGAACGCGGCGCAGATGGCGATGAAAATCACGATGGCCACGACTTTGATGGAGGCGAACCAGAATTCGAATTCACCGAAGGATTTGGCGGACATCAGGTTGACACCGGCCATGATCGCCATGAGGATCGATCCGAGACACCAGTTCGGCAGCGCTATCCAACGTTCCAGGATGGTAGCGCCGGCGATGGCCTCTACCGGTATCACGATGATCCAGAAATACCAGTACAGCCACCCAACCGCGAATCCGGCCCAATCGCCAAGCCCGGCGCGCGCAAACTCGGTGAAGGAGCGCACCTTCGGCATCTCCACCGCCATCTCCCCGAGACTGCGCATCACCAGCAGGAACATCAAACCGGTGAGTGCGTAACTGAGGATCACTGCGGGCCCGACGGCCGAGATGGCCACGCTGCTGCTGACGAACAGACCGGCGCCAATGATGCCGCCAATGGTGATCATCGTAACGTGGCGCGGTCGCAGCGCATGCGACAGACGATGTTCTTCCTGGCCTTCGAGGGTGGTTACCGTTTGCATAGATGTCCACGGCAGCTTCTCATGAATCGTCCTCCAGCAACATCGCGGTCGCTTTCTCCGCCACCATGATGGTCGGCGCGTTGGTATTGCCCGAAGTCACCGTCGGAAATACCGAGGCGTCGATGATGCGCAGGCCGGCGATGCCGTGCACGCGCAGGCGCGCATCGACCACAGCTTGGCGCGGGTCCGGGCCCATGCGACAAGTGCCAACCGGGTGAAATATCGACCCGGCACGCTGCCTGAAATCGGCCAGCCGCTCGGCATCGGACTGAATCTCGATGCCGGGGCGAAATTCCGAGGCCGTGTAATCGCTGAGCGGCCGCGTGGCGGCGATCTCGCGCAGCAGGCGGGTGCCGGCGATAACTTCGGCGATGTCCTTTTCGGTCGACAGCGAGTTGGCGTAAATCAGCGGCGCAGCCAGCGGGTTTGCCGAGCCGATCTTCACCTGGCCGCGGCTGGTCGGCCGACAGCTCTGGCACGACAGCAGGAAACCCGGGAAGGGATCGGGGCTCAGCAGCCGCCGGTGCCGGCCCGGAGAGCTCGAAAAGGTCATCGGGTTGAAGTAGAGCTGCAGATTCGCGCGCGGCTGCGTGGGATCGCTGCGGACGAAGCCGCCGGCCTGGTTGACGCTCATGGACAGCGGTCCGCTCCGGGTGGCGAGATATCGCGCTATGGCGCGCAGCTTGCCGTGCCAGGGATAGAGCTCGTTGTTGAGCGTCGGCACGGTGGAGCGGAAGAAGTAAGAGACGGCCAGGTGGTCCTGCAGATGGCTGCCCACGGCCGGGTGATCGGCCAGCACCGGAATGCCGTGTTGCTCGAGCAGTACCGCGGGCCCGATGCCGGACAGCTGCAGCAGTTGCGGCGTGTTGATGGCACCCGCGCTCAGCACCACGGCGCGCGTGGCATGCGCTGTCAACTCGCGGCCCGCATGGGTGTAGCGCACACCGACCGCGCGCTGACCCTCGATGAGGATGCGCAGCACCCTCGAGTGAAGTCGCAGCGTGAGATTGGAGGTCTTCTGCACCGGCCGCAGATAGCGCGTGGCGGTGGATTCGCGCACGCCATCACGCGTGGTGAACCGATAGAGACCTACGCCCTCAGGCTGTGGGCCGTTGAAATCCGCGCTCCGCGGCAGTCCCAGGTGCTGGCAGCTCTCGAGCCAGGCGTGCGTCAGCAGGTGCGCAAAGGGCGATACATCGGTTCGCTGCATGCGTTGCTCGGCGAGCTCGAACCAGGGCCGCACGTCATCGTAGCCCCAGCCGGGATTCCCAAGACTGCGCCAATCATCGTAGTCGTGCGGCAATCCCCGCACATAGACCATGGCGTTGATGGAACCCGAGCCGCCCAATACCTTGCCGCGCGGCACGTAGCCGCGCCGGCCGCCGAGGCCGGCATCGGGCTCACCCTCGTACATCCAGTTGACGCGCGGGTCGGTGAAAGTGCGGCCATAGCCGACCGGGAGCCTGATCCAGAAGCGGCGGTCCGAGCCGCCCGCTTCCAGCAGCAGCACGCGTCGCGAGCCGCTCGCTATCAGCCGGTTGGCGATCACGCAACCGGCAGTGCCGGCGCCGACGATGATGTGGTCGAACGACTCCAAGGTCGTGCTAGATCGGCCGGTCCGCCATCTCGAGGTGCAGGGCCTTGCCGGTGTAAGGATGCTGCGCGATGAACGCTTCGTTCAACTCCACGCCCAGCCCGGGTTCCGTGGGCGGAATCACGTAGCCGTCTTCCCATCGAAGCGGGATTTTAAGGATATCCGCGTGGAAGCCGCCCCAGCGCTCAATGCCTTCGAGAATCAGAAAATTCGGGCTGCAGGTGGCCAGCTGGATATTGGCGGCGCCGACCACCGGCCCGCAGTAGAGATGCGGCGCGATCTGCACATGCTGCACTTCGGCCATCGCCGCGATCTTCTTGGCTTCCAGCAGGCCGCCGACACGGCCAAGATTCATCTGCAGGATCGCCGCGGCGTCGGCGCGCAGCAGGCGGCCAAAATCGTACTTGGTGGTCAGCCGCTCCCCGGCCGCAATCGGAATCGAGGTGGCGCGCGCGACTTTCGCCATCTCCTCGGGCGCATCGGGCGGGACTGGTTCTTCAAACCACAGCGGTTCGTAGGGTTCCAGGCGCCGTGCCAGCCGGATCGCGCCGGCCGCGGTCATCTGTCCGTGGGTGCCGAACAGCAGGTCGGCCCGCGATCCCACGGCCTCGCGCAGCAATTGGCAGAAGCGTTCGCAGCGATCGAGGTCCTCGAGGCTCAACTGCCGTCCATCGAAGGCGGTGTAGGGACCCGCCGGGTCGAACTTCAGCGCGGTGAATCCCTGGCCCAGGTATTCATGCGCACGCTCCGCTGCCAACACCGGGTCGCGATAGACATCGCTACGGTCACCGGGGCGGGCATAGATATAGGTGTAGCTTCGCAGCCGCTCGTGCACGCGGCCGCCGAGCAGCTTGTACACCGGCACGCCGGCTTCTTTGCCGATGATGTCCCAGCAGGCCATCTCGAGCGCGCTTAAGACACCCATGAGCGTGAGATCCGGATGCTGCGTGAAGCCGGCTGAATAGACCCGCCGCCAGATGCGCTCGATGTCGTGCGGGTCCTCGCCCGCAAGATAGCGTTCGAAAGTGTCCTCGATGAGCTTCGCCACCAGGTGCGGATCGAAGGGAACGCAATAGCACTCGCCAACGCCCTCGACGCCCGCGTCGTTGGTGAGCTTGACGAACACGAAGTAACGTCCGCCGTAGTGCGGCGGGGGATTGCCAACCACGAAAGTCCTGGCGCCGGTGAGCTTCAAGACGCGCGCTTGCTCCCGCGCAGCAGCGACAGCGCCAGCGCGGCCGAGGCCAGCATCAGGAACAGACTCACCGCGTTGAGCACGGGACTGGCGCCTTCCCGCATGCGGCCGTACATGGTCACCGTCAGCGGCGCATCGTTGCCAACGAGAATGAGCGTGGTATTGAAATTCTCGAACGACATCAGGAACGAAATAGCGGCCGAGCCGATCAGCGCCGGCCGCAGGTAGGGAAACGTGATCGTGCGCAGCACCGCCGCGTGCGAGGCCCCGAGATTCAGCGCCGCCTCCTCGAGCGTGCGGTCGAAGCGCTTCAGCCGCGCGCTGATCATGAGCGTGGTGATGGTCGCGATGTAGGAGAACTGTCCGGCCACGACCAGCGGCAGGCCGGGCCGCAGGAAATCCAGGTCCCAGCCGAACAGCGAATCGGCGAGTTCGGCGATACGGCTGGAGAGCGCCAGGATCGAGATGCCAAGGATCACACCCGGGATCACCAGTGGCACCAGCATGAGCACCGACAGCGCCTGTTTTCCCGGAAACTCCCAACGTTCCATCAAAAATGAATTGGCGGTGCCGATGATCACCGACAGCACGGTCACCCAGCACGCCACGATCAGGCTGGTGACGATGCTGCCGAGCAGTTCGCTGTCGTGGAACAGCCCGAGCCGGCCGTTGGCTGCGTTGCCCACGAACCAATCGAGCGTAAAGCCCCGCCACGGCGGGGCGGGGTAGGGCGCATTGTTGAAGGCGAACACGGCAACCGTCGTCAGTGGCAGGAACAGGAACACCAGGAACGCCGCCACGTACAGCACGGTCGCGGTGCGCAGCCAGACGGGGCGGGGAAGGGTTGAGATCATGTCCGACGCATGACGTCGACGAAGCGCTGGCCGCTCAATCGCAGTCCCACGGCCACCATGGCAGTTGAAAGTCCCAGCAGCAGGAAGCCGAAGGCGGCGCCCTGTTCCCAATTGAAGCGCACGATGAACTGCGTGTAGATCAGTTCGGTGAACCACTGCGAGTTCTTGCCGCCGAGCAGTGTCGGTGTCAGGTAGTTACCGAGCGTCAGCATGAAGACGATGATGCAGCCAGCGGTGATGCCGGGCGCGGCGTGGGGAATCACGATGTGGCGCAGGATCGACGCGCCGCCGGCGCCGAGGTTATAGGCTGCTTCAATCAGCGCGTTGTCGAGACTTTCGAGGCTGTTGACCAGCGGCACGACCATGAATAGCAGCGAGGTGTAGACCAGGCCCACCAGGATGGTGGCATCGTGGTACAGCAACTCCACGGGCATGTCGGTGATTCCGAGCCTCACCAGCAGCGCCGGCAGCACGCCGGTTTCACGCAGCAGGATCAACCAGCCGAGCGCGCGCACGGTTTCGCTGACCCAGAATGGAATCAGGCACACCACGAATAGCAGCGAGCCGGAGCGGCCGCGCGCAACCTTGGTGATGATCCAGGCCGCCGGAAACGCAATCAGCAGTGTCAGTGCGGTCGCCAGCGCCGACATGATGGCGGTGCGCACGAACACATGCCAATAGAGTGGCTCGGTAAAAAACGTCTTGAACTGCAGCAGGCTGGGACGGAACACATGCGGCGCCACGCGTTGCCGCAGGGACAGCACGGCCAGATCGACATGCGGCAGCACCATCAGCAGCAGCAGCCACAGCAGCGCCGGCGCCAGCAGCCAGGTCAGCACCAGGCGCCGTCGCCACATCGGTAGTGCCAGCGGATCGTCAGACATGAAAGCAGATCGCACGCTGTGGATCGAAACCAAAATAAATCTTCTCGCCCACCTTCAGATCGGCGAAGCGCCCGGTCTGGGGCAGCGCCACGCGAAACTCGAAACCGCTGCGCTCCTCGTTGAGCAGCACGGCGGAATTGGCGCCGTCGAACAGCAGGCTCTGCACGGTACCGGCGAAGTTCAGGTGATCGGCCGGCAGCCGCCCGGCCGCGCGTTCGAGACTGGCGACCTCGGGGCGCACGTAGGCCGCCGCCTCATCGCCGACGTTGCAGCCGCCGCTGTGACGCGCGCGTACCACCCAGCCCTCGGGCGTGGTGACCTCCGCGACCTCCCCATCGCGGGACGTGAATCGCCCGGCGATGCGATTGTTGGCGCCGACAAAGGCGGCCACGAATGAGGTGGCCGGCTGGTAGTACAGCTCCTGCGGTGTACCAAGCTGCTCGAAGCGGCCGCGATTCATGACGCCCACATGGTCGGACAGCACCAGCGCCTCGGATTGATCGTGCGTGATGTAGACGAAGGTCGTGCCGAAGGAGGCCTGCAGCTGCTTGAGTTCGATCTTCATGTGCTCGCGCAATTTAAGATCGAGCGCGCCGAGCGGCTCATCGAGCAGCAGCAGCGTTGGTTCCAGCACCATGCTGCGGGCGATGGCTACGCGCTGGCGCTGGCCCCCGGAGAGCTCATCGACACGCTTGCCGGCTGCGTTGCCTAAGCCCACGCGCTCGAGCATGGCGAGCGCGCGCTTGCGGCGCTCGACGCTGCCCACGCCGCGGCGCGCGAGGCCGAAGGCCACGTTATCGCCCACGGACATCATCGGAAACAGCGCCAGCTGCTGGAACACCATGTTGACGGGCCGGCGATTGGGCGCAACGCCGTGCATGTTGCGCGCGCCGATATGGATGCTGCCGGAATCGGGCACGATGAATCCTGCGATCATGCGCAGCAGCGTGGTCTTGCCGCAGCCCGAAGGTCCCAGGATCGAAAAGAAACTGCCGCGCTCGACCTTGAAGTTCAGCTCGTCGACGGCGCGATAGTCGGCAAACTGTTTGACGAGCTGCTCGACGGCAAGATCTGGTGTACTCATAATTTATTGTATGACCATTTATTGCGCTGCCTATTGCGCGGCCTTGACGCGATCGAGGATGCGACCCTCGATCTCTTCGAGCCCTGACGGGACGGCCGGGTACCAATGGATGTTCGAAAAGCCGCCGCCCGGAAAGCTGGCATTGAATTGCGCGCGCATGCGCGGGTCGACCAGGTCCTCGGTGCCGCGCGCGGCAGTCCAGTTGCCGACCTTGCGCGTGATGCGCGCGGCGATGTCGGGCCGCATCGTGAAGTTGATCCAGGCATAAGCCGCGGCATCATTGCGGCCGCGCGCCGGCAGCGCGAAGGTGTCGAGCCAGCCGAGCGCGCCCGACTTGGGCACGATATAGTCGATATCCGGATTCTCGCGATTGAGAGTCCAGCCGCCGGTATCCCACATGTCGGCGACCACGAGTTCACCGGCGCGCATCCCGTTGAGCAGCTGGTCCTTGTTGTCGAAGAAGAAGCGCAGGTTGCTCTTGCAGGCGGCCAGCTTGTCGCCGACCTGCTCCATGAGGGCCGCATAGGCCTTGGGGTCGTCGTAAAGCGCGAACGGATCCTTGCCCATCGCAAAGGCGAAGCCCATGAGGATTGGCCGGCGCAAGCGCAACGAGGTGCGGCCCTTGAGATCCGAGCGGCAGACATCGGTGTAGTCGGACACATCGCGGGCGAGTTTGCGGTTGGCGACGACCCCGTCGGTGCCCCATAGGTAGGGCAGCGCGTAGAGATGTCCATCGAGCGTGGCGTTCTTGCGCGCAATCTCGAGGATCTCGGGACGAAACTGTTCAAGCTTTACCTTGCTCTCATCGATCGGCTTGTAGATGCCGAAATCGCGCTGCACTCCCGTGAGGCGATCGACCGAGGGCTGTGCCAGGTCGAAGCCCGCGCCGTCGGTCGCGTGCAGCTTGGAGATGATCTCCTCGTTGTTGGAGAGCGTCACCGCCACCTTGATGCCTGTCTCGCGCTCGAACTGCGCCACCACATCGGCCGGCGCGTAGTCGGCCCACGTGATCAGGCGCAGTTTCTTGCCGTCCACGTGTCCTCCGCAGGCGCTCAGCGCCAGCAGCCCCAGCAGTGACAGGCTCCTTAGGGTCATCCCGCTCTACGCAATGCCAATGGCGCGTTCCTGTTCCTGTCGCAGGCGGCGCGTGGACCAGAACAGGTGAAATGCCGACCAGAACCCGGTTGGCGCCAGGCATAGCAACGCCAGGCGCAGCGACTCGGCATTGGCGACATGGCCCGGTGCCAGACCATCGCTGAGGCCCCCGACGAGTTGCGGGGCAATGATCAGATTGCCGACATTGGCGAGCAGCAGCGAAATGGCGCAGTACTGGCCGCGCATGCGCGGCGGTGAGAGGTTGTTCAGCAGCCCGAAGCCCGGCCCGATGTAGAAGTAAATGAACGGGATGAAGAGCCAGAACATGGCCTGCGTCAGAGCCAGCGAGTGTGTCCAGAAGATCACGATCGACGGAACGGTGGCAAAGGCGATGCCCGAGGCCAGAAACCACACCACGCGGCGCGGGTCGTACATGAATGGCCGGCCGAGCAGCCAGGCCGTAAAGACCGTGGCGCCGATGCCGCCCCACAGATGAATGGGGCCTGTCATCTCACCGGCCTGTCCGGCGGTCAAGCCGTAGTTGCGCATCAGGAAGGCGGGCGTCCACCAGGTCAGGCCCCAGCCCCAAAGCGCAGTCAGCGCACTGCCGAACATGAGGTGGCAGGTGCCGGGCTGGCTCCAGAGAAACTTCAGCGTCTCCGTGAGCGCAGGTTTGTTGGCACCCATGGTGGCGTCGAGCCGGCCACGGCGTGGTTCACGCACCGTGAAGTAAACCAGGCCTCCAAACACGATGCCGGGAACGCCGAGCGCCAGGAACACTGAGCGCCATCCCCAGGCATCGGCGATGCGTCCCGCCAGGCTGTAGCCGACGTAGGCGCCTAGCGGAGCACCGAGTGAAAACACGGTCATCGCCATGGGACGGCGGCCGGCCGGGAAATAGTCGGAAATGATCGAGCTCGCCGACGGCGTGCCACCCGCCTCGCCGATTCCGACACCAATGCGCGCGAACAGCAGCTGCCAGTAACTGGTGGCGAGACCGCAGAGCACCGTCATCGCGGACCAGGCGGTCATGCAGAAGGCGATGATCTTGGTGCGATTGACACGATCCACCAGCAGCGACAGCGGCAGACCGCAGGAGACGTAGAACAGCGCCAGGGAAACGCCGGTCAGGAAGGCGACGCCGGAATCGGAGAGCTTCAGATCGAGCCGGATCGGCTCGAGCACGGTCGAGATGACGTAGCGGTCTGCTATGCTCACCGTATAAACGAGGCACATCGCCAGCAGCGCATACCAGCGAAGTAGCGCCGACACCGGAGCCGTAGCTGCGCCACCCATGGGCTCGAGAACTTCGGCTTTGACGTTCATCCGGATCCTCTAGCGGTCACCTGGACGACATGCACAATAGCAAAATCGGCTTCATCGGCCTTGGAAACGTCGGCGGCAAGCTGGCCGGCAGCCTGCTTCGAAACGGTGCTGACCTGACCGTGCGCGATCTGAACCGCGAACTCGAGGCGTCCTTCGTCAGTCGGGGTGCCGCCCGGGCCAGATCACCGCGCGACATGGCCGAGGGCGTCGATATCCTCATCACCTGCCTGCCGTCGCCCGCGGCCTCGGCCGACGTGATGGAACGCCCGGATGGCATCCTCGCGGGCCTGCGGCCCGGCATGATATGGCTCGAAATGAGCACCACCGATGCCGCCGAGATCCGCCGCCTCGGTGCGCTGGTCGAAGCCCGCGGCGGGCTGGCAATGGATTGCCCGGTGTCTGGCGGCTGCCATCGCGCCGAGACCGGCAACATCTCGATATTTGCGGGTGGCAGCCGGGCTGCCTTCGACCGCGTGCTGCCCTTTTTGAAGATCCTGGGCCGGCGGATTTTACATACCGGGGAGCTCGGGTCAGCTTCTCAGATCAAGGTCGTCACCAATTACCTGTGCACCGTGCACCTCGCGGCGTTGGCCGAGGCGCTGACAGTGTGCAAGGTCGCCGGTATGGACATGAATACCGCCTACGAGGCCATCCGTATTTCCTCGGGCAATTCCTTTGTGCACGAGACCGAATCGCAGGTCATCCTCAATGGCAGCCGCGACATCAGCTTCACCATGGACCTGGTCATCAAGGATGTGGGCCTGTTCGATGCGCTGGCAAAGCAGCTCGAGGTGCCGCTCGAGCTCTCACCGCTGGTGCTCGACATCTTCAAGGATGGCCAGCGCCGCTACGGGCCGCGCGAGCTCTCCCCCAACATCATCAAACGCCTCGAGCAGGCCTGCGGCGTCGAAGTGCTGGGCACGGGATTTCCCGCGCAGATGGTCGATGACGAGCCGGAAGCGCCCGGCTACGAAGTGATTCCGCGCCGCTAGCGAGCCGCCGCTAGCGTACTGGCACGGGCTCGCCTTTGTAGAATTGCGACGCCGGTGTCGTGCGCAGGAATTGCATTGCGTTCTGCGCCACGGCCTGCGCCGGCGCGCCAGCGCCATTGAGCCTGTGGACCGCGGTCCAGACCGAGGTCGGCACCGCGCCAAAATTGCGATGCGGATCCTGCGCGGCGCGCACGTCCATCCACAGGCTGCCCTCCAGCAGATCGAACGCCAGCAAATCCATCGTCACCGACACGGCCTGCCGTGCACGCTGCATTTTCACGCGCGTCTGCGACTGCAGGTCCTCCACGGTCGCAACGATGGCGCTGCCGGAAGGAGCCAGCGGTGACATGAGGCTCTGTACCTCCTGCTGCAGATCCACGGGGTTGTAGTCGAATTCATCTTCATCGGCGGTATGAATCACGGACTCGGCGCGGGCGCCGGTGAAGAAGGGGTTCTTGAAGCGCTCGATGCGCAGCATCACCGCGATGTCCATGTTGGCCAGCGCAATCACGAATCCCTCGACCTGGTTCGCCATCGGATAGGGATCCCAGTTGGCGTTGGAGACGATGTAACCGTGCTGGCCGTGACTATGGGCACCGCCCTTGACGAAGTAGCGCATCATCTGCGGCGTAGCCAGTTCCCACGAATCCGAAGGTCCCAGGCCGACGCTGACCGCCGGGTTGTGATCCGAGGAATTGGCCTGCAGTACCACGGCATCGTTGAGGGCGGACCATTGTTCCCAGGCGGAAGCCTGGCGGATCGATGATGCGCGCAGACTTTCTGGATCCTGGATGACGCGATTAGGATCCGCTTCGAACAGGTAGCTGCCGCGCAGCATCTCGAGTGTTTTCGCGGCATGCCAGTTGAGCCAGCGATCCGGCCGATCGCGCTGCACGCCGCGGCTCAGCGGCGTGATGCTGCTGTTCATGCCATTCAGATCCATCGCGTAGATGAGATCGGCCCATTCGAGCGCCGACTGCGCGTCGTGTACCAGCAGCGCGGCCTGGCCGGTGGCGTAGGCGTTGCTGCTGGTGAGCGCGTTGTCATCAGCGGCGAAGGGGCGGAGCGGGGCAAGCCCGGCTCGCTTAAGTGCCTGCTCCGCGCTCATACGGACGCCGTTAAAGTAAGCCTCGCCAACCCCGATCATGGTCTGGCCGACATTGCTGAGCTGCGCCAGGTCCCCCTCGCCGAGTGTACCGCGCGACATCACCACGGGTGTGACGCGATGGTTGAGCAGATCGAGCAGCATCTGCGCCAGCTGCGGACTGGGCGCGTTGTAGATCATCTCGTTGGCGCGCACGACCATCATGGCGCGCACGATCTCCTCGTCTTCGATCTCGGGCCCGACCCCGGTGGCGGCACCGTCGCGGAATCGTTGCAGCTGGGTCTTCTCGATCAGCGGGCGGTTTTTAGCCGACATCGGGTCGCCTTCGAACAGCACCGTCTCGCGCTGCTGGCCGACGCCGCGATTGAACCAGTAGACGGGAATTCCCTCGGCCGAGGCCTCGAGCAGCAGGCCGTAGCCGTCAGCTTCGTGAGTACGCGCCTCGGCGCCCAGCTCGACCTTGGCGCCGTAGCGCGCCACCTGGATAATCTGATCGATACTCAGGTCATGGCCGGTCAGCGTGACGATATGATCGTCCATCGACACGGTGATCGGGGTATAGCCGGCCAGTGAGGGTGTGGCCGTCATTGCGCCGCCGGCCGCCAGGCAGAGGGCGGCACCGAGCAGCTTGCGGTACGCTGCCCGCCGGGTTGATTTCATGTCGGATACCTCATCGGCGATGATTCTTTGTCATGATGGTATCGCGTAAGGAGTGCGGACGGTGAAGAGCTACAAGCGGATCGATACCCAGCTGGTGCATGCCGGCACGCCGGAACCGCGCATCGAAGGGGCCGTGGCCATGCCGATCTTTCAATCGGCCAACTTCGAGTACGCCGGGGAGAGCCGCTACGATGATATTCGCTACCTGCGTCTCAACAACACACCCAATCATCTGGCGCTGCACCGCCTGCTGAGCGCGCTCGAGCACGCGCCCGATGCGCTGGTCACCGGCAGCGGCATGGCAGCCATTTCGACCACGCTGTTGACACTGCTCAGCGCCGGCGATCACATACTCGCGCAGGACTGTCTTTACGGCGGCACGCTCGATCTGCTGATGAACGACTTTCCGAAATTCGGCATCGACCGCAGTTTTATCGACGGCGATGCGCCGCAGACATGGGCCGCGGCACTGCGTCCGAACACCCGCGTCATCTATGTAGAGGCCCTGACCAATCCGCTGCTCGACGTCGCGGACCTCAAGGCCGTGGTGACCTTTGCACGTGCGCATAAATTGGTTTCGATCATCGACAGCACCTTTGCCAGCCCGGTCAACTTCAATCCGATCGATATCGGCTTCGACCTGGTGGTCCATAGCGCCACCAAGTACCTCAATGGACACTCCGACATTGTCGCCGGGGCGATCGCGGGCAGCCGCGAGCACATTGCGCAGATCACCCACAAGCTCAATCATCTCGGCGGCACGCTCGATCCGCACGCCGCGTCGCTGCTTTACCGTGGTCTCAAGACATTGGCGCTGCGCGTACGGCACCAGAACAACAGCGCGCTCGCCATCGCAAAATTCCTTCAAGGCCATCCGGCCGTGGCCCGCGTCAACTATGCCGGCCTCGAGGGCCATCCGCATCATCAGCGTGCGCGCGAACTGTTCTCCGGCTACGGCGGTGTCTTGAGTTTCGAGCTCGACGGTGCGATGGAGCGCGCCCGGCAGTTCATGCAGCGCGTAAAGATCCCGATCATCGCGGCGAGTCTCGGCGGTGTCGAGACTCTGCTGATCCGGCCCGCGGTCAGCTCGCATGCCGGCATGACGCCGGAACAGCGCAAAGGACTCGGAATCTCGGACCGTCTGATCAGGATGTCAGTTGGCATCGAGGCGACGGACGAGTTGATCGAGGATCTGGCGCAGGCTGTGAGGGAATAGGACATGTTTGAGCGACGTGCGCCAAGGCATGGCCTGCTCCGTTTGATGCCCGCGCTGATCCTCGGCTGCGCGCCCGCATTGATTGTCGCCGCCCCGAATTATCATCCGGCCAAGGGGTCGGAGATTCTCTGGGACCGTTACGGCGTCGCGCATGTGTACGCTAAGACCGTACCCGACCTGTTCTACAGCTTCGGCTGGGCGCAGGCGCGCAGTCACGGCAATGTCGTCGCCAAGCTATATGCCGAGAGCCGCGGGCGCGCGGCGGAATACTACGGTGCCGGAGAACTCGAAAGCGATCGCTGGATGGCGGTCAACGATGTTCCGGCGCGGGCGCACCGCTGGCTGCGCGAGCAGGAGCCGGGGTTTCGCGCCTACCTCGAGGCGTTCGCCGCCGGCATGAACGATTACGAGCGCGCCCATCCTGATGCGTTCGATGAGGCGTCGCGGCGCGTATTTCCGATGTCGGCGCAGGATGTCATCGCCCATGCGCACCGCCTGTTCGAGTTCGTGTACGCCGCGCCGGCCGATATCGTCAAACACTTGCCGGCCGACGCGGTGGCGGACGCGGCAACGGACACGACGCCCCAGCGGTCCGGGGCTTCGGCGCCCACCGCGGCTGTCGCGAACAGCGACGATTACGGCAGCAATGGCTGGGCGATCGCGCCGAGCCGCTCGGCGAGCGGCCATTCGATGCTGCTGATGAATCCGCATCTGTATTGGCCGCCGGGCTGGTCGACCTACTACGAAATCCAGCTCACCGCGCCCGGAATCGACCTGTACGGCGCCACGCAGGTTGGCCTGCCGGTGGTGCGATTCGTGTTCAGCGACTATCTGGGCTTTACGCACACGGTCAATGCGCCCAATGCCGTGACCTTCTATCGGATCGAGCGCGCGGGGCAGGGCTATCGCTTCGACGGCCGCGTGCTGCCCTTCCAGACACGAACCGTGTCGCTCAAGGTGCGACAGCCCGATGGCAGCTTCACCAACGAGACCGTCTCGGTACACAGCACTGTCCACGGCCCGATCGTGGCAGAGCGCGACGGCGCCCCGATCGCGATGCGTATTGCGGGACTCGATCGCTCCGGCTCCCTCGACCAGTACTGGCACATGGACATTGCCCACGATTTTGCCGGCTACCAGGCCGCGCTGCGGCACATGCAGATACCGACCTTTAACAACATGTACGCGGATCGCGATGGCCACATCCAGTATCTCTACATGGGCCTGGTACCGCGGCACAGCTTCGGCGATCTGAAGTTCTGGTCGAGCGTGATCCCCGGCAATACCGCAAGGACGCTCTGGAACGACTACCTGACTTACGATGAGTTGCCCAAGATCACGGATCCGCCCGGCGGCACGGTGCACAACTCCAACGATCCGCCGTGGAATGCGGCCTGGCCGGACACGCTGGATCCGGCGCCGTACAGCAGTGAAATTTCCGCCGATAAGGTCAGCCTGCGCATGGCACGCGGCATTCGCATGCTCGAGGAGCACCGGAAACTCAGCTTCGAAGATCTCATCGCCGACAAATGGTCGGCGAGATCCGAACTGGCCGACCGCGTGCTGCCGGATCTGCTGGAGGCCGTGGGCCGCTTTGGCGACAGCGAAGCCCGCGAGGCGGGCGACGTGCTGGCGCAGTGGGATCGCTGCATGAATGCCGATAGCCGCGGCGCGCTGCTGTTCATGACCTGGAGCGACCGGCCGGGCGCAGTCAACGGTTACGCGGGCGCCGGCTTCGCGCGCCCGTACCAACTGTCCGAGCCCCTGACGACACCAGCGGGTCTCGCCGATCCCAAAGCTGCTGTCGCGGCACTTGATGCGGCCGCGCGCGACATGATCGCGACCTATGGCGCGCTCGATGTCCCCTGGGGCTCGGTCATGCGCTTCAAGGGCGGCTCGGTCGATCTTCCCGCCAGCGGTGCACCGGGGCGCCTGGGTGTGTTCAACGCCGTCGACTACGCGCCGCTCATGAACGGCACCCGTGCGGCGAATTTCGGCAGCAGCTACTCGGCGATCGTCAGCTTCGATTCGCCGTCCCGCGCCCGCGTGCTGATGTCCTATGGCGCAAGTTCGCAGCCCGGCTCGCCGCACTCGAGCGATCAATTGCCATTGCTGTCCGCCGGCACGCTGCGTGATGCCTGGCGAACCCGCGCGCAGGTGGAGGCGAATCTCGAGTCTCGCGACCGATTCTAGCGGCGGCTTTCTACCGCAGCGATGCTACGCGCGGCGCGGAGGGCTTCTGCGCCAGCAGCTTCTCGATGGTGGCGGTGAAGTCCTGTTTCAGCTCCGTGTTGAAACTACCGGTGGCAGCAGCGGCGAAGCCGGCGTGGATGCTTTTCACCAGGCCATCGCGGCCGATGAAAAAAGTCGTGGGGTACGCATCCAGATCCACTGCCTGGGGCAAGCGCGCGTGCAGATCATCGAGCGTGCCTGCCAGCAGCACCGTGTACTCGAGGCCAAAATCCCTGACGAAGGCACGCAGCCGTACCGGGTTCGCGTATTGCTCGGGTTCTTCGAAACTCAGGGTCACGATCTCGAGTCCGCGGCCGTGGTACTTGCGATACAGCGATTGCAGGAACGGCGCCTCGTCGTGACAGTTCGGGCACCAGCTGCCCGCGACATCGACCACCAGCACCTTGCCCGCGAAGCGGCTGTCGGTGTTGGAGACGAGATGCCCCGCAAGGTCTGGAAAGCTGAACTGGAAAGGCTCGTTGGGATCCTTGACGCGAGTGTGCGCCGACGGGTCAGCCGCATCGGGCACGCCGCGGGCCTTGGCGTCCGAGGCTCGGTAGCCGGTCAGCGTGGCGTTCATGCCATTTGAGTTTCGCAGCACGATGGCGAGAGTGTTATCGGCTGCCGGCGCCACCTCGAGCAGCAGCGGGCGCGCGCCGTCGAAATGACTGAGGACGAACTTGCCGTCCTGCCAATGGCCTGTCAGCGCGCCCGTGTCGCCGTCAACGCGCAGAATCGCGGCGCGAATGGCAGTGCCCTTCTGATGCACGATGAAGCGCCATGACTTTTCCCCGGCCTTGCCGCCGTCGGCGGGCACGATCCACAGCCCATCGATCGAGGGCGCTTTGACGCCCGCGCCGCCGTGCGCGGGCGGCGCACGCCGCGCCGAAAACGGATAGCTGCGCAGCGTTGATCCGGCCACCGGAGGACCATAGCTGCCGATGAGGCTGCCGTCCGCGCCAAGCTGCGCGTCGATGCGGCGCCCGTATGAGGGAAATTCCAAAACCAGGTGTCCGGATTCGAAGTGACCGCTGTCGGAAGTGACGTGCTCATCGCCGTTGAAGAACCAGCCGCTGACGCCGCTGGCGGTCTGCGCGATGCCAAACTCGAATGGCACCTGGATATCACCGTAGCCCACCGTGGCATCCCACAGTCCGGCAATCGATGCGGCGTTGGTTCCCGGCGTGCCGGGCGTGCCGGGCGTGCCGGCTGCGCCGGGAGTGGTGCTGGCCACCAACAGCAACAGGGCGCCAATCCAGCCGCGGGTGCTGCGGATTTGTTCGTTGTGCATCATCTGTCAACGCTAAGCCGCGCGCGGCGCTGCGTCCAATGTCAAAACAGTATCCTGGATCGCGGATTGCGCATGATGTTCATGGCGCCGCCGGGGCCGGCCGCCGGTTCGGGGTTGCCGCGTTTACCGGCTCAGGCGCCGCACCTGCGATTCGGCGTGGACGGGCATCGGCGTCACCCCGCCGCGCACCAGGTCGGACTCCCAGCGTCGCCCATCGCGGCGCTTGACGGCGGCCTCGAGTGTCGCCATGGGAACCTCGCCATCGGCGCCCACCGCGGCGCCACGCGGGACGCTGGACTGGGCGCTGCCGAGGAAATGCGCAATCGCACTTCGAGTCCGCAAATTGCTCGATGGCGATTTTGAATCGCCATGCATCGAATAGCAGCCTTCCGCGTGTTCGTGCAGATTGCCGGCGAACCAGATATAGGGCGACTCCGATAAGGTCGCTGCCAGCGAGCTGTAGCTCGAGGCCGAGCAGACCAGCAGATCCGCCTGCGCCAGCGCGAGCGCATCGGAGCAGTCGCGGCCTGGAATGTCGCCCGTGATGATGCAGGGATAGCGGCTCAGCAGCGGCTGCATCTCATCAGGCCCGCCGTCAGTGACCAGCAGCAGTTGCCAGTCATCACCGAGCGCCTGCCGCAGATGCTCGGCTACATTGACGAACCATTCGATGGGCAGCGAGGTGTTGGACGATCGTCGATAGTCGGCAAGATTCACCGGCGCCCCGAAGTCACCGAGGCGAACGTGCATGCCGACCAGTACCTTGTTCGGATCGATGCGCTGCTGCACGCGCAGCAGATTGCGCGCCGCGTGCCGGCTTTGATAGAGCGTCGAGCGCATGAAGTCGCGTGCGGCCTGCACGTGGCTGTAGCCGCCCCACATGCCCTCGGTCACTAGCGCAAAGATGCGGCGCTGGTGGAGCTCATTGGCCTCGGCGAAGCTGCGCAGCGCATTAACGACATTGCCGCCGCCGTGGGCGAGATAGTCGCTCTCGTTGAATTCAACTACCGGCAGCAGGGCCTGCATGCCGCGATGGTAAATCCAGTCGTCGGGGCTGGTGCCGAAATACTGCCAGTAGCCGCGGCGATTCAGTCCGAACGCGGGCGGCAACAGTTTGGCATCGAGTAGCTGCGATGCCAGAAAGGCCCGCGCCCAGGGGACGAGTTCATTGCCGAGTCCATGGCCCCGGTGGCGAACGCGCGGTATGCAGTAGCGCAACACGTCGAGGGCCTCAAACGCTGGCGCCGTCTATGCGGCGCCAGACCGGACGCGGATGGCGCAGACGGGCCAGCGCCGTGGAAATCAATCCGGGCAGCATCAGTGGGATTCGTGGGGCGGCCAGCAGCAGCGCCGCCACCCATGGCACAGCCCATAGATAGACAGCTGCCAGGACCACACCGATGCGAACCGGAATCGTGAATCGCAAAGCAACGAGTGCGGCCAATCCGGCAACGGCCCAGACGGGGCCCAGCACCTGCCACAAACCGAAGATTCCGAGAGCGGCTCTCCCCAAGCGGAACACCGCCAGGGCGAAAAGAGTAGCCGTTGCTGTATATGCTTTCGACACCTTGACTCCTGTGCAAAGAAGTCTGCGCCGTCCTCTGCACAGTCAAAAATAGTTTACCAATTCCATTGCGCACCGCTACTGTCCCATCAGCGCAACACCTTTTACCTGTGCATAGAGTAGCGTGCCCGGGATGAGTTCAAGTTCTGCTGCCGATCGGCGCGTAATGCGGGCGAGCAAGGGTTCGCCGCCCGCTTCGAGTCGCACCAGGGTCTGTGCCGGATCCTCGCCGTTACTCAGATCGACGACGCGCGCCGGTAGAACATTAAGAATACTTGTCATTTCTGGAACCTTTAATGCCAGGCTGACATCACGCGCATCGATGCGCACGCGTAGGCGCTGTCCTACATTCAACGCGCTGCGCGCCACTGCCAGCCGCCCGGCACCAATGCGGACATAGCTCAGGTGGTAGCGGTCATCGTGCTGCTCGACGACGGCGTCAAAAATCGAACCGCCCTCTTCATCATGGCGCAGCGGCAGATCGCTGCGCGCAAGCGTCTCCTGCAGGGGCCCCACGGCACGGACGCGGCCGGCCTCGAGCAGCAGCAGATGATCGGCCAGGCGCATGACTTCGCCGAGCGCATGGCTGACGTAGAGAATGGGAATCGAAGATACGTCCCGCAGCCGCTCCAGGTGCGGCAGGATGTCGGCCTTGCTGGCCTGATCCAGGCTCGAGACAGGCTCGTCCATGAGCAGCAGGCGCGGACTCGTCAGTAGCGCGCGGCCGATGGCGACGCGCTGGCGCTCGCCTCCGGATAGTTGCGTCGCGCGTTGTGGCAGCAGCGCTCCGAGGTCCAGCTGCGCCACGGCCTCATCGAAGCGCAGATGGCGCTCGGCGACAGGGACGCGCCGCAGACCGAACTCGAGATTGCCGCGTACGTCCAGGTGCGGAAACAGGCTCGATTCCTGGAAAACGTAACCGATGCGGCGTCGGTGGGTCGGGACGAAATGATCCTCGTCCTGCCAGATCTCATCATCGAAGGCGATCCTTCCCTGCGCGCGCCGTTCAAGTCCGGCGATACATCGCAGCAGCGTGGTCTTGCCGCTGGCCGAGCGGCCAAACAGTCCGGTGATCCCACGGGTCGGCACTTCGCAGTCCACTTCGAGCGAGAACCGCGGCCGCACCAGGGACACACGCAGAGCGAGACTCACGGCAGCGCCGGCGTCACGGCAGCGCACCGATGGTGGCTCGCAGCCGTCGGTTCGCGCCGTAGACAATGAGCAGCATCAGGAAACACAGCGCCAGCAGTGTCAGCGACAGATGGTAGGCGGCACCGTATTCGAGCGCCTCGGCGTGATTGAACAGCGCGATCGATGCGGTCTCGGTGCGGCCCGGAATGTTGCCGCCGATCATGAGCACCACGCCGAATTCACCCAGGGTGTGCGCGAAGCACAGCACGGCCGCCGTCAGGATGCCGCGCATCGACAGCGGCAGCGCGACCGACACGAACCGATCCCAGGGCGCGGCACGTAACGTCGCGGCGACTTCCAGCGGCCGTGCTCCAATGCCCTGGAATGAATCTCGCAGCGGCTGCACGGCAAAGGGCAGCGAGTAAAGCATCGAGCCGATGACGAGTCCGGCAAAGCTGAAGGCGGGCGCCGGCAAGCCCAGCGCGCGGAAGGCGCCGCCGATGGCGCCGCCGGGAGCCAGCAGCAACAGCAGGTAGAAACCCAGCACGGTCGGCGGCAGCACCAGCGGCAGCGAGACCAGCGCGTCGATGACGCTGCGGATGCGGGAAGTGCCCCGTCCGAGCCACCATGCCAGCGGCGCGCTCAGCAGCAGCAGCAGCAGCGTCGTGAGCGTTGCCAGCCGTAGCGACAGCCACAACGCGATCAGGTCGGCACTGCCCATGAGGGCGTATCAGTTCGCGGTGCGATAGCCTGCCGCGCGGATCGCCGCCAGTGCGGCCGGATCGTTGCGCAACCAGGTCGCGAATGCAGTGGCGGCTGCTTTCTCATGCGTGCTGGCAATGACGACCGCATCCTGCTCGATCGGATCGTACATCGACTGCGGCACGCGCCAGGATGAACCGCTGATCTTGCCGTCCTCTCCGAGCACCTGCGACAGCGCCACGAAGGCCAGCTCGGCATTGCCGGTGGCGGCGAACTGCCAAGCTTGGGTGATGTTTTCGCCGATCACGATGCGATGCTGCTGGTTGAGCCGATCCCAGAGACCAAGCTTTGTCAGCACCTGCTGCGCCGCCGTGCCATAGGGCGCCGTCTGCGGATTCGCGACGCCGATGAAGTGGTAGCTCTGTGCTTTGAGAATCCTGCCATCGGCATCGACCAGGTCCGGCTTGGGACTCCACAGCACCAGCGAGCCCACGGCATAGATGAAGCGACTGTCCGGAACGGTAAGCCCATCGCTTTCCAGCTGCCGTGGCTTATCCGTATCCGCCGAAAGAAACACGTCAAACGGCGCACCCTGCTTGATCTGGGTGTAGAGCTGGCCCGACGAGCCAGCGCTGATGACGAGTTTGTTGCCGCTGCCCTGTTCAAACATTGGCGCCAGCTTCTGCAGCGGCGCGGTGAAGTTGGCGGCGACAGCCACGTGCAGCTCCGCAGGCAGCGCGGGCATGACTCCTGCGCCCAGCAGCGCGATGAGTACAAAGATGATTTTACGCATGCGGTCAAGCCTATCCTCGGCCTGCAAGATTGCAAGCCGGGGCTGACAGCGTCTCGCGCCTTTGCGGAAACAGGAGCGCCACATCGCCATGCTACAGTCGGGCCTCCCCTTTGATAGCCCTTGTGGAGATTGCTCATGAGCTTCAGCTTGCCTCCGTTGCCCTTTGCTCCCAGTGCCCTGGCCGCCCGCGGCATGTGCCAGGAGACACTCGAACTTCATCACGGCAAGCACCATGCCGCGTATGTCACGGCATTGAATGGGCTCGTTGAAAAGAACGACTCACTCAAGGGCAAGTCGCTGGAGGAAATCATCCGCCTGTCGTATGGGCGCGAGGATCTGCAGCCGGTGTTCAACAATGCCGGCCAGCATTGGAATCACAGTGTGTTCTGGGAATCCCTCTCGCCATCGGGCGGCGGCATCCCGGGAGCGCTCGAAAAGAAAATCACCGAGGACTTCGGCAGCGTCGACAAGTTCAAGGAGCAGTTCAAGGCCGCTGCCGTCGGCCAGTTCGGCTCGGGGTGGGCTTGGCTGGTGCTGCCGCGCGAGGGCAAGCTCAAGATCACCAAGTCCTCCAATGCCGGCACCCCGGTTGCAACCGGTGAGGGCAAGGTGCTGCTGGTGCTGGATGTCTGGGAGCACGCCTATTACGTGGACTTCCGCAACCGCCGGCCTGACTTCATTGATAACTTCCTCAACAAGCTGGCCAACTACGAGGCCGCCGCCGCAAAGCTGCAGCAGACCTGAGCCGCCGCCCCGGCTTGGCATCCCGATTGCAATATCCTCAGCGCGGAGTGCCGCGGCTGAACCGGGATCGCTTGGGAATCAGTCAGTTGTGAACACTCCGTGGACCGCCTGAGGTCCGGCGCATGGCAAGCGATTGCCGCAGCCGGTGCCGCAGGCGGCAGGAGCTGGCCGGTACGGCAGCGATTTGCAGGAGAAGCGAACAATGATTGGCAGTATTTCGGGTGCCAGCGCGTTGCTGAGTCAGCTTTTGAACCCCAGTTCTGGCAGTTCTGGCGCGAACGGCACCAATCCGCTTGGTGCCACCTCGAATGCCACCAGCGGCAGTTCGGGCCTCAGCGCCAGCGGTTCCACCGCCACCCAGGATCTTCAAAGCTTCATGTCGGCACTGATCCAGGAATTGCGGCAGTCCGGAGCGGCTGCAACCGCCACCACGGGCGCCGCTGGCACCAACTCCGCGAGCGGGACGGCCGCCAATGGGGGCGCCAGCATCGCGCAGCCCGGTGCGCGTCGCGGCCACGGTGGTCACGGTCACGGCGGACACTCACAGGTGTCCAATCAGCTCGAATCGCTGCTGCAGCAGCTCGGTAGTCCGAGCGCCACTGCCAGCGCGACCGGCAGCGTCACCGGACTCACCTCGTCAAGCAGCAGCTCACAGACCGCCTCCAATCTGCAGGCGTCCTTCCAGCGCCTGATGCAGGATGTCTCATCGACCCAGCAGCCGCGCGCGATGATGCACGCCACGGCCTGAGAGCGACTCACCCGGACTGCGCTATCCAGCGCCGCGGCAGCTGCCGCTGCCGCGGCGTCGAAGTCACGCGCGCGTCATGTCATCATGTTTGCCTATGGACACCTGCCGCGGTTGGGGCCTACGCTCGCCGCCGCTGTCAAGAGGCTTACGCGATGCAGTCCAATCCCGTCGATGCTGAATTGCTCCAGCGGATGGACGCCTACTGGCGCGCCGCGAATTACCTGTCCGTCGGCCAGATCTACCTGTACGACAACCCGCTGCTGCGCGAGCCGCTGAAGCTCGAGCACATCAAGCGCCTGCTGCTGGGGCACTGGGGCACGACGCCCGGGCAGAATTTCATCTATGTGCACCTGAACCGGCTGATCCGCCAGTACGACCTCAACATGATCTACATGTCGGGGCCCGGGCATGGCGGGCCCGCACTGGTGGGCAATGTCTATCTCGAGGGCACCTACACCGAGATCTATCCAAACATCTCGCGCGACGAGGCAGGACTGCGCAAGCTGTTTCGCCAGTTCTCCTTTCCGGGGGGCATCCCGAGCCACGTCTCGCCCGAGTGCCCGGGCTCGATCCACGAAGGCGGGGAACTGGGCTATTCGCTGAGCCACGCCCACGGCGCGGTGTTCGACAATCCGGATCTGATCGTCAGCTGCATCATCGGCGATGGCGAAGCCGAAACCGGGCCGCTGGCCACTTCCTGGCATTCCAACAAGTTCCTCGATCCCGTCGGCGATGGCGCGGTGCTGCCGATCCTGCACCTGAATGGCTACAAGATCGCCAATCCCACCATCCTGGCCCGGATTCCCAAAGCCGAGCTGATTTCGCTGCTCAAGGGCTGCGGCTGGACGCCGTACTTCGTCGAGGGCAGCCAGCCCGAAGCCATGCACCGGGCCATGGCCGACACGCTCGACAAGGTCATCACCCAGATCAGGGAAATCCAGCACGCGGCGCGCACCCAGGGCAAAACCGAGCGGCCGCGCTGGCCCATGATCGTGCTGCGCTCGCCCAAGGGCTGGACCGGTCCCAAACGCGTGGACGGCAAGCCGAACGAAGGCAGTTTTCGTTCGCACCAGGTCCCGATCTCGGTGGGACCCAATGCACCCAAGCGGCATCTGAAGCAGCTCGAGGAATGGCTGCGCAGTTACCGGCCCGAGGAACTGTTCGACGAGCAGGGAACGCTCCGGCCCGAACTCGCGGCGCTCGCGCCCGTGGGTCAGCGCCGCATGGGCGCCAATCCGAACGCCAACGGCGGCCTGCTGCTGCGTGATCTGAACCTGCCGGACTTTCGCAGCTACGCCATCGAGGTCGCGACGCCGGGCATCGGTGGCATCGGCGATACCCGCGTGCTGGCGCCCTTCGTGCGCGACGTCCTCGCCATGAACTCGGATCACCGCAATTTCCGCCTGTTTGGTCCGGACGAGACGGTCTCGAACGGCCTGGAGGAAGTGTTCAAGGCCACCCCGCGTCAGTGGGAAGCCAAGATAGAGCGCAATGATGACTACCAGGCGCGCAGCGGCGGCGTCATGGAAGTCTTGAGCGAGCATCAATGCGAGGGCTGGCTCGAAGGCTACCTGCTCACGGGCCGGCACGGCCTGTTCAATTGCTACGAAGCCTTCATCCACATCGTCGACTCGATGTTCAATCAGCACGCCAAATGGCTCAAGGTCACCGCGGGGCTGCCGTGGCGGCGCAAGATCGCCTCGCTCAATTACCTGCTCTCATCGCATGTCTGGCGCCAGGATCACAATGGGTTCACGCACCAGGATCCGGGCTTCATCGATCATGTCGCCAACAAGAAGGCATCCATAGTCCGCGTCTACCTGCCGCCCGATGCCAACTGCCTGCTGTCGGTCATGGATCACTGCCTGCGCAGCCGCCACTATGTGAACGTGGTGATCGCGGGCAAGCACCCGGCGCCGCAATGGCTGGGGATGGAGGCCGCCGCGCAGCACTGTGCCGAGGGCATCGGCGTGTGGCACTGGGCCAGCAACGATGACGGCGGAGAGCCAGACGTGGTGATGGCCTGCGCCGGCGATGTGCCGACGCTCGAGACGCTCGGGGCGGTGTCGATCCTGCGAGAACATATGCCCGCCCTGAAGATCCGGGTCGTCAATGTGGTCGATCTGTTTCGGCTGCAGCCGGCAAGTGAACATCCGCACGGTCTCAGCGATGAGGATTTCGATCGCCTGTTCACGCGCGACAAGCCGGTGATCTTCGCCTATCACGGTTATCCCTGGCTGATCCACCGCCTGACCTACCGCCGCGCCAATCACGACAATATGCACGTGCGCGGCTACAAGGAAGAGGGCACGATTACCACGCCGTTCGACATGACGGTGCTCAACGACCTGGATCGCTACCATCTGACGATGGACGCGATCAACCGGTTGCCGCAGACCGGCGTCGCCGGCTTCGAACTCAAGGGCTTGCTCGACGTCAAGCTCCATGAGCACCGGCTGTACATCAACCAATACGGCGAGGATATGCCGGAGATCCGCAACTGGAAGTGGGACGCGAGCAAATGGTCGACCAGGTCTTCCTGATCCGTCACGGCGAGACACCCTGGTCGCTCAGCGGCCAGCACACCGGCAACACCGACATGGCACTCACCGAGCGCGGCGAGCGCCAGGCTGCGAGGCTGGGTGAAGTGCTGCGCAGCCAGAAGTTTTCCGCGGTGCTCACCAGCCCGCTGCAGCGCGCGCGGCGCACCTGCGAACTGGCCGGCTTCGGCGCCATTGCGCAAATCGACGATGGCTTGCGTGAGTGGAACTATGGAGAGTACGAAGGCCTGACCAGCGTGCAGATCCGTGCGCGGCGCGCGAACTGGGAAGTGTTTCGCGACGGCTGCCCGGGCGGCGAATCGCCGCAGCAGATGCAGGACCGGGTAAATGGCGTGCTGGCACGGCTGCGCGCCTTGACCGGTACGGTCGCCGTTTTCTCCCACGGTCATTGCCTGCGTTCGATGGCGGTGCGCTGGATCGAGCTGCCCATTCTCAACGGCCGCAATTTCGGACTCGCAGCCGGTGCGGTAAGCCGGCTCGGCTACGAGCACCGTCGCCTGGAGGAACCGGCCATCCAGCTCTGGAACGCCGCCACCGACGTACCATGAGCCTGCCGATCTCGCTCGAGGACGTGCGCGCCGCCGAGCAGCGCATCGGCGAGCAACTTAGCAATACGCCCTGCCTGCTCTCGCGCACGCTGACGCAGCTGACGGGCGCGGAAGTTCACATCAAGTTCGAAAATCTGCAGTTCACCGCCTCCTTCAAGGAGCGCGGCGCGCTCAACCGCCTGCTGCAGCTCGACCAGCAGGAGCGCCTGCGCGGCGTCTGCACCATGTCGGCGGGCAATCACGGGCAGGCGGTTGCCTATCACGCGCATCGACTGGGCATTCCCGCCACGATCGTCATGCCGCGCCATACCCCGTTCGTGAAGGTACAGCACACGCGCTCGCACGGCGCCACGGTGGTGCTTCACGGTGAGACGCTCGCGGAAGCCTTCGAGCACTCGCTGAAGATTCGCGCCGAACAGGGCCTGACGCTGGTGCATCCCTTCGACGATGCGCAGGTCATGGCCGGGCAGGGCACCATCGCGCTGGAAATGCTGGCCGCGCAACCGGGGCTCGAGCAGCTGGTGGTACCCATCGGCGGCGGCGGCCTCATCTCCGGGGTCGCCGTCGCGGCCAAGGCCCTGTCGCCAACAATAGAGGTCATCGGCGTGCAGAGCAGCAGCTACCCGTCGATGCCCGCCGCGCTCGCGGGCAACGAGGCGATCTGCCAGGGCAACACGATTGCCGAGGGCATCGCCGTCAAGACGGCGGGACTATTGACGCGGGAAGTGGTGCGCGCGCTAGTCGATGAGATTCTGCTGGTCGATGAAAACCAGCTCGAGCGCGGCATTGCGCTGCTGCTCAACGTGGAAAAGACCGTCGCGGAAGGGGCGGGCGCTGCGGCCCTTGCTGCCATCCTGTCGCAGCCCGAGCGCTTTCGCGGACGAAAGGTAGGTGTGATCCTCAGCGGCGGCAACATAGATCCGCGGCTGCTGGCCTCGGTCATCATGCGCGAACTGGTACGCGAACATCGTATCGTCACACTGCGCATTCCGATCGCCGATCAGCCTGGCGCGCTCTCGCGCGTGACGCATGTCATCGGCGAGCAGGGTGGCAACATCCTCGATGTGTTCCATCGCCGCCTGTCGATGAATGTGCCTGCAAAATCAGCGACGCTCGAATTGACCTTCGAGAGCCGCGATGCGGGCCACGCCGAAACCATCATCGCCGCGGTGCGCGCGGCAGGTTTCGATCCGGCAGTGCAGCCGAGCTAGTCATGCCCAAGCCCGATGTGACGCTCGAAGACATCCGCGCCGCCCAGGGCCGCATTGCCGGCCGCGTACTGTGCACCCCCGTGCTCGAGAACCCGCTGATCGACGAGCAGTGCGGCGCCCATCTGTATTTCAAGTGCGAAAATTTGCAGGAAATGGGCGCCTTCAAGGCGCGCGGGGCCAGCAACGCCATTTTCGCGCGTCCCGATGCCGACCTGCGCGCCGGCGTGGTCACGCACTCCTCGGGCAACCATGGTGCCGCCGTGGCACGGGCCGCGCGCCTGCGGGGCATTCCGGCGCGCGTGGTCATGCCGCGCAATTCATCGGCCGCCAAGCTTGCGGCAGTGCGCGCCTATGGCGCCGAGATCACCCTGTGCGAGCCCACGGTGGCGGCGCGCGAAGCCGCCGCCGCCAAAATCGTGGCCGAGACGGGCGCACTGTTCATTCATCCCTACGATGACCCGGATGTCATCGCCGGCCAGGGCACCATCGCGCTCGAGCTGCTCGAGCAGGTGCCGCAGATCAGCTGGCTGCTGTGTCCCATCGGGGGCGGCGGCCTTGCCAGCGGCCTTGGCGTCGCGGCCAAGAGTTTGCGCCCGGACATCAAGGTAGTCGCGGTAGAGCCGGCCGGCGCCGATGATGCCTGGCGCTCCTTCCAGTCGGGCGTGCTGGCTCCGCCCGGGCCCACGGCCACGATCGCCGATGGGCTGCGCGGTGCGCTGAGCGCGCGCACCTTTGCGCTGATCCGGGCCAATGTCGATGCCATCGTGACCGTGGATGAGCCTGCGATCGTGCGCGCGATGCGCGAGCTGTGGCAGCAGCTGCGCATCGTGGTCGAGCCCTCATCGGCGGTGGCCTTCGCGGCCGTGCTCGAACGCAGGCTGGATTTCAGCGGCGCCCACGTCGGCATCGTACTCACGGGAGGCAATGTCGACCTCGACTCACTGCCCTGGTGAGCCCTTGTCAGCGGCCGCCGACATGACGGCTCCGGAATGCTCTTGTAAGCTGCGGGCCGCAGATCGGGGCTGACACTTTGGGTCTGCGCAAATTCACCCCCCGGGAGCGCACCATGATCCGAAGCTGGACTTCAGCGAGCCTTGCTGTCTGTGCCTTCCTGACCCCACTGATCTTCTCCGCGGCATTCGCCGATGACGCACCGCCGCCGCCGCCACCCGATGGCTGGTCCGGCAAGGGTCAGGCGGGCTACGTCATGTCCCGCGGCAACACCGATAGCGACTCCGGCAACGCCAAGCTCGATGTAGCGGATCTCAACGGCGACTGGAAGCACACGCTCCACCTCGAAGGCCTGTATGGACGCAGCGCGGATATCGTCTCCGCGGAGCGCTGGGCGGCGCAGCTGCAGTCCAACTATCAATTCACCCCGCGTGCCTTTGTGTTCGCCGCCATCCACTATCTCGACGACGAATTCAGCGGCTTTGAATACCAGGGCGATGCGTCGGTGGGCGCGGGCTACAAATTCCTCGATGACGCGGCCGACAAGCTCGCGGCGCAGATCGGTGCGGGCTACCGTCGACTGCGCCCCGAGATCCTGACGCAGAACGCGACCGGCGCCGTCATCGCCCGCACTCCGGAAGAGGCCGAGGGCAATGCCGTGGGCACCGGGGAGATCGACTACGAACACGTTTTCAACGCCAGCACCAAAGTCACGAACAAGTACCTGATCGCTGCCGGCGCCGGCAACACCTCGATGGAGGACGATGTTGCCCTGGTGGTGAATATGTCGAAGAAGCTCGCGCTCAGCGCCGGCTTCACCTACCAGGAGAATTCGCAGCCGCCGCCGGGTCTCAAGAAGGCCAATACGCTCACGACCTTGAACGTGGTCTACGCCTTCGGGAAGCAGTAGAGCGATCAGTAGATGTGAATGCTCGCGGCCTCGCCGCTGCGAACGCTGGCGCGGAACATCGCCGGGGTGTTGTAGCGAATCTCGAGGCTGCCCTGCGCGTCGACCGCAATCAGGCCGCCCGATCCGCCCAGTCGCGGCAGGCGCTCATCGATCGAAGCCCTGACCGCCGCGGCCAGCGTGGCGCCGCCGTAGCGCATCCTTGCGGCGATGTCGTAGGCCTGAACCGTGCGCAGGAACCATTCGCCATGTCCGGTGGTTGAGACCGCGCAGCACTCATTGTCGGCATAGCAACCGGCACCGATCACCGGTGAATCACCCACACGCCCGGGCCGCTTGCCGTTCATGCCGCCGGTCGAGGTGGCCGCCGCAAGCCGCCCGGCGCCGTCGCGCGCCACCGCGCCCACGGTGCCAAAGGGCGGCTCATCGAGGGCCGGCATCGCGCGCGGACCTGAGCCCGTCTGCTTCAGGTGCCACCGAAGCGCCTTGAGCTGCTGGAGTCGATCTGGCGTGATGAAGTAATCGTTCGCCACCAGCGCCACGCCGGCCTGCTCGGCAAATCGATCGGCTCCTTCGCCGACCAGGAAAACGTGCGGCGTGTCCTCGAGTACCCGGCGCGCCAACCGGATCGGATTGCGCACCCGCCGGACCGCGGCGACCGCTCCCGCGCGCAGTTGCTCGCCGTCCATGATCGACGCGTCGAGTTCGACCGTGCCGTCCATGGTCAGCACGGCGCCCCGGCCCGCGTTGAACAGTGGATGGTCCTCCAGCAGCGCGACCGCTTCCTCGACCGCATCGAGTGCGCGGCCGTCGGCCTCGAGAATGGCCTGCGCGGCGCCGAGCGCGCGCGCGAGACCCTCATGAAACGCCGCTTCCCGCTCGGTGCTCAGCGTGCGCGGTGGCAATGCGCCGGCACCGCCGTGAATAGCAAGTGCATACATGCATCTAAGCCTAGCGCACGCAGACAAAGGCATCGAGTCTCGGGTAGCCTTGCGCGCCATATGAGCAATGTCGAACCTGGCTGGCAATTCGCCAGCGACAACACCGCCGGCATCTGCCCGGAAGCCTGGTCTGCACTCGAGGCGGCCAACGTCGGCTACGCACCAAGCTATGGCGATGATCGCTGGACCGCGCGTGCGTCGGAGCTGATCCGCACGCTGTTCGAATGTCCGCAGGCGCAGGTGTTCTTTCTCTTCAACGGCACGGCCGCCAACTCGTTGAGTCTGGCTGCGCTCTGCCGCAGTTACCACGCGGTGATCTGCCACGAGCAGGCGCACATCAACACCGATGAATGTGCTGCGCCGGAGTTCTTCAGCCAGGGCGCCAAGCTGCTGTCCGTTACGGGCCCCGGCGCCAAACTCACGCCATCGGCGGTATTGGGCGCGCTGGATCGGCGCGACGATGTGCATTCTTCCAAGCCGCGCGCCATCTCGATCAGCCAGACCACTGAATGGGGCGGCGTATACCAGCCCGCCGAAGTCGCGGCGCTCGGCGAACTCGCGCGTGCGCACGGGCTCGCGCTGCACATGGATGGCGCGCGCTTTGCGAATGCGCTGGCGGCGGTCGCTGGCGGCTCCGGTACCGGCACGCACGCGGCGGACCTGACCTGGCGCGCCGGCGTCGATGTCTTGAGTCTCGGCGGCACCAAGTGCGGGCTCAACACCACGGAAGCCGTGGTGTTCTTCCAGCCGCAACTGGCGGCCGAATTCGATTTCCGCGGCAAGCAGGGCGCGCAGCTGGCTTCCAAGATGCGCTTCCAGACCTGCCAATGGGTAGGCGTGCTCGAGTCGGGCGCCTGGCAGCGGCATGCCGCGCACGCCAACGCATCGGCCGCGCGACTGGCAGCATTGCTCCACAGTGAACTGGGCTTGAGTCCGCTGCGCCCCGTGGAGGCGAACGCCGTGTTCATCGAGCTGGCACCGGCCGTTGCCGACGCCATGGCTATGGCGGGCTGGCACTTCCATAGCATGGGAGCAGCCGGTTACCGGCTGATGTGTTCCTGGGCCACGCTACCTGCGGACCTCGAAACCTTCGTGCGCGATCTGGTGCGCTGCCAGCGGCGCTAGGGGTGTCTCGCGCTAAAGCGGCAGTGACGGATCGACCTCGTCCCTGAAAGCCAGCAGACCGCCCTCGAGCTGCAGGATATTTTCATAGCCCGAGCGGCGCGCCAAAGCGCAGGCCTGGAGGCTGCGTGCGCCGCTGCGACACAGGAACAGCAGCGCGCGATCACGCGGCAGCAGGGAATTCCCGCGCTGCAGCTCGCCCTCGATCTGCCCCAGCGGCACGTTGATGGCCTGCGGCAGATGGCCGACCGCAAACTCCTCCGGCTCGCGCACATCCACCAGCACCAGGCGCCCGTCTGCCAGCATGGGTGCCAGCTGCGCCGGCGCGACGACGCGCACCTGGCGCAGCTCATCGAGCGAACAAAATCCCGGCGGGTCGCTCGGCGCGCTGATCGTGGGATGCGTGCCGCACACGGCGCAGTCCGCGCGCCGCGCAAATTTGAACTCGCTGAATTGCATCTCGAGCGCATCGTAGGCCAGCAGCCGTCCGACCAGCAGCGTGCCGATGCCGACGATGAGTTTGATGGCTTCCGTGGCGGCGAGTGTGCCGAGCACGCCGGGCAGTACTCCGAGTACGCCGGCATCGGCGCAGTTGGGGACCATGCCCTCCGCGGTATTTGGAAACAGGCAGCGGTAGCAGGGGCCGCGGTCAGGCACATAGGTCGTGAGCTGTCCTTCGAAGCGATGAATCGCGGCCGACACCAGCGGCTTGCGGTAAAGCACGCAGGCATCATTGACCAGGTAACGCGTCCCGAGCCGGTCGCTGCCATCGATGACGAGATCGTATTGCCCGAAGATCTCGCGCACATTGGCAGCCCGCAGTTCGATCGCGTGCGCCACCACGCGGATGGCGGGATTGAGCGCCGCCAGGCGCGCGCGCCCCGCTTCGGCCTTGGAAGCGCCCACGCTGGCCGTGTCAAACAGCACCTGGCGCTGCAGATTGGATTCATCGACCGCGTCGAAGTCCACCAGGCCGACGGTGCCAACGCCGGCCGCGGCCAGGTACAGCGCCGCGGGCGAGCCTATGCCGCCGGCACCGACCAGCACCACGCGCGCCGCCTTGAGGCGGCCTTGACCCTTGGTGCCGATCTCGGCGAGTTTCAGGTGCCGGCTGTACCGCCGCTGGTCCGCGGCTGAGAGGATCTCGGTCATTGCCGCGAGCATTGCGCCCGGGTAGTACCCTGTCAAACTGGCGAGTATGCACAGTGGATTCCCGCTCGCACGGCGTATAGGCGCCCTGTTGCCGTCGCTGGCACTGGCGTTGCTCGCGCTGTTGGGCTGCAACCGGGGCCTGTGGACCCCCGATGAGCCGCGCGAGGCCGAGATCAGCCGCGAAATGGCGCTGGCGCCGGCAGTGATTCCCACCCTCAATGGCCAACGCTTCATCGAGAAGCCTCCGCTTTACTATTGGACTGTCGCGGCCATCTTCCGCCTGACGGGCGGACCCAGTGTCGCGGCCGCGCGCGCCGTCAGCGTTGCCGCCGCCGCTGCCACGCTCGCGCTGCTGGTCGCATGGGGGAGTGCCGCGCATTCGCGCGCTGCGGGCTGGCTTGCCGCGCTCATGCTGGCCTCGAGCACCCAGTTCCTGGTCTCGAGCCACTGGGTACTGATCGATCCGCTACTGATGCTGACGACGACCGTGGCCGCCTGGTCGGCCTGGGAGCTGCTCGCGCGACGCGACAGCGCCGCGCTGCGCTGGCTCTTCTACGGCGCCCTGGTGCTGGCGCTGTGGATCAAGGGCCTGATCGGCCCGGTACTCGTCTGTGCCGGCCTGCTGGTCTATGTGCTCATTGATCGACCAGCCCACTGGCGACGCCTGCGGCCGATCGTCGGTGCCGGCGCGCTGCTGCTGGCCACGCTGCTGCTGGCAGGCGCCATCTGGAGGCAGGGCGGCAACGATGCGCTCTGGGAGTGGGCCTACGTCAACCATATCAAACGCCTGCTCAGCCCGGGCGTGACCGGCCATCGCCAGCCGCTGCTCTACTACGCATGGACGTTGCCGTACGCGATCCTGCCGTGGCTGCCGCCGCTGATCGAAGCGCTGCGACCCTCGCACTGGCGGCACGTCACCCTGGCGGGATTGCCGCGATTGAGTGACGCCGCGCGCTACGGTGCGCTCATGAGCGCCACGATGTTGCTGCTGCTCTCGCTCTCCGCCACCAAACGCGAGACCTACCTGCTGCCGCTGCTGCCGCTGCTATTTCTCTGGCTGGGCATCCGCACCTGCGAGTGGTGGCAGCAATGGCAACTGCGCGACGACTCCCGGCTCGGCGCCCTGTGGTGGATGCAGGTAGTGCTGCTGAGCCTGATCACACTGGCCGCACCGGTGGGCGCATGGATCTGGCTCGGTGTTTTCAACGCCTGGCTGCTGGTGACGCTGCTGCTCGCGCTCGCTGCTGTCGGCGCGCTGGTCTACTTCAGTGCCACCGCGCAGCGCCTGCGTGCCGGCCCGGCAGCGCTGGTCTGTGGAATCACCGGCGGCGCCATCGTGCTGATCCTGGCGCCCGTGCTGCTCAACGACGTCAAGGACATGGCGCCATTCGTACGGCGCATCGGCGCGCAGCTGCCTCCCGGCCAGCCCGTCAGCGCCACCGGTGTCGATGAAACGCTTGCCGCCGAGATTCCTTTCTACACTGGCCGTTCCGTCGTGCCGATCACCATCGATCAGCTGCGCGATCCCGCAGAGTCGGGGCATCGGCCGGAATGGGTCCTGATGCAGGACTCCAGTGCCAGTCTCGAGCCGGACTACGCGCTGGTCGATCAGCGTAACTTCGGCGCCCATCGCCGCCTGCTGCTCTGGCACCGGCGCCCATCGGCCCCATGAACGGCGGCTTCCGCATGCGCCCGCGCGCGATCCTGCGTTGGCTGATCCTGGCGCTGCTGTGGTTTGGCCCGCTCGATACACCGCATCTGTTCGAGCCCGACGAGGGCCGCTACGCGGAGATTCCGCGCGAGATGGTCGCCAGCGGCGACTGGGTCACGCCGCGGCTGGATGGCATCAAGTATTTCGAGAAGCCCGCGCTGCAGTACTGGGCGACGGCAGCCGCATTCACGGTGTTCGGCCAGCACGCCTGGACCGCGCGACTCTGGTCCGCGCTCAGCGCCTTTCTGGGGCTGCTGCTGACTTTTGCGCTGGCGCGCCGGCTCTACGATGTGCGCACGGCGCAACTCGCGGTGATCATCCAGGCAAGCTCGCTGCTCTACATTGCCCTGGCGCGTATCACCACGCTCGACATGTCGCTGTGCTTCAGCCTGCAGCTGGCCATGTGCGCGCTGGCACTGCTGGCGCAGCAGCGTTCGGTGCAAGCATCTCCTGGCCGCTGGCGGCTGCCACTGCTGCTGGGAATCGGTATCGCGCTGGCGGTGCTCTCCAAGGGCCTGGTCGGCATCCTGATTCCTGCATCAGTGGCGGGGATTTACTTTCTATGGCGACGCGACTGGTCGCTGCCGCTGCGGGCGCAGCCGTGGTGGAGCCTGCTTGCGCTGCTGGTACTGGCGGCTCCCTGGTTCCTGGTTGTTTCGCAGCGCAATCCGGAGTTCGCACATTTCTTTTTTGTCGTGCAGCACTTCCAGCGCTACCTGAGCACGGCGGGTTTCGATCGCTACCAGCCGGCGTGGTTCTTTGTTCCGGTGCTGCTGCTCGGAACCCTGCCCTGGACGACTCTGCTGCCCGGCGCATTGCAGCGGGCATGGCGGGGAGCCCGGGATGGCGAGAATGGTACTTCGCTGCTGCTGGTATGGACGGTGTTTGTATTCGTGTTTTTCAGCCTGTCGCACTCCAAGCTGATTCCGTACATCCTGCCGTTGCTGCCGACGATCAGCGTCTTGCTGGCGCGCCATCTGGCGAGTCTTGCGCCACCGCGCTTTGCCCGGCATCTGACGGCGCTCGCGCTTACCGCCGGCGTATTGGCCGTGGGACTGCTGGTGCTGTGGCAGGTGCCCGCGGCCGCGGCGCTGGTGGCGCGCGCTTCGACGGGTAGCATCATCGGTTTTGCCGCGGCCTTCCTGCTGCTGGCGCTGGCGGGCGCGCTGGCGGCAGGACTGGCGCAGCGGAATCGTCCGCTGGCCGCGGCGGTAGCGGCAGGGTTGGGCGGCTGGATGCTGGCGCAGTGCCTGCTGCTGGGCGCGGAACAGCTGCCGCGCATGCGCGACCTCGTCACTCTCGAACAGGACGTCAAGCCCTGGATCGGGAACTCAACGCGTCTCTACTGTGTCAACGACTACCTGCAGCCGCTGCCCTTTTACTGGCGTCGAACCTGCACGCTGGTGGGCTATCGCGGTGAGCTGGATTTTGGTCTGCAGCAGGAACCGGCGCGCTGGATCCCCGATCTGACGCAGTTCGCCCGCGAGTGGCGGTCCCAGGACGACGCGCTGGCGTTGCTGCGGCCGCAGGACTACCGGGATCTGGACGCGTTGGGCCTGCCGATGCGCGTGATATACACTTCACAGTCTTTGGTCGCGGTGAAAAGATGATGAGAGGCGCGGATCTGGCGCTGATTCTCACGGGCGTGCTGCTCAACGCCGTGGCGCAATTGCTGCTCAAGGCCGGCTCCCGGGCCATTGCGGACGTGCCCCTCAACCTCGGCAATGCCTGGGTACTGTTCGAGCGCGTCGCGCTGAATCTGCCCATCATCGGCGGCCTGGCCTGCTATGCGATCAGCGTCGTGGTCTGGATCCTGGCGCTATCGCGCGTGGATGTCAGCGTGGCCTACCCGATGCTGTCGGTCGGTTATGTCGTCAATGCCGTCGCGGCATGGATGCTGTTCGGCGAGCAATTCGGTGCGATGCGCATGGCCGGCATCGGCATCATCATCGTCGGCGTCTGGCTGGTCGCGCGCAGTTGAGCTTAAAGCCGTGAGTCAGGATTTCCTTCCCTTTACGCGCCCGTCGATCGACGAGGCAACCATCAGCGCCGTGGGTGATGTGTTGCGTTCGGGATGGATTACCAGCGGCCCGCAGGTACGAGAATTCGAATCGCAGCTATCCGCCTACTGCGGCGGCAGGCCGGTGCGCGCCATGAGCTCGGCCACTGGCGCCATGGAAGTTGCGCTCGCGCTGGCCGGCATCGGGCCCGGGGATGAGGTCATCACGGCAGCGCTCTCCTGGGTTTGCACCGCCAACGTCATCGTCCGCGCCGGCGCGAAGCCGGTATTCGTCGATATCGATCCGGTGACGCGCAACATCGATCCGGCGCGCATCGAGGCTGCCATCACCGAGCGCACGCGCATGCTGCTGCCGGTGGACCTGGCAGGGCTGCCGGCGGATCGCGGCCGCATCTATGAGATCGCGCGCAAGCATTCGCTGCGGGTGCTGGAGGACGCGGCCCAATCGATGGGTTCGAACTGGGGTGGTGTACGCATCGGTGCCAGCGGCGACCTGGTGTCGATCAGCTTTCACGCCAACAAGAACATCACCAGCGCGGAGGGCGGCTGCCTGGTGCTGAACGACGCCGAGGAGGCGCGCCGCTGCGAGCTGTGGCGGCTGCAGGGGGTGGAGCGGTTTCCCGATGGCGGTTACGATGCCACTCTTGCTGGCGGCAAGCACAACCTGACCGACCTCGCAGCCTGTATTGGCGTGGGCCAGCTCAAGCGACTGGAGGAATTCAATCAGCGTCGGCACGTGCTGGCGCGGCGCTACTTCGAGCGCTTCGACCGATCACTGGGATGCGAGCTGCCGCCCGAGGACTTCACGCACAGCAACTGGCACATGTTCCAGATCGTGCTGCCGGCGCAGATGCAGCGCGCGGATTTCATTCGCGCCATGCATGCGGCCGGCATCGGTGTCGGCGTGCACTATCCGGCCATTCACCTGCTGAGCTTCTACCGCGCCATGGGATTCAAGCCGGGCGATTTTCCGCATGCCGAGCGCGTCGGCGCCGGCATCGCGACCTTGCCGCTGTTCCCGGCCATGCGCGAGCAGGATGTGGATCGCGTCTGCGCGCAGGTCGCGCGCATCCTGAGCCGGCCATGACGACGCCGACGGTACCGACGATTCCGACGATTCCGCCGACTTCGACGGCCGTGCGGCGCGCGGCGCCGGATCTTTCGGTGGTCATTCCCGTCTATAACGAAGAGCAGGTGCTGCCGCAGCTGTTCGAGCGGCTCTATCCGGCGCTCGACGCGCTGGGCCGCAGCTACGAGATCGTGTTCGTCAATGATGGCAGCCGGGATCGTTCGGTGGCGCTGTTGCGTGAGGCGTTCGCGCGGCGGCCCGATGTCACGCGCGTGGTGCTGTTCGCCGCCAACTTCGGCCAGCACCGCGCCATCCTCGCGGGCTTCGCCTCCAGCCGCGGGCGATTCGTGATCACGCTGGATGCCGATCTGCAGAATCCGCCGGAGGAGATCCCGCGCGTGCTCGCCGAGCTCGATGCCGGCCACGATTATGTCGGCACCATTCGCATGCAGCGCAAGGACGTCGCCTGGCGGCGCTACGCCTCCCGGTTCATCAATGAGATTCGCGAGCGCACCACCCGCGTGCGCATTTCCGATCACGGCAGCATGTTCCGCGGCTACGCGCGCAGCGTGGTCGAGGCCGTCAATCAATGCTCCGAATACAACACTTTCGTGCCGGCGCTCGCCTTCACCTTTGCGATGACTCCCGTCGAAATCCAGGTGGCGCATGAGGAACGCGGGGCCGGCAAGTCCAAATACTCGCTGTTCCAGCTGCTGCGGCTGAACTTCGACCTGATGACCGGTTTCTCTACCGCGCCCATGCAGATGTTCTCGCTGGTCGGCATCGGTATCGCCATTCTGTCGGTGTTCTTCGTGGTCTTCCTGGCCGTGCGGCGCATCATCGTCGGGCCGGAAGCGGAGGGCGTGTTCACGCTGTTTGCGATCGCCTTCTTCCTGATCGGCGTGGCATTGTTCGGTGTCGGCCTGCTGGGCGAGTACGTCAGCCGCATCTACGACGAAGTGCGCCACCGCCCTCGCTACATCGTCGGCGCGGTGCTCGAACGCCCCGAGGACGAAGCTTGAGCAGTGCACCGCGCGCGCCGCGCGCCGTGGTGTTCGCCTATCACGATGTCGGCGTGCGATGCCTGCGCACGCTGCTGGCGGGCGGTGTCGATGTGCCGCTGGTGCTCACACACACGGACGCACCTGGTGAGTTCATCTGGTTCGACAGCGTTGCGCAGCACGCAGCCTGGCACGATATCGAGGTGATGACGCCGCAGGATCCGAACGCCGCGGCCGTGCTCGCAAGGGTCCGCGCCGCGCAGCCGGATTTCCTGTTCTCCTTCTACTACCGCTCGATGCTCGGCGGCGCGCTGTTGTCGCTGCCGGCGCGCGGCGCCTACAACCTGCACGGCTCCCTGCTGCCCAAATACCGTGGCCGCGTGCCGGTCAACTGGGCGGTGCTAAACGGGGAGAACGAAACCGGCGCCACCCTGCATGCCATGGCCGCCAAACCCGATGCCGGGGACATCGTCGGACAGCAGGCGGTGCCGATTCTGCCGGACGACACCGCGGGCGAGGTCTTTCGCAAAGTCGCCGTGGCCGCCGAGCTGGTGCTGCATCGCTGGCTGCCGGCGTTGATCGCAGGCACAGCACCGCATCGGCCGCAGGATCTGGCTGCCGGCAGCTACTTCGGCGGCCGCAGCGCGCGCGACGGCGCCATCGATTGGCGGCGTGGTATCGGCGTGGCGCATAATCTGATCCGTGCGGTCGCGCCGCCCTATCCAGGGGCGTTTACCGAGGCCGAGGGGATTCCGTTGCGCGTACTGCGCTCGCTGCCGGTGCCGGCGTCCTGGGCAATGCCGCTGCCGTCAGCGGGTACTGCCGTATTGCGCTGGCACGACGGCGTGCTTTACGCGCTGTGTCATGACGGCGCGCTGAAGGTTCTGCAATTCGAATTCGGTGCCGACATCTCGAGCGCCGCGGATTTTCACCGGCGCTTCGGCGAGCGTGCGCTCGCGCTGCGGCCGTCCATGGAGTGAGTCTACGATGAAAAATGTCCTGATCCTTGGCGTCAATGGCTTCATCGGCCATCACCTGTCCACGCGCATCCTGAACACCACCGACTGGCACGTGTTCGGCATGGACATGAACAGCGAACGCGTGGCGCCGCTGCGCGAAAATTCGCGTTTTCACTTCTTCGAAGGCGACATCACGATCAACCGCGAGTGGATCGAGTACCACGTCAAGAAGTGCGATGTGATCCTGCCGCTGGTAGCGATTGCGACCCCGGCCACCTATGTGCGCGAGCCGCTGCGCGTGTTCGAGCTCGACTTCGAAGCGAACCTTGCGATCATCCGGCAGTGTGTCAAGCACCGCCGGCGCGTGCTGTTCCCTTCGACCTCCGAGGTCTACGGCATGTGCCGCGACAGCGAATTCGATCCCTACGCCTCCGAGCTGGTGTATGGCCCGATCGAAAAGCAACGCTGGATCTACGCCTGCTCGAAGCAACTGATGGATCGCGTGATCCACGCCTACGGTCTGCGCGACGAACTCGATTACACGCTGTTCCGCCCGTTCAACTGGATCGGCTCGGGGCTCGACAACATGCACGCGGCCAAGGAAGGCAGCTCACGCGTCATCACCCAGTTCCTGGGTCATATCGTGCGCGCCGAGAATGTGCGCCTGGTGGATGGCGGCCGCCAGCGCCGCTGCTTCACCGGTGTCAGCGACGGCATCGACGCGCTCATGAAGATGATCGAGAACCGCGACAATCGCGCCAGCCGTCGCATCTACAACGTGGGTAATCCCGCCAACAGCCTCTCGGTACGCGAACTCGCCAGCGAGATGCTGAAGGTTGCCGCCACCTATCCCGAGTACCGCGACAATGCCGCCAAGGTGCGGCTGGTCGACACCACGGCCGCCGAGTACTACGGCAAGGGCTACCAGGACGTGGAAAATCGCGTGCCGAAGATCGACAACACCTGCGCCGATCTGGAATGGACCCCGCGCGTCGGGATGCAGGAAGCACTGCGGCAGATCTTCGATGCCTATCGCGGCGAGATCGCCCAGGCCGGCCGCCTGCTCGAGCAGGAGCCTCCCTCGGTGCGCTGAAGTCCGTATGCGGCTCGCCCTCAAGGTCGACGTCGATACGCTGCGCGGTACGCTTGAGGGCGTGCCGGCGCTGGTCGAGGCATTCAAGGCGGTCGGCGCCGATGCGACCTTCCTCTTCAGCCTCGGGCCTGATCACACCGGGCGCGCGCTGCGGCGCGCATTTCGACCCGGTTTCTTCAGCAAGGTATCGCGCACCTCGGTGCTTGAGCACTACGGGCTGCGCACGCTCATGTACGGCGTGCTGCTGCCGGGGCCCGATATCGGGCGGCGCGGCGCCACGGCGATGCGCGGCGTGCGCGATGCGGGTTTCGAGGTCGGCATTCACTGCTACGACCACACCTACTGGCAGGATTTTGTCGCCAGGCGCGATGCGGCCTGGACGCGCCGGCAGATGCTGCTGGCGGTCGAGCGCTTTCGCGATGTGTTCGGCAGCGACGCGACGGTGCATGGCGCCGCCGGCTGGCAGATGAATGAGACGGCGCTGGCGCTCGAGCAGGAGTTCGGCTTTCAGTATGCCTCCGACACGCGCGGCGAAGCGCCATTCGTGCCGCTGCTGCATGGGCGGCGCAGCCGCTGCCCGCAGCTGCCTACCACGCTGCCGACGCTCGATGAGCTGATCGGCGTCGATGGCATTGGCGTCGAGCGCGTGCATGAGCCGCTGCTGGCGCGAACGCTAGAGCCCTGTGCGCACCACGTTTTCACCCTGCATGCGGAGCTCGAGGGAATGAAGCTTCTCCCGGTGCTGCGCCGGTTGCTCACGGGCTGGCGCGCCCAGGGCTACGAGCTGGTTTCCATGCGCACGCTGCTGGCGAGCCTGGATGTTGCGGGCCTGCCGAGCGGCCTGGTCCAGCCGGGCACGGTCCCGGGCCGCTCCGGATTGCTGGCCGTGCAGGCGGCGGCCCAACCGGTTTAAAATGGACAGCTCAATTTCGCTCCAAGCGGCGGCAGAATGACAACGACAGTGCAGGCGGGGAAGGTGTTTGCGAATCCGAAGGCGGCGCTCCAGGGCCTGCTGCACGATGGCGTCAGCATCATGTGCGGCGGATTTGGCATGTGCGGCGTACCCGAGCAGCTCATCGACGCATTGCGCGATAGCGGCGTCAAGGGCCTCACGGTGGTATCGAACAACGCCGGCATCGACGATTTCGGTCTGGGCCAGCTGCTCCGGACGCACCAGATCAAAAAGATGATTTCGTCCTATGTCGGCGAGAACAAGGAATTCGAGCGTCAGTACCTGTCGGGTGAGATCGAGATCGAATTCAATCCGCAGGGCACTCTGGCCGAACGCATCCGTGCGGGCGGCGCCGGCATCTACGGCTTCTACACCCGCACCGGTGCGGGCACGCTCGTCGCCGAGGGCAAGGAAACCCGCGTGGTTGATGGGGATACCTACGTGCTGGAAACCGGCCTTACCACCGATCTGGCACTGGTTCGCGCCTGGAAGGGCGATACCGAGGGCAACTTGATTTATCGCAAGACCGCCCGCAATTTCAATCCAGTGATGGCCACCGCGGGCCGCGTCACGGTCGCCGAAGTCGAGCAGCTCGTCGAGGTGGGCTCGCTCGAGCCGGATCAGATTCACACACCGGGGATATTCGTGCAGCGAATCGTCGAAGGACACGGCTACAAGCGCCGGATCGAACAGCGCACCGTGCGCAAGCGGGGGGCCAATGCCGTGGTCGCGTGAACAATTGGCCGAGCGTGCAGCCCGCGAATTGCGCGATGGCTACTACGTCAACCTGGGGATAGGCATCCCGACGCTGGTGGCGAACTACATTCCCGCCGGCATGAAAGTGGTGCTGCAGTCCGAGAATGGCATGCTCGGCATGGGCCCGTTTCCATATGAAGGTGAGGAGGATGCGGATCTGATCAATGCCGGCAAGCAGACCATCACGCAGTTGCCGAGCTCCTCCTATTTTTCCTCGGCCGACAGCTTCGGCATGATCCGCGGCGGACACATCAATCTCTCGGTGCTCGGCGGCATGGAAGTCTCGCAGGACGGGGATCTCGCCAACTGGATGGTGCCCGGGAAGATGATCAAGGGTATGGGAGGCGCCATGGACCTGGTGGCCGGCGTGCGCAATGTCATCGTCGTCATGGAGCACGTGGCCAAGGACGGCTCACCAAAATTCAAGCCCCAGTGCGAGCTGCCGCTGACCGGCGCTGGGGTGGTCGACATGCTGATCACGGATCTGGCGGTATTTCGCCGCCATGAGCGCAAGGGAGCCTTCGAGTTGATCGAGCTCGCCCCCGGTATTACGGAAGCGCAGGTGCATGCACGCACCTCGGCGCAGTACCGCTCGGCACTGACGCGGGCAGCTGGCTGATCCATGAACGAGCGGGAATCCGTTTATATCGTCGCTGCGCGGCGCACGCCGATCGGCGCATTCCAGGGCGCGCTGTCGGGCATGACGGCGCCACAGCTGGGTGCCGCCGCGGTGCGCGGCGCGCTCGAGCGCGCGGGTGTCGCCGGCGCCCAGGTCGACGAGGTGCTCATCGGCTGTGTGCTGCCGGCGGGACTCGGGCAGGCCCCGGCGCGCCAGGTTTCGCTGGGTGCGGGCATCCCTAACAGCGTGCCGTGCACGACCGTGAACAAGGTCTGCGGCTCGGGCATGAAGACGGTCATGCTGGCCAGCGATGCGATCCGCGCCGGTTCCGCGCGCGTGATCGTCGCCGGCGGTATCGAGTCGATGACCAATGCTCCGTATCTGCTGCCCAAGGCGCGCGGCGGTTACCGCATGGGGCACGGCGAAGTGCTCGACCACATGTTCTATGACGGGCTGCAAAATCCCTATGACGGCGCGCTCATGGGCAATTTTGCCGACGCCACGGCGCGCAAATACAACTTCTCGCGCGCCCAGCAGGACGCCTATGCCACCGAGTCGGTGCGGCGCGCACTGCTGGCTTGCGAGAACGGCGCATTCAGCGATGAGATCGTTGCGGTCACCGTCAAGAGCCGCAAGGGCGAGCAGCTCGTCGAGCGCGATGAACCGCCGTTCGCGTGTGACATCGGCAAAATTCCGCAGCTCAAGCCGGCATTCGGCAAGGACGGCACGGTTACCGCGGCCAGTTCCTCCTCGATCGCCGACGGCGCCGCAGCGCTGGTCCTCATGAGCGAGACGGCTCTGCGCGCGGCCAACCTGACGCCGCTGGCACGGGTGGTGGCGTATGCCGGTCACGCCCATGCGCCGGAGTGGTTCACCACCGCGCCGGCAGGAGCCATTCAGCGCGTGCTGCAGGCCGCGCAGTGGCGCACCGAGGACGTGGACCTGTTCGAAATCAACGAGGCGTTCGCGGTAGTCACCATGGCGGCGATGAGCGAACTGGCGCTGCCGCACGAGAAGGTGAACGTCAATGGCGGAGCCTGCGCGCTCGGTCATCCGATTGGAGCCTCGGGCGCGCGCATCCTCGTGACGCTGGCGCATGCGCTGCGGACGCGCAAAATCCAGCGGGGGATCGCCTCGCTGTGCATCGGCGGTGGCGAAGCCACCGCCATCGCAATCGAAGGCGTCTAGCTGGCCTGCCCAAGTTCGCTCCCGCGCGGGCATGCGTGACCTGGGCGCGACACTGTGAGACTGGTTTTTGCATTGCAAAAAAATAAATAAAATCAATAAATTGCTGGGGCGCCACACGTTTATGTTGCATCCAGCAGACGCCATCGCTATATATTTCCAATCGATTTCAGATTGATTACGGAATAGCGGACTGTCGAGCGCTTCGTAGACGGCGCCGCAGATTCGGGTCTCGGAACTAATAGGGAGTTATAGCAATGCGTACTTTCGTACACGAGCCGCATTTGTCCCGGCGTCTACCAGTTGCAGCTGCGCTGATGGCAACTGCGTTCGGGTGCCTGGCCACCGGTCTTCCCGCTGTCGCTGCCGACACCGACAGCAACCTGCAGGAGGTGGTCGTCACCGGTTCGCTGATTCCCACCACACAGCAACAGACTTTCACGCCGGTGATGACCATCACCAGCGAGGACATCCAGGCCAAGGGCTTTACCGACGTGGCGGAAGCGCTGCAGCGACTTTCCTACGCAACGGGCAGCATTCAAAACGGCCAATACTCCGGCGGGTTCACGCAGGGCGCCAAAGTCGTCAGTTTCTTTGGTCTCGATGTGGCCTATACCAAGTACCTGATCAATGGGCTGCCAATCGCCGACTATCCGGCGCTCTATAACGGCAGTGAATCATTTGTGAGCATCAGTGGAATTCCGACTGTGCTCATCGATCACATCGACATCCTGCCGGGCGGGCAATCCTCCATTTACGGCTCGGATGCCATCGCTGGGGTCGTGAACGTGGTCATGAAGACCCACATGGACGGTCCGATGATCGATGCGCGCTACGGCTTCTACGACGACGGCGGCGGCGCGGATCGACGCATCGCAATAGCCGACGGTTTCACGCTGGGGAATTTCAATCTCGTCGGCGGTCTGCAGTACGAGAATTCCAATCCGATCTGGGGCTATCAGCGCGATCTGACCCAGCAGTTCTATACCCAGGGTGCCACTCCCGCGACCGCGGAGCGTGATTACCTGATCTATGGCGTGTTCGGGCAGGCGAACGGCAACACCTACTATTTCGAGGATCCCGCCAACTGCGCCAATGTGACCAGCCAATGGAACAACACGGTGCGCCTGTCGATGCGGCCGGACCACGGAACTTACTGCGGCACCCAGTATGACGGCGCCTACACGAACCTGAATGGAGACGAGCAGGTTCAGTTCTATGGCCACGCCACCTATGACGTCAACGACAACGTGCAGATCTACGGCGATACGTTGATCAGCCACGACGTGGTGCGATTCAGCATCGGTCCAAATTTCATTGCAAGCGATGAGGACAGCAGCAGTCCACTGGGCTATTTCGAGGATCCGAGGTTGGGACCGGACTACCTGAACTTCCAGCGCGCTTTTTCACCCGAAGAGGCTGGTGGGCTTAACAACACCATCGATAAAAACACCAACAATTCCGTGCGCGGCACTCTGGGCATCAAGGGCGATATCGGAGCCAGCTGGAAGTGGCAGGCCGATGCCACCTGGACCGACAACAAACTCACGGAACTGACGCACGCGTTTCTGACGGCCCCGACCGAGGCGTTCCTCTCCGGATTCTACGGCCCGCAGCTGGGCTTTGATCCGAACCTCGGGACCTACGAGTACGAGCCGAATTACGGAAACTTCTACAAGACGGTCTCGCCAGCGCTGTATAACAGCATCAATAAAACCCTTCCCTCCTACTCGTACACCGAGGAGAGCATGCTGCGTGCGCAGCTGACCAACACCAACTTGTTTACATTGCCCGGGGGAAATGCTGGATTGGCCCTGCAGGCGGAGGGTGGTGATCAGGGCTGGAACTACGATCCGGATCCAAACTTTCTAAACGGTGGCGCCTATGGTTACACCGCCACTGCCGGTTCCGGCCACCGCTCGCGCTACGCGGGTACGGTCGAAACCTCATTGCCTTTATTCAAGATGCTCAAGGCCGACCTCTCGGGCCGCTACGACGACTACCGGGTCGAGGGCGACAACGTCAGCAAATTTACCTACAACATCAGCCTGGAATTCCAGCCCATTCAGCAAATCCTGGTGAGGGGTCGCTTTGGCACCGCGTTCAAGGCGCCGACGCTGGCCGATCAGTTCCAGGGCGTCAGCGGCTTCTACGAAGGGCTGACCGACTATCTGACCTGCTATAAGAGCGGCTATACGACCGCCACTATCGGTAACTGTCCGCAGTTCGGGGAGTCGGTGTTTGGTACGACCTCGGGTAACACCAAGCTCGCGCCCATCACCGCCAAGATCTGGGACCTGGGATTAGTGCTGACACCGGTGGAATCGCTCTCGCTGAACGGCGACTATATCCGGTACTCCATCAGCAACGAGATCGCATCGGCCGATGCCAATAAGCTGCTGGAGACCGACGCCGCCTGCGAGCTCGGACAACTGAGTATCACCTCACCGACTTGCGTGGCTGCGCTGGCGGATGTAACCCGCGATGCCTCGGGATCGCTGGTATCGGTGTACACACCCAAGCAGAACGTGTCGAGAGAGAATCTCGGGGTAATGATCCTGGGTGCTGACTACAAATACCGCCTCGGCAGGTATGGCGTGCTCGATGCGAATATCTCGTATACCGATACGCTGCTGCACACCTATCAGCAGTTCCCGGGCGATCCCTTCATCGACGACCTGAATGACCCGTTCTACAGCACGGAGTTCAAGACCAAGGCCAATGCCGAGCTGACCTGGACCCTGGAACCGGTGAGCATCACGGCGTACGTGGAGCGCTATGGCGAATCGCCGAATTACATTTCCGAGGAGGTACCGGAAGGCTACACGCAGCCCGGCGCGGGCAACGTCGGGGCCTGGACGCTGGCGGATTTCAGCGTGCGTTATCGCCCCGTCAAGACGCTTGAGGTATCCGTCGCAATCAACAACGCGTTCAATACCATGCCGCCCGCAGATCACAGCCAGCCCGGCATTACCAATCAGCCCTACAACGAACTCAATTACAACGTGTACGGCCGCGAATTCTTACTGCAGTTGACTTACAAGCCACTCAAGAAGTGACCGTCACCCGCGGCCGCCGCTGGCATCGAGCAGCGGCCGCCGCAGCATGCTCCCGATCAGCACCACGAGGCCGATGGCCGCCAGGTGCAGCGCCAGATCGATGACGGTGACGTCAAAGGGATGAAAGAACTGCAGCACGAATGCGGCCGTCGCGGCGACGCCCAGTGTCCCGACCGCGGCGACAGACAGCGCGGCCAGCGGTCGCGCACGGCGCAGCATCCAGAACAGTCCGATTGCCAGCGGCACGCTGACACCCGTGATGAAGACGAAGCAATGGGCGCTTTCGCCCACCGGTCCGTCGGCAGTGTGCATACCCAGACCATTGCTGAGGCAGCCCATGCCACTGGCGGCCAGCCACACCAGCAGCGTCGGCACGGGCAGCCACGCCCAGTGCCGCGAACGATCGGGAATCGACAGCTCGAAGGCCGCGATAATCGCCGTGATTGCCGTCAGCGCAGTCGCCGAGGTCTCGAGCGCCACGCGCGGAGTCTGCAGGCGCGGCAGGATGACGCCCCAATGCGTGAATCGAAGGATCAGCGCGGCACTGACAGCGCCCACCGCGGCCAGCCACAGCAGCGCCCGCAGCACCGGCGGGCGCAATACGCGTACCGGTGCGAGTTCGGCTGCCAGGTTGTCGATAATCTGATCGGTGTTCATGGGGTGCCGCATCGTTTACCGGAAGAGCGCCCTCAGCGCCTTGATCGCGCGGTGGGTGTTGACCTTGAGCGCTGCCACCGACTGTCCCGAGGCAGCGGCCGCCTCCTTGAGACTCATCTCCTTGAGCTTCAGCGCCTCGAGAGCCTGCCGCTGCCGCGGCGGCAACCGCTGCAGCAGTTGCTCGACCTCCTCGGGGGCGCCGAGTGCTTCTATATCGCTATTCGCCGCCGGGTCGGCAAAGGTTTCATAGGCCTCGGTTTCGCTGCTGGTTTCGTGACGTGCCACGCGCGAACGCCGCCTCAGCCCATCGATACCGCGGCGGGCGGCGATCGAGGCCAGCCAGGGGCTGAAGGGCCTTTTCGGGTCGTAGGTCTGGCGTACACGATGCAGCGTCAGCAGCGTGTCCTGCACCATTTCCTCGATATCGTGGCTGTGCGAGCAATGGCGGCGCAGCATCGAGCGGATAAACGGGGTGATTTCACGCAATAGCTGCGAGTAGGCGGCGCGGTCGCCGGCCTGGGCGGCGCGCATGAGCTGCGACCAGGCCTGGTCTCGTTGTATAGCCGTGGGCGCGGTGGACACGGCCTCCAGTGTAACCGCTTGGGACGGCGCAACTGGCGCTCGGGGGCGGTCTGCGCTATTCTCAATGCAATTGCGAGTGATTCGCATTTGACATTCTGCGGAGCGCAGCAATGGATTCCTGTGTGGACTGGTATGCCGTCGATCCGGGGGTCGATGCAGCCGCTTACGTACGATCGCTCGCCACGCTGCGCAAGGGTTCGCGCGGCACGGTGGTCTCGGTCGGCAGCGACGGTGTGACCGGTCCGCTCATCGGCGATGGGGCCGGTTCCACAGTCGTGCGCCGGCTGCTCGAGATCGGTTTTGTGCCGGGCGAGCAGGTCGAAGTCATCGAAGAGATTCGTCCCGGCGGCGATCCGATCGCGGTTCGCATCGGTACATCAATGTTTGCGCTGCGGCGGCGCGAGGCCCAGGCCGTCCTGGTGCGGCTCGAGCGCCCCGAGGCCGTGTGACCCGCGACCTTCCCGACCTGCAGACGCGCCGGATCGCACTCGTCGGCGCCCCCAACTGCGGTAAGACGGCACTCTTCAATCGGCTGACCGGCAGTCGGCAGAAGGTCGCCAACTATCCCGGTGTCACGGTCGAGCGCAAGGAAGGCGCGTTCGTGAACGCCAGCCGCCGCCTGCTCTACCGCGTGCTTGATCTGCCCGGCACCTACAGTCTCGTGCCCACGACGCTCGATGAGGCCATCGCGCGTGACGCGGTCACTGGCCGCCTGCGTGGGGAGGCTCCGCCCGAACAGATCGTCTGCGTACTGGATTCCACCAATCTGCGTCTGTCGCTGCGATTGGCACTGGAATTGCGCCAGCTGCAGATTCCAATGATCGTGGCGCTGAACATGAGCGATCTGGCACAGCGCCGCGGCTTTACCCTCGACCGGCAGGCGCTGGCACGGGAACTCGGCGTGCCCGTGGTCGACACCGTTGCCGTGCGTCCGGGCGGCGAGGCTGGCGCTGCTGGCGGCACTCGATGAACTGGCAGTCGGCACGCCGCGCGAGGCATTTTCGATTGCCGCGGTGTCGGATGCCGAGCTGACTGGCACCCAGCGCGAGGTGCGGCGCATCCTGGCCGCGATCCATTACATCGAACCGTTACGGGATCGCGCGCTGGCACGCCTGGATGCGGTGGTCATGAATCCGATCGCAGGTCCCATGCTGCTCGCGGTCCTGCTGTTCCTGATCTTCCAGGCCGTTTTCAGCTGGGCGCAGGCCCCGGTGGCGTGGATCACGGCCGGCATGGGCGCGCTCGGCGGGCTGGTGCAGGAGGCGATGCCTGCGGGCCCGCTGCGAAGTCTGCTGGTAGGCGGTGTCATCGGCGGCGCTGGCAGTGTGCTGGTGTTTCTGCCGCAGATCCTGATCCTGTTCTTTTTTATCCTGCTGCTCGAGGACAGCGGCTACCTGCCGCGGGCGGCGTTCCTGCTCGATCGCCTCATGGGCAGCATCGGGCTGTCGGGGCGTTCCTTCATTCCGCTGCTGTCGTCCTTCTCGTGTGCCATACCGGGCATCATGGCCACGCGCACCATCCCCAACCGGCGTGACCGGCTGGCGACGATCCTGCTCGCACCGATGATGACCTGCTCGGCGCGCCTGCCGGTGTACGCGCTGATCATCGCGCGCCTTCATTCCGAACCGTTCGGCCGGGCCGTTCAATCTGCAGGGCCTGGTGCTGTTTTCGCTCTACGTCGCCGGCGTTGCCGGTGCGGTGCTCGTGGCGCTGGCGATGCGACGCGCGACGCGCGGCTCGGGTTATGCGCCGCTGCTCATGGAATTGCCCGAATACCACTGGCCCAACCTGCGCAACCTGGTCATGGGTCTTTGGGAGCGCACACAGATTTTCATGTCGCGCGTCGGCACCATCATTCTCGCGCTCATGGTGCTGATGTGGTTCCTGGCCAGCTACCCGCAACCCCCGGCGGGAGCCACCGGCCCGGCCATCCGCTACAGCTTTGCCGGCATGGCGGGGCATGGTCTGGAGACCATCTTCCGGCCGCTCGGATTCAACTGGCAGATCAGCGTCGCGCTGGTGCCTGGAATTGCGGCGCGAGAGGTGGTCGTCGGCGCTCTCGGCACGGTGTATTCACTTTCCGGCGCGGGCAACGGCAACGTCGAGGAAGCGCTGCGCCCCATGATCGCCAGCGGCTGGAGTCTCGCGACCGCGCTGTCGCTGCTGGCCTGGTATGTGTTTGCGCCACAATGTCTTTCCACGCTGGTGACGGTCCGGCGGGAAACCAACTCCTGGCGCTACCCGCTGATCATGACCGGGTACCTGTTTGCGATTGCCTACGCGTTTGCCTTCGTGACCTACCACGTGGCGCGCGCCCTGGGGGCCTGATGCTGCAGCAACTGATCATCGCGATCCTGGTGCTGTTCGCCGGCGGCTATGTCGCCTGGAGCTTCATGACGATGTCGCGACGCCAATGGCTGCTGGATCTGCTGGCGGCGCGCGGTATCGCCCGGGGATGGGCTGATTCGCACCGCAAGCGCCTCGCGACGCCGGGCTGCGGCAACTGCGCCGCGGCCGAGGAACACGGGAAATCGCAGCGGCGTCCAGCCCGCTGACGGCCCGGTAATTCGACGTCGGCCTAGTGGAAAGGCCGGTGGCCGCCGGTATAGCGCGTGCGCAGCTGCAATTCCTGGCGCGGATAGTCGATGTTGAGCTCAGCGAGCGTGCCGAGCACGTCCATGCCGATCAGGAGCGCGGGCTCGTCCGCCAGGTCCCAGGCGTGGAACACGCTGAAGTCACCGAATGTGACTTCGAGATCCTTCACGCTCGTGCTGCCCAGCCAGACCTCCGGCACGCGGCGCATGATGCCCAGCTGCGAGGCCTCGTTGACATCGATGACGCCGGTCTCGAGCCGATGCGCCGTCTCGTCATCGCGGCGCGCCAATGCACGGTACAGTGCGAGATTGCCCAGTGTCTCGATGCCGCCCGTATCGATGATGGCCTTGGCCGGCACGCGGCCGACGTGGCTCTCGATCATCAGCAGACGCTGCGATAGAAAGCGCACGTGCAGCACCGTGTAGAGCAGCGGTGCACGCCAGCTGTGCGAATCGACGATGCGGAACTCGCCGCGCACGAAATTGGCTGTAACGCGCTTGCCGTCGAAGCCGTCCATGCCGAGGATGCCGTCGATCCCCTCGAATACCGGGCCCGATAGCACGGGCAATTGCATATTGGTGAAGTGCAGCGCGCCCGCATCAAGCCGGTCGACGTGGGCGCTGGCCACCTGCGCGGTGCCACTGACACCGACCACGGAAATCAGGTTGTCCGGATCCACCGGCAGAGCCAGTCGCGCCAGCACCGATTGCGCCAGCACCGTGTGATTGGCGCCGGTGTCCACCATGAAGCGAAACGGACCGATGCCATTGATGGTAACCGGCACGATGATGCGGCCGACACGATCACGATGGGTCGCCAGGGCCGCGGGCGCGGCCGCCGCTGGGGTTGCCGCGGGCGCGGCGGTGGCCTGATCCGCCTCGGCGGCGTCGGTGGCCCCCGCGCCGTAATTCGTCAATCCTAAGCCGCCGACGATCAGGCTCAGCCGCAGACACCAGCCGGTCACGCTGTGCTCCTGTGTAGTCGACACGGTACTCAAGACTCAAAAAAATGGGGGAGCCGAAGCTCCCCCATATCTTAAGCCACCAGGCTTAAAGCGGGCGCTTCAGAGCGTCCACTTCACGCCGAGTTCGAAGAACGGACCAATCGCGCCCTGCTGGGCGAACGCGTTGTTGTAGTTGCGCGTGCCGTAAGCCGCCTGCGGATCGAATGGCGCCTTCGCGTCGAACGCATTCAACACGTGCGCGTTGACGTTGAAGTGCTTGGTGATGTCATAGCGCGCAAACAGATCCCAGTCCGTGAACGAACCGATGTAGCACGGCGTATACCACGCATTCAGACAGCCCGTGCCCCCAGCCTGGGGTCCCGTGACGCCGAGGGTGGGATCCGTGTTCACGTAACCGCTCACGTAGTTCATCGTCACGCCGCCTTCGAAGCCGGCGACACCGTAATCCACCGTTACGACTGAGCGGTTGCGCGGCGTACCCGTGTCGCCGCTGATTCCCGACGGACCGTGCGTGCCATCGACATAGACGCAGCTCGACGGATCATCCGGCGCCGAGCAGATCTTCTGGCTGATCAGATGCGTGTAGGTCGCATCGACGCCGATCTGGCCGACCAGCAGCTCGTACTTGCCGTGCAGCTCGAAGTCGATACCGGTCGGCGTATCGGATCCCAGGTTCGCGTACGGACCTGCGATGCCGATGATCGGCCCGGGCAGCGTCGGATACGCGGCCTGCACCGGTCCACGCAGGAACACCGCGTTGCCGAAGTCAGCCGTGATCTCGCCCGTGCGGCGGATTCGCCACCAGTCGATCGCGAAGCTGATCTGCCGGATGGGCTGCAACACGATGCCGAGGCTGTAGCTGTCAGATTTCTCGGCCTGCAGGGCGCGGCTGCCCGCGACGACGCCGGCACCCGTGCCACTGCCGCAATCGGTTGGCAGATGGGTAATGGTGCAGCGGTCCGGGTCGCTTGGAATCGATGTGAAGAATGTCACACCGGAGTTGCCGAACTCACCCGGGCCCGGGGCGCGGAAGCCGCGTGCCCAGGTGCCGCGGAACGTGATCTGATCCAGCGGCTTGAACTTGATGCCGACCTTCGGAGTCTGCGCACCACCGACGATGTTGTAGTTGTCGTAGCGATCGGCGAGGTCGACTTCAAGGGACTTGAAGATCGGCGCGTCGATTTCCGCGAACACGTTTTCGTTGGTGTCGTAACCATGGATGAAGGTCGTGCCCAGGCCGAGCACGTCACCATTGATGGTGTCAGGCTGACCGGGGTCGTCCTGGCCTTCATGACGCGCACCAAAGCCAACCGCCACGCCGAGCGGACCGCCCGGCAGCTGGAAGATCGTCCTGGTGCCCGACAGCTCGAGGTACTGCAGCTGCGAGCTCGCAACCGAGTGTGTCGATGGGGCCAGGGTGTTGTAGACGGAAGGACTATTGAGATCGGAATTGGCGCCAATGTAGTAGTCGTTGGCTGCAATCACGTCCTCGAGGCCGCTCACCGTCACGAAGTTGCGATAGGTGAGATACGTCAGACCGCGGATATAGCCAATGCTGGCGTCCAGGTCGACGCCGGCGACATTGCCTTTGAGATCGAACACGGCACGCCACATGCGCGTGTTGGTCTCCGTGTCCTGTGCTCCGACGTCACCGAAGGTGTACGCCAGCCAGGCCGGATTGGCCGCATACGGATTATTTTTGTTGCCGACCGGCAGCAGGATCGGATTGGCCGTCGGGTCAGTGGAGTTGAACACACCACCGAGCGAGGCCTGGAACACATTCGCCGTCGAGGGCGGATTCAGCTGCTGGGCCATGGAGTCGAACAGCGAGCCGGTGAACGTACCGCTCCAACCGCCACCGAATTCCTGCGTATGCCGCAGCAGGATGTTGAAGTTCGTGGTCTCGGGCTGGATCTGGTAGTAGTTGGCGATGTTGTACTCGCAACCGCCAAACGTTGCCGCGCCACCCGCGGTCGGATGCGGACACGCCGACAGCGACTTATAGTTGGTCACCATGGCAGGGTCCGCCGGGTTGTACTGTCCAACCATGCCCTGCAACGTGTTGGCGAACGGGAACGCGGCACCCGGCTGCACAATGCCGGCCGCCGTCGGTGGCGGATTGCCCGGGGACAGCGACAGATACTTATCGTACAGATCGAAGTTGTTGTACGGCGAGCGGTTATCCAGGCTCAACGACTGCTCGTGGCGGTATTCAATGCTGACGAAGCTGTTACGGCCATCGGCGTCGAGATCGCCCACGCCAAAGGTCGCCGCGAAGTGCACATTGCTCGCATCGTGGTAGGCACTGGTGCCGCCATCGGCGACCACTTCCGCACCGACGAAGGACTTCTTGAGGATGATGTTCACGACGCCCGCGATGGCATCGGAACCGTAGATCGCCGACGCGCCGTCCTTCAGGACTTCGACGTGATCGATCGCCGACAGCGGCAGGTTCGCCACGTCGACGAAGGAGCGTTCGCCGTCGTCCGAGATCGGGTAGTTGGCCATGCGGTGGCCGTCGATCAGCACGAGGGTCGCATCGACGGTCATGTTGCGCAGCGATACACCGGAAGCACCAGCCGCGAACGCGCCGCTGAAGCCCTGGTTTAGATTGCCTTCGCCGTTGGCCGTCAGCGCGTGCAGTACGTCGCTGACCGAGGTGTAGCCGCTATTGGCAATGTCTTCAGCCGTGACGACCTGGACCGGCGAGGGAGTGTCGAGGTCGGTGCGCCCGATGCGCGAACCGGTGACCACCACTTCGCTGAGTGCCTGGTCAGAGGCGTCGTCGCTGGCAGCGGCGAAGCTTCCGGCACTGGCAAACATCGCGGCGGCGGCGCCACCGGCGATGCAGGCGCTGCGAACCGCCTTATGCAGGTTAAATTTTGTCAATGCGCTGCTTCGCAAAAGCTGCGCATGTTTGGAACTTTGCATGCATCTCTCCCCTCAAAAAGACCGAGCCTTTCCTCGCCTTGGCAGGCGAGTTACCGCGCAGTCTTTGCGTCCTAGTAACAGTGCAGCTTTATGACCTCGTTACTGACGAGGCCGTAGCTGCTCCCCTGAGTGTGGCGCTAGCATAAACAATATTTTATGCGACACAACAACTTGTAGCAGCGGGGCAACATCTTTTTGTTAGGGAAGGCGGCGCGGTATGGGCGCGCAGGGCAGGGCCGCAGGCCGTTTACTGTACGGTTAACCAGTAACTGTCAGTAATTCGCCACAGATGCACCAGCCTGGATCGAGGATGCACCAGCCTAGTTCCGGGCTGGCCCCGCGCTCGCGGTTCCAAAGAGCTTGTGCTTCACCTGGTCGCCGACCCGGATACCGAGGCTGGCGCATTCGCCGCCGGCGAGCTCGAGCACTGCCTTGACGGCCGCCGGAGATGAAATGATCTCTTCCGAGTGCGGGCTTGCGCGGTCGTGGATGGCGATGACGTGACCCTTGGCGTCGATGAACAGCATGTCCAGCGGAATCAGCGTGTTTTTCATCCACATGTGCATCACGCGCGGCGCATCTTGAGGAAACAGCATGCCCTGGTCGGTGGGCAGCCACTGCAGGAACATGAGTCCCTGTTCGGAGCGTTCCGGCGTGTCGGCGATCCAGACCGTGAACCACTCGGCACCCTTATGCGTCTGGATGGCGAGCACCGTTGTCGGAAACTGCTGCAGGCTCTCGATCGCGCGAGCCGGCGGCGATCCCAATGTCCCCAGCGCCAGGAGCGCCCACAGCGTCAGCAGTGCGGGGGTGCGGATCATCGGCCTATTGTGGATGATCGGCGGTCGCCGCGTCGATCACGAGGCCGGCGAAATCAAATCGGCTCAGCAGCAGCGTGTCGCTGCCATCGATGGCCGCTGCCGGCGAGGCGCAGAATCCGCGGCCACTGACGCGCAACGCGCCCGCCGGTGAACGGGCCCCGTCACGCGCCAGCATGGGCGCCTGCGTCAGCTCATCGATCGTGCACTTGTCATCTCCGCGCGTCGAATAGAGTCCGTTGTCGCCTTCGAAGATCACGGTGACATTGGTGGGCACCTCGCGGCTGCTCGCTATCCCCGGCGGGGTGGCCACGCCGAACACGAAGCGCAGCCGATGGCCGGGGATCGTGACCGGACCGGCAAAGGCCAGCCGCAAGCCGCCTTGTCCGGGCCGTTCGCCGCCCTCGCATTCCAGCTCAGCGTCATGCCAGTCGATATCGAGGTCGCGGGCGCCGCGCAGCCGTACCCGCAGATACCCATCGTGGCTGGGCAGGCAGAAGGAAGTCGCCGGGATCTGCGGCTGCACCAATGTGGGCGTGTGGCGCGTGCAGGCAGCGAGGCTCAGCGCGGCGAGCGCCGCCATCGTGAGCAGCGTTTGGGAGAGCAGGCGGCGATTCATAGGCGCGATCGACGGCGGGATTGAAGGCAAGTATGCCTCGCGGGCGCGACATTGCGCACAGGTTGATGTCGCGGAGGCTGCTAGACTTTTTTGACTATGGATCGCAGAAAATTTCGCAGCAAGGCCCGCTCGGCCAAGCAACTGATTGAAATATATCCCAATGTTCCCGCGCCATTGTCCCGGCTCACGGAGCTGTCGAACAATCTGTTCTTCAGCTGGCATCGCCCCACGCGGGCGCTGTTCGATGATCTTGACCCCGAGCTCTGGAAGCAGACGGGCGGTAATCCGCGCCTGATCCTCCGGTGTATCAGTCAGGAAAGCCTCGACCGGGCAGCCAGCGACCCGCAGTACCTGGAGCGGTACCGGCAGGTGCTGGCGACCTTCGATGCCTATCTGGCGGCACCGGCGCCAAGCGCCGATGAACCGCTGATCGCCTACTTCTGTGCCGAGTACGGCTTTCACGAGAGTTTCCCCATCTATTCGGGCGGCCTGGGGATCCTGGCCGGCGACCACTGCAAGGCCGCGAGCGACGAGCGGCTCAATTTCATTGCCGTTGGCCTGCTCTATACCGAGGGCTATTTCATACAGTCCGTCGACAGCGACGGCGTGCAGCATGCCCAGTACAACGAGCACGATCCCCGCGACTTGCCGGTCGAGGCGGTCCGTGACAGCCAGGGACAGTGGCTGCGCGTGCGCGTACCCATCGCCGGCAACACGGTGGTCGCGCGCATCTGGAAGGCGCGAGTGGGGCGCGTCTCGGTGTACCTGCTCGATACCAATTGCCCCGAGAATTCCAATGAGGATCGCGAGATCACGCATCGCCTGTACGGCGGTGATTCATCGGTGCGCATTCGACAGGAGATGATCCTGGGGCTGGGCGGCGTGCGCGCGCTGCGCGCGCTCGGCCTGGCGCCGGCGACCTGGCACATGAATGAAGGCCATGCCGCCTTCCTGATTCTCGAACTGGCGCGCGAGGGCATCACCCGCGGCATGTCTTTCCCGGTGGCGCTCGAAGCGGCCGCCGCACAGTGCGCCTTTACGACGCACACGCCGGTCGCCGCCGGCCATGACGCCTTCGATATGGGTCTGTTCACGCACTGCTTCCAGGAGTTCGTCGAGGAGCTCGAAGTGCCGATGGAGCAGGTGCTCGCGCTCGGAAGGCCGCCGAATGCGCCGCAGGCATTCAACATGACGCACCTGGCGCTGCACGGGGCGCGACGCGTGAACGGCGTGAGCCGCATTCACGGTGCGGTGTCGGCGCGCCTGTGCGCCGAACATTGGCCGGAGCTGGCGCCCGAGGAGAACCCCGTCGGCTACGTCACCAACGGCGTGCACGTGCCGACCTTCCTGGCGCAGCTCTGGGCGCGCTTCTTTGATGACAAGCTCGGCAGTCACTGGCGCGAGCGGCTGTCCGATGCCACCTTCTGGCAGACGCTTGGCCAGGTACCTGACCTGGAATTCTGGCAAACCGCGCAAGCGGTGAAGGCGCGCATGCTCGCGGGCGTGCGTGACCGCCTGCGGCGCGAATACGCCAGCAAGGGGTTGAGCCAGGCGCAGCTGCGCCATGTCACCCGGTTCCTCGATCCGGATCGGCCGCGCACGCTGACACTCGGATTCGCCCGCCGATTCGCGACCTACAAGCGCGCGGCCCTGATGATGCGCGACCGTGCGCGGCTGGCGCGCCTCGTGAACGATCCGGACCGTCCGGTGCTGTTCCTGTTCGCCGGCAAGGCGCATCCGGCCGATCACCCGGGTCAGCAGGTACTGCGCGAAATCAAGCAGCTCATGCTGACGCCCGAATTCATCGGCCACGTGGTGTTCCTGGAGGATTACGACCTGCAGCTGGCGCGCTGGCTGGTCACCGGTGTCGATGTATGGCTCAACAACCCGGTGGCGCCACTGGAGGCCAGCGGCACCTCGGGCATCAAGGCGGCCGTGAACGGGCGTCTGAACCTCAGTGTGCTGGACGGCTGGTGGGCGGAGGGTTTCGCGGAAGACAACGGCTGGGGCATTCCGGGCGCCAATGTGCAGGACCCTCACCGCCGCGACGAACTGGATTCGGCCGCCATGATCGATGCGCTCGAGGAAGAGGTCGTGCCGCTCTACTACGCGCGTAACGCCGACGGCTACTCCGGCGAGTGGGTGCGCCGCTGCAAGCGCGCCATGATGTCGGTGATTCCGTTTTTCAACATGGGCCGCGTGGTGCAGGACTATGCACGCGGCATCTACTATCCGGCGGCCTCGCAGCACCGGCGTCTGATGCAGAACGGCCAGCAGGAGGTGACGGCGCTGGTGGACTGGAAGCGGCGCGTGCGTGAATGCTGGGCGGGCGTACACCTGCGGCAGCTATCCGAGCCGCCGCGGGAGTTGCCGCGTGCAGGCTCTCTGAATCTGCGGATCGCCGCCTCGCTCAACGGCCTTGCGCCCAAGGATGTGAACGTCGAATTCACGGCACGTCGCGTGCTGCCCCAATCGCACAGCGAGCCGCCGGCATTGTCATCGTTCCGCCAGGGTCCGGACGACGCATGGCGGGCGCCGCTGCGCCCGACCGGCGAAGTCGATAGCGACGGCTCGACGGTGTACGAACTCAAGGCGGCACCGCCGACCTCCGGGCAGTTCGCGTTCGAGATCCGTATCCACCCCGCGCACGAGCTGCTCTCACATCCGCTGGAGCTCGGATTGCTCAAACGACTGTAGGACGGCTGCTGAAGCGGGGGAGTGGCGGGCGAACGCAGTGGCGTCGCCCGCGTCGAGTGCTGTAGCTTCGCTTGCATTGCAAGGTACACTAGACACGTACCGCTCAGAACCTCAAGCATGGCTAAGCAACAGTCGCGCGCCTCGTCCGGACGTTACGTCAGCCGACTGACCAGCGGTGCGCTGGCGGTCGTCATGGCCGGGGGCCGTGGTGAACGTCTCAAGGATCTGACGCTGCATCGCTGCAAACCGGCGACGCCCTTCGGCGGCAAATTCCGCATCATCGACTTCGTCCTTTCCAACTGCGTCAATTCCGGCATCCGCCAGATATATCTGATGACGCAGTACAAGGGTCAGTCGCTGATCCAGCACGTGCAGCGTGGCTGGAGCTACCTGCGTGGAGAGTTTGGCGAGTTCATCGACGTCGTGCCGGCGCAGCAACAGGTCGGCATGCACTGGTACCGCGGTACTGCCGACTGCGTGTACCAGAATCTGGATCTGATCCGCGCACTGCGGCCCAAGCACGTGCTCATCCTGGCCGGCGATCACATCTATAAGATGGATTACGGCCCGATGATTGCCTACCACGTCGAGAAGGGCGCGGATATCACGGTCGGCGTGGTCGAGGTCCCGGTCGATCACGCGCGCGACTTCGGCGTTCTGACCGTCACCGAATATAACCGGGTTACCGACTTCAAGGAAAAGCCGCGTGCTCCGGAAGGCATTCCCGGCAGGCCCGATATCGCGCTGGCCTCGATGGGCATTTACATTTTCAATGCCCGCCTGCTCGAGAAGCTGCTGATTGCGGATGCAGCGGACGACAAATCACAGCATGACTTCGGCAAGAACGTGATCCCGGCCGCCATCGATGTGCTGCAGGTGGTCGCCTATCCATTTACCGACGTCAAGACGCGTGCACAGAACTACTGGCGCGACGTGGGCACGGTCGATGCGTTCTACGAAGCCAATATCGAGCTCGTGCACGTGGCGCCCGAGCTCAATCTCTATGATGAGGAATGGCCCATCTGGACTTACCAGTTGCACCAGCCGCCGGCGAAGTTCGTGCTCGATGAGCAGGGCCGGCGTGGTACGGCCGTGAACTCCATGGTCTCGGGTGGGTCCATCATTTCAGGTGCGTTCGTCAATCAGTCATTGCTGTTCTCCAATGTGCGGGTGGAAGAGCGTTCCACGATCTTCCGCTCCGTGGTGCTGTCGAACGTCAAGATCGGAGTCGGCTGCAATATCAGCAGCGCCATTCTCGATGAAGGTTGCGAAATTCCCGATGGCATGCAGATCGGCATCGACCGTGCGGAGGATGCGGCACGTTTCCACGTCACTGACCGCGGCGTGGTGCTGGTGACGCCCGATATGCTCGCGAAGCTCATCGTCCGTCGCGCATGACCGAACGGGTGCTCGATCGCCGGCGCTCCGGCGTGCTATTGCATCCGACGTCCCTTATCAGTTCCGAGCGCGGCGCGCTGGGAGCGGCCGGCCGCGGTTTTATCGATTGGCTGGCCCAGGCCGGATTCTCGATCTGGCAGATGCTGCCCCTTGGACCGCCAGGCGGCGGCGGCTCGCCCTATTGGGCCCGATCGGACTTCGCCGGCAACAGCGTCCTGCTCGATCGCAACGAACTGCCCAATCTGGAGCCGCTGCGCGACGACTACGAGTCGTTTCGCGCCGCATCCGCAAGTTGGCTCGATGACTATGTGCTGTTCGAGACCCTCGCGCAGCGCTTTGCGCGCCCATGGTGGGAATGGCCGCGCGAGCTGCGCACGCGCAAGCGCGCGGCGCTGGCCGGGGTCGAACGCGAACAGGCCCCGGAGCTCGAGCAGCGCCGGCTCGAGCAGTGGTATTTCGATTGGCAGTGGCGCTCGCTGCGCCGCTATGCGCACGAGCGCGGCATTTATCTCTTCGGCGACTTGCCCATCTACGTGGCGCCCGACTCGGTCTCGACCTGGTCGCAGCCGAAGCAGTTCCGGCTCGATGCGGCAGGCCGGCCCGCGCTGCTGGCCGGCGTGCCGCCGGACTATTTTTCCGCTGACGGCCAGCTGTGGGGCAATCCGCTGTATGACTGGGAGCAGGCGCAGGCGGATCAATTCGCCTTCTGGCGTTCGCGCCTTTCTCAGCAGATGCGGCGCTTCGACCTGGTTCGCATCGATCACTTTCGCGGTCTCGCAGCCTACTGGGCGGTGCCGGCCGGAGCGACGACGGCACGTGAGGGCCGCTGGGAGCCGGCGCCGGGCGAGGCGCTGTTCCGCGCTCTCAAGGCCGATCACCCGGATCTGCCGGTGGTCGCCGAGGACCTGGGCGTCATCACCGCCGATGTGGATGAACTGCGCCGCGCCTTCGGTATGCCGGGCATGCGCGTGCTGCAGTTCGGCTTCGACGGCTCCGGCGACAACCCGCACCTGCCGCACAACTACACGCACGACCTGGTCGCCTATGCCGGCACCCACGACAACGATACGACCCTGGGTTGGTATCACAGCCTCGGCCCGCAGGATGCCGAGCGTGTGAACTTCTACCTGCGCAGCGACTCTGCCCATGTGCTCGAAGCGATGCTGCGTTTCACGCTGGGATCGGTCGCCCGCATGGCGATTCTGTCGGCCCAGGACCTGCTGCAACTCGGATCCGAGGCACGGCTGAATACGCCCGGTACTGCACAGGGCAACTGGAGCTGGCGCATGACGCAGTCGGATCTGACCGCGCCGCTGGCGGCACACTACGCCGCGCTGAACCAGGTGTTCGGGCGCGTGCGCGCCGGTGGAACACAGAGGAGACGCATCTACATGAAGCGATCCGCGATGCTGCTGGCCAGCTGCCTGCTGAGCGCCTGTGCGGCCATGCTGCCCAAGCTCGAGCCGCCGCAGCTCACGGTGACGCGCGTGGATCTGGTCGGCGGCAACCTGCAGCAGCAACAGGTGCACCTGACCCTGCACGTGGTCAATCCCAACGCGCGCGCCATCGAAGTGCGCGGCATCGACTGCAACCTTGATCTGAATGGCGAGGCCTTTGCCGCAGGCTCAACCGAGGCGGCCTTCACGCTGCCGGCCTCCGGCGAAACCGATTTCGGCCTGAATGTGACCGCCCACCTCGACACCGCCCTGGTGGCGCTGCTGAGCGGCTTTGGACAGAAGACCGTGGACTATCGGATGTACGGGCAGGTGCACCTGAGCAGTGGGTTCATGCGGAACATTCCTTTCGAGCAGAAAGGCCGCGTGAAACTGTGAGAGCGTATTGCAAAACAGGGGCGAATAAGTAGCCTGATTCGGACTTCGTCTGATGAAGTCCGAATCAGGCTACTTATTCGCCCTTGATCCCAAATACGCTCCCCAGGCCGTTTGCACCCGCGGCCTATCTGATCGAGAGGAACCTGCGCAAATGGCCACTGCTCAGGTGCGGATCAGCCGTTCATACATGTTGACGTACTGAGGCACCTGCCGGCTCCAGGAGAAATCCTGCGCCATGCCATTGCGGACCAGGCGTTCCCAGCCCTTGATGTCCTGGTGGAAGTCGAGTGCCGTGCCGACCGCCCACATGACAGCGGCGGTGTCGTAGTCGTTGAAGACGATGCCGGTGCCGATTCCGGTCCGCGGGTCAAAGTGCTGCACGGAATCGGCGAGACCGCCCGTGCGGCGCACGATCGGCACGGTGCCATAGCGCAGGCTGTACATCTGATTCAGGCCACAGGGTTCGTAGCGCGAGGGCATCAGGAACATGTCGCTGGCGCCCTCGATCCAGTGCGCCAGTTCATCGCTGTAACCGCAGTGAAAATGCACGCGGGTGGGAAACAGCTGCTGCAGCCGCGTAAAGAAGGCCTCATAGCGCGCCTCGCCATTGCCGAGGACGGCGAGATTGAATTCGCGTGCCGCCATGAGTCGCGGCAGCGCTTCGAACAGCAGGTCGAATCCCTTCTGCTCCGCGAGCCGGCTGACGATGCCGATCAGCGCCGTGCGCGGCGATTCGTGCAGCTTGAGCCGCTGCACCAACGCCTGCTTGAGCTGTGCCTTGACCGGCAAGCTTGCGGGATCGAAATGCTGCGGCAGATAACGGTCGTGGCGCGGATCCCAATCGTCGTAGTCGACCCCGTTGAGTATGCCGATCACCGCGGAGCTGCGCGCGCGCAGCACCGGGTCGAGTCCCATGCCGAACTCCGGAGTCTGGATCTCACGCGCATAGGTCGGGCTCACGGTCGTGATCAGGTCGGCGTGCGTGAGCCCGGTGCCGAGCAGGTTGATGTGTCCGGCTGCGAGTTCCGACTGATCCAGCAGACCGGCATCGGCTACCGGCAGCAGCTCAGGTAACGATGCGGCTCCGATGACGCCCTGATAGCCGATATTGTGCACGGTGAGCACGGTGCGGGTCTGTGAAAACAGGGCGTCCCAGCCATACGCGGTGCGCCGGAGCAGTGTGCCGGCTGCGGTGTGCCAGTCGTTGAAGTGCATGATCTGCGGCGCGAACTTGAGGTACTGGCAGCACAGAAACGCGGCGTGTGTGAGCAGCAGGAAGCGGCGGTGCTCGTCCGGATCGGTCGTGTAGATCGCGGAGCGGTCGTAGCACTCCGGGCAGTCGATCAGGTAGACGATGTTGCGCGCGCCCGCGGCGCGCGGCGTCAGTATCGAGAAATCGTAGCGATAGGTGCCGAGTGTCAGCGACAGGTTAGACAGCCCGGGCACCGGTTCGAGCTCGAACTGATCGCGCGAAATGCGGGAATAGGCGGGCATGAACAGCCGGATATCGTGGCCGCCCGCGTGCAGAAATTTCAACAATGCGCCGGAGACATCCGCCAGGCCTCCGGTTTTCGCGTACGGCGTGGTTTCGGAGGTAACGAAGCAGATCCGCAGCGGCATTGGGAGAGTTTACCGGTAAGATGTGTCAATGCGCGCCGTGGTCGTATACCTGACGCTGCTGCTGTTGCTTGCCCTCTCGATCGGGGCCGGGTACATCGCGTCCGATTGGCCGCGCTGGTGCGCCGGCCGACATTGGTGCAACGAGGGCTGGCCGCGACATCCTTGAGAGCCGCTCGTCCGGTCCCGGCCGGCCGTTTCTGAGCAGTCGCGCCCGAACTGCTAAAATGGCGGTTCCTCCGCAAACAACAGCCTGCTAACCGCATCCAATCATGTCCGCCAGTCCCTATGCACAGCTCGAGCAGGAGTGGCGTCGCCTCCACGCCTTCCAAGGCGCATTGGCGCTGCTGCGCTGGGATGCGGCCGTCATGATGCCGCGCGGCAGCGCCGAAGTCCGCGGCGAGCAGCTCGCCGCGCTCGAGACGGAAACCCACGCGCTGCTGACGGCACCGAAGATCACGCGGCTGCTGGATCGTGCACAGGCTAACGCCGCGGGTCTCGAGGATTGGCAGCTGGCCAATCTTCGCGAAATGCGTCGTGCGCGCGATCATGCGATCGCGACGCCGGTATCGCTGATTACGCGCCTGGCTCGCGCAACCTCGCGCGCGGAAGGGCAGTGGGCCGAGGCGCGTCGCGAAAATAATTTTGAGTTGTTCGCGCCGCATCTCGAGGAAGTCGTCAACCTGGTGCGCGACAAGGCGGCGCTGCTTGGACAGGCGCTCGGCCTGCCTCCCTATGACGCGCTGGTCGATGAGTTCTCGCCCGGGGTTGCGACCGCCGATATCGAGGCGATCTTCAAGGCGCTGTCGCGCAGGTTGCCGACCCTGATCCGCGAGGCCCTGACGCTGCAGGAGGGGCGGCCCTCACTGCCCATCACCGGCAAGTTCGCCACGGGCAAGCAGCGCGCGCTGGTGCTGGAAGTCATGCGCGCGCTCGGATTTCCGTTCGATCGCGGCCGCCTCGATGAAAGCGAACACCCGTTCACCGAGGGAGTCTGGGGCGATATCCGCGTCACCACGCGCTTCGACAATACGGATGTGTTCTCGGGGCTGCTCGGAGCCATGCATGAGACCGGGCACGCCATGTACGACCTGGGATTGCCCCAAACTTGGCGCGACCAGCCGGTCGGGCGGGATCGGGGCATGGCGCTGGAGGAGAGTCAGTCGCTGCTGCTCGAGATGCTGGTCGGTCGCAGCCGCGCCTTCGTCACGTACCTGCGGCCGCTGCTGGAGAAGCACTTCACTGTCAGCGGCCCGGAGTGGGAGCCGGAGAACCTCTACCGTCGCCTGACGCACGTTAAGCGCAGCCTGATTCGCGTCGATGCCGACGAGCTGACTTATCCGTTGCATATCCTGCTGCGCTACGACCTCGAAAAGAAATTGCTGTCGGGCGAGCTGGCGGTGCGCGATCTGCCTGATGCCTGGAGCCAGGGACTGGAGCAGCGGCTCGAAGTACGGCCCACCGGCGCCGCCGATGGCTGCCTGCAGGACATTCACTGGGCGCTGGGGTCATTCGGCTACTTTCCTTCCTATGCGCTTGGCGCGGTGATCGCGGCGCAGCTATGGGAGAGCCTGCGCATCGCGGAGCCGGAACTCGAGACACAGATCTCGCGCGGCGAGTTTACGGGCCTGTTCGGTTGGCTGCGCGAAAATGTGCATACCATGGGCGCCAAGGGCACGGTCAATGAACTCATGAAACAGGCCACGGGTCAGCCGCTGTCCGCGGCCGCGCTGCTGCGCTACCTGGAGTCGAAGTACCTGGAGGGCGCGCCGTGACGCGTACCGCGACGCTCGCGCCGCGGCCCGCCGGTGGCCACAGCGCCACGCTCAAGCGCCTGGGTGCGCGACTGCGCGGCCTGGCCGGCAAGGCTATCGATGATTATCGGATGATCGAGGCCGGCGATCGGGTGATGGTCTGCCTGTCGGGCGGCAAGGATTCCTACACGCTGCTCGATCTGCTGTGCTCGCTCCAGCGCAGCGCGCCGGTGCCGTTCGAGCTCATTGCGGTCAACCTCGATCAGAAGCAGCCGGGTTTCCCCGCGCACGTGCTGCCGGACTATCTCGAGTCCATCGGGGTGCCTTATCACATCATCGAGCAGGACACTTACCGCGTCGTCAAGCGGATCATCCCCGAGGGACGCACGATGTGCTCGCTGTGTTCGCGGCTGCGGCGCGGGGCGCTGTATCGATTCGCGGCCGAGAATGGCATCACCAAGATTGCGCTCGGCCATCACCGCGATGACATCGTCGAGACCCTGTTTCTGAATCTGTTCCATGGCGGCCGCCTCAAGGCCATGGCCCCCAAACTTCGCTCCGAAGACGGGCGTAACGTGGTCATCCGGCCGCTGGCCTATATTCCCGAGCGCGACATCGCGCGCTATGCCCAGGGCATGGGATTTCCGCTGATCCCGTGCACGCTGTGCGGATCGCAACCTAACCTCGAGCGCCAGGCGGTCAAGCAGATGCTGGCCGATTGGGAGCGCGGGCATCCCGGGCGCGTGCAGTCGATCTTTTCGGCGCTGCGCAACGTTGAGCCGCAAACCCTTGCCGACACCCGACTGGTCGATTTCGCGGCGCTGCGGCCGCACCCGGTTCCCGAGCCACATGCCGATGCCGACCACGCCGTCGCGGCACCGGCCTGATCGCGACCCGCTGCGGCGGCCACTACCCAACAGCTACTGGGTAGTGCCGGGCCAGCTGCTCGCCGGGGAATACCCTTGCGGCGAGGCGCCCGAGGCCACCCGGGCGCGTATCCGGCTGATGCTGCGGGCGGGCATTGATTCCTTCCTCGACCTGACGCAGCTCGGCGAGCTGCCCGAATACCGCTCGCTGCTGCCCGGGCGGGTGCATTACCTGCGCAGCGCCATCGTCGACACCCGGATCCCGACCGATCCGGGCCAGATGCGGGCCATCCAGCAGCACCTGCGCACCATGCTCGCGGACGGCCGCCGCGTCTACGTGCACTGCCGGGCCGGAATCGGCCGCACCGGGACGGTGATCGGCTGCTATCTCGCCGAGGAGGGGCTGGACGGCCCCGATGCGCTGCGGGAGCTTAACCGGCTGTGGCGCCAGTCCGGGCGCTCGGCCAGCTGGCCCGCGGTGCCGCAGACAATAGAGCAGGCCGAATTCATCCTCGGCTGGGCACGCCACCGGCAGGCCCCGTCAGAGGGGGACACAGCCGCGCCGATTGGTTAGAGTCTGGCGATGCCCGCGAGCCTGCTGAATCCACGCCGTCCGACTGCCGTGCGAGGGCGTCAACCGCCGTGGACCCGGCTCAGCGACGAGGAGCTGCTGGGGCTGCGAATGTGCGATCTGCAGCTCGACCTGCACCGCTCGCCGATCAAGCGTCATGTCGATCGGCTCTACAGCGAACTCAACGAGCGCGGTATCCGCTTCCGACCGCATGTCTGGCTGGCCGAGGAATGGTTTTCGCCTGACGGCATTCCCGGTATCGCCGTACCGTTCTACCTGGCGCACCCCCGGCTGATGCGCCTCGAACGCAAAATGACGCGCGAGGTGGAGGGCGGTAATGCCAACTGGTTCATGCGCATCCTGCGTCACGAGGCCGGGCACGCCATCGATTCGGCCTACCGGCTACGGCGTCGCGCGCACTGGCGCACGCTGTTTGGCCCTGCCTCGCGTCCTTACCGCGCGCGCTACCGGGCGCGGCCGTCGAGCCGCCATCACGTGCAGCACCTCGGCGAGTGGTACGCCCAAAGCCATCCGACCGAGGATTTTGCCGAGACCTTTGCGGTCTGGCTGACGCCGCGTTCGGGCTGGCAACGCCGCTACGCGTCCTGGCCAGCGCTGCGCAAGCTCAACTTTGTGCAGCAGTTTGCCGGCGAACTGGGAACCCATAATCCGCCGGTGCGGTCGCGGGATCGCATCGAGCCTGTCGACATCAACCAGCGCACGCTGGCGCAGTATTACCGCAGCCGGCTGGCGCAGGGGCGCAGCCGCCGGGGCCTGCTCGCCGACCGGCTGCTGCAACGCGTATTTCACGCCGAGCCGGGCCGCCGGGCTCTGACCGCGGCTACGCTGTTGCGGACGCACAAGGCCCGCCTGCGCGCTGGACTGATCCGCGATACCGGGGTTGATCGCTACCTGGCGCACCAGATCCTGCGCATCGCAATCGATCGGGGTGCGCGACTGGGCCTGTACGTGCAGGGCTCACAGCGCGACGCGCTGCGCGCGACTCGCGCCATGTTGCGGCGCCTGGTCCGGGTCTACATGCGCAGCCCCGGCCTGCGCCTGCGCGCATGAAGCCCCTGCGGACCCTCGTCGTCGCACACAGCAGCCTGCTGCCCCCCGACAGCCTCGAAGGTTACAGCGCCAAGGAAATCGACGAATGGCGCACTGAGTACGATGTAGTCTCGACGCTGCGTAAATCCGGACACGACGTCAGGACGCTCGGTGTGCTCGATTCACTGACCGAGCTGCGCGCCGCGCTGCTCGAGTGGAAGCCCGAAGTCGTATTCAACCTGCTCGAGGAATTTAACGGCATCGTCACTTACGATCAGCACGTGGTGGCCTTTCTGGAGCTGATGCGCGCCCCCTACACCGGCTGTAACCCGCGCGGCCTGCTGCTTTCGCGCGACAAGGTGCTCTGCAAACAGCTGCTGGCGTTTCATCGCATTCCGACACCGCAATTCGCCGTGTTTCGACGCGGCCAGCGCTTCGTGCTGCCGCGGCGGCTGCACCTGCCGCTGTTCGTAAAGTCGGCGACAGAAGATGCTTCGCTGGGAATAGCCCAGGCCTCCGTGGTCGATGACGGCGCGCGGCTGCGCGAACGCGTGCAGTTCATGCACGAGCAGATCGGATCCGATGCACTGGTCGAGGAGTACATCGAAGGGCGAGAGCTATATGTGGGCGTGCTCGGCAACGAGCGCCTGACGCGGCTGCCCGTGTGGGAAATGCGTTTCGGTTCCATGCCCGAATCGCTGGCGGCGATCGCCACCCGCAAGGTGAAGTGGGACCGTTCCTATCAGAAGCGCTACGAAATCACGACCAGCGCGGCCGAGGAGCTGCCGCCGCCGCTGTTGCTGCGCCTGGACCGGCTCTCGCGCCGCATTTATCGCGCCTTGCACCTCTCAGGTTACGCGCGCATCGACTTTCGCATGCGCGAGGACGGCAGCATCTTCGTACTCGAGGCCAATGCCAATCCGAACCTGACCGGGGAGGAAGACTTCGCCGAATCGGCGCGCGCGGCCGGTATCGGGTATCCCGCGCTGCTCGAGCGCATCATGACCCTGGGGCGCGGCTATCGCGCCGAATGGCGGAACTACGATGGCTGACTATTCATCGGCGATGAAACTTGCCGGCCGCCTGCTGGTGATCGCGGGCGCGGCACTGTCGCTTGCAGCCCAGTGCGCCCAGCGCCAGGACAAGGCCGACGATGCCGCGATGACGCTGCTGCAGGCCCGGCTGCCCGGTCGCTACGACAATGTGACGCAGGCACGCATGGAGGCCCGTTCGGGCAGCGGAGTGACTCTCCCGGCCATCGATCTGCTCATCATGCCTGCGAATGCCGCACTGATCGGCAAGGCCACTTTCTATGTGCGTGAGACCGCCGCCGGTGATCCGCAGCGTGTGCTATCTCAGTACATCTGGGTGTTCGGACGCGCCGTAGAGGTGCATCCCAAGGGCGAGAAGCCAGCCAAGCCGGTCGACAAGGACGGCCACGAAAAGGTGGAGCATCTCGAACAGCACATCTATCTATTCAAAGAGCCGCACCGCTGGCTGCAGGTGGGCGAGCAGCCCGAGCTGCTCGAAGCGTTGCTGCCTTCGGACCTGGACCGGCTGACAGGCTGCGATCTGCTCTGGACCACCAAGGAATCCGGCTTCGTCGCTGAAAGGCACTCGACCACCTGCTCGCCCGCGGTGAAGTCCGAAGGCCAGCAGCTCGAACAGAAAATCGAATTGAAGGATAACAATCTCGTCGTGCTCGAGCAGCTGGTGACCGCCGACGGCCTGGTGGACGCACCGGCGTCACCCTCCGATGCCGAGTACCGCTTCGTGCGGCGCGGAGCGGCGAAGTAGCAGGACACGCGAGCGCCCGACCTATGGCTACCGGACTCGGACCGCAGATTGCAGAAGTCGGGGAGGTGGTGCGGCTCGCGGTTGCGCCCGTATTCCTGCTCTCCAGCGTTGGTGTCACGCTGACGCTGCTGGCGGGCCGACTGGGGCGGGTAGTCGATCGGGCCCGCGCGCTCGAACTGGGCGAAAGCGAGACTCACGAAAGCGACCTCAAAGAACTCGGCGGCCGACTCTCGACACTAGCACAACGATCACGGCTGCTCGGGGGCGCAATCGCCCTGTGCACGATCTGCGCGCTGCTGGTCTCAATGGTCGTCGTGGCGCTGTTTCTGGGCGCGCTGCTGAACGTTCACCTGGCGCTCGTCATCGCCATCCTGTTCATCGTCGCCATGCTCAGTTTCATCGGCGGCCTTATGCTGTTCCTGCGCGAAGTATTTCTCGCCACCCGTTCCCTACGCATCGGCCTGCGCGCACACCGCCAGTAGGTCTCCGCTGATGTAACTGCCGCCGCGCAGCCGCTAATGTGAATTGCGGCAAGTTTGCATGGCCTGTTAGCAGTCTCCATCGGCGGCTGCCAGCCGGGCAGGATTCTTGCAAAACACAAACCGTGATGCGGTTATCTGGCCGTACGGAACTTTCGTGTTGAACTCGGTGCGAGGGAGCAAGACATGCAGGATTCTCAGCACAGCGGATCTGAGCACAGCGGACAAGTCCTCACTTGCGCGAATCTGCGCGAGTATTTCCACGACGCGCTGCAGAGCGCGCTCGCCCATCAGCGTCTGGCTGTGGAAGATCAGACCGAACACTACGTCGTCAACTTACTGACCCTGTTCTCACGCTCGGAACAGCTGTTCGAGCAAACCCCGGACGGCGTACGCCTCAGGCCGCTGGTGCAGATGATGTCGGATGCACTGGAGGCTCCGAGCGCACAGGAGCGCGAGCGCGGATTGCAGCGGCTGGGCGACGTCTCGCTCTTCATCGCCGGTTTCTTCGCGCACAGCTTCGCGCGCAAGCTCATTGATATCGACTACCACATCGCCATGGGCGGGTGCGCCTACGGCACGCTGGCAGGTGGCCTGAATCGCGGGCGCCGGCCAGTACTGGGTCGCGTGTTCGCGGAGCTCGCGGCGAAATTCCAGCCGCTGGTAGACGCTCTCAACGAGATCAGCGACGCCGCGCGCCGCTACAGCCACGCGGATGTGCTGCGCCTCTATGAGATCTGGCTCAAGACCGGCAGTCCGCGCGCGCGGACCCTGTTGCGCGGCCTGGGCGTAGAGGCCACCCCCGTGGCGCTGGCGCAGAACTGAGGCGCCGGTGACCGCGACGGCCCAACCGATGCTGCTGCAGCAGCTTCAGGACTTGCTGGCTGGCATCTACGATCTGCCGACTGATTACAATGTTTATGATTTCCTGTTCACCGAGCGCGAGCGGCTGCCGTGCGCGGCGCGCGATTCCGACACCGACGAACAGCTGCTGGTGCTCGAAGATGGCGAGGCGGCATCCGTGGGCCTGTTCCTGGATCCGCAGCTACTCGAACGTCTTAGCAGTGCCAATCCGCTCGAGGCGCTCAATGGCGGCAATCTTGCCGACTACTGGACTGCGCTCGAGGGGGTCAGCCATTTTCTCTACCTGGCCTGGAACGCCGGTCACGACCGGGGCGTCACCTTGCTCGAGCTCGAACTGCAGGCCGAGATCGACAAATACGTCGGCAGCTGGTGGCTGCTGCGCCAGCAGGATCCCGCGCGCATTCCGTCCGAGTTGCACTACCTGCTCTTCGAACGCGCGCACGTCGACACCAAGCTGGCGGGGGCGCGTTGCGATCTGTATCGCGAGGCGAATCAATTTGCGGCACGCTTCTGTCGCCGGCTCGAACGCCAGCTGGCAGCGCAGGTGGCGCGCGTGCAGATCGAGACACTGGCCGAGCTACGCCGATTCTATCGCCTGAGCCGTGAACACAAGGTGAGGCATATACGGCGGCATAGCTGACATCACACTCCTGCGATGTGGGCAGCGCTCTCAAGCACCGCCCGCGCCCGCAGCAGCCCTACCACCGTTTTGCCATCCCTGATGGTGCCATCGAGCGCCCACTGGCAGGCCTCCTCCAGATTCATCCAGTGCACCTCGATCAGCTCTGCGGCTTCATGCGCCGATTTGCCCGCCTCCAGCTCCTGCGCCAGAAACAGGTGCACGGTTTCGGTGAACACCCCCGGCGAACTCAGGTAGGGACCCAGGGGGCGCCAGTGGCGTGCCCGAAAGCCGGTTTCCTCCGTCAATTCGCGCTGCACGGTGGTGAAGGGCGGCTCGTCCGGTTCCAGCTTCCCGGCCGGCAGCTCCCAGATCCAGCCGTCGGCCGCATGACGGAACTGGCGGATCAGGCACACGCGCCGATCCTGATCCACGGCCACGGCAGCCGCGCCGCCGGGATGATGAATGATCTCCAGGTCCGTGACGTGGCCGTTGGGCAGACGAACGGTTTCGACATTCACCCGGATCACGCGGCCGGCGAATACCGGGCGCACCTTCTCAATGCTCATGCCGTAGGGTAGCGGTTGTGCGCCGTCGCCGCAGCCAGTTCACAATCGGTGAATAGCAGGCTCCCGCCGGCAGCATTCGTGCCTTATATTGCGCGACGATGGCGGCCGCCTCGCACCTGAATGGTCTGAACTCCGCGCAGCGCAAAGCTGTCGCCCACGGCGAGGCCGTGCCCGAAAAAGGCTGGCGCGCGGGTCCGCTGCTGGTCATCGCCGGCGCGGGCACCGGCAAGACGATGACCATCGCCCACCGCGTGGCGCAGCTGGTGCTCAATGGGGTCGATCCCGCGCGGCTGATGCTGCTTACGTTCACGCGTCGCGCCGCCCACGAAATGCGACGGCGTTCACACGAGATCGTCCGCGAGAGCATGGGCGACACGCTGGGCAACAAGGCCCAGGCCATGATCCAGCGGCTGGTATGGACGGGCACTTTTCATTCCGTGGGCAACCGCCTGCTGCGCCACTACGCGCGCCACCTGCAGCTCGATCCGAACTACACCGTGATCGACCGCGCCGATTCCGCAGATCTGCTGGATGAGATCCGCGCGCAGCTCGGCTTCGCCGCCAAAGAGCAGCGCTTCCCGCGCAAGGATACCTGCCTGGCGATCTACTCCTGGCGCGTCAATACGCAAAAGACTCTGACCGAGGCACTGGAACAGCAGTTCCCCTGGTGCAAGGATTGGGAAAAGGACCTGCGCCAGCTGTATCGCGGCTACGTCGAGCGCAAGCAGCGTCACTCGCTGCTCGACTACGATGATCTGCTGCTTTACTGGCACATGATGATGAGCGAGCCGCGCCTGGCGCAGGACCTGAGCGCTAATTTCGACCACGTTCTGGTCGATGAATACCAGGACACCAATAAGCTGCAGGGCGAGATTCTCTATGCGATGAAGCCCGATGGCAGCGGCCTTACCGTTGTCGGCGATGATGCGCAGTCGATCTATTCCTTCCGCGCCGCCGCGGTCGAGAACATCCTGAATTTTCCCCAGCGCTTTACGCCTCCGGCCGAGATCGTCACGCTGGCGCAGAATTACCGCTCTACCCAGGGACTGCTCGATGCTTCGAACGCGCTCATGTCGGAAGCGCCGCGGCAGCATCGCAAGCACCTGCTCTCCACGCGGGGCACCGGTGGCCGGCCGCTGTATGTGACCATCGACGATCTGGCCGGGCAGGCCGAATACGTCTGCGCCCAGATCCTCAAGCGGCGGGAGTCTGGGGTGGCCCTCAAGCGCCAGGCGGTGCTGTTCCGCAATGCCAATGCCAGTGACCTGCTCGAAGTGGAACTCGCGCGGCGCAAGATTCCCTTCGTGAAGTACGGCGGACTGAAGTTCCTCGAGGCCGCGCACGTCAAGGACATGCTGGCGGTGCTGCGCTGGTGCGACAACCCGCGCAACACCATCGCCTCGTTCCGCGCGCTGCAGTTGCTGCCGGGCATGGGGCCGGTCAATGCCCGCAAGGTCATCGAGCTGCTCGATGCCCAGGCCGGCTCGTTCGAGGCACTCAAAGGCTATTCCCCGTCGCAACAGATGGCGGTCGACTACGGCAAGCTCGGCGCCCTGGTGCGTTCGCTGACGGATCCGCAGCGACCGTGGCCCGGGCAGGTGCGGATGGTGCGCGACTGGTACCAGCCCCACCTCGAGCGCCTCTACGAGCATGTGCATACGCGGATCGGCGATCTGGATCAGCTCGATCAGCTGTCGACTCAATTCCCATCGCGCGAGCGATTCCTGACCGAGTTGACGCTCGATCCGCCGCACGCCTCCGGCGATCTGTCCGGCAAGCCGGTACTCGATGAGGACTACCTGGTGCTCTCCACCGTGCATTCGGCCAAGGGCATGGAATGGGACACGGTGTATATCCTGAATGTCGTCGATGGCAGCTTTCCGTCCGAGTTCGCAACCGGGCGCAACGACCTCATCGACGAGGAGCGTCGTCTGCTGTATGTGGCCATGACACGCGCGCGCAACGAGCTGCAGCTGTGCGCGCCGCTGAAGTTTCCGCTGGTGCAGCAGCCGAATAACGGCGATGCCCATGTATATGGCGCCCGCAGCCGCTTCATGACCGAGAAGGTGCTCAAGGCATTCGAACCGGCCGCATTTCAGGCTGCAAGGCTTGGGGAGCCGGCGGTGGCGCTGAGTGATGGCCGCCCATCGACCCTGGACGTGTCCGCGCGCCTCAAAGCCATGTGGTAGAGCCTAGGGTTCCAGGTAGGCGTAGCCGTTGAGTTCGGTTTCGTAGAAACGCTTGAGGGCCTGCGATTCGGCCACCGTCAGCCGCCCCTCACGCACCGCCCGTTCGCAGTCGCGCGACAGCGCCGGCGCCAGCTCGGCGACGTCGTACTCCATGTACTCGAGCACTTTATTGGCCGTGTCGCCCTTGACGACCTCCTCGATCCACCAGCCGCCCTCTTCATGCAGCTTGATGTGCACCACGTGGGTGTCGCCGAAGAGATTGTGCAGATCCCCGAGAGTTTCCTGGTACGCGCCGACGAGAAAGGCGCCCAGGTAGTAGTCCTCGCCGGACTGCAGTTCATGCAGTTCGAGCGTGCGCTTGACGTCGCGCGGGCCCACGAAACGGTCGACCTTGCCGTCCGAATCGCAGGTAATGTCGGCCAGCACGGCTTTGCGCGAAGGCAGCTCGTTGAGGCGGTGCACGGGCATGATGGGGAAGATCTGGTCGATGGCCCAGCTGTCCGGCAACGACTGGAAGATCGAGAAGTTGCAGAAATACGTATCCGACAGCACGTTCTCGAGGTCCTCGAGTTCCTCGGGCACCTTGTCGAGCTTGCGGCAGCAGTCGCGAATGCGCGCGCAGCTGGCCCAGTAGAGCCGCTCGGCAAGTCCGCGGAACTCGAGCGACATCAGCCCCAGGTCGAACATCTGCAGCACCTGGTCGCGTGCTGTGAGCGCGTCGTGGAAGCACTCCACCAGTCGACGCTCATCGATGTTGCGATAGGCATCGATCAGGTCGCGCACCGGCTGCGGCAGTGCGCGGTCGCCGCCGAACTGCTCTGCCTCCCGTCCGGTGATCTCGAAGCGGTCCAGCGCCGAACGGCCCACGATGTTGAAGATCAGCACGCTGTGATGCGCGGCAATGGCGCGTCCGGATTCGCTGATGATCAGCGGATGCGGGATGTTGCGCGTGTTGCAGACGTTGCCGATGCGGTAGACCACGTCTCTCGCGTACTCACTGAGCGTGTAGTTCATGGACGAGGCAAAATTGGTGCCCGTGCCGTCGTAGTCGATGCCCAGGCCGCCGCCGACATCGATGTATTCGAGTCCCGCACCCATGAGCTTGAGTTCCGCATAGACATGCGCCAGCTCGTTGATGGCAGCCTTGACGCGACGGATGTCCTGCAGCTGGCTACCCGGATGGCAATGCACCAGTTTCAGGCAGTCCTGCATGTTGCGCGCCTTGAGGACGGCCAGCAGTTCGAGGATCTCGGTGATGAACAATCCGAATTTCGATCTTTCACCGGCCGAGTCGCGCCAGCGGCCCGAGCCCTCGGTGGCCAGCTTGACCCGAACGCCGAACTTGGGCCTGACGCCGTAGTGATCGGCATGCCGCAGCAGCAGTTCCAGCTCCGAGAAGTTCTCGATGACCGGCATGATGGTGCGGCCGAGCTTGGTGGCCAGTACCACCGCCTCGATGTAGCTCGAATCCTTGAAACCGTTACAAATGATCGGTCGTTCGGGGGCCGCCTCGGTCATCGCCATGACGGCCAGCAGCTCGGGCTTGGAGCCCACTTCGAGCCCGAAACCGAATTCCTTGCCGTAGCGGAAGACTTCCTCGACCACCAGGCGCTGCTGGTTGACCTTGATGGGAAACACCGCCGTGTAGCGGTTGCGATAGTCGTTCTCGGCGATCGCCTGGCTGAAGGCTTCGTGCAGGTGCCGCAGCCGGTGCGCCAGGATGTCTGAAAAACGCACCACGACCGGGGCGGACAGATCCCGTTCCTTCAGCCCCTCCACGACCTCGAACAGATCGATTTCGTGCGCGGCGGTGGTGTCGGGGCGCACCACCACGTGACCGGCGGCATTGATCGAGAAATAGCCCGAGCCCCACGCCGGCACGCTGTAGAGCTCGAGCGAGTCCTCGACGCTCCAGGATTGGCCGGCCGGCGCGCTGCGCGCCGCTTGCGGTTGACTCACGACTCTTCACCCTACCGATACCCAGACAGGCGCGCACCATAGCAAAACAAGGCGACAAGTAAATGCGCGCGTTTCCGGCGCGCAGCCGAGTGGCTACAATCCTGACCAATGGCCATCGATTTCTACTGGGGAAGCGGCAGCCCTGCGTGTTGGCGCGTGGCGCTGGCGCTCGAATTCAAGGGCCTGGCCTACCAGAGCCACCTGTTGCACTTCGATCGCCAGGAGCACCAGTCGCCGCAGATGCTGGCGATGAACTTTCGCGGCAGGCTGCCGGTGTTGCGCGACGACGACTATGTGGTATTCGAGTCGCTCGCGATTCTCTACTACCTGGACCAGAAATATCCGCAGCCGGCGATCTTCGGCCGCAACCCGCAGGAAGCCGGGGTGATCATGCGCGTGATCTGCGAATACCAGTCGTACGCGGAGCCGCCGCTGAAACAGATCGTTGCCGCGCTGCTCGAGCACCCCGAACGGGTCACCGGGGATGAAGTCACCGAGGCGATGCATCGCGTGGCGGGTGAGGCGCGAACCATCGAAATGCGCCTGGCTCGCTCCGACTGGGTCGTCGGCGAAAGCTTCTCCGCTGCCGACATGATGATTTATCCCGACATTCGGCTGTTGCTGCGGGCGCTGGCGCGGCCGCGCGCGCACGAGCTGGCGGGGCGTTTCCTGCCGATGGAAATCAATTATCCGGCCATCGGTCGCTGGCTCGAGCGCGTCGCCGCGCTGCCTGGCCACGAACGCACCTGGCCGCCGCACTGGCGCTGAGCGCAGTCCGTCGGCGCTCCCCGACGCTGGCGGCGCTGGGCTGCCATTGCTACCCTGCCGCGTCGATTAACTCGGGATCATCATGAGTACACACGAAGTCTACGTCGAATTTCCAGGCCGGATCGTTTTCGTCGGCTTCGGCAGCATCGGGCAGGGCGTGCTGCCGCTGATCCTGCGTCACATCGGCATCACTCCCGATCGAATCTCGATCGTCACCGCCGAAGATGTCGGACGTGACGAGGCGGCGCGTTTCGGCGTCAAGTTCGTCAAAGAGGCGCTGACGCGCGAGAATTTTCGTCGCGTGCTCGAGCCGCTGCTCGGGCGCGGTGATTTCCTGCTGAATGTTTCGGTCGATGTATCGAGTATCGCGCTGATTCGCTACTGCTGGGACAAGGGCGCCATGTATCTCGATACCTGCATCGAGCCCTGGCCGGGCGGTTACACCGATCCCACCATTCCTGTTGCCAAGCGCACCAACTACGCGCTGCGCGAAGAAACGCTGGCATTGCGCGCCGGCAGCGCGCGTGCGCCGACGGCTGTGTTGACCCATGGCGCCAATCCCGGGCTGGTGTCACACCTGGTGAAGCAGGCAATGCTCAATATCGCCGGCGATATCGGTGTCGAAGGTGCCGTGCCCTCGAATCGCGCCGAGTGGGCCGAGTTCGCGCAGCGGTTGGGCGTCAAGACGATCCATATCGCCGAGCGCGACACTCAGGTCTCCACCATCCCGAAGGAGCCTAACGAGTTCGTCAACACCTGGTCCGTCGATGGTTTCGTCTCGGAGGGCTCGCAGCCTGCCGAGCTCGGGTGGGGTTCACACGAGCGCAATTTTCCGCGCGATGGCAAGCGCTACGATTTCGGCAACGGTTCGGCCATCTATCTGTCGCAGCCCGGCGTCGCTACGCGCGTGCGCAGCTGGACACCGCTGAACGGGCCCTATCATGGCTTTCTGATCACCCACGGCGAATCGATTTCGCTGGCGGACTATTTCACCGTGCGCAAGGATTCGCAGGTCGCCTACCGGCCGTCGGCCTATTACTGCTATCACCCCTGCGACGCGGCGGTACTGTCGGTGCACGAATTTTCCGGCCGCAATTACCAGATCCAGGATCGCAAGCGGATCCTGATGGACGACATCAGCAAGGGAATCGATGAGCTCGGCGTGCTGCTGGCCGGACACAAGCGCAATGCCTACTGGTACGGCTCGCAACTTTCGATCGATGAAGCCCGGCGGCTCGCGCCTTTCAATAATGCCACCAGCCTGCAGGTGACCTCGGCGGTGCTGGCGGGCATGGTCTGGGCGATGGAAAATCCCAACAACGGGCTCACCGAGCCGGACGAGCTGGATTTCCGTCGCGTACTGGGCATCTGCCGGCCCTACCTGGGCCCGGTGGTGGGCCATTACACCGACTGGACGCCGCTAAGCGACCGGGAGCGCCTGTTTCCCGAGGACCTGGACAAGACTGATCCCTGGCAGTTCAAGAATGTGCGCGTGAGCTGACGCCCGCTGCCGCTGCCGTTACTGCCCGCTGCCGCGGCGGGCAGGCTCACGTGTAGTCGATACGGACGATCGTGAATCCTTCGGTACCGCGCTCGAGCGCCAGCTCGATGTCATCGTCGAGCCGCTTGCCCAGCAGCACCTTGCCCAGCGGCGAGTCCATGCTGATGTAGTCCGCCGCCATGTCGAATTCGTCCGGGCCGACGATGCGATGCTGGCGTCGCGCGCCCGTATCGGTCTCGAGCGTTACCAGCGCGCCAAAAAACACGCGGTTACGATCGCTCGGCGGCTGGTTTACGACGGTCATTCCCTCGAGCCGGGCGCGCAGGAAGCGCACGCGCCGATCGATCTCCCGCAGACGGCGTTTGCCATAAATGTATTCCGCGTTCTCCGAGCGATCGCCCTGGGCGGCAGCTGCTGCGACCGCCGCGGTCACCTGCGGCCGTTCGTGGCGCCAGAGCGCCTCGAGCTCCTGCCGCAGCCGCGCCACCCCCTCGGGCGTGATGTATTTGGATCCGGGCGTCGCCGGCACTCGAAATCGACTCATGCGGGTTACTGTGCGCTGTGGCGCCGAACGTGTGAAGATGGCACGGAAATCATCGTCCCCCGGAGGGTTGCTTTCCCATGCGCACGCTCAAGGTCTGGATCATCACGGCGGTGGCGCTGCTCGCCAGCGGCTGCGGCTACAACCATATCCAGCAACAGGACGAAGCCGTCAAAGCTGCATGGTCCGAAGTCCTCAATCAATACCAACGCCGCGCCGACCTGGTGCCGAACCTGGTAAACACGGTCAAGGGCTTCGCGGCCCAGGAACAGAAAGTCCTCATCGGTGTCACCGAGGCACGCGCCAAGGTCGGCACCATCCAGGCCACACCTGAGCTGGTGAATGATCCGGCGGCTTTCCAGAAATTCCAGGCCGCCCAGGGGGAGCTGACGCAGGCTCTCAAGAGCCTGATCGCGGTGACCGAGAATTACCCGCAGCTCAAATCGGATGCCAACTTCCGCGATCTGCAGGCGCAGCTCGAAGGCACCGAGAATCGCATCACCGTGGCCCGCAATCGCTACATCCAGGCCGTCCAGGACTACAACACTCTGATCCGCCAGTTTCCGACCAACCTGACGGCAATGGTGTTCAAGTATCCGGTGAAGCAGAACTTCACCGTGCAGAACGAATCTGAGATTTCCCATCCGCCAACCGTGGATTTTGGCGGCAACAGCGCCCCGGCGCATTGAGGGGCGACCCACGCGTCGCCAGCCGTGCGCCTGCTGTCCGCTGTTGCGGCGCTGATCTTCTGCGGCGCCGGAAGCTTCGCCAACGCGCAGGCGCTGCAGCCCGTCCCGAAGCTCGAAGCCCGGGTCACCGATCTGACTGGGACGCTGACCGCCGGACAGCAGGCCGAACTCGAACAGCGGCTGGCGGATTTTGAGGCACGCAAGGGTGCCCAGATCGCCGTGCTGCTGGTGCCCACCACTCAACCTGAGCAGATCGAGCAGTATTCGATCCGCGTGGCGGAAGCCTGGAGGCTCGGCCGCAAAAAGGTCGACGATGGCGCGCTGCTCATCATGGCCAAGAACGATCACGCACTGCGCATCGAGAACGGCTATGGCCTCGAAGGCGTGCTCACCGATGCGGCCACCAATCGCATCATCCAGGACACGATGGTGCCGCTGCTGCGGCAGGGTCAATTCTTCGCGGCCATCAGTGCCGGCATCGAGCAGATGATGCGGCTGATCGATGGCGAGCCGCTGCCCGCGCCCGACCGCACCTGGCAGAACAATCGGCCGGCGCACTGGAACTCGCTGCCATTCGCGATTTTTGGCTTTTTGATTGCCTCGAATGTTCTGCGCGCGATCTTCGGCCGCCCGCTCGGCGCCGCGCTCACAGGCGGCGGTGCCGCGCTGATCGCGTACCTGATCACACAGACGATCCTGGTCGCGGCGGGTGTCGGGGTGCTGGGCCTGCTGCTGGCACTGCTCTTCGGTGCGAGCGGTGGTGGTTGGAGTTCCGGTGGTTTTGGCGGCTTCGGCGGCGGACTGGGAGGCTTCGGCGGGTTCGGCGGTGGTGGCTCAGGCGGCGGCTTCAGCGGCGGTGGTGGCGGCTTCGGAGGCGGCGGCGCCTCGGGACGTTGGTGACATGCAGTTCGGACGCGCCCTGCGGCATTTGACCTCGAGCCCGCGCGGTACGCGAACCCGCTTCCCGCCCGCGGTGCTCACGGAAATCGAAGCGGCGATAACCGCCGCCGAGGCACAGCACGCGGGTGAAATTCGGTTCGCCATCGAGACGGCATTGCCATGGGCGTCGCTATGGCATGACGTCAGTCCCCGTGCCCGCGCTATCAAATTGTTCGCGCAACTGGGCATCTGGGATACGCAGTCCAACAATGGCGTCCTCATCTACGTGCTGCGCGCCGATCGCGCAGTGGAGATAGTCGCCGACCGCGGTATCAATGAGCGCGTCACCGCGGCCGAGTGGGAATCGGTCTGCCGCGAGGTCGAAACACAGTACCGCGCCGCGCATTATGTGGAAGGCTCACGTGCCGCCGTGGCCGGGGTTGCGAGGCTGCTGGCGCAGCATTTTCCGGCGGCGCGCACCTCGGGTAACGAACTGCCCAACCAACCGATACTCCTCTAGAATGATCGGTGTGATATGCAACCGTAACGGGCGAGCCCTGCGGACTGCGGCGTTGTGCGCCGCGGCCTCCCTGCTGGCGGCCTGCGCCCTGATTGGATCGCATTCGATCAAATCGCCGCCGCCTGCCCCGGCACAGCCCGAAGCGCCACCCCCGCCGCCCGTATTGCCACTGCCGGCCGATACCCATCATTTCACGCTGCCGAGCCAGCAGGATGATGTGGTCGGAGAGGTTCAGGTCACCACCGCCTCGAAAGAGGACACGCTGCCGGATATTGCGCGGCGATTCGATATTGGCTACGAGGAGATAGTGCGTGCCAACCCGGGCGTCGACCCTTGGCTGCCTGGCGAAGGCCGGCAGATCGTGGTGCCGACGCGCTTTATTCTCCCCAATGCGCCGCGCGAAGGCATCGTCATCAACGTCGCCGCCATGCGCCTGTTCTACTTTCCGCCGCACCGCAAGGGCGAGCCGCAGGAGGTCTACACGCACCCGATCGGCATCGGCAAGATCGGCTGGTCGACACCGGAAGGGGTCACGCACGTGGTGGCTCACGTCAAGGATCCGGTCTGGCATCCGTCAGCCGCGCTGCGCAAGGATCATCGTGAAGACAATGGCGAGGATCTTCCGGCCGTCGTCCAGGCCGGGCCGGACAATCCCCTGGGTAAATATGAATTCAAGCTCGGCTGGCCGAGCTATTTGATTCATGGCACCAACAAGCCTTATGGAGTCGGTCTACGCTCGAGCCACGGCTGCGTGCGGCTGTACCCGGAAGATATCGAGAAGGTGTTCGAGATGGTGCCCAACGGCACACAGGTGCGGGTGGTGAATCAACCCTTTCTGTTCGGCTGGCATGATGACCATCTTTATCTGCAGGCCTACACGGTACTCGAGGACGATTCACGCAACTGGCAGAACGCGCAGAAGAAGTTGCAGGCGCGGGCGCTGACGCCGCAATTGCAAAGTGTGTTGAAGACCTCCGGCGCCAGCATCGACTGGCAAACCGTGGCAGCCGTCACTCACGAACCGCGCGGCATCCCGGTTGGCGTTACGGGCGACGGCGGCAGCATCGATGGCGAGCTGGCGGCAGCGCGCCGCGTGCAGAATCGCGTACCGGAAGGGTCGAACTGGAATGGCAATGATGACTCCGGTACCGATGGGCGCAGTGCCGAGCAGTTGTTGTCGGAGCGCGAGTCCGCCAGCGCACCGGTGTCCGTGAGTCATGCGCCGGGCGGTTGAGACGCATCGTGGCCCAGTTGAGCGAATGGCTGCAGCTCATGCTCGCGGAGATCGCCCGCAAGCAGGATGAGGAGCGATGCGCTGCCGAAGAGCAGCGGGCGCGCGCGTTGGAACAAACGGCGGAAAAACCACCGGTTGCGCGGTCCGGTTAACCCCGCTGTGCTACATTTATGACCGAGCTTCGAGGACAGGGCGTGCCCGAGCTGGTCGTCTCCGAAATAGATACTGAAAGGCTGATTCGGCTACAGCCGCCCATTGAGCGTGCCGCAAGCGCCGTCACAGCCTTCGTCGGCCGCGCCGTCAAGGGCCCGGTCGAACGGGCCACGACCATCACCAGCTTCGATGAATATCAACGCGTCTTCGGCGGTCTGTGGCAGCCCTCGACTCTGTCCTACGCGGTCGAACAATTCTTCGAAAACGGCGGCCAGACCTGCATCATCGTGCGCGTCTGCAATGGCGGTCGGGCCCCGACGCTGAGCCTGCGTTGCGCCGACGGCGTGCTGACGCTGATCGGACTGCAACCGGGCACCCGCGAATACCTGCGCGCGGCGGTGGATTACGACGGCATTGATCCGGCCGAGACCGATCGCTTCAATCTGGTGGTGCAGCGCCTGCGTGCGGCCGGCACCGAGCTGATCGAAGAGCAGGAGATTTTTCGCCGCGTGACGCTCCGCGGCGGCGCCGAACGTTCGCTGCCCGACCTGCTGACCGCTTCGCGACTGGTGCGGCTCGCCGGCACCCTGCCGCGGGAAAGGCCCGATCGCACGGCGGGCCCTGGCAGCGCGGGTTCGCTGGGCTATGTGGCGGCGAATCCTGACGGCGATGACGGCGATGAGCTGACCAACTACGACATCATCGGCGACGCCCGCAACGGCACGGGACTGTTCGCACTGAGTTCCGACCTGAACTTCAATTTTCTTTGCATTCCCCCGCTATCGCGCCAGCACGACGTCGGGCTGCCCGCGCTGCTGGTGGCGCTGCGTCACTGCCGTGAGCATCGCGCCATGCTGCTGGTCGATCCGCCGGCCGCCTGGGACACACCCGAGGCTGCCATCGAGGGTCTGCGCAATTGGCCGTTTCATAGCGATGATGCCCTGATGTTCTATCCGCGGGTGCTGGCCTTCGATCGCCTGCGCGGCCGCTACGAACCATTCGGCTCGGCAGCCGCCGCTGCGGGTCTGCTGGCGCGCTGCGATCAGGTCTGCCCGGTGTGGACCTGCAACGAGGCCGATGAGCCGATGTTGCGGTTGGGGCTGCGCCCGGCCGTGACCGTCAACGACGTGGATCGGGTGCGGCTGGGGCAGGCGGGCGTCAACACGCTGACCGCTCAGCGCCAGGGCGGCCGGCAGCGCGGCACCCTGCGCACGCTGCTGCCCGAATCCGGCTCAAAGTCGGAGTGGCGCAGCCTGGTCGCGCGGCGCATGGCGCTGTTCCTGATGTCGAGCATCGAGCGCGGGACGAACTGGGTGCGGCTTGAACACGGCGGACCGCCGCTGTGGGCGCAGGTGCGTGCCCAGGTCATCACGTTCTTCGAGGGCCTGGCGCACGATGGGGCTTTCCGTACCGGGCCGCCGGCAGACAATTACTTCGTCGTCTGCGACGAACGCCTCAACGATGCCGCGGCGGTGGCGAGCGGGCAATTCCAATTGCTGTTCGGGTTTGCCGTCGCACGGCCTGGCGAGCATCAGACCTGTCTCGTGACGCACCAGCCCGACAGCAGCACGGCGCGCATGGTCAGCGTCAATCGTTTCGCACTGACGCGCGGCAACTGACCGCGACCCAAGTCGGCAGAGTATCATGCGCAGCGAGGGGTCTCGCTGGCTGGTGTCGCGTCAAAGGAAACTCTCAGGATGGCGAAGCGCTATGTGGTGTTCTCGCATGGCAAGGACAGCGGACCGTGGGGCAAAAAGATCACGGCCCTCGCCGATGTCGCACGCAGCGAGGGCTATGAGGTCGAATCGGTTGACTATCGCGGCATGGAGACGGTCAAGGCTCGCAGCGACCGCCTGATCGAAGTCTGCAAGTCCCTGTCCGGCGACCTGGTGCTGGTCGGTTCAAGCCTTGGCGGATACGTGGCGGTCGCGGCCTCATCGCTGCTGCATGCGCGCGGCGCCTTCCTGATGGCCCCGGCACTGTATGTCGAAGGACTGCCGCCGCTGCGCGAACGGGTGCTCGACTGCCCGGCGGCCATCGTGCACGGCTGGCGGGATGAGGTCGTGCCGTTCGAACACAGCGTGCGTTTTGCGCGCGAATACAACGCGTCGCTGCACCTGCTCGAGAGCGATCACCAGCTGCATGATCAACTCAGGTTCATAAAGTACCTGTTCGAGTACTTCCTGATCGGACTCGATCTGACGTCCGAGCGCGGCGCCTCTTAGGCTCCCGCAAGCATGCAAGGGGTCTTGAGCCGGGTCCTTGCGCTGTGGGTGCGGGCGACGCTCCGCCCTGAAGATGCCGCGACCCGCATCGGCGGCCGCACCACGCCCGTTTGCTATGTGCTCGAGCAGCGCAGCCGTGTCGATCTCGCGGTGCTGCAAAGCGTGTGCGTGCGCGAGCGACTGCCGCGACCCGGGCGCCGCCTGCTGTCGCAGCGGCTGCGACGCCGTCGCTCCTCGTTTGCACTGTCTCGTACCGTCGGGTTCTGGCGATCTCGGCTGGATCGCCGGCCGCCGGAACTGCTGTTGATGCTCATCGAGGCGCTGCGCGCCGATGCCAGCCTCGATGTCAGCCTGGTGCCGGCTGCCGTCTACTGGGGCCGGGCGCCGCAGAAGGAGCGCTCCGTCATCCGGCTGCTGCTGTCGGAAAACTGGGTCATCGGCAGTCGCGTGCGGCGATTTTTCAGCGTGCTGGTGAACGGCCGCAACACCACTGTGCAGCTGGGCGAGCCGATTTCGCTGCGCCGCTGGCTCGAACAGGATGCGGATACGGCGTTGAATGGCCGGCGAGTGGCGCGGTTGTTGCGCACGCAATTTGCGCGCCTGCGCGCTGCCCGTATCGGGCCGGATCTCTCGCACCGTCGCACCATCGTCGCCGAGGTGCTGCGCACGCGCGCGGTACGCGCCGCGGTGGCGCAGGAAGCCGGCGCCAAGAGCCATGTTTCCCGACGCGCGCTGCTGCTCGAGGCACGCCGTTACGCCGACGAGATAGCAGCCAACTACTCGCATGCCTTTGTAACGCTGATGTCGCTGGGTTTGTCGCGGCTCTGGAACAGGCTGTACGACGGGGTGGAGTTCCAGCACGTCGAGACGCTGGAGCAGGTCGCCGAGGGCAATGAAGTCGTCTATGTGCCGTGCCATCGCAGCCACATGGATTACCTGCTGCTCTCGTACGCGATCTTTCAGCGCGGATACGCCGTACCGCACATTGCAGCGGGACTCAACCTGAATCTGCCCATCGTCGGCCGGTTCCTGCGCAAGGGCGGCGCGTTTTTCATTCGCCGCAGCCTGCGCGGCAGCGCGCTCTACACGATCGTGTTCATGAAGTACCTGGCGGCCATGATGGCGCGCGGGCACTCGATCGAGTACTTCATCGAGGGCGGCCGCAGCCGCACGGGCCGGCTGCTCACGCCGATGACCGGCATGCTATCGATGACCGTGCGCAGCTACCTGCGCGAGCCGCGTCGGCCGGTGGTGTTCCTGCCGGTCTATTTCGGCTACGAACGCATTCTCGAAGGGCCCACCTACATCGGGGAGCTCTCGGGCAAGCCCAAGGAAAAGGAATCGGTGCTGGGGCTGCTGCGCAGCCTGCGACGCCTGTCGCGCGAGCGCCTGGGGCGCGTCCACGTCAACCTGGGCGAGCCGATCCATCTTGATGCGCTGCTGGACAACCATGCTCCCGGCTGGCGTTCACATGAGTTCGACGATCTGAATCGGCCGCCCTGGGTCGGCGCGCTGGTCGATGAACTCGCGCAGGCGATCATGCGCAACATCAACTCCGCGGCCACCGTGACGCCGGTCAATCTGCTGACGCTGATCCTGCTGTCGATGCCGCGCCAGGCAATGCTCGAGTCCGATCTGCACCGCCAGATCGAGATCATGCAGTCGATTCTTTTGCAGATGCCGTACGGCGATCGCGTCACCGTGACGCAAACCACGCCCCAACAGGCCGTGGAATATGGCCTCACGCTCAAGCTCATCTCGCGCGAGCAGCACCGCGCCGGTGACATCGTGCGCATGAGCCCCGAGCACGCCGTGCTGGCGACTTACACGCGCAACAACGTGCTGCACCTGTACGCGCTGCCTTCGCTGATTGCCTGCTGCTTTCTGTCCAATTCAACCATGGCGACCGAGGATGTGCAGCGGCTGGCCGACCGCATATACCCGTATGTGGCGGCCGAGCTGTTCCTGCGCTGGTCAGAGGCCGAGCTGCCCGACGTGGTGGCGCGCACGCTCGAGGCGCTTGCGGGTCTGGGACTGCTCGAGTGCAACGCCGAAGAACCACGCTGGAGCCGCCCGGGCCCCGACTCCATTGCGGCGATGCAGTTGTCGCTGCTGGCGCAGACCACGGTGGCCACGATCGAACGCTACTACCTGGCGATCGCGCTGCTGATCGGCGCGGGCAGCGGACAGATATCGCAGCAGGCGCTGGAGGAGCGCTGTCAGCTCATGGCGCGCCGCATCACCATGCTCTACGGCTTCAATTCACCGGAATTCTTCGATCGCAGCCTGTTCGAGAACTTCATCGACCTGTTGCGTAGGCGCGGCGTCGTGCGCGCCAATGAATCGGGGTTGCTGGTCTTCGATGAAATATTGGTGCGGGTGGCGGCGGATGCGCAGGTAGTGCTCTCCGAACAGATCCGTCACAGCATCCTGCAGGTCACACATCCCTGATGACGTTGCATCCATTGTGGGCTGTGAGACGTAGGGACATGGTAGAACCACTTGGCCTCATGCTATTGATCCGCGGCACCCATCAGGGCCTGCCTGGGGAGCGAATACGCCGATGGATCCGTATGGCCCGGAAACGCCCGGCCTGAGGCGCGGTGCGCGGCGCCGCGCCATCGGCTGCGGCATCGTCATCGTCAGCACCTTGTGCGGATTGTCGCTGTCCGCCGTTGCGCGGGCCGACGATTCGGCGAGCACGCTGCTGAGCGCCACCGCGCAACCGCTTGCGGAAGTCACCGTGACGGCCGCGCGGCTCGAGCTCATTGGCTCGGCCTCGACCGCCAGCGAAGGCGTGGTGGTGGATCAGGAGATCCAGCAGACCCCCGCCTATCGTCCCGGCCAGGTGCTGGAAACCGTCCCGGGCCTGATCGTGACCTTGCACAGCGGCGAGGGCAAGGCCAACCAGTTCCTGATGCGAGGCTACAACCTTGATCACGGCACTGATCTGGCGACCTCCGTGGACGGCATGCCGATCAACCAGCCAACTCACGCGCATGGCCAGGGCTACACGGATCTGAACTTCCTGCTGCCCGAGTTGGCCCAGGACATCCGCTTCACCAAGGGTCCCTACTACGCCACGGTCGGGGATTTCGGCGCCGTCGGGTCATTGCAGATCGACTATCGCGACACGATCCCGGATCAACTCGCGCTGACCGCGGGGACGCTCGACTACCAGCGAATCTTTGCCGCGGGCACGCAATCGCTCGGCGATGGAAAGCTGCTGGAGGCCGCCGAGGTGCAGCACTACGACGGCCCGTTCACGATTCCGGATGACGCCCGCAGACAGAACGCGGTGCTGCGCTATAGCCAGGGCGATGAACACGACGGCTATTCAGTAACCGGGATGTTCTATCACCAGCTGTGGACCAACACGACCGACATTCCGCTGCGCGCGATTGAGGAAGGCGTGGTGTCGAACCGCTTCGGCACGCTCGATCCGACCGACGGCGGCCGCGCGCAGCGCGCCAGTCTGTCCATGCAGGTTCATTACACCGAGGGCATCGGTCAGTTTTCGGCTAGCGCTTACTTCATAGATAACCAGCTGCACCTGTTCAATGACTTCACTCACTTTCTGGTCGATCCGGTTCACGGCGATCAGGAAGACCAGTTTGAGAATCGCCGCGTTGTCGGCGGCGCGGCAAATTACACGCTGCCGGTGTCCCTGGGGCCGATCGACAATGCAATAGCCCTCGGCGTGCTCACGCGCTACGACTGGCTGAGTGTCGGACGCCTGCCCAGCGAGGCCCGGGTGCCGCTATCACCCCAGGATGATCCGGCTTCCTTCTCCAATTCAGATGATGTGTATTTGTTTGGCGCCGCGGCATTTCTGCAGGCGACCACGCGATGGACATCGACATTTCGCAGCGTGCTCGGCCTACGTGATGACTACCAGCATGGCACGGACATCGATTACCTGGCCCGGCTGCATGAAACGGCCGGCTATACCAACGGCGGTACGGCTGCCCAGTCATTGCTGCAGCCCAAGGCAAGCATGATCTACACGCCAAACCCCTCGCTTGAATTCTATTTGAGTGCAGGCCGGGGGTTTCACAGCGCCGACCTGCGTGGCGTCAATCAGGACACGAGCGTAGACCTCGGGCTGCCGCACACGCCACTGCTCGCGAAACAGGACGGACAGGAGGTGGGTATGCGCGCCGCGGTGCGGCCGGATCTCGTGGCTACGCTGGGCATCTACAATCTGTGGCAGCAGTCCGAAACCATCCTCAACCCGGACATTGGCCAGGACACCGCGGGACCGCCGAGCCGCCGCTACGGTTACGAAATCAATCTTACCTACCAGGTCAACCGCTGGCTCGAGTTCTATGGTAGCTACTCGGGCAATCACACACGCTTCACTCGTCCGTTCGACGACGGCACCGGGCATCTGGGCAATTACATCACCGATGCGCCGGTCGCGACCGGGTCCATGGCACTGTACCTGACCAATCTGCGGGGCTGGAGCGCGGGGCTGGACTTTCGCTACCTCGGAAACTATCCGCTCTCCTCAGGACCCTGCGTCAACGCCGCCGCGATCCGCGACTTTCCCGGCGTGGCGCACTCCTGCGCCGACGCACCAACGGCCCTGGGACAGGTCGGCGGTCACGGCTTCGGCGAACTGAATCTCGATGTGCAGCATGCGTTTGCCTCCGGCTGGATCGTCACACTCGGCATCTACAACCTGCTCAACAGCGATGCCGCGGCGGCGCAGTTCTGGTACGTCGACCGGCTGCAATCCGAGCGCGAGCTGTACCCGGATGGACGCGCCGATGTGCACCAGCATCCGCTCGAACCGCGCGCGGCGCGCTTCACGATCGCCAGGCATTTCGGGATCTGACCCTCCCAAGGGCGCGTCGCCGGCGCTCAACCGCTGAAAAACTCTTCCGGCGCGATGCATCCGAAGCAGCATCCGGTTCGTATGGTTTCAAGCAACCAGTGCCGTCCGATTCATCAATTCCGGGGAAAAACTTATGATCAAGACGAACCACGGCCGAACGTGGATGGCGGTCATCGCCGCCTGCGTGACCGGCACCGCCGTCGCATCCAGCCACCGCGAAGCGCCCTTCATCACCACGCGTCCCAAGGTCGATGGAACCGATTTCTACATGTTCAACAGCTACGAGGCCGGTCGCACCGGATTCGTAACCCTGATCGCCAACTATCAGCCGATGCAGGACCCGCAGGGCGGTCCTAACTACTTCTTTCTGGACGACAATGCGCTGTATGAAATCTCGATAGACAGCACCGGATCGGGCGTTGCCGATACGACCTTTCAGTTCAGATTCACGACCACGACCCAGGGCCTGTCCGTCACGGCGGGTGGCAAATCGATTCCAGTGCCCCTGGTCAATACCGGTCCGATTACCGCTCCCGGCGGCGCGACGCAGAATGTCTCGCAGTCCTACACGTTGACGCTGGTCAAGGGCGATCGCCGCACCGGCACCGCCACGCCCATTGTTAACGCGGCCTCGGGTGCGACGACGTTCGCCAAGCCGCTGGATAACATCGGCGCGAAATCGATTCCCAACTACGCGACCTACGCGGCTCAATTTATTTTTCCCATCACGATTCCGGGTTGCAGTGCTCCGGGCAAGGTATTCGTCGGGCAACGCCAGGATCCCTTCGTGGTGAATCTCGGCGAGACCTTCGACCTCGTGAACGTGAAGTACCCGGCCGCGCAGCTGGCTCCGACGGGGACCAACGGCCGCAACTACGTGCCCAATTCCCTGGCCGGCTACAACGTGACCGCCCTGGAATTGGAAGTGCCGGCCGCCTGTCTGACCGGTGCCTCGAACAAGATCATCGGTGGCTATACCACTGCGAGCCTGCGACAGGCCATGGTGCTGAACCCGGTGCCGCAGAGTGCCAAGAGCGTCGGCAGCGTCGGCGCGGTGGCCACGCCAACCGGTGCGGAAATTGCGGGCGGTGCCTGGCTGCAGGTCTCGCGCTTAGGGATGCCGCTGGTCAATGAACTCGTGATCGGCTTGCCCGACAAGGATCGTTGGAACGGATCGAGCCCTTCGGCCGATGCCCAGTTCGCCGACTACGTCACCAATCCGTCGCTGCCGGTGTTGCTGCAGGCGTTGTTTGGCAGTGCGGGTGTCGTAGCTCCGAATGTCTATCCACGCACCGACCTGGAGGCAGTATTCCTGACCGGTGTCGCCGGCCTGAATAAGCCTGCCAATGTCGTGCCGGCCGAGGAACTTCGCCTCAACACTACCACCCCAGTGACGGCGCTAGCCTCACAGAATGATCTGGGTGTACTCGGTGGTGATTTGAGCGGCTTTCCGAATGGGCGGCGACCGATCGACGATGTGGTCGATATCACGCTGCGCGCCGCAATGGGCGCCCTGCTGACCCCGTACGATGGCAGCTCGATGGATCCCGACCCAGCCTCGGATGCGTCGCGGCAATTGGGTTACGAGGACGGCGCCGAACCCGATCCGACCATGTACCTGCCGGCGTTTCCTTACCTGAACACGCCAATTGCCGGCTCGCCGGTCAGTGCGACGGAGTGAGGTCAATACCATGAAAGACAAGACAGCTATCCTTGCGGGCGCCACGGCATTGGGATGCCTGGCGCTGGCCGCCTGCGGGTCCGACGGCACCACCACCCCCTTCCCGCCAGCGGTCAGCAACCCGGGACCGGCGACCACAGAGCTGAACACAGCCGATGTGCTCGCGCTGGCGCAGAAGACCTCGGAGACCTCCGCACCGTTCAACGTCGATGGCGGGGCTGTGGCCTTGACCCCGGTTGACGACGAGACCGGGGAACCCACGGTCGTCGACGGCACGTGAATGCGCCCAAACCCGCTGCGTGCTCTCGCCTTGCTGATCGCGATGGGCGCGGCGGTGGCGCATGCCGAGCCGTATACGCCGGACAGCGACACGGTGATCCTGGCCGAGCTGCCGGCCGGTGCGCACTACGCCGATCTGGCGGCCAGGCGTCTTGCGCGCGGCCGGCTCGATGTAGCGTTGCCACTGGCGCAGTTCTACATCCAGCAATCCCGTCTCTCCGGCGATCTTCGTTTTCTCGGCTACGCGGATGCGGTGCTGGCGCCGTGGCTGGCGCATCGCCCGGTCGCCGTCGATGCCCTGGTGCTGCACGCGACCGTGCAGCAAAGCCGGCATGAGTTCGACCCGGCGCTGCAGACGCTCGAGCTCGCTTTGGCCGCGCGACCCGGCGATCCGCAGGCATCGCTGACAAAGGCGACGATTCTGCGTGTGCTGGGGCGCTACCCGGAAGCGGCGGCGGCTTGTGATCAGTTTGCGCGCAGCGTCGATGCGTCACTGGCCGCGCTTTGCAGTCAGAGCGTTCGCGGCCTGGACGGTCATCTCGATGCAGCCTATGTGGCGCTGCTGCAGGTATCGTCGCAGGGATGGCTCAACACGGAGAAATCCTGGCTGTACTCGGAGCTTGGCGAGATGGCGGTGCGATTAGGGCGCGATGATGAGGCCCGGCGCTGGTTTCAACGCGATCTCGATCTGCTGCCTGGCGATGTCTACGTGCGTACCGCGTACGCGGACCTGTTGCTGCGCCAGGGACGAAATGCCGAGGCACTCGAGCTGCTGCGCGCAACCGAGAGTTTCGAGCCGCTGTTGCTGCGCATCGCGATTGCGCAACAGCGATTGCACGACCCGGCGCTGCCGCAGAGCAGCGCCCAATTGCGAGCGGCGTTCAGCGCCGAACTGCAGCGGGGGGAGGCCGTCCACCGGCGTGAACAGGCGCGATTCCTGCTTGAAGTCGAACATGAGCCGCTGCTCGCGCTCCAGGCGGCTCGCGAAAACTGGCAAGTGCAGCGTGAACCCGAGGACATCCTGATCCTGGTGGCGGCCGCACGCGCCGCCGGCAAGCCCGATGCGGCAGAGCCGGCCCTCGAATTCGTGCGCCAGACCGGCCTTGTCGATGCGCGTCTGGTGATGCGATGAACCCACTGCGCGCGCTGGCGGTGCTCGCATGGCTCGCCGCGGCTCCGCTGGCGGAGGCCCACATCGCCAGCAACGGATTTCTGAGTCTCGAGGTCGAACATGCCCATGTTACAGGCGCCCTGGAACTGGCAATTCGCGACGGCGAACTCGCGGTCGGTCTGGACCGCGATCGCGACGGCAAGGTCAGCTGGGGTGAACTGCGCGCGGCCCAATTGGCACTGCAGTCCTATGTCGGGGCTCATCTGCACCTGCTGGGGGCGGACGGAACCTGCGCCTTGAGTGTCGGCCCGGTGCAGGTGAACCAGCGCGTTGATGGCGCCTATCTCTGGCTGCCGCTCACGGCCGATTGTGGCCGCGAGTTCGCGCGCCTGCGCATCGACTACAGCCTGCTTCGCGAGGAGGACCCCTCGCACCGCGGTTTGCTGACGCTGCGCGCGCACAGCGCGGTCCAGACCGCGGTGCTCGGAGATACCGTCGCGGCGCGCGCGTTCGATCTGGATGATCCCTCTCCCTGGGAGGCCACCGGGGAGTACCTGCGCGCCGGCGTGTGGCACATCTGGAGCGGCATCGATCACCTGCTGTTCCTGCTGTCGCTGTTATTGCCGGCCGTGCTGCTGCGGGAAAACGGTCGCTGGCGGCCCGTGCCCCGGGCGCGCCCCGCCTTCATCAGCATCCTCAAGATTGTCACGGCATTCACGCTGGCCCACTCGCTGACGCTGTCGCTGGCCGCGTTCGATATCGTGCGACTGCCCAGCCGACTGACCGAATCGGCCATCGCCGCATCGATCATCGCCGCGGCGCTGAATAACGTCTTCCCGGTATTCACGGAAAGTCGTGCCCGGATCGCTTTCGCCTTCGGCTTGCTGCATGGCTTTGGCTTCGCCTCGGTACTGGCGGACATGGGTCTGCCGCATGGGGCACGGCTGCTGTCGCTGCTGGCCTTTAATTTCGGAATCGAAACCGGGCAGCTGGCTGTGGTCCTGCTCGTCATGCCCGCGGTGTACTGCTTCCGAAAGGAACTGTTGTACCGGCGCACGGTATTACCCTGGGGCTCCGCTGCGATTGCTGCATTGGCAGTGGTATGGCTCGTGCAACGAGCATTCTTTCCGAGCTAGAACGCGGGCTGCACCGCGGCCTTCCACGCCGAGAGCTTCTGCGCCAGCCGCATGCCCGCATGTGCGGGACTGGTCGAAGGCAGCTTCACGACCGTCACCGCTGCAAATTCACGCTGCAGTACCGAACCGCAATGTCGCAGCAGCTCGCGGTGGGCCGTGCCACCGTTACAGCAGATGCGGGTGATTTCGCCGTGGGAGCGCAGCAGCGCCGGTATGTCGTTCGGCTCGGCACTCGAGGTGTCGATTGCCGAATCGAGGCTGCCATCGCGCACGCAGGATTGCAGCACATCCCAGAGCGCGATATGAGCTTGCGCCAACCGTTCGAGGCGTTGCGCGTAGGGCAGGCTGCGTCCGGCGCCGCAGATCGCCTCCATGAGGGGCCAGAACTGATTCTGCGGATGAGCGTAGTACTGGCCGGCCGCCAGCGAAGCAGCGCCGGGCATGCTGCCGAGTACCAGGGCGCGCGCATCCGCGCGCGCCACGGCCGCGAAGCTGTAATGGCGCAGGCAGGGCTCAGCCGACATCAATCGAGTCTAGCCGATCACCCTGCGTTCAACCCCCGCGCTTGAAGAACTGCACTGCGCGTTCGTGCTTTTCGGCCGCTGCCCGGGTGGAAAAAGTCCCGAGATTGCGCCGTTTGCCGGTGCGCGGATTGCTCTTGCGCGAATAGAGGCGGTATTTACCCGAACTGAGTTTGCGAATCATGCCGGGACTGTAGCGCCGCCTGCGGCGCGCGGCCGTGCGTGCGGGCAGCGAGCGCATGTCAGCAGGCTCCGACTGCTTCAGTCTTCCCGCACGCGGCCGCGCAGCTGCTTGAGCCGTTTGTGCTGGGTCTTGTGCTCCATGCGGCGCTGTTGCGAGCCCTTGGTGGGACGCGTTGCACGGCGCTTTTTGGGCTCGATGCTGGCGCGCGCAATGAGATCTGCCAGCCGTGCCAGCGCTTCGCGCCGGTTGCCTTCCTGGGTGCGCTGGGTACGAGCGCTGATCAGCAGCATGCCCTCCTCGGTGACCCGGTGTCCGGCCAGCGCCCGCAGCCGCAGCTTCACCGCGGTCGAGAGCGCAGCAGTGCCTGCGAGGTTGAATCTCAGCCGTACGGCGGTCGCCACCTTATTGACGTTCTGGCCGCCGGGGCCGGTGGCGCGCATGACCTCGAACTCCAGATCATCGTCCGGAATCGGATGCACCGCTTTCATAGCGGCGGAGGCTGGTGCCGGATGAAAACCTCGCGCTGCGCCATGGGGATGGTGATCTTGGATTCACGGAACAGTCGCCAGATCAGCCGATTGACGTCGGAGCGCACGTTGTTGACGCCGGCTTCCGGATCGGCGATCCAGAATCGCAGCTCCAGATCCATGCCGTGATCGGAGAATTGCATCAATCGCGAGACCGGCGCCGGCTCGTGGAGGATGCGTGGATGACCTTCCACCGCGCGCATCAGGATGGCGAGGGCCTGTTCCGGATCGTCGTTGTAGCTGATGCGTACCGGCAGCTTCAATCGCACCTTGCGATCCGAATAGCTCCAGTTGATGACCGGATTGGTGATCAGGCTCTGGTTGGGCACCAGGGTCTCGACGCCGTCGCGGTCGCGCACCACCACGTACCGTCCGCGCAGCGCCTGTACCCAGCCGAAACTCTCGGTGCTGGTGCCCGGCATACCCGTGAAGCTGATGACATCGCCGGGTTTGATCGATTTGTCCATCAACAGCACGAAGCCGCTGACGAAATTGCTGGCGATCGACTGCAGGCCGAAACCCAGCCCCAGGCCCACGGCACCGGTCAGCACCGTGAGCGCGGTCAGGTCGACGCCGGCAGCATTGATGCCGAGCAGGACGCCCAGCCCGACCAGGAAGAAATAGCTGAATTTGTTGATGCCGATGCGCGTGGACAGCGCGATCGACTCGATGGTCATGATGCGCCGCTCTAGCGAGCGTGCCAGCACGCTCGTGATCAGCACGAAGGCACTGATGATCACCAGTCCTTTGAGCAGGGCCCAGAGCGTGAATTGGCCGCGGCCCGGGAGCAGGTTGATGTCGTTCAGCGTGTTCTGGATGGCTTCGAACCAGCCGATGAGCTGGAAGGAAATCCCGATCCAGATGATCAGCGTCAGGGGCTGTTCCCATTTGCGCATCCACGAATCGGGACCCAGCCCGAGGCGCAGCAGGTACATGCCAAGACGCACCAGCACCAGCGTCGCCGCCATCTCCATGGCGATGTCGAGCAGGTGGACCGCGCCGCCGGCAGCGGCGATCAGCGTGCGCAGTATCAGCAGGATCAGCAGCGCCAGCAGCACCGGCGCCTCGATGACGCCAATCTCGGTCAGGCGCGCACGGGCGCCGCGCGCCCGCATAAGGGCTGCATGCTGCGGTCGCCACAGATTCAACCGGTGGGATGCGAGCAGCGCGCTCAGCACCGCGGCGCCCACCGCCGCCGCCTGCAGCCAGGTCTCGCCGCTGCTGAGGGACGTCAGAAGGGCCTGGAGCGCGCCTGCGCTGGCGTTAGGCATCAGGCGTTCAGGTCCGGGATCAGCTGGCTCTCGAGCTTCAGGATCTGGTCCTTGAGCGCCAGCTTGCGCTTCTTGAGGCGCTTGAGCTGCAGCTCGTCGATATGAATGTCCATCGAGAGCCGCGAGATGACTTCATCCAGGTCGCGATGCTCGATCCGCAGCCCCCGGAGCTTCTCGATATTGCGGAACAGCTCGCGGTCGACGTTATCTTCCTGATCGCTCATCCGCTGATATCGCTCACGGCTCGAGCCGGGCCGCAATGGGTGTAATCAGGTCGGGTAGCTTAGCGAAGCGGCCCAGCGGCCGCCAAGGTAAATCAGGTTCGTGGAAGTCGGATCCGACCGAGCCTGCCAGCCCAAAGCGGCGCGCCAGTGAGGCCGCACGATCGGCGTCGCCCGCGGCCATGCCGGGCAGGCTGACCTCCAGGCCCAGGCCACCGGCATCCTTGAATTCCGCCACCAGCTCGCGCTGCACGCCGTGAGACATCCGGTAGCGGTGCGGATGCGCCAGCACCGGGATGCCGCCGGCCCCGCGGATGCGCTCTACGGCCGTTTCCAGTGTCGGCCACTCGGCGGCGACATAGCCGGGCCGGCCACGTTTGAGCCAGCGATCGAACGCCTGTTGAACGCCGCCGGCGACCCCCAGCTCGCACAGTGCGCGCGCCAGGTGCGTCCGGGTCGGCAGCGCCACCGACAGCATCATTTCCGCAAGCTCGGGGCCGGGCAATCCTGCGCGAGCCAGCCGCTGTGTCATCGCCCGCATGCGCTCGCGGCGGCGTTCGAGCACGGCGGCAAAGTGGGCGCCCAGTTGGGCGTCGGCGATGTCCAGTTCCAACCCAACGATGTGAATCTCGCGATCGCGCCATTGGCACGACAGCTCCGCGCCGGCGACGAAGCGGATCGCGGTGCCGGCGCAGGCGGCGCGGGCCGCCTCGCAGCCGCTGACCGAATCATGATCGGTCAGCGCCAGCAACTCGACGCCTCGTTGCACGCCCAGTGCGATGAGCTGCGCGGGCGAAAGTGTGCCGTCGGAGCAGTTGCTGTGCGTGTGCAGATCGATGCGTTCGTACATCTGGGCGATCAATTGGCCGAGAGCAGGGCGGGCCAGTCGCGCGAGCGGTCGGCGTAGGCCATGAATGACGGATTGATCATGGTGTCACGCGCGTTATAGCGCAGCGGCGCTCCCGTGAAGTCTACGACGCAGCCACCGGCCTCGAGGACCACCGCGTGCCCTGCCGCCGTGTCCCACTCCGAGGTCGGGCCGCGTCGCACGTACAGGTCGCCGCTGCCCTCGGCCAGCAGGCCGAATTTCAACGCGCTGCCGACGCTGATGCGCTCGTGCTTGCCCACGCGGTCGATCAGCCGATCGAGCACCGCATCGCCATGCGAGCGGCTGCCCAGCACTCGCAGGGTCGCAGGCGCCTTGGCTTGGACGTGCAGGTCCCGGCGCGAGCCATCGGCATCGCGGCGATAGGCGCCGGCGCCGCGTGCGGCCGCGTACATGACCTCGCGCGCCGGTGCATGCACGACGCCGAGCACCGGTTCGCCATGCTCCACGAGTGCGATGTTGACGGTAAATTCGCCATTGCGTTTGACGAATTCGCGCGTGCCATCGAGCGGATCCACCAGCCACAAACACGGCCATTGGTGCCGATGTTCGAACTGCTGCGGCGGAGATTCCTCGCCCAGCATCGCGATCTCGGGCGTCAGCGATCCAAGGGCGCCAGCGATGATGCGCTGTGCGGCCAGATCCGCTTCGGTCAGCGGCGAGCGATCATCCTTGAGCGTGACACCAAACGCGGTGTGGTAAATGCGCATGATTTCCCGGCCCGCGCTGTCGGCGATATCCATGATGCTCGGTAACCAGGCCGACAGCTGCCGGGTGTCCAGAATCGCGCTCATGACAACACACTCATCGCACTATCATAGCCGACACGATGATCGCCCCGACCCTGAGCAACGCGCAGTGGCGCCAGATCGATACCGTGCTGCTCGACCTGGACGGCACATTGCTGGACCTGGCCTTCGACAGCCATTTCTGGGGCCACCAGGTGCCGGCCGCATGGGGCCGGCGGCGCGAGATGACGCTCGAGCAGGCGCAGGCTGCGCTGCGGCCGTTATTCGCTGCGCGCGAAGGCACGCTCGACTGGTATTGCATCGAGTTCTGGAGCCGGGAGCTCGAACTCGACATTCGAGCGCTCAAGCGAGAACTGGCGCACGGCATCCGCTGGCTGCCCGGTGCCCGCGAGTTCCTGCAGCGCGTGCGGGCGCTGCCCAAGCGGCTGGTGCTGATCACAAACGCACATCCGGCCGCGCTTGCGATCAAGGATGAGCGCACCGAGGTCACCAGCTTCTTCGATGCGGGCTTCAGCTCGCATGCCTTCGGCGCGCCCAAGGAGGACCCGCGGTTCTGGAGCGAACTCGCCAAGGTCGAGACCTTCGACCCCTCGCGCAGCCTGTTCGTCGATGACAGCCTGAGCGTGCTGCGCGCAGCGCGCGGCGCCGGCATCGGCTTGATCTACGCGGTGAAAAAGCCCGACAGCTCAGGTGCTGCGCGGACTCAGCAGGAATTTCCCTCGGTCGATTCGGTAGCCGAACTGCTACCGCCCTGATCGCTGCGGACCGCCGCGCCGCATATGGCCGCGTGCGCCTCCGGTACTGCCGCCGGGCCGGCCGCTGCGCTGACCGCCCCTGGGACCACCGGGTCTGCCGCCGCGGAAGGGCGGTCGATCGGACTCTTCCATCGGCGGTGCCGGCTCGATCTTCGGCAGCAATGCCGGATCCACCGAGGCCACCGGGATCTTGCGGCCGATGTATTCCTCGATGTCCGGCAGCGAGATGGCGTACTCCTCGCAGCCGAAACTGATGGCATCGCCATCCGCGCCAGCACGTGCCGTGCGGCCGATGCGGTGGACATAGTCGGGCGCATCCTGCGGCAAATCGAAATTGAAGATATGGCTGACATCGGGAATGTGCAGGCCGCGAGAGGCCACGTCGGTGGCGATCAGCACGGCGAGCTCACCCTCGTGGAACTGTCGCAGGAACCGCAGCCGTTTATTCTGCGGCACATCGCCTGACAGCGCCTGGGCCGCAAAGCCGTTGGCACGCAACGAGGCCTCGAGTCGTTCAGCCATGCGGCGGGTGTTCACGAACACCATCGTGCGATGAGCCTCGGTCTCGCGCAGCAGCCCGATCAGCAACGGGATTTTCTCCTCCATGGAGGGGAAGTAGATCACCTGCCGGATCCGATCGATCGTGACCTTGTCCGGTTCGATACGCACGAGCTCCGGATTGTTCATGTGCTCGTAGGCCAGCTCGAGCACGCGCTGCGAAAGCGTGGCGGAAAACAGCATCGATTGCCGCTGCTCCGGGCGCGGCAACCGGCGCAGGATGAAGCGGATGTCGGCAATGAAACCCAGATCGAACATGCGATCGGCTTCATCGAGCACCAGCACCTGCGCGTGGCGCAAATCGAACACGTGTTGCTTGAAGTAGTCGATGATGCGGCCGGGCGTACCGATCAGCACGTCGACGCCTTCGGAGACGATCTGGCGCTGTTTCTCGTAGTCGGTGCCGCCAAAGACCACCGCGAGCTTCAGACCCGTGTGCTTGCCGAGTACCGCGGCATCCTTGTGGATCTGCACGGCCAGCTCGCGAGTAGGGGCCACGACCAGCGCGCGGACGGAGGTGGCGTGCCGTCCCGGCGGCGGCGGCCTCGTCAGCAGGCCCTGGAACAGAGCCACCAGGAACGCCGCGGTCTTGCCCGTACCGGTCTGCGCCTGGCCGGCGACGTCGCGGCCTTGCAGCGCTATCGGCAGGGTTTGAGCCTGAATCGGCGTGCAGAACACGAATCCGGCATCAACGATGCCCTGCATCAGCGAGCCTGCCAAGGGCAGGGATTGGTAGGTCAGGGAACTGAGATGTTCATCACTCATTACTACGTTTCTTAGATGTCCTCAAACGGCGACAGGGCAATCATCGACTCATGCGCGCCGTAAGACTTGCAAACCGCCCCGGAAAGGGCAAAAATATCGGCATCGGCGGTCGTTCTGTCTGCAGCCGCTTCAGCCCTCTGACGTACCATCCTTACTAGTGTAACCGTTAGACGGCTTTTTCGGGGCTCGGTGTGGGCACCGCTGCCAATATATTCAGTCGGGTCAATACTCTTATCCCATCTCGTAATTTCGTTTTCTGCCCCAAAATACTAGGTTTTCTCCCCTCAACGGAGGCTCAACTGCGTGAGTAACGAGCACATTGTGCACACCTCGGACGCCAGCTTTGATCAGGACGTCCTCAAGGCTGAAAAGCCCGTATTGCTGGATTTCTGGGCCGAATGGTGCGGCCCCTGCAAGATGATCGCGCCGATCCTGGACGAGATCGCGTCCGAATACAAAGACCGCCTGCGTATCGCGAAACTCAATATCGACGAGAATCCGCAGACCCCGCCGAAATTCGGCATCCGTGGCATCCCGACGCTGATCCTGTTCAAGAACGGGTCGGTCGAAGCGCAAAAAGTCGGGGCGCTATCCAAATCTCAACTCGCAACATTTCTGGATCAACACCTGTGAGAGGCTACCTCGGTAATCAGGGCCGCAATCGGCCGCAGAACAACAATAACAACAACAATAATAAGGGCCCGCGCCACGGCAACCGCGATGGCAATCGCGGCAATGGCCGCCCGGACGACGTGATGATGGAACTCGAGCCGATCGGCGAGGACGATGCCGAAGTCATCAGTCCGGCCGAGCTCGCGGCATCGCGCAAGTCGATGAACCTGACCGAGCTGAAGGCCAAGCCGATTCACGAACTGGTGAAGATGGCTGACTCGATGGGCGTGGAAAACGTCGCCCGCTCGCGCAAACAGGACATCATTTTCTCGATCCTCAAGGCGCATGCGCGCAACGGTGAGGACATCTACGGCGACGGCGTGCTCGAGATCCTGCAGGATGGCTTCGGTTTCCTGCGCTCGGCCGACGGCTCCTATCTGGCCGGCCCGGACGATATCTACGTCTCGCCCAGCCAGATCCGGCGCTTCAACCTGCGCACCGGCGATACCATTTCCGGCTTGATTCGACCCCCGAAGGACGGCGAACGCTATTTCGCCCTGCTCAAGGTCGGCGAGATCAACTACGACTCTCCCGACAGTTCCCGCAGCAAGGTCCTGTTCGAAAACCTCACGCCGTTTCATCCGACCAAGCGCCTGAAGCTCGAGCGCGGCAATGGCAGCACCGAGGATCTGACCGCGCGCACCATCGACCTGGTGGCGCCCATCGGCAAGGGCCAGCGCGGCCTGATCGTCTCGCCGCCAAAGGCCGGCAAGACCATGCTGCTGCAGAACATCGCGACCTCGATCAGCTGGAATCACCCGGAGGTGATCCTGATCGTGCTGCTCATCGATGAGCGGCCGGAAGAGGTCACCGAGATGCAGCGCACCGTCAAGGGCGAGGTGGTCTCCAGCACCTTCGACGAGCCGGCCGCACGCCATGTGCAGGTCGCCGAGATGGTGATCGAAAAAGCCAAACGCCTGGTGGAGCACAAGAAGGATGTCGTGATCCTGCTCGATTCGATCACGCGCCTGGCGCGTGCCTACAACACCGTCGTGCCCTCCTCGGGCAAGGTGCTGACGGGCGGCGTCGATGCCAATGCACTGCAGCGCCCGAAGCGATTCTTCGGTGCCGCGCGCAACATCGAGGAAGGCGGCAGCCTGACGATTCTGGCGACCGCACTGGTCGATACCGGCTCGAAAATGGACGATGTGATCTACGAGGAATTCAAGGGCACCGGCAACAGCGAAATCCATCTGGACCGCCGCATCGCCGAGAAGCGCGTATTCCCCGCCGTCAATATCAACCGTTCGGGTACCCGCAAGGAAGAGCTGATCACCGATCCGGGTGAGCTGGCAAAGATGTGGATCCTGCGCAAGCTGCTGCACCCGATGGATGAGCTTGCCGCCATCGAGTTCCTGCTCGATAAAATGAAGGACACCAAGGCAAACTCTGAGTTCTTCGAGGCCATGAAGCGCTGATTACT
>CAVYUK010000022.1:0-10815 GCA_963771665.1 uncultured Gammaproteobacteria bacterium | reverse complement strand
TACATGGGCTATGCGCAGTTCGGCCAGTAACTCCTCCAGCCGCCGTTCGCGTTCGGCGCGATCCAGCTCGGCGCGCAGCTCCAGGATCGCCATGACGTTGTCAGCCACCGAAAGCTTGCGGAACACGGAGGCTTCCTGCGGCAGATAGCCAATCCCCAGGCGCGCGCGCTGATCGATGCTCAGTGGGGTGAGATCGCGATCATCCAGCAGGATCGAGCCGCCATCGGCAGGCACCAGTCCGACGATCATGTAGAAGGCCGTCGTCTTGCCCGCGCCGTTGGGTCCGAGCAGGCCGACCACCTCGCCGGTATGGATCTCCAGCGAAAGATCGCGCACCACCGTGCGTGAGCGGTAGTCCTTGCGCAGCCCGCGCGCTGCCAGCACGGTCACGGGTGGGTCCCCGCAGCAGAAGCGCACTGCGTGGAATTGCCGGACCGGATCGTGCCATGGACGCGCGCGTCATCGCCGGGCGCGCTGTCTGCGCGCACGCGCTGCGAGACGAGGTCATAGGAGATATGTTGGCTGGTGATCTCGTTGCAGCCGTCCGAGAGCCATGCGTCGCCATGCAACTGCACCTCGTTGCGCGCGACATCGTAATCGATGGCCTGCGCATGTCCGTGCGCCTGCTGTCCGTTGCCGAGCGGGTGCTCGAATTCCGCCGGCGCGCCCTCGGCCGTCATCGACTCGATGCGCTGGGTTGCGAACAGCACCGTGGCCTTGTCTGCCGACAGGTGCCCCTCGGGTATGAACAATTGCACGTGCCCCGTCAGTACCCAGCGGCTGTTGGCAAAATCGAGGCCATCACCCTCGGCCCGATCGGCCTTGATGTGACTGATGCCCCGGGTCATGTCGACGATGTCGAAATCGTAGAGCACGACCCGGTTGCGCTCCGCGTCCAGGTGCGAGGCGCGATAGCACATCGGCGGCTCGTTGCAGGGCAAATCGCTGGCCGCGGCTTCGCCGGCCGACGCTCTTGGGGGGCTCAGTGCCATCAGCAACGCCAATAGCGCGCAGCCGCCCGCACCGCCCAGCCAGTGGATCTTGCGGTGGCGTTCGCGAGCGGGATCGCGGCGATGAGGGTCAATGCAGCAGGACACCATGCACCTTGGAGGCAAGCTCTAGCGTATCGTTCTTCAGATCCGCGCGCATGCCGTGACCATTGAGTCGATTGCCGCCCCAGTCGACGCGCACCGTCGAGGCGGAGGTGACCAGTTGCTGCGTCATGTCGAGTTGCAGCTGATCGGTGTCGATGCGCATGACCGAGTCCGATCCATTGGGCAGGCCCTGGGCGTGTACGTCGCCGGTGAGATCGGCATTGTGCGCGTCCTGCGGCATCTGGCCCCGCAGCGCCGTCAGCGTCCAGTGATTGCCGGACCCCGGCTGATAGTCCAGCTTCGGGTTGGTGAGGTAGATCGTGCCCTGCGGCTGCGGCTGTTCGATGTGCTCGGCATCGAGACGATAAAGCGGCAGGCCATCCTCACCGGTCTCGATCAGGTGACCGTGCACGGCGGCGAAGCCGGGATCAGGCGATGTCTGCTCACTTGTGATGGCTTCGCCGGTGCCGTTGTCGGCGTCCTGAAAGTAGAGCAGGGCCGAGAGAATCGCGACCGAGCAGAGCGCGAACAGCAGTCGCACGATCATCGGCGGCCTCGCGCCCGCGAGGCTGCGTGTTTCGGCTGCGCGGCGAGCAGCCAGTCGCAGACCTCACGCACCGCGCCCGACCCGCCGGCGTGGCGGGTGCGGCGGTGCGCCGCCGCCAGTGCCACCGGATGGGCATCGGCGACCGCGACCGCAAGCCCGGCCTGTCGCAGCAGCGGCAGATCCGGCGCGTCATCGCCCACGCAGGCGCATTGCCCGGGCTCGAGCTTCAGCGCGGCGAGCAGGGTGGCCAGTGCCTCGCCCTTGTGCTCCACGCCAAGGTAGACGTGACGGATGCCAAGCTCGCGGCAGCGGGCCTGCACGGCCGCCGAGTCGCGGCCCGAGATCACCGCGACCTCGATGCCCGCCGCGCGCGCCGCCTTGATGCCGTAGCCGTCGCGCACGTGAAATGTCTTGCCGATCTCGCCGTCGGCGCCATAGGCCAGGCGGCCATCGGTCATGACTCCATCGACGTCCAGCACCAGCAGGCGAATGGTGGCCAGCGGCACGGCCCGCGCACGCGCGGTCTTCAAACCACGCCCGCGCGCATGAGATCGTGAACATTGAGCGCGCCGATCAGGCGTTGCTCGGCGTCGGTGACGATCAGTGCGGTAATACGATGAGCTTCCATGAGGGCGGCGGCCGCGGCGGCCAACTCGTGCGCAGCGATGCGCCGGCCCCCGGGAGTCATGATTTCGCGCATCGTGGTCTGGTGCGGATCGATGCGCCGATCCAGCGCGCGGCGCAGATCGCCGTCGGAGAAAACCCCCAGCACGCGGTCCTGCTCGTCGACCACCGCGGTGAGTCCGAGTCCCGTGCGCGTCATCTCCAGCAGCGCCGTCGAAAGCAGCGCCTCCGGACGCACGCGCGGCAGCGCATCGCCGCGGCGCATGATGTCATCCACGCGCGTGAGCAGGCGTTTGCCTAGACTTCCGCCCGGATGAGAGCGCGCAAAATCCTCGGGCGAGAAGCCACGCGCCTCGAGCAGCGCCACGGCCAGTGCATCACCCATCACCAGCGCGGCCGTCGTGCTGGCGGTCGGCGTCAGGTTGTGAGGACAGGCCTCCTGCGGCACGGAAACATTCAGATGCACGTCGGCCGCGCGCGCCAGCGTGGAGAGCGGATTGCCCGTCAGCGCCAGCAGCGGTACCGCCAGGCGCTTGACCTGCGGCAGCAGTGTCAGCACCTCGGCGGTCTCCCCGGAATTCGACAGTGCCAGCAGCAGATCGCCGCGCGTGAGCATGCCCAGATCGCCATGACTGGCCTCGCCCGGATGCAGAAAAAAGGCCGGGCTGCCGGTGCTTGCGAGCGTGGCGGCTACCTTGTGCGCGACGTGGCCCGATTTGCCCATTCCGGTGACGACGATCCGGCCGGTGCAGGCCAGGCAGAGTCTGCAGGCCCGGGCGAAGGATTCGTCGAGTCCGGCGCGCAGCGCCTGCAGGGCGGCGGCCTCGATTTCAATGGTGCGCGCAGCGCTTTGCAGCAGGGCCTGATCGCCGGTGGCGCTGTGTTCGTTCGGCTTCATCATGGCTCTCGCGCCGGGCATGATAGCCCGTACCACGGCGCAGTTGGCGCCTTCCTGCCCCTCTAATGCCTTAAGATTGCGAGCTGCCATGACGCCACAACAGATCGAGGAACTGATTCGCAAGGCGCTGCCGCGCGCCCAGGTCGAAGTTCGTTCCGATGACAACACTCACTTCGCAGCCCGATTGGTCGGGCCCGAGTTCGATGGCCTGCGGCCGCTGGCGCGGCATCAACTGGTCTACCGGGCGCTCGGGGCCAGCATGGGCGGCGAGATCCACGCGCTCACCATCGAGGCTTACACCCCCCAGGAATGGGCGGCGCGTGGATAAGCTGCAGATCACGGGCGGGGTTCCGCTCGAGGGTGAAGTTCGGATTTCAGGTGCCAAGAACGCGACGCTGCCGATCCTGGCCGGCGCGCTGCTGGCCGATGGCCCGGTAACGATCAGCAACGTGCCACATCTGCAGGACGTCACCACCACCATCGAGCTGCTGAGCCGCATGGGTGTGACCGTGACGATCGATGAGCGCATGCGCATCGAGGTCGACGCGGGGAGCATCCGCGAATACTTTGCCCCCTACGAGCTGGTCAAGACCATGCGCGCCTCGATCCTGGTGCTCGGGCCGCTGCTGGCGCGTTTCGGACGCGCCGACGTTTCGCTGCCCGGTGGCTGCGCCATCGGTGCGCGACCGGTCAATATTCATGTCGCCGGACTGCAGGCCATGGGCGCGGACATTCACATCGAGGGCGGCTACATTCGCGCCCGTGCCGAGCGGCTCAAGGGTGCGCGGCTGGTACTCGAGGCCGTGACCGTGACGGGCACCGAGAATCTGATGATGGCCGCCTGTCTCGCCGAAGGCCAGACGGTGCTGGAGAATGCCGCGCGCGAACCCGAAGTCGTGGACCTCGCCAATTTCCTCATCGCCATGGGTGCGAAGATTACCGGCGCCGGTACCGATCGCATCGTCATCGATGGCGTGCAGCGCCTCTCGGGCGTGCATTACGAAGTGCTCCCCGATCGTATCGAAGGCGGTACTTACCTGGTTGCGGGCGCCATCACCGGCGGGCACGTTCGCATCAAGAACACGCGGCCCGAGCATCTGGATGCCGTGATCGTCAAGTTGCGTGAGGCAGGTGCCACTGTGCATGCCGGCGAAAACTGGGTCGAAGTGGACATGCGCAAGCGCCGGCCGCGCGCCGTCGATGTGCGCACGGCACCCTATCCGGCATTCCCAACCGACATGCAGGCGCAATTCGCCGCGCTGGATACCGTCGCCGATGGCGTCGGCACTGTAGTCGAGACCATCTTCGAAAACCGCTTCATGCACATGCTCGAGATGCGGCGCATGGGAGCGGAGATCCGGCTCGAGGGCAACACCGCCATCATTCATGGCGTGCAGCGCCTCACCGCTGCGCCCGTCATGGCAACGGATCTGCGCGCCTCGGCAAGCCTGGTGCTGGCGGGCCTGGTGGCCGACGGGCGTACCGAGATCGAGCGCATTTACCACATCGACCGCGGTTACGAGACTATCGAGGAGAAGCTGGCGCAGCTCGGCGCCCGCATCCGGCGCGTGCCCAACTAGTTTCAACGGCCCTGTGGGCGCTCCGTAACGGCCACCGTCGAATCCAGTTCGGATCGGCCGCGCAGCAGGTGCAGCTGCACCTGGCTGCCGGGTTTCTTGGCGGCGATCTGCGCCAGCGCATCCTGTGCGCTGCGAACGTCCTGGCCGTCGACCTTGGTGATGACATCGCCAATGTGCACGCTGGCATCGACTGCGGGACTGTTGCGATAAAGGTTGGTGATGACCACGCCGCCGCGCGGCAGCCCAAGCTGCTGTGCCTGCTCCACCGCCACATCCTCCGGAACGATGCCCGTCCACCCGCGGATGACGCGGCCGTGATCGAGGATCTCATCCATGACGCCGCGCGCCAGATTGACGGGAATGGCAAAGCTGATGCCCTCGACGCTGATGTCGCCGCCGTTGTTTTTTCCGAGCACCGCCGTGTTGATGCCGATCAGGTCGCCGAGCGTGTTGATGAGCGCGCCGCCGGAATTGCCGGCGTTGATGGCGGCGTCGGTCTGGATGAAATCCTCGAAGGTGGCCACGCCGAGCTGACTGCGCCCGGTGGCGCTGACGATGCCATGCGTGACTGTCTGCGACAGGCCCAGCGGGTTGCCGATCGCGAGCACCCCATCGCCGACCTGCAGACGATCGGAGCGCCCGAAGGGCATGACAGGCAGCGGTTTGAGCGTGATGTGGAGTACCGCGAGGTCGGTGTCCGGGTCGCGGCCGACGACCACTGCCTGCGCCTCGCGCCCGTCCGCCAATGTCACCACGATGGTATCGGCATTGGCGATCACATGATTGTTGGTGATGATATGGCCGCCCGCATCGGCGATGACTCCCGAACCCAGCGCTCGCTCGACTCGGCGGTGGTAGAGCGGCCGCAGATCACCGAACAGCTGCGCCCCGACCTGTTCGGTGACGAGACGCGCGGTTGAAATATTCACCACCGCCGGCGCCGCCCGGCGGACCGCGGCCGCGTAGGATTCGGGCTGCACGCCGGCGGCAGCGGGCCGGGCGGTGCCCGGCACGCGAGCCGGCTCCGCCGTGCGCTCCGGTGGGGCGGCTTCCGCGATCGACGGCGCCGGCGCTGCTGTGGCCGGTGTCGAGGGAGTCGTCATTGTCGCTGCGGGCGGCGGTGCCGCCTGAGGCAATGCCACGGTCGGGCGCTGGAGCAATTGCGGGTGCACGAACACGATGATGAAGGCCAGCGCCAGGCCGCCGATGACGCTGCCGGCCAGAAATATCGCTGCGCGTCCGAGGCGATGCATCTCCATGGGTTGTCCAGGTGTGGCGCGGCAGGGGCGTCCGAAGGGTTGTGTATAATGCGACACTTCCCGGGCGCAACGTAGCGATGTTGATCGTGCAGCCGAAATTTACCGCTTGCGTGCAATGAGAGTGAACCAGACATGACGGATGTTCCCCTGACGGCCGCCCCGGATGTCGATGAGAGCCGCCGAAAGTTCCTGACCGTAGCCGCCAGCGGGGTCGCTGCCTTCGGCGCCGTCGTAACGGCCATTCCCTTCGTCGAGTCCTGGGAGCCATCGGAGCGCGCCCGCGCGCTCGGCGCGCCCGTGGTGCTGGATATCAGCAAGCTCGAGGCCGGGCAGATGATCACGACGGTCTGGCGCAAGCAGGTCATCTACGTGGTCGGCCGCGCGCAGCCGCTGGTCGAAAAGCTCGCCAAGAACGACGGCGATCTGAAGGACAAGGACTCCAAGGACTCCATTCAGCCGAAGTACGCGCAAAACGAAATGCGCGCGCGCCGCGCCGATGTGCTCGTGCTGATCGGTATCTGCACGCACCTCGGCTGTCTGCCGAAAAGCTTCTTCGATCCGGGCGATCCGGTTCTCGGCCCAAGCTGGCCGGGCGGATTTCGTTGTCCCTGTCACGGCTCGCGCTTCGATCTGGCCGGGCGGGTGTTCAACGGTTCCCCCGCGCCAACGAATCTGTCGGTGCCGCCCTATAGCTTCCAGGATCAGCACACGCTCGTGATCGGTCTCGACGGTGCGCCTGCGAAAGGAGCCGCGTAATGGCCAACGAGGCTGCCTACAAGCCCGGGTTCTGGGGCTGGCTGAACCGGCGGCTGCCGGTCGAGGTCTTCTGGCGCTCGCAGCTGACCGGGTACTACGCGCCCAAGAATTTCAATTTCTGGTATTTCTTCGGCTCGCTGGCGCTGCTGATACTGGTGATGCAGCTGGTCACCGGCATCTTCCTCGCGATGTTCTACAAGGTCGGAGAAAACACCGCGTTCGACTCGGTCGAATTCATCATGCGCGAAGTCGATTTCGGCTGGCTGCTGCGCTACCTGCATTCCACCGGCGCATCCGCATTCTTCCTGGTGATCTACCTGCACATGTTCCGCGGCATCATGTACGGCTCGTACAAGGCACCGCGCGAACTGTTGTGGCTGTTCGGCATGATCATCTACCTGGCGCTCATGGCCGAGGCCTTCATGGGCTATGTGCTGCCGTGGGGCAACATGTCCTTCTGGGCCGCCACGGTGATCATCAATCTATTTGGTGCGATACCGGTCATAGGTCCGGGGCTGGTCGAGTGGATCCGGGGGGACTACGGCATCGCCGATGCCACGCTCAACCGTTTCTTCTCCCTGCACGTCGTGGCGCTGCCGCTGCTGCTGCTATTGCTGGTGACGCTGCACCTGGTGGCATTGCACGAGGTGGGCTCCAACAATCCCGACGGCGTCGAGATCAAAGAGAAAAAGAACGCACAGGGCATACCGCTCGATGGCATCCCGTTTCATCCCTACTACACGGTCAAGGACATCTTTGGTGTGTCCGCGTTTCTGGCGCTGTTCGCGATCGTGGTGTTCTTCATCCCGACATTCGCGGATCTGTTCCTCGAGAAGGCCAATTTCGAGCCGGCCAATCCGCTCTCGACGCCCGACCCGATCTCGCCCTCGTGGTACTTCACACCCTACTACGCCATCCTGCGGTCGTTCCCCAGCAAGAGCGTCGGCGCCGTAGCGATGCTGATCGCGGTCTCGGCGTTCTTCTTCCTGCCCTGGCTGGATCGCTCGCCGGTCAAATCGATCCGCTATCGCGGCTGGATCTACAAGACATTCCTGGCCCTGTTCGTGGTGTCGTTCCTCGGCCTGATGTACCTGGGTCTGCAACCCGCGCAGGGAATCTACGTGGCGCTGTCGCGCGTCTGCTGCGTGCCGTACTTTGCATTCTTCGTACTGATGCCGTGGTACACGCGTTGGGATCCGGTGCGGCCCGTTCCTGATCGAGTCACCGCCCATGCGTAAGGCTGCAATCGTTCTTCTGGCGCTGGGCTGCCTGCCCTTCGCGGTGCTCGCGGCCGCACCCGAAACGGCTGGCGAAGGCGCCGGCGAAGCTGCCAAGCCCGTCAAATGGGAAGAGTGGCAGGCGGGCAATTCGATCGAGGACACCTCGTCCCTGCAGCGCGGCGCGCGCAACTTCATGAACTACTGCAACGGCTGCCATGCGCTCAAGTACATGCGCTATCAGCGCATGGCGGACGATCTGAAGATCCCGACCGACGTGCTGAGCCGTGACCTGGTCGCGCCGGGCAGCAACGCCCTGAGCTACATCACCACTTCCTTGCCGGCAGCCGATGCGGTCAACTGGTTCGGCAAGGTGCCTCCTGACCTGTCGCTGATCACACGGTCGAAGGGCACGGATTACGTCTATCGCTTCCTCAAGACCTTTTATGTCGACCCGGCCAGTGCCACCGGCACCAATAACCTGGCCTATCCGGGTGCGGCCATGCCGGCCGTGCTGTCCGATCTCAGCGGCATCAATCAGGCCGTTTTCCGCCAGGATGGCGATCAGAAGGTGTTCGACCACTTTACGAACACGGTCCAAGGCACCCTGACACCCGCGCAGTACGATGATTTCGTGCGCGATACGGTCAATTTTCTGGACTATGTCGGTGAACCCACCCAAATCGAGCGGCGCGCAATGGGCATCTGGGTGGTACTGTTCCTGATTCTGCTGACCTGGCTGACCTGGCTATTGAAGAACGAGTACTGGAAAGACGTTCATTGAGCGTCCCTGACGCACAGTGGCGATGAATCGTTTGAAGCCGGATTGCGCTGACCGCTCCGTCCATCAGGAGAGCTGATTCGTGTCCAGTCGTCGCGCCATCATGACGCTGTTTTCCGCCCCCGATGAGCCGCACAGCCACCGGACTCGCATCGTTTTGGCGGAGAAGGGCGTCGAGATCGACGTCATCGACGTGGTACCGGGTCGCTATCCCGAGGACCTGCTGGATCTCAATCCCTATCACAGCCTGCCGACGCTGGTAGACCGGGACCTGGTGCTTTACGACTCTCGCGTGATCATCGAATACCTCGATGAGCGCTTCCCGCATCCGCCGCTCATGCCCGTGGATCCGATCCTGCGTGCGCAGTTTCGCCTGGCGCTGTATCGCATCGAACGCGACTGGTATGCGCTCGCCCAGCAGATCGACGAGGACCATGACAAGAAACATGTCGCGCGCAACAGGAAGGTGCTGCGCGACGCCATCCTGCAGAGCGCCGATGTCTTCAAGGTAAAGCCCTACTTTCTGAGCGATGAGTTCTCGCTGGTGGATGCGAGCATCGGCCCCATTCTGTGGCGACTGCGGCGTTACGAGATCGATCTGCCGCCGCAGGCGCAGGCGCTCGCCAAGTATGCGAGCACGCTGTTCGCGCGCCCCTCGTTTCGCAGCAGCCTGTCGGACGCCGAAATCGAGATGAGGGCGGTGTGATGTCGTCGCGTAAATCCAGCGACGGCGATGCGGTCTCGAGGCGCCCGTATCTGCTGCGCGCCATGCACGAGTGGATCACCGACAGCGGGCACACGCCGCATGTCATCGTCGACGCGCTGCGCGCCGGAGTCGAAGTGCCCTCGGCTTACATCAAAGATGGAAAAATCGTCCTGAATCTGTCGATCACGGCAACGCAGCGGCTGCAGCTCAAGAACGACGGCATTCAGTTCGACGCGCGCTTTGCCGGCGTCGCGCACCACGTGCGCGTGCCGATGACGGCCGTGCTCGGCGTCTATGCGCGCGAGACCGGCGAGGGCATGATCTTCTCCGAAGGGGAGAACGAGCCGACACCGCCGCCGCCGACATCCGAGGGTTCACAGCCGGCCGCGCCGGAATCACGGCGCCCGAAACTGACCGTCGTCAAATAGGCGCGTTCCGCGCTGAGCCGTAAGCCGGTCAGCCAGCGTCGAAGGCCCCTTCAATCCATTCGATCGGACCATCCGCTGCACTCAGCAGCAGTGCATCGAAGCGCACCGCGAGTGTTGCGAGCGCCGGCTGGCAGCGCAGCAGGTAGCGCGTCGCACGCACGATGCGCGCGCGCTTGGCCGCGCTGATGCTGGCGCCGGCGCCGCCGAATGCATCGCTGCTACGAAGCCGCACTTCGGCGATGACCAGCATCCGCGCACGGCGCGCGACGATATCGAGTTCCCCGGCGCGGCAGCGATAATTGCGTGCCAGCACCGTGAAGCCTGCCTGCTCTAGCACGCCGACGGCGCGCAGTTCGGCGGCACTACCGAGATGGCTGCTATCAGCATGGCTACTATCGGGGCGCGTCCGCATCGAGAGCAGTCTCGCGGCGTCCGCACACGGCGTCTGCGGCTCAAACTGGTGTGTCTGTGCGCAAATGCGCGCGATCAGTTCGGGGCGCTGTCAGCCAGTCGGTGGGGTTCGCCGTTTCGCACCTGGACCCAGATCAGATCGCGCTGCACGCGCCGCTCGGCATCGAAATGCAGCGCGCCCGTCAGCCCGGCAACCTGCGCATCGGCTGGATTTCGGCCCTTGGCCGACATGGCCAGCATCAGCTGGCAGGCGTCATAGCCGAAAGCGAACAGCCGGCTGCGCCAGGCGGCGCGGTTTTCCCAGGCCTGCGCGATGACATTGCGGATGTCATCAATGCTGCCGTCCCCCGTGACCATCCAGGGCATGTCCGGGTACATCAGTCCATCGATGTCCTGGTTGGAAGCCGTCGAATCGGGCTCGTAGGCATTCGACAGGGAGTAGCTCGGGACGTCGCCGGCATAGAAGAACTTCAGCTGCGGCTCGAGCAGCCGCGCCGTGGTGGCGCTGGCCGCC
>CAVYUK010000021.1:0-20031 GCA_963771665.1 uncultured Gammaproteobacteria bacterium | reverse complement strand
CGTTTCATAGACCCCGCGGCGCGCGGCCTCCAGTGCCGCCACCGCAATCGCGGCCGGATCCTGCCCCACCGAACTGGGGAAGAAATCAGCGCCCACGCTCTGCGAGAGCCGTTCGAGCTGCAGGATGGCGGCGGGCCGGCGCACGTCGGTGCTGACCAGCAGCACGCGCCGCCGCTGCGATTCCTTGAGCCAGCGCGCGAGCTTCGCGGCGGTGGTGGTCTTGCCCGCGCCCTGCAGGCCGGCCAGCAGCACCACCTGGGGCGGCTGCACATTGAGCGCAAATCCGGCCGCATGCTCGCCCAGCAGCGTCACCAGCTCGCGATGCAGAATGCCGATGAAGGCCTGACCGGGCGTCAGGCTGGTGGCTACCTCGGCGCCGAGGGCCCGTGTCCTGACGCCGTCGGTGAAGCTCTTGACCACCGGCAGCGCGACGTCGGCCTCGAGCAGCGCCATGCGCACTTCGCGCAGCGTATCGGCCACGTTCTCTTCGGTCACACGGCCGCGACCGCGCAGGCCCTGCACGGCCGCCGCCAGGCGTTCGGTCAGCTTGTCAAACATGGTGCAGCGGTGCGGCGATGCCGCCCTATACAGCCTTAGGGTGACCCATTATAAGGACCCGGTGGACAATGCGCCGACGATCGTTCTGGTCCTGATCCTGCTGTCGCTGCTGATGGTCATCGCTTTCTCCGCAGGCACGGAAGTGGCGCTGCTGTCGGTGAACCGCTATCGCATCCGCCATCGCGCCGGACTTGGCGAGCGGCGCGCGAAGCTGCTCGAAACCCTGCTCACCAGGCCCGATCGCTGGCTTGGCGCCAATCTCGTGATTCTCGCGCTCGCGAGCGTTGCCGCCACCACCGCGGCGACGCTGCTGGCGCAGCGCACCGGCCATGAATGGGCGCTGCCGGTCATGATGGTGGTGCTGACGGTGGTCATGATCGTGTTCTGCGAGCTGACGCCGAAGATCTTCGCGGCCGTGCACGCCGAAGGGGTGGCGCTGGGCTCGGCCTACATCTACCTGGTGCTGCTGTGGATCTGCACTCCCATGGTGTGGGTGAGCAATCACCTCGCACAGGGGTTTCTGCGCCTGGTCGGCGTGACGCGCCGAACGCATGACACGCAGGCGCTTTCCACCGATGAGCTGCGTACCGTGGTCGCAGAGGCCAGCGCGCTGGTGCCGCAGCGGCATCGACAGATGCTGCTGTCGATTCTCGATCTCGAGCGTGTGAGCGTCGATGACATCATGATTCCGCGCTCGGAAATCGCGGCCATCGATATCGCGATGAACTGGGAGGATATCCTCGAGCGTCTGCGTCTTACCCCGCACTCGCGGCTGCCGCTGTATGACGGTAACTTCAGCAACCTGATCGGCATTGTGCAGATGAAGCGTGTCGCGCAGGAGCTCGCGCGCGGCACGCTCAGCCGCGATCGACTGCGGGAACTCGCCGCCGCGCGCGAGCCGTATTTCGTGCCCGAGGGAACTTCGCTGATGCAGCAACTGGCGCAATTCCAGCGCATGCGCCGGCGCTTCGCCTTTGTGGTCACCGAATACGGCGATATCGCCGGCCTGGTCACGCTCGAAGATCTGCTCGAGGAAATCGTCGGCGAATTCACCACCGACCCGACGGCGGTGACGCACAAGGATGTGAGCCGCGACCCGCAGGGCAACTGGCTGGTAAATGCGAGCGCGACCATCCGCGCACTCAACCGCACGCTGGGCTGGCAGCTGCCGGCCGTGGGACCGCGCACGCTCAACGGTCTGCTGCTCGAAAAACTCGAGACCATCCCCACGCCGGGCACGGCGCTGCGCATCGGCGATTACGACTTCGAGATCCTGCAGATTGCCGACAATGCGATCCGCACGGTGCGCGTGCGCCAGGCGCTGCAGGCTCAGGTCGCGCCGGCCAGCGCATAGCCCAGCGCCTCGGCGATGTTCGAAACCCCGCGCAGCGTCAGGCCTTCAGTCGCCTGGCGCGGCAGATTCTCTCGCGGCAAAATCACATGCGTGAAGCCGAGCTTGGCGAGCTCCCGCAACCGCTCCTCCCCGTGAGCCACGGGGCGCACCTCGCCGGTAAGCCCGAGCTCGCCGAAGGCGACCAGGGCCGAGGGCAGCGCGCGGGAGCGCAGGCTCGAGGCCAGCGCCAGGGCCAGCGGCAGATCGGTGGCGGTCTCTGCGATTTCGAGACCACCGACCAAGTTGACGAACACATCGTGCTCGGCCAGCGACAGATCGGCGTGCCGGCTCAGGATTGCGAGCAGCATCGACAGGCGATTGGCATCGACACCCTGTGCAACGCGGCGCGGCGCCATGGATCGTGCCCGATCGACCAGCGCCTGGACTTCGATCAGCAGCGGCCTGCCGCCGTCGCGCGCCACCATGACGACGCTGCCCGGAACGGGCTGTGGATGGCGCGATAGAAATATCGCCGACGGGTTCTTCACCTCTTTGAGTCCGGACTCGTCCATGACGAAGAAGCCGAGTTCGTTCACCCGCCCGAAGCGGTTCTTGGTGGCACGCAGCAGCCGGTAGCGGCTGCCGGCATCGCTGGTGAAATACACCACCGTGTCGACCATGTGCTCGAGCAGCCGCGGTCCGGCGATGCCGCCATCCTTGGTGACGTGGCCGACGATGATGACTGCCGCGCCGTGCCCGCTTTTGGCAAAACGCACCAGCGCTGCGGTGCATTCGCGCAATTGCACCGGCGAGCCGGCACTGGACTCGACCGTGTCCAGGCGCATCGACTGGATCGAATCGATCACCAGCAACGCGCAGCGCCGTTCGGCGGCAACCTGCAGAATCGCATCCAGAGAAGCATCGGCGATCAGCTCGAGGTGCGCGCCCGTGAGTCCGAGGCGCTGGGCGCGCAGCGCCACCTGCGACATGGATTCTTCCCCGCTCGCATAGACGATCGGCAGATCCTTCGACAGGGTCGCGGCGACCTGCAAAAGCAGGGTCGATTTGCCGATTCCCGGCTCACCGCCCAGCAGCGTGACCGAGCCCGGCAGCAGCCCGCCGCCAAACACGCGATCGAGCTCTGCGAGCCGCAGCGACATGCGCGGCTGCGCGCTTGCCGACTGGCTTGCGGCCTCGAGGCCCGCGCTGTGCGCCGCGCTTCCGCGCGCTGCACTGGCGCGCGGCGCGCTGATGCGCTCGAGCGTATCCCAGGCCTTGCAGTGCGCGCACTGGCCCTGCCATTTGAGGGATTCACCACCGCAGTCGCGGCACACGAACAGGGTTTGGCTACGAGCCACGAATACGAATGCGCTCACGGTTGAATGGATAACTGCGTCCCGGATCATGCTACACCCCGCAGCGCATTTGTGATCAGAGCCGCGCATTGGGCGTGCCGCGATGCTAAGTTATGTGGCCTAAGCAGTCCCAAGCGTGTGCTCGAAGGGCTTTGCATGCCACGGAGTGGGATAGAAGGGACGCCCTGGATCGAAATGTGACGCAGTTCAATTTTCGACAAAAAAACAGCCTATGCCGCGTTTCCGGGGCCACATGAGCCTCAAGGGGAAGCTGCGTTGCGTGGGCCAGACCGACACCGGACGGGTTCGCGAGCACAACGAGGACACCATTGCCTACGACTCCGATATCGGGTTGCTGGTGCTGGCGGACGGTATGGGCGGCTACAACGCCGGCGAGGTAGCCAGCGGCATCGCCGTCAAGACCATCGTCGGCCTGGTGCGCGATGCGGTCGAGCGCGAGGACCTGCGCAACCACGATTCGGCGGCGGGCCTGGCACGGGCTTCGATCATCCTGCGCGATGCCATATTGCGTGCCAACAAGATCATCTTTCAGACCGCCCGCACGCAGCCGCAGTGCGAAGGTATGGGCACCACCGTGGTCGGAGCGCTGTTTTTCGACAATCGCGTCTCGATCGCGCACGTCGGCGACTCGCGCCTCTACCGCATGCGCAGCGCCGGCTTCGAACAGCTCACCATGGACCACTCGCTGCTGCAGGAGCTGGTCGACCGCGGCTTCTATTCCCCCGAGGAGGCGCAGCGGGCCGCCAACAAGAACTACGTCACACGAGCCCTGGGCGTGGAACCGAATGTCGACGTGGAAGTCCAGGAGCACCCGGTGCAGAAGGGTGACCTGTATCTCATTTGCTCCGACGGCCTGTCGGACATGGTCGAGGATGATGACATTCACTTAACCATCAGCACCTTTGGTGCTAACCTTGAGAATGCCACTAAACAACTGATCCAGTTGGGTAATGATAATGGTGGCAAGGACAATATTTCGGTCGTCGTGGCAGAGATCATGGAATCGTTCCCCGCACCCCGCGGCATATTCGACAAGATGTTGGGCTGGTTCAGCTCCACCTGAGGCTACACGCAATGGCTAGGTTGATTTTGAGTCTGGATGGCACCGTGCTGGCGGAATACAACATGAACAAGGAGCGCTATACGATTGGGCGCCTCCCTGACAATGACATCCGCATTGACAATCCAGCCGTCAGCGGACACCACTCGCTCATCATCAATATCCTCAACGATTCATTTCTTGAGGATCTCAACAGCACCAACGGCACGTACGTCAACGGCAAGCTCATCAAGAAGCATGCGCTGCAGCACGGCGACGTCATCACGGCCGGGCACCACCAGTTGCGCTTCGTCGAAGACGATGAAGCCCAGCAGGACGAATTCGAAAAGACCATGGTCATTCAGCCATCGGCGCGACCAGTGGAACGCATCCGCGCCGCGGTTACCGACCCGGCGACCACCGGCGCGCGCAGGACGCTTGGCAATGGCACACCGGCCATCAAGAAAGCCAAGTTGCAGGTGCTTTCAGGCGCCTTTGCGGGCCGCGAACTCGAGCTCACCAAGGCGCTCACGACACTAGGTCGGCCCGGTGTGCAGGTGGCGGCCATCACCCGGCGGGCGGAAGGCTACTTCATCGTGCACGTCGACTCGGAAGGCGAAGAGAACTTCCCGCTCGTCAATGGCGCGAAGATCGGTGCGCAGGCGCGCAAGCTGTCCGACAACGATGTGATCCAGCTGGCCGGCGTGAAGATGGGGTTCTTCGAAGGCTGAGGCGGCAGGCTGGAGGACGCCCGCAGCTCAAGCGGGCTCGGGCTCCTCGTTCATGCGATCCTGCAGCGCCAGCATCACATCGTGGCGGCTGACCTCGCCGAGCAGCACCGGGCTCCACTGTCCGGATACCACCGGCAATCGCTTGTAGTGGTTCGCCAGAAAGACATCCAGAGCATCTCCGAGCAGCATCTCCGGCGTCAGCACCGGCGGGGGCGGCTCCATCGCCTGACCCACCGTGTAATTGTCCGGCATCAGTTGGGCGCCCGTCTGGCGCGCCAGCGCGCTCAGGTCGTACGCACCGACCAGCTGCTTTTCCGCATCGACCACGTAGGCACGGCCCCCACCGCGCGCGATGGCCTCCTCGCGTGCCGCCTTCAGCGGCTGATCGCGTTGTAGCAGTGCGACCGGCGGGCGGATCAGCGGACCGATCTGCCGCAGGCGCCACTCATTCACGTCACCGGGTCCTTTCGACGTCAGCGAACGTGTGTACACCGACTGACCGCCGCGATAGATGCGCGCCACGTAATGCGCGGTGACGCAGGCCAGCATCAGCGGCAGCACGACTTCGTAGTCCAGCGTCATTTCGAAGATCAGCAGGATGGAGGTCAGCGGCGCATGCGTGGTAGCCGCGAGGAACCCGCCCATGCCGACCAGCGCGTAGGCCGCCGGCTGGGACAGTGAGTGCGGATCGAGCAGGTGCAGCGCGTTGCCGAAGGTGGCGCCCAGGGCGGCGCCCATGAACAGCGTTGGCGTCAGAATACCGCCCTGGGCTCCCGAACCCACCGTGGCCGCCGTGCTGACGAGCTTGGAGATGAGTACCAGCCCAAGCAGTTGCAGCGGCAGCCGATCGTTGAGCATTTCGTTGACCACGCTGAAGCCGTTGCCCCAGACGCGCGGCTCTCCGACCGAGATCAGGCCCACGATCAGTCCACCCAGCGCCAGCGTCCAGGGCGGACTCCAATGCAGCTTGCCGAATGCCGCCCGCGCGCGATCGAGCAGCGCCAGGAAGGGCGGCGCCAGGTGTCCCAGCAGCACGCCGAGCAGCGCATAGAGCGCCAGCTCCCACAGGGCTCCGAAATTGATGTGCGGCACCTGGTACACCGGCCCGTATCCCAGGAAATGTCGGCTGGTGGCATCGGAGACCACCGAGGCCACGATCAATGGACCGAAGCTCTCCATCGCAATCGAGCCGAGCACTACCTCCGCCACGAAAAGCGCCCCGGCGATGGGCGCGTTGTAGGCGGCCGCGATGCCCGCCGAGGCGCCGCATGCTACCAGCAGCCGCAACCGCGGCACCGGCGCCTTGGTCCATTGGCCGATCTTCGAAGCCACTGAGGCTGCCAGCTGCACCAACGGACCTTCCCGTCCGATCGAGCCGCCCGATCCGATGGTGAAGAACGAGGAAGCCGCCTGCAGCAGTGCGGCGCGGCTGCCAAGCTGCCCGTTACCCACTGCAACGGCTTCCATATAGTCGAGAGGGCGATCCGAATGCAGCACCCGGCGCGCGACCCAGATGACCGTTCCGGCAAATGCGCCGCCGATGGTCGGCACCGCAATGCGCGCCCACCAGGGCAGCAATTCCGCGGTCTCCACCAGGCCGGTCGAGTGCCCCGTGAGCCCCTGCTGCACCAGCCGCACGCTGGCGCGGAAACCGACGCCCGTGAACGCGCCGCAGATGCCGATCAGCGCAGCCCAGAAAATGATGCCGGAGAGTTGTCCCTGTCTCGCCGCCGTCAGTGCGATGCGCACCAGCCGATCGGCGCGCACGTAGAGGCGCGATCCCAACTGCAGCAGGGCTTCCACGGCCCGCACCTTACCGCAGGATGCCTTCGGCGTAGGTATCCGGGGCGTAGTTGACGAAACGCGTGTACTGACCCTGGAAAGTCAGCAGGAAACCGCCGATCTCACCGTTGCGATGTTTGGCCAGGTCGATCTCCGCGATGCCTTTCTTGGTAGTGTTCTTGTCATACACTTCATCGCGATAGATCAGCAGGATCATGTCGGCGTCCTGCTCAATTGAACCTGAATTATGGGTTACAACACCGTCGGCGAGCCAGTTGGCGGGGCCGGGTACCGTCAGATCGTAGACGTCGTCCTCACCATCAGGGATAACCGCAGTCACTCGATCCCAGAACAGATCGGACGTGCCCCATTCGGCCAATGCTGGGGCCGCGAGCAATTCGGCATAGCTCAATATCATGGCACGGCTGGGTGCGAAGGCGAAGTGACTGGCACCGCCATAAGAGGTCCCGCGAAGTGCCGCCATGGCTCGCGTAGTCACACCTCGTGCCTGCATCGCGGCGCGAACCGCAACGAAGGCTTCCTGCGGCAGCGTGTCGACGTTGGTGTTGGCGTCAATCTCTGACAGCCGAGCTAGCAATTGCGTGATCGCACCGGCGCGGGGTCCGTGACCTCCGACCAGCGTTGCAAACCGGCGTTGCGCGTCAGATCCGCTGACATCCACGGTGTAGTAGCAACGGGCTTTGGCACTGTGCACAGCGCGAATGCGCGCGACAATTCCGATTCTCATTAACAGTGCCGCCACATCGCCAACCAGGCGCCGACTACAACTCGCGAAGTACACTCGCGGAGCGGCGCGCGCATTCGTACGCGACATCGTTACCGACCCATCGGTGGCCCAAAGGTGTCGCAGCAGGAGCGCTATCTGGTCATCCGGCAATTCGAATACTTCTGCCGGCAGATGTTTTTCATGAGAGCGCTGATCAAAGATACCCAGGTCCTTGAGCCATTTTCCGACTCCGGCCGGCGACCAGCGATTGCCATTGCCACCGATGACGAGCTGGTGCCAGGTGCCGGTCGGTCCCGCATGCCGGGACACGGTACTGCCGAATGCTTCAGCGGCGGCGCGAACAGTCTCACTATTGGCCTCCGAGGCCGTGGTATAGCGTAGCGGCTGATGCCGTAGATAGCTCCCGTCTCCGACCAGATGTCCAAGCAGAATCAGCCAATGATCCGGCCAGCGCTTGCACTGCGCCGGCGCCGGCACGCGACGCGCCATGGCAAGCCGATCACCGGTAGCCAGTTCGCCAACCGTGCGCCAGCCGCTCTCCGAGAAGAACCGGTGCTCGGCAGTGGCACGAACCGTTCGTCCGCTGGCCAACTGGACCTGGAACAGCGGCTTGCGACCGACGTGCCAGACTTTGTCTGCACGCGCGGCTTTAATGCTGCCGGATTCCATTGACCAAACTTCAGGGGCAGTACCTACCAGCTCACGAATCGGCACTCTGCGACCGTTAGTCAGACAAACCAGCGTATCGCCCGCGACGCACTCCCGAAGATCCGACATCACCGGCTTCTTCTCGGTGCGCTGCTCCACCGCGCGATTGAGCTGTGAGAGCGCGATTACCGGCACTGATAGTTCCTTCGCCAGCTGCTTCAGCCCGCGGGAAATCTCGGCGATCTCGGTGGCGCGATTCTCCTTGGTGCCCGGCACCTGCATGAGCTGCAGGTAGTCGACCACCACCAGGCCGAGTCCGTGTTCGCGCTTGATGCGGCGTGCGCGTGCGCGCAGCTCAGTTGGCGTCAGCCCGGCTGACTCGTCGATGAAAATCTTCGCCTCCGAGAGCTGGCTGGTCGCGGAGGTAATGCGCACCCAGTCGTCATCGGAGATCCGTCCGGTTCGAATGCTGTTGAGCGGCACGTGGCCGATCGAGGACAGCATGCGCGTCACCAGCTGCTCGGATGGCATTTCCATGCTGAAGATGGCCACCGAAGCTTTGCTTTCGGGGTTGATGGCCGCGTACTCGGCAATGTTGACCGCCAGTGTGGTCTTGCCCATCGATGGCCGGCCGGCAATGATGATCAGATCACCGCCGCGCAATCCGCCGGTCTTGTTGTCGAAATCGGTGAAGCCGGTGGCGAGCCCCCGCAGCTTGTTGGGATTGGCGTGCCACTCGTCGATCTTGTCGATCAGCGGCGGCAATAGAGCGGTAACGCGCACCGCCCCGGATCCGAGCCGCGTGCCCTGCTCGGCGATTTCGAATACGCGTCTCTCGGCGCGATCCACCAGCTCGCGCGCCTCCAGTCCTTCATCGCTGAAGACCGAAGCGGTGATTTCACGGCCAGCCTCGATCAGCGCCCGCAGCAGCGCGCGTTCGCGCACGATGTTGGCGTAGGCGCGCACGTTGGCTGCGGTCGGGGTATCGCGTGCCAGAGTGCCGAGGTAGGCCAGGCCGCCGACATCCTCGAGCCTGCCGCGACGCTCGAGCTGCTCGGAAACCGTCACCACGTCGCAGGGTCGACTGCCCGCGACCAGCTCGGAGAGCGATTCGAAAATGATGCGATGATCTGGGCGATAGAAATCCGCCGCGGTGACGACGTCGGCGGCCTGATCCCAGGCGCTGGAGTCGATCAGCAGCGCGCCGAGCACCGATTGCTCGGCTTCGATCGAGTGCGGTGGGGTCAGGCCCTCGGCGCTGGATCCGCCCCCCTCGCGCCGCGGACGCAGCGGCACGCTCATGTGCCCTCCCCGTTCTGCTGCGCGGCCACCGTCGGCGTACCAGCCGGTCGCAGACCGCGAGCCGTCAGGCCGCTTCTTCGGCGACGATGACGACCGGCAGCTCGATGTTCACATCGGCATGCAGATGCACTTGCACAGTGTGCTCACCGACCACGCGCAGCGGACCGCCGGGAAGGCGCACTTCGCTGCGCGCCAGCTCATGGCCGGCCTTGGTGCTGTGCTCGGCGATATCGGCGGTGCCGACCGAGCCGAACAGGCGCCCTTCGGTACCGGCCTTGGCCGTGATGGTGAGTTTGAAATCCTTGAACGCTTCCGCGCGGGCCGTGGCCTGTGAGAGCTCATCGTTGGCGCGCGCCAGCAGTTCCGCACGGCGGGTCTCGAAACGCTTGATGTTCTCGGCAGTGGCCAGCGTGGCCTTGCCGGCGGGCAGCAGGAAGTTGCGGCCGTAGCCGGACTTCACGCGCACGCGGTCACCAATGTTGCCGAGGTTCGCCACCTTCTGCAGCAGTATCAGTTCCATGAGTTAGCTCTCAGTGCTGATCGGTGTAAGGCAGCAGTGCCAGGAAGCGAGCGCGCTTGATGGCCGTCGCCAGCTGGCGCTGGAAGAAACTCTTGGTACCCGTGATTCGGCTCGGCACGATCTTGCCGGTCTCGGTCACGTAGTTCTTGAGCGTCGCCAGATCTTTGTAGTCGATCGAAGTCACGCCGTCTGCCGTGAAGCGGCAGAACTTCTTGCGCCGGGTGAAGCGCGAATTGGGAGGAGTACGCATCAGGCACCTACCGATAGTGGTTCATCATCGACATCGTCGTCGCGGCCGTGGCGGTTGGATTCGCCTTCCTCTTCCGCCCGCGCCATTGGCGAGGGTTCGGTAATGGCGGCATCGACCCCGGTCACCAGGTGGCGCAGCACGGCGTCGCTGAACCGGAATGCACCGGTGAGCTCCGTGAGGGTCTTCTGGTCTACTTCAATGTTGATCAGCACGTAATGCGCCTTGTGCACCTTGGCAATCGGGTAGGCGAGCTGGCGGCGGCCCCAGTCCTCGACTCGATGCACGGTGCCGTTGCCTGCGGCGATCATGCCGCGGTAGCGCTCGAGCATGGCGGGAACCTGCTCGCTCTGGTCCGGATGGACCAGAAATACAATCTCGTAATGTCTCATTCAGTACTCCTTCTGGTAATGCCGCCCGCCAAAGGCTTCACGCGCAACGCGGTGCGGCAAGGAGATCCGGCGCTTGGGCCACCGGGTCGGGTCGAAAATGGGCGGCAAGGATACCTCAAAAAGTCCCGACCGGCGCAAGTGGATTATCGATGCGTTGGCGCAGTTACCGGAGTCCCCTCGCGCTGCCGCAAGGCCTCATAAAGCAGCATGCCGGCGGCCACCGAGACATTCAGGCTCTCGACCGCACCAAGGCTCGGCAGCCTCGCCAGCCAGTCGCAGTGGCGCCGCGTGAGGGCCCGCAGCCCCCGCCCCTCGGCACCCATGACGAGCACCCTGGGGCCGGTCAGGTCGACCTGTGCGGCGGTGTGGGTGCCGTCCCCATCGGCGCCGACGATCCAAAGCCCGGCTTCCTTGAGCAGGCTCAGGGTGCGGGCGAGATTGGTGACGGTCACGACCGGCGTAGTCTCCGCCGCGCCGGAAGCCGTCTTGCGGGCGGTGGCATTCAGCGGTGCCGCGCGGTCGCGCGGCACGATCAGCGCCAGCACGCCGCAGGCATCGGCCGTCCGCAGACAGGCGCCGAGGTTGTGGGGGTCCTGCACGCCGTCGAGCGCCAGCAGCAGCGGATTTTCGGCCCCCTCCAGTGCGGCCAGAAGCTGCGACTCGGCCCAGGGTTCCAGGGGAATGACTTCGGCCAGCACACCCTGGTGGACCACGTTCCCTGCGCGCGCGCTCAGCCGGTCGGCATCGATGCGCTCGACCGGCTTGTGTGCCGCGCGCGCCAGCTGCTCGATGTGCCTGGCCCTGGCATCCTCGCGCCCCTGCTGCAGGCAGACCCGCAGCACGCGCTCGGGGTGATGCTGCAGCAGCGCGCCCACGGTATGCAGGCCGTGGACGGTCTCAGTCCGTCGAGAGTTCAAGATCGATCATCCCCTCGACCGGTTTGACCGCCGCCACGATGACTCGCAGGCGCACGCCCGGCGCGAGACGGCGCTTGCTGCGCTCGCCGATCCACTGGCCGCCGTCGCGCGCCATCTGGTAGTCATCGTCGCGCAGCGAGGCCAATGCCAGCAGGCCATCCACCCCCAGCGCCAGCAACTGCACGAAGCAGCCGAACTCGGTGACCGTGGTCACCAGGCCGTCGAATGTCTGGCCGACGCGATCGCGCAGATACACGCACTTGAGGAAGGTCGCCACGTACCGATCGGCTTCGTCCGAGCGGCGCTCGAGCCGCGAAAGATCCATGCCCTGCACCGCCAGTTCGGCCGCGGAGGGTTGAGAATCCAAGGGCAACAGCCCCAACCGGGCGCGCAACGCGCGGTGAATCATCAGATCCGGATAGCGGCGGATCGGCGAGGTGAAATGCGCATAGTCGGACAGCGCCAGGCCGAAGTGGCCGACATTGTCGGGCTGGTACAGCGCCTGTGCCAGGGAGCGCACTACCAGCGACTCGATGAACGGGCGGCTCTCCGGATCGCGCACCCGCCCTGCAATCGCGGCCAGGTCGCGCGGCTGCACCGGATCGGGCAGCTGCAGTTCGATGCCGAGGATTCGCAGCGTGGTGCGCAGGATCTCGAGCTTGCGTTCATCCGGAGAGGCATGCACCCGGAACAGAGCCGGGATGCGCTCGGCGCGCAACTCGGTGGCCACCGCCACGTTGGCGAGGACCATGCATTCTTCGATGAGACGGTGAGCATCGTTACGCGAGACGAATTCGATGGCCCGCACGCGATCATCGTCGAGCACGAACTCCGCTTCCGGCGCGTCGAAATCCAAGGCTCCGCGCTTGCGGCGTGCGGCCTGGAGCGCGCGGTACACATCCAGCAGCGGCAGCAGCCGATCGACCAGCTCATCGCCAAGGCGCGCGCGCGCGGCTGGCGTTGCCAGGAACAGCGCCTCGTGCGCCTGGCCGTAGGTCAGGCGTGCGGCTGAGCGCATCACGGCCGGATAGAACCGGCTCGCCTGCAACACGCCGCGCTTGCTGATCTGCATGTCGGCAACCATGCAGAGCCGATCCACGTCCGGCTCCAGCGAGCACAGGTGATTCGACAGCGCCGTGGGCAGCATCGGCACCACGCGCGTGGGGAAATACACCGAGGTGCCACGGGCACGCGCCTCGCTGTCGAGCGTGGTGCCCGGCCGCACGTAATGGCTCACATCGGCGATCGCCACCAGCACGCGGAAGCCGTCAGCGGTTCGCTCCGCATACACCGCGTCATCGAAATCGCGCGCGTCTTCGCCGTCGATCGTGACCAGCGGCACTTTGCGCAGATCCGTGCGGCGCGCCGCCTCGGCCGGATCGACACTCTTGCCCCACTGCACGGCCTCGCGCAGCGCGGCCGCTGAAAACTCTATGGGCAGACCGAAGCGCGCAATGGCCGCCTCGGTGGCCATGTGCACCGGACGATCCGGATCGAGCCGTTGCTCGATGCGGGCCTCGGCCTCCTCGTCCGGCTGCGGGTAACGCACCAGTCGCGCGATCACCCAGTCCCCGGCGCGTGCTTCGGCCGGGTTTTCGGTGACACGACACAGCAGTCCCAATCGCTGATCGGCGGAGCGGACATTCAGTCCACGGGCCGCCTTTTCCACCGTGCCCAAAAATGCCTGCACGCCGCGCTCGAGTACATCCAGCACCCGACCGGAATAGCGGCCCTGTCCATCTTCGCGCGCCTCGACCCGCACGCGGTCCCCGTGCATCAAACCCTGCATCGCCGGGGGCGGCAGGAACACGGACTCGGTCAGCGATTCGGTGCGAACGAAGCCATAGCCATTGCGGTTGGCGCTGAGCGTGCCCTCGACCACGATGGGCTGCGATGCGGAGGCGCGTCCTGACGGTCCGCGGCGACTGGCGCCCCGCGCAGTCGTCGTCGCGCCACGTCGGCCGGCGGCTTTCGGGGACGGGGACGAAGCGGCAGTGGGTGCGGGCGAAGAGCGGCGGGATCGAGTGGGACCCTGCGGTGGGCCCTGTTTTCCTCTACGTCTCAATTGACAGTCCCCAACCCCTTCCGTACATTGCGCCGCCCACCAGATGCCCAGGTGGCGGAATTGGTAGACGCACTAGTTTCAGGTACTAGCGGGGCGACCCGTGGAGGTTCGAGTCCTCTCCTGGGCACCATTGAATCAAGAACATACATACAACTATAAAACTTCTGCATTAACTACGGGGTTTGCTGCCAAAAACCAGCGGCACAGCCTAACAGCTTTCGGAAACCAGGGTGGTTCATGAGGAACGCGCGCACTCTTGCTCTGTTTGCCGCAGTGCTCCTGGCCGCGAGCGCCCAGCTGGCGCAGGCAGCTTCCGATGGCCCGCTGCATGCCCGCCCGGCATCCCCGCGCAGCCTCCCCGCTGACAATGTGCCGCCCTTCGGCATCGTTAATGATGACGGCAACCTGATTCCCCTGCCCGCGCCGGCATCGTCCGGCGGACGAGCTGGCCCGAGCGCCGAACCGGAATCCACGGCACCCGGACCCACACTGATCCAGGCCGTCGCAGCTGCCCGGGCGGCGGTGGACTCCTGTGCGGCAGCCGGCTTCCGTGTGGGCGCCGCCGTGGTCGATTCGGTCGGCGAGGCGCGCGCCATGCTGACGGCGGATGGCTCGGACGGCAGTCACGTCTTCATCGCCATGCGCAAGGCGCTGACGGCACTGCGCTTCGAGATGCCCAGCTCGCAGGTCAGCGGCCTGGCGGCCAAGGACTCTGAACTGCTGGCACGCGTGACGCCCAACATGTTCGTGGCCGGTGGCGCCGTCCCGATCATGCGCAACGGTGAGGCCATTGGCGCGATCGGTGTCAGCGGCGCGGGTCGTGCGCACGGCGATGAGGACTGCGCCATCGCCGGGCTGCGCAAAATCGAAAAGCAGATCAGGTAGCCAGCAGCTCCGCCACGAACGCATCCACGCGCATGGCTTCGAGCCGCGCGCGATCGGCGCACAACGTGGTAATCGCGCGCGCCTGGGCGGCCGGAAATTGCGCCGCCACACTGCTCTCGAATTTCTGCATCAGCACCGGCATGCCCTCGGCGCGGCGCTTGCGGTGGCCGATCGGAAAATCCACGGCCATGCGGCGGCTCTGGCTGCCGTCGCGGAAAAACACCTGCACCGCGTTGCCGATGTAGCGCTTCTCCGGCGCGTAATATTCCTGGGTAAAAGTCGGGTTTTCCCGCACTTCCATTTTGTCGCGCAGCGCATCGACGCGCGGATCGCGCGCGATCTCATCCTCGTAATCGTGCGCGGTCAGCCGGCCGAACAGCAGCGGGATCGCCACCATGTACTGGATGCAATGATCGCGATCGGCCGGATTTGCGAGCGGTCCGGTCTTGTCGATGATGCGAACCCCGGGCTCCTGGGTTTCGATGCGGATGCGCTCGATCTGATCGATACGATCACGCACCTCCGGGTGCAGGCTCATCGCCGCCTCGACCGCGGTCTGCGCATGAAACTCCGCCGGGAAGGAGATCTTGAACAGCACGTTCTCCATCACGTAGCTGCCCAAGGCCTGGGGCAAGCGAATGGTGCCGCCGCGGAAAATCGCATCCTGGAACCCCCAGGTCTTGGCGGTCAGCGCGGAGGGATAGCCCATCTCGCCTTTGAGCGCGATCAGCGCCAGCCGCACGGCACGGCTGGTGGCATCGCCCGCAGCCCAGCTCTTGCGCGAACCGGTATTCGGCGCGTGGCGATAAGTGCGCAGCGCGCCCCCGTCCACCCAGGCGTTCGAAACCGCATTGATGATCTGCTCGCGCGTACCGCCGAGCATGGCGGTGACCACCGCGGTGGAAGCCACGCGCACCAGCAGCACGTGATCGAGCCCGACGCGATTGAAGCTGTTCTCGAGCGCCAGCACGCCCTGGATCTCGTGCGCCTTGATCATGCCCGTGAGCACATCGCGCACCGTGAGCGCGCGGCCATTGCGCGACAGATAATCCGCTACGGCGAGAATCCCGCCAAGGTTGTCTGAAGGATGGCCCCACTCGGCCGCGAGCCAGGTGTCATTGAAATCCAGCCAGCGGATCATCGCGCCGATGTTGAAAGCGGCGGTGACCGGGTCGAGCTCATACGAGGTGCCGGGCACGCGCGCGCCGCCGGCCAGGGTGGCGCCCGGAACCACGGGACCCAGCAGCTTGGTACAGGCCGGGTATTTGAGCGCCTGGAAGCCGCAGGCGAGCGTGTCGAGCAGGCAGTAGTAGGCGGTCTGATAGGCCGTGTCGCTGTCGATGCGGAAATTCAAGGCGTAATCGGCAATGGTTGCGATCACCGCATCGGGCGCCGGACGCTCAGCCGACTTGATATCGAGCGAAGACATGGTTCGGTCCTGAAATTTTAAGGCCGCTGCGCGAGCGCCACGAACTTCTGCGCATCCGGGCCGATGTAGTTGGCGCTGGGGCGAATGATCTTGCCGTCGATTCGCTGTTCGATCACATGCGCCGCCCAGCCCGAGGTGCGTGCCACCACGAATAGCGGCGTGAACATGGCGGTGGGAATGCCCATCAGGTGATACGACACGGCCGAGAACCAGTCCAGGTTCGGGAACATGTTCTTGGTGTCCTTCATGACCGTCTCGAGCCTGGCTGCGATCGCAAACAGGTTCTTCTCGGCGGGCGTGTGAGCCAGTCCGCGCGAGACCTCGCGGATCACGACGTTGCGCGGATCGGAGATGGTGTACACCGGGTGACCGAAGCCGATGATGACTTCCTTGTTGCCCACGCGCCGGCGGATGTCGGCCTCGGCTTCATCCGGGCTCTGGTAGCGGTTCTGGATTTCGAAGGCCACCTCGTTGGCGCCGCCGTGCTTGGGGCCGCGCAGCGCCCCGATGGCCCCCGTGATGGCTGAATACAGGTCCGAGCCGGTGCCGGCGATGACGCGGGCGGTGAAGGTCGAGGCATTGAACTCGTGCTCGGCGTACAGGATCAGCGAGGTGTGCATCGCCCGCACCCACTCGGCCGAGGGCTTCTTTCCGTGCAGCAGGTGCAGGAAGTGCCCGCCGATCGAATCATCGTCGGTCTCGAGCTCGATGCGCCGCCGCTCGCGGCTGTAGTGATGCCAGTAGCAGAGCATCGAGCCCAGGCTCGCCAGCAGCTGGTCGGCGATATCCCGCGCGCCTTCGACCGGGTGGTCCGCGCGCTCGGGTGCCAGGCAGCCGAGCGCCGAGACGCCGGTGCGCAGCACATCCATGGGCTGGCTCGTTGCCGGCAGCTGCTCGAGAATGGTCTTCACATCGGCCGGCAGGCCGCGGAGGCTCGCGAGCTTGCGCCTGTAGGCGGCGAGTTCCGCCACGTTGGGCAGCTTCTCATGTACCAGCAGGTAGGCGATTTCCTCGAACTCGCAGGTGTTGGCGATCTCGAGAATGTCGTAGCCGCGGTAGTGCAGGTCGTTGCCGCTGCGTCCCACGGAGCACAGCGCGGTGTTGCCGGCGACGACGCCTGACAGGGCGACGGATTTCTTCGGTTTGGGCGTGGTGGCAGCTTCGTTCACGATGGCTCCTGCGGTCATTGTTTGCCCGCGGCGAACAAACTGTCGAGCTTGTCCTCATAGGCGTGATAGTCGAGATAGCGGTAGAGGTCCTCGCGCGTCTGCATCGAGGCCAGTACGTTCTTTTGCGTGCCATCGCGACGGATGGCCTGGTAGGTGGCGAGCGCGGCCGCATTCATGGCGCGGTAAGCCGAACAGCAGTGCAGCACGATGTCCACACCCACGGTGGCCAGCTCCTCGCGCGTGTAGAGCGGCGTGTGTCCAAACTCGGTGATGTTCGCCAGGATCGGCACGCTGACGGCATCCTTGAACCGCCGGTACATCGACAGCTCGGTCATCGCCTCGGGGAACACCATGTCGGCGCCAGCCTCGACGCAGGCAATCGCGCGTTCAATGGCGCGCTCGAGCCCATCCACGGCCAGCGCGTCGGTACGCGCCATGATCACGAAGCTCGCATCGGTGCGCGCATCGACCGCCGCCTTGATGCGGTCGACCATTTCATCCTGCGGCACGATCTCTTTGCCGGGCCGATGGCCGCAGCGCTTGGACTGCACCTGGTCCTCGATGTGCAGGCCCCCTGCGCCGAACTTGATGAACGATTTGACAGTACGCGCGATGTTGAACGCCCCGCCCCAGCCCGTATCGGCGTCCACCAGCAGCGGCAGCGGCACCGCATCGGTGATGCGCCGGATATCGGTCAGCACATCGTCCATGCTGCTGATGCCCAGATCCGGCAGTCCCAGTGAGTTGGCGGCTACCCCGCCGCCGGAAAGGTAAATAGCCCGATAGCCGCAGGCCTGGGCGAGGCGCGCGGTGTAGGCGTTGATGGTTCCTACGATCTGCAGCGGGCGTTCGCTGGCGACTGCGGCCCGCAACATCGATCCCGGAGTGGCCGGAACAGACATGGCTTCCCTCAACTAATGGTTCAACTGTGCGACAGTGGCATGCCGGAGTGGCAGCATCAGTCAGCCAACGATTATGCCATCTATTGGGTGGCCGGAGTTTCTTCTATGCTCGCAAAATTATGTCTGCCATTGGGCTTGGCGCTGGCCTTCGATGCCGGTGCGGCGGTTGATCACTACACCATCGATCCGAATCACACCTACCCGAGCTTCAAGGCACCGCATACGGCAGGCATCTCCTTCTGGCGCGGTAAATTTGACCGTTCCAGCGGCACCGTAACGCTCGACCGGGCGGCCAGGACCGGCAGCATGGAGATTACGATCGACACCAGCTCGGTCGACTTCGGCCTCGACAAAATGAACACCCACGCCCGGAGCGATGAATTCTTCGATGTCGAGAAATTCCCGACCGCGGTCTACAAGGGAACGCGGATCGATTTCGAGGGTGACACGCCGGTGGCCGTGCACGGCACGCTGACATTGCACGGTGTCACCAGGCCGCTGGACCTGAAAATCGACTCCTTCAAGTGCATCGTGCACCCGGTGCTGAAGCGGGAACTGTGCGGCGCGGATGCATCGGCCGAAATCGATCGTACCGACTTCGGCATCGGCCACGGCATTCCGGATGCGGTTCCGACCGGCAAGGTCGGTATCGAGATCCAGGTCGAAGCCATCAAGGATGCCCCGGGCAGCTGAAGCCTCAGCTGAAGGCCGCAATCCCCGTCTGCGCGCGTCCCAGGATCAGCGCGTGGATGTCGTGCGTTCCCTCGTAGGTATTCACGACCTCCAGATTGACGACGTGGCGGATGACGCCGAATTCATCCGAGATGCCGTTGCCGCCAAGCATGTCGCGCGCCACGCGCGCGATATCGAGGGCCTTGCCGCAGGAATTACGCTTCAGCATGGAGGTGATTTCCGGCGACGCGGTGTGGTCGTCCTTCATGCGCCCGAAGCGCAGGCAAGCCTGCAGCCCGAGCGTGATTTCCGTCTGCATGTCGGCCAGTTTCTTCTGGATGAGCTGATTCGCCGCCAGCGGCCTGCCGAACTGCTGCCGATCGAGCACGTACTGACGCGCGGTGTGCCAGCAGTATTCCGCGGCGCCCAGCGCACCCCAGGCAATGCCATATCGCGCCGAATTCAGACACGTGAAGGGCCCCTTCAGGCCGGTTACCCCCGGCAGCAGAGCCTCATCGCCGACCGGGACCTCATCCATGACGATCTGGCCCGTGACCGAGGCACGCAATCCGACCTTGCCATGAAGTACCGGCGCCGACAGACCCGCCATGCCCTTCTCGAGCACGAAGCCCCGGATCAGCCCGTCCTCGGTCTTGGCCCAGACCACGAACACATCGGCAATGGGACTGTTCGTTATCCAGGTTTTCGTCCCTGTCAGCCGATAGCCGCCGTCCACGCGGCGCGCGCGCGTGAGCATGCCCGCCGGATCCGAACCATGGCCCGGTTCGGTCAGGCCGAAGCAGCCGATGAGTTCGCCCCGCGCCAGCGGCGGCAGCCACTTGCGCCGCTGCGCATCGGTTCCAAAGGTGAAGATCGGCAGCATGACCAGCGAGGACTGGACGCTCATCATCGAGCGGAATCCGGAATCCACGCGCTCGATCTCCCGCGCGATCAGCCCGTAGCTCACCTGGTTGAGCCCGGCGCCGCCGAACTCTGAGGCAAGCGTCGAACCGAGCATGCCGAGTTCGCCCATCTCGCGAAAGATCCCGACATCGGTATGCTCATTGCGAAACGCTTCGAGCACGCGCGGTGCCAGCGCCGACTGCGCATAGTCATGCGCGGCATCGCGTACCAGGCGCTCATCGTCGGTCAGCTGCTGCTCGAGCTGCAGCGGGTCTTCCCAGCGGAAGCGTGCTTCGCTCACGCCGCGGCGCCGAGCTTCAGCGCCTTGATGGCGTTCTGCTTGAGGATCAACTCGTGGACCTCGGGCTTGAAGCCGGCATCCTTGAAATCGCTGAGCCAGCGATCGGGGGAAA
>CAVYUK010000020.1:0-44760 GCA_963771665.1 uncultured Gammaproteobacteria bacterium | reverse complement strand
TTTGGTTTCCAGCGCGTCGGCGATTTCATCTGGGCGGCGGGCGATATGCGCGCGCGCGGGTTCCTGCTCGGTGCCACGGCTGGACGCACCACGCTGGCCGGCGAGGGCCTGCAGCACCAGGATGGTCACAGTCACCTGGTGGCCACGACGCTGCCGAGCTGCCTTGCCTATGATCCGGCCTACGCCTACGAACTGGCGGTGATCATCCAGAGCGGATTGAAGCGCATGTACCTGGATGACGAGAGCGTGTTCTATTACATCTCTGTCATGAACGAGAACTACGCGCAGCCGGCCATGCCGGCCGGCGCGGAAGAGGGCATCGTCAAGGGTGGCTACCCGCTGCGCAGTGGCGCGGCCGGCAAGCTGCGCGCGACGCTGCTCGGCAGCGGCACGATCCTGCGGGAATGTGTCGCGGCCGCGGAACTGCTGGAGAAAGACTTCGGTGTCGGCGCCGATGTCTTCTCCATCACAAGTTTCAGCGAATTACGGCGTGAAGCACTCGAGTGTGAGCGCTGGAACCTGCTGCATCCCACGCAGCCGGCTCGCGCCCCCTATGTGCAGACGCTGCTTGCCAATCGCGAGGGACCGATCGTGGCGGCGACCGATTACGTGCGCAACGTTCCCGACCAGATCCGATCGTGGGTGCAAAGGGCGTATGTGACGCTCGGCACCGACGGCTATGGCCGCAGCGATGCGCGCGCCGAACTGCGCTGGCATTTCGAGGTCGACCGCAACTTCATCGCGTTGGCAGCGCTCAAGGCGCTGGCCGATGAGGGGCGCATCGGACAGGATGTCGTCGTCGAGGCCATACAGAAGTTCGGCATCGACCCAGACAAGGCCGACCCGCGCAACGCCTGACATTCAAGGAACAGCCTTGGCTTCGAAAGACATCCATGTGCCCGACCTGGGCAGTTTCAAAGACGTGGCCGTTATCGAGCTGCTCGTAAAGCCCGGGGAGACGGTGCAGGTCGATACGCCGCTGCTGACGCTCGAAACCGAGAAGGCCACCATGGACGTGCCCTCGCCGGCAGCCGGCGTCATCGAAGCGCTGCATGTGCAGAAGGGCTCGTTGGTCTCGGCCGGCAGCCTGATCGCGACGCTGCAGATAGCGGCGAGCCCGGACGCTCCAGGCGATGTCGCCAAAGCTGCCGCTGCGCCCGCCGTGGCCGCACCCCCGGCCGCGGCCGCACCCCCCGCCGCGGCCGCACCGATTTCTGCCGCGACACCCACCGCTGCAGCCGCTGCGCCGGCTGCAGCCAAGCCCGAACCAAAACCCTTGACCCGTTCGCTGCCGCCCGTGAGCGAGGAGGGGATTGCACGCGCGCATGCGAGTCCGTCAGTGCGCAGATTTGCGCGCGAACTCGGCGCCGACCTGCTGCGCATACAGGGCAGCGGCCAGAAGGGACGCATCACCGAAGAGGACGTGAAGGCCTACGTCAAGGCCGCGCTGGCAAATGGGGCCGGCGCTGGCGCGGGGCCTGCCGGCGGCGGCGATGTTGGCCGGGCCTGGCCCGCGGTGGCGTTGCCGGACTTTGCGCAGTTCGGTCCCATCGAGGTGAAGCCGCTTTCGCGCGTGCAGAAAATCTCGGGGCCGAGGCTGCATGCGAGCTGGGTCAACCTGCCGCATGTGACCCAATTTGATGAAACCGACATCACGCAGCTCGAAGAGACGCGCAAGGGCTTGAAAGCCGCATCGGAAGTGGCCGGCGTCAAACTGACCACGCTGGCTTTCATCGTGCGCGCCTGTGTCAAAGCGCTGCAGGAATTCCCGGCATTCAACACCTCGCTGGATGCGCGTGGCGAGAATCTGATCCACAAGAAGTATCTGCACATGGGCTTTGCGGCCGATACGCCTCACGGGCTCATGGTGCCTGTGATCCGCGATGCGAACCGCAAGGACCTCTACGAGATCGCGCGTTCGATCACGACGCTGTCGCAGAAGGCACGCGGCGGCAAGCTCAGCGCCACCGACATGCAGGGCGGCTGCTTCACCATTTCCAGCTTGGGCTCGCTTGGCGGAACAGGATTTACGCCTATCATCAACGCACCGGAAGTCGCCATCCTGGGTGTATCGCGTGCGACGCTGCGACCCGTCTATCAGGGCGACAATCTCGTGCCGCGGCTGATGCTGCCGCTGTCTCTCTCGTACGATCATCGCGTCATCGACGGCGTCGCCGGGGCGCGATTCATGAGCTTCGTCGTCGCCGCACTGGCCGATGTGCACGGACTGCTCGAGGCGGTGCCATGAATCGCATCGATGTGGCGTGCCCCGATCTCGGGGACTTCAAGGACATTCCGATCATCGACGTGCTGGTCAAAGTGGGTGACAGCATCGAGGTCGATACTCCACTGGTCACGCTCGAGACCGACAAGGCGACGATGGATGTGCCGTCCTCGGCGGCCGGCACGATCGTCGAGTTGCTGGTCGGCAAAGGTAGCCGCGTATCAAAGGGCACCTTGCTGGTGAGACTCGAATCGGCCGCTGCCGCGACCGCCGTGGCCCAGCCCGCCGCAGAGCCCGCTGCAGCCAAGCCAGAGCCTGCAGCAGCGCCGGCGAAGCCCGCTCCCGCGGCACCCGCCGCACCCGCTGCTCCCGCCGCAACTGCGCCGGTCGTCGCTCCCGCGCCCGCCGCGACCCCTGCTATCGAGGCACCTGCCATTGAAGAGCCTGCTGCCACGCGCACTGTCCACCTGCTGGTCCTTGGCGCGGGCCCCGGCGGTTACACCGCGGCGTTTCGCGCAGCGGACCTGGGACTCAAGGTCACGCTGGTCGAACGCTGGAGCACGCTGGGCGGAGTCTGCCTGAACGTGGGCTGCATTCCCTCCAAGGCGTTGCTGCATGCGGCGCGCGTAATCGAAGAAGTGCACGAGATGAGCACCCGCGGCATCGTGTTCGGTGCGCCACAGGTGGATTTGGTCAAGCTGCGTGAATGGAGAAGCAGCGTGGTGCGCAAGCTCACCGGCGGACTCGCCGCCCTGGCCAAGCAGCGCAAGGTTGAGGTGGTGCGCGGAGAGGCAAAATTCCTCAGTCCGCACGTGATCGAGGTCACTGCGGCAGGAAAGAGCGAAACCATCCGCTTCGAGCAATGCATTATCGCCGCCGGATCCGAGTCGGTGCGGCTGCCCTTCCTGCCGCAGGATCCACGCATCATCGATTCCACCGGCGCACTCGAACTGCCCGACAACCCGGGAGAATTCCTGGTCATCGGCGGCGGCATCATCGGCCTCGAGATGGCCTGCGTGTTCGATGCACTGGGTGCTAGTGTCAGCGTGGTGGAACTGAGCCCACAGCTGATGCCCGGCTGCGATCCCGACCTGGTGCGGCCGCTGGAGAAGCGCATACGGGCACGGTATCGACAGGTTCTGCTCGATACGCGTGTCACCGGCGTGACAGCCGCGGCAGACGGATTGCAGGTGACGATGGAGGCGAAGGACGGGACGCGCAGCACCCAGCGCTACGATCATGCGCTGGTGGCGGTTGGCCGATCGCCCAATGGCGGACGCATCGCGGCAGAGCGTGCGGGCGTCCATGTGGACAAGGCCGGATTCATCGCCACCGACAAGCAGATGCGCACCAAGGTGCCGCATATCTTTGCGATCGGCGACATCGTCGGTCAGCCCATGCTCGCCCACAAGGCGACGCATGAGGCCAAGGTGGCGGCCGAGGCAGCCGCGGGTCAGAAAAGTTTTTTCGATGCGCGCGTGATCCCTTCGGTGGCCTACACGGATCCGGAGATCGCATGGGCGGGCCTGACAGAGACCGCGGCCAAGGCGCAGAACATCGAATACGAGAAGGCGAGCTTTCCCTGGATGGCGAGCGGCCGATCACTGTCGATCGGGCGGGATGAAGGTTCTACCAAGCTGCTGTTCGATCCCAAGACTCACCGCGTGCTCGGCGGCGGCATCGTCGGCACCAATGCCGGTGAACTGATCTCGGAGGTAGCGTTGGCCATCGAGACCGGTGCGGATGCAGCGGATATCGGCCTGACCGTGCACCCGCATCCGACTCTATCGGAGACCGTTGCAATGGCGGCGGAGGCCTTCGAGGGCACGCTCACCGACCTGTATCTGCCAAAGAAACGCTAACGGACCCGGATCGACGACTTCATGACCGTCCCACGCTCGCGTCCAGGGTGACGAGAAACTCGTCGAGTTGCTCGAACGACTCGGGCATTCCGCCCTCCATTCCGGCCATTACACCGTCGAGCGCTTCCTTCGAGGGATAGAGTTCGTGCATTACCAGCAGCGTCTTGCCACTTTTTTCCTCGAAGGTCACGGTGGTGACGGCTCCGCCGCTACTTTCGTCATTGGTCCAGACGAGGCGCGAGTTAGGTATCACCTCGATGTACCTGCCGAAGAACGCCATGGGCTTTGAGGCCCCGTGAGCGATTTCGAAACGGTACGTGCCTCCGACACGGACATCCGCCTGACAGGACAGCAGGCACATGCCAGTCGACTTTGGGGCGCGCGCGCGCCCACCAGCGCGTCGAACGAGGCATTCAAGCGAGCCCGGCCATACTGAACCATTAGATTCAGTATTTATCATAGGGCTGGCGGCGTGCAAGGGGAGGCCGAGCGCGGGCTGAATTTGGGGCGGCTATGCCTGCACCGGAAATTTCAGACGAAAGCAGCTACCGCGGCCGATTTCGGAATCGACTTCGATTTCGGCGCGATGCGCCGTGCAGATGGAACGCACGATCGACAGCCCAAGTCCCGCGCCACCGTCTTCGCGGGAGCGAGCCTCATCGACACGGTAGAAGCGATCGAAGATGCGTGGCACCGCGTCCGCAGGAATGCCAACACCGGTATCGCGGATCTCGAGCGCCTGGAACCTGTCACTCAACACCGTGCTCAGCGTCACGGTGCCACCGCGCGGCGTGAAGCGGATGGCATTGTCGAGCAGGTTGACGATGACCTGCTTAAGCCGCGCGCGGTCGCCGTGAACGACGACGCGACTCAGCGCAGAGGACTCGAGATGAATGCCACGATCCTCGGCCATCAGGCGCATCTGCTCGGCCGTGCTGGCCGAAAGTTCGGCCAGATCCACGTCCACCCATTCGCGCTGGGCGTCGCCCACATCCAGGCGCGAGAGCGCCAGCAACCCCGAGACCAGGTGCTCGAGGCGCGCGACCTCTTCCAGCACGCTGCCGATGCGATCGTGCAGCTCTCGCGACATGATCTCGGTGCGAACCATCTCCTGCAATTCGCCCTTTATGACAGTCAGCGGCGTGCGTAGCTCGTGCGACGCATCGGCCAGGAATCGGCGCGAGGTCTGTACCGATTCGCGCAGCCGTCCGAGCATGTGGTTGAGTGAAATCGAAAGCCGGGCGAGCGCGTCGCCGCTCGGTAGCACCGGCAGTCGTGCGTCGATGTCCTGTAGACTCATCAGCGCCGCGCTCTGCGATATGCGATCCACGGGGCGCAGGGCCCAACCCACCAGGAGGTAGCCACCGCCGGCCGCGCAGGCCACCAGTACCGGGAGCAGCATTCCGAGCAGTCTTAGTAGATGCGCCTGCACCGCCTCGACCGATGCCAGCGATGCGCCGAGTTCGATCAGGTAACGGCCGGATGTAGTATCGATGGCGATCGCGCTTTCCATCAGGCCGCCGGCACGCCGCGCGATGCCTTGAGCAGGCCAGGGCTGCATCATCGGCGGGATTGCCGCCGGGTCGAAACTGCGGTCGGCAGGTATTCCTGACCGATAGACCAGCCCGGATCGTTCGCGAGTGAGGCGCACGAAGCGATTGTTGAATTCCGGCGACAGTCGCGTCTCGATGGATTCAGCGATGCTGGAATCGGCCACATCCACGGGCGCTTCGGCCAGAATCTGTTCGATTTGGGTGGATCGGCGGCGCAGCGAATCGGCCAGTCCGAGGCGCAAATATTGCTCAAGGCCGTAGAACATGCCGGTACCAACGAGCGCGAAGGTAGCGCTCAGCAGCAGCGCGTACCAGACCGCCAGGCGGAAGGCGAGCGAGCGGTGATTCATTCGGCGGCGTTCTCGCTATCGCGCACGCAGTAACCTACGCCGCGAACGGTGTGGATCAGCTTGACGGGAAACGGCTCGTCCACTTTGCGTCTCAAATAGCGCACATAGACATCGACGATGTTGGTGACGCCTTCAAAACTCTGGTCCCAGACGTGCTCCAGGATCATGGTGCGCGAGAACACACGGCCCGGGCTGGACAATAGATATTCGAGCACGCCGTACTCTTTGGTCGTCAGCTCGATGCGTTGACCGTCGCGGCGCACCTGCTGGGTCAGGCGATTGAGCTCCAGATTGCCAATGCGCAATACATCAGCACGCTCCTGGGGCGTGCGGCGCAGCAGGGCCTTGACGCGGACTAGAAGTTCGGCGAAATCGAATGGCTTGGTCAGATAATCGTCCGCGCCAGATTCGAAGTGCGCCACCTTGTCGTCGGTCGCATCGCGCGCCGTCAAGACCAATATCGGCAGTGTGGGGTGCGATCTGCGCACGCGCCGCAGCAGCTCGGTGCCGCTGAGGCGGGGCAGCATCAGGTCCAGGATGAGAAGATCGTATTGGTAGGCATCGACGAAGCCCTCGCCCTCGCATCCATCGCCGGCTATGTCAACCGCGAAGCTCTCGGCGCGCAGTCCGCGCGCCACGAATTCGGCCAGCTTGCGGTCATCCTCGACGATCAGCAGCCGCATGAAAAATCACCTCCGCCGCCACTAAGCGCGACATGAATGCAGCGGCAATATGAGCATGAATGTATCATCAAGTGTCACAGTGGGATTGAGCGGCGCCCTCTGTGCGTAGTAGTGCCGCTGCACCTATTTCAGGATTTCTGCCTTGAACAGGCGCCGTAGAGAATGAACCAAGTGGAGCGGCAGCGTGAAGTTGCGGGCTCCATACCGCCTGTGCTTACGCATCCAGCTGCATCGCGATTCTGGCTCGCGGTGCTCTTGACCGGTGCTGGCGCCGGGATTGCGGCCGCGGCTCTCACGCGGCTGCTGGAGCTCGTGCAGCGTTGGGCGTGGCCCGGTCCCAATCTGCTGGACGCCGCGGCGCATGCCGACGCTTGGCGGCACGTGCTGATCCTGCTGGGGGCGGGGATTCTGACTGGAGCGGGGCAGATCATCCTGCACCGCTTGTCGAGCGCCAATGGCATCGACATTAGTGAGGCCATATCGCGCTTCGCCGGGCGCTTGCCGCCCTGGCGCACGCTTGGCAGCGCACTTCTGTCGGTCCTGCTTGTCGGCATGGGCGCTTCTCTCGGTCGTGAAGGTGCCCCGAAGCAGGCCGGCGCTGTGATCGCAGATTCCCTGGCGGACCGCACCCGGCTCTCTGACGAGCAACGCAGGCTGCTGGTCGCGTGCGGCGCGGGGGCGGGGATGGCCGCAGCCTACGGCGTGCCCTTGGGAGGTGCGCTATTCGCCCTTGAGGTGCTGCGCGGAGTGCTGGCGCTGCGCCTGATCTTGCCGGCAGTGTTGGCCTGCGCAATCGCCACTGGTATCTCGTGGCTCGCCTTACCGAACGCGCCCACATATCTGATTCCCGCCTATCCGACCTCCCCATCAATTATTGTCTGGGCGCTGCTTGCCGGGCCGGTGGCGGGTCTCGTCTCAGTGGGGTACGTACGGATCATTGCCTGGGCGGACCGGCACAAACCAAAGGGTGGCAGCCGATTGATCGCGCCGATTATCTCGCTCGGCTTGCTTGGGATCACATCGATAGCATTCCCACAGATTCTGGGTAACGGCAAGGATATCGCTCAGCTGGCGTTCACCGGCCAGGTCGCGCCCCTGCTGCTGCTGTGCCTGCTCTTTTTGAAGCCTGCTGCCACCGCGATGTGCCTCGGAAGTGGGGTGCCCGGCGGCCTCTTCACGCCAACGCTGGCGCTGGGAGCTCTGCTCGGTGGCGTTTTGGGTTGTCCCTGGGACTGGCTTTGGCCTGGCGTGCCGCCAGGGCTATTCGCCGTGATCGGCGCCGCAGCGGTATTGGCCGCCAGCACCCGCGGTCCGATTTCCGCCGTGGTGCTGGTCATGGAGCTGACGGACCGTGATCGTTCCTTCATCCTGCCGCTGCTATTGGCGGTTGGCACGGCCACGGTGATCGCTCGCACCGTGGACCCACGCTCTATCTACGACGCACGCTTTACCGATCAGGAAGTGCGAGAGTTGCAACTGGCGCGCGCACCCTCCGCCTCGTAGGTGTTTGAATCTCATCTCAGCAAGTAGCTTGTTTCCTTCAGCCAAGCTTCGCGCGCACCGACATCTTGGCATCAGACTTGGAATGCCGGATAACAGTCGGAATGATGGCTTGGAGCCGTCGAGCTGCCGACGTCGCAAAGTCACGTTCTAATTCGCGATAGCTTTTAATCAGGGCATCGCCAAATTCCGTGACCAGCATGCCGCCCCCGTCCCTACCTCCGGCACTTGCCAGCGTCACGGGCTCCCGGAATGATTGCTTCAGGCTCTCCACCAAGAGCCACGCGCGACGGTAACTCATACCTATCTCGCGCGCCCCTTGCGACAGTGAACCGGAATCTCGAATGGCTTCGAGAAGCCGGATTTTCCCCGGTCCAAGGCTGGAATGTTCCGCGAAATCGATCCTGAATCGAACAATGGGGGCAGCCATAGAAATCTCCCGACTCACGACATCATAGCGAAGGCGCGCCCCGTGATCATCTTGCAGTCCCCTTTGCAATGACCTCACGCGCTGCCGCTGCCGATCGGGCTGCGTGCTTTACCCGCCCGTGCTATATATGGTGGAATATAACGAGGTTTACTGATAGTTGCCGTAGCAGGGAGAAACATAACCGTGAAAAAGTCAGTCCTGGCCTTGGTAGTGATGAGCGCAATCGCGTGCGTCGCGCGCGCGGAGCCCGCCGCTGCTCTACCAACCGCCGAACCCGCCGCGGCTGCGCTACCCACGCCCGAAGCCTGTGCGAACTTTCACGAGTTCGTCGCAACCGCTTGCCCGCTGACTTGGCACGGCATCACCATATACGGCGCGTATGATGTCGGTGTCGGCTGGGTCAGCCACGGCTTACCGGAGAACGGCTATAACTACGAAGGCGAATCGCTGGTCAACCGGAATGGCAAACACTCTCAATGGCTCGTTGCGCCGAACAACCTGCAGCAGTCGGGCCTGGGCATAAAGGGCAAGCTAGAGGTCATGGCAGACTGGTACGCTGTGTTCAATGCATCGACCGGCATCAATCCGCAGTCCGGCCAGCTCGCCAACATGGCAGCCACCAACACCACGAACAACGGCCTGCCCAGGGGCGCCTATTCGGAAACGGGCGACGGTGCGCGCGCGGGCCAAGCCTTCAATGACGAATTCTATGGCGGCGCATCGTCCACGTATTTCGGCACGCTGACGTTCGGTCGTCAGCGCTCTCTCGGTACCGATACGATGCTCGCTTATGACCCGGCCGACGGCGCCTATTCATTTTCCTACATCGGGTATAACGGCACGATGGCCGGCGGCGGCGACACCGAGGACACCCGTTGGGACCAGGCCGTGAAATATCGCATCGCGTATGGCCCGGTCCATTTCGGCGCGATGTATAAACTCGCCGACGGTTCTGGTGGCTGCTACTCCGCCTCTGGAACCTGGAGCGCCGTCACCTGTACCCCTTTGCAGGCGCATAACACCGCCTATGGATTCGACTTCGGCGGAGAGTACGACAAGTTTTCCGCCGACGTCGTATTCCAGCATTACAACCAGGCGATCAGCGTACTCAACCCGTTGCTCGGACCTCAGAGTCCGACCCAGCCCTATCAGTCGACCACCAACAGCATCAATACAAACCCCATTACCGGGGCCAATGTGCTCGGAACAGATAACACCGAATATGGCATCGTGACCGACAACACGGCCGTTATGCTCGCTGCCAAGTACACCCGGGACCCATTCAAGCTCTTTGCCGGCTACGAACACATCCAGCAGTTCAATCCGTCGAATCCGCTGGGCGTTGGCGCTTCGGCCCAGGGCGGTTATCGCTTGAGCGGCGTCGAAGACAATAATCTTGACTCTCCCAAGCTCGTACAGATCGCCTGGACGGGCGTGAAATACGCCTACGACAGCAAAACTGATCTCACTTTATCCTTCTATCATCAGTGGCAGAACGACTTCCGTGTTCCGTCAGCCTGCCCGCCGACCAGTTTCCGCGCTTCCTGCTCGGGCTTGCTCAACGAAGTTTCGCTCTATACGGATCATCACTTCACCAAGCGTTTTGACGCCTATGCCGGCATTGCGTATTCCAACGTCAGTGGCGGTCTGGCTATCGCCATTCCTCACGGACCCGGCGTCCCCTATAACTACGACAACAACCTTGCTCCGACAGCGGGTGCACGCTTCACTTTCTGATCCGCCGTATTTGCACGTCTTGGAATTGCCGGCGACCGTGCCAGCTGCGGTGAATGACGGAAGGCGGCCTGATCAAACAGATGGGCTATTCCAGGCTCAGCTCGATGAGTCGAAGATTAAAGAGTTTTAACGCCCGCCTAACGCGATTCTAATCTGGATGCTGTCAAATGCCGCTCGAGGTCAAATCGATGCGGCTGCTTATTGTTGAGGATGATCCGAAACTGGCCGAGTTTGTCGCTCGCGGCTTGCGGGCGGAACTCTACGCGGTTGATGTCGCCGGTGACGGTCGCGAAGGTCAAAGCTACATCAACGCATATGAGTACGATTTACTGATTCTGGATCTGATGTTGCCGTTGATTAATGGCAGCGAGTTGTTGCGACGAGTGCGACAGTCCCACCCGTCGCTACCCGTCCTGGTGCTCACGGCGCGCGATGCCATAGAGGAAAAGGTCAGGCACTTCGAAGCCGGTGCCGATGACTATCTCACCAAGCCCTTCGATTTCGCGGAACTGGTGGTACGCGTCAAGGCGCTCCTGCGCCGAACGCCCGTTGAACGAACCGATGTGCTGCTGTTCTCAGACCTTGAGCTGAATCGGCTGACCCGCGAAGTGCGTCGGGGAGATCAGCGGATCGAACTCACCGGAAAGGAATATGCGCTGCTGGAGTACCTTTTGTCCTCGCCCTGCCGTGTCTTCTCCCGCACCATGATTCTGGAGCACGTCTGGGACCAGAGTTTCGAGGGCGTCACCAACATTGTCGATGTCTATGTGCGTCATCTGCGGCGCAAGGTCGACGATGGTTTTCCGATCAAACTGATCCATACCGTGCGCGGAGTGGGCTATTGCGTGCGCGAGTCGGAGTCGGCGATCGCGCCCAGCGTGCAATGAAAATGCGCTGCGCCCAGCTCCCTTACTGAGGGTTGATCGCATGTCACTGGTCCGTTTCGTACTCAAGCATCCGTACACCGTGGCGGCGATGCTGATCCTGATCTGTCTGCTCGGCATCGGAGCGGCGTTGCGCATGCCGATTGATATCTTTCCGGAAATCAATATTCCGGTGGTAAGCGTGGTGTGGACCTACAACGGCATGAGCGCCACCGACATCCAGAACCGGATCCTCTCCCTGCATGAGCGGCAGATGGCATCCCTGGTGGACGATATCTCACGTATAGAGGCCACCAGCTACGAAGGCGTCGGTGTCGAGAAGGTGTACCTGCACGAGGGTGCCGATGTCAGCCGCGCCGTCTCGCAGCTGGCCAGCAGCGCGCTGGTAGTCCTCAAATACATGCCACCCAACATCACCCCGCCTTTGGTGCTGCGGTATGGGGCGACCGATGTGCCGATCATTCAGCTGAGTCTTTCAAGCAAGACTTTGCCGGATACCAAGCTGAACGACTTGGGACAGAACATCATCCGACCCGATCTGGCCGTAGTACACGGCGCGGAAGTTCCGCAGCCATACGGAGGCAAGCCGCGGGTAATCATGGCGGATCTGGACTCGCAGGCCCTGGCCGCGCGCGGTCTGTCGCCCTCCGACGTGAGCGAGGCGTTGCAGCGTCAGAACGTCATTCTCCCAGCCGGGGACGTGAAGATCGGCAGCAAAGACTACGAATTGTCGATGAACAACAGTCCCGATCTGATCGACAGCATCAATAGTTTTCCGGTTGCACAGGTGGCTGGAAAGACCGTGTTCATGCGTGATATCGCCCATGTACACGACGGCTTTCAGGTACAGACCAACTCGGTATCGGTGGACGGTACGCCGGGCGCATTGATAACCATCCGCAAAACCGGTGGCGTCTCGACGCTGGCCGTTATCGATGGGGTGCGCGCGGCGCTCACCGACATACGTAAGGTCATGCCGAGCGGGGTCACCATCAAGCCGCTGTTCGATCAATCAATCTTCGTGAATGCCGCGCTGTCGAGCGTCAAGATGGGTGGCCTGATGGCCGCCGGACTGACGGCTTTGATGATTCTGCTATTTCTCGGCAACTGGCGGCTCACCATCATCATCCTTGCGGCGATCCCCCTCTCGATCATCACCGCCGTCCTGGTCATGTATGTGGGTGGCCAAACCCTGAACACCATGACACTCGGCGGTTTCGCATTGGCGGTCGGCATACTGGTCGATAACGGCACGGTGGTCATCGAGAACATCGAACGCCACGTAAGACTGGGGGAACCCTTAGCCGAGGCGATCATCAACGGGGCCAGCGAGGTCGCTATTCCGACAGTGCTGGCAACCTTATGCATCTGCATCGTTTTTGTGCCGGTATTTTTGCTGCAGGGCACGGCGAAGTACCTGTTCTCGCCGTTGTCACTGTCAGTGTGCGTGTCGCTGCTGGCAAGCCTCGCGCTCTCCTTCACCATGGTGCCCGTGTTGTTCGAATACCTGATGCGATCGCATACCGCGCAGTCCCACGATGAGGAGCCCCCCAGGGAACCCGCGGTGGGACGGCGCCGCAATCCGTTCATGGCCATCCATGTTGGTTTCAATCATGGCTTTGAACGCTTTCGCGATACCTACCGGGATACGCTGGTATGGACACTCTCCGAGCCGTTGCGGACGGTCTTGTTCTTCGGCGTACTGATTGTCTGCTCGCTGTTGCTGTTTCCGGCCTTGGGCCGGGATTTCTTTCCACAAGTCGATGCCGGTCAGATGCGCTTGCATGTGCGCGCTCCCCCTGGGACTCGAATTGAGCAGACGCAAAGCGACTTCGCCCGGGTCGAGGCCACCATCCGCAGTATCGCCGGCAACGGCCAGATCGATACGATTCTGGACAACATAGGCCTGCCTTATAGCGGCATGAACATAGCGCTGAGCGACTCGGCGACGGTCGGACCGATGGACGGCGAGATTCTGGTGTCACTCAAGCCGAAGCACACGCCAACGGCCGATCTCGTCGCGCGGCTTCGGCGCGAGCTGCCGCAGCGGTATCCTGAGCTTCAGTTCTTCTTCCAGCCGGCTGATATCGTCGATCAGGTGTTGAATTTTGGTCAGCCGGCACCGATCGACGTTCGTGTCTCGGGTCCGGACAGTGCCGCAAGCTACGCACTCGCGAGTAAGCTGGCGCGAGATCTCGCCCGGGTACCCGGTGTCGTCGACTCCCATGTGTTCCAGGTGCCCAACGCGCCGACCCTCAATGTGGATGTCGATCGATCGATGGCGACGCAATTAGGACTGCAGCAGCGCTCGGCGGCCAACGACGTGCTGATCACCACCAACAGCAGCGCCCAGAGCGCGCCTAACTTCTGGGTCGATCCGCGTAACCAGGTCAGCTATCCGCTGGTCGTGCAGTTGCCGACCTATCATATTGAGTCAGCCCACGACCTGTGGACGATGCCACTGACGGCGGGCGTGAACGGCGGCTCCGGGCAATTACTGATGAATGTCGCCAGCTTTCGCAGAGGCACCGCGCCGCTGGTCTTATCCCAGCTCAATATCCGACCGGTGTTTGATGTCGACGCGGATGTGCAGGGCCGGGATCTCAATTCGGCGGCTGGGGATATCGACAAGGTCATCGCTGCGGACCGACCGGATGCCTCGAAGGCAATATCGGTGCTATTGAGCGGGCAGGTCGACACCATGCGTGAGAGCTACGATGGCCTATTCTCCGGCATGGCATTGGCGGTGGTGCTCGTCTATCTGTTTCTGGTCATCAACTTCCAAAGCTGGCTCGATCCGATCATCGTATTGCTGGCGGTGCCCTTTGCCTTGGCGGGCGTCATGTGGATGCTGTATTTGAGCGGAACACACATGAGCGTGCCTGCGCTGATGGGAACCTTGATGTGCATCGGATTGACGACCGCCAATAGCATTCTGGTCGTGACGTTTGCCAATCAGCGCATGGCGGCCGGCGATGGTGCGATTGTGGCAGCTGCGACCGCAGGGTATACCCGAATCCGGCCGGTGCTGATGACCGCCGGCGCGATGATTCTCGGCATGATCCCGATGGCATTGGGCATTGGTGAGGGCGGCGAACAAAATGCGCCGCTCGCCCGGGCAGTCATCGGCGGATTGCTGTTTGCCACCTTTGCAACTCTGATATTCGTTCCGACCGTGTATCCGCTATTGCGTGGCCGCGTGCGGCTGCCGGCCTCGCACTCAATGTCTTCCGGAGTAGATCCCCTTGCCATCTGACAATATGGGTCGAACACTGCAGCGAGCGGGCATGGCCGTCGCCGTGGTGCTTTTGCTCGCCTTCCTGATCGTACATTTCACCAAGTGGCATTCCGAACGCGTGTTGGCCCAAGAGACGCGAACGACGGCGACTTCCCTGCCGGCTGTCGATGTCGTGGTGGTGCACGGCGGCTCGGCTTCGGCGAGCCTGACTCTCCCCGGTGAGACCGCGGCCTGGTACGAGAGCACTATCTATGCGCGGGTCAGCGGCTATGTCGCCAAGTGGTATGTGGATATAGGTGATCGCGTCAAAAGCGGGCAGCAGCTGGCCTTGATCGATACGCCAGAGCTGGATGCGGAATTGCTAGCCGCCAAAGCCAAGCTGCAGGTCTCGCAAGCCCAGGTCAAGGTCAAGGAGGCAGACGCTGCGTTTGCTGCCAGCACTTATGCGCGCTGGCGCGACTCCCCCAAGGGCGTCGTCTCCGAACAGGAGCGGGAAGACAAGAAGGCCGGCGATTCCTCCGCCGCCGCGCAGCTCGATGCGGCGCGGGCGCAAGTGAATTCTGATCAGGCGAATGTGGATCGCTTGACCGCGTTTGAACAATTCAAACATGTCACGGCGCCATACGACGGCACGATCGTCGAGCGGCGTATCGACATCGGCAATCTAGTCACGGCTGGCAGCTCCACCAGTACCACGTCCCTCTACCGCATCGCGCAGGATGATCCCATCCGGGTGTTCGTCGATGTACCGCAAAGTGCCGCGCCTGACTTGATGAAAATCGGGGTGCCCGCGACTATATCGACCGGTGACCTGACAGGTCAGACCATCGCTGGGCACATTACCCGCACCTCCGACGCCATTGATCCCAGGGCGCGCACGTTTCGCGCGGAATTGGACATCCCCAATCCGGATCGTCGGCTGGTGGCCGGGCTATACGTCCAGGTCGGCTTCCAACTGCCGAACAATGGCATGAGCCAGATCCCGGCCGCCGCATTGATGTTCAGTGCCGGGGGGGCCAAAGTCGCGGTGGTCGAGGGCGACGGATCCATACGCTTTCAACCTGTCACGATTGGCCGTGACGATGGCGATAAGGTCGAACTCAGTTCGGGCGTGTCCGACGGCGAGCGACTGGTCCTCAACGTCAGCAACCAGATTGTCGCGGGCGAGAAAGTGCGGGTAAGCGCGGACCAGCCGCCCGGATCGAGCGTTGCTTTGCGAGCCCCCTAGATGCAGAAAGCCAAAGCACTTCTGCTCGGCGCGTTAAGCCTCGTCACGGCCAGTTGTGCAGTGGGTCCGAATTACCGTGCTCCCAAAACGGTCGCCCCGCCGGAATTCGTAGCGGCCCCGGCTCCAGCCGCCGGCGTGTCCACCACTACGTCGGCTCCAGTCGATCTGGCCTCCTGGTGGCATTCGTTCAACGATCCAGAGTTGGACTCCCTGGTCGATCGAGCCATCCGTGCCAATCCTGATCTTGAGATTGCGCTCACGCGCCTGCAGGAGGTTCGCACGGGTGAAGCGGTGCTGCTGGGCAACGTTCTGCCGATGGTGGCGGCCAGCGCGGCAGCGGGGCGGGGTACGGGCAGTGACATGACACGGGCGGGCGCTGCCTCGGCGCTCAGAGCCGCAGACAACAAAGGCTCGCTTGATCAGATCGAACAGGTGGCGGGCTTTGCCGCCACCTGGGAACTTGACCTGTTCGGTGGCGGCCGGCGCGCGATCGAGGCGGGCAAATACGACATCGAAGCGGCGGCGGCGGCTCGAAGTGCAGTACTGATCAGCATCGTGGCCGATGTGGCTCGTAACTACGTCGATTTGCGAGGATTGCAGATGCGACTTGCAATACTTCGTGACAACATCGCAACTGCGCAGCAATCCCGCGACTTCGAGCAAGCGCGCTTCGATCGTGGGCTGACCAACGAATTGGACTTCCAGCTGGCCAGTCGCGAACTCGCGAGCCTGCAGGCCGAGCTGCCGCTGCTGCAAAGTGATATTCAGGCCGCCCAGTACGATATTGCCGCGTTGTTGGGTCAGTATCCCGAAGATCTTGCGGCGGAACTGGCCAAACCCGGGGTCTTGCCAACCCTGCCGGAGCGCATCGAATCCGGATTGCCACTCGACTTGCTGCAGCGCCGGCCCGATATTCGCGAAGCAGAACGGCGGCTGGCAGCGGCCACTGCACGGGTTGGGGTCGCGACCGCGAATTTGTTTCCGCACGTGATGCTCAGCGGCGGTCTAGGCACGCAATCGGCGGGCATTGGTGCGCAAGGTAGCCACATTTGGGCCTTCGGTCCGTCCGTATACTGGCCATTGCTGGATTTCGGGGCGCTCGATGCATTGGTCAGCATTGCCGATCTCCAGGCGCACGAAAGGTTTGTAGCGTACAAGCAAACCGTGGTTGATGCGGTGCAGGACGCGGACACCGCAATCGCGCGATTTCAGGCGCAGGAACAGCGTCTGAAGAATCTGACTGATGCCATCGATGCGAGCCAGCGGGCGGTCGAGCTGGCGCAGCAACGCTATGATCGAGGCTTGACCGATTTTCTCAATGTCGTTGATGCCGAGCGGCAGCAATACAATCTGGAGGATCAGTACACCGCTTCCCAGCAAAGCGCCGCCGACGCGTTTATCTATCTGTACAAGGCGCTCGGCGGCGGTTGGGAGTCGTACCAGCAAGTACCGGCCATTCGCCGTCCAGAGCCTGCGGTCATGGCCAGCTTCCACCGACTGCTGTTCAGCGACGATCCGCAGAAATGATGTACCGAGCCTGCTGGAGTCCGGAAATTTTAATCATAGACGCCTCATATTCTCACATTCCCAACCGCGACTGGCACAGGGCGACGCATCGGTATACATTGGCAAAAAACCGGCGCGTGGGCGTCACGGCCAACATAAAGTTGGGGAGAACGCGATGGAAGGTGCACAAAAAAAGCGCGACGGCTGGAGCTGGTGGTACGCGCTGTTCCTGATCCAGTTTGCTGCGGTGCTCTGGCCGCCTTTCTACAACCGCATCGAGCCTGCCTGGCTGGGGCTGCCGTTTTTCTACTGGTATCAGTTGCTGTGGGTCATCCTCAGCGGCCTGATTACGGCCGTGATCTATATCGCCACTGACGACTAGGCCGCGCTGGCCAGTTCGAGTCGACCACAATAAGAAGCTCCTCGGGAGAGTCGCGTGCAGGAAATCAATTGGGTAGCCTTGGTCATTTTCGTGGGCCTGTTCGGGTTCATTACCTGGCTGGGATTCGCGGCCGCGCGCTGGCGCAGGGGCGATCTGGATCAACTGCACGAGTGGGGCCTGGGCGGCCGTCGCTTCGGCACCGTGATTACCTGGTTCCTGGTGGGCGGCGATCTCTACACCGCCTACACTTTCATCGCAGTCCCGGCGCTAGCCTTCGGTGCCGGCGCGGTCGCATTCTTCGCAGTGCCTTATACCATCGTGATCTATCCGTTCCTGTTCCTGGTCTTTCCGCGTCTTTGGCACGTCTGTCACAAGAAGGGCTACATCACGGCGGCGGATTTCATTCGCGGCCGCTTCGGTAATCGCTGGCTGGCACTGGCGATCACGGTGACCGGTATCGTCGCGACGATGCCGTACATCGCCTTGCAGCTGGTTGGCATTCAGGTGGTCGTCGGTGCGCTGGGGATATCCGGCACGGGACTGGCGGCCGATCTGCCGCTGATCATTGCCTTCCTGGTGCTGGCGGCATTCACGTACTCGAGTGGTCTGCGGGCGCCCGCATCGATCGCGATCGTCAAGGACATCCTCATTTACGTGACGGCTTTTGCCGCCATCATTTTCATTCCCATCCAGCTGGGCGGATTCGGCAAGATTTTCGCGGCTGTGTCGGCCAAGAAGATTCTGCTGGCTGTGCCCGGTCCGCATTCCACTGGCGCGTACGGCGCGTATGCCACTCTGGCACTCGGGTCGGCGCTGGCGCTGTTTCTATATCCGCACTCCATGACGGGCATCCTCAGTGCCAGCAGCGGCAAGGCCATCCGGCGTAACGCGGCGCTGCTGCCCGGCTACTCATTCATGCTCGGCCTGCTGGCGCTGTTCGGCTTCTTTGCGATTGCAGCCGGCGTCGACAAGCTGCCTGAATATGCCAGCGGCTTCAAACTGTTCGGTAATAACTTCGCGGTACCCGCGCTGCTGCTGCACAGCTTCCCGGCCTGGTTCGTCGGTATTGCGTTTGCCGCTATTGGCATCGGCGCACTGGTGCCCGCGGCCATCATGTCGATCGCCGCGGCCAATCTCTACACCCGCAACATTCATCGGGAGTTCATCAACAGGAATCCGACCGATAAGCAGGAAGCGCAGATGGCCAAGTGGGTGTCGCTGATCGTCAAGGTCGGCGCGCTGGTATTCATTCTGTACGTACCCACGAAGTACGCCATTCAATTACAGCTGCTCGGTGGTATCTGGATCATCCAGACCCTGCCGGCGGTGATGTTCGGCGTCTTCACCCGCTGGTTCAATTCCTGGGCGCTGTTGATCGGCTGGGCCGTGGGCACGTATACCGGCACTGCGATGGCGATCGCGGCCAACCTGGCGGCAGCCTATCCGCTGGCCATAGGCAGCTATACCTTCCCCGGCTATACGGCCTTCTACACGCTGCTCCTGAACCTCGTAATCGCGGTGGTCCTGACCCCCGTCCTTAACCGCCTGAGCAAGACCGAGCGCCCGGCTGACGACACGGTGGCGGCTGACTACCTGGGGTGAACTGGCCCCAAGGCGACAATCTGTCATCTAGGCGATGCAAAAAAACAACAAATAAGACGGCCCGGGTTTAGCTGCCCCAAGCCGCCCCCCGGCAGCCGTCATAAGCTGATGCACGGCAACGCTGTCTAGAAACTGTCATGAAGCGCGTTGTACAATGGCGCATATAACGAGGCATAAGTCCCGCCGGTCTTACGCGTGTATGACAGCCAACCCAAACGTTGGCAGCAGTGAGCGGCGAGTGCCGCGGCAAATCGATCATCAGCAGCATCAAAAAAGATGTAAGGAAGCAACAGTCATGAGTCAACGTAGTTTTGCGGGGAAATCCGGGGTACGCCACCCGGCGCTGGGCGTCACGCTGCTCGCCGGTACCCTCATGTCGGCCGCCGGCGCAGTGCATGCGCAGAACGCCGCAGGCCCGGTACCCAAGCCGGCGGATGACGGCCTCACTCTTCACGGCATCACGCTGTACGGCATCATCGATGCCGGTATCCAGTACGACACGCACAGTGCGCCATTCAACGACTATTTCGCAGCGAACAGCAGCGATCTCGTCCAGAAGGACAGTATCAAGTCGGTGACCGGTGCCACTTCCAACAACTTGAGCCAATCGCGCGTCGGCTTGATGGGCATCGAACCGCTCAACGCCGGGGACTGGTATGGCATCTTCAGGCTGGAGACTTTCTTCAACCCGACCAGTGGCGATATCAGCGATGCGCTCAAGTCGCAGGTGCAGAACAACGGCCGCACCGTCGCGAACCAGACGGTCAATCTGGATTCGAGCATTGCGGGTCAGATATTCCAGCAGTCCTTCGTGGGTGTCAGTTCGAGGACCTTCGGCTCATTCACCTTCGGTCGCCAGAACACGCTCCTCGCCGATGGCGTCGCGAAATATGATCCGCAGGGTGCCTCTCAAGCCTTCTCGCTGGTCGGCCTGTCGGGAACCTTCGCGGGTGGCGGCGATACCGAGGACCGTCGTCTCGACAATTCGCTCAAGTACGTCACCGTTTTCGGGCCACTGCACGCGGGTGCGGAATATAAGTTCAACAACAATCATGGTGGCACCGGCAATAACGCGGTGCAGGCCACGATAGGCGCCGAGTACCTGGGCGCATCGATCGATGGTTATTACTCCAAGGTCAACTCTGCGATCACGACCGGTATATTGACGGCGGCGCAGGTGGCCGAACTGCCCGGATTAGGCTACTCGGTCGACAAGTCGCTCGCGGGCACGATCTCGGACAACACGACCCTGGCAATCATGGCTCTGTACAACATCCCGGCACCGGTAGGCTCGCCGAAGGTGTACGCCGTATATGAGCACATCGACTATGCCAATCCTGCGGATCCGATAGCGGCGGGCTTCGATGACATCGGCGGCTACAAGCTGGCCTTCGTCAACAATAAGGCCTTCCCGAACGACAAGGTGCTGGATGTCTATTGGTTCGGCGGCAAATACACGCTGCTGTCGAAACTGGACCTGACGGCCGCCTTCTACGGCCTGCGCCAGAACAGCTACGGCGTGGGCGCCAGTGCGGGCTGCAAGGGCACCACGGAGGGCACCTGCAGCGGCGATGAGAAGGTGTATTCGTTCTCGGCCGACTATCGCTTCACCAAGCGCTTCGACGTTTATGCGGGTGGCATGTACTCGAGTGTGCAGGGGGGCCTGGCGAGCGGCTTCATCTACAACACCAATAACTTCAACCCGACCGTCGGCTTCCGTTTCCGCTTCTAAGGCAACGGTTGCTTGGATAAAGGCCCCCCGCCGCGGATGGCGGGGGGCCTTTTCTTTTGTCATCGGCTTGTAACACGGACACGGCTGAATACCCGCGGGATTGCCCGACCGTATTCAAGTCAGGAGAGATGACTGTGCACCGAAAATTCTCATTGTTCGCCGCAGCAGGGGTGCTGGCCATTGTCGGAGCCTGGAGCGGTCAGGCGCTGGCGGATGACATTTCCGGCGCTGGCGCGACCTTCCCGTACCCGGTCTATGCCAAGTGGGCCGAGGCATACAAGCAGCAGACCGGCATCGGCATGAACTATCAGTCGATCGGATCCGGGGGCGGCATCAAGCAGATCGAGGCCTCCACGGTCACCTTCGGCGCCTCCGATAAGCCGCTCGAGGCGGCCGACCTGAAGCAGAATGGGCTCGTTCAATGGCCGCAGATCATCGGCGGCGTGGTGCCGGTCGTGAATATCCCGGGCATCAAGCCGGGCGAACTGGTGCTCGACGGGCCGACGCTGGCCAGCATTTACCTGGGCGAGATTTCCCGCTGGAATGACCCGGCGATCAAGAAGCTCAATCCGTCGCTGAATCTTCCAAAGCTCGACATCGCGCCGGTCTATCGCTCTGATGGCTCGGGCACGAACTTCCTGTTCACGAACTATCTCTCGCAGGTAAGTCCGAATTTCGCCAAGACCATCGGCGCCAACGCGTCGGTACAGTGGCCGGTGGGCATCGGTGCCAAGGGCAACGAGGGTGTCGCCAACCAGACCACGCAGACCGGCGGCGCGATCGGTTATGTCGAATACGCCTACGTCAAGCAGACCAATATGACGTACGCGAAACTCATCAATCGCGATGGCAAGGCCGTGGCTCCCGAAGCCAAGGCCTTCCAGGCCGCAGCGGCCAATGCCGATTGGGCGAAGGCGGAGGGCTACTACCTCATCCTGACCAGCCAGGCCGGGGCCGCCAGCTGGCCGATCACCGGGGCAAGCTTCATTCTCGTTCACGCCGACAGCAAGGACGCCAACGTCACGGCTGCCCTGAAGTTCTTCGACTGGGCGTTCAAGAATGGCCAGTCGCTGGCCGAGAGCCTGGATTACGTGCCGCTGCCGACCGCGGTCACCACACTGGTCGAGAAGACCTGGACCGACTCGGTCAAGGTGAACGGTAAGGCCGCCTGGACAGGGAAGTAATATATTGCGGACATGTCTGCGGTCACGATTCCCTATAAGCAGCAGTTGCGGCGCGAAGCACGCGCCGAGAGCATATTCCGCTTTCTCTCGCTGGTGGCGGCACTGCTGGTGCTCGCGCTGCTCGCCGGCGTGCTCATATCGCTGTGCTATGGCGGCTGGCCGGCGCTGAAGGAATTCCGCTTCGGCTTCCTGACGCAGACTATCTGGAACCCGGTCACAGAACGATTTGGCGCGCTGGCGGCGCTTTACGGCACGGCGATCACCTCGCTGATCGCGATGATCCTGGCGGTGCCTGTGGCCTTCGGGATCGCGGTATTCCTGACCGAGACCTGCCCGATATGGCTGCGCAGCCCGATTGCCACCTGTATCGAGCTGCTGGCGGCGGTGCCGAGCATCGTGTTTGGTATCTGGGGCCTGTTCGTGCTGGCACCGGTGCTGCAGCATTCCGTGCAACCCTGGCTGATCGATGTGCTGGGTGACGTGCCGGTGATCGGCAAATTGTTTCGTGGCCCGCCTTTCGGCATCGGCCTGCTCACGGCCGGCTTCGTGCTCGCCGTCATGGTGCTGCCGTTCATCACTTCCGTCATGCGCGAAGTGTTCCTTTCCACGCCGCGTTCGCTCAAGGAAGCCGCGTACGGGCTGGGGGCCACGCAGTGGGAGGTGATCTGGGATGTGGTGCTGCCCAACGCGCGCGCCGGTGTGGTGGGCGGCATCATGCTCGGCCTGGGGCGAGCCCTGGGCGAGACCATGGCCGTGACGTTCGTGGTGGGCAACGCGCACCGCATCTCCGGTTCGCTGCTGGCGCCGGGCACGACCATCTCGGCCAGCATCGCCAATGAATTCACCGAAGCGGTCGGCAAGCTCTATACCTCGTCCCTGATCGCGCTCGGACTGCTGCTGTTCGTGCTCACATTCATCATCATCGCGGCGGCGCGGCTGCTGCTGATGCGGCTCGAATCGCGCGGAGCGCAGGCATGAGCCGCGGGAGTCTCCGAAGGCGCCGTATTACCGCCGCCGTGGCCCTGGGCGCCTCGGGACTTGCCACCGCGCTTGGACTCGCGGTACTGGCCGCGATCCTCTGGACGCTGTTCTCCCGCGGGCTCGAAGGCCTGTCATTGCAGGTCTTTACGCAGAATACTCCGGCGCCGGGCAGCAGCGGCGGTCTCATCAATGCCATCTATGGCAGCATCGTCATGACGATGCTGGGACTGGCGATCGGTGCGCCGATCGGCATCATGGCTGCGACGTACCTGTCGGAATACGGTCGCGGCAAGCAGCTCAGCACCGTGATCCGCTTCATCAACGATGTGCTGCTGAGCGCGCCCTCGATCGTGATCGGCCTGTTCGTCTATACGATCGTCGTGCTCGGCATGGGACATTTCTCGGCCATCGCCGGCGCCATATCGCTGGGCATCATCGTCATCCCGGTGACGGTGCGCACAGCCGAGGACATGCTGCGACTGATTCCGTCGAGCATGCGCCAGGCGTCCGCCGGGCTCGGTGCCCAGCCCTGGCGCACGATCACCAGCGTGGTATATCCGGCAGCGCGCAGCGGCCTGCTGACCGGTGTGCTGCTGGCGATGGCTCGCATCAGCGGCGAGACCGCGCCGCTGCTGTTCACGGCGCTCAACAATCAGTTCTGGAGCGCCAAGCTCAATCAGCCGATGGCGAATCTGCCCGTGGTGATCTTTCAATTCGCCACCAGCCCGTATAAAAACTGGCAGTCCCTTGCCTGGACCGGCGCCTTGCTGATCACGCTCTTCGTGCTGGCACTGAGCGTGATTGCGCGCATGATCTCGAGCCTGTTCGGCGCCGAAGAGACGCGCATCGAATAGCAGCTCAGCGGTTGGGTTTGCCCACGGTCTTATCGGGGTACTCGCACCAGCGCAGGATCGGGCACAGGGGGCATAGCGGCAGGCGTGCCTTGCAGGTGTAGCGGCCCAGTAGGATCAGCCAATGATGCGCATTCTGCAGAAACTCGGCAGGGATCACGCGCAGCAACTCATCTTCCACCGCGCGCGGATTGGCGCCGCGCGCTAGCCCGGTACGATTGGCGACGCGGAATACGTGCGTATCCACGGCCATGGTCGGTTCGCCGAAGGCGGCATTGAGCACGACATTGGCGGTCTTGCGACCGACGCCCGGCAGCTCCTCGAGCGCTTCGCGGTCGCGTGGCACTTCGCCGCCATGACGTTCGAGCAGCAGCCTGCAGGTTGCCAGGATATTGCGCGCCTTGGCGTTGTAGAGCCCGATGGTGCGGATGTGGCGTTTGATTCCGGCCAGTCCGAGTTTGACCATGGCAGCCGGCGTCGGGGCAAGCTCGAACAGCTCACGCGTGGCGAGGTTGACGCTCTTGTCGGTCGCCTGCGCGGAGAGGATCACCGCGATCAACAGTTGAAACGGCGTGTCGAACAGCAGTTCGCTGTGCGGATGCGGGTTGGCTGTGCGCAGGTGAATGAAGACCTGTCGAACCTGCTGCCGGTTCATTGCGGCGGCCGCGGTGCCGCCGCGCGCTTGCGACTCGACAGCAGCGCCTGGCGCTCGCGCAGCAGCCGGGCCTCGCGCTGGCGGTGATGCTCGTAGCGCTGGCGGTTCTGCGCTGCCGTGGGGGCCGGATCATCCGGCGCGCGAGGCTGCATGACGATGCAGTCGACCGGGCAGGCCGCCAGGCACAGCTCGCAGCCATTGCACTCGGCCTGCAGCACCGTGTGCAGGAACTGGCGCGCGCCGAGAATCGCATCCACGGGGCAGGCCGGCAGACAGCGCGCGCAGCCGATGCAGGCTGCCGGATCGATTACGGCAAGGGTGGGAGGCTGCTCGAAGCCGCAGGCCGGATCGAGCGGCAGCGGCTGGCGATGCAGCAGGCTTGCCAGCGCGTCGATCCCGGCGCTGCCGCCGGGCGGGCAGCGATTGATGGCCGCGGTACCCTGGCCCAGGGCCTCAGCGTAAGGCCGGCAGGCCGCATAGCCGCAGCGCGTGCACTGGGTCTGCGGCAGCAGCGCATCGATGGGATCGATCAGCTCCGCGTCATTCAATAGCTGCCGGCTCGTCTACCTTTTATTGCCGGCGAGAATACCCTGCTTCGAGAGCTCCGGCACCAGCACGCGGCTGATGTCGTCGGTGATGCTGTGAGTCGTGCTGATATCGACGCTGCGGGTGATGCCGGTCCAGATCAGCTTGCCGCCGGACGCATCGACGGTAAAGACATCGGTCTGATAGTCGGCGCGGTGCTCGGTCTCGACATAGCCTGGGCCGTAGGCGGCATCCCAATAACCGTAGTAGCGCCAGCGCCAGCCGAAGCCAACGCCCGCATAGCCGGGCATCCAGTAGTTGCGCTGGCTGGCGCCGACGAAATGCGACGCCATGACGCCGTCGAAACCTTCGCGGCTGGCTGTGGCGGCCAGCTCGTCCGCATTCGGCGCCTTGGCGGGGAACACCGCGTAGGAAGCCGTTGCCTGCACGCCCTGGTGACTCAGAGCCCCAACCATGCCGTCCTCCCACAGCCGCCGGCGGCCATCATCTTTCTGCACACCCACGACCAGCACCTTGTGCAATGGCGGCCCGGCAAAAGAGGCGTCCTTCCAGCGATCGATCAGCGAGGTGTTGACGCAGCCGGCCAACGTGAGCAACGCCAGGCCAAGGACGATCCGGTGGGTTGGCTGGCGACGCGACGATGAAGCATCCATGGGGAGACTCTCCTGGTGGCAGAATGGGCTCGACTCAATAGACTGCGCAGTGAGAATAAATGTTCCAGGCGTTGACGCCCATCGTCCGGCTACTCCTTTATGCCAACCTGATCGCTTACGGCGCGGAATGGTTGACAGGTGACCGGCTGTTCGAAACCTTTGCGCTCTGGCCGCTCGGCGGCGACCGCCTCTACGGCACCCCGCCATTCGAACCCTGGCAGCTGGTCACCTATGGCTTCCTGCACGACCGGGGCAACCTGATGCACCTGATCGGCAACATGTTCGGCCTGTGCATGTTTGGCCCGGACAGCGAACGCGTGCTCGGGCCTAAGCGATTCGCGGTGTATTACGGCGCATGTGTCATCGGCGCCGGCCTGGCGCAGCTCTGGGTGGCGCATTCGCTTTCACCCGGACCCTCGGAAACGATCGGGGCCTCTGGTGGCATTTTCGGCCTGCTGCTCTTCTACGGTGCCACTTTCCCGAAGCGCAAGCTCGTGCTGCTGTTTCCGCCGATTCCATGGCCCATCCCGGCGTGGCTGTTCACTTCGCTCTACGCGGTGGTGGAACTCTACCTGGGCGTTTCCGGCCGCATGCAGGGCGTGGCGCACTTCGCCCACCTGGGCGGTGCCGCTACCGGCCTGCTGCTGATCCTGTACTGGCGCCTGACCGCCCGCGAGCCGCGCTAGGCGACTAGCTCACTTTCATCCCGGGTTTCGCGCCCTCGGCGGGTTCGATCAGGAAGATGCCCGCGTCCTGCTCGCCGCTGGCACACAGCACCATGCCCTGCGAGACACCGAAGCGCATCTTGCGCGGCGCCAGGTTGGCGACCACGACCACCTGGCGGCCGAGCAGCTGTTCGGGCCGGTAGGCGCCACGGATGCCCGAGAACACCGTGCGCAGCTCGCCACCGAGATCCAGCGTAAGCCGCAGCAGCTTGTCCGAACCCTCGACCAGGGCGGCGTCGGCGACCCGTGCCACGCGCAGATCGAGTTTGGCAAAATCATCGATGCCGATGGCTGCGGCAGGCTCGGCGCGTGCCGCGGCCTTGGCCGCCGATTCCGCGGCGGGCGCTGCAGGCGGGACTGTCACATCGACCAGCGAGGCCACCGCGGCGGCATCCAGCCGGGTCGCCAGCGGCTGATAAGGTTGGAGGTCACTGCCCAACAGCGGCGTGTCGATGGCGGACCAGTCGTTGAAGCGCGTGCCCAGAAAGGCGGCCGCAGCCGCAGCGGTACGCGGCAGAATGGGCGCCAGGTAACTCATCAGCACCCGGAACAGGTTCAGTCCCTGTGTGGCGATCGCGAGCACTTCGGGTGCGCGCGCGGCATCCTTGGCGAGCGCCCAGGGCTTGTGCTGGTCGATATAGCGGTTGGCGAGATCGGCCAGCAGCATGATCTCGCGAATGGCGGCGGCGTATTCGCGTGCCTCGAACAGCGCGCCAATCGGCTCCGCCACGGCCGTGAATTGCCGATACAGCGCCTCATTTTCCAGCGACTGCGCCAGCCGGCCACCGCCGCGATGGATGAAACCGGCGCACCGGCTCGCGACATTGACCAGCTTGCCCACCAGATCGGAGTTCGTGCGCGCAACGAAGTCGTCGATGTTGAAGTCGATGTCTTCGATGCCGCTGCCAAGCTTGGCGGCAAAGTAGTATCGCAGCGGCTCGGGCGGCAGGACGTCCAGGTAACGGCGGGCCGTGATGAAGGTGCCGCGCGACTTGGACATTTTCTGGCCGTTGATGGTCAGGAAGCCATGGGCGAATACCGCGGTGGGCCGTCGCAATCCAGCGCCATGCAGTACGGCTGGCCAGAACAGCGTGTGAAAGTAGCTGATGTCCTTGCCGATGAAGTGATAGAGCTCCGAGGCGGTTTCCGACTTCCAGTAGTCATCGAATGAGGCGCCGTGTGCCGCGCGCCAGGCCTCGAAGCTGGCGATGTAGCCGATCGGCGCATCGAACCAGACGTAGAAGAATTTGCCGGGGGCATCCGGTATCTCGATGCCGAAGTAGGGCGCGTCGCGCGAGATGTCCCAGTCCTGCAATCCCGCCTCGAACCATTCGCTGAGCTTGGCGCGCACGGCTGCCTGCAGGCTGCTGCTGGCGACGTATTGGCGCAGCATCGATTCGAAGGCGCCGAGCTTGAAAAACAGGTGATCCGATTCTCGCCACACCGGGCGTGTGCCGGAAACCGTGGAGACCGGGTCGATGAGATCGGCGGGTGAATAGGTCGAACCGCACACCTCGCAGCTGTCGCCGTATTGATCCGCCGAGCGGCAGCGGGGACAGGTGCCGCGCACGTAGCGATCGGGCAGGAACATCTGCGCCTGCTCATCGTAGGCCTGATTGACCGCGCGACGCGCAATGTAATCGTGACTGCGCAACGCCTCGTAGAGCTCGCGCGTGAAGCGGCGGCTCTCGTCCGAGTGGGTCGAGTGATAGTGATCGAAATCGATCAGAAAGCCGTCATAGTCGCGGCGATGATCGAGCGCGGCCGCGGCGATCAGCGCTTCCGGTGTCACGCCTTGCTGCTGGGCCCGGATCATGATCGGGGTTCCGTGGGCATCATCGGCGCAGCAGAATACGCAGCTATTGCCGCGCATTTTCTGAAATCGCACCCAGATGTCCGTCTGGATGGATTCGATCATGTGGCCGAGATGCAGTGGCCCGTTGGCGTAGGGCAGGGCGTGGGTGACGAGAATCTTGCGGGGCATGGTGCGGCGGACTGGTTGAACAAGCCCCGCATTATTGCACGCGGACGCTGCGGCTAGGCCTGGTCCTTGTACTGCTCGAACTTGGTCTTGTTGATCGCCTTGCGATAGGCCTCGGCGCCGTTGACGACGCCGGCGTCGAACAACTGCTGGATGGCAGTATCCATGGTGCGCATGCCGAACTGCCCGCCCGCCTGCATCGAATTTTCAAGCTGATCGAGCTTGCCCTGGCGTATCAGGTTGGCCGTGGCAGGCGTGTTGATCAGTATCTCGAGCGCGGCCACGCGCCCGGCGCCGTCGGTTTTGCGCAGCAGCTGCTGGGAAATCACGCCGCGCAGCGAGGTGGAGAGCATGGTGCGCACATGCGATTGCTTGTCGGCCGGGAAGCCGTTGACCAGACGATCCACGGTCTGTGCTGCGCCGTTGGTGTGCAGCGTTCCCATGACCAGGATGCCCATCTCCGCCGCCGTCACGGCGATGCTCATGGTCTCCAGGTCGCGCAATTCGCCCACCAGGATCACGTCGGGATCTTCACGCAGGGCCGAGTGCAACGCCGCGGCGAAACTCGGCGCGTGCACGCCGATCTCGCGCTGGCTGATGAGGCACTTGTGGCGCGGGTGCACGAATTCGATCGGATCCTCGACCGTGAGGATGTGGCCTTTGATGCGCTTGTTGATGTCATCGATCATCGCTGCCAGCGAGGTCGATTTGCCGGAGCCGGTCTTGCCCGTTACGAGGATCAGTCCGTTATTGGCACGGCACAGCGTTCGCACCGCCGCCGGCATATCCAGCTCATCGAGGGTCAGCGCCTTGGAGGGGATGGCCCGCATGACCGATCCCATGCCATTGAGCTGGCGCATGATATTGACGCGAAAGCGCCCCTTGCCTTCGAGCGTGTAGGCGAAGTCCGCACCATCCTTCTGCTCGAAGCGCTCGACCGCCTTCTTCGGCATGATTTCGAGCAGCGTTTCCTTGACGAACTCGGGGGTCAGCGGGTCCGGGCGCAACGGCGAGAGTTCCCCGTGCAGCCGGATGCGCGGCGGGTCGCCCGCCAGGAAATGCAGATCCGAGCCGCGCCGGCGCAGGATTTCTTCGAGGAACTGGTCGATTTGTGCCATGAACCGCAGCGCTCAGCTTTGCGTGCTCTGAATGGCGGTGGCATCGAGCTTCGGCAGCATGCTGGTGTCGGTCACGAATCTCTGGAACATGCTCTTGTTGGTGGCGTACGCGTAGGCGTCGTCGGGATCGATCTCGCGTGCATTGAGTGCCGCCTGCAGCGCCTGGTCGAACAGCTGCATCCCGAACTCCTTGCCCATCTGCAGCTGCGTCGGGATCTGGTGGGTCTGATCGGTCGTAATGAGCTTGGCAATGGCCTTGGTCATCACCATCACTTCGACCAGTGCCCGTCGGCTGCGGCCGTCGATGCCCTTGACCAGTATCTGCGTCACCACGGCCAGCAGGCTCTGCGACAGGAAGGCCTTGGTCTGCTCGCGTTCCTCGGCGGGCAGCGCATCGATGAGCCGGTCGATGGTCTTCGTGGCGCTGGTGGTGTGCAGCGTGCCGAGAACCAGGTGACCGGTCTCGGCGGCCGTCATCGCCATGCGGATGGTTTCCGCATCGCGCAGCTCGCCGACCAGGATCACGTCCGGGTCCTCGCGCATGGCCGCGCGCACGCCTTCCGCGAAACTCGGAATATGAGTGCCCAGTTCACGCTGAATGATCTGGCTGGACTTGCTGCGGTGAACGAATTCGATCGGATCCTCGAGGCTGATGATATTGAGCCGGCGCGACCTGTTGAGCAGGTTGATCATGGCCGCGAGCGTGGTCGACTTGCCCGTACCGGTCGAGCCGGTGACGAGGATCATCCCCTGATGGTAGTCGCACAGCTTGGTCACGATCGGCGGCAGACCGAGCTTCTCGAGCGTCGGGACTTCGGACGGGATGGCCCGAAAAGTGGCGCCGATGCCCGTATCTTTGCGGTAGATATTGACGCGAAAACGTCCGCCGTCGGTGGAGACGTACGAGAAGTCCAGATCGTGGCCGATCCGGAAGTGATCCGACTGATTCGGGGTCAGGATCTCCATCAGATAGCCTTCGAGCTCCGTGTCGCGCAGGTCGCGGAACTTGATGGCCTCGAGATCCCCATGCTGGCGCACCATCGGCGGCACGCCGACGGCCAGGTGAATGTCCGAACAGCCTTGCTGCGTGCCAAGCTTCAGGAACGCATCGATACGTGCCACGGCCGGTGTCCTTGTTGGCGGCCCCAGGAAGAGGGCCGTCTATCGTGTGATGTTTAACCTAAGCGCCTGAGCCGGATCAACGCCTTGCCGCTCGAAATTTGACCCAGTGCACGGACTTTACCTGTGGCTGGCAGATCCGTAAGACGCAGGGGGGCCAGAATTACAGAAATCGCTCCAGCGCACCGCGAAATTCGTCCATGGTCTGGAAGCGCTTGGCCTTATCGACGGCCATGGCCTTGACCACGACCTCGGCGAGGTTGGCGGACAATTGCGGGTTTATTTCCTGCGGAGCGCGTGCCTTGCCCTGGACATGCTGGTACATCACGGCCATGTGATCGCCGCGGGAATAGGGCGGTACGCCGGTGAGCATCTCGTAGAGGATGACCCCGAGCGCATACACGTCCGCCCGTTCATCGACCTTTCGGCCCAGGATCTGCTCGGGCGCCATGTACTTCGGTGAGCCGATTACGTAGCCGGTCTTGGTGAGCTGCGTATCGCCTTCGCGCTGCGCCGCCGCGACACCGAAGTCCACGATCTTGAGCAGGCCCTCATCGTTGATCAGCAGGTTTGCGGGTTTAAGGTCACGATGGACGATGCCCACCTGGTGGGCAACGGTCATCCCCGTGGCGATGTCGATGCCGAACTGCAGCGCTCGCTTCTGTACCATGGGCTTCTCGTTGACGATCTCCGAGCCCAGCGTGTGGGACTTGAAGTATTCCATCGAGATGGCGTAGTTGCCCTGGATGTACAGAAAATCATAGATGCGGATGACGTTGCGGTGCGTGATCTTGCGCGAGTAGCGCAGCTCATGCACGAACCGCTTCATGATCTCCTCATCTTCGGCGACATTCGGATTGAGGAACTTCAGGATCAACCGCTCCTCGACCACGGTGTCTTCCATGAGCAGCACGGTGCCGAAGGCGCCGCGGCCGATGCGTTCGATGTATTTGTAGCGGCCCTCGATGACATCGCCCGGGGTGAGCGTTGAAATGTCGAGGCGCTGACCGCCCGCGCTGGCGACCTGCTGCACGACCTTTGCGACTTCCTTCTCCGGAATCAGCAGCGTGCGCGCCGGCTCGGTCGGACGCACGCCGGTGCGGCCCGGGCGCGTGGCGCCGAGCTGCGCCTGGGTGGCCGTCTGCGCGCCAACACCGGCGGAAAATCGCACTTCCAATTCCGTCAGTGCCCGTACGGCCGCGCGGGCCACGGTGGCATCCGCGTTGCCTGACTGCCCCTGGAGCTGGACGCGGATCTGATCGGCCTGGTTCTCATCGCTGAGGCGCGAAAGTGCCTGGATGACCTCGACCCGCGTTTCCTTGTCGGGGCGCGCGAGCAGCGGCAGCAGCAGTTCCACCGATTTGGCGTCGCCGAGCTTGCTGATCGCGCGCACCACCACAGGGATCTGCTTGGTGACGCCGGCGCGCAGCATCTCGTACATGCGTGGTACGGCGCGTTTGCTGCCGATTTCCGCCAGCGCATCCACCGCGCGCTCGCTGACCCACCAGTCGCTGTCCTTGGTCGCCTCGATCAGGTGATTGATGGCGCGCTCGTCCTTGGTCTGGTTGAGGATTTCGATCGCCGCGCGCCGGATATCCTCATCCTTGTCCCGCACCAGTTCGAGCACGGCATCGATGACCTTGGGGCCGCCGATCTTGCCGAGGGCATCGCCGGCGCGGCTGCGCACCCACCAGTCATCGTCCTTGAGGGCCTGCAGCAGGTATTTGACCGAGCGTGCATCGCCGACCACGTTGAGAACTTCCACCGCGCAGCGGCGCGCCTGTTCCGACTCGTCCTTGAGTATGGGCACCAGGTGGCGGATGGTTTCCGGATCGCGGGCATGCTGCAGCAGCTCCACGGTCCGGTTCTGCACTTCGATTTCCGGGTCGCGCAATAACGCGCAGACCTTCGCGACCTCGATAGGCCCATCCATCTTGGCCAGGGCGGCCAGCGAGGCCGCCCGGATCATCTTGTTGTTGTCGGCGATCTGGGTCTGCAGGGCGCGCTGTACCTCGGGTTTGTTGAAGCGCGCCAGGATATTGATGATGTGCAGGCGTGCGATCGGGTCCTTGCCCTGGAGACGTCCGAGCAGCTCGGGCAGGGCCGTCTCATCGGCCGCTTCCGCGACGATGCGAAACAGCGCGGCCTTTTCGTTCGGCTCCTGCTGGTAGGCAGCGCTCAGCAGCTCCCGGACGGAGAAGCGCTGGCGCTGGCCGTTGATGACATCCAGCAGCGCCGATTTTGCAATGCCCGGCGTCGTCAGGGCATCGAGCAACAGGTGCGGCGGGTAGCCGCGACTGCTGGTGAGAGCCCAGGCCACCCCGGCAATGGCCCGCGGGCTGCCCTGGACCATGGCCTGGATGAATTGCGGGAAAGTCTTGGCGCTGGCGAGCGTCGAGAGCACATCGACGAACGCAACCGTCGCATGCTTGTCGGCCTCGGGCAGCGCCGCGATGACCGATTCTATGACGCCCGGACCCAGATCCTTGAGCTTACCGATTGCCTTCTGGGTCTCGGGACTCATCAGATCGTTGGTCGACTTGATCTGTTGGATCAGCCGATCGGAGCGCAGGTTAGTGAAAAAACTCATTCCGACGTGTTAATGTTGTTGCGAGGCCCGCACATCCGGTTGATCACGAACAGAAACATGGATTATGCCATGTTCGCCTGCGGGAAATGAGCACATGGCGACTACCGAGGCCAGCGTTCGCGCGGCCCTTGAAAGCTTTGTCGAGCCCTATCTGCAACAGACGCTGGCGCAGGCGCAGGTGCTGCGTGAGGTAGAACTCGCGCACGGTCAGATTCGTGTTCGCATCGAGCTGGGCTTTCCATCATTGGGGTACTCGCACTCCTTGCAATTGGCGCTGCAGGTGCACCTGCGCTCGCAGGGCATCGATGTGCCGCTGACGCTCGAACTCACCAGCGCCATACGTCCACATGCCGTGCAGCGCAGCCTCAAGCCGCTCGCCGGCGTCAAGAATATCGTCGCGGTGGCGAGCGGCAAGGGTGGAGTTGGCAAATCCACGGTTGCGGTCAATCTCGCCCTCGCCTGGGCAGCTGGAGGCGCTCAGGTCGGCATCCTCGACGCCGATATCTACGGCCCCAGCCAGCCAATCATGCTGGGTCTGGTCGGCCAGCACCCAAACTCGCCCGACGGCAAGCTCATTCAGCCGCTGCGCGCCCACGGGCTGGTGGCCATGTCCATCGGATTCCTGGTGGATCCGAGCCAGGCGGTGGTCTGGCGCGGCCCCATGGTTACGCAGGCGCTGACGCAGCTGCTGTCGGATACCGAATGGGGCGAACTCGACTACCTGGTCGTCGACATGCCGCCCGGCACGGGCGACATCCAGCTCACGCTCGCCCAGCGCGTGCCCGTCTCGGGCGCCATCATCGTCACGACGCCACAGGATATAGCGCTGGCCGATGCCCGCAAGGGATTGGCCATGTTCGAGAAGGTGTCGGTGCCGGTACTCGGCATCATCGAGAACATGAGCGTCCACGTGTGTAGCCACTGCGGTCACGCCGAGCACATCTTTGGCGCCGGCGGCGGCGCGCGCCTGGCCGCTGAGAACGGCGTCACGTTACTGGGCGAATTGCCGCTAGATGTCCGCATTCGGGAACAGGCCGATGGAGGCCGTCCGACCGTGGTCGCCGAGCCGGAGAGCGCCGCGGCCCAGGCCTACATCTCGGCCGCTCGACGTGCCGCCGCGGTGCTGTCGCTGCGCGGACGCGATCGCAGCACGCTGTTCCCGAAGATCGTTGTAGAAGACACCTGAATGAGCATCAAGTCGGACAAGTGGATTCGCCGCATGGCGCAGCAGCACGGGCTGATCGAGCCGTTCGCGCCGTGGCAGGTGCGGGAGAACGAGGGCGGCCGGATCATCTCCTACGGCACATCCAGCTATGGCTACGACGTGCGCTGCGCGCGCGAATTCAAGATCTTCACCAACATCAACTCCACCATCGTCGATCCGAAGCAGTTCGACGAGAAGAGCTTCGTCGATGTGGCGGCCGATGTCTGCATCATTCCGCCGAACTCTTTTGCGCTGGCGCGTACGGTGGAGTACTTCCGGATTCCGCGCAATGTGCTGACGGTGTGCCTGGGAAAATGTGTCACCGGCGATACACGGGTGGTCGACGCTGACACAGGGGCATATGTCCCGATCACGCAGATGCGCTGGGGCACGAAGACGCTGGCGCTCGACGGCTCGCGGCTTCGCGCGGCGAAGGTGTCGGACTTCATACCCCAAGGCGTTCGTGAAGTCTTCGAACTACGAACCCGCGCCGGCCTGCGAATTCGCGCAACGGCCAATCATCCGTTCCGCATGCTTGACCGCTGGACGCCGCTCAGCGAGCTCAAAGCCGGAGATCGCATCGCCGTCGCGCGTGAAATTCCGGTCTTCGGTCGAACACCGATGCCCGACTGGGAAGCCACGCTGCTGGGACTCATGATCTCGGAAGGGCAATGCGATACAGCCGATCCTGCGATGGTGAAGCTGTTCGAACGGGCGGTGGCTGAGTCTGGGCTAGACGCAAATCGTTCGGATCTATGGCGAAAGACTCGTGGGCTGACTGTCGACGCTACCGACCAGTCCGTGCCGCAACGTGTCTTCATGGCCCCGGAGATTTCCGTTCGGCTGTTCCTGCAGGCGTTATTGAACGAAGACGCCAGTTTGAACCGCTCGGCCGAGGGCGTCTCACTCGAATACCATTCAAGCTGTCGGTGCCTGATCGAGGACGTTCATCATCTACTGCTGCGATTTGGCGTGTTTTCTCGAATTCAGGACAAGATGACGACGATCGACAGGCGCACGTGGCGCGTAACGATCACCGATAAGCAGGAGATGCAGCGCTTCGCGGCAAGAATCGGATTCACGCCCCACTCGCTGAAACAGCGCATGCTCGATGAGCACGTTCTGCCAGAGATGCGTTCTGCGGCAGCGGGCGTGGGCTGCACGAGTCTCGGCGCGCCGAACGTCAGAGCAAGTGTCACGCAACCGGTACCGCCCGCGGATGGACCAGTTTGGGACGTCGTGGAGAGAATTGAGCCTGCAGGCGAGGAAGACGTATTCGATATTTCGGTACCCGGCCTGCATAACTTCGTTGCTAACGACATGATCGTTCACAACTCGACCTACGCGCGCTGCTTCAGCGCGGATACGCGCGTGGCGCTGGTCGACGGCACTTCCATCACACTCGAGGACATGGCCGTCGGGCACGCAAATGGCGAGCTGTACTGGGGCTATAGCCTGGGGCCTACCGGCCGGGTGATAGTGACTCTACTGGACGCGCCGCGATTCATTGGGCGCGACTCATTGATCGAGATCGCCCTCGACAATGGCGAGTCCGTGCGCGCGTCACCGGATCATCTGTTTGTGCGAAGGGACGGCCGCATGGCGCCGGCCATGGAACTGCGGCCTGGTGATTCCCTGATGCCGCTCTATCGGGACCTACGAAGAGGGTATGAGCACGTCTATCAACCAATCAGTGGGCATCTGCTGCCGAACCATAGACTCGCGGATGAGTGGAATGTTCGTAATGGCATATATGAAGACTCAACCGGCACTCATCGACACCATATCGACTTCAATCGGCTCAACAACAGGCCGACGAACCTCGAACGCATGCTCGCATCGGATCACATCCGGATGCATAACGCGGGAAACTACGGCCCTGACTTTGACCCGGCGGAACATGGCGCAGCAATCAAGGCCGCATTGGACCGATTCTCTGAGAACCCTGAATGGCGGGCGCAATTCTCGGCCGCGCAGCGTACGCGGGCGGTCAATTTCTGGCGTGAAGAGCGCTTTTCGGACGTCAGGTTTCGTCTGCTGGAGGCGCGTCGGAATCCGAGCGATGCCACGCGGGAAGCTCATCGACAGGCAATGATCCGGCGCTTTCAGGATCCGGCTGAACGTCAACGACATGCCGAGAGCATGAGAGGTGCCTGGGCGTTTGACGTGGATCGCCGGCATCGTCAGGCAGAAGTTGCCAGGGCCATCAATTTACGCTCGGAAATCACGGCGGAGGTTGTGAGAAGCGCCCTCGATCGCACTGGATCTATTCGGGGTGCCGCGCGCTACCTGGGGTGTGATCGCTCGGTGTTCCGGCGCTTCCCGGATATCGTTGCGAGCTTTGGCGGGAGACCGGGGCGCAACCATAGGATCGTAGCCATCCGCGAGTTGCCCGGCGATCACGATGTGTACTGTCTGACCGTGCCGGAGGCCGGTAATTTCGCCCTCGAAGCCGGTATTTTCGTGAAAAACTGCGGCATCATCGTGAACGTAACGCCCTTGGAACCCGAGTGGGAAGGGCACGTAACGCTGGAATTCTCGAACACCACGCCACTGCCCGCAAAGATCTATGCCAACGAAGGCGTCGCGCAGATGCTGTTCTTCGAGTCGGATGAAGTCTGCGAAACTTCCTATGCCGACCGCGGCGGAAAATATCAGGGCCAGCGTGGAGTGACGCTGCCCAAGGCGTGAAGCCGCGCTACTGCGCCTTGAGCGTCTCGATCTCCATCGTCCACTCGACGTCATCGAGCCGCTTCTGCTCGACGCGCACGGGGACAAAGCCCTTAGACGGCGCGCACCAGAAACGCGTGGTGCGCGGCGAGCCTTCATGGTGGCTGGCGTAGATCACCGTGTCGATGCTCCCCAGGCGCGTGGTGATCGTCGCCACGCTTTCCTGCCGGTAGCTGTAATCCCGAATGGAGTTCTTGTCGATCATTGACAGGCTGGTCGGCACGCGGCCCTGCCGCAGCGCATATATCAACGCGATTTGGACCGAAAGATCATCCTGCACGCCGGGTTTGAGCGGCAGGTCGACCTTCACGTTTTCATAAGTACCGCTGGCGTGGGCAGCGTCCCAGTCAAAGGTCACATCGGCGCCGCGCTCGTTGGCGGAGCTGCCATCGGTGGCACGGTAGTGCAGCGGTTGAATGCCATCGGCGCCGATGCGCATCACGCTTTCGAGTTTGGGTCGCATCGGATAGAGGAAGCCAAGGCCGCGCGGCTCGCTGTGAGAGCTGTAAAGCCACGTTCCATCCGGGCGCTGCTCGAGCTTGAGCGTGGACACTGCGACGCTGGCGCCGTGCCACGCCCAGGAATAGGTGGCCTCGAACGGGGTCAGTGGTTGGGCGGCGGACGCAAGTCCTGCGCCGATTGCGCAATAAAGCCATGCCGTTGCCATGACGCGCGCGCCGGTTCTCGGTTGAAGGCTCATTCTGGTCCATCCTCGACGATGGGCGCCTCGAGCGCGACTCCATCGAGCAAAATCGTGTTGCCGCGCAGCTGTAGCCGCCCGGCGGCGAACAGTCCGATCGCCAGCGCGTAGATCCGATGCTCCACGGCCAGCACACGTGCGGCCAGGCTCTGCGGTGACTCGCCCGCCCGCACAGCGAGACGTCCCTGGCAGATCACCGGACCCCCGTCCAGCTCTCCGGTGACGAAGTGCACACTGGCGCCATGCTCGCGCTCGCCCGCTTTGAGTACCCGCCGGTGCGTATCCAGGCCCTTGTACTTGGGCAGCAGCGAGGGATGAATGTTCAATAGCCGCCCCGCATAGCGGTGCGCAAACGGCGCCGACAGAATCCGCATGAAGCCGGCCAGCAGTACCAGCTCGGCGCCGCTGCGGTCAATGGCGGCGGCGAGGGCGGTCTCGAAGGCCTCGCGAGTCGTGAAACTGTCGCGATCAATGAGCGCCGTGGTCAGTCCCAGCGCCGCGGCTGCGGCGAGCCCCGCGGCATCGCCCCGATCGCTGAGCACGAGCGCGACGCTGGCGTCGATTCGACCGTCGCGGCACGCCTGCGCAATGGCCAGCAGGTTGCTGCCGCGTCCGGAAATCAGTACGGCTATCTTAAGCTTGCCGCCGCGGCTCACGGATCAGCGATCGCTTTCAATGACCACTTGGCGATCGCCGTGCCGGACCTCGCCAATCAGCCACGCGGCTTCGCCATGTTCCTCCAGCAGCCGGATGGCCTCCGCGGCGCGTTGCTGCTCGACGATGGCGATCATGCCGATGCCGCAGTTGAAGGTGCGGTGCATTTCCGCTTCCGCGATGTGTCCGGTGTTGGCCAGCCACTCGAACACCGCCGGCCGCGGCCACGCGCTTCGTTGCAGCACCACCTCGATGCCGGGCCGCAGCACACGCGGAATGTTATCGGTGAGGCCGCCGCCGGTGATGTGGGCCAGCGCGTGCACCGGCAGCGAACGCATCAGGGCGAGCAGGGATTTGACATAGATGCGCGTGGGCGTGAGCAGCTGATCGTACAGCGGCAGACCTTCGAGCTGAGTGGCGCTGGTCACGCCGGCCACCGCGATCAATTTACGGATCAGCGAATAGCCGTTGGAGTGCGGCCCGGAAGAGCCAAGGCCGATGACGGCATCGCCGGACTGCACGCGGCTGCCATCGATGATGGCATCCTTCTCCACCACGCCCACGCAGAAGCCTGCAAGATCGTAGTCCTCTCCGCCATACATGCCCGGCATCTCGGCCGTCTCGCCGCCCACCAGCGCTGCACCGGCCTGCACACAGCCCTCGGCGATGCCGCCGATGACGCGCGCGGCGACCTCCACGTTGAGTCGCCCGGTGGCGTAGTAGTCCAGAAAGTACAGCGGCTCGGCACCCTGGACCACGACGTCGTTGGCGCACATCGCGACCAGGTCGATGCCAATGGTGTCGTGACAGCCGGTTTCGATGGCGAGCTTAAGCTTGGTGCCCACGCCATCCGTCCCCGAGACCAGCACGGGGCGGCGATAGCGGTCCAGCGGCACCTCCACCATGGCGCCGAAGCCGCCGATGCCGGCCAGCACCTCCGGACGCATGGTGCGGGCCACGCGCGGTTTGATGAGTTCGACCAGGGCATCGCCGGCATCGATGTCGACACCGGCGTCGCGGTAGGTATAGCTGTGCGGTTGGCTCATTCTCGCGGCCTTCGGAACGATGACCGCCGCACGGGCAGCGGCCGGTTGAGCACGTTATAGTAGTCGAGGGAGCCGCTCAACCATGCACCGCGCACGCGAATGTTTCCGATCCCTGCCGCTGGCGCTGCTGTCGTTGCTGGCAGCGGCGAGCGCGAATGCCGCACCGGTGCCCTCGCTGTACGCGGCTATTGTGCCCGGTTCCGACCCGCAGCACGCGGCACAAGCGGCCATGCGCGAAGTGCTCGTGCGGCTGGTGGGTAACCGCGATGCCGGCGACGATCCGGCCCTGGCGGGCATCGTCGAGGATGCCAAGCGCTACGTGCAGCTCGAGCGCAATACCACGCGCGGCGCCACGCAGGTGATCTTCGACGGCCCCCCGTTGCTCGCGGCCGTGACGGCCGCGGGACGCAGCGTGTGGGATCCGGATCGTCCGCTGTTGTGGGTGTTGCTGCCGGCGCTGGCTGGCTCCGCCACCGACGATTTGCGCTCGCAACTCAATGCCGCGGCGCAGGTGCGCGGCGTGCCGATTGCGCTGGTCTCGGCCGATAGCGCCGGGTCTGCCGCCGAGACGGGTAACGCCGGCGCCGCCGCCCTGCTCGCCGCGGCGCATCGTGCCGGCGCGGGCGCAGCCTTGACCGCGCAGGGCTCGGCCTCCGATCCGCAATCGATGCAGTGGACCCTGGTGGCCCCCAATGCCGAGGGCCACTGGACCGGCAGCGCGGCGATTGCGATCGATGGGGTCACCGACGCGCTGGTTCGAGCCTCGCACGAACTGGAGAGCACGCCCGCCGGCGAATTCGACTGCCAGATCGCCGGGGTCAACGATCTGGCTGCCTTTACCACGGTGGTCGATACCGTGGGCAGCCTGCCCGGGGTCAGCGACGTGACGCTGCGCGCGGTCGATGCCGATCAGCTCACGCTGCATTTCAAAGCTCGCGGCGGTGCGGGTGCCATCACGCATGCGCTGGCCGCCGAACATCTGCACTCGTTGGGCGCGAGCGGCGATGGGGTGCTGCGTTACCGCTATCAGAGCGGGCTGTGAGCGGCGCATGCGTCATCTGCCTAACCTGATCTCCCTGCTGCGCATCTTGCTGGTCTGGCCCATCGTGATGTCACTGGCACAAGGCGCGTATGAGCGCACGCTGGTGCTGTTATTCATCGCCGCATTCAGCGACGCGCTCGACGGCTTCCTGGCCAAGCGATTTCACTGGACCTCCGAACTGGGCAAAATCCTCGATCCGATGGGCGACAAATTGCTGCTGGTCGCCATGTTCCTGGTGGCAACCTGGTACGGGCTCATTCCCTGGTGGTTGACCTGGGCTGCGGTGTCGCGCGATGTATTGATCGGGTTGGGAGCAATGGCATATCGGATCGGTTGGGGACCGCTCAATGGGCGGCCGATGATCAGCAGCAAGATCAATACGCTGCTGCAGTTGATGTATCTGCTGGCGGTGGTGGCGCACGCAGCCTACGGTCTGCCTTCACAGGGCTGGGTCGATGCGCTGATTCCGCCCATGTGCATCACGCTGGCACTGAGCGGCTTCCTCTACGTGCAGGAATTCACGCACCGCGCGCTCCAGGTTGCGCGCGCCTGAGCCGGCCGATGCCGATGCAGCAGCTCCCGCTGGCCATGCGGCTGCGCGACCGGGCCGTGTTCGAAAGCTTCGTACCCGGCCCGAATCTCGAAGCCGTCGAATCGCTGCGGGCTTTCGCCGCGGGCACGGCGACAGGCGTCGCGTGGCTGTCGGGGGCGGCGGGCACGGGTAAGAGCCATCTGCTCCAGGCCGCCTGCGCGCTCGCGGCTCATCGCGGACTGACCGCGGCCTATCTGCCGCTGCGGCAATTGCTGCCGCTGGGTCCCGAGGCGCTCACGGGCTGGCAGCAGGCACGCCTCGTGGCCATCGATGAGATCGAGGCGGTTGCCGGCGAGCTGATGTGGGAGCAGGGGCTGTTCACGCTGTACCGGGAATCACAGGAGCGCGGCGCAACGTTGGTGGGCGCTGCCACCGAACCGCCCGCGCGACTGCCCTTCGCGCTGCCGGACCTGGGTTCGCGCTATGCAGCCGCAACGCTGTTGCCGCTGCGTCCGCTGGGCGAGGCCGAACAGCGCGAAGCGCTGCGGCTGCGTGCGCACGCGCGTGGACTGGATCTGCCGGAGGAGACGGCTGTCTACCTGCAGCGCCGCTTTCCGCGTGACCTGCCGACCCTCTACCAGCTGCTCGATACGATCGACGATGCGGCGCTACAGGCGCAGCGTCGGCTGACCGTGCCGTTCATTCGCAGCGTACTCAGTCCGGAGGCGCCTGAGGCTTGAGGGCCACGGCAAGCCGCGCGACGCGACGGCCCAGCGCCTGCGCCAGCGCTCGCTCCTCTTCGGTCAGATCCTGCTGTACACCGGCCACGTGCGAGGCGCCGTAAGGAGAGCCGCCGCTGCGCGTGGTATGCAGGGCGCGTTCGCTGTAGGGCAGGCCGACCAGGAACATGCCGTGATGCAGAAGCGGCAACATCATCGACACCAGCGTGGTTTCCTGGCCGCCGTGAATGGTCTGGCTGGCCGTGAAGACGCCGGCGGGTTTGCCTGACAGCGAGCCATCGAGCCACAACGCCGAGGTGCCATCAATGAAATACTTCAGCGGTGCCGCCATGTTGCCGAAGCGCGTGGGACTGCCCAGCAGCAGGCCATCGGCGCTGCTCAACTCCTGCAGCGTGGCATAAGGCGGCCCCTCATCGGGCACCGGCTTCGCCGGCGCCTCGCTGCTGGCGCTGACCACCGGTACGGTGCGCAGCATGGCACGGGCGCCGGCCACTGATTCCACGCCGCGACAGGCTTGCCGCGCCAGTTCGGCGGTACTGCCGTTACGCGAGTAATAAACCACGAGTATCTGCGCCATGGTTACGCAGTTTAATATCTTGGCGCATGAGCACCACGGAATCGTCGAAGCCGCCGCGGGTCGCCCGCCGCTGCCTGGTGTCTGGCCGGGTGCAGGGCGTCTACTATCGCGCCACGGCCGCCGAACGCGCGCGCGCCGTCGGTATCACCGGGCACGCGCTCAACCTGCCCGATGGCCGTGTCGAGGTGCTGGCCTGCGGCAGCGAGCACGCGGTCGTGGAATTCATCGCCTGGCTGTGGACCGGGCCGTCAGCGGCCAAGGTGAGTCACGTGGCTGCGGAGGTCCTGGAGCTCGAATCCCACGAGCTGCCCGCCGGATTCAGGACCGGTTGAGCTGTGCCGGCGTGCGGCCGAGATCGTCCGCGCCGTTCCAATAGGTCGTCCAGCGAACGATGACGCGATCAGGGTAGTCGCGATGGCCGACGCTGCCGTTGTAGCGCTCGAGCGCTCGCCTGACGTCGCGCCGCTCGTTGTCGAGGTAGTAGCGCAGGATGGCGCAGCCCATGCTCAAGTTGGCCGATACGCGCGTGAGCTCGTAACGGCGCATGCCGAGCCGCTCGGGCCAGAAGGGCATCACCTGCATGAGCCCCACCGCTCCCGCGCTGGAAACCGCCCAGCGGTCGAATCCACTCTCCACATTGAGCACCGCCATGACCAGGCCCGGCGGCAGCAGTGATACGCCGGTACGATGGGTCTCGCAGTACACCGACTGCAGGATCTCGAGGCGTTCGGAGTCGTCCTTGACGTAGCGCCGCAGCTTGGGTTCCATCAGCTTGAACCACACCGCCGAGTCGTACTGGTCCGCAAAGCATTGCGCCTGGCTGATGGCCCGCTGCACCACTCCCTGGAGCTCAGGATCCTGTTGCGGCGCTGGCGGCGATGCGCCGGCCGCGCCGGCGATGCCGCTGACGGCCAGCCAGAACAGTGCGAGCGCGCTAGACCTTAAGCCGCGCGCGGATGAATTCGAGCGCTGCATGCTGCGGGAAGTCCTCGCTTTCGCTGGCTCGCCGATGACGGTATTCGAGAGTACCGGCCTTGAGGCCGCGATCGCCCACCACGATGCGATGCGGGATGCCGAGCAGTTCGGCATCGGCGAATTTGACGCCGGGACGTGCATCGCGGTCATCGTACAGCACCTCGATGCCGGCCTCGCCGAGCTGATCATAGAGTGCATCGGCCGCGACGCGTACCGCCGGGGACTTGTCGAGGTTGAGAGGAATGAGCACGACATGAAACGGTGCGAGGGCGTCCGGCCAGATAATGCCGCGCTCATCGTGATTCTGCTCGATGGCCGCGGCAACGATGCGCGTCACACCAATGCCATAACAGCCCATCAGCATTTGCACGGCAACTCCGGCCTCATCGAGCACCGTGGCATTCATCGAGGCGCTGTACTTGCATCCGAGCTGGAAGATGTGACCCACCTCGATGCCGCGCACGATATTGAGCTTGCCGTGCCCGGTGGGACTCGGATCGCCGGCCACCACATTACGCAGATCGGCGGACACGGGCTCGGGCAGGTCGCGGCCCCAGTTCACGCCCGTGTAGTGCATATCTTTTTCGTTGGCGCCGCAGACGAAATCCGCCACGGCCAGCGCGGCGTGGTCGGCCACAACCTGCACGCCCGTAAGCCCGACGGGGCCGATGTAGCCAGGCTCGCAGCCGCAGGCCGCCGACACCTCGGCAGCGCTGGCGAGGCGCAGCGGCGTCGCTACCCCTGCGATGCGCTGCGCCTTGAGCGCATTGAGTTCGTGATCACCGCGCAGGATCAGCGCCACCGGCGCGCCCTTATCCCCGGCGACCAGCAGCGTTTTGAGGCACTGCGCAGGGGCCACCTCGAGTTGCGCGCTGAGCTCGGCGATGGTCTTCGCGCCTGGCGTTGCGACGCGCATCATCGCGGCGCCCGGGGCGGGGCGAGGGCTGGCTGGCGGCAGCGCCGTCGCCAGCTCGACGTTGGCCGCAAAATCATCGCCGTCGGATACTGCGAGCGCGTCTTCGCCGGACTCCGCGAGCACCTGGAATTCCTCGGATTTGCTGCCGCCGATGGCGCCGGTGTCGGCGTGTACGATGCGGAAATCCATTCCCATGCGCGTGAAAATGCGCACGTAGGCGGCTCGCATCAGGCCGTAACCGTGCTGCAGGGAGGCGTCATCGGCGTGGAACGAGTAGGCGTCCTTCATGATGAATTCGCGCCCGCGCATGACCCCGAAACGGGGGCGGAT
>CAVYUK010000019.1:0-9383 GCA_963771665.1 uncultured Gammaproteobacteria bacterium | reverse complement strand
GGGGCTCCAGAGGCCAGGGTTGCCGCTCGAGGTGTACACAAGTTTCAGCTCGGGGTCGTAGCTGTAGAAACCCCACTGTGCACCACCGCCGCGCTTCCACTCATCACCAGGATACGTGCTGATGCCGAGGTCTTTGCCGGCAGTGCCGTACTCGGGGTGCGCCTTGTTGCTGTTGGCCGTGAGTCCAACATCCTTGTCGGTTCCGGTGCTGTAGAACTCCCACACCTTCTTGCCGTCAGCCAGGTTGTAGGCATCGAGGCGACCGCGGGCTGCGAACTCGTCGCCGCCGAAGCCGATGATGACCTTGCCATTGGCAATGATCGGGGCAGGCGTAATCGTCTCGCCCTTATCCGGCCAAGCCTGTTTGACGACCCAGTCCTCTTTGCCGGTCTTGGCATCCAGGGCGATTACGAAGCCGTCCAGGGTTGCAAACACCAGCTTGCCATCGGCATACGACAAACCACGGTTGACCGTGTCGCAGCAGGCGCGTGCCACTGCGGACTCGTCACGATCGGTGGACTTGTTGTAATGCCAGATCTGCTGAGGCTGATCGGGGTTGGTGAGATCGAGAGCCTGGACGATGTTCGGCCAGCCGCTCTCCATGAACATCCATGGCTTGCCGTCAATCGTAACGACCAGAGGCTGACCCTCGTGGCCACGCAGAGTGCCGCTCGACTGCGACCAGATCATCTGCAGTTTGCTGACGTTCGTCGTGTTGATATCTTTTAGTCTGCTGTGACGGGTCAGCTCCGCATCACCGCCTGGTGCCGCCCAAAGATTTGGGTCCTTTGCGCGGTCGGACACTTCGTCCCCCGCAATCGTCGCACTGGAGATCGCAGTGAGTGCCATCGCGGCACAAAGTAACCCCACCCTACTCCTCAATACGGATTCCATACGCTGTTCTCCTCCTAAATCGCATCAAGTCTTGTATTCCGCCGGGACTTTTGTCGGAGTCCGGGCGGGAATTATCAGCTCATGACTAAGCACTCGCCGTGCCAGCCGGGATTGCGAAAGAAAGGCTCTATTTTTCATCGTCTTATAGAGCAGATGCACACCCCCCGGTGGCTGTCGCCCAAGTCTGTCGGGTCGCTCACGTCACACTTGTGTGCCGTTACTGACCCAACCCCCTCGTCTTCTCTTGGTTACCGGACTTCCAGCGTCGCAGTAGAACCAGACCCGAATGGTAGGCTGATTTTTTCCCGATGACCAGAGGGAAGTTCCCGCGAATGCAGGTAATTTGCGCGCCGACTTTTCTGCACTGATTTAAAGCAGACTCTTGGCGTGATGCGCGAGATGGTCGGCGATGAAGGTCTGGATGAACCAGTAGGAATGATCGTAGCCCTCGTGCTGGCGCAGGTTGAGCGCCTGCCCTGAGGCGGCTGCCGCAGCTTCGAGCGCGTCCGGATGCAGCTGCTCGGCCAGGAACTGATCGGCCAGGCCCTGATCGACCAGGATGTGGCCGGGATAGGGTCGGCGGCGCATCAGCAGCGAGGCATCCCACTGTTCCCACTGCGAGGCATCGGCGCCGAGGTAGTTGCCGAAGGCTTTCTTGCCCCACGGCACGGCCACGGGATTGCAGATCGGCGCGAACGCGGAAACCGATTGCCAGGCGGTCGGATCGCGCAACGCTGTCACCAGCGCGCCGTGTCCTCCCATGGAATGGCCGAAGATGCCGCGCCTTCCGGCGATGACGGAGAAGTTCTTCTCGATGAGGGCGGGCAGCTCCTCGCTGACGTAGCTGCCCATGTGGTAGTTGGTGGACCAGGGCGCCGCCGTGGCGTTGATGTAGAACCCGGCACCCACGCCGAAATCCCACGCCGCCGAATCTCCCGGAATATTAAGCCCGCGGGGACTGGTATCGCAGGCCACCAGTGCCAGCCCATATTCCGCGGCCAGGCGCAGCGCGCCAGCCTTGATGATGAAGGTCTCTTCGTTACAGGTCAGGCCCGCCAGGTAGTAGAGAGCCGGCACCTTGGTGCGCACGGCCTGCGGCGGCAGGTAAAGCGCAAAGCGCATTTCACTCTTGATCGCTTCCGAAGCATGCGAGTAGATGCTGATGCGACCGCCAAAACAGGCTTGATCGCTGCGGCGCTGCAGACTCATGGATGATTGCTCCCGGGGGTCCGATAGGGGCGGCCGAGTGTATCAGACCCACCTGACAGCGCTCCTACCCGCGGGCCTCCCAGCGCAAGCGCACAACTGCTGCTCAATGCGCGATGACGTTGCTCAGCAGCACGGGCCGGCCGACGTAGTAGTCGGGCAGCGCGCGTTTGAGATTCTCGATCTTGGGCAGGTCATTGAAGACGATGTACGGATAGGTCGGGTTGTGGACCAGGAAATCCTGGTGGTACTCCTCCGCGGGATAGAAACCGGGCAGGCTGTCGACGCGCGTGACGATCGGCCGCGCGAAGGCGTGCGCCTGGTCCAGCTGCGCGATGTAGGCCTCGGCGATGCGCTTCTGTTCGGGAGTGCTGTAGAAGATTTCCGAACGGTATTGCGAGCCCACATCCGGTCCCTGGCGATTGAGCTGCGTCGGATCGTGCGCCACCGAGAAAAAGACCCGCAGGATCTCGCCGTAGGAAACCTGCGCGGGATCGAAGCTGATCTGCACCGACTCGGCATGACCGGTACTGCCGGTGCTGACATTGCCGTACTCGGCCGTGCTCTTGGCGCCGCCCGCGTAACCTGAGACCACGCGACGCACGCCGCGCACGTGTTCGAACACGCCCTGCACGCCCCAGAAGCAGCCGCCGGAGAGCACCGCGGTCTGCGCCGGCCCCGCCTCCTTCGGACTGTCGATGGCAGGAGCGGCGATGACGGCGGCCTGTTCGGCACTGGGCGCGCGCCAGGATGCCAGTAACCCGGCGCCCAGCAGCAATGCGGCGGCAAGTGCAATTGGATTAGAGGACATGGGTCAGCTCCTTGGGATTGAGCAATTCATATGGGGGTATGCGCCGGCGCCTCAAGCGCGCGCGACAAAATTCAGCGCCACGGAATTCATGCAGTAGCGCTGCCCGGTGGGTTTCGGTCCGTCGTCGAATACATGACCCAGGTGCGCATCGCACAGGCGGCAGGCAATCGCATCGCGCACATCGCCGAAGCTGCGGTCAGTCTTGGTAAACACGTTGTGCGTCGAGATCGGCTGCCAGAAGCTCGGCCAGCCGGTGTGTGAGTCGTACTTGGTTTTCGAATCGTAGAGCGCGGTGCCACAACAGATGCAGCGATAGAGGCCATCGGCATGGTTGTTGGTATACGGTCCGGTGCCCGCGTATTCGGTGCCTTCGCGCCGCGTCACCGTGTAGGCCAGCGGCGCCAGCTGGGCGCGCCACTCCGCATCGCTCTTGATCACCTTCGCGAGCGTGACGATGCCGGTGCTCTTGCCCGAGGGCGCAAAGTTCTCGATCTGTACCGTGTCGCCTGCGCTGCCGGCAGCCGGCGACCAGCGGCCGATGCACACGCCCGAGATCGCCGCGGCGAGCCCCTGGATGAGCACCGCGCGGCGCGACAGGTTCAGGGGACTACCGTATGACATTGCTTGCTCCTCCATCACAGGGGCTGGGGATGGTGCCGATCGCGTGCCTTCTCAGACAGTAATTCGTCTGGGGGGCCGAAAAGGTTTCACCAGACGCCGGTGTTCGGCATCGACGCCCAGGGCTCCCGTGGCGGCAGGCGCGCACCCTTCTGCAGCAGTTCGATCGATATCTGGTCGGGCGAGCGCACGAAAGCCATGTGGCCGTCGCGCGGCGGACGGCTGATGGTCACGCCATGCTTCATGAGGCGATCGCAGGTCGCATAGATATCGTCGACCTCGTAGGCCACGTGGCCGAAGTTGCGGCCGCCCGAGTACGACTCCGGATCCCAGTTGTAGGTCAGCTCGATCTGCGCCGCATCGTCGCCGGGCGCGGCCAGAAACACGAGCGTGAAGCGGCCTTTTTCGTGCTCCATGCGACGAACTTCATGCAGCCCCAGGGCATCACAGTAAAAGGCGAGCGAGCTCTTGAGATCGGCCGCGCGCACCATGGTGTGGAGATATTTCATGCGTCAATCGATCCGTTATAAATAAGTTTTCGATTAGCAATCATTTAGATATACAATTTTCTTCGAGTTCAACCAAGCTCCGCCAAGAGAATCATTCTAACTGATGCCATCACAACGTTCAGGGATCGCCCTCCTCGCGCTGCTCGGCGCAGGCCTCACCTCGCAGGCCAACGCTCCGGTCCGCCAGCCCGCCCTGCGTGCCGCGGTCGTGCCCGGCTCATCGCACCTGCGCGCCTACGGCGGTCACGCCAGCGGCAAGCTGGACGCGGCGCTTTCGGCCATCGCGGCGCACGCGGCGGCGGTGCGTCCGGAGCATGCGCTCGAGGATCTGCGCGCGCTGAACCCGGCCGCGCGCTTCAGTCGCAGCGCGGTATCCGGAGCGCCGATGGTGGCGATCGATGCCGTCACGCGTGGCGATCCGGCGGAGCTGCGACGCGCGCTGGAGGATCTTGGACTCGAGCGATCGGCGGTGTATGCCAACGATGTGGGCGGCTGGCTGCCGGTGGCGCAACTCGCCGCCGTGACCGGACGGCCGGAACTGCATGCGATTCGCGCGGCCATGATGCGCACGCGCGCCGGTGCGGTGACCTCCCAGGGTGACTTCGCGCAGGGCAGCGCGGCCCTGCGCCAGGCCCAGCCGAACCTCACGGGCGCGGGCATTTCGGTCGGCGTGCTGTCGGACAGCTTCAACTGCTACGCGCAATACGAGAAGGCCGGCAGCGGCGTGCCGGCATCCGGCGCCAACGGTTTCGCTCCCAACCGCATTCTCGCGGATGCCGCGACGGACGAATCGACCGGGGATCTGCCCTCGACGGTGACGGTGCTCGAGGAGGCCGACTGCCTGGATTACGGCGCCCCTACCTTCCTGCCGTTCACCGATGAAGGCCGCGCCATGCTGCAGATCGTGCACGATGTGGCGCCCGATGCCGCGCTCTCCTTCTACACCGCCGACACCAGCGAAGCAGACTTCGCGGCCGGCATCGGCAAATTGGCCAGCGCCGGGGCGAAGGTCATCGTCGATGACACCGGCTACTTCGATGAACCGTTTTTCCAGGATGGTATCGTCGCGCAGGCGATCGATAGCGCCGAAGGCCAGGGAGTCGCATACTTCTCCGCGGCGGGCAACGACGGCACGGCCTCCTACGACAACACCGCGCCGACATTCCCGGGACAAGAGACGGCAGGGCCCAACGCCGGCGAATTCCTGCTCAACTTCAATACCACCGCCGGCGGCCCGGTCACCCCCGAGCTTTCGGTGACGATCCCCGCGCTGTTCCCGGGGGAATTCGTGGCGCTCGTGGTCGAATGGGATCAGCCCTATATCACTGGCGCCGCGGGCAGCGGCGGCGCCACCAGCCAGGTGGACCTGTGTGCGACCGGCGGTAATGCCGGCGATCCCATCATCACCGACATTGATGGCAACGCGGTCACCTGCACCGGCCTCAACCAGCTCGGTGTCGATCCGGTACAGATCCTGATCATCGGCAACCCGGCGAATGCCACCAGCAACAGCGCCCTTGAAACCCTCAACGTGTCGATCGGGGTGCGATCGGCCGCAACGGCCCCCGGCCGCATCAAACTCGCACTCGATGGCGATGGCGCGCCGATCGTGATCAATGCCAGCTTCGCCACTGCCACGCCAACGCTGCAGGGCCACCCCAGTGCCACCGGCGCCATGGCGGTCGGGGCTGCCTTCTTTCCGGGCACGCCGCGCTGCGGGGTCACGCCCGCGGTGCTGGAGCTTTATTCATCGCGCGGCGGCGAACCGATCCTGTTCGATGTCGACGGCAACCGGCTCGCCTCACCCGAACTGCGCACCAAGCCGGACGTGGTCGGTCCCGACGGCGTCAACACCACTTTCTTCGGCGACACGCTGGCGAGTGATGGCCTCAGCGATGGCAGTACGGTCAGCGAATGCGCCAACAATGCCAGCTATCCCAACTTCTTCGGCACCTCGGCAGCCGCGCCCCATGTCGCCGGCGCCGCGGCGCTGCTGCTGCAGTCCAATCCAGTGACGCCCGCGGTGCTTTACGAAGCGCTGGAGAACAGCGCGTCGGCGATGGGATCCACGATCCCCAACGACGCTTCGGGTTATGGCTTCGTAGCGGCGGATGTGGCCATCGGCCGCCTGCCGGTATCGACCGGCGGCAGCAGCAGTGGCAGCAGCAGCACCAGCAGCGGTAGCAGCAGTCACGGCGGCGGTGGCGCCTTCGACTGGGTGTGCCTGCTGCTGCTGGGCACCCTGGCAACGGTGCGCCTGCATGCCCTCAGGTATGTTCGGTTGACAGCACGACGGTAGCAGTCCCGCCGGGTATGGCTTCGGCCGGATGGCCCGCCGCAACCCAGGCTTCGAGGCCGCCAAACAGCGGCCGCACGCGCTTGAAGCCATTGGCAACCAGCACCCGGGCCGCGTGTGCCGCCGAGGCTTCGTTAGGACAGGTGCAATAGAGCACGATCTCGCGATCGCGCGGCAGATGCTGCAGCTGCACGGCCACATCCTGCAACGTGATCGGTATCGCGCCAGGCACCTGCCTTGGGTCCAGCGCCCGCGCGGTGACCGAGCGGACATCGACGATCACCGGTGCGGCGCCGGTCTCGATGAGTGCGTAGAGTTCGGACACGCTGATGCGAGCCATGCGCAGCACGTGATAGAACCGCCGGCGTTGCCAGAATTTCCAGGCGATGTAGGCCGCCAGCGCCAGGGCGAGGACAGTGCCGGCAATCGAGGCCAGGTGCTGCACGTGCGGCATCAGCAGCTGGATCTGCGGCCTGAGCATTGCGCCAGCGATCAGGATCGCCCCCACCCAGAGCATGCCGCTGAGGCTGCCAAGAAGCAGGAAGCGCGGGAATTTCATGCCGGTGGCGCCGGCCAGCGGCGGCGCGATGATGGCCAATCCCGGCACGAACTTTGCGAACAGGATGGCTCCGGGACCCCAGCGCTCGAATCGCAGCTGCGTCTGGCTGACGCAGGAGTCGGGATTGAGCGAGATGCGGCAGAGCATCTTCATCACGCGGCTGCCATACGTTCGCCCGGCCAGGTACCAGCCCAGATCGGGAATCAGGCAGGCCAGCGACGCGCCGACGAAGAGCTCCAGGCCGAACAGCCTGTTATCGGCCGCCAGTGCACCGGCTACGACCAGCGTGGGCGCCGCCGGCACCGGCAGCCCGATCTGATCGAGCAGCACATTGACGACCACGAAGCCGATGCCCCAGCCATTCGACAGCGAATCCAGTAGCGGCTGCATGCGGCCTCAAGCCGCGTTCGCAGCGGGGTTGAGGGTCTCCTGCAGCACGCGGTGCACGAACTGCACGCAGATCGAGCCTTCGCCGACGGCGGACGCGACGCGCTTGACGCTCTGGGAACGCACATCGCCGGCAGCGAACACACCCGGCAGACTGGTTTCCATCGAGTGTGGTGGGCGTTCCAGGGGCCAGCGCGCGGCCGAGAGCGCCTGCGGACCCAGGTCGGGACCGGTTTTGACGAAGCCGTCCTCATCCAGCGCCACGCAGCCCTTGAGCCACGGCGTGTTGGGTGCGGCGCCCGTCATCACGAACATGTGACCGATGGCGTGCTCCTCACGCTGGCCGTCGGCGCTGCAGAACCAGCTCAGCCGCTCCAGCCGATCGGTGCCTTCCACCTGCGTGATCTGCGTTTCCGTATGCAGCTGAATGTTGCCGGTCTCCTGGATGCGGCGGATCAGATAGTTCGACATGCTCTCGGCCAGTCCCTTGCCGCGCACCAGCAGGTGCACGCGCCGGCAGTCGCGCGCCAGGTAGACCGCCGCCTGGCCGGCGGAATTGCCGCCGCCAATGATCGCGATGTCCTCACCCAGGCACAGCTTCTGCTCCAGCGCGGTCGCCGCGTAGTACACGCCGGTGCCGAGGAAGCGCGACAGGTTCTCCACCTCGAGCGTGCGGTACTGAGCGCCCGATGCAATCAGCACGCTGCGGCCGCGGAGCACCTTGCCGTCGGCGAGTCGAATGCTGTAGGGCCGCTGCATGCAGCTCAGTTCGACTGCGTCCGCCGCCACGCTGAGCGCCGCCCCGAATTTCTGCGCCTGCGAGAGCGCACGGCCCGCCAGCGCGCGACCGGAAATGCCGGTGGGAAATCCCAGGTAGTTTTCGATCTTCGAGCTGGTGCCGGCCTGGCCGCCCGGCGCGGTGGTCTCCACCACGCGCACGTTCAGGCCCTCGGAGGCACCATAGACGGCCGCGGCGAGTCCCGCGGGACCGGCGCCGACAATCAGCAGGTCGTAGATGCGGCTGTCATCGACCTGTGGATTCAGTCCCAGGCACTCGGCCAGATCGTGATTGCTGGGATTGCGGAACATCTGCGCGGCGCGGCAAACGACCACGGGCATATCGGCGGCGGTCAGGTGAAAGCGCTCGAACAGCGCCGCCGTGTCCGGGTCAGTCTCGATGTCGACGTCATGATAGGGCTGGCCGTTACGGGTCAGGAACTCGCGCAGTCGCAGCGAATCGGCCGAGTGGCTCGAGCCGAGCAGCGTGATCTCGCCGCTATTGCTCTGGATCAGCGCCACGCGACGCAGAATGAAGGCACGCATGAACAGTTCGCTGAGTTCCGCGTCGGTCTGTATGACGGCGCGGATCTGCGCGGAATCGAGCGCGATGGCGTTACCGGGCCGCCGCACTCGCAGCGTCGTCTGCGCCGAACTGCCGCGCAGCGCACTCATCTCACCGCTGAAATCCCCGGCGGTCAGCAGGTACAGCAACTGTCCGTCGCTCTCATCGGGCAGCAGAATTTCTATGCTGCCCGACAGCACCACGAACACGCGCAGTTGACGGTTGCCGGGTTCGGCCAGCACTTCGCCGGGACGGATCTCGATGCGCTGCCCGTGCGCCTCCAGGCGCGCGATCTGCGCCGCGCTGAGCTTGGGGAACATCTGCTCGCGCCGTTTGCGCAGCATGTCGCTTACCACGAGCCGCTTTTCCGCTGTGCCGCTCACCGTAGCTCCATCACCAGCTCATCGACATAGCACCAGCTCCAATCCTCGCCCGGCTCGAGAGAGGTCACGATCGGATGCTGCGTGGCATGGAAATGCTTCGTGGCGTGCCGGTTCTTCGAGTCATCACAGCAGCCCACGTGGCCACAGGTACGGCACAGGCGCAGATGCACCCAATCATCGCCCAGCTTCAGGCATTCCTCACAGCCATTCGTGTTCGGCTTGGCCGTCTTGACCGCGCTCAGATGCTTGCAGCGTGTACTCATGAATCACCTCACGCTATCACTTGGCGCACGGGTCCGCAAAATGCCACAGCTTCGTGGCACAATCGGGTCATGAGCAGTGAGCATCCGTTCCGATTGACGCCCCCGGTCGGGGCCA
>CAVYUK010000018.1:0-21523 GCA_963771665.1 uncultured Gammaproteobacteria bacterium | reverse complement strand
CCGACCACCTGCTCGGTGAGGCGCATGCGCCGGTCTCGGTGGTCGAATACGGCGATTTCGAATGCCCGAACTGCAAGCAGGCAGCGCCGGCGGTGAAATTGCTGCTCGAACGCTTCCCCGGGCGCATCAGCTTCGTGTTTCGCCATTTTCCGCTCGAGGAAGTGCACCCGCATGCGCTGCTCGCCGCGGAAGTGGCGGAAGTCGCCGCGGCGCAGGGCAAGTTCTGGCCAATGCACGATCTGCTGTTCGACAATCAGCTGCATCTGAAAGGCCCCAACCTGCACGGCTATGCCGAGCGGCTAGGGCTCGACATGGCGCGCTACACGGCCGAACTCGACGATCACATCTACCTGCAGCGGATTCGCGAGCATGCCAAGAGCGGACGCGACAGCGGCGTGCGCGGCACTCCCGGGTTCTTCGTCAATGGCGCCATTCAGGACGTGTCCTTCGGCATCCACCGCCTGTTCGAGGCCGTGGAAGCCGCGCTGCACCACCGCTAACGCGTCCAGGGCGCGGCCAGTTCCGCATCGATTCCAAAGCGCTCGATCGCACTCGCCACTACCTGACGATCCACATCGCCGCGTCGCGCGGCCGCGTCGAGCACCGCCACCACGATGTGCTCCCGATCGATCTCGAAGAAGCGTCGCAGTGCCGATCGCGTGTCGCTGCGCCCGAACCCATCGGTTCCCAGTGCCGTGAATGATGCCGCCAGGTAGGGCGCGATCAATTGCGGATAAGCACGCACATAGTCGCTGGCCGCGATGATGGGTGCATCCCCGGGCAGGCATTGCTCCAGGTGCGATTCGCGTGGCCGCTCGCGCGGGTGCAGTCGATTCCAGCGCGCCACCTCGGCCGCCTCGCGCGCGAGCTCGCTGAAACTGGTGACGCTCCAGATCTCGCTGGAGACATGGAATTGTTCGGCCAGCAGCGCTGCCGCCGCGATGACTTCCCGCAGAATGGCGCCCGAACCGAGCAGCCGCACGCTGGCGATTGCTCTTTCGTCCCCCTCGGCGACGACGCTCGCGTGGCGCCGCATGCCGCGGATCACGTGCGCGGCCACATCCGCAGGCAGCGAGGGCTGCGCATAGTTCTCGTTGGCAACCGTGACGTAGTAGAACTCATCATCGCTCCGCTGCATCATCGAGCGCGCCCCGTGGTCGAGGATGATGGCCAGCTCGCCCGCGAAAGCCGCATCGTAGGCGCGGCAGTTGGGCACGGTGGCGGCGACCACGTGACTCGAGCCATCCTGGTGCTGCAGGCCCTCGCCGCCGAGCGTGGTTCTGCCGGCGGTGGCGCCGATCAGAAATCCGCGCGAACGCTGGTCCGCCGCGGCCCAGATCAGATCGCCGACGCGCTGGAATCCAAACATCGAATAAAAGATATAGAACGGCAGCATGCGCAGGCCGTGCACGCTGTAGGCGGTCGATGCGGCCACCCACGACGAGAGCGCGCCCGCCTCCGTGATGCCCTCTTCGAGCAACTGACCATCGCGCGCTTCCCGATAGGACAGCAGCGAGCCGGCATCCTCGGGTTCGTAGAGCTGCCCGGCCGGCGAGTAGATGCCGATCTGGCGAAAAAGGTTCGCCATACCAAAGGTGCGGGCCTCGTCGGCGACGATGGGCACCACCCGGGACCCCAGCTTCTTATCGCGCAGCAGATTGCTGAACAGCCGCACCGCGGCCATCGTGGTCGACATCTCCTTGCCGCCCGCATCGAGCGCGAAGGCTCCATAACTCGACAGGGCCGGCACCGACACTGGCGGTGCGTGCGCGCGCCGCACGGGCAGATAGCCGCCCAGCTCGGCGCGCCGCGCGCGCAGATAACGCAGCTCGGCGCTGTCCTCGGCCGGCTTGATGAAGGCGAGATCCGCCACCTGCTCATCGCTCAGCGGCAGTGAAAAGCGATCGCGCAGGCCCAGCAGCGACGCCGTGTCGAGTTTCTTCTGCTGGTGCGATGTCATGCGCGACTCGCCCGCATCTCCCATGCCGTAGCCCTTCTTCGTCTTGGCGAGAATCACCGTGGGCTGGCTCTTGTGGGCGCGCGCGGCGGCAAAGGCGGCGTAGAGCTTGCGCAGGTCGTGGCCGCCGCGCTTGAGCGCATCGATATCCTCGAGTGACATGTGTGCGACTAGCGCACGCAGCTCAGGGTCGAGCTGGAAGAAGTGCGCCTGGTTGTAGGCGCCATCATTGGCGCCGAGCGTCTGGTACTGCCCATCGGTGGTTTCCGCGAATCGCCGCAACAGCGCGTGATGTGTATCGCGCGCGAACAGCGAATCCCAGTCCGAACCCCAGAGCACCTTGATGACGTTCCATCCGGCCCCCGTGAACAGGCCTTCGAGTTCCTGGATGATCTGGCCATTGCCGCGCACCGGACCATCCAGGCGCTGCAGGTTACAATTGATGACGAAGGTCAGATTGTCGAGCTGCTCGCGCGCCGCCAGCGTCAGCGCGGCCACCGATTCGGGCTCATCCATCTCGCCATCGCCGAACACGCCCCAGACATGCCTGGCGGCGGTGTCCGCCAACGCGCGATCCGCGAGGTAGCGCATGAAGCGCGCCTGGTAGATGGCGCTGATCGGACCGATGCCCATCGAACCGGTCGGCACCTGCCAGAACTCGGGCATCAGCCACGGGTGCGGATAGGAGCAGAGACCGCGGCCGCCGACCTCCTGGCGGAAATGCGCCAGCTGCTCTTCGCTCAAGCGTCCCTCGAGAAACGCGCGCGCGTAGACACCGGGCGCCGAGTGCGGCTGGAAGAACACCAGGTCGCCATTGTGGCCTTCGCTGTCGGCGCGAAAGAAATGATTGAAACCGATCTCGAAGATCTCGGCGGCGGAGGCGTAGCTGGCCACATGGCCGCCAAGTTCGCCGTAGGCCTGGTTGGCGCGTACCACCATCGCCAGCGCGTTCCAGCGAAGTATCGCGGTGATGCGCTCCTCCATCGCCACGTCGCCCGGATGCACAGCCTGCTGATCGAGTGCAATAGTGTTTCTGTAGGACGAATACGGCACCGCATGGGTCAGGATGTCTAATTGACGCGCCTGCTCTTCCAGCTGCGATAGCAGATAAACGCCCCGTGCCTTGCCGTGGCGTTTCACCACCGCTTCGAGCGCTTCGAGCCATTCCCGTGTTTCCTCGGGATCGGCATCGGTGGTTTTCTGCACGGGCGCGGGCATCCTTGCTCTCCATCAAAGAACTGCGACGTGTGTCTAGCTTACGCGCTAGCTAACACGCAGCAGCAGGTTTGGTAGCCAACAATGGTTGCGATATCATCGAGGGCATCGCATTCAATGCTGCACTGAGGTTCCTCATCATGGTCAGGCAACGAACTGCTTACGTCACCGCGCTGGTTCTCGCAGCCGCGATGGCAGTACCGGCGTTGAGTTCCGCAGGCGTGGTAGTCGATATCGGTGTGGCACCGCCCGCGCCGCAGGTGGAAGTGGTTCCCGCGGTTCGCCCCGGCTACGTCTGGGCACCCGGATACTGGGCATGGCGCGGTGGCCGCCACGTCTGGGTGGGCGGACATTACATCCACGAGCGTCGCGGCTATCACTGGGTACCCGATGCCTGGGTCCAGGCCGGCCCGCGCTGGCACTACGCCCCGGGACACTGGGAGCGCTGAGCGCCCCCTACTGCGACCTTGCTAAGGGGCAGCGGCAGCCGAAAGCTGCTGAGAGCTGCCGAGAGCTGCTGCTAGCCGGAAACCGCTGCGGATTCCGTCGGCCACCTACGGCTTAAGGCGCGGTCATCTTTCCTGCCACTCGAACGTTAATCGCAGTAAGCGTCTGACATAAACTTGGCTACCCGGCGAACTTAATCCGCCGTTCAGCTTGGTTTAAGCTAGTCGGGCGTAAACTGACACTTACCTGGGTCACACCCATCGATCGGACACGATCACGAGGCTTTCGATGAACGCCAATTCCATCTTCCACGGACTGCGAACGGCAGGTCTTGCACTGATCGTCGGCGGCGCCATCGCGGCACCGACCAACGCACTGGCTGCGGGTCACGGCGGCGGCGGCGCTGTCGGCCACGTTGGAGGCGGCGGCTTTCATGGAGGCTACGGGTATCACGGTGGCTACGGCTATCGGGGTGGCTACGGCTATCGGGGTGGCTATGGCTACCGCGGTGGCTATTACGGCTTTCGCGGCGGCTATGGCTGGGGCTGGTGGGGCTGGCCGGTCGGCGGGCTCTTCCTGGCGACTTTGCCGCTCTACTACTCCACCTTGTGGTGGGACGGCGTGCCGTATTACTACGCCAACGACAACTACTACATCTACGACGGCGCGGCCGGCGGTTACACCTCGGTGACGCCCCCGCCGCAGATATCCGGTGCGCCCAGCGCGCAGCCGCCGCCAGGCCAGTACTCGGGTCCCGGGCAGTACGGCCCGCCGGCAGGCAGTGCCGACCTGTTCGTCTATCCGAAGAATGGACAGACCGAGCAGCAGCAGTCACAGGACAAGCAGGAATGCAGCAACTGGGCTGCCTCGCAGCCCGGCGCGGGCCCTGGCAATCGCGGCGACAACCTGCGTGCCCAGACCGCATGTCTCGAGGCGCGCGGTTATAGCGTGAAGTGACGGCGGCTGGAGCTATACCGAAGATCGGGGTTCTATTCGTCTGCATGGGAAACATCTGCCGCTCGCCCACGGCGGAGGCAGTGTTTCGCCATCTGGCGCCAACCCTGGCGCCGGAGCTGCAGTTCGAGATCGACTCAGCCGGTACGCACGGTTATCACATCGGCGCCCCGCCGGATGAGCGTTCGCAGCACGCCGCCCTGCAGCATGGCGTCGACATGTCGGGCCTGCGCGCACGAGCACTCAACGCGGGCGATTTCGACCGCTTCGACTGGATCGTCTTCATGGATGAGACCAATCACCGCGATGCTCTGAAACACTCGCACCCGCGGGCACGGGCCCGTCTGGTGCGTCTGCTGGATTTTGCACCCGACCAGCCGCTGCGCGACGTCCCCGATCCCTACTACGGCGAAGCCGCCGATTTTGCGCGCGTTGCCCGGCTCATCGACACCGGCGTGCGCGGCTTCATCCGCGCGCTGCGGCAGCCTGCTTGACCGCACCCTGCTTGGTCTTCACCGCCTGCATCAGCTTGTCGAAGGGCTGATTGAATTTGGTGACACCCTCATCCTCGAGCTGCTGCGTGATGGCATCGAGATGGATCCCCAGCTTCGGCAGTTCCTCGAACACGGCGCGCGACTGATCGACCTGCTCGAGCAGCCGCGATTGCGGCTGACCGTGATCGCGATAGGCCAGCACCGTCTCCATCGGCATGGTGTCGACGGTATCCGGACCAATCAACGCCTCGACATACTTCACGTCGCTGTACTTCGGGTCCTTGGCACTGGTGCTGGCCCATAGCAGGCGCTGCTGCTGCGCGCCCTTGGCCTTGAGCGCCATGAACCGATCATGCGCAAACACGTGCCGATACATCTGGTAGGCGAGCTTCGCACTGGCGATCGCCACTTCGCCGCGCAGCGCCTTGGCCTGCGCCGCGCGCGCATCGCCCTTGGCGACCAGCGCGTCGATCATCGGGTCGACCACCGCATCGATGCGGCTGATGAAGAAGCTTGCCACCGATGCCACCGACTTGATGGGCAGTCCCTTGGCGAGGCGCTTCTCGAGGCCGCCGATGAAGGCGTCGATGACCTCACGATAGCGCGGCAGCCCGAACAGCAGCGTCACATTGATGCTGATGCCCTCGCTGATCAGTTGCTCGATGGCCACGAGGCCGGCGCGGGTGCCCGGCACCTTGATAAACACATTGGGGCGATTGAGCGCGGCCCAAAGCCGCCGCGCCTCGACCACCGTGCCTTCGGTGTCGTTGGCCAGGTGCGGATTGACCTCCAGGCTCACATAACCGTCGGCGCCCTTGGTGGCATCGAACACGCCGCGAAACTCATCGGCCGCGCGTCCCACATCCTGCTGGCTGAGCTGCTCGTAGATTCCAATTGCGTCGAGGCCGCGGCTGCTCAGCGAAAGAATCTCGCTGTCATAGGCATTGCTCTGCGCAATCGCCTTTTCGAAGATGGCTGGATTGGACGTCATGCCCGAGAGCGAATCCTGCATGATCAGGGCCTTCAGCTGGCCGCTCGCGAACAGATCGCGATGGATGTAGTCGAGCCACACCGATTGACCGAGTGCTGCAAGACGATTCAACGGATTGTTTGCCATGTGTCGCCCCTTGACCGCAAAAAAGGGAGTATGGCACCGAACGCGCCAGTATTCGAACTGATCAGTATTCGAACTGATAGCTCAGGCCGATGCTGCTGCCCGGATCGTTTTGCGGCGTCTCGCCCTGGACCGTGCCGCCCCCGGTGCCCACCGTGGTCTGGATCTTCAGGCTCTTGGTCAAATCCACCTGCACCTGCGCCTGCGTGGTGCCGGTCGTGAACTGCTTGGCTCCCACGTAGACGCGGCTCGAGACGTAGCGGCCCGCCTCGATCGTCGCGCCGGTGTTAGTTCCCTGGGCGGATGGGCCCGCCGCGGTCGGCGTGCCGGTCGTGTTGCTGCTGATGGCCAGTCGATCCAGCCGCAGTTTGCGCTGCACTGCCGTCAGCGGGTTGTGTCCGCCGCCAACGCCGCTCATCGTCGCCAGGGCGGTGGCGATCTGCGCCACCTGCAATGTCGATAGCTGGGCGGGGTCGGCGCCGAACAGCAGCCGCGAGAGGATCTGATCCTGTGGCTGCTCGGGAGTGCTGCTGAGCGTGATCACCGGTGCGTCGGCGTAGCCGCCGACATTGAGCATATAGGTGACACCGTTGCTGACGTTGGTGGCGGTGAAGTCCAGCGTGGGATCGATTCTTTTCTTCAGGCCGCTGCCGTTGAAGCTGACCTTGCCGCTGGTGAAGGTAAGCGTGGAGCCGGCGAGGCTGATGGTGCCGTTGCGCATGTCGAAGCCGCCGCTGATGGCCGGCTCCTCCGCGCTGCCGCCCACGTGCAGGGCACCGCCGAGTTCCGCATTCAGACCGCGGCCGCCGACGAAGATCGCGCGCGGCGCGTCGACCGCAATATCGAGGTTGATGACCACCGAACTGGGCCGCGGCGGCAGCGGCGGCGCTCCGGCCCGACGCACATCGAGCACGGCCACACTCGGCGGCAGCGCATTGGGGATGGTGAGATTGGCGCGATTGAGGTGCAGCTTGCCCGCCACGTCGAGCTTCTGCCGCAGCGGTCCATTGACCGTGAGGTTCATGTCGATATTCGCCGTGATCAGATCGCTGGCCAGGGGCCGGGCGTTGTGCGCCTCGATTTTCAGCGCCAGCGGCAGACCCTCGCCCAGGCCGAGCGAGCCGCTGACCGAGAGGGTGCCCGGACCGGCGTGCGCTTCGAGCTGCTGCAGTTGCAGCCGGTCGCCATTGGCCACCAGCGCGCCGTTGATATCGGTCAGGTGCAGGCCGCGCGGATAGTCCTGCACATCGGCATGCGCGATCTCGATGCGGCCCTGCGCATCGGGCTGCGCCAGCGTGCCCTTGATGTCGGCATTGAGCGTCGCTTTGCCGCGCACCTGCTGGCCGCCCGCCTCGAGAATGGGATTGAACACCATCAGATCGAACGAGCCGACGAGCTTGACTGCCATCGGTGCCGCGCGATTGAGCGGCACCTGTCCGGTGGCCTGCAATTGCAGCCGCTCGCCGGCGTCAGCCTTCAGGTCGACCTGCGCCACGGTCTGCTGCAGCTGCGCCTGCAGCACGATATTCCCGGCAGGCAGGCCGCGCACCGAGCCGCTGCGCGCGCGCAGGCCGTGACCGTTAAGCGTCAGGCTGCCGGTGGGTTCGGCGATGGTGCCGTGCAGTTCCGCATCGAGGTCGATATGGCCTTCGGCCTGCAGTGCCGGCAGCCACGGGTGCAGCAGCGGCGCGGTCAGATCGTGCACCGATGCGCGCAGGTCCAGCGCCGGGGTCAGTCGGCCCTGCAACTGCCAGGTGCTGTCGCCCAGTCCCAGCCGCAAGGTGTCGACGCTCAAGCCATCGCCGAACGAAAGCAGCGCCGGCGACAGCAGGCGCGCGGTCTGCTCCCGGTACTTGAGCTCGAGTGCGCTCAGGCGCAGCGTGCTCTGCCCGGTATCCAGCGTTACCGTGGCAGTGGCCTCCGCGGTGGTATTGGCATCACCCTCGCTCTTGGCCGTCAGCTGCAGGGCCAGGGCGTTGACGGGACCCTGAATCTGCGCGCGCAGGTTTACGGGCACCTCGGACACGACGGCATTCGTCGATAACCGCAACGCCACCACCGGCTGTGTGGTCAGTCCGTTGATCTCACCCGACAGGCGCAGAGTCTTCAGCTGCTGCGCGGGGATACCGACATCCCGGGCATCGACGCGTATGCGCGCCCGCCCGCCCGCCACCGACGCCTCGAAGTCGACGCGCGAGGAAACGCTGCCCTGCAGCGGCTGCCCCAGCAGCGGCGCCAGGTCTTCCAGGTGCTCCATGGCCAATTCGATCTGGCCCTGCGGCGCCGTGGCTGCCGCCGGCCAGCGCATCAGGCCCTGCAGCCGCGCGCTTTTCCACTCGCCGCGCTGGATCTTCGCTACCAGCGTTCCATCAGGACCGCTCTGCGCGCTGACGTCCAGGTTGATCGGTGCCTGGTCGACCGCGCCTGTCAGCTGCACCTCCCCAACTGGTCGCTGTGGCAGATCATGCACGCGCGCCTTCAAGTGGATCGGCCCGCTCTTGGTGCCATTGAAGGCCACCTCGCCGTCCGCGTCCGCCGTCATCGAGAGCCGTGGCGACAGTCCCTCGATGCTGCCCTTGGCGCTGGCGGTGCCGGCAAGCCTGGGGGACAGCGTGGTGAGATCCGCCAGCGATGCTTTCCACTCCAGACCCAGGCCCTGCGGGTCGACACGACCATGCGCCGCCGCCTTGGCGTGGGTCGAGGCGAGCTCCGCGCGCGTGATCGCAAGTCCCTGCTCATCGAAAGCCAGCGACGCGCTCAGTGTGCAGTTCGGTGCCAGCAGCCCCGCCAGCGGCGCCCGGCCGCCGCTGACCACGAGGTCACCGGTCACATCGAGATCGCGCTCGTGCGAGTGCGTGGCGAAGCGGGCCTTGACGGTGCCGCGGCCCTGGAGCTGCAAAGCCGCCAACGCGGCCACGGGCGCAAGGTCAGCAATCGTCGCAGTGAGATTGCCGGCCCCATCGAGCAGGCCTCCGCTCCAGTGGCCGCTGCCGCCGAGCACCGCGTGTGACACCGTGAAATCGGCGGGACGTCCCGGCTTGTCCAGCTGCATGACCACGTGGGCCGAGACCGGCGCTGCGGCGAACATCGTGCCCACGCGTCCGGGCAGCGTCAGCCCACTGCCTTTCGCATCCAGTGTCAGTGCGCCCGCATGGCCGCTGAACTGCGCCGAAACCGCCGACAGCTGCACGCCCGGCACGGCGAGTCCGCTGGCTTCGAGTTCCGCGGTAGTTTCCGGCGCCGTCGCCTGGCCGCTCCAGTGCCCGGTCAGATGCAGGCGTTGCCAGGCAATGCCGTCGCGTAGCGTCATCGCCTGCGAATCGGCCGCCACATCGAGCACGGCCGCGCCGGTGTTGGCGTTCAGCGTGCCGCCGGCGTTGGCTGTCAGGCTGCCTGCGGCAACCTTCAGCTTGGCGGCGGCGCCCGTGCGCGGCCCGTCCACTGTCAGGTGAATCGACAGCGCGCCGATGCCGGGCACCTGCGCCAGGTGAGCCAGCGGACCGCCGGCATCCTCTTCGAGGTCGACCTGGGCCTGCAGCATGCGATCGTCGAACCGCAGCGCCACGCTATAAGTTGAAGGCACCGCGTCGAGCCGTTTCGCCGCCAGGTCGATGGAGGTACGCTCGATCGAGTCCCAGTAGCCATGGCCCTGCAGTGTGAGCGCGGTGGGACTGCCCACCAGTGCAGCGCCCAGATCAACCCGCGCCAGGTCGAGCTGGTCGAGTTCGACGCGCGGCCAGTGACGCGCCGGCTTTGGGTTGGGATCGCGCGGATAGGCGGGCGCGCGCTCCATCCGCACCTCCGCCGCGCGCAACACAGCCGCCTTCACGCGACGCGAGAGCAGCTGCAGCGGCGACCACTGCAATTCGATCTGATCAATCGACAGCCACAGTCCCTGTGGGTCGCGCAATTCCAGGCGACGCAATTCGAGACGCTGCGGAAACTGGCCGCTCAGACCGATCAGCTGCACATTGCCGTGAGTCAGGCTCGCCGTCAGCTGCTCGATCCAGCCGCGCCCGGCCGCGGTGTTGGCGGTGACGTAGATGCCGAGGAGCAGCAGCGCCGGTAGGCCTACCACTAAGGACAGCACCCACAACAACACGCGGTGGCGGCGTCGCATCAGAACACCTGCCCCAGTCCCACATAAACCTCGACGAACGGAAAGCCCTGCCCGGCAGGATGCGCACCCGGGAAGCCGACGTCCAGACGAATGGGTCCGATCGGAGTGTAATAACGCACGCCGGTGCCGAAGCCAAAGCTCAGATTGCCGGAAAAGGGCCGCGTGGTTGCCGTGACATCGCCGGCATCGACGAAGAACACAGTGCCCCAGTTCTGACCGATGCGCTGGCGCAGTTCGGCTCCCACCGCTTCGATGGCAGTGCCGCCGATGGGGTTACCGTCCAGGAAGGACGGGCCCACGCCCTGATAGGGATAACCGCGCACCGTCAGGCTGCCGCCGCCATAGAAGCGCTGGTCGGGAGGCAGGCTGAATTCGCTCGCGCCCACGGCGAGGCCGCCGAGCGCGCGCATCGCGATGACGCTGCGGCCCGGTTGCGACCAGCCGACTCGCGCGAGGTCGAAATAGCTGGAGATCGTGCTCTGTACGACCAGGAACGTTGCGCTGGCCGTGCCCGCGGGATTGTCGAGGGTCGCCACCGAGTGGCCGGCACCGAGGGACTCGGTTGGCGTTATGGTTAGCGTGGCGCGAAAACCTTTGCGAGGATCTTCCAGCGGATTGGCGACGCCGGTGGTGTCGTACTTCGCACTGATCGGCAGCGATATCAACGTGTAGTAGCGCAGTACCTTGGCGCACAGCAGCGCCAGGTCGGCGTCCGGGGGCGCCGGCGGCAGACAGGAGGCGCCTTCCTGGATGATCTGCTCGTGCTCCAGGCCCACACCCGCGCTGATGGTCCATGACGTGGAGAGCTTTCGATTCAGCGACGCGCCGGCCGTGGTGGCGGTCTGCTCATAGGCAATCAGATCCTGCTTGAGTGCGGCCAGGCTTAACTGCAGCGACTGGTCGCGCGCCATAAAGTCGGGCTTGATGAGCTGCGCGGCAAAATCGTAACCGAGGCCCGTGGTGGCATTGCCCCCCAGGTTGATGGCGCTCGCGGTGAGGTTGAGCTGCTCGGCATTGCCGAACAGGTTCCGATCCGTCCAGGTGGCGCCGGCGCTGCCACCCAGATCGCTGGAATAGGCGCCATTGAGCGTGACCGCGTGGCGTTTGCGCTCCTTGAGTTCGAAGGTGATCGGCAGCGTGCCCGCCGGATCGAGCGTCGTGGCCGGTTGCACGGTCACACCGGCGAACACGCCGAGTGAGAGCAGGTCCGATCGCGCCCGTTCGATGTGGCTTGGACTGTAGGGCTCGCCCGAATGCAGCAGCAGGCGCTTGCGGATGAAGGCCTCGTGCATGCGCGTCAGGCCCGTCAGAAATATCGCGCCGATGCGCACCGACGGGCCGGCATCGACCTTCATCTGCACATCGAGCACCGGTTCGTGCGCATCCTCGTAAGCCACCGGCTCGTCGACCTTGGCCAGTGCGTGACCCTCCTCCTGCAATGCGGTCAACAGGCGGTCGTGGGCCGCGAGCACATTGGCGGCGACCGCCGGCGCGCCGCTCGGAAGCTGCATGGCGCTGCGGGCAGCGTCGCTGACATCGCCATCGAGCGTGACATTGCGCAGGTGAAACAGCGGGCCCAGCTCGGTATCCACCTCCACGCGGGCGGGGTGATCCTTGGACAGGCCCGCGAGATCATCCGCCAGTGCCGGGTCATCCAGCGTCTTGCCCTCGATCGTGATTTTGAGCGCGCGCCGGTAGTAGCCAAAACTCTCCATCACGGTCGCGAGCCGCTCGCCATCGTCCTGAGCCCGGCCGATCAGGGCGAACGGACCCACCGGGGCGCCCTTGCGCAGCGATTCGAGCTGCGAAGTGGCGTGCAGCGTCGAATCCAGCGCCGAGATGCCGGTGGAGTGGATATTGACCGTATAGGGCTGCGGATCGGCCGCGTACGCGCGCACGCCTATCCCGAATGTCAGCGCCAGCGTGCAAAGAGCCATCGGCAATGGCCCGTGCCATCGCGAACGGCGGTGCGATTTCAAAAAGTCTGCTCCTGCAACTTACCTGGCGCTAAAGGTCTAAAACCTAGGATCCCGCACCGGACCAAAACCCGCTATGACCGCGGGAGCACTCCGTTCGTTCCACCGCGGCCAGCCGGATGTCGGACAACGGCGACAGTGCATAGAATTGTAAAGCCTCCAGGCAGCCCTGCAGCATCTCCCGGACAATGAGCGCATGCAGTCCACACCCGAAGCGCCCGATTCCCCCAATGACCCCGGCTCCGGCGCCGCGCCCATGGCGGTGCTGCTGGTCGACGACGACCGCGAGCTGTGCCGCATGCTGGCGGAGTATCTCAATCCGGAGGGCTTCCGGCTCACGACCGTGCACGATGGCGATGAAGCACTCTACTCACTGGGGCGCCATCATTTTGATCTGATCGTGCTCGACGTCATGCTGCCGCGGCTCGGTGGCCTGGATGTGCTGCGGCTGCTGCGGCAGAAGAACTCCACGCCCGTGCTCATGCTGACGGCGCGTGGGGAGGATATCGACCGGGTCGTGGGCCTGGAGCTCGGCGCGGACGACTACCTGCCAAAGCCGTTCAACCCGCGCGAGCTCGTGGCCCGCATGCGGGCCATCCTGCGGCGCAGCCTGCTGCTCGAGCCGCAGGCGGGCCGGCGCGATCGCATCGATGCCGGGCCCTTGAGCCTGCTGTTCTCGAGTCGCACCGCCAGCGCGCGCGGCGAGACCGTCACGCTCACGGGCGCCGAGTTCCGCGTGCTCGAGGTACTCATGCAGCAGGTCGGCATCGTGGTCTCGCGCGAGCAGCTCACACGCCAGGTGCTCGGCCGGCGCCTGACTCCCTATGACCGCAGTATCGACACCCACATCAGCAACATCCGCCGCAAGCTGGTCGCGGTCGCCGACGAGATCTCGATCGTCAACGTACGCCGCACCGGCTATGTGCTGACCGTCGCGGAACCACCGCCAAAGTCCTGAGCAGCATGCGCAGTCTCTACGTCAGGATCTTCATCGCATTCTGGATCGCGATGGTGCTGGCGCTGGTGTTCACGTGGATGACCACACTGTGGCTGGCCGACCAGCGCGCCATGCGCGAGCAATCGCGCCAGGATCAGCTCGCGCGCGAGGCCTCGAGTGTACTGGCCGATCACGGTGTGCCGGGGTTGCGTGACTGGCTGGCGGAAGAGACCACGCGCGTGTTGCCGGATCGGCTGTTCGTGCTCGACCGTCACGGCAATGATCTGCTCGGACGCCGTGTGCCGGAATTCCTGCGCGCGCGCTTTGGCCGCGGCAGTGTTCCGGGGCGCGTGCCGGAACTGCCTCCCGACGCGCGCGATGTGCGCTGGCTCTCGCAGCTGGTGTCCCCCAACGATGAAACCTACGCGCTATCGCTGTTGCGGCTGCGGCGCGGCCCGCTGGGCATTTTCAATCCCACTGAAACCCCGATAGTGACGGCAATCGCGACGCTGCTCGTCAGCACCATCGTCTGCTTCCTGCTGGCGCGCTACCTGTCCGACCCGATCCGGCATCTGCGCGCCGCCACGCGCTCGATCGCCGCGGGCGACCTGGGCGTGCGCGTCGCAAGTCTCATGGGGAGCCGGCGCGATGAGCTGGGTATGCTGGCGCTCGATTTCGATCTGATGGCCGAGCGGTTGCGCGCGCTGCTGGCCTCGCATCGCGAGCTGCTGCGCGATGTCTCGCATGAACTGCGCTCCCCATTGGCAAGATTACAGATCGCGCTCGGCCTGGCTCGCCGTCCCAATGCCAATCTCGAGCAGGAATTCGACCGCATCGAGCAGGAAACCGCGCGGCTGGACGAGCTCATCGGTGAAATCCTGGGTCTGTCGCGGCTGGACGATCCCGCGCGGGCGCTGGTGGTGGAGCCGGTGAACCTCGAGGAAATCATCGAGACGCAGGTGGAGAATGCGCGCGTCGAAGCCGAGCCCCGATCGATCCAGGTGCTCACCCGCCCGATGACACCGCTGGCCATCCCGGGTGACCGCGAACTGCTCTATCGAGCAGTCGAGAACGTGTTGCGTAACGCCGTGCGCTTCTCCCCGGCCGGCGGCATGGTGGAAGTCACGCTCGAGCACACGCCCGGGCAGGCGTTGATCCGCATCCGCGATCATGGTCCGGGAGTGCCCGAGAACATGCTGGCGCGGATCTTCGAACCGTTCTTCTGCGTCGCCAGCGCGCGCGATCGGGAATCCGGCGGCTACGGGATCGGCCTCGCAATCACCGCGCGCGTGGCCGCATTGCATGGTGGCAGCGTCAGTGCCAGCAACGTCGAGGGCGGCGGACTGGCGGTTGAGATCGCGCTGTCGCTGAGCGGCCGCGCGAGCTGATACAACGCGGGCTAACGCAGCGCCTGCGTCAGATCCGCGCGCAGGTCTTCTACCGCCTCAACCCCGATCGACAGCCGACAGAGCGTGTCGGTGATGCCCAGTGCGACGCGGGCTTCGCTCGGCACACTGGCGTGCGTCATGATGGCCGGATGCTCGATGAGACTCTCCACCCCGCCGAGTGACTCGGCCAGCGCGAACACTTCGCAGCGCTCGAGAAAGCGCCGCGAATCCTCGATGCCGCCCTTGAGTTCGATCGAGATCATGCCGCCGAAGGCACTCTGTCCGCGCGGATCGCGCATTTGCGCGCGCGCCAGCGCGTGCTGCGGATGCGAGGCGAGCCCCGGGTAGTGCACGCGCCCGACCTTCGGATGATGTTCCAGCCAGGAGGCCAGCTCGAGCGCGTTCTCGCAGTGTCGCTGCATGCGCAGCGACAGTGTCTTCAATCCTCTCAGCGCAAGGAAGGAGTCAAATGGGCCGGCGATCGCGCCTACCGAGTTCTGCAGAAACGTGAGCCGTTCGGCCAGTGCGGCATTGTCGCCGACGATTAGCACACCGTTGACGACGTCGGAATGCCCATTCAGGTACTTGGTGCCCGAATGCATGACCAGGTCGAAGCCGAAATTCAGCGGCCGCTGCAGGTACGGCGTTGCAAAGGTATTGTCGGCGGCGCTGAGCACGCCGCGGCCGCGCGCCATCGCGGCAATTGCCGCGAGATCCGCCAGCTTGAGCATGGGATTGCTCGGCGTTTCGACCCAGATCAGACGCGTTCGCGGCTCGATCGCCTTCTCGACGGCTTTCAGATCGCGCAGATCGACGAACGTAAAACTCAGTCCCGCAGAGATCTGGCGCACGCGCGAGAACAGCCGCCGGCTGCCGCCATACAGGTCATCCGAGGCCACCACGTGATCGCCGGGAACGAGCAGCTCGAGCAGCGTCGATGTCGCCGCCAGTCCGGAGGCGAAGGCGAATCCGCGACTGCCATCCTCGAGATCGGCGATACAGCGCTCATAGGCGAATCGGGTCGGGTTCTGGCTGCGCGAATACTCGAAACCCTGGTGCACGCCGGGGCTGCGCTGCGCGTAGGTCGAAGTCGCGTAGATCGGTGGCATTACCGCGCCGGTGGTGGGATCCGGCGATTGGCCGGCGTGGATGACGCGGGTGGCAAAACCGCTGCGTTGCCCGCCGGGAGCCTTGTCGTCGCCGCTCATTGCCGCCCCTAACTGATTTGCTTGCGCAGATAATTCAACAGATCGATGCGCGTGATCAGGCCGACGAATCGGCCCTGCTCGGCAACGATCGCCACGTGATCGCGCTGGAAGATCGGCAGCAGATCGCCAATCGGCGCGTCGGGCGCAATCGTCTCGACACTGCGCACCATGGCCGTGTTCACCGGATCCTGGAATCGCTTGGGGTCGGTGTGTAGATGCATCACCAGGTCCGACTCATCCACGATACCGACCAGGCGCTCGCCTTCCATGACCGGAATCTGCGACACGTCGAACAGCTTCATGCGCCGATAGGCGAGCATCAGGCTGTCGGTTGGCCGCAGCGTCACGGTGCTGCCTTCCTGGTAGCGTCGTACGATCAGATCGAGCAGATTGCCCTGGCGCGGCCGGTCCAGCAGTCCCTGGTCGAACATCCAATTGTCGTTGTACAGTTTGTTCAGGTATTTGTTGCCGCTGTCACAGATCAGCGAAACCACGCGCTTGGGTACCGTCTGCTCGCGGCAGTAGCGCAGCGCCGCGGCGATCAGCGTGCCCGAGCTCGAGCCTGCGAGTACGCCCTCCTTGGCGAGGACTTCGCGCGCGGTCGCAAAGCTCTCGGCATCCGTAATCTCGTAGGCACCGCGCACCCGCGACAGATCCAGTATCGGCGGAATCACATCCTCACCGATGCCCTCGACCAGCCAGGAGCCCGCGGCCTTCTGAATCTTGCCAGTCCGGACCACATCGACCAGCACCGAGCCTTTCGGATCCGCCAGGATCATCTCCACGTGCGGCGCGACGCGCTGGAAATAATGCGATAGCCCGCTCATCGTGCCGCCGCTGCCGACGCCGACCACCACCGCATCGAGCATATGGCCGGTCTGCGCCCATATTTCCGGCCCGGTCGTGGACTCGTGCGCGCGCGGGTTGGCCGGATTGGCGAACTGATTGACGTAGAAACTATTGGGTGTCTCGCGCGCCAGCCGCGCTGCCAGGTCCTGGTAATGCTCGGGGTGTCCCTTGGCGACATCGCTGCGCGTCAGCGTGATGTGCGCCCCCAGCGCGCGCAGGTGCAGGATCTTTTCCTGCGACATCTTGTCGGGGATCACCAGCATCAGCCGGTAGCCCTTCTGTGCTGCCACCAGCGCCAATCCCAGGCCGGTGTTGCCCGCGGTTGCCTCGATGATGGTGTTGGGCGGGTCGCTGCCGGGGCGCAGATGCCCCTCGCGCTCGGCCGCTTCGATCATCGACAGCCCGATTCGGTCCTTGATCGAACCGGTCGGGTTCTGGTTCTCGAGTTTCACGAACAGCCGGCAATGGCCGGTATCCAGATGCGACAGCTCGAGCAACGGCGTGTTGCCGATCATCGACAGCACGCTCGACTCGGCCCTCATTTCTTCGAGGCATCCGCAGCTTTAGCGGCCGCAATCATCTGCTTGGCCTGATCCGGCGTCAGTGCCCGTATCGCGGTGATCGGCGTGCGCTGGGGAACATCGCCGCGCGCCACGACGTAGTCGTCCTTGCAGAGCTGGCCATTGTGCTCGATATCCTCAAACCCCAGCGACTGGCGAAACTGCAGATCGAAGATCGGCTCGAACAGCTTCAGCAGGTAGGCATCCTTGCGCAACGGCGCGTAGACAATCAGCGTCGAATTGTCGATCACGGTCCAGTCGTTCAGATTCACGGTAAAGATGCATGCCTCGGTTCCCGGCAGCGGCGCGGGCGGCGCATGCGAGGCGCCGGCGCCGTTGGTCGCGCAGCCGGCCACGCTGAGTATCACCGGACTGAAGAGGACAAGAGCCCATCGGTACCATCGAGAAAAAAACATGCCCTACACCCCCCGCGCAGACCTGCGTGCGCGGCTGGGATTGTAGGCGCAAGAATGTCAGTGTGCGACCGGCGCGGGCCGATCGATGGGGCCGGCTGTCGCCGAGGTGAGTGCGGCGGCCGGAGCGGCGGCCCCGACGGGCGTCGCGGCCGCCATGTCCGCGCTGGACGGCGCCGCGGTGGCGGCTGGCGGCGCATCGCCTGCGCCCTGCGGCTGCGGCGCAACCGCATCGGTCTTCTCGGCGGCTTCCTCCGCCTGCTGTGTCATGACGATGATGCTGATGCGGCGATTGATCGGGTTGCGTGGGTTCTCCTTGTCGAACAGCACCGATGAGGACAGCCCGACGATGCGCGCGACCTTGTCCGTCGAAAGACCGCCCCCCTCGAGCGCGCGGCGCGCCGCATTGGCGCGATCGGCCGATAGATCCCAGTTCGTCTGGCCCTTGGCCGCGGCATAGGGCGTGGTGTCGGTATGACCGGAGACGCTGATGCGATTGGGAACGCTGCTCAGGTAAGGCGCCAGTTCATGCAGTATCTGGCCGGTGTAATCCTTCAGCTGGGCGCTGCCCAGATCGAACATCGGCCGGTTCTTCGCATCGACAATCTGGATGCGCAGACCTTCGGGGGTGATATCCAGCAGCAACTGATCCTTGAACGGCTTGAGCGCCTGGCTCATGTCGATGGCCTGCCGCAGCTCCTGCATCAGCGATTCGAGCTTCTTGTGATCGGCCGCCTCGGTCAGCTTGCGGGCCTCCTCCTCGGAGGTCGGGAGCTGCGCGGCCGGCGTCTGCGCCGTCGGGACGGTGCTGTTCACCGGGGTGCCAATGCCGGTCGACATCGGACTGGTCGAACGGCGCGCATCCAGGCCGCCGCCCATATTGATGACACTGGTGCTGGCACCGCCCGGACCCATCTGGCCCGGTGAGGGTTTGACGGATTTTCCCTGCTCCATGCTCGGGTTGTTGAAATAGTCGAAAATCGCGGCGCGCTGCTCCTTGGTGACGGATGCCACCAGCCACATCACCATGAAGAAGGCCATCATCGCGGTCACGAAGTCGGCATAGGCGACTTTCCAGGCACCACCGTGATGCGCGGCGGCCTGCTTCTTGATCTTCTTGATGATGATCGGGCGCAGTTCCTTGCCGCCCCCCGCGCCCGCCGCACTCATGCCGCAACACCCTGCTTCGGCGCTTCCTTCTTCTTACCCTTCAGGTGCGCCTCGAGATCCGCGAAGCTCGGCCGCACATCCGACCACAGCAGCTTGCGCGCGAACTCGACGGCCACCGGCGGCGCATATCCGCGCACGCTCGCGACCAGCGCCATCTTCACCACCTCGAACGCCTTGCCCTCTTCGTGCGCGCGGTTCTCGACTGCCGAGGCGATCGGACCGACGAAGCCGTATGCCACCAGGATACCGAGGAAGGTGCCGACCAGCGCCGCGCCGACCTTCTCGCCGATGGTGGCCGTATCGGCGCCTTTGATGGAGGCCATGGTGTTGACGATGCCGAGCACCGCCGCGACGATGCCGAACCCCGGCAGCGCATCGGCCACTTTCTGAATGGCGTGCCCAGGCTCCGCGGCTTCCTTGTGATGCGTCTCGAGTTCGTACTCGAGCAGGCTCTCGAGCTCGTTCGGATCCAGGTTGCCACCGACGATCAGGCGCAGACAGTCGGTGATGAATTCGATCATGTGGTGATCCGCCATGATGCGCGGATACTCCGTGAACATCTTGCTCTTCTCGGGCGCCTCGATATCCGCCTCGATAGCGAGCATGCCGGACTTTCTGATTTTTACGAGAATGTCATACAGCAGCTTGAGCAGGTCGAGGTAGTCGGAGCGGCCGTAGCGTGAACCCTTGAGCAGCCCGATCGCCGCGCCGAAGGCTCCTTTGACGACCTTCATCGAGTTGCTGGTCAGGAAGGCGCCGAGCGCTGCGCCGAGGATGATGATGAATTCGCTGGGATGCCATAGCAGCAGCAGGCTGCCGCCCTCCATGACGAAGCTGCCCAGCACGCTTCCGAGGACGAGAATGGAGCCGATGATCGATAACATTCGCAGCCACTACCCGTTGATGCGTCCCAGCTCCGTGTATCGGCACAAACGCGGGTTTCTTGAAGCCGGCGCGGACCGCATTGCGATCGCGGGCCTTGCCGGTTTCTATTGTGGCTTCAGCAGCTTGCGAGTGAATGGGGCATCGCGCGCAGTGTGACGAGTGTCACGCGCGCGCCAATTGGCGAAGGGCTACAGGCGGGAAGTGACGCCGCGCAGGTATTTGCGGAAATCGGCCCCGACCGAGCCGTGCATGAGCCCGTACTCGACGGTGGCCTGCAGATAGCCGAGTTTGTTGCCGCAGTCGAAGCGACGACCGTCGAAGCGATAGGCGAAGACCGGCTCTCGCTGCAGCAGCCGCGCAATGCCATCGGTGAGCTGTATCTCCCCGCCGGCACCCTGCCCGATCTGCGCCAGCTCATCGAAGATCGAAGCGGTGAGCACATAGCGGCCGACGACCGCGAGCGTCGAGGGGGCCACATTGGGCTTTGGCTTCTCGACGATGCTGCGGATCCGGTTCACCGGACCTTCGCCGGCATCGACCTGGACGATGCCGTACTTATCGGTGTCCGAGCGCGGCACTTCCTCCACACCCAGCACGCTGCCGCCATGCTCATTGTAGACATCGGCCATTTGCTTGAGGCAGGGCACCTTGGCGTCGATCAGATCGTCGGCCAGGTGGACGAAGAAGGGCTCATCGCCAACGGCCGGACGGGCGCAGAGCACCGCGTGACCCAGCCCCAGCGGCGAGGGCTGGCGGATGTAGATGCAGGTGGCCTTACCGCCCGGCAGCACGCTGCGCACTTCCTCCGCAAGCTGGTTTTTCCCTTGCGCTTCGAGCAGCTTCTCGAGTTCCTCATCGGTGTCGAAGTGATCCTCGATCGCGCGCTTGGAAGAACCGGTGATGAACACCAGGCGTTCGGCACCCGCGGCGATCGCCTCCTCCACGGCATACTGGATCAGCGGCTTATCGACGATGGGCAGCATCTCCTTGGGTGATGCCTTGGTGGCGGGCAGGAAGCGCGTACCACGCCCAGCCACGGGGAAAACTGCCGTACGAATCGGTTTCGTTGCCACTTGCCTCGATCCTCGAATTCAGTCGCGGATGGGTCGATCCGCGCCACTATTGACGCGTTCCCGCAGATCCTTGCCCGGCTTGAAGTGCGGCACGTACTTGCCGGCGAGCGCGACAGCCTCGCCGGTCTTTGGATTACGTCCCTGCCGCGGCGGACGGAAGTGCAGCGAGAAGCTGCCAAATCCGCGGATCTCGATACGATCGCCCTGTGAGAGCGAATCGCTCATGATCTCGAGCATCTGCTTGAGCGCCAGTTCGACGTCCTTCGCCGGCAGATGCTTCTGCTTCGCCGTGATGATTTCGATCAATTCCGATTTCGTCATAGCGCCTCCCCGCCGTTTGGATGCGCTCAGCCGCGCTCGGGCGCGTTGATCTGCTCCTTGAGCAAGTCCCCAAGGCTCGTGCCGGTAGTCGGCGCATCGGATCGGTAACTCTGAACCGCCTCGGCCTCTTCGTGCACTTCCTTGGCCTTGATCGACAAGGAGATGGTGCGGGTTTTGCGATCGACTCCAATGAACTTGGATTCGACCTCATCGCCGACCTTCAGCACCGCGCGCGCATCGTCGATGCGGTCGCGTCCGAGTTCTGAGGCACGCAGTTGACCATCGATGCCGTTGCCCAGGTCGATGACCGCGCCGCGCGCGTCCACTTCCTTGACCACGCCCTTGATGATGCTGCCCTTGGGGTTCTCGGCGATGAAGGCCGAGAAGGGATCCTTGGCCAGCTGCTTGATGCCGAGCGAAATGCGTTCACGTTCCGGATCGA
>CAVYUK010000017.1:0-16822 GCA_963771665.1 uncultured Gammaproteobacteria bacterium | reverse complement strand
TGCCTCCGGCCCAGCGGGTCAGACATTATGAGGGCGCCGCATCCTGCAGCCCCGACCTTGAACTCAATCGACTCGAATCCCCCGACTCGCTACCAAAGCCGCCGCGCGCGGCCGTGCGAATAGATCTCGTCCGTCACCCCGTCGGCGTCCATGGCCGTCGAGTCCAGAACGATCGCATCTGCAGCCGGCACGAGCGGTGCCACGGACCGCGTCATATCTTTGCGGTCGCGCTCCGCGATGTCGAGCGAAAGGGCCGCAAGACTAACACTGGAATCCTTGTCTTTCAACTGCTTATAGCGCCGCAGGGCTCTTTCCTCAGGGGTTGCCGTCAGGAAGATTTTAAGCGCGGCATTAGGGAAAACCACGGTGCCCATATCCCGCCCGTCGGCGATCAGCCCGGGGGGCTCGACAAAGGCGCGCTGACGTTCGAGCAGCGCATCGCGCACGGGCGTCCAGGCGGCCACCCGCGAGGCCCCGGCACCGGCCACCTCGGTGCGCAGCGCGCTGGTGACCTCGCGTCCCTCGAGCAGCACGCGCTCCGCGCCGGCGGCGTCGCTGGAGAATTCGACCCACATGCTGCTGGCGATGCGCGCGTGCGCGGCCACATCCGAGCTTTCGACCCCCGACAGGCTGCCGGCCAGCGCCACCAGGCGGTACAGAGCGCCGCTGTCGAGCAGATGCCAGCTGCTGCGAAGCGCCAGCAATCGGCTGACGGTGCCTTTGCCCGAACCGCTGGGGCCATCGATGGTGACCACGGGCGCGTCTGGTCGGGGCGCGATGCTCATGCGCTCTCCACCAGGTCCAGGCCCGCCTCGCGCCCCAGGGCCGGAAATCCCGGGAATGAAGTCGCGACATTGGCGACATCGTCGATCTCGATGGGCTCGCGCGCTGCCAGGCTGGCGATGGCGAAAGCCATTGCGATGCGGTGATCACCGTGACTGTTGATGCGGCCGCCGCCGATCGTGCCGCCCTGGATGCGAATTCCGTCGGGCAGCAGTTCGCACTCGATGCCGACCGTGGCGAGGCCGGCGGCCATGACCGCAAGCCGATCGCTCTCCTTCACACGCAGCTCCGAGGCACCGGTGACGAGAGTCTCGCCACGTGCCGCGGCAGCCGCGATGAAAAACACCGGAAACTCATCGATCGATAGCGGCACCAGATTTTCGGGCACCCGTATGCCCCGCAGCGCACTCGCGCGTACATGGATGTCCGCGATGGGTTCCGGGCCCGCCTCGCCGCCCTGATCGCGCGGCTGGAGGCGGATATCGGCCCCCATGAGCGCGAGCATGTCGAGCAGCCCGGTGCGCGTCCGGTTGACGCCAACGCCGCGGATGATGAGTCCACGCTCGGCCGCGAGGCAGCCGGCGACGATGAAGAAAGCCGCCGAAGAGAAATCTCCGGGCACAGCGATGCTCGTTCCGGTCAGGCGCGCGCCGCCGGCGACGCTGACGCAACCGGCCTCGCGCTGCACGCCCACCCCAAAGGCTCGCAGCATGCGCTCGGTATGATCGCGCGTGGGCGCGGGCTCGGTGATGCGGCTGGTGCCTTCGGCATAGAGCGCGGCCAGCAGCAGCGCGGATTTCACCTGCGCGCTGGCAATCGGCATCCGGTAGTCGATGGCCGCCAGGTGCGAGCCGCCGTGAATCCGCACCGGCGGGCGACCCTCGAGCGTATCGATATGCGCGCCCATCGATCGCAGCGGCTGCGCCACGCGCTCCATCGGCCGTCGCATGAGGGAACTGTCGCCCACGAGTGTGCTGTCGAATGACTGCCCGGCCAGCAGTCCCATGGACAGTCGCATGGCCGTACCCGCATTGCCCATGTCCAGCGTCGCGGACGGTGCACGCAGCCCCGCAGTCCCGACCCCGCTTACGCGCACATCGGTTTCAGCGGGTCGTTCGATCGAGACGCCGAGTGAGCGCAGCGCCGCGAGAGTCGCCAGGCAATCCTCGCTGGCGAGAAATCCCGAGATCGAGGTGTTGCCATCGGCGATCGCCCCGAGCATCAGCGCGCGATGCGAGATTGATTTGTCGCCCGGAACGCGCAGCGAGCCCTGGATCATGCGCGCGGGCCGCGCGAGATAGCGGGTCGCACCGACACTCATCGCAACAGCGCGGCCAGCTCACGCAGCAGCCGGTCGTTTTCGGCCGGCAGGCCGATCGACACGCGCAGGTACTCGCCGAGCCCGTAGCCGCCGACGGGGCGGACGATCAATCCCACGCGCAGCAAGCCCTCGTAGATGGGTTGCGCCGCAGCCCCCAGGTGTAACAGCAGAAAATTGCATGCCGAGGGCGCGCACCACAGCCCGAGCGCGCGCAGTGCCGCCTCGACGCGCGCGAGCTCGCGCATGGTCACGAGCACCGTCTGGCGCATATGGGCCTGGTCGGCCAGTGCCGCCGCGGCCCCCGCCTGTGCCACGGAGTTGACGTTGAATGCCGGCCGCAGTCGATTGAGCGTCTCGGCCACTTCCGGGTGCGAGACCGCGTAGCCCACGCGCGCGCCCGCCAGTGCGTAGGCCTTGGAGAAGGTCCGTATCACCACGAGGTTCGGGTGATCGGCCAGCCACAGCGTGCCGTCCTGCGTTCCGCGCTCGCGGCCGTATTCGAAATAGGCCTCATCGAGCAGCACCAGCGTGGAAGGTGGCGCGCGTTCGAGCAACGCCTTCACGTCCGCGGTCGGCGCCCAGGTACCCGTGGGATTGTTCGGATTGGCGACGAACACCAGCCGCGTATCCTCGCTGATCGCCGCGGCCATCGCCGCCAGGTCATGCCCGAGCGGCATGGCGCTGGCGCGCGCCAGTGCCGGCACCTCGATGCAACGCGCCCCCGTGGCCTGGGTCACGATGCGATAGATCGCAAAGCCGTACTGCGAGAAGACCGCGCTGTGCGCCGGGGTCAGGAACGCCTCGGCCAGCAGCACCAGCAGATCGTTCGAGCCGTTGCCGACCGTGATCTGCGCCGTATCGACTTTCAGGTGTGCGGCCAGCTGCTGCTTGAGCTCGTGGCTGGCGCCGTCCGGGTACAGCCAGATCTGCTCGAGAGCCGCGCGCATCGCCGCCATTGCACGCGGGCTCGGTCCGTAGGGGTTCTCATTGGAGGCGAGTTTCGCCACATCGCTCAAGCCCAGTTCCCGCTCGAGTTCGGCGGCTGGTTTGCCCGGAACGTACGGCGAGAGGCCGCGCACCGCCTCGACGGCCAGATGACCCGGATTGCGTTGCGAGCTCATGGGCTACAACACCGCTCGCGGGTAGGAGCCCAGCACCCGAAACAGCGAGGCGCGACGCTTGAGCACCGCCAGCGCCTTGCGCACCGCGGCATCCTCGGCGTGACCTTCAATGTCGATGAAGAACACGTAATCCCACTTGCGACGCCGGGACGGGCGCGATTCGATGCGCGTCAGGCTGATGCCAAAACGCGCGAACGGCTCGAGCAATCGCTGCAGCGCGCCGGGTGACTGCGTGTCGCGCACGGACAGCAGCAGCGTGGTGCGATCGGACCCGCTCGGGCGCAGCAGCTTGCGCCCCAGCACCAGGAAGCGCGTGGTGTTGTCGGAGCGATCCTCGATCTCGCGCGCCAGCAGATTCAACCCATAGACCTCGGCCGCGGTATCGCCTGCGATCGCCGCGGTGCCCTGCTCATCGCGCGCACGCCGTGCGCCCTCGGCATTGCTCGCCACGGGAACGCGCTCGACTTCCGGCAGATGCTCGTTGAGCCAGCCTCGGCACTGCGCCAATGCCTGGCTGTGCGAGCACACCCGCACCACCCGCTCGAGCGAATCCATTTTGCCCATCAGGCAGTGGTGAATGTGCAGTTCGACTTCGCCGCAGATATGCAGCGCCGTGGCGAGGAAACGATCCAGCGTGTTGGTGACCGTGCCTTCGCTGGAATTCTCGATGGCGACCACGCCGAAATCGGCGGTGCCGGATTCCACTTCCTGGAACACCTCATCGACGGTCGGCAGCGCCAGGGCGCGCACCGAGTGTCCGAAGTGCTTGACCACCGCCGCCTGCGTGAAGGTTCCCTCGGGTCCCAGGAATGCCACCTTGAGCGGCTCCTCCTGCGCCAGGCAGGCGGACATGATCTCGCGAAACAGCCGCACGATCTCCTCGTTGCGGAGCGGGCCCTGGTTGCGCTCAAGCGCCAGTCGCAGCACTTCCGCTTCGCGCTCCGGGCGATAGAAATCGACGGTGTGTCCATCGGCATGCTTGGAGATGCCGGCCTGCTGCGCCAGCTGCGCGCGCTGATTGATGAGCCCGTGCAGCTTCTCATCTATCGAATCAATTTTAGATCGCAACTTACTGAGATCATTATTTTTCTTCGCCGCCTTCCCGGCAGCTCGAGGTGGCTTCATAGGGGTCAGTCCAGCGGCTGCACGAGCCGGGCCGACAGCACTCCCTCGATGCCGCGCAGCCGCGTGAGCAGCGCCTCATCGGCAGGGCCCTCCGCGTCGAGCAGCGTAATGGCGACTTCACCGAGCGAACGGTTCAGCAGCTCGGCGATGTTGAGGCCGGCGCTGGCAAGGCACGTTGAGATCTGACCCACCATGTTCGGAATATTGCTGTTGGCGATGGCGAAGCGCTGCGAGCCGGGCTGACGTGGCAGCACGGCCTCGGGAAAGTTGACGCAGTTGCGGATATTGCCGTGTTCGAGAAACTCGCGCAGCGTTTCCGCAGCCATGATGGCGCAATTATCTTCGGCCTCCAGCGTCGATGCGCCCAGGTGCGGCAGGGTAATCGCGCGGGCGTGATTCTTGAGCGCCAGCGTCGGAAAATCGCAGATGTAGGCATGCAGGTGGCCGCTGTCCAGCGCTGCCACCACATCGGCTTCGACGACAATCGGGGCGCGTGCAAAATTCAGGATCACCCCGCCCTGGCGCATCAGGTTGAGGCGCTGCGCATTCACCAATCCGCGCGTGGCCGGCAGCAGCGGCACATGCACGCTAATGAGGTCGGAGCGGGCGAAAAGGTCATCCAGTGACAGCGCCTGCTGCACCGAGGACGACAGCTGCCAAGCGCGTTGCACGGTGATCTGCGGATCGTAGCCGAGCACTTTCATGCCCAGCGCCTCGGCGCTGTTGCAAACCTGCACACCGACCGCTCCCAGGCCGATCACGCCGAGCGTGCGGCCCGGCAATTCGAACCCGGCATAACGTCCTTTGCCCTTCTCCACGGCGGCATCGATGGCCTCGTCGGTACCCTCCAGGTCGCGCGCGAACGCCCAGGCCTGGCAGATATTGCGCGCGGCCAGGAACAGCCCCGCCAGCACCAGTTCCTTGACGGCATTGGCGTTGGCGCCGGGGGCGTTGAACACAGGCACGCCGCGACGTGACAATGCCGCGACCGGGATATTGTTGGTGCCGGCCCCGGCCCGGGCCACTGCCAGCACCGACTCCGGGATGGCCATCGAGTGCATGTCGGCCGATCGCAGCAGTACCGCGTGCGGTTGCCCAATCTGCGAAGCCACCTCGTAGCGATCCCGCGGCAGCCGCTCCAGTCCGCGCACGCTGATGTTGTTGAGCGTCAGTATCCGGTAACCCATCGCACTGTCCCTTAAGCCTGCCGGCGCTCGAAATGACGCATGAACTCAGTCAACGCGGTGACCCCCTCGAGCGGCATCGCATTGTAGAGGCTGGCACGCATGCCCCCGACGGAGCGATGCCCCTCGAGATTAACCAGTCCGGCCGCGCGCGCTTCGGCCAGGAAGGCCGCATCCAGCGCCGGGTTGGCCAGCGTGAACGGTACGTTCATCCACGAGCGGCACGCAGGCGCCACCGGGTTGCGATAGAAGGGCGATTCATCGATGGTGCGGTAGAGCAATTCTGCCTTGGCGCGATTGCGCTCCGCCATGACCTCGAGGCCGCCGAGGCGGCGCAGCCATTTGAACACCAGGCCGGCGCAATACCAGGCAAAAGTCGGCGGGGTGTTGAGCATCGAGCCCTCATCGGCCATCGCCTTGAAGTCCCACACCATCGGGGTTCCCGGCCGCGCATGGCCGATCAGGTCTTCGCGCACGATGACCAGGCAGAGGCCGGCCGGACCGATGTTCTTTTGCGCCCCCGCATAGATGAGCCCATAGCGCTCGACGTCGATTGGCCGCGACAGCAGGGTGGACGACATATCGGCGACCAGCGGCGCGCCGACCTGCGGCACGAAGGGGAACTCGACCCCGCCGATGGTTTCGTTCGAGGTGTAATGAAGATAGGCGGCACCGGTGGTCAACTGCCACTGGGCCTGCGGCGGCACATTGGTATAGCCGCTGCCCGCGGCGTCGGCCGCCACGTTGACGCGGCAGTAGCGTCGCGCCTCGATCAGGGCTTTTTTTGACCACGCACCGGTATTGACGTAGTCGGCAATACCCTCGGCCGCGGCGAGATTCATCGGTATGGCCGCAAACTGTCCCGTGGCGCCACCTTGCAGGAATAAAACCCGATACCGATCGGGAATTTTCAGCAGCGTGCGCAGATCCGCTTCGGCCTCGCGCGCGACCGCCAGGAAAGCCTTGCTGCGATGGGAGACCTCCATGACCGACATGCCGTCCCCGTTCCAGTCGAGCAGCTCATCTCGCACCTGCTGCAGCACTTCGAGCGGAAGTACCGCGGGACCCGCAGAAAAATTGAACACCCGCACGCGAAAATCCTTCAGTTGAAGTGAATGGGAATGGAAGCGCTTACTTTAACAGAAGGGTCGCAACCGCTGATTGCATGGCAATGACGACTCGATGTCTGCGAACACCGAAGAGGCTTGCTTTGAAAGACTTGTCCGCTATCTAAGTCAAGCTTGAAAATTAATAAGACCATTTAGTCTAACGAGAATAGTCGATGCGGCAGCTCTCTTTCCGATAATTGATGTCCTATTAGCAGAACAACTTCCATGTAGAAATTGTGGCGCCGCCGTAACGGCGGCTATTGTGGCGCACGGTTGCGCCACGCACTGTCGGCGGCTAGTCTCGCCCATCCGGGAAGGGATGGGACCAGGAATCGATGGCGGCCAAGCGAAAGTCGGCCACACGGGGCGCGGCCAAATTGCCGCGTTCACGGCGTGGGCGCGCGCCAGGTTCCAAAAAAACCGGCCTCGCGCGCTATTACGAACTGTACCTTGCGCTTTCCAACTCCCTGCGCGATGGCACCTACGCCGCCGGCGATGCGCTGCCCAGCGAACCGCATCTCATGCGCAGCTTCCGTCTCTCGCGCTCCACGGTGCGGCGGGCACTGCAGCGGCTGCAACAGGAAGATCGCATCGTGCGCCGGCATGGCAGCGGCACCTATGCCACGGCGTCGCCGGATGGGGAGCCCACGCAGTTCAGTCAGAGCCGCTTCATCGACAGCGCACGCGCGCTGGAGTCCACCACCACCACGCGGCTGCTGCAGTATCGGCAGCTGCCGACGCCGCCGCGGCTGCTGAAGCTGGCGCCGGAATTCGGGCCGACGGCGCTGCACATCGAACGGGCGCGATCCTCGCGCGGCAAGCCCCATGCGCTGGTAGCCGCTTTCGTCTCACCCAGGTGGAGCAAAAAGCTCACGCGTGCGGCCGTCGGTAACCGGGCGACGGTGGTGGTCCTCGCCGACCTCGGCGCGTCATTTTCGATAGCGCACCAGTTCTATGGCGCGATGCTGGCGGATCAGCAGCAGGCCGAGCACCTCAGTGTCGCCATCGGCACCCCGCTGCTGCACGTCACCAGCCTGTTCAGGGAAGCGAATGGACACATCACCCATTTCGAGGAATGGCTGCTCCGCTCGGACATCCACAGCCTGCATTCGATCATCGAACTGGCTTAGCGGATTGACTCAGACCGGATTGAGCGGCTCGGAGGAACTGCCGGCGCTGTCGGGCTGAGCGGCATCGTCGGCGGCATCCAGGCCCTCGACGCGCTGGACGCCCGTGAGCCGTTCGCCTTCCGCCAGGCGGATCAGGCGCACGCCCTGGGTGTTGCGGCCGACCACCGAGATGTCAGCCACCGGTGTCCGCACCAGCGTGCCGGTGGAACTGATCAGCATGAGTTCCTGGTCAGCGCGCACCTGCAGCGCCGCCACCGTGGCGCCGTTGCGCTCCGTGGTCTGCAGCGCAATCACACCCTGGCCGCCGCGGCCGTGACCGGGAAAATCATCGAGCGGCGTGAGCTTTCCATAGCCGTTTTCCGAGGCCGTGAGCACGTGACCTTCGCCCAGCACCAGCAGCGCGATCAGGCGCTGATCGAGGCCGAGCCTGACGCCGCGGACGCCAGCCGCCTCGCGTCCCATGGGCCGCACTTCCTGTTCATGGAAGCGGATTGCCTTGCCGCCGCTGGTGCACAGCAGGATGTCGCAGCTGCCATCGGTCAGTGCGACGCCGACCAGCGTGTCGTCGCCGCGCAGATCCAGTCCGATGATGCCGCTGGTACGCGGCCGCGAAAATGCCGTGAGCGGAGTCTTCTTGACGGTGCCGCTGCTGGTCGCCATGAACACGAAATGCTCTTCGTCGAACTGCTTGACCGGCAGCACCGCGTTGATCTTCTCGCCCTCTTCCAGCGGCAGCAGGTTATTGATCGGCTTGCCGCGCGAGCCGCGCCCGGCCTGCGGCAGCTCGAACACGCGCAGCCAGTACACCTTGCCGCGATTGGAGAAGCACAGCAGCGTGTCGTGGGTGTGCGCCACGAAGAACTTCTCGATGAAGTCCTCGTCCTTGACGGCCGTGGCGGATTTACCGCGACCGCCGCGCCTTTGCGCCTGGTAGTCGGACACCGGCTGGGCCTTGGCGTAGCCGGCGTGCGAGAGCGTCACCGCCACGTCCTGCGGCTCGATCAGATCCTCGGTGCTGAGGTTCAGATGATCGAGGCTGATTTCCGTGCGCCGCGCATCACCGTAGTTTTCGCGCACCTCGATCAGCTCACCGCGTACCACCTCGATCAGCCGTTCCGGGCGCGTGAGAATATCCGACAGGTCGACGATCTCGCGCAGCAGGCCCTGGAATTCCTCGACGATCTTGTTCTGCTCCAGTCCCGTGAGACGGTGCAGACGCATGTCGAGCACCGCCTGGGCCTGGACCTCGCTCAGGCGATAGCCTTCCGCCGTCAGGCCGCCTTCCAGTCCCATGCTTTCCGTGCGCGTGGAGACCTCGCCCGCACGCGCCAGCAGCTCCGGCACGATGCCCGGCGGCCAGGCGCGCGCCAGCATGGCCGTGCGCGCCTCGACCGGGGTCGGGGATGCCTTGATGAGCGCAATCACTTCATCGATGTTGGCCAGCGCCACCGCCAGGCCCTCGAGCACATGGGCGCGTTCGCGCGCGCGCCGCAATTCGAAAACCGTCCGCCGCGTGACCACTTCCCGCCGGTGGCGCAGGAAGGCATCGAGCATTTCCCGCAACGACAGCAACTTGGGCTGCCCGTCGATCAACGCCACCATGTTGATGCCGAACACGGTCTCCATGGGCGTCTGCGCGTACAGATTGTTCAGCACGATCTCAGCGATTTCACCGCGCTTGAGCTCGATCACCACCCGCATGCCGTCCTTGTCGGACTCATCGCGCAGTTCCGCGATGCCATCGATATTCTTGTTGCGTACCAGTTCGACGATGCGCTCGAGCAGGCGCGCTTTGTTGACCTGGTAGGGCAGCTCCGTGACGATGATGGCCTGGCGGCCGCGTTCGTCGATCTCCTCGAAGTTGGTGCGCGCGCGGATCGACAGGCGCCCGCGGCCGGTCTTGTAGGCGGTGGCGATTTCCTGCGCGCCATTTATGATGCCGGCAGTCGGAAAATCCGGACCGGGCACGTGCTGCATCAGCCCGGCCAGCGAAATAGCCGGATCGTCCAGCAGCGCCAGGCAGGCATTGATGATTTCAGTCAGATTGTGCGGCGGGATATTGGTGGCCATGCCGACCGCGATACCCGAAGAGCCATTGACCAGCAGGTTCGGCACGCGCGTCGGCAATATGGACGGCTCGTGCTCGGACTCGTCGTAGTTAGGTACGAAGTCGACTGTTTCCTTGTCGATGTCGACCAGCAGCTCATGCGCGAGTCGGGACATGCGTACTTCGGTGTAGCGCATCGCCGCGGGCGGATCGCCATCCACCGAGCCGAAATTGCCCTGTCCGTCGATCAGCAGATAGCGCAGCGAGAACGGCTGCGCCATGCGCACGATGGTGTCGTAGACCGCCACATCGCCGTGCGGGTGGTACTTGCCGATCACATCGCCAACGACGCGCGCCGATTTCTTATAGGCGCGGTTATAGTCGTTGCCGAGTTCGCGCATCGCATGCAGCACGCGCCGGTGCACGGGCTTGAGGCCATCGCGCACGTCGGGCAAAGCCCGGCCCACGATGACGCTCATCGCATAGTCGAGATAGGACTTCCGCATCTCCTCTTCGAGGGTGACGGAGACGATTTCGCGGGCTATTTCAGTCACTCGTGTCGGGGCTAATCGTAAGCTGCAATGGCGAATTTCTAGCCGGAAATTATAGCACAGCGAGCCACTTTTCCCGCGTTGTAGCCACACTCGGGCGACGCTGGGGCCACACCCTGGCGCTGGCCGCAGCAGCGCCTCCATACACGCAGCTATACTGTGGCCATGAGCTTGACTAACGCCGCATTGCCGCTGTCCACCGAGGTGCAGAAATTCGATGCGCTGGCGCATGAATTCTGGGATCCGCGCGGTGCATTCCACCCGCTGCATGCCCTCAACCCGGTGCGGCTCGAATACGTCGTGCAGCGAACCGAGCTGTCGCAACGCCGCGTCGCCGACGTGGGCTGCGGCGGCGGGCTGCTGGCGGAAGCGCTCGCGCGGCGCGGCGCGCAGGTGTGCGGCATCGATCTGGCGCCGGCCATGATCGAGGTGGCGCAGCTGCACGCGCACGAGAGTCAGGTCGCGATCGACTATCGCATCTGCTCGGCCGAGCAGCTGGCGCTGGCCGAGCCGGGCGCCTTCGACGCCGTCACCTGCATGGAGCTCATCGAGCACGTGGACGATCCGGCAGCGCTGCTTGCTTCCCTGGCAACGCTGTTGCGGCCCGGCGGGGATCTGTTCGTATCGACCATCAACCGCAATCTGCGCTCTTTCGTGCTGGCCATTGTCGCTGCCGAATACGTGCTCAATCTGGTTCCGCGCGGTACTCACGAGTATGCGCGGCTGCTGCGGCCGGCCGAACTCGCGCGACTGGCGCGCGCCCAGGGCCTCACGCTGCGGGATGTCAGCGGCCTCGAATTCAATCCTTTCGCACGCACCGCGCGCCTGCGCGCCGATGCCGGCGTCAACTACCTGGCGCACTTCCAGCGCGGCGGTTGAACGGCGCTTGCGGCACGCCATTCCACTGGCCGCGGTGCTGCTGGACCTGGACGGCACGCTGCTCGACACCGCACCGGACATGGTGCGCATCGCCAACCAGTTGCGCGCTGCCGATCAGCTGCCGCCGCTGCCGTTGTCGAATCTGCGCCTGCAGGTCTCGCATGGCTCCGCCGCGGTGCTGCGGGCGGCGTTCCCGGGCATCGAGCCGCTGCGGCTCGCCTCGCTGCAGAACCGCTTCCTGGAGCAGTACCGCGAACACATCGCGCTCGAAACACGGCTGTTTCCGGGATTCGAGGCAGTACTGGCGGCGCTGGAGAGCAATCGCATCCCGTGGGGTGTGATCACCAACAAGCCCGGCTGGCTCACCGAGCCGCTGATGCGCGAACTGGGGCTGTACGAGCGTGCCGGCTGCGTGCTCTCGGGCGATAGCCTGCCGGTCAGCAAACCCGATCCGCTGCCGCTGATCACCGCCGCGCGGCGCATCGCAGTGGAACCCGAGCGCTGCCTGTATCTCGGCGATGCGCTGCGCGACGTGCAGGCGGCGCGCGCTGCCAACATGACCGCGCTGGTGGCGCGTTACGGCTACATCGACCCCGCGGACAACGCCGCCGACTGGCCGGCCACCGCCTGGATCGACTCCCCGCTCGAGCTGCTCGACTGGGTCGGCCTCGGCGCCGGATCCTGACGTTGCCATGGACACTGCCGAGCTCGCCTACGCCGTCCTGGGGTCTTTGCTATTGCTCGCGATCGGCATCGCGGTGCTATGGCGCGCGTACAAGCACTCCGAAGCGCGGCTGCGCGCCGGCGTGCAGGAACTGGCCGCCGCGGCGCTGCGCGACAACACTGATCTGTTTCTGAAACTCGCGCGCGAGTCGTTCGGCCGTGAGCAGGCGGATATGCAGGGCCTGCTGCGCGAACGGGAAATGGCCTTCAGCGCGCTGATCGAGCCGCTGCGCGGCGCCATCGAAAAAACCGAGGCCCAGGCGGCCGCCATGGAGCGCGAGCGGCGCGACGCCTACAGCACGCTGCGCACACAGATCGAGTCGCTGACGCTGGGCCAATCGGCCCTGCAGCGGGAAACGCGCAATCTCGTGACGGCGCTGCGCCGCCCGGAGGTACGCGGCCGCTGGGGCGAGCTGACGCTGCGGCGCGTGGTGGAACTGGCCGGGCTGTCCGCACACTGCGATTTTGACGAGCAGCCCGCGCTCGGTTCCAGTCCCAATATGCTGCGGCCCGACCTGGTGGTGCGCATGCCCGAGGGCCGCGAGCTGGTGGTCGATGCCAAGACGCCGCTGGATGCGTACCTGGAAGCCATTGAAGCCCCCACCGAAGAGGCGCGTGCCATCGCTACGGCACGTCACGCGCAGCAGGTCGCCGAACGTGTGCGCGAACTGGCATCCAAGAGCTACTGGTCGCAGCTGCCGCGCAGTCCGGAATTCGTGGTGCTGTTCCTGCCGGGCGATCAATTCCTGAGCAGCGCGCTGGCCGAACGGCCGGAGCTGCTCGACGATGCGCTGCGCACGGGCGTCATCGTCGCCACGCCGTCGACCCTGATCGCGCTGCTCAAGGCCGTGGCCTATGGCTGGCGCCAGGCCGCGGTGGCGGAAAACGCCGCCCAGATCCGCGATCTCGGTCAGGAGCTGCACCGCCGTCTTGCGACCTTTGCAGCTCACATCGGCAAAATGGGCCGCCAGCTCGGCGGCGCCGTGGATGCCTACAACAGCGCGGTCGGCTCGCTCGAACGCCAGGTGCTGCCGGGCGCGCGTAAATTCGGCGAACTCGGCGTCAGCACCGCGGATCCGCTGGCAGCGCCTGATCCGATCGAGCAGCCGGTGCGCTCGCTGCGCTCACCCGGCGAGGGAGAGAATCCTTGAGCGAGTTCATCTCCGCCGCGGCGCCGCTGGCTGAAACGTATCGGCGCTTCGAGCCCGCCACCGATGCACTGGCCGGGCGCGTCATCGCGATCACCGGCGCGGGCGATGGCATCGGACGCGCGCTGGCGCTGGCGGCTGCCGGTTACGGCGCCGAGCTGATCCTGATAGGACGCACGGTGTCGAAGCTCGAGAAGGTCCACGCGCAGATCGCGGCACTCGGCCGCGCCGAGGCCACGATCGCGCCGCTGGACCTGGAGCGCGCCATCGCGCGCGACTACGACACACTGGCCGACGCGCTGCAGGCGCGCTACGGCCGCCTCGACGGACTGGTGCACAACGCGGGCATTCTCGGCACGCTGACCCCCATCGATCAGTACGACGTGCCGACCTGGGTGCGGGTGCTGCACGTGAATCTCACGGCTGCCTTTGCACTCACGCAGGTGCTGCTGCCGGCGCTGCGGGCCTCGGCGGATGCTTCGATCGTCTTTACCGGCAGCGGCGTCGGCCGCCGGCCGCGCGCCTACTGGGGCGCATACGCCGCCTCCAAGAGCGGCATCGAGGCGCTCAGCCGGACGCTGGCCGACGAATTGAGCTCGGAGGGACGCGTGCGCGTCAACGTGCTCAATCCTGGCGCGGTCCGCACCCGCATGCGCGCGCAGGCCTATCCCGCGGAGGATCCCGGCGCGCTGCCGCGGGCCGAGGAGATATTGCGTCCCTATCTTTGGCTGCTGAGCGGTGCGAGCCGTGGCGTCAGCGGGCAGAGCCTGGATTGCCAAGCAGGCTAGCGAGCTCGTCATCCGTCAGCGGCCGAAAGTGGCTGCGCGGCAAGGTGCGCGGCAGGCCAAACGAGCCCATGCGCGTGCGCAGCATGCGCACCAGTGTCACCGCGGAGCGTTCGAACAGCTGACGGATGTCATTGCCGCTGCAGCCTGCGGCGATCAGCCGATACCAGCGATTGCTGCCCTCCCCGCCCGCCGGTTCGAGCAGCACGATCCGGATGGCACTGCCCCGGTCGAGCATGCCGGCGCGTATCGACTCCTCCTGTTCGGGGCTGAGTTCGCCCCGTACGCGCAGGCTGAATTCCATCTCCAGCCCGCGCATGGCGCGCTGCAGCCGCGCAGCCGCAGCACCATCGGCAGTCAGCAGTTCGAGGCCGCCATCGACCAGCGGCAGGGGACTGACGCTGATGAAGCGCCGGCCCGCGCGGCGCGGCAGGCGCGATGCCAGGCTGTTCATGGCCGCGCCCGCACCGGCGGCGTCGGCACCGCGTGCCGGCAGCAGCGGCTCTCCGGGTGAGCGGTGGCAGACGAACACGGGGGTGGCGGTTTTTGCAGCCGGCTGGCGGCGGATCAGCCGCCCATCGAGCTTGATCTGATCCTGCGGGATCACCCGCATGCCGAGCTCGGCTGGCTTGCCGTTGACCGTGAGGCGGCCGGCGCGAATCCAGCTCTCCGCTTCACGCCGGGAGGCCAATCCCAATTGCGCGAGCACTTTCTGCACCCGCTCGGCCTCGCCGGGGCGCGATCCGTGCGACGCGGCCATGCGCGTCAGTCCGAGTCGTCGGCGGGGCCGGCTACCAGGCCGGAGGAGCGCGGCTGCGCCGGATCTTCATTCTCGGATTCACCGAAATCATCGTCGGCGCTATCGCTGCTGTCGGCGTTGTCGGCGGCGCCGGCGTCGAAGCTCACTTTCGCGACTGGGGCGTCCTCGCCGCCCACGGGCAGCTCGAACTGCGGATCGATCTCCCCGAGCGAGCGCAGCTGCGCCAGCGGCGGCAGATCATCCAGGCTCTTGAGGCTGAAGTAGTCGAGGAAGTCGCGCGTGGTCCCGAGCAGTTCGGGCCGCCCGGGCAGGTCGCGATGACCCACCACGCGGATCCACTGCCGCTCGAGCAGTGTGCCGATGATGCTCGAGTTGACCGCGACACCGCGCACGGCCTCGATCTCCGCGCGGGTGATGGGCTGGCGGTAGGCAATCAGTGCCAGCGTCTCGAGCAGGGCGCGCGAGTAGCGCTGCGGCCGCTCCGGCCACAGCCGCGCCACGGCGGTGGCGTATTGCCGGCGCACCTGGATCCGGAATCCCGCGGCGGTCTCCTGGATTTCGATCGGCCGGGATTCATAGTCCTGACTCAGCGACTCTATCGCCTCGCGCATCGCGGACGGGGATGGTCTTTCCCGGTCTTCGAACAGCTGCCCGATTTCGGCCAGCGTCAGCGACCGGCCGGCCGCCAGCAGTGCCGCTTCGATGATGTTCCTGATGTTTGTTTCGCTCATGAGGGAAATTCCTCATCGTTGTCAGCGACCAGATGGAGTGTACGGTGTGCGGTGGCGCTGCGCACGTGCAGCGGCGCATACGGTTCCGTCTGCGTGAATTCGATCAGCCCTTCACGCACCAGCTCCAGGATGGCGATGAACGCCACAGTGACGCCGGCACGGCCTTCCTCCGGCGTGAACAGCCGCGAGAATTCCAGAAAGCTGCCCTGCTCGAGCGCGGCGAGGATGTTGCTCATGCGCTCACGCACCGACAGCGGCTCGCGGCGCACATGGTGGTGCGCGAACATCTCCGAGCGCTGCGCCACATCCTTGAATGCCGCCAGCATTTCCTGCAGCGTCACCTGCGGCACCGCGCGCACCGCCGGACGGTCGCGCAGCTCGGCGCTGGCCTGCCACACATCGCGCTCCAGGCGCGGCATCAGGTCGATATCGGCCGCAGCGCGCTTGAAACGCTCGTATTCCTGCAGCCGGCGCACCAGCTCGGCGCGCGGATCCTCCTCGCCCAGGTCGGCCGCGCCCGGAGGCCGCGGCAGCAGCATGCGCGATTTGATCTCGGCCAGCGTCGCGGCCATGACCAGGTACTCACCGGCCAGCTCCAGCTGCAGGTCCTGCATGAGCTCGATGTAATGCGTGTACTGGCGCGTGATCTCGGCGATCGGGATGTTGAGGATGTCGACGTTCTGGCGCCGGATCAGGTACAGCAGCAGGTCGAGCGGTCCCTCGAACGCCTCGAGGAAAATCTCCAGCGCCTGCGGCGGGATGTACAGATCCCGCGGCAGCTGCGTCATCGGCTCGCCGTTGACCACGGCGAACGGCATCTCGGCCTGCTCGGGCGCCGCCACCAGCTCAGGTTCCGACGGCGGATTGGACACCACGATCTTCAGATCAGGTTTCATATCTGGAGCCTAACGCGTTAGCTGCGCAGATGCATCGCGCGACGAACATCATCGAGCGTCTCGCGCGCCGCCTCGCGCGCCTTCTCCCCACCCTGGTGCAGCAGATTCGGGATCAGCTCGGGGTTCTCCTGGAACTCCAGCGCGCGCTTGCGCATGCCCTTGACCTCTTCGACCACGCGCTCGATCAGCGGCGCTTTGCAGTCCAGGCAGCCGATGCTGGCCGAGCGGCAGCCCGCGGCGGCCCATTCGCGCGTGGCGTCATCCGTGTACAGCCGGTGCAGGTCGAACACCGGGCATATGTCGGGATTGCCCGGATCGGTGCGGCGTACGCGCGCCGGATCGGTCTGCATGGTCTTGAGCTTGGAAGCCACCACGTCCGGATCCTCGCGCATGGCAATCGTATTGCCGTACGACTTGGACATCTTGCGCCCGTCCAGCCCTGGAACCTTGGGCGATGCCGTGAGCAGGGCCTGCGGCTCGGCCAGGATGCTGACCGATGAGCCTTCCAGGTAGCCCAGCAGCCGCTCGC
>CAVYUK010000016.1:0-31074 GCA_963771665.1 uncultured Gammaproteobacteria bacterium | reverse complement strand
GCTCCACTCCGGCGCCGCTCAAATGGCATGCCACCTCGCTGGCCAACACCCGCCAGACCCATGCGGTGCTGGGTCTGGCCAAGCCCGCCGCCAGCGCCTTCGAGCGACTGAGCTTCGCGGGCAAGCTCATGGCAGAGATCGCGGGCCGCAGGCCGCGGCGGTTGGGTCTCATCGTCAGCGATGCGCTGCCCGATGCGGCCGAGTGGTACGAGGCGCTGCTGAGCGCGGCCTGGGCCGCAAGCTTTGCGCTACCGCAGTTCCGCAGCCGGCCCGGTGAACACTGGCAGCTCGAATCGATCGCGCTGTACGCGGCACCGCCGCTGCAGATCGAACGCATTGCCGCCACCGCGCGCGCGGGCAATCTGGTACGCACGCTGACGGCGCTGCCGCCCAACAAACTCGATGCCGGCGCCTACCTGAAACTGCTGCGGGCGCTGGCACGCAAACACCAGCTGCAATTGCGCTGGTATCCGGAAAGCGCACTCGAGCGCCTCGGTGCCGGCGCCTTCCTGGCCGTGGCGCGCGCCAATGCGGCCCGCAACGCCGGCATCGCCCATCTGCGTTGGCGCGGCACCGGGCGCCGTTCGGGCGCGCCCGATGTTTCGCTCGTGGGCAAGGGGATCCTGTTCGATACCGGCGGCATCAATCTCAAGCCGCACCGATCGATGCTCGACATGCACATCGACATGTCCGGCAGCGCGGTGGCGCTCGCGAGCCTGGTAGCGCTGGCGGAACTGAAATCGCCGCTCGCAGCCGACGCGTGGCTTGCGATCACCGAGAACAATACCGGTCCGACGGCCTACCGGCCACAGGAAGTGGTGCGCGCGTGCAACGGCACGACCATTCAGGTCATTCACAGCGACGCCGAAGGACGGATGGTGCTCGCCGATACGCTCGCGCTCGCCGCGCGCACCAAGCCTGCGCTGATAGTCGATTTCGCCACGCTGACCGGTGCCTGCGTGTATGCGCTGACCGAGCGCTACAGCGGTGTGTTCACCAACCGGCCGCAGCTGGTCGAGGCGCTGCTGGCGGCCGGCCGTGACAGCGGCGAACGCGTGTGGAACTTTCCGATCGACGAGGATTTCGACAGCGATATCGAGAGCACGGTCGCCGACGTCATGCAATGCGCCGTCGACGGCAAGGGCGACCACATTCTCGCGGCGCGCTTCCTGCAGCGATTCGTTGCCGGCTGCGCCTGGGTGCACGTGGATCTTGCCGCGGCCATGCGCCGCGGCGGACTGGCGCACGTCAGCACCGACATCACCGGGTTCGGCGCACGCTGGGCTCTCGAGCTGCTGCTCCGGCAGCAGCGGCAACTGCAATTGCGATGAGGCTTTCCGCTTGAGCGCCACGCTGATGCTGCCTCGTCCGGATGATGCGCACCTGCATCTGCGCGACGGCGCGGCACTGGCCGCAGTGGTGAACTTCACGGCCGCGCGCTTTGCGCGCGCCATCGTCATGCCCAACCTCGTCCCGCCGCTGACGACCACCCCGCAGGTGCTGGCCTATCGCGAGCGAATCCGCGCGGCACTCTCGCCGGGAACCGCGTTCGAGCCGCTCATGACGCTGTATCTCACCGACCGAACCGACGCCGCAGAGATCGCCCGCGCGAGCGCTGCGGGCTCGATCGCGGGCTGCAAGCTCTATCCGGCCGGCGCCACCACGCATTCCAATGCCGGTGTCACCGATCTGGCGCGGCTCGAGCCCGCACTCGACGCCATGAGTGCGCATGATCTGCCGTTGCTGGTGCACGGCGAGGTGACCGACCCGCAGGTCGATGTGTTCGATCGCGAGGCGCGCTTCATCGAGCGCGTGCTCGCGCCGCTGTGCGAACGCTGGCCCAAACTGCGCGTGGTGTTCGAGCACGTCACCACGCGCGAGGCCGTGCATTTCGTTCGCACCGCGCGCCCCGGGGTCGCTGCCACGGTCACCCCGCAGCACCTGCTGCATAATCGCAACGCCCTCTTCCTGGGTGGTCTTCGACCACACTATTACTGCCTGCCGGTGCTGAAGACGGAACCTGACCGGCAAAGCCTGCTGGAAGTGCTTGCCAGCGGGGATCCGCGCTTCTTCCTGGGCACCGACAGCGCACCGCACGCGCGCGCGGCCAAGGAAAGTGCCTGCGGCTGTGCCGGCATCTTCTCGGCGCACGCGGCCATCGAGCTGTACGCGGAGATCTTCGATGCCGAGGGCATGCTGGCGCGGCTGGCGCCATTCGCGTCCCACTTTGCGGCCGACTTCTATCGCTGGCCGCGCAATGAAGGTTCGATCGTGCTGGTGAAAGACGCCTGGACAGTGCCGGCAAGCTATCCGTTTGGCGGCGCGGAGCTCGTGCCGCTGCGCGCTGGCGAGCGCGTCGGCTGGCGTCTGCGGGAAGCCGCGTGAGCGAGCTGCCGCCGGTCCCGCCGCCGGTCACCGCGCCCGCGGTGACGCCCACGCCGGCGCCCGTGGCGCCGCTCATGGCGCGGCGTTTCCGCGGTTTCCTGCCCGTGGTGGTCGATGTCGAGACCGGTGGATTCGAGTGTCGCACCGATGCGCTGCTGCAGATTGCAGCCGTGCTGATCGACATCAACGCCGAGGGACACTTGCGCCGCGGCGAGACGCACTCCTTCCATGTGAAACCCTTCGAGAATTCGCGGCTCGATCCGGCCTCACTGCAGGTGAACAAGATCGACCCCTGGCACCCGCTGCGCCCGGCCATCGATGAAAGCGATGCCCTGCAGCGCGTGTTCCGCGCCATCCGCACCGCCATTCGCGCGCACGGCTGCCGGCGGGCGGTGCTGGTCGGTCACAACGCTTCCTTCGATCTTGCATTTCTCAATGCGGCAGTCGCCCGGACGAATATGAAGCGCAACCCGTTTCATCCCTTCTCCTGCTTTGACACCGCAACTCTGGCGGGCGCCGCGCTGGGACAGACGGTGCTGGCAAAGGCGGTGTCGGTGGCCGGAATGGCATGGGATCAGGCGTCGGCCCATTCGGCCACTTACGATGCCGAACGCACCGCGGATCTTTTCTGCCTGATCTGTAACGAACTGGCCGGCAGTTATGCGCGCGCCGAGCAGCGCGCACAGGCCTTCGGCTGGGCGGCGCCTACGCCGGCGCCGCCAGAACCGGAAGACGACTAGTCGAGCAAATTACGCGGCTACGACGCCCGCGGTCTCCAGCGCCTGTCGCAATTCACCATTGCGATACATTTCGAGCACGATGTCGCAGCCACCCACGAGTTCGCCGTTGATGTAGAGCTGCGGATATGTCGGCCAGCTCGAGAAGCGTTTGAGCGCTTCGCGCAGCTCGGGGTCCTCGAAAATATTGACGTGATGGAACTGCGCACCCAGATGACGCAGCGCGGAGGAGGTCTGCGCGGAGAATCCACACTGCGGAAACTCCGGCGTTCCCTTCATGAACAGCACCACCGGTGCGGTGCCGAGTTCCTTGCGAATACGATCGTTTACATCCATTTAGTCTGCACCCTGAACGATAGTGGACAATGCCCTGCGTTGAATTATGGGGTGCAGTGGCCTATTCTTCCAGGGCTTTCCGACTCCGCAACTAAACAGAACAACAACTTATGCGAGGAATGTCATGAACCCGCTTCTGACCGTACGCGGTGCCATCATCACCGGCTTCATTCTTGCCATTATTGCCAGCTTCGCCGTGCATCAGGCGAGTGGCTTCGCCGAACTCGGGCTGGCCGTCTGGATCCATATCCTGGCCGGCGTCATGTGGATTGGCCTGCTCTACTACTTCAACGTGGTCCAGACCCCGGGCATGGCGGCCGCGGCAGCCGATAAGGGCGGCCCGGGCGGCGCCGGTGTCAACAAGTACATCGCCCCGCGCGCCCTGCTGTGGTTCCGCTGGGCCGCCGTCCTCACCTGGCTGACGGGCATCTGGTACCTGGTGCGCGCCGGGACCTTCATGAGCGCGGTGACCCTGGGCAATCTGGGGCAGGAGCACTACGGGCTCACGATCGGCCTGGGCGGCTGGCTCGGCACCATCATGCTGTTCAACGTCTGGGTGCTGATCTGGCCGAACCAGAAGAAAATCTTGGGCATCGTGGCTGCCAGTGACGAGGAAAAGGCCAAGGCGCGCAAAGTCGCGCTGCTGGCGTCGCGCGCGAATTTCGTGCTGTCGATTCCGCTGCTGCTGTGCATGGGCGCCTCGAATCACCCGCTGCCATTCTGAACAGCCGCCCGCCATCCGACCTGGCCGAGCAGGTCGCGCGAGCGCTGCGCGAAGATCTCGGACCGGGTGACATCACCGCCGGTCTGATCCCGGCGCGAACCAGCGCGCGCGCACACGTGCTGTGCCGCGAGAGCGCGGTGCTGTGCGGAGCGGCCTGGTTCGATGAGACCTTCCGACAGCTCGATCCCCTGGTCGAGATCCGCTGGCACTTCCGCGACGGCTCGCACGCGGGGGCCGATTCGATCCTGTGCGAACTGTCAGGCTCCGCGCGCTCGCTGCTGACCGGGGAGCGCACGGCGCTTAATTTCCTGCAGCTGCTCTCCGGCACCGCGAGTGTCACACAGCGTTATGTCACAGCGGTCGCGGGCACGGGGTGCCGCATACTCGATACCCGCAAGACCATCCCTGGATTGCGTTCAGCGCAGAAATACGCCGTGCGCTGCGGCGGCGGCACCAATCACCGGCTCGGGCTCTACGACATGGTGCTCATCAAGGAAAACCACATCGCGGCGGCCGGATCGATCGCCGCGGCCGTGACATCGGCGCGCCATGCCGCGCCCGGGGTTCGGGTCGAAGTCGAGGCCGAGACGCTCGACCAGTTGCGCCAGGGCCTGGATGCGCACGCCGACATCGTCTTGCTCGACAACTTCGCACTCGCGGATGTGCGCGCGGCCGTGGGGCTCAATCGCGGCCACGCGCGGCCGGCGCTGCTGGAATGCTCCGGCGGCGTCGATCTGGCGAGGCTGCGAGCGATCGCCGAGACGGGTGTCGACTACATCTCGGTCGGATCGCTCACCAAGCACATCACGGCGATCGACCTGTCGATGCGCATCGACAGCATCGCCCATCCGTGAACGCCTCAATGACCCGGGGCTGCGCCGCCCGGCGTTGAGGGCATCGCAGGCGGCGTTCCAGCGGCCGGCGGCGGTGCCTTGGGCAGGATGTCGACCAGCTCGATATGAAATTCCAGCGCTGAGCCGGGCAGGATCGTCGGCATCGCCCCGCGATCGCCATAGGCAAGACTGGCCGGGCAGATCACGCGGATCTTGCCACCGACCTTCATCAGCTGCAGCGCCTCGGTCCAGCAGGGAATAACGCCTGTGACGTTCAGCGGCACGGGCTGACCGCCATGCTTGGCCGTGCTGTCGAACACGGTGCCGTCGCTGAGCTTGCCCTCATAGAGCACGCTGACCCGATCGCCCTTGTCCGGCGTAGCGCCCGTGCCTGCGGCCAGCGGAATGTAGACCAGTCCGCTCGCCGTCTTCTGCGCGCCCGGCTGGGCGGCGGCCTTGTCGAGCATGGCCTGCCCGGCGGTCTTCTGCCGCTCGTCCAGGGCGCCCAGGCGGGTTCGCTGCAGCGTCTGCACCTGGGTCGAATAGGTCTCCGGGTCGAACGCCGGGTGGTGCGCCGCGCCATCGGTGAGGCCCTGTGCGACGATCTTCGCTTCAGCACTCGAGAGGTCGAATGCCGCCAGGTTGCGGCTCAGCAGAACGCCCAGCGCGTAGAGCGTCTTGTCGTCCTCGCTCTTGGGTGCGGCGGTGGACGCCGCGGGCGCAGCGCTCTTTGCGGCGGCGGCCGCCCAGCCCGCATGCAGCGCAGACAGCGTCACGGCGGCGGCGATGACCGCGACGATGGCCGTGGGCGCGCGTCGGGAGGCCTGGAATACATTGCTCATCGTCGGATCTCCTTGAGGGAAGGCCGGGCAGCATACGCCCGGTTCGTGAAATTCAAGCTTCCGGCCGCATCTGCGGGAACAGCAGCACGTCGCGAATCGAGGGGCTGTCGGTCAGGAACATGACGAGGCGGTCGACGCCCAGTCCCAGTCCGGCGGTCGGCGGCATACCGTACTCGAGCGCGCGCACATAGTCGGCGTCGTAGTGCATCGCCTCATCGTCGCCGCTGTCCTTGCGCAGAACCTGCGCGCGGAACCGTTGTGCCTGCTCCTCCGGATCGTTCAGTTCGGAGAAGCCGTTGGCGAGTTCGCGGCCGGCCAGGAAGAATTCGAAGCGGTCGGTCAGAAACGGATCCGCATCATTGGTGCGCGACAGCGGCGAGACTTCGAGCGGGTAGGCGTAGACGAAGGTGGGATCGAGCAGCGTGTGCTCGACGGTCTTCTCGAACAGCTCGATCTGCAGCTTGCCGGCGCCATCGTGGTCCTTGTAGGGAATGCCGAGTCGATCACAGACCGAATTGAGGTAAGGCACATCGCGCAGCCGGCCGCGCTCCAGATCCGGATTGCGCTCGAGCAATGCGGCCTCGATGCTGATGCGCGCGAAGGGCTTGCCCAGATCGTAGTCGCGACCCTGGTAGCTGAGCTTGCGCCCGGCAAACAGCCCGTCGGCCAGCCCGTGCAGCAACCGCTCGATCAGATCCATGAGTTCGAGATAATCGGTGTAGGCCCAGTAAAGCTCGAGCATGGTGAATTCAGGATTGTGCTGAGTCGACAGGCCTTCGTTGCGAAAGTTCCGGTTGATCTCATACACACGCTCGAAGCCGCCGACGATCAGCCGCTTCAGATACAGCTCCGGCGCGATGCGCAGGTACATGTCGAGGTCGAGCGCATTGTGGTGCGTTACAAACGGCCGCGCTGCAGCCCCGCCGGGGATCGGCTGCATCATCGGCGTCTCGACCTCGATGAAATCCAGCGCGTCCATGAAATCGCGCAGGTAGCGCAGGATGCGCGTGCGGGTACGAAACACCTCGCGGCTGCGATCGGTCATGATCAGATCGACGTAGCGCTGCCGGTAGCGCAGTTCGGTGTCGGCGACGCCGTGCCACTTGTCCGGCAATGGCCGCAGCGACTTCGCCAGCAGCCGCAGCGACTCCACCCGCACCGACAGCTCGCCCGTGCGGGTGCGAAACAGCTCGCCGGTGGCGCCGAGCATGTCGCCGACGTCGTAGTCGCGGAAGGCCTCGTAGGCATCGCCCAGCGTGCTCTGCTGCAGGAACAGCTGGATCTGCCCGCTGCGGTCGGCAATCTTGGCGAAACTCGCCTTGCCCATGACGCGTTTGAACATCATGCGACCGCCGACCCGGACGCGGACGGGATTGGTATCGAACCAGGCCGCGTCCCGATCCTCATAGCTGGACAGCAATTGCGCCGCCAGCGCGTCGCGCCGGAAGTCGTTCGGATAGGCAACGCCCTGCTCGCGCAGCTGGCCAAGCTTGCGGCGGCGCTCGGCAATCAGTTTGTTCTCGTCCTTGTCCTGCTCGTCGTTCACAGTCCCGCCTTCAGACTCGCTTCCATGAATTGATCCAGGGCGCCATCGAGCACCTTGGCGGTATCGCCCACTTCAACGCCCGTGCGCAGATCCTTGATGCGGGATTGATCGAGTACGTAGGAGCGGATCTGGTTGCCCCAGCTCACATCCGACTTGGCGTCTTCCAGCACCTTGGCGGCCGCGTTGCGCTTGTTGACCTCGAGCTCGTACAGCTTGGCCTTCAGCATCTTCATCGCCATCGAACGGTTCTTGTGCTGGCTGCGCTCGTTCTGCACCGCCACCACGATACCGCTGGGCATGTGCGTGATGCGCACGGCCGACTCGGTCTTGTTGACGTGCTGGCCGCCGGCGCCGCTGGAGCGATACACATCCATGCGCAGATCCGCCGGATTGATCTCGATCGCAATGTCATCGTCGATCTCGGGCGAGACGAACACCGAGGCGAATGAGGTATGGCGCCGATTGCCCGAATCAAATGGCGATTTGCGCACCAGGCGGTGCACGCCGGTCTCGGTGCGCAGCCACCCATATGCGTATTCTCCCTGCACCGAGACGCTCGCGCTCTTGATGCCGGCGACTTCCCCGGGACTGCTGTCGATGACTTCACAGGCGAAGCCGCGAGCCGCGCCCCAGCGCAGGTACATCCGCAGCAGCATCTGTGCCCAGTCCTGCGCCTCGGTGCCGCCCGCACCGGCCTGGATGTCCAGGAAGGCGCTGTGCGAGTCCATCTCGCCGCGGAACATGCGCTTGAATTCCAGCCGCCGTACCCCGGCTTCGAGTGCATCGGATTCCTGCTCGATGTCGCGCGCCGTGGATTCGTCGTTTTCGCGCTCGGCGAGTTCGAGCAGCTCGGCCGCATCGCTGACCGCGGTATGGGCGCGATCGAGTTCCGCCAGCTCGGCTGCAAGCCGCGCGCGCTCTTTCCCCAGCTCCTGGGCACGCTCGGGCACGCTCCAGACAGTCGGGTCTTCGAGTTCGAGGCTTACTTCTTCGAGACGTTCTTTCTTGCGGTCGTACTCAAAGAAACCCCCTCAAGGAAACGGCACGTTCCTCGAGATCTTTGAGCGTACGCTTGAGCTGGCTGACTTCCATAGTATGAATACTAGCATGGCGCTGTGTGCGCCCTAGCCCTGGAGCAGATGCTCGACGATGAACTGCAGGCGGCGCTCGCCCATGTACTCATTGCTGTCCAGCCGATAGACCAGGCGCACGAGGCCCTCGGGCAGTTGCACAGGCTCCAGGGCATCCACATGATTGAACGCGATCGCATCGAACTGGCCGCGGCCCTCGGGGGCCGCCAGCCGCAGCTTCAGATGCCGTTCCCCGACCACGCGCGCGGATTCGATCCGAAACAGGCCATCGAACAGCGGCTCGGGAAAACCCGGGCCCCACGGGCCGCCTTCGCGCAGCGCCTGCGCCGTGGGCAGCGCGAGTTCCGGATCGCTGAGCTCGCCGTCGGTCTCGATCACGTCCGGCGAGCCGCGCTGCTGCAGCGCCCGCGCGCACTCCTCATCGAACGCGCGTGCGAAGGGATCCAGCGAGGCCATCGGCAGAGTCAGTCCCGCGGCCATCGCATGCCCGCCGAACCGCTGAATCAGCGAGCTGTCGCGCGCGGCGATGGCATCGAGCACATCGCGAATGTGGACTCCGGGGATCGAGCGCGCCGAACCGCGCAGCGTGGCATCCTCGGCCGGCGCAAAGGCGATGACGGGCCGGCGCAGGCGTTCCTTGACGCGGCTCGCGACCAGGCCGACGACGCCCTGGTGCCAGCCCGGATCAAACAGGCACACGCCCGCACGCCGCACGCCGCTGCCGTGGTCCCGCAGCGATCGCACCGCGGCGCGCGCCTCAGCCTGCATCCGCGCCTCGATGCTGCGCCGCTCGGTGTTGAGTGCATCCAGTTCCAGCGCCAGCGAGCGTGCCTCGGCCGGATCATCAGCCAGCAGGCAGCGGATGCCGATCGACATGTCCGTCAGTCGTCCGGCCGCATTCAATCGTGGCGCCACGGCAAAGCCCAGATCCCCGGCAACCAGGCCCTCGCGGTCGCGGCGCGCAATTTCCAGCAGCGCGCTGATGCCCGGAACGCAGCGCCCGGCGCGGATGCGCAACAGCCCCTGCGCCACCAGGATGCGGTTGTTGACGTCGAACGGCACCACATCGGCGACCGTGCCGAGCGCCACCAGGTCCAGCAGGTCCGCTACCGGCATCGCCTGCGCAGGCAGGCAGCCGCGCTGTTCGAGCCGGCGCCGCAGAGCGACCAGGCAATAGAAGGCCACACCGACGCCCGCCAGTGCGCGGCTGGCGAAGGTACTGCCCACGACGTTGGGATTGACGATGACGTTGGCCTGCGGCAGGCAGGGCCCAGGCAGATGATGGTCGGTGATCAGCACATCGATTCCGGCCGCGCGCGCCGCGGCGACACCGGTGTTGCTCGAAATACCATTGTCGACCGTGACGATGAGCGCGGGGTCGCGCTGCTGTGCCAGTGCCACGATCTCCGGCGTGAGCCCGTAACCGAACTGGAATCGGTTGGGCACCAGGAAATCCACGCGCGGAAATCCCCAGGCCCGCAGTGCCCGCACGAGCACGGCTGTGCTGGTGGCGCCATCGGCGTCGAAGTCACCGATCACCAGCACCAGGCCGCCGCGCTGCCGATGGGCATCGAGCAGTTCGGCCGCAGCCTCGACCGCATCGAGACTGCTGACCGGCAGCAGTTTCTGCAGCGCCAGTCCGAGCTGCGCCGGATGGACGATGCCGCGGGCGGCATAGATGCGACGCAGGACCGGGTGCACGGCATCGTCGAAGGGCGTGGTGCAATCCGCCGCCACCCGGCGAACGATCTCCAGGGGCGAGACGCCGCTCATGCCAGCGCCTCCCACCATGGCGAGGGTGCGCGCCAGAAGCGCGCCAGACGCCAACGTGTGAGCCGATACGCAAGCGACCCTGCCAGCAGGCCCAACGCAGAAAGCCGCCGCGCGCGCAGCGCCTGCAGGGCCGGCGCCAGCCAGCGCTGCTCGAGTTGCTCGAATGCCTGCAGCGGACTTTGCGCCCCCGGCATCGGATACAGCACCACGTCCAATCCATCGGCGGAGGCAGCAAGGCGTTCGAAACCATCCGGCAGCGGTGCGACCGGACTGCCGCGCGATCGCCACAGCGCCTGCGCGTACGCGTCCTCGCCAAACAAACGCCCGGGCAGGGGCAGTCGCGTGGCTCCGCGCTCAGTACTCGCCGCGGGCGGGTCCGGCGAATTCGCGCCCCACAGCCACAATCCGCTCACTGGCAATTCGCCGCGCGCCTGACGTTCCCGATTGATCCGGTGTTCATACAGCCACATCTCGATCTCGACACCCAGGCGCCGGAGTGTGGCGGCGTCAGCGCCGCGGGGCAAACCATCGCGCAGATCCGCACCCATCGAGACAGCCGGATCAGCGGCGCTGGCTGCCAGCGCGGCGCCCGACATTAGCAGCTCACGCTTGCCGGTGGGATGCAGCCGCCACGGCGTATCGGCAAACACCACACTGAATTCGGCCGCGAGTTCGGACTGCGTTTGCAGCGGCAGATCCAGCAGGCCCGCCGGGTGCAGCTGCACGCTGTCGAGGCCGGCGAAACAGTGCACCGGCGTTGCCAGCCAGTACTGCGTGCCGATGTCGCCGGGCACATCCAGGCCGTTCGCAACCACCGCTGCCGGCGCCAGCTGCAACTGCGGCTCGGCGGCGAAGCGGGTGCGCAGGTGATCCCGCCAGCCTTGCGGCAGAGGCGCGCGCTGCGCCCTGGCGATCAGCATTTCCAGCGCTGGCAGGCGCGGCAGTGGCGCATCGCGCGCCGGCGCGTTGCCGGTGACAGAAAAATCGCGCAGGACCAGGATCAGCTCGCTCGCCATGGCGTATCGTACCGATCATGCGCCTGGTGCTCGACTCCGATTCCCGCATCAATCTGGTCCGTCGCTATGGAAATGGCGAGATCCTCATCGGCGAACAACTGATCAGGCGGCCGCTGATCATCACGCCCGCGCAACTGCTGCTCGACTGGCAGGCGACTTCGCTGGCCGAACTGACCGAAGCGCAGCTCGAGCCGCTGTTCGCGCAAGCGGCCGACGTGGTGCTGCTCGGTGCGGGGGAAACTCAAAGCTTTGCCAGCGCAGCGGTGCGCGCCAGCTTCCGCTCGCGGCGCATCGCACTCGAATGCATGACACTGGGCGCTGCGTGCAGGACCTATAACATCCTGGCAAACGAACAGCGCAGCGTGGTGGCGGGATTATTTCCTTGAGAAAGGAAGTGCCGGAGGCACTCCGAAAGAAGACACAGGGAGAGAAGATCGTTGCATCACCCGAATTATCCGAAGCTGACAAATTCGAATAATTGTTTCCGCTTCATTATTGTTATCCAACCGTGTTTTTGTTTTTTGCTCACCATTCGGTCTTCCCCTATTTTTCGCCCTGTGTCTTCTTTCGGTGAGCCTCCGGCTGAATTGTGTCGGCGCTTGCCGACAAAAGGATGTTGCCGTGAATCTGAGCCGCTGGCAAGTCTGTTAAGACTTTACCTGAGGTTCTCTGTGATTCGGATTAAATATCAGCATGTTGCCTCTTATACTTAATCCTGTTTATACCAGGCGTTCCGTCAATCCCCGCGACGCCTTAACCCAGCCCGCCCAGCATCGGCACGAATGACACCGCGCCGAGCACCCGCCGCTCGATCCCCTGCTCGCGTCGCGTCAGGCGCACCAGCTGCTGCTCGCCCTCAGGTCCCACCGGCACGATGAGCCGGCCACCGATGGCCAGCTGCGCCATGAGCGCATCGGGAATAGTAAGCGGCGCAGCCGCCACCAGTACGCCATCGAAGGGGCCCTGTGTGCGCCAGCCCTGCGTTCCATCGCCGTGGCGGAAGCGGACGTTCTTGATCTGCAGTTCGGTGCAGCGCTCACGCGCACGCTTCTGCAATGCCTCGATGCGCTCAATGGTGAAGATGCGAGTGACCAGCGGCGCGAGCACAGCGGTCTGATAGCCGCAGCCGGTGCCGATCTCGAGCACCTTGTGCAGCGGTCCGCCCTCGAGCAGCGCCTCGCTCATGCGCGCGACGATGTAGGGCTGCGAGATGGTCTGGCCAAATCCGATCGGCAGCGCGGTGTCTTCGTAGGCACGGCTGGATAGAGCCTCGTCAACGAAGATGTGTCGTGGCAGGTTGCGAATGCGATCCAGCACCGCAAGGTTCGTGATGCCCTGGTCGCGCAGGCGCTGTACCAGCCGGTCGCGGGTGCGCGCGGAAGTCATCCCGATTCCGGCGAAGCGCGGATCGCTCATCGCGCAGCGCCGTTCATAGCGCATCGAGCCAGTGTGCGAGCTCGGGTAATGCCGCGTGGCGCGTGAAGTCGATGGACAGTGGCGTCACTGAGACGAAGCCATCGGCAACCGCCTTGAAATCGGTGCCCTGGCCTGCATCGTTGCCCTCCCCGGCCGGACCGATCCAGAACACCGTATTGCCGCGGGGGTCGCGCGCGGGAATCACGGCCTCCGAGCGATGGCGGAAACCCAGCCGGGTGCTGCGATATCCCTCGAGCGCCTCGAACGGCAGGTCCGGAACGTTGACGTTGAGAATCAGCGTCGGATCCAGTGGCCGCTCCTGCAGCGACAGCACCAGCGTTTCAGCCACGCGGGCCGCGGTGTCGAACCGGCGCGCGCCGCTCGGCGAGGTGCAGAGGGAAAACGCCAGCGCCGGCAGTCCCAGGAAGCGTCCCTCGATGGCAGCCGCCACCGTCCCGGAATAGAGCACGTCATCGCCGAGGTTGGCCCCATCGTTGATTCCCGAGGCCACCATGTCGAACTCGATGTCGAGCGCGCCGGTGATGCCCAGATGTACGCAGTCGGTGGGGGTGCCGGCAACGAAGTACACACCGGGCTCGGATTGCATCAGCCGCAGCGGTGCATCGAGCGTCAGGGAGTTACCGGCGCCGCTGCGATTGCGATCCGGCGCGACCACGGTGACCTCTCCCAGCGTCGAGAGCACCTCGCGCAGTCGCGCGATACCCTCGGCCCGATAGCCGTCATCGTTACTGACAAGTATCTTCACGGGTGATCAGGCAGGTGCGGCTGGCATGCAAGCGCGCCAATATACTTCAATGCCTGGGCGCGGAGGAGGCATGAACGGCGACGAAGAGGATGGCGACGATGCGGTCAGCGATTCCGAGCTGTTCCGGCGCGCAATGCGCGACGTGCGCCCGCTCGACTCCGCACCGCGCGCCCTGCCCCGGCCGCGGCGGCCTCAGGCCAGGGCGCGTTTTGCGCGCGCCGAGCGCGAGGCAGTGCTGGCCGAGAGCCTGCACGCCCCTGGTCCACTGATCGACTCGCAGCCGGGCGACGAGCTCATCTATCGCCGTCCGGGCGTCCCGGAGACCGTGCTGCGCCGGCTGCGACGCGGCGACTACCGCGTAGAGGCGGAACTGGACCTGCACGGGTTCACCGCGGCCGCGAGCGCGACCCAGCTGGCGCAGTTTCTGCAGTATGCCCGCGACCGCCGCCTGGTCTGCGTTCGTATCATCCACGGCAAAGGTTTGCGTTCCGGACAGCGCGGCCCGGTGCTCAAGAACACCGTCAATACGCTGCTGCGTCGCGCCGACGCGGTGCTGGCGTTCGCATCCGCGCGCCCCGCCGCCGGAGGCACGGGCGCCACGCTGGTGCTGCTGCGGCTGGCTCCCGGAACTGCCCGCTAGGCCCGTTCGATCAGCGCGCTCGCCATGGCCGCCAGTCCTTCCTTGCGGCCGAGGAAGCCCAGGTGCTCGGGCGTGGTCGCCTTGATGTTGACGCAGTCCGCGTTCACCTGCAGCAGCTTCGCCACGTTGTCGCGAATCGCGTCACGCCAGGGGCTGAGCTTCGGCGCCTGGGCCAGCAGCGTCAGATCGGCATTGACGACGCGGTACCCCAGCCGTGTCACGAGCGTGACCGCGTGCTGCACGAAACGGCCGCTGTCGGCGCCGCGCCACTGCGGATCGGTGTCGGGGAAGTGCATGCCGATGTCGCCCAGGCCGGCGGCGCCCAGCAGCGCATCGACCAGCGCGTGCAGCAGCACATCGCCATCGGAATGCGCCACGACGCCCTGCGTGTGCGGCACGCGTACCCCGCCGAGCATCACGCCCTCACCGGGCCCGAAGGCATGGATATCGAAACCGGATCCGACTTTGAATGTCATGACTGCTCCCGGCTCGCGGCCGCCGCGCGCGCCTGCAGGATGGCCTGTGCCAGCAGCAGGTCCGAGGTACCGGTCACCTTTATGTTGCTGTCGCGCGCCTCGACCAGCGTGGCCGCAACGCCCTGCCATTCCATGGCCTGCGCTTCATCGGTGGGCGTGCGTCCGGAGCCCAGCGCCTGTTCGAGCGCGGCGCGCAGCGCGCCGAGATGAAACATCTGCGGCGTCTGCGCCAGCCACAAGGACTCGCGCGACAGTGTCGCTGCGCAGCGCGCAGCCTCGCTCGCGGTTCGTGGCTCGGCCCGTTTGACGGTATCGGCGACCGGCACGGCCAGCAGCGCGCCCGCTCCCGCTGCGCCCTGCTCAAGCAGCCGCGACAGGTCGCCGGAGCTCAGACAGGGTCGCGCCGCATCGTGCACCAGCACCCAGTCGCGCTCATCCGCGCGAGCAGCCAGCGCTGCGAGCCCATTGACCACCGAGTGGGCGCGCGTATCGCCACCGTCGATCAATTCGAAGCGCGCCGGTACCTGCCGCTTGAGTTCCAGGCGTCGCGGCTCAAGCGGTGAGAGCGCAATGGCGCCGCCCTGGCACTGGCGGTCATCGATGAAGGGCTGCAGCGCCACCTCCAGCACGGTGCGTTCCTGCAGCGCCGCGAACTGCTTGGCGCCGCCGAAGCGCCGGCCAGCCCCGGCCGCGGGCATCACCAGCCAGTAGCGCATCGGGGCAGCGGGCAAATCAGTGAGCCGCGGCGGTCCGCTGCGGCGGGGTGGCGGGTACGGCGGTCGGCACTCCGGAGGGCGCGCTGCCCGAGGGCTTCGGCGGCACCACCTGGTAGAAGGTTTCGTTGCCGGCAACCATCCCGAGATCGCTGCGCGCCCGCTCCTCGAGCGCCGCATAGCCCTGCTTCAGGTCGTGCACTTCCGCGCCGAGCTGGCGATTGCGTTCCAGCAGGCGCGTGTTCTCCGACTGCTGCACGGCCACGGCGGAGCGCAACCGCCACACCTCGCGCACGCCATCGCCCGACAACCACAGCCGGTACTGCAGCAGCAACAGCGCGGCGAACAGCGATACGGCGAGCCACTTCATAGGGTCGCTAGCCTACCACCGACGGAAACGCATCGCGCCCTGCGTAGCGCGGCGCACCGCCCAGCATCTCCTCGATACGCAGCAGTTGGTTGTATTTGGCGACGCGATCCGAGCGCGACATGGAGCCGGTCTTGATCTGCGTCGCAGCGGTTGCCACCGCGATGTCGGCGATGGTCGTATCCTCGGTCTCGCCCGAGCGGTGCGAGATGATCGAGGCATACTTCGCCTTCTCGGCCATCGCGATCGCGGCCAATGTTTCGGTCAGCGTGCCGATCTGGTTGGGCTTGATCAGGATGGCGTTGGCCACCCCCTTGGAGATGCCCTCGGCCAAAATGCGCGTGTTGGTGACGAACAGGTCATCCCCGACGAGCTGAAGCTTTTTACCCAGCGCCTGCGTCAACAGCGACCAGCCGGCCCAGTCGCCCTCGCTCATGCCATCTTCGATGCTCACGATCGGATAGCGCGCCGCCAGATCGCCCAGATACTGCGTGAACTCGGCCGGCGTGAAGCTGCGATGCTCGGCCTCGAGCTCGTACTTGCCGTTGCGGAAGAACTCGGAACTGGCCACGTCGAGGCCCAGGTAGATATCGCGGCCTGGCTTGTAGCCGGCGGCTTCGATGGCCTCGAGGATGGTCGAGAGCGCGGCCTCGTTCGATGGCAGGTCCGGCGCAAAGCCGCCCTCATCACCCACGGCCGTGCTCATGCCCTTGGCATTGAGAATCTTCTTCAGCGTGTGAAAAATCTCCGCGCCATAGCGCAGTGCCTCGCGCAGCGACGGCGCGCCCACCGGCAGGATCATGAACTCCTGGATATCCAGGCTGTTGTTGGCATGCGCGCCGCCATTGATGATGTTCATCATCGGCACCGGCATGACCGGTTCGCGCGTGTCGGCCAGATACTTGAACAGCGGCAGCCCGGCGTCGAGCGCTGCCGCGTGAGCATTCGCCAACGACACCGCGAGCAGCGCGTTTGCGCCGAGCCGGCCCTTGGTTTCGGTGCCGTCGAGCTCGATCATGCGGGTGTCGATGCCGGCCTGGTCGACCGACTCCTTGCCGATCAGCACCTCGCGCAGCAGCGTGTTGACGTTGTCCACCGCGCGCAGCACCCCCTTGCCGCCATAGCGCCGGGGATCGCCATCGCGCAGCTCGACCGCTTCGCGGGTGCCGGTCGATGCGCCCGAGGGCACGGCTGCGCGGCCGTGGATGCCGGAGGCCAGGATGACATCAGCCTCGATGGTCGGGTTGCCGCGCGAATCGATGATTTCCCGTGCGCGGATATCGGCTATCAGGCTCATAACGATGCTTCCTCGAATGGACGTGATTTGCTGATCGAATCGAGCTGCTGCAGCGTCTCGAGCAGGCTCGCCATGCGGTCCAGCGGCCACGCATTCGGGCCGTCCGACAGCGCTTCCTGCGGGCGCGGATGGGTCTCCATGAAGATGCCGGCGATGCCGGCGGCGACCGCCGCGCGGGCCAGCACCGGCACGAACTCGCGCTGGCCGCCCGAGGCATTGCCCTGTGCGCCCGGCAACTGCACCGAATGGGTGGCATCGAACACCACCGGGCAGCCGGTGGCTCGCATCACCGAGAGCGCCCGCATGTCGGTGATCAGATTGTTGTAGCCGAAGCTGAAGCCGCGCTCACACACCATGATCTGGGCGTTGCCGGTGGAGCGCGCCTTGTCGACCACGTTTTGCATTTCCCAGGGGGAGAGGAACTGGCCCTTCTTGATGTTCACGGGCCTTCCTGCGGCGGCGACGCGCAGGATGAAATTGGTCTGGCGGCACAGGAACGCCGGGGTCTGGAGTACATCGACCACGGCCGCCACTTCTTCGATGGGCGTGTCTTCATGCACATCGGTGAGTACCGGCAGCTGGAACAGCCGCTGCACCGACTGCAGCGCCTTGAGCCCGAGATCGAGCCCAGGACCGCGAAAGCTCGAACGCGAGGAGCGGTTGGCCTTGTCGAAGGAAGCCTTGAAGATGAGCGGCATCGAAATTGCCGCGGTGATCTCCTTGAGGCGGCCGGCCACTTCCTGCACCAGCGCCTCGGACTCGATGACGCAGGGCCCTGCGATCAGGAACAGCGGCCGGTCCAGTCCCGCCTCGAAACCGGCGAGCTTCATGCGCCGGCCGCGGCCGGCAGTTGCGAGGCGCGATAGGCGCGCGCGGCGCGAACGAACCCGGTGAACAGTGGATGACCGTCGCGCGGCGTGGAGGTGAATTCGGGGTGGAACTGCGTGGCCACGAACCAGGGATGATTCGGCAGCTCGATGATCTCGACCAGCCCATCCTGCGAGAAGCCCGAGAAGCGCAGCCCCGCGCGCGTGTAGGCATCCAGGTAATTATTGTTGAACTCGTAGCGGTGCCGATGGCGCTCGGCGATCAGATCGCGGCCGTAGAGCTCGCGGGCCAGCGTGCCGGCCTGCAGCTGCACGTCCTGTGCGCCCAGGCGCATGGTGCCCCCCAGCTCCGATCCTTCATCACGCGTTTGCGCACCGCGCGCCCGGTCCTGCCATTCGGTGATCAGCGCGATGACGCGATTGGCCGCGGCGCGGTTGAATTCGGTGCTGTGGGCATCGGCGAGCTTGAGCACGTTGCGGCCGAACTCCACGATCGCCAGCTGCATGCCGAGGCAGATCCCCAGGTAGGGGATGCCGCGCTCGCGCGCATAACGCACAGCCTGGATCTTGCCCTCGATGCCGCGCTCACCGAAGCCGCCAGGCACCAGGATGGCATCCATGCCGGCCAGCCGGTCGGTGCCATCGGCCTCGATATCGGTGGACTCGATGTAGTGCAGCTTCACGCGCGTGCGCGTTTTCAGGCCGCCATGCATGAGCGCTTCATTGAGCGAAATATACGAATCGCGGATCTGCACGTACTTGCCGACCATCGCGATATCGATCTGGCCGTCCGGATTGGTCTTGGCGCTGGCCACCTGCCGCCAGGCGGCCAGGTCCGCCGCCGGGACGTCCAGCCGCAGCTTGTCGACCACGATGTCATCCAGCCCCTGGTCGTGCAGCAGCAGCGGGATCTTGTAGATATCGTCGGAATCGACTGCGGAGATGACCGCGCGTTCCTCGACGTTGGTGAACAGGGCGATCTTGCGGCGCTGCTCATCCGGCAGCATGTCGCGCCCACGGCAAAGCAGAATATCCGGCTGTATGCCGATCGAACGCAGCTCCTTGACCGAGTGCTGCGTCGGCTTGGTCTTGATTTCGCCCGAGCCGCCCACGATCGGCACCAGCGTCAGGTGCATGTAGATGGCCTGGTTGCGCCCGAGTTCGACACCGAGCTGGCGGATGGCTTCCAGGAACGGCAGCGATTCGATGTCACCGACCGTACCGCCGATCTCCACCATGCAGACATCGGCATTGTCGGCGCCGAGCATGATGCTGCGCTTGATCTCATCGGTGATGTGCGGAATGACCTGCACGGTGGCGCCCAGGTAGTCGCCACGCCGTTCCTTGGCAATCACGCGCTCGTAGATGCGTCCGGTGGTGAAATTGCTGTGCCGGCCGGTGGTGGTGCGGACGAAGCGCTCGTAGTGGCCCAGATCGAGGTCGGTCTCGGTCCCGTCGGCCGTGACGAAGACCTCGCCGTGCTGAAACGGGCTCATCGTCCCCGGATCGACGTTGATGTAGGGATCGAGCTTGACCATCGCGATGCGCAATCCGCGCGCCTCGAGGATGGCGCCCAAAGAGGCGGCTGCGATGCCCTTCCCCAATGAGGAAACGACGCCGCCGGTGACGAATACAAATCGGGCCATGAGGGAACCGCCGCCTTGCGCAGGACTAGAGTGACGACGGGCAGTCAGGGTAGCAAATCGCTCGCGTTGCCTCAATCGAAACGGTGTCGCCAGCGCAGCCGTCCGCGCGGTCCGGCGGCGCCCGCCCCGACGCGGAATGTATCCGCCAGCCAGAAATCAGCCACCGCGACGATGCGTGAGCCGAAGAACAGCAGCGGCACGGCGCTGCGCTGCCAGGGCGCAATATCCTGCAGCTGCAGCAGGTCCTTAAGCGCTACGCGGCCGTGAGCTGCCTGCAGGCGCTCGCCGCCGCGGCGGAAATCGACGCGCAGCGGCACCGGCAGTGTCGCCAGGTCCACATCACCGTGGCGATCGGCGATCAGCCCCAGGGCGGATCCGTCGCCGAGCGCCAGCCAGGCATGGCGCTTCCAGTCCCAGCTCTGCGCCACCGGCGCGGCGGCCGATTCCTGCGCGCTCAGCGCGAACAGCCGGTCGCCGTGGCGCCGCAGTTCGCCGCCGCGCCACTGCACGCGCGGGGTCGCATCGGGCCGGGCCTCGAGCAACGGACCTGCGATCTCGCCCAGGCGGCGATGGTCGGGCAGCACCAGGCCCCGCGCGGCTATCCAGTAGAGCAGCAGGTTAATGCGGGCTTGCCGGTCCAGAGCGCGCAGTGCACTCACCCGCAGCGTCGCGCCGTCGGCTGCCTGCGCCGCGGCGCGCCGGCCCAGGCGCGTGAGCTGCTGCTGCGCCTCGGCGATGTGCGAGGCGCTGCGACTGGCGGTCGCCGGCAGTGCCGGCCAGCGCTCGCGCAGCGCGGGCAGCACACGCAGTCGCAGATAATTGCGATCGAAGCGCTGATCGAGATTCGACGGATCCTCGACCCAGCTGAGCTTGCGAGACTGCGCGAACCGGGCCAGCTGCGCGCGCGAGACCGGTAACAATGGCCGCAGCAACACGTGGCGAGCGAGGCTGCTGCGCGCGCCCATGGCCGCCAGGCCGCGCAGGCCGCCGCCGCGGCTGAGTGCCAGCAGCACGGTCTCGAGCTGATCGTCCTGGGTGTGCGCGGTGATCAGCTGCTCATGCGCCAGGAGCGCGCCAGTGAGCGCCGCGTACCGCACCTCGCGCGCCAGCGCCTCGATCGACTGGCCGCTGGCGTGTGGGATGCGTACCTGCAGCACCGTGCAGCGGATGCCCTCGCGCCGCGCCTGCGCGCGCGCCGCGTGGGCCCATTGCGCCGAATCGGCATGCAGGCCGTGATCGATGTGCAGCGCCCGCAGCTGGAACCCGGAGCGCAGGCGCAGCGATGCCAGCGCCGTCAGCAACGCCGTCGAATCCAGGCCGCCCGAGTAGGCGAGGCAGAAACGCGCTCCGCGCAGCGGCCCTGCCAGCACGCGCAGTTGCCTGCCCAGCCACGCCGGCGTGAAGCGCGATCGGGAGGCCGGTGCCCTCCCGCCGCTTTGCTTCAAGGAGCGCCCTCGCTATAGACGCCGAAGGAGGAGATGCGGGTCTGGCGCTGCTCGAGCAGCAGGTCCACGGGCATCCCGGTGAGCTCGCGCAGGTGGCGCACGATGGCACTGCGAAGCGTGGCGCTGATGGCAGCCGGATCGCGATGCGCGCCGCCGAGCGGCTCGGCCAGCACCTCGTCCACGAGACCCAGCGCACTGAGCCGGTCCGCGGTCAGGTTGAGCGCTTCGGCCGCGACTTCTTTTTTATCGGCGCTCTTCCAGAGAATCGAGGCACAGCCCTCAGGCGAAATGACCGAGTAGGTGCCGAATTGCAGCATCAGCAGCCGGTCGCCGACGCCGATCGCGAGCGCGCCGCCGGAGCCGCCCTCGCCGATCACGATCGAGACGATCGGTGTCTTGAGCGAGGCCATCTCGATCAGGTTGCGGGCGATCGCCTCGCTCTGCCCGCGCTCCTCGGAACCGACGCCCGGATAGGCGCCGGGTGTGTCGATCAGCGTGATCAGGGGCATGCCGAAGCGCTCGGCCATTTTCATCAGGCGCAGTGCCTTGCGATAGCCCTCGGGCTTGGGCATGCCGTAGTTGCGCCGCACGCGCTCCTTGGTGTCTCGGCCCTTCTGGTGGCCGATCACCATGACCGGGTGACCGTCGAGGCGCGCGGGGCCGCCCACGATCGCCATGTCGTCGGCGTACATGCGATCGCCATGGAGTTCGTGGAAGTCGGTGAATACCGAGGCGACGTAGTCGAGCGTGTAAGGCCGCTGCGGGTGACGCGCCAGTTGCGTGATCTGCCAGGGCGTCAGGTTGGAGAAGATCGATCGCGTGAGCGCGCGGCTCTTGGCGCGCAGGCGTGCGATCTCGTCACCGATATTGACCTCCGAGTCGGAGGTTACGTGCCCGAGCTCCTCGATCTTGGCCTCAAGTTCGGCGATCGGTTGCTCAAAATCCAGAAAGCTGACGGCCATCGGCGCAGTAGCCTACGAGCCCCGGCCCCGGATCGCAACTCAGGAGCCGACGGCTTCACTGGCCGCCACTTCGGCCGTGTAGCGCAATTGCACCGCGTCGCTGCCCAGTACCGCTTCGAGCTGCTCGAGCAGATCCCGCGTCGGCCTCACCTTCCACTCCGGCCCAAACTGCAGCACGCCGCTGGCCGCCGGACCGCGATAGCGCAGCATCACGGCGCACTGGCCGCCCCGCTGGGAGGCCAGCAGCCCCTGCAGGCGCTCCAGCAGCTTGGGCTGTGGGGCCGCCGGCCAGCACAGCAGCAGCGTGCGCGCCAGCCGCTCGCGGACCGCTTCGAGCGCGGTGATCTGCTTGGCGCCCAGCCGCCAGGCATCGCTGAATTCATCGAACCGCAGGCCACCCTCGACCTGGACCAGGGCGTCCTTGACGACCAGGTCCCGAAAACGCTGGTAGACCTCCTCGAACATGGTGACTTCCATGCGGCCGCTGCGGTCATCGAGCATGAAGCTCACCCGCGCCCCGCGCCGCCGGACCTCGAGAATCAGCCCCGCCAGCGTGACGCTGCGCGCGTCCATGTAGGCACGCGCCGGATCGATCGGCCCGGCCGGACGCTCGAGCGCGAACTCCGCGATCCGCCCCGAAGCGAAGGTGCGCAGGTCCTGTTCGTAGGGTGCAATTGGATGCCCGGTCAGGTACAGGCCGAGCGTCTCGCGCTCCCCGGCCAGCCGCTGCGTGGCGCTCCATTCGGGCGCCGGGCGGGCCGCCTCCGGCGATGGCATCGGCAGCACCGACAGACCGAAGATATCGACCTGGCCGGTGGCATCGCTGCGCGCGGTCTGCTCGCCCGAACGCAGCGCCTCATCGAGCCCGGCCATGAGCTGGGCGCGATTGGCATCGAAGCCATCGAGCGAACCGGAGCGAATCAGCGCCTCGAACACCCGGCGATTCACGCGCGAGAGATCCACGCGCTGGCACAGGTCCGTGAGGCCGCGGTAACTGCCATGCGCCTCGCGCTCCTCGACCAACGCGTCCACGGCCGACCGGCCCACGCCCTTGATGGCACCGAGGCCGTAACGGATGGTGCGCTCATCGGCCATGGCGAAGGCAAAGCTGGAACTGTTGATCTCCGGCGGCCTGACGCGCAGGCCGATGTGCGCGCACTCATCGATGAGCGTCACGATCTTGTCGGTGTGATCCATGTCGGCCGACAGCACCGCGGCCATGAAGGCCGCCGGGTAGTGTGCCTTCAGGAAGGCGGTCTGGTAGGAGAGCAATGCGTAGGCTGCCGAGTGCGACTTGTTGAAGCCGTAGCCCGCGAATTTTTCCATCAGATCGAAGATGTGCGCGGCCAGGCGTGCATCGACGCCGCGCGCGCGCGCGCCATCGACGAACACCGAACGCTGCTTGGCCATCTCCTCGGGCTTCTTCTTGCCCATGGCCCGGCGCAGCAGGTCGGCGCCGCCAAGCGTGTAGCCCGCCAGGATCTGCGCGATCTGCATGACCTGCTCCTGGTAGAGGATCACGCCATAGGTGGGCGCGAGCACGCTCTTGAGGTCGGGGTGCAGGTAATCGATCGCGGCACTGTTGCGGCCGTGTTTGCGATTGATGAAATCATCCACCATGCCCGATTGCAGCGGGCCCGGCCGGAACAGCGCCACCAGCGCGATGATGTCCTCGAAGCAGTCCGGCTGCAGGCGCCGCACCAGGTCCTTCATGCCGCGCGATTCGAGCTGGAACACCGCCGTGGTCGCGCAGGACTTGAGCAGCGTGAAGGTTGCCGCATCATCCATCGGCAAGGTGCCGAGTTCGAGCGCGGCCTCCCCCGCCTGAATGCGTCCGGCATTCACCGTGGCCATGGCCCAGTCGAGGATCGTCAGCGTGCGCAGTCCCAGGAAGTCGAACTTCACCAGGCCGGCTGCCTCGACATCGTCCTTGTCGAACTGCGTAATGATGTTGGTGCCACCGGGCTCGCAATAGAGCGGCGTGAAGTCGGTCAGCACCGAGGGCGCGATCACCACGCCGCCGGCGTGCTTCCCGGCGTTGCGCGTCAGGCCCTCGAGCGCCCGGGCAAGATCCAGCAGGTTGCGTACTTCCTCGTCTTCGCGATGCAGGCGCTTGAGCTCCGGCTCCTTGGCAATCGCATCCTCGAGCGTGATGCCGAGTTCGAAAGGAATCAGTTTCGCGATGCGATCGACCATGCCGTAGGGATGGCCGAGCACGCGGCCGACATCGCGCACCACGGCCTTGGCGGCCATGGTGCCGTAGGTGATGATCTGCGAGACGCGATCGTGCCCATACTTGGTGGCCACGTATTCGATGACGCGATCTCGTCCTTCCATGCAGAAATCGACGTCGAAATCCGGCATCGAGACCCGTTCGGGGTTCAGGAAACGCTCGAACAGCAGGTCGTAGCGCAGCGGCTCGATGTCGGTGATGCGCAGCGCATACGCCACCAGCGAGCCGGCGCCCGAGCCGCGACCCGGACCCACCGGCACGCCGTTATCGCGCGCCCAGCGGATGAAATCGGCCACGATCAGGAAGTAGCCCGCAAACCCCATCTGGCAGATGACGTCGAGCTCAGCGGCCAGCCGTGCGCGATAGCGCGCCACTGCCTCGGCGTCCGCATCGATCGCGAGGCTGGTCAGCCGCGTTGCCAGGCCCTGTTCGGTTTCGCTGCGCAGGAACTCGGTCGGCGTGGTGCCGGCAGGCACCGGATAATCCGGCAGTCGCGCCTGGCCCAGTGTCAGGCGCAGGCTGCAGCGGCGCGCGATCTCCACCGTATTCTCGACCGCCTCGGGCAGATCGGCGAACACCGCGGCCATTTCCGCCGGCGGCCGCAGATACTGCAGGCGCTCGTAGCGGTGTCGCCGGGCGGGGTCGGCCAATTGCGCGCCTTCCTGGATGCACACGCGCGCCTCGTGCGCATCGAATTCATCGGCGTCGAGAAATCGCACATCGTTGGTCGCAACGACCGGCACGCCGCGGCGCGCCGCCAGGTACACGGCCGCCTCGAGGTACTGCTGTTCGTCCTGCCGGCCCAAGCGTTGCAGCTCGATGTAATAACGGTCATCGAACAGCTCCAGCCAGTAATCGAGCAGCAGCTGCGAGGCCAGGTCCCGCTGGCGCAGCAGCGAGCGGCCCACATCGCCCTCGGTGGCGCCGGAGAGCGCAATCAGTCCGGTGGTGTTCTCGCGTGCGAACCAGCGCCGGTGCAGCAGCGGTACGCCGTTGCTGCCCTGTCCTTCCAGGTAGGCGCGGCTGACCAGCCGCGCCAGGTTGCGGTAGCCCTCCGCGTTCTGGCACAGCAGCGTCAGGCGCGAAGCGCCGAGCTTCTCTTCCGCCTCGTGCAGCAGCACATCGACGCCGATGATGGGCTGCACGCCACGCTCGAGCGCGGCGCCGTAGAACTTGACCATGGCGAAGAGGTTGCATTGATCGGTGACGGCGACCGCCGGCATTTCCGCGGCGGCCACGGCCTCGATGAGTTCGGGCACACGCACCACGCTGTCGATCAGCGAGTACTCGGTGTGGAGCCGCAGGTGAACGAACCTCGCCGTCATCGGAAGGCCCAGCTCCTCAATCGAATTCAATCGGGGCGGAAGGTTCGCAGAGCAGCGTGCTGGTAGGCAAGCCTCCTATGAGCCATTCGCGCAAAGGATTGAAACTGCGCCGATGAATTGGCGAAGGTCCCAGTCTCGCGAGCGCCACGATGTGGGCGCGCGTGCCGTAGCCGAAGTGCACGCCCAGTCCGTAGCCCGGATAGTCATGGTCGAGCCGGCGCATGAGCGCGTCGCGGTAGGTCTTCGCAATGATCGAGGCCGCGCTGATGCAGGGCATCAGCGCATCGCCGCTGATGATTGTTTTGACTTCGCAATCTCCAAAGCAATCATTTAGTTGCGGCATACAGTTACCGTCGATCATGATGTGCGTGGGACGGATGGGCAGACCCAGCAGCGCCCACTTCATCGCCAGTAGCGTGGCCTGCAGGATATTGAACAGGTCGATCTCGTGATGTTCGGCCTGGGCGATGGCCACACCAAGGGCGCGCTCGTGGATGCGTTGCGCCAGACGCTCACGCTGCCCGGGTTCGAGTTGCTTGGAGTCGCGCAGGCCGCGAATCGGCCGCGAGGGATCCAGGATGACGGCGGCGGCCACTACCGGGCCGGCGAGCGGACCGCGTCCGGCTTCATCGACTCCCGCGACCAATCCGTTCAACGTCCGCTGCCCTCCGCTCTCTGGCGCACGCATTGAATCACAGCTTCCGCCGCGAGTGCTGCCCCTTGCTGGCGCAATGATGCGTGAATGGCTTGGAACTGACCAAGCAGATACTCGCGGCGCGGCGCGTCATCGAGCAGCGCCGCGAGCGCTTCGGCCATGGGCTCAGGCAGCACAGCTTCCTGCAGAAATTCCGGCACCAGCATTTGGCCGGCCAGCCAGTTCGGCAGCGAGAAATACGGCACTCGCACCAGGCGCAGCGCGCGCACCAGCATCGCCGTCACGGCGGCGAACCGGTAGGCGACCACCATCGGACAGCGGCAGAGCAGTGCCTCCAGTGTCGCCGTGCCCGAGGCCACGAGTGCGGTGTCGGCGGCCATCAGCGCGGTACGCGCCTGCCCGTCGAGCAGGCGCAGCGGAGGTGCCTGTGCCTGCGGCATTGTCGCGAGAACGCGCTCGAACGCCCGGCGCGCCGCCGGCGTTGCCATGGGCGCGACCACCACCAGACCGGGATGCCGCGCCGCAAGCAATCGTGCCGCGCGCAGGAATGCCGGCACCAGGCGCTCGACCTCGCCCACGCGGCTCCCCGGCAGCAATGCCAGCACCGGCGCTGCGGTCTCGAGCCCGAGCGCGGCGCGCGCAGCAGCGCGGTCGGGCTGCATTGGAATCTGGTCGGCCAGCGGGTGACCGACGAACTGCGCGGCCACGTGATGCTCGCGGTAAAAGGCGGGCTCGAAAGGCAGCAGGCACAGCACCAGGTCGAAGGCGCGCCCGATGGTGCGCACGCGTCCGCGACGCCATGCCCATACCTGCGGACTGACGTACTGCACGGTGGCAAGGCCTCGGCTTTTGAGGCGCCGCGCCAGTCCGAGATTGAACTGCTGATAATCGATGCCGACAAACACATCGGGCGCATGCGCCGCGATGTCGCGCACCAGTCGCGCGCGCAGCCGCAGCAGTCGCGGCAGGTGCGGCAGCACCTCGGCGAGCCCCATGACCTCCAGCTCGTGCGCATCGGCGAGCACCTCGCAGCCCGCCGCCCGCATCTTCGAGCCGGCGACGCCAATTACCTCCAGCTCCGGCACGCGCGCGCGCAACGCCTCGATGAGCGCGGCGCCGAGGGCATCGCCGGAGCTCTCCCCGGCGACCATGGCGACGCGCAACCGATTCATTATCGGATCAGACTGCGTTCCGAGGCGGCGATGAATTCGACCAGCGGCTTGAGCTCGGGCTGCGCTGTCACCAGCGCCGAGAGCTGTTCGACCGCGGCGCTGAGCGGCTGATCACTGCGATAAAGGATGCGGTAGGCGTTGCGCAGATTGCGGATCTGCTCGGGCGTGAAGCCGCGCCGCTTGAGACCTTCGCTATTGATCGAGTGCGGTACGGCCGGCTGGCCCACGGCCATGATGTAGGGCGGCACATCGCGCGTCACGCCCGACAGCGCGGCGGTAAAGGCGTGCGCACCGATCTTGCAGAACTGGTGCACGCCGGTGTAGCCGCTAAGTATCACCCAGTCGCCAAGCTCCACGTGCCCGGCCAGTCCCGCATAGTTGACCATGACGATGTTGTTGCCGAGCGTGCAGTCGTGCGCGACGTGCGTGTAGGCCATGAACAAGTTGTCATTGCCGATACGTGTCAGTCCCTGCTCGGGTGTGGCGCCGCGGTTGATGGTGCAGAACTCGCGAAACACATTGCGATCGCCGATCTCCAGGCGCGTGGCCCCGCCGGCATATTTCTTGTCCTGCGGATTGGCGCCGATGGAGGCAAATTGGTAGATCTTGTTGTCCGCGCCGATGCTGGTCTGGCCGTTGATGACCACGTGCGGTCCGATCCAGCTGCGCGGACCGATTTCGACCTGCGCGCCGATCACCGTGAAAGGCCCGACTTCGACATCCGGGCTGATGCGCGCGTCCGGGGAGACGATCGCGCTCGGATGAATCAAGGCAACTCTCCGAGCTGCGGCGGAGCCACATCGCGCTTCAGATCCGGCGCAATCATGATATGGGCATTGGCAACTTCCTGGCCGGCAACTTCCGCCGAGGTGGCGCAGCGCCAGATCCCCTTGACGTTGCGCTCGAAGGTCGCCTGCAGGATCAGCTGATCACCGGGCTCGACGGGCTTGCGAAAGCGAGCCTTGTCGATGCCGACGAAGTAGAAGCGCGTGGTGTCATCCGGCAGCTCATTGGCTGAGAGAAAGGCCAGCAGGCCCGCGACCTGCGCCAGCGCCTCGATGATGATGACACCCGGCATGATCGGCCGGTGCGGGAAATGCCCGGTGAAGTACGGCTCGTTATAAGTGACGTTCTTGAGCGCGCGGATGGTCTGGCCGCGGACGCAGGAGAGCACGCGGTCCACCAGCAGGAACGGATAGCGGTGCGGCAGACGCAGCATGATCCCGTTGATGTCGAGCACGGTCGGTTCAGTCATCGTCTCCATCCTGTTGATGTTCGCCGTCGGAATCGGGTGCGGCATCCGTGAGCGCGGTGCCGGGCTTCGCATCGCGGTCAGCCAGCAATTTCAGCCGCGCCACGATGCGCCGCCAGCGTCGCGAGGTCTCGATGGGGATGCCGCTCGAATAGACACCGGGTTTGCTGATCGAGCCGGACACCATTGCCATGCCGGTGATCACCACGTCATCGCAGATGGTGATGTGGCCGGCGAAGCCGCACTGGCCGCCGATCATGCAGCGTGCGCCGATGCGCGTGCTGCCGGAAATGCCGGTGCAGGCGGCGATGGCGGTGTGCGCGCCGATCTGGACGTTATGTCCCAGCTGGATCTGGTTATCGAGCTTCACGCCCTCGGCGATCACGGTGTCCTCGATGGCGCCACGGTCGATGGTGGTATTGGCGCCGATCTCGACATCGTCCGCGACGCGCACGGTGCCGATCTGCGGCACCTTGAGCCAGCGCACGCCCTCGCGCGCATAGCCGAAGCCGTCGGCACCGAGCACCGCGCCCGGATGGATCAGCACGCGATCGCCGAGCTGCACGCGCTCCCCCAGGGTCACGCGTGCCACCAGTCGGCAGTCGGCGCCCAGCCGGACCTGGGGTCCCAGCAGGCTGGCCGGACCCACGAGGCTGCGGGGGCCGATGACCACGCCGGCGCCAATCACGGCATGCGCCCCGATCTCGGCAGTCGGGTCGATGTTGGCCTGGGGGTCGACCACGGCCGTCGGGTGTACCCCGGGATGCAGCGGCGCCTCAGGGTGCAATATCAGGGCCATGCGTGCGAACAGCGCGTGTGGATTGGCACCGATCAGGACCGGCACCGGGGATGCGGCGGCGCTGCGCGCATCGAGCACGACGGCTGACGCATGCGTCTGCGCCAGCTGTGGGGCCAGTTTGGGATTCGCGAGGAAACTCAGGGTGCCGGCAACCGCCGAGCCCAGCGATGCCACGGATTCGACCCGCACGTCCGGATCGCCACGCAGCTCGCAGCCGAAGCGCACCGCGAGTTCTCCGAGCGCCACGCTCATCGTGGCCGCGCGGCGTTACTTGGTCTTGGGCGGCGTGGCAGGCTTGGCAGCCCCACCGCTTGAGCCGCCCGCGGCCGGAGCGCGTACGCCGTGCGCCTGGATGGCAGCGAGCACCTGCGGCGTGATGTCGAGCGCCGGCCCGGCGAAGATGACCCCGTCAGCCAGCACCAGGTCGAACTTCTCGCCCTGCGCGTAGGCCTGTACTTCCTCGACCAGCGCCTTCTGCAGCTTGGAGAGTTCCTCGTTCTGCCGCGCGTTGAAATCATCCTGGTATTCCTGCACTTTCTGCTGCAGCTCGCGATTGCCATCGCGCAGATCCTTCTCGATCCTGGTGCGCTGTTCCAGAGTCATCGTGGCGCCATCCTTCTGCAGCGACTCCTCTTTGGCTTTGAGCGCGGCCTGCTGCGTCTGCAGCTCCTTCTGCTTGCCGGCGAATTCTCCGCGCAGCGCATCCTGCGCCACCTTGGCCTGTGGCGATTCCTGCATGAGGCGCGCGTACTGCACCACGCCGATCTTCAGATCAGCCCATGCCGGTGTCGCGGCGGCGCACATACCCACAACTGCTGTTACCACGACGCTGCGCAAACGAGGACTCATGCCTGCTCCTGCCAAAAGTTAGAACGACTGTCCGACCGAGAACTGAAAGCCCTCGGTGCTGTCTGGAAATGTAATGCCGTTGCTTCGCTGCGAATTCAGTGGAATGCCATAACTGAAGCGGAATATGCCCAGCGATGGCGCCAGCCACTGCACCGAAAGACCGGTTGAATCCCGCAGGGCATGATAGCTGAAATTGTAGTTGATGGGGGTCTGGAGGTCCTCACCCACGAATTTGGTGCCGTCGTTGGAGAACACATTGCCCTTGTCGTAGAACACGCTGACGCGGGCGCTGGTCTGCCATTTCTCGGGCACCGGCAGCAGCAGCTCGGTACGCGACACCACCAGCATGTTGCCGCCATAGGGATTGCCATTGGTATCTACCGGACCGAGCGTGTCTTCGGTATAGCCGCGTATCGTATCGGGTCCACCGGCGTAGAAGCGCTTGTAGGGCGGCAAACCCGTGGTACCGCCGATGCCTTTGCCATAAGCCAGCTGGATCACCTCGGAGAGGATGAACTTGCGCCAGATCGGCAGGTAGCCCGAGAACTGGTAGCTGCTGAGGAAGTAACGCACGCTGGCGCCGGGCGGCACATAGGTGAAGCTCAGTGCACTGCGAAATCCGCGATCGGCGAACAGCGCGCGGTTGCGCGAGTCGTACTGCCAGCCCGCGGTCAGCTCCATGGTCGTGAAACGCGTGCCCGCCAGCGCCGTGGCGCTGGTGATCGTGGTGCCATCGGGCTCGATGAAGGTCGATACCGACTCGCTGGTATAGGGGTGGCCATTCTTCTGCACCCAGTCAACGGCCTGCTGCGCGCTGCTCGCCGCAAAGGTCAGCAGGTCGTTGCGCTGCAACGAGACCCCCGCGCTGACGCCCTGGTATTCCGTGATCGGGTAACCGTAGGTCAGGCCGAGCGCAATGTTCTTGGAACTGAACGCGGAGGATTCCGAAAC
>CAVYUK010000015.1:0-14266 GCA_963771665.1 uncultured Gammaproteobacteria bacterium | reverse complement strand
CGCGGCTGCCGGGGGAACGAGATTCAGTTCTCTGTTTGAGACCTAGCCCCGCCCCGACGGTGGCACAGTGCCTGCGCTTGGGTGATCATGTCGTCTCATTGCGGGCGAAGCCGCAGCTCTTGAGAGACCGACATCATGCCGCGCGTAGGTCATCGTGCACTGCTGCTCGCGCCGCCGCTGCTCGCCGCTGCGCTTGCGGTCCAGGCCGCGCCGATTCCTCCGGCCTCGTTTGTCACCAGCGAGGATTCCCCGCCGCCCAAACCGCCGGCGGATCCGAGCCCGATCACCGACCACCTGGCCCTCGAGGCGCTGTTTTTCTGGGGTAGCGTCAGCACCTTCGGCCAGTTCGACAGCCGCACCGGCATCATTGGGACGCCACTGTCGGCCGAGCAGGATCTGGGGCTGAGCAACCAGGCTTACCAGCCGCGCTTCGAGCTCATGTTCCGCCTGCGTCCCCGGCACCGCCTGCGCGTCAACTTCTTCGATTTACGGCGCAACGGGTCGACGGTGCTCAACACCCCGATTCTCTATGGCGACCAGGTCTTTCAGGCCGGCAGCCCGCTGCAGTCGAGCATCAATTGGCGACAGATGGACATCACCTATACCTACTCGTTTCTGAGTGGCGAGCGTTACGAGCTCGGCGCAGGACTGGGCCTGCATCTGCTCGAGGCCGAGGCCATCGCCCAGCAACCGGGGACGCCGCTGCGGGTCGACTACAATCAGGCCGGGCCCTTCGCGACGGCGGCCCTCGACGGCACCTACCTGATTGCCAAGCACTGGTCGTTCAACGCCCGCGCCAACTACATGCATCTCACCGTGCATGACTTCACCGGTGAGCTCGAGGATTATCACGCCGATGTGCAGTACCGCTGGCGGCGCAACTTCGCCCTCGGCGCCGGCTATGACTACTCGCAGTCCGAGGTCGACATTCGCGACCACGACCCCTCCGGCATCGTGCAATTGCGGATCAGGGGACCGCAGCTGTTCCTGCGCGTGAGTTACTGACCCATAGCGCGGCCACGACCAGGAACAGGGCCGCGGCTGCCAGGCCTAAGGAAGCGTGAATGCCGACGACTTGCCCGAACAATCCCACGGTAATGCCGCTGAAGAAACGCAGTCCCAGGCTGGACATCGTATAGACGCCGATGATGCGTCCGCGCAATGCAACCGGCGCACTCAGCTGTACCAGCGCCTGTGCCATGGCCTGAAAGGCGAGCTCGAGGAATCCGGCGCAGAACAGTGCCGCCAGTGACAACAGGTAATGGTGGGAAAGCGCAAAGGTCACGAGCGCGCAGCACCACAGCATCGCCAGCACCAGCGCCGTAGTGGTACGCGCCTGCAGCAGGCTGCGGCTTTCGAGTACTACAGCGCCAAACAGGGCGCCGCCGGCATCGGCGGCCGCCAGTGCAAAATAAAAGATGCCCGGATCGCCGTGGCCCACATCGATGGCGAATCCGGGCATTTGTGCCTGGTAGGCAGTGCCAATGAAGAACGAGGCCGCGCCCGCCAGCAAGGTCATCAACAGGATCACTCGATTGTCGCGGATATGCCGCAGCGTCGAGAGCGCATCACCCAGGCCGCGCACCGCGACTCGACCACTCGGGGGCGGCGTCGCACCGGATGACTGGCGAAAACGCGGCCCATAGGGAGCCTTCCACAGCCAGATCAGCATCGGCAGATAGATCAGTGCATTGACGAAGATGCCGTGCGCCGGGCCGAGCAACAGCATCAACGCGCTGCCGACCGCCGGTCCCAGCAAGGTTCCGACGTAGCGCGCGGTCGCGCCCAGCCGCACTGCGCTTTGCAATTGTTCCAGCGGCACGATGTCGTAGATCAGCAGCTGTGCCGGCGGCGTCCAGAGCACACCGGCGAACCCGTGCACTGTCAGCAGCACGACCGCATGCCAGGTCTGCAGCGAGCCGGTCGATATCAGCACGCCCCAGCTCATCGAGACGAGCATGAACAGCAGCATTCCGAGCTGGATCATGCGGCGGGGGTCGAAGCGATCGGCCAGGGCGCCGCTGTAGCCCGAGAACAGCAGGTACGGCACCCAGTGCGAGATCACGGCAAAGCCGGCCAGCGCGGGGGAGTGGAATCGCTGGAACAGCACCCAGTAGCTGATGACGTGCTCGATGTTGTCGGCCAGCATCGCCGTGGCCGTGCCCATGAAGAAAAAGCGGTAGCCGCGGTGCTGGAGTGCGGCGAACGAAACGTGCTTGGCGGAAGTTACGGGCGACATGCGCTCACATGGTCGGCGATGAAATCGGCCACCAGCGACACGGTCCGCGGATCGCGCAGAGTCCCGCCGTGGCTCAGTGTCGCGAACAGGTGCAGATGGCCGAGCTTCAGCGAGCCGGCCAGTTCCTCGGAGTGCGCCGCCGGTACCAGCTCATCGGCGCCGCCATGCACCAGCAGCACCGGTAGGTGCACTCGCGCTGCCATCTCCGTGGCCCGGTAGCTCTCAGGATCGCGGCGGTAGCGGCGCCGGAACAGCCGGCGCATCCGCTCCGACACCGTGGGATCCAGGGCCATCACCTCCGCGAAGGTGTCGAAGAGAAAAGCGGCGCCACGCGGTATGCCGATCAGCGCCGCCGCGCGCAGCGGGGAGGTCTGCGGCCCATCGGCGAGCCAGCTCAGGGCCGTCAGCGCGCCAAAGGAATGGGCGACGACCGCCTGGGTCGGACCGCATTCACGCGCGACCGCGGCAATCATCTCTCGATAGGATTCCAGGTCCAACCGGTGCCCGGGCGAGTGACCGTGTCCCGGTGCATCGAATGCGGCGACACGCAGCCGCCGCGCCCGCAGCGCCTCGATGATATTGCGCAGCCGCGCGGTGTTGGATCGCCAACCGTGGACGATCAGCACGCCCGGGGCATCGGCCGGGCAGCCCTCAACCGGCCACTGGTAGATCCGCACGCGGCCGGCGCCGCTGGTGAACCAACGGCTGCTGGCCCCGCCGAGAAAGGTGAGATCCTCGCGCTCGATTGGTCGCGGGCGCGGCCGCGTGAACAGCCGCATTGCCAATCGCGCGGCCAGTGCCGGACTGACTGTGGTCAGCAGGCCAAGCAGCGCGCGCAGCCGCCGTTTCAGCACGGGAGTCAGTCCTGGGATCGTGCGCTCGGCCGCCTGCACCTCAGTCACGTTCGATGGCGCGATAGCCGATGTCCCGGCGCCATTGCATGCCGCGAAATTCGATCGGCTCGATCAGCGCATAGGCTTCCCGCTGCGCCTCGCGCACCGTCTCACCGAGTCCGACCGCGCACAACACCCGTCCGCCGCTGGTTACAATGCGATCCTGCTCGCAGCGCGTGCCGGCGTGAAACAGTTTGCCCGGCAGTCGCGCGGCGGCCGTAAGGCCTTCGATCGTATCGCCAGAGCGAACCGATTCGGGATAGCCCGATGCGGCCAGCACCACGCCGAGCGCGGCGCGCGGATCCCACTCCGGGGTCACTGAATCGAGCTTGCGTGCCAGTGCCGCCTCGCACAACAGCGTGATATCCGAACGCAGGCGCATGAGTATGGGCTGTGTTTCCGGATCACCGAGGCGACAGTTGAATTCGATGACCCGCGGTGCGCCGGTGGCGTCGATCATCAGCCCCGCATAGAGAAAACCGGTGAAGGGGCAGCCGTCGGCCGCGAGCCCGCGCAGCGTCGGCGTGATGACTTCGCGCATGACCCGTTCGTGCACGGCGCGCGTTACCACCGGGGCCGGCGAGTAGGCGCCCATGCCGCCGGTATTGGGACCGCGGTCGCCGTCTTCGAGCCGCTTGTGATCCTGCGCGCTTGCCAGCGGCACCGCATGCACGCCGTCCGCCATGACGATGAAGCTCGCTTCCTCTCCCTGCAGGAATTCCTCGATGATGATCTCATCACCGGCATCGCCGAAACGCCCCGCCAACATTTCCTGCGCCGCGGTCTCCGCCTGTTCCAGCGTTTCAGCCACTACCACGCCCTTGCCCGAGGCGAGGCCGCTGGCCTTGATGACGATGGGCGCCCGTTGGGCGCGCAGCCAGGCCGCATCGTAGGTGGCGCGCGTAAAGCTTTTGTACGCTGCGGTCGGCACGGCGTGTCGCCGCAGAAAATCCTTGGCGAATGCCTTGGAACCTTCGAGACGCGCGGCCTTGCCGCTGGGTCCGAAGCAGGCGAGCCCTGCCGCCTGGAATGCATCGACGACGCCGGCGACCAGCGGCGCTTCCGGACCGATGATCGTCAGCTGCGCGGATTCGCGGCGTGCCAGATCGACCATCCCGGCGATGTCTGTGACCGCGACCGCAACGTTCCGCACCCGCGGTTCGGTGGCGGTGCCGGCATTGCCCGGCGCGACGATGACCTCGGTCACGCGAGCGGATCGGGCGCAACTCCAGGCCAGCGCATGTTCACGTCCGCCGCCGCCGACGATCAGTACTTTCATGTTCAGTGACGAAAGTGGCGCACGCCCGTCAGCGCCATGGCCATGCCATGCTCGTCGGCCGCGGCAATCACTTCCTGGTCACGCAGCGAGCCACCGGGGTGGATGACTGCCGCCACGCCGTAGGAGGCAGCGGCGTCGATGCCATCGCGGAATGGAAAGAACGCATCCGAGGCCATGACCGCGCCGCGCACCTCGAGCTTTTCGTCCGCCGCCTTCATGGCGGCGATGCGCGTGGACCAGACGCGACTCATCTGCCCGGCGCCGACGCCGAGCGTGGCACCTTCGCGGGCCAGCACGATGGCGTTGGATTTGACGAACTGCGCCACGCCCCAGGCGAACAGCAGATCCTCGAGCTCTCGCGCATCGGGCTTGCGGCGGCTGACGATCTTCAGATCGGCCGCTGCGAGATGAGCGATGTCGCGCTGCTGCACCAGCAGTCCGCCCGTCACGCTGCGCAGCTCGAGCTCTTCGTGCAGCTCATCGATATCGGCATGCAGATCCCCCGTTTCCAGCACCCGCACGTTGGCTTTGGCGCCACACGCGACGAGGGCCTGGGACGTCAGGCGCGGTGCGGCGATCACTTCGGCGAACTGCGTCGCGAGGATGGCTTGCACGGTCGCCGCGTCGAGCTCGCGGTTGAAAGCGATGATGCCGCCGAAAGCCGAGGTAGGGTCGGTGCGATACGCCCGGCGATAGGCTTCGAGCAGATCCCCGGCGATGGCTACGCCGCAGGGGTTGGCGTGCTTGACGATTACGCAGGCGGGCGCGGCGAACGAGCGGACGCATTCAATGGCAGTGTCCGCATCGGCGATGTTGTTGAATGACAGCTCCTTGCCCTGCAGCACACGGGCGGTGCCGACCGAACCGCCGTGCGTACCGGGACGGCGGTAGAACGCCGCGCGCTGATGCGGATTCTCGCCATAGCGCAGCGCCTGCGCGCGATCGAAGTAGAGCGCCAGGGTTTCCGGAAACGGCTCGTCGGCAAAGTCCTGCCGCTGCTGCAGGTAGCTGGCGACGACCGTGTCGTAGCGCGCCGTGTGCGCGAATGCCTTGGCCGCGAGCCAGGATCGCGTGTCGATCGATGTGCCTCCGGCAGCATCGATCTCCGCCAGCACGCCGGCATAGTCGTCGGGGTCTACCAGCACGGTCACATCGACGTGATTCTTGGCCGCGGCCCGCAGCATGGCTGGCCCACCGATATCGATATTCTCGATGGCCTCGGCGTAGGTGCAATCGGGTTTCGCGATCGTCTGGGCAAACGGATAGAGATTGACCACCACCAGATCGATGGCGTCGATCCCGTGCTGACGCATGATTTCATCGTCGGTGCCGCGACGACCCAGCAACCCGCCATGTACGCGTGGATGCAGCGTCTTGAGGCGCCCATCCATGAGCTCGGGGAAGCCTGTGTAGTCGGAGACCTCGCGCACCGGCAGGCCTTCCGCCGCCAGCAGGCGCGCCGTGCCGCCCGTGGACAGCAGCTCGATGCCGCGTCGATGCAGCTGGGTGGCGAAGGATGCGAGCCCGCTCTTGTCCGAGACTGACAGCAGCGCGCGCCGGATGGGCATGGGCTCGGCTATTCCGACAGGCCGAGCTCTCGCAGCTTCTTGCGCAGCGTGCCGCGATTGATGCCGAGAATGACGGCGGCGCGGCTCTGATTGCCGGACGCGTAGTCGAGCACGGCGCGGAACAGCGGTTCTTCGACTTCCCGCAGGACCATGTTGTACAGCCGCGCCGGACGGTGTCCGTTCAGGCTGGCGAAATAATCGTTCAATGCCCGTTCAGTGTGGCTGCGCAGCGGCAGCTCCCTACCATTGGTCTTGGACCCATTGGCTCTGATCATGTCCTGCCCGCCTGCTTTCCCCAGATCCGCATCTAGCGCTCGAACCTCACGCTGCTTCGAGCTCCGCCCAGCGCTCGAAGCCGTGCCTCGCTGCCGCAAACTGCGAAGCCGAATCCTCCGCGGCCATCAGCATCGGCCGCAGTGCGATCGCTTCGGAAAGTTGACGGCAGTACCAGCCGAGATGCTTACGCGCCATTCGAACCCCTGTGTACTCGCCGTAAAACTCGTACAGGGACTCGAGGTGTTGAAGAATGATCCCTGTCTTGAACGTGCGCAAGAGCGGCACCGCACATTCATTACGCAGCAGCGCATTGACATCGCGAAAGATCCATGGTGCGCCCTGCGCCGCGCGACCGAGCATTACTCCTTCTGCGCCAGTGAAATCAAGTACTGCGCGGGCTTTCTGCGCTGAATCGATATCACCATTTGCAATGAGCGGAATGTCGAGCGCATCGCGCGTCTGCCGGATGGTGTCGTATTCCGCATCGCCGCGAAAAAAATCCGCGCGTGTGCGGCCGTGAATGCTCAGCGCGGCAATACCGCAGCCCTGCGCGATCGCCGCGATGCGCGGCGCGTTGCGGTTGGAATGATTCGTGCCAGTCCGGATCTTGAGCGTCACGGGCACCGACACCGCGCGCACCACGGCCGTGAGAATGCGTTCGACCAGCGCTTCATCTGCCAGCAGCGCCGAGCCGGCCTCGCGCTGACAGACTTTTTTGGCCGGGCATCCCATGTTGATATCGATGATCTGTGCGCCCAGATCGACATTGATGCTGGCGGCGCTCGCGAGCACGGCCGGATCGGCGCCCACCAGTTGCACCACGCGAGGCTCGGGCTCACCCTGGTGGTCCATGCGTCGTCGCGACTTGTCGCTGCTCCAGAGGCGCTGGTCCGCGCTGAGCATTTCTGCCGGCGCAAGACCTGCGCCGAAGCGGCGGCACAGTTGCCGGAAGGGCCGATCGGTCACGCCCGCCATGGGCGCAAGCAGCGCGCGCGAGGCGAGAGCGTAGTGCGCAATGCGCAGCATGCTAAGGGCGGGCCTGGTCCGCAGCGCAGCGCAGCGCATCGCCGCGGCTGCGCAGGCAGACATCGAACTCGAAGCTGGCACTGGCCGCGCTCGGATCGCGCACCGTGATCTCGCTGTCCACGCGCTCGTCGTGACCCAGGTACGCCCGTGGCGGGACACCAGCCGGCCAGTACTGCGCCGGTGTCAGGTCGCTGGAGGCAATGCGCTTGCCATAGCGATCGAGCAATGTGAGGCGCAGCAATGGCATGGGCTGGGCGCGCGCTGCGTGATTGGCAAGACTCACGCGCACCCGGATGAGCTGGTTATCGGCCGGGTCGGCAACGGCGCCCTGTTGCCTCACCTCGTAGGCGCTTAAGTCCCAGTGAGGATCAAGCGGCACGCCGACCGCGCCATACGCCGCACTGATCGCGGCGCTCCACGGCGGCGTTGACGCCAGGGCGTCGCGCCAGTGATTGATTGCCTGCAGCGCCAGCAACAGCAGCAGTGCGCTGCTGCCGGCGATCCAGGTCCAGCGTGGACGAGTGGGCGCAGCCCGCGCCAGCGTCAGCCCAAGCCCTGCGGCGGCCTCATCCGCTGCCTCTTCCGCCGCTTCTTCTGCCGCTTCTTCTAACGCTTCATCGCTGGCGTTCGCGGCCTCGCCGCTGTCGTCGGCCTCGCTGTCGCTGGCCTCGGTATCGCGGCTCTCGCTATCGCTGGCGGCGTGTTCATCGCCATCCATGTCGGATGACCGCCGCGAGGACAGCGCGAGGCGATGTGTCAGCGCGGCAATCTCGTGATCGACCGATTCCTCCGGGACGTACTCCTCGGTCTGCGTAATGGCCTCGCCTTCGAGCACGATGGTCTCGAAGGTGCCGGTGCCGTCGGCGAAATTCGATTCATTTTCAATGGCGCCGTCGCTCGACTGCTCGGTGGGCAGGTGCATGGGCGGACCTGTGGCCGCCTCAGCGTTTGCCGGTGCGTGGCTCGGCGCGGCGGGCGCTTCTTCCGGCGTCTCGCTCAGTGCCCGGGCGATCTGCGAAGAGGTTGCACGATCGGCCGGTGTCGGTTCCGGAGATGCCCCGGCCTCCTGCGCCGGCTCTTCGCTCAGCGCCAGCAGGGCATTGAATACATTGGCGCAGCGACCGCAACGCACGTAGCCCTGCCCCATGCGCAGGTCGTTAGCGGTGACGGCCAGCGTCAGCATGCACTTTGGGCAGACGGTGAACATGGATCAGGCGCCGATCATCGTAGCCAACCTCAATGTCGCCGGCCCTGCAGCGCGATCCAGCCATCGCGCGCGGCAAAGCGTCCCATATCAAACCACGCGGAGTAGCACGCTGCCACTTCTGCCTCTTGCGACGCCAGGATACCGGCCAGCAGCACCGAGCCGCCGTATATGACGCGCGCCGCCAGCGCCGGCGCCAGGGCCACCAGCGTCTCGCTCAAGATGTTCGCCACCATCACATTGCACTCCTGCGGCAGCTGTTGCGCGTCTTCGCAGACGTGCATGCCCGCCGCGACCTCATTGTCGGCCGCGTTCTCACGCGTGGCCAGCAGCGCCTGTGGGTCGAGGTCGAAGGCATGGACGCAGCGCGCGCCGAGCTTGAGGGCGGCGATGCCGAGCACGCCCGAGCCACAGCCGTAGTCGATGACGTCGAGCCCGCCAAGTTGTGCGTCGTCCAGCCAGGTCAGGCACAGCGCCGTGGAGGCGTGAGTGCCGGTGCCGAAGGCAAGGCCGGGGTCCAGGCGCACGACCACGCTGTCAGCCGCGTCGACCGTCTCGTGCCGCGGCGACACCCAGAGCCGCCGCCCGAAGCGCATGGCGTGAAAATCACGCAGCCATTCGCGCTCCCAGGCGCGATCGGCCACGCTCTGCGCCTGCAATAACGCGGGCGGCAGCCCCAATGCCGCCGCAAGTCTGAGGATGAGACCGGGATCGGCCTGATCGGCCGCGAACAACGCGGTCAGGCGCGTATGCGGCCACAGGCGTACCTCACCCGGTAGCGGCTCGAGCACCGCATCGTCGCGTTCATCGCTGAAGGTGACGCTCAGCGCGCCAATCTCGAAGCAGCTGCTCTCGGCCTGTTCGGGGTCGATGGAACCGACCTCGAAGCTCAGCGCGAGGTAACTCACTTGAGGCCGAGGCGACGCTCGAGATAGTGGATGTCGAGGCCACCGCCCTGGAAGGCGGCGTGGGCCAGAATTTCCTGGTGCAGGGCCGTGTTGGTCTTGATGCCCTCGACCACGAGCTCGGCCAATGCATTGCGCATGCGCGCGATGGCCGTGTCGCGCGTATCACCGTGGGCAATCAGTTTGCCGATCAGCGAATCGTAGTGCGGCGGGACGCTGTAGCCCGAATAGACGTGGCTGTCGACGCGGATGCCCGGGCCGCCTGGCGGATGCCAGAGCTTGATCGGGCCCGGGGACGGCATGAAGGTGCGCGCATCCTCGGCGTTGATGCGGCATTCGATGGCATGGCCGCGAATCTGCACGTCGGCCTGCGTGTAGGGCAGTTTCTCCCCGGCCGCGATCGTCAGCTGTGCCTTGACCAGGTCGATGCCGGTGATCAGCTCGGTGACCGGATGCTCGACCTGGATGCGCGTGTTCATTTCAATGAAGTAGAACTCGCCATCCTGGTAGAGGAATTCCATCGTGCCGGCGCCGCGATAGCCCACCGCGCGGCAAGCCTCCACGCAGCGCTCGCCCATCTGGCGCCGCTGCTTGGCGGTAATGCCGGGCGCGGGTGCTTCCTCGATGACCTTCTGGTGGCGGCGCTGCATCGAGCAGTCGCGCTCCCCCAGGCTGATGACGTTGCCGTAGTGATCGCCGAGGATCTGGAACTCGATGTGGCGCGGACGCTCGAGGAATTTTTCCATGTAGACCGAGTCATTGCCGAACGCGGCCAGCGCCTCTGATTTGGTGACGGCAATCGAGCTCAGCAGCGCTCCCTCGGAGTGCACCACCCGCATGCCGCGCCCGCCGCCGCCGCCCGAGGCCTTGATAATGACCGGGTAGCCGATATCGCGTGCGATGCGCATGTTGTCTTCTGACCGGTCGGTCAGCGCGCCATCGGAGCCCGGAACGCAGGGCACCTTCTGCCCGCGCATGACGTTGATGGCCGACACCTTGTCGCCCATGAGGCGGATGGTCTCGGCTTTGGGCCCGATGAAAATGAAGCCGCTCTTTTCGACCCGCTCGGCGAAATCGGCGTTCTCCGAGAGGAAGCCGTAGCCCGGATGGATGGCCACCGAATCGGTGACTTCCGCGGCGCTGATGATGGCCGGCATGTTCAGGTAGCTCTGCGCCGAGGGAGCCGGGCCGATGCACACTGATTCATCGGCCAGCAGCACGTGCTTGAGGCTTGAGTCGGCGGTCGAGTGCACCGCGACGGTCTTGATGCCAAGCTCCCGGCACGCCCGCAGGATGCGCAGCGCGATTTCACCGCGGTTCGCGATGACGATTTTTTCCAGCATCGGCACCGCTATTGGATGATGAACAGGGGCTGGCCGAATTCCACCGGCTCGCCGTTCTTTACCAGGATCGCCTGCACGGTTCCGGCCTTCTCCGCTTCGATCTGATTCATCATCTTCATGGCCTCGATGATGCACATGACGTGGCCGAGCTCCACCTCATCGCCGATCTCGACGAAGTTCTTCGCGCCGGGGGACTGCGCGGAGTAGTAAGTGCCCACCATGGGTGCCGTGACGATGTGTTCGCCGACGCCCGCTCGCAGTGGCCCTGGCGCGGCGGCGGCCGGTGCCGGAATCTGCTGCACGGGGCTTTGCACCGCGACCGGCGGCATCGGCATCTGCGCGTACATCGGCATCTGATTGGGCATCGCCCGCGCGATGCGCAATGTCTCCTCACCCTCCTTGATTTCAATCTCGGCGATGCCCGACTCCTCGAGCAACTCGATCATCTTTTTTATTTTCCGAATATCCATGCAAGATCACTCCAGCGGCGTCAGAACCGTATGCGCGCCCTGTGCGGGTTTTACGATAAGCTTCTAGTTATGGAGAACGGCTGAGGCAGATTCTCCCCCGTGATCCGGGAGGAGAATGTACCCAAATTGCGTCGATTTGCCTAATTTTTGGTCAAAGTGGAGGGATCCTGCGTGGATCGTGCCAAAAGCCCGAATGGGCGGCCGGCCTCCTTCAGCCAGTGTTTCGCGGCAACTTTGCCCGCTCTACCGCCAGCTGCCTGAGGCGGGCTTCGATGGCGCTTCGTGCCTCCTCCATCCGCACCTGGCCTCGATCCAGCGAGTCAATCTCCGAGAGGATGAACTCCGCCTCTTCGCGATGCAGCTGCCCCACCTTTACCGCGACGATGCGGCTGCGGGAATCGGCAAACACCGAGAAGGGCAGCACGGCCTGGACACCGAATTGCTGCGCCGCAGTAAAGCCGCCCTGCTCTCCGATGAGTATGGGATAGTCGATCGGCGTCTTCTGCAGGTACTGCTGCACCGCCGCATCGAAGTCCAGCGCGATGCCGACTACTTCCAGGCGCTGGCTGCGGTAATGCTGCCGCAGATCGCGCAGCAGCGGAATCTCCTCCCGGCAGGGCGCGCACCACGTGGCCCAGAAATTGATGATCAGCGGCGCCCCGGCGAACGTGCGAAGCGAAGTCGGGGCGCCTTTGAGGTTGGGGAAGCTCAGATCCGGTACCACGCTGGGCACGGGCAAGGCCGGCGGCGGGGCCGCGTCGGGGATCGCCTCGGTATCGGCTCCTGGTCCGGCCGTCACGGCCGCGATCGGCCGCAGCGTGCGCCCGGATTGCAGTCGATAGGAGAGAAAGCCCGCGGCGAGCCCTATGCCGATCACCAGGGCTGCGGCCAGCGCACGTTGCAGACGATTCAATCGCGCCTGCTCTAACCCGTCTGGCCCGTCTGGCCCGTCTGGCCCGCCTGGCCTGGCTGGCCCGCCTGGCCGGTCGCCAGTGCCTGGCGCAGCAACGCGGCGAAACGCGCGGCCGGCATGAAGCCGACGACGCGATAGCGTTGCTGTTCGTGACCGCCGGCATCGTAGAAGGCAATGGTCGGCGGGCCGTAGATCTGAAACTCATGCAGCAGTGCCTGATCATCGGCGCTGTTGGCGGTGACGTTCGCGCGCAGCAGACGTACCGGCTGCAATGCGGTTTTTACCGCCGGATCGGTGAAGGTATAGCGCTGCATTTCCTTGCAGGAGGTGCACCAGTCGGCATCGATGTCGAGCATGACCGCCTGGTGGGCGGCCGCTGCTGCCTGCACCTCGCGGCGAAGATCGGCGAGCGTGCTGATTGAGTGAAACGGCAGGGCATCGGCGGCCACGCTCCGCGTCAGCGGATGCAGCGGATCGTCGGCACCGCGCGCGGCCCCGAGCAGCAGCAGCACGCCGTAAACCGCGGCCAGTACCGCCGCACCGCGCATCAGCAACATGGCAGCGCGAAAATTCCACAGCACGACGGCGGCCGCGATCGCAGGCACTGCCCACAACACGAGCGCGGCGCGGTCGGAAACGATGCGTGCGATCATCCAGGCGGCCATCGCGAGCATGAGCACGCCGAACAACCGTTTGACGCCGTCCATCCACACCCCGGCCCGCGGCAGCCAGCGCCCAGCGGAGCTGCCGACCACGAGCAGCGGTGCACCCATCCCCAGGCTCATTGAGAACAGCGCCGCGCCCCCGCGCAGCATGTCGCCGGTCTGGCCGATGACGATCAGCGCGGCGACCAGCACCGGACCGACACAGGTGGTGACGATCAGCGCCGACAGGGCTCCCATGATCGCGACACCGCCGAAGTTGCCGGCGCGCTGACGATTGCTGACGTCCGCGACGCGAGTCTGGATGAAGGAGGGCATCTGCAACGTGAACAGCCCGAACATCGACAATGCCATCGCCACGAACAGCGCGGCAAACAGCGCAATGATCCAGGGCTGCTGAAACACCGCCTGCACCTGTTTGCCCGCTGCGGCGAAGGCGACGCCCGTGAGGGTGTAGGTCACGGACATACCGAACACATACGTCAGCGAAAGCAGAAAGGCCCGGCTCGTCTTGACCGGCTCACCGTGGCCGACGATGAGGCCGGAGAGGATCGGCACCATCGGCAGCACGCAGGGCGTAAAGGCCAGCAGCAGGCCGCCGACGAAGAATTCGAGCAACACGGTGAACAGCGAGCCGGTTCGCAGCAGGGCGGCGAGCCGGTCCTGCTCGGAGACATAGCCCTGTGTACCGCCCGATGAGCCGCCGCCATCCGCATTGCTGCCACTGGCGGCATTGGCGCTGGCGGCCGTGAAGGCAATCGTCAGCGCCTGGGTGATGGGCGGATAGCACAGACCAGCCTCGGCACAGCCCTGGTAGGTGACGTGCAGCGGCAGCGACGCGGCCCCGTTCATCGGCTTCAGCAGCGGCACGATGGCCTTCAGCTCCTGGTGGTAGACCACCTGCTTGCCGAAGTATTCGTCCTGCTTGGTCTGGCCTTCCGGCAGCTGCGGAGTGCCGATCTTGCCGCCATCGTCGGCGATCTTGATTCGATCACGATATAAATAGTAGCCGGGCGCTATGACCCAGTCGAGTTGAACGCGGTCATTGCCCAGCGCGGTTGCCGTCAGGTGGAAAGCTTTCTCCGGCGGCAGGAAATCCTCGTTATTGGCGTTCTGGTGCGACTGGTCCAGCACCGCATCCAGATCGCTGGTGCTGCTGGCCGCGGCGTATGCCGGCTGCGCCAGGGGAACGCCGGCAAAGGCGATCAGCGCCGTGATCGCCAGCGAACGCAGCATCGTCCACCTAAAAGCAGCCATGTGCCTTTGACCATGCTCGACCACGGGGGTGCCCATCCTTTCAGGCTGATAGCGGTTTTACGCCGCCGCAGGCCACACTTTCAATCATTTAGATACCTTTGCATGCTCGGCGGGTTGCGCCGCCAGAAAAATCGAAGGCCTCGCAGGGCTTGATATTCCAAGTTCAATCCCTATGATTAGCAGCCAACGAGGGAGAGTGCTAACACCCTCGAGGGGCGGCGGCCGGCAATC
>CAVYUK010000014.1:0-184591 GCA_963771665.1 uncultured Gammaproteobacteria bacterium | reverse complement strand
GAGTGATGAACGCGGCGAAAATACCGCTAAGTGGGCCACCCGTTTTCAGCAGAGTAGCGCCAGCGTAAAACACGCGTAGAAGAACATTTCATACTTGAGCGTCCACCCTAGGAGAAGAATTGGCTCGATTCGCCCATCCATTCTTGTGACCCGGGTAGGGAAGCAGCGATCCGACGACTGTTGATACTGCTGATCGGTGTGATGCACCATGGCATCGAATTGCCACATCGACAACAACATCAGTACCGTAAACGACCACAACAGCGACCCGCAGGATGCGTCGCTTGAGGAACTCGCCGGCATAGCCCTTGGAGCCGAAGTGCGCACTGGTCAGGTAGTACATGATGAAGCCGCTGACGATAAAGAACACGTCGACACCGGTTCCCCACTCGATACCAGAACCATCCGTGACGCCTCATCTGCGGGATCTTCTGATCGACCGTCGCTCGCAGGAGGTGAGCGAACAGCACCATCAGGGCTGCGACAAACCGCAGGGATTGAGATTCGGCAGGTACGATTGGCGGGCCACTTTGCTGCTTGGTGCCAATGTACCTTATTGCCGGCAGGGGCGTGCGTCAGCAGCGGGCTCGTATCTGGTTTTCAGTAAGCCTTGCCGTGGAAGAACACGATGGCGGCGGTCTTGAGGATGATCCGCACGTCCAGCCAAAGCGACCAGTTGCGCAGGTAGTCGAGGTCGAACTCGACGCGCTGGCGCATCTGCTCGACGGTACGTGTCTCGCCGCGCAGCCCGTGCATCTGTGCCCAGCCGGTCATGCCGGGCCGAACCTTGTGACGGATCATGTAGCCGCTGATCAGTTTGCGGTACAGCTCGTTGTGCGCCACCGCGTGCGGCCGCGGTCCCACGAAGCTCATCTCGCCCCGGAAGACATTGAGGAGCTGGGGCAATTCATCGAGCGAGGAACGGCGCAACAGTCGTCCGATAGCGGTGACGCGGCCATCGCGCTGCGTGGCCTGTTCCACCACGGGCCCGTCCTCCCAGACGGTCATGGTGCGGAATTTGTAGACCAGGATCTCCTCTCCGTGCAGGCCGTAACGACGCTGCTTGAACAGCACTGGTCCCGGGGAGCTCAGCTTGACCGCGATCGCAATCGCCAGCAGCACCGGCCATCCCAGCAGCAGCGTCACCGAGGAGAGCAGGATGTCGACCGCACGCTTCTTGACCGCGTTCATGCCATGGAAAGGCGTGTCGCAGATGGCGAGCATCGGGATACCGTGAATCTCGGCGCAGCGCGCCTGGACGAGATCAAACGCGAAGATATCGGGCACAAAGTAAATCGAGGCGGTCGTATCCCGGAACTCGTGCAGCATTTCTTCGATGCGAGGCGCATTGCTCATGGGCAGCGCCATGGCTCCGCTGCCCATGAGCAATGCGCCTCGCATCGAAGAGATGCTGCACGAGTTCCGGGACACGACCGCCTCGATTTACTTTGTGCCCGATATCTTCGCGTTTGATCTCGTCCAGGCGCGCTGCGCCGAGATTCACGGCATCCCGATGCTGGCCATCTGCGACACGCCTTTCCACGGCATGAACGCGGTCAAGAAGCGTGCGGTCGACATCCTGCTCTCCTCGGTGGCGCTGCTGCTGGGATGGCCCGTGCTGCTGGCGATTGCGATCGCGGTCAAGCTCAGCTCCCCGGGACCGGTACTGTTCAAGCAGCGTCGTTACGGCCTGCATGGAGAGGAGATCCTGGTCTACAAATTCCGCACCATGACCGTCTGGGAGGACGGGCCCGTGGTGGAACAGGCCACGCAGCGCGACGGCCGCGTCACGGCTATCGGACGACTGTTGCGTCGTTCCTCGCTCGATGAATTGCCGCAGCTCCTGAACGTCCTGCGGGGCGAGATGAGCTTCGTGGGACCGCGGCCGCACGCGGTGGCGCACAACGAGTTGTACCGCAAACTGATCAGCGGCTACATGATCCGGCACAAGGTTCGGCCCGGCATGACTGGCTGGGCACAGATGCACGGACTGCGAGGCGAGACGCGTACCGTCGAGCAGATGCGCCAGCGCGTCGAGTTCGACCTCGACTACCTACGCAACTGGTCTCTTTGGCTGGATGTGCGGATCATTCTGAAGACCGCCGCGATCGTTTTCCTGCACCGCAAAGCCTACTGAAAGCCTCTTCAGCCCGCTGCTGACCGCACGCCCCTGCCGGCAATAAGGTACATTGGCGCCGCAAAGTGGCCCGCCAATCGTACCTGCCCAATATTCAAATCCTGCGGTTTGTCGCAGCCCTGATGGTGCTGTTCGCTCATCTCCTGCGAGCGACGGTCGATCAGAAGATCCCGCAGATGCAGGGCGTCACGGATGGTTCTGGTATCGAGTGGGGAACCGGTGTCGATGTGTTCTTTATCGTCAGCGGCTTCATCATGTACTACCTGACCAGCGCGCACTTCGGCTCCAAGGGCTATGCCGGCGAGTTCCTCAAGCGACGCATCCTGCGGGTCGTGCCGTTGTACTGGCTGTTTACGGTACTGATGTTGTTGTCGATGTGGCAATTCAATGCCATGGTGCATCACACCGATGCGCCGCTGTCGACAGTCGTCGGATCGCTGCTTTTCTACCCGGTCACAAGAATGGATGGGCGAATCAAGCCAATTCTGCTGCTAGGGTGGACGCTGAGTATGAAATGTTCTTCTACGCGTGCTTTACGCTGGCGCTGCTCTGTCGAAAACGGGTGGCCCTTAGCGGTCTGTTCGCCGCGTTCATCACTCTGGCCGTGCTTCACCGCTTCGTGCCTGTGACGGCTACGGCGCTGCGATTCTGGTCCGACCCCATCATTCTCGAGTTTCTGCTGGGCATTCTATTGGCTGATCTTTACTTGCGACGGGTCCGGTTGTCGTGGGTCTGGCAATGCGGATTGATCGCGACTGCTTTTGCGATGATGTCCCTGCTCGGACATTCGCCGTACCTACCCGCATGGATCTGGGGAGGCCTGCCGGCCTTCGTGTTGGTATCGGCTCTCGCATTGGGGCCGGAGTGGTCCGCGCGGTCGCTTGCAATAGGGGGCGATGCCTCCTACTCGTTTTATCTGTCGCATCCGTTTGCGCTCAACGCGCTGGCGCTATTCTGGAGCCGGGCGTCGCTACCGCCCATCGGCTGGCTCTACATTGCGACCGGCCTGGGGTTTTGCCTGTTGGTGGCGCTGGGCGTTTATCGATTTGTTGAGGCGCCATTGCTGGCATTGCTGCGGCGGCGGTTTGAACCGCAGTGGGCGCAGTTATCCGCCTAACCGGTTCCGGGCTCTGGCACACCGGTCATTTGCCGGTGTCCAGCCGCCACGCGCCGCGCAACGCCATTGGGCGCGTAGAGCACCACCACCGTCCAAAACGACAGCAGCAGTTTGCGGATCCACCCCCATTCGGGCCACTGCCAGATCGATCGCAGCGTGAAGCGGAACAGATGCTGTGACCGAGCACGCGGCACATCGGAGCCCGGAGCCTTTCCTCCAAAGCGCAGACACAGCGTGGCAATGCGGCACTCCCAGGGCGCCAGCAGCAGTGGCTCAGACAGCTGCCTCCCTTGGTGCGACAGCGCGGTTGCCACCAGCCGCTTGCTGGCCTCTATTCGAGCGAATTCCTGCCACAGCCCTTCTGGCGCATTGTTGAACAGCAGATCCTCGGCACTCATTCGCCGGTGCAATCGATACGCGCCCAGGATCTTCGGGATCGACACGATGTCGCCGTAGAGCGGGGCCAGCACTATCGGCACGGTGTCCGCTGCCGTACGCCACCGGGCCGCCTCCAGCGGCAGAACTTTCCTGAGAAAGTCCGCAGCGAACGCATTGCCCGACCCCGGCGGGGAGCCGTAGCAACCGAAGTGTTGCACCAGGCTCAGGGCATTGTGGTCATGCATCGATCGAGGCACGTAGCGTCCGAGTGGTGCGGCGCTTTCATCTACCAGGCCCAGGCGAAACTGCAGCTTGACCACGCCCGCCCGCCAGGCCGACGCTAGCTCAGCCGTCGCGGCCGGATACAGCCAATCGTCAGCATCGAGAAAAATCACCAGTTCCCCGGAGACGCGCTCGAAACCCGCGTTGTAGGCCGAGCCCTGGCCGCCATTGTCCTTGGCCACGAGCAGGATCGCGGCGCCATACCGCTGCAGCAGCGACACGGAGCCGTCACTCGAGCCGTCATCGACCACGATCACTTCGACATCCGGATGCGTCTGCCGCAGCGCTGAATCGACTGCGCGGGCGAGGAAGCGCTCGTAATTGTAATTATTGATGATGACGCTGACGCGCATCGAACACATTCCCGTCGTCGGCGATCGTACGTCCGTTACTATACGGCGAGAAATTGTGTAGGAGCCAGCAATTGGCCGGCCGCGGAGTGCTTTAGACCTCACGATGAAGCTGGTATTCCTGTCTCACACCGCATTCGGCGGCGCGTTCGTCGTCGGTTCGCATCAGCTGGCCAAAGCTCTCGTGCGCGCTGGCCACGAGGTCACACACGTCAGCGCGCCGCTGTCGCTCCCGCAATTGGGGCTGCTGCTCAGGGAACCTGTGGTCCGGCGTCGCTTCCGTCGTTGGTGGCGCGGCGGCGATGTCATCGATGGGGTGCGGCACCTGGCACCGATGACGCTCCTACCCTGGCATCTGGCACGCCATAACGCCTCATTGGCGGGTAGCTATTCGCGTCGCATCCTCACTTCGCCCCGTCAGGGACCTGGCTCCATAGGGCTACAGGATGCGGATGCGATCGTCCTCGACGACCCCAGGTTCGTCGGACTTGCCAGCCGAGTATTCCGCGGCCAGCTGATCTATCGCGCCACGGACCTGTATGCGCAAATGCGCCGCGATCCGACGCTCGACGATGCGGAGCGGCTGATATGCGAATACGCTGATGCGCTCATCGCCACATCGGAGCCGGTTGCCTCGCACCTGCGCCAGATGATCGGAAGGGACGTTCACGTGATCACCAACGGCGTGGAGTTCAGCCATTTCGCCGGCACACAATCTATCCGGGCCGCAACGCCGCCAGACAACCTGCCCGGCACACGTGACAATCGCGCGTTGTATGTCGGCTCGTTCGATCGCCGGCTCGACAGCCAGGTGTTGGCGCAGACCGCTCGTGAAATGCCCGAAAAGCAATTTATATTGGTCGGGCCGGGCGGCCGCGCGGCGGCGGCCTCGATGACACTGCGCAATGTCTATTCGCCGGGCGCAGTGAATTACGGCTCGCTGCCAGTCCTGATGCGCCAGTGTGCTGTGGGTCTTTTGCCCATGTCGCGCGATCCGTCCAACGACGGACGCAGTCCGATGAAATTGTACGAGTACGTCGCAGCGGGGTTGCCGGTCGCGGCCACCGGCACACAGGAACTGCGGCGTGTCGAACTCCCGACGCTGTACCTCGCGCCCGAGCGTGGGAGCTTCTCGGCCGCGGTCAGGCAGGCGTTCCGCTGCGCATCCGATCAGCCGATGCTCGATGCCGCACGCACTCGAGCTCGAGGGGAGGACTGGAGCATCAAGGCGCAGACGCTGCTGCGGGTGGCCGCGCCCCATTGACGGCCCGGCGGGCAGGACCCACTCTAGCCGCTATGCAGGTAGTTGTTCGGCAGACCAGTGGCCTGGGGAATCAGCTTTTTCAATACGCCGCGGGACGATACCTCGCCAAGAAGCTCGGCGCCGCGCTGCGAATAGCGCACGAATTGCCGCACAATCTGGCAATACACAGTTTTCCGCGCCCCGTAATGCTGCAGAAATTTGCGATTACCGCCCCGATCGGCTCGGTCAATCGCTTTGATCGGCTGGTGCTCTCTACCCAGCCCCGCTACGCGCTTCCCAGCCGCCTGCTGCGCAAAGCCGCCCGGGTCCAGGTGATACGGGAGGCGGCCGATGCGTTTCTGTTCCATCACCCTTTCCCGGTCATCAAGGGGACGCGACTGGTCTACCTGCTGGGCTACTGGCAGGCTCACTCGATCGTCGCCGCTGTGGCTCCGGAACTGCGACGGGAATTCAGGCTGCGCGAACAGCCTGGTGAACGGACTCGGCTGATGGCGGACCAGATTGCTGCCGCTCCCATGCCGGTGTCCGTGCATTTCCGCCGCGGTGATTATCTGACCGTGTTTGGTGAACACTCGATATTGTCGAGCGACTACTACGAGGCAGCCATGGCGCGCATGCGCGCACGGTTTCCCAACTGCTCGTTCTTCATCTTTTCCGACGATGCGGCCTACGCCCGCGAGTGGGCCGCTGATCGAGCCGGCTGCGTGGTCGTCGATCACAATGATGCCACGACAGCGCATGAAGACCTATGGCTGATGTCGACATGCCGCCACCATATCATTGCCAACAGCACTTTCTCCTGGTGGGGCGCGTGGCTCAACCCACGCGCAGACAAGTGCGTCACGGCGCCGTCTGAGTGGCTGGGATTTGCGACCGCCGAGACGCATATCGCCCCGACGGACTGGACCCTGATCTAGCATGTGCCTGCGCTCGAATTATCTGCCGTCGGCGGCTCATTGAACGCCGGCAGGCTGAAGTCGGCCCTGCGGCTGGTGACTACTTTTCTGGCGGGTCACGGCGCACTGCAGGGTCTGAACATCATCACCGGATTGTTTCTGATTCGCGCGCTCAGCATCGAGGCCTACGCGCAATACAGTCTGGCGATGGCTTTCCAGGTGACCGCCGTTTCGCTCACCAACCTCGGGTTGACCGACACCATCATTCCGCTGGTGGGCTCGCGTGGAAAGGATCTGGCAATCGTAGGCAAGTATGTGCAGGCGGCGAGGGCACTGCGCACACGGCTATTTCTGGTGGTAGCGCCCTGCTGTGCGGCTGCATTCTATGCCTTGGTGCGCAGTCACCACTGGAGTAATGCGTCATTTGCGGTGCTGCTGGTCTCGCTGCTCGCCTCGCTGTATTGGAGTGTGTCCATTGCCTGCTGGTCGGCGCCATTGATCCTCAACCATCGGCTGTCCGACTACTATCTGGGGCAGATCGCAGCGACGGCGGCACGGCTGGTGATCTACGTGGTGGCAAACATCGGCCGCGTGCTGAGCGCCGGATTCGCCGCCGCGGTAACGGCCGTCAGTCTGCTGCTCAATGGCGCTATCGCCAGGCGACTGGTTGCCCCTTTCGTTGATCTGTCACAGCCGGTTGATCCCGCTGGCCAAGCAGGAAGTGCTGCGTTGCATGCTGCCGATGACGCCGGCAGCGATCTTCGCCGCCTTTCAACCGCAGATAGCGCTCTTCCTCGTCAGCATTTCGGGCCAGACTTTGCAGATCGCCCAGATCGCCGCGCTCAGCCGCATCGCGCAGCTCTTCATGGCAGTCAACATGTTCAACAGCCTGGTGCTGGAACCGTTTGTAGCGCGGGTCAGTGCCGACCGGATCGCGAGCGTCTATGCGCGCGTACTCGCCACCGCGGTGCTTCTGGCATCACTGACCACCGTCTCTGGCGTTCGCATTCCCAGGCGTTCCGCTGTGGCTGCTGGGCGCCAAGTACCAGGATCTGAATGCCGTGATCGGCTGGGTAGTGCTCGCCTCGTGTATGAGTACGGTGGCAAATGTCGTCTGGGTCATGAATCGGGCGCGTCGCTGGATGTTCTGGCGCGGCAGCCTGCTCGAAATTGCCTGCCTGATTGTGTTCCAGACCGCTTATGTCGCGATATTTGGCGTCCGCACCACCACCACTGCGGCGCTGTTCATGCTGTCCGCGGGCAGTGCTCACCTCGTCACACATCTCTACGTCATGATCTACGGCTTCTCGCATCACCGCTATCCGCCGGCAGCGGCGACCCGCTGATGGCATCGATCGAATTCAGAGTCATCAGTCTCACTGCGGCCGGCGAGCGCCGCATGCTGGTCGAGAAGCGCCTGGGACGTTTAGGCCTGCCGTGGCGCTTCTATGATGCGCACACGGCCCCGGACAATACTCTGCCGTACGATGCGGAGCGGGCGCTCATGCGCCGCGGCTATCGGCTGAAGCCCGCGGAAATAGGCTGTTTCAGTTCCCACGTTGGTTGCCTGCGCACCTATCTCGAGGACCCGACCGCGGCCGAATTCCTGATCGTTCTGGAAGACGATGTGCTGCTCGATGAGCACTTCGACTTCAGCGCTGTTGCCCGAGCTGCTGCGATCACTCGACATCCATTACCTGAAGCTCTTCAGCCGCTTCATCACGCGCTTTCGCTACCTGGGTCGCATCGGCGCGCGCGGATTGTATCGATTTGTCGTGCCGCCCTACGGTACCCAGGCCTACGTGGTCTCCAAATCCGGTGCCCGGACTCTGGTAAATGCCTTGTGCCGCATCGAGCGACCCGTCGACGATGAAATGGACCGCTACTGGATCAACGGACTGCCCACCTACGCGCTCTTTCCCTACCCCGCGCTCGAGTCCGACCTGGAACTACCATTGCCAAAGGCTTCTCCGAGCCGACGGCATTGACCCTGCGACAATCCTTGAGCCTGCGCGCGCATGTCTGGGCGGAGAAATTGCCACGCGAATGGGCGAGCCTGCGGCTGCGCGCTCGGGACCGCGTAATGTCTGCGAAAATCGCCGCGCGTTAGCTATCCCGCGGTGCGAGCAGCCGAGCGGATCGGCGACCCCAACGCGCCAGCGCGGCGGCCCCGGCCAGCAACCAGCAGCTGACGGGCCGGCGCTTCCACGAGCCGGTAGCACAGATAGCCCGCGGTGATCGCGCCAGCACCTCGGATATCAGAACCAAACGCCCGTTCAAATGCCGTCGGCGCCACGACCCATGTCGCAGAATCTGATTGGCGCGATCAGCACGAACAGGTGCATCATATAGATCGAATAGGATATCTTGCCGAAGAAGACCATCCATCGGTTCCCGAACAACCGATCGACCCAGACACCCGCCGCGATGCAGTCCCATCATCAACAACACGATCGCGGGCAGCAGCGGCGCGAATCCTGGCGAGGGCAGCAGCAACGACAAGGCGATGCCGGCGATACCCAGCAGCGCATACAGGTCGCCCGGCGCGCGCGGCATCGTGCCCAGGCAGCGCCAGATGGCATAGCCCGCCAGAAACTCCGGGATGATGCGCGCGATGCCCATCGGTCGTCACGAGCTCCAAGCTCTATGCCGGTTGCGATCACAAAGCCCATGAACGCTGACCAGAGGATCATCGACACGATCATCGACTGGCCGCCGAAAGCCGGCGCATCACGCAGCACACATAACGGAAACAGCGCGAGGTAGGCGAACCACTCGGCGCTGACCGACCACGAGGGCCCATTCCAGCTCAGGGTCTTTGGTGAATCCCCAGGCGTGTACCAGCAGCAGATTGCAGAGCGCCGACCAGGTGTCATTGGTGACATCGCTATGCACACTGATGCCCGTCTGGGAGGCTATGCGCCACGATGCCAGCATGACCAGGAAGGTCAGCAAATGGGTTGGGTAGATCCGCGCCAGTCGCTTGCGCAGGAAGTCACCGAAAGACACGGCGCGTAAAGCCCTGGGCGGCGAATCGCGGCGCGTAGGTAATCGAGAGGATCAGCCCGCTGAGCACGAAGAACACATCGACACCGCAGGCGCCGCCGCCGATCACCGAACCCAGGCTAAGCGATGAGACCACCAGTGTCGTGGCCTGGAAGTGATACAGCACCACCCAGAGGGCCGCGACGCCACGGACACCGGTGAGGTTCTTCAACGGTGCCATCAGCGCGCTTCTTGCGAGCTTCGACCGGAGCCATTTGTCGCCGACGCGTTTCCAGAAGACCGGCGAGCCATCTTCCGGCAACGCAGCTGGCGGTCCAGTCGAATCGGTTGCCGGCATCGGTTGCCTCGGCGATACCCTCGGACCAGTTTCGCAACTCCGGCTCGAGCTTCCAGGCGATGAGCCACGGGTTACCGCGGTCTTGCCCGGTGACGGCATAACCACCGCCACTGACGCGGTAGGAGTGCACGTCCGCGCGATGCCTCAGCAACGGCGCCATGGTTTGGGCCGCCAGGAATGCGGGCTTGGGCGCCAGCTGCGGGTGCAGCAGTCCGAAGCGCTGCTCCGCGTCGGCATCGCTGTCGCCATCGTCAATGAGGTCGTACCACCAGACGCCCCGCATCCATGGGCGCGCCATGACCAGCGCCAGAAATCGCACCAGGTAGTTGCTGGCTTGGGCTCTCGCTGACGCCGTGGCCGCCGCGACTCGTGGGCCAGCCCATCTCGGTGACCAGCACGGGAATGTCCCGCGTGGGTTCGGCCGCTTGCATGGCCTGATGAATGAAATCCAGGAACTTGATTGCAACCTCTGGATTGGAGTGCAGGTGAAACAGCGTATAGCTATGAACTGAAAACGCGTCGAGATAGCGCAGCCCGCCAGCCTTGAAGAAGGCCTCGCTCCAGGCGCCATCGGTGCCGGCGACAGCGCCACCAACTACGATGGCATGCGGATTTTCCGCCTTGATCGTCCGGTACGTGCTGCTCGAGCAGGCGCGCGTAAGCCGTGGCGTCTCCGGATTGCACCTTGGGCACCGATCCGAAGCCACCGCTCCATTCGTTCCATACCTCGTACTGCTCGACGCGCCGGCCGAAATGTCGGACGACGAAGCGCACGTAGCGCTGGAATGCCTCGGTCGCCTGTGGCGAGATCACGAGGCCGCCGTTGTCGTAGAACTTATTGCCGTAGTCAAGAATCAGCAGCGGCTTGCCGCCGGACGCGTGCATAGCCGTCACTGCGCGGTCGAGCTGCTCGAAATTGGCGGGAAAGTTCAGTATCGCCAGGCTGACTCTCGATGGCGCCCCAGAACACGTCATCCCGAAAAGAGTCGAAGCCGCCTTTTTGCAAGGCAGCCGTCACCGCGGCCGCATTGCTGCGATTTAAGGCCAAATGCACGCAGGCACCAAATTCAAATTCCTGCGCGTGCGCGACTGTCACGCCCGCTAACACCGCCGTCCCATTGAGCAGGCAATCAGATAGAGCGATCGCCTGCACGCAGCGGGCCTCATCAGGCACTGCCGATGCCAAAATCCGACTGCCAACTCAAGGACACGCTCTTGGGCTTGCGCAGCGCGCGTCGATAAACCTCGACAGATCGCTTGATGCGCCGTCTCGGTGGTCCAGCGGCGATCGAATCGCTCGACGGCGTTCTGCCCATGTACTCCAACTGCTCGCTGGTCAGATCGCGGATTGCCTCGACCAGTGCATCGACATCGTTCGGAGGGATCAGCAACCCGGTCTCACCGTTCTCGACGATCTCCGGCAAGCCGCCTACGTTGCTGGCAATGATAGGCAAACCCGCACGCATCGCTTCGATCGCCACCAGCGGCAGTCCCTCCCAGCGCGAAGGCATCACGATGATTTCGGCGCTGCGGTAGTAAGCTTCGAGGCCCGACGGATTTAGCCACCCGACGTACCGCGCGTTGGATGGCAGATCCTGCAGACTCGTATGCAGCGAGTCTCCGACGATGCACGCGAATGCGGAATCACCCAGCCGACGCAACGCAGAGAACAAGATGTCGATGCCCTTCTGTTGGTCGAACCGGCCCACGAACAACAACCGGCGCGCGCCCGGCGGCCACGCGACGGTCCCGCCCATTGGCTCGGGTCGATGCCGTGGCAGGCCGTTGTGCACGACTACGAGCTTCTCAGATGCAATACCCAACCGCATCGCGGCAGACGCGTTCGTCTCTCGACACGCAGATTATTCTGCGGCACCAGCGCGACCAGATGCGCTCGAATCGCTCCACCACGCGCAGCTTCGCCGGCGCCATGTCGCGAAAGAATGCCCAGCCATGCGGGCAGAAAATGACGCTCGGCCGCAATCGTGCCAGTGCCATCAGAGGTCGCACGACCGCGCCAGCGAATGTCGAGTGGACGTGTACGACATCCGGCGATAGTTCGCGCACTAGCCGCCAGGTCGACGCGGCTGCCTTGCAGGCGTTGAGCACACGGTTTGGCCCATCGCGAAATCGCACCACCCGCACCCCGGCGGGCGCCTGTAACTCATCCGCCTGGCTGCTGGGCACAACAAGAATCACTCGATCGGCGCCGAAAGTGCGTCGTTGCAGCTCGATCAGATCGCGCAGATGCGTGCAGATGCCGCCCTTTATGACTTCCGCGACGTGCAGCACGCGGAAGTTACGCCGCGACAGCACGCTGATCCGGTCGGACACCCTGCCGCGCATCAGGTCATTGTGGTCAGCGTCAAGCATGCACCACTCCCCCGGCACCACCGGACAGAATACCCTCGAGCTGCGCTGCGGCGGCCGCCCAGCTGAACCGGCGTGCGCGCTCGTAGCCGGCGTGCCGCAGCTCGGCGCGCAGCGTACGCGACGACAGGACGCGCTCTATCTGACGCGCAATGTCCTTCGGATCCGCCGGGTCGCAATAGAGTGCCGCGTCACCGCACACCTCCGGGATAGCAGAGCTGTTGGAGGCGACCACCGGGCAGCCGCAATGCATCGCCTCAAGCGGCGGTATGCCGAAGCCCTCGTAAAATGAGGGATAGACGAAACAAAGTGCATTCTCGTAGAGCGCTCGTAGCTCGCCGTCGGTGACGTACCCGGCCAGCACGAGATTCTTGCCAGACAGGGGCGCCCCAGCAAACACGCGGCTGTTGCCGCCACCAGCGGCCACCACCTGGATATCATGCCCGCTCAGCAGCTCAGCCGCCTTGACGATACCGGCAAAATTCTTGTTGGGACTGCGATTGCCGACCGCCAGCACGTACGGACGATCGTTCAGTGACAGTCGCGCAGCACGCTGCGATCGCTGGGAGCGCGCAGGATATGCTCGCCGCTCTCGTAGATGATCTCGATGCGGGCCGCCGCACGGCCGCCGACGTGCCGCATGAGTTCCGAGGCCGAGAACTTCGAAACGGTGGCCAGCAGGTGGGCGCGGCGCATGAGTCCGGCAAACATGCACCGGTACCAATTCCTGTAGGCGACGCCAAAGACCCATGGATTGGCCATGGTATTGGCATCGTGCAGTACCACCAGTTGCCGCCGGTGCAACAATGGCCCACTGCTGCATAGATTGAGCATCAGCTCGCCGCGGCAGTGTCTCGGCAGATCGAACTGTTCCCAGGCATGACCCCCCGAGCGCCCCGACCGTATCGACCGGCAATTCGAACGCCGTTGGATCCACAGCCCGGTCGCGATCCGGCATGACGGCCCGGATCGAGCGCCGCTGGCCGGGCAGCCACGCCCGGAGCAGCTCCATGGCAAAGCGGTCGACGCCGCTGGATTTGCGCGTCAGGAAGCGTCCATTGATGACGATCTCAGAGTCAGGCGAGCGCTTCATTGGCCATGCTCCCAATGGGCTCGGAATTGCGCTGCGGGACTGCAACCACGCTACCGGCCGGCAACGACAGCAGGCCGCAGGCAAGTCCACACAGAATCCACGGATAAGGCACCGCCAGATCGGGAATGCTCAGCGTCCAGACGATGACCAGTGCCGCAATGGCCAGCGCGAAGGCGTTGCCCATAGCCTCACGCCGTGCGAGACAGGCGCGGATCAGGCTGATCAGGAAGCCTGCGATGCAGATCAGTCCCGGTATGCCCATGGTGGAGAGCAGCGTCATAGGCAGTCCCGACACGCGTGAGCTGCCGACGCCAACGCCCAATCCCCAGGAGTCCCGCGCGGTGTCGAGCGCTACCTGGGCTGTGCGCGTGCGATCAATGCCCGAGGTGCTCGAAAGCTTGTTCGTCAGAAAGCTGCTGCTGATGGCACCGTCCATCCAGACCTGGTCCGCCACCCATGCCGAAGCCAGCGTCAGCGCGAATGCGGTCAGCATCAGCGTCGCGCGGCCATCCGCCTGACGCGCGTAAATCAGTATGGCGACGGGCAACAGCAGCAGCAGTCCGGCGTAGGCACTGCTGGAAGTCGAGATCAGCAGGCAGAAGATCAGCATCCAGCCGACCACTCGATAGCGCAGGCCAATGCCGAACAGGGCAAACGCGCTCACAAAGTGAAACCCCGTCAGCGAGGGCTCGAGAAAGGTCGCCGACATGCGCTGGATGCCGAATGCCGTCTGCCGGTAGAGTTGGCCGACACCGCTGTTCGAATTGATGACATCCGCCGGCCAGGGCCACCCGAACTGGAACGCTGCCACCTGGTACAAACCGATTAGCGCCGACACCGCAGCCCCGTACGCAAGGCCGCGCAGCGCCAGCTGCAGGCTCACAAGACCGGAACGGATGGCCCACCGGCAGATCAGCACGAGGCCGAGATTGCACAACAGGTAGATCGGATTGGATGAAGTTGCGGCCCGAAGGGTGCACACGCTCGGTGAAGCCCGTGTCCAATCCGAACGCCGGCGCCAGCACCCGCGCATGACCCTCGAAGAGTCGCGGCAACAGCATCGCGCCGAGCGACACCGACGATCGTAAAAGCCAGTCAGCCAGAGAATGGGCGTCGTGGAGGCATCACGCGGCCGAGACGGGCCCGGCCCGTCGCTGCAGCTGCAGCCACACGACGTGGCCGATACCGATGAACATCAGCCCGTACGCCGGGATCAGACCACTGTCGCGGCCGCCTGCCGCGATCAGGATGGGAGCCGCCGACTGGATGAAGGCCGAAGCGCCCACAGCGACCATCCAACCGCGGATACCGCAGCACGCGATGACGGCGAGTACCAAAAAGAACGGCGCAAAGGGCGTGAAATGCAGCATCGCCGGCGTCCTTCAGCTGCAGAGTGCGGTGCCGACCAAGAGTGGCGGAGGCGGGCTGCAGCAATGCCTTGGCGTGCTCGATATCGGCCACGCGGGTGCTGTGCCGACGCATGCTCAGCAGGCAGCCTTTAGTGCGCGCGACGATGGTCTGCGCCTCGGCGAACTCCAGCAGCGGCGGTGTATCGACAATGACGACGTCGAATTCCGCGGGCGCGGTCTCGATCACATGACGAAATCGGGGACGCAGCAGTAATTCCTGCGGATTGGGCGGAATCGGGCCGGAGCACAGCACCGACAGGTTGTCGAACATCTCGATCGACGACAGGGCACCTTCAAAGGAGCTGCGGTCGACCAGGATCGTAGAAAGGCCGATCTCGATCCCAAGACCAAACAGGGCGTGCTGCTGGGGGGTGCGGAAGTTCGCATCGATCAGCAGCGTGCGCTCCCCGACCTGCGCAAATGCGATGGCGAGGTTGGCCGCAATGACGCTTGCACCTTCGTGCGCGCGCGCCGATGCGACCGCCAGGCAGCGATGCTCCCCAAACCAGCGCATGGACAACTGGGTGCGCAGTTTGCGGATCGACTCCGCCTGCGCGCCAAATGGCTGGTAAGCGACTACCAGCGCCGGAGCTCAGTGCAGAGTCGCCCTCGTGCAGGTACGGATACGCGAACTGCAGACGACAACGCCTGTTGAATGTCGCATCGCTCCACCATGCCGAGACTGAGCGCGGCATCGCCAAATCGGATTTCCCGACCGCTCTGCAGCGAGACGATGCGCTTGATATCACTCTCGGTGAGCTTGCCTGCGCGCAGGAGCACTTGGCCGATGTGCATATCCAGCGGTTCCGCAGGACGATTGCGCCGCTGCGCGGTCTGGACAATCAGCTCTTCTGCCGCCATGGGTGGAATTCCTTACGCCTTCACGCGTTCAAATGGCTTGCGCCGAGAGACCCAGCAGGCCCGGGATCTCGGCCAGAACCAGGACATCCGGCAACGCCACCAGGTCCTGGATCGAGTGCACGCGCCGATCGACCAGCTCGGCCAGCACCGCGGCGGCGAATCCGAGCATGCCGCCGAGCACGATCCCGGCCAGCAGGTAAAGCAGCGGCTTGGGTCGCGATGGATGGGAGCGGTGGGATGGCTGCACTCAGGATGGCGATGCGGCCCTGGTCGAGGCGGCTCTGCAGTTTGACCGAATCTGCTCGCTGCATGGCCGAGTCATAGCTCTTTTGTGCATTGTCAGCGTCGCGGGCAAGAATCGACAGCGCGTCGCGTTTTTGCTTCAGCTGCAGGATGCGAGCCTTCTGCGCATCGAGCGTGTGCTGCAATTCGTTGATGCGTTGCTGCGAGATCTCGGCGGTCTGACGAATCGATCCGATTACGGTATCCAGTTCGGAGGCGACTCTTGCCTTGTCCTCTTCGACCTGCGCGGCGGCACTGCGATAAGGCGGGGCGTTGCGGTCGTAGCGCTGTGACACGTCGGCGAAATTCGCTTCGGCGTGCGCCAGATCCGCTTTCAAAGTCTGCAGCAGCGAGTTGTTGAGCAGATCCGGGATCTGATCGAGCTGACCGCGACTGCGGGCTTCGCGCCACCTGGTTCAGACGCGAACGCGCGTCGGCCAGTGATGATTGCGCGGCGACGAGCTGCGTGCTGATCTCGCTGAAGCGCGCATTCTCGACGTCGAGCCGATTGTCCTTGTCGTCCGTGCCGGCAAGGCCTGAGCGACGCTGATAGTCGGAGAGCCGTGCCTGCGCCGTTTCGACCGCGGCACGCAGATCCTTTACCTGGGCCTGGAACCAGGTTGCCTGGCGGCGCTGCGGCTCCGTCTTCAGATCCAGGTCTGCCTGGATATAAGCTGTCCGCAAATGCGTTGGCGCGCGCCGCGGCGATCGACGGGGTCCTTGGCGGTGACATCGACATTGATGACATTGCTGTCGCGTGAAGGGACCACATCCAGGGCCTGGACCAGCCGCTCAGCAGCCCAATCACGCATGGTGGACTGGCCAACCGGCTGTCGCAGGAAGTCGCTGCTTCCAGCCCGGATCGTCTTCCAGCTTCAGCCGCTCGACGACTTTGAGCGCTACGGTATGGCTCTTGATGATGTCAGCTTCCGTGGCCATGACGACTGTCGAGCGCCGGGAGGGGCACGGCGGCGCCAGTAACGGCATCGACTCCCTGTGGATCTGTGACGAGCGAGACGCGGGCGGTGTATGACTTCGGCATAAAGAGGATGAGTGCCACCGCGAGCAGCACCACGGCGCCGAATACACCCACAGCCAATGCCATGCGCGATTTCAGGATCTGGAGAAAGTGGCTGAGTTGATTCATGGCGGCCTAGAACAGGCTCTCCTTGACGAAAAGCACATCATCGGGCTGCAACATCTCGGACGTCTTGATCGACGTCTCGTACTCCCGGCCCTGATCGTCCTTGCGCTTGAGGATGATGCGCCGCTGGGAGCCACGCGGTGTCAGCCCGCCACCTGCGCTGATGGCCTGCGCCACCGTCATGTGGTGCTGCAGCTGATAGACGCCGGCCTTCTGCACTTCGCCATAAACGTAGAACTGCGGCGCCCGCGGCACGAAGATCGTATCGCCTGCGGCCACCGGTACATTCTGCCGACTGTCGCCTGCAAACAGCGCTCCCAGATCAATCTTGATGATTTTCCCGTCGCGACGTGTCAGCGTGGCTTCATCGCCGGCGACTCCGGCGTTCGGGGCGCCGGACTCACTGACGATGGGACCGCCCGCCTGCGCCAGCAGATCGATGACGTGGCGCGTGGTGATCAGCGGATATTGGCCGGGCTTATTGACCTGGCCCAGCACTGATACCAGCTGGCTCTGGATACTCGGTCACCAGCACCGAGACCTGGGGATTCTTGATGATCTGGCCCTGGGTGAGTTTCTGCGCAATGAGAGCTTCGACGCCGCTGCTCGATTGCTCCGCCACCTTCAGCGGTTCGAGATAGGGAAAGGTGATCGTGCCGGTCTCGCTGACCCGCTCGCTGACTGCAAGCTCGGGATAGCCGGATACCGTAATTTGCAGCAGGTCCCCCGAACCGATGGCGTAGTCATCGGCCGGCGCGGCCCTGACTCCGATGCTCAGCAACGCGCACAACGCCGCAGCTCGCCACCCCGAATTTGCGTGCCATCATCATCAGTAAGCCCTCCGATCGCGCCACACCAGCGCCACGGTTTGCAGAATGATTTGAAGATCCATCGTCAAAGACCAATTACGCAGGTAATCCAGGTCGCACTGAATACGTTGCTTCATGGACGGCAGATCGTCCCCGCCACGGAAGCCCTTGACCTGCGCCAGGCCGGTGATGCCCGGCTTGACCTTGTGCCGAAGCATGTAGCCGGGTATCAGCTTGCGGAACTGCTCGTTGACCGCAATGGCGTGCGGACGCGGCCCCACCAGACTGAGCGTGCCTTCCAGTACATTGAAGAGCTGGGGCAGTTCATCCAGCGAGGTGCGGCGAATGAAGGCGCCGAAGCGCGTCAGACGAAGATCGCCGCGTGTGACTTGCGTGTACTCGGTACGGCCGTCTTCCGTAACACTGAGTGAGCGGAATTTGTAGACGACGATCTCCCGACCATCGAGACCGTAGCGGCGCTGTTTGAAGAGCACCGGGCCTGGCGAGTCCAGCCTCACGCCTGCGGCCACGACCAGCAACAATGGCGCTGCCAGCAGCAACAGCGGCACGGCCAGAAACACGTCTGTCATGCGCTTGGCGATGGCGCCCGCGCCATAGAAAGGAGATTCGCGCACCGCCACGATCGGAATGCCGCCAATGACATCGAGTCTCGCCTGGATCAGGTCACATGTGAACATGTCGGGTACAAAGTAGATCGATGCGGTCGAGTCCTGCAGATCATCGATCAGTTCCAGCACTTTCGGTCGCGGCGCGACCGGCAGCGTGATGTAGACAAGCTTGATATCTTCGCGCCGTACGTAATTCTTCAGTTCATCGGCGGATCCCAACAGTGAGCTGTGGCCTTCGGCAGGCAATCGATCGCGGACTGCGCTCGTCGAAAAAACCGACGACCTTGATGTGCAGCAGCGGATCATGCTCCAGCTGGCGCTTGAGACGCAGCCCGAGTTCCGTCAATCCGAGAATGACCGCCTTGCGCGTGGGTCCAGCTTGCGAGGTGGCACGGGTCAGCAGTCGGTGCACAGTTTGCTCGCCAAACCAGAGTGCCAGCGGTGTGATCGACCGCCCAGGTCACGAGCACGCGCGGTTGAACCAGGTGATCCATCTGCGAAACGTGCAGCAGCACGCCGAGGAACGCGACGAACAGGCCCCAACGCAGCGCCAACCGCAGCAGAGCTCGCACTGGATGCGACTGCGCGGCTGCACCGCCGCGATTCGCCAGCTTGAGGAGTTCTGCGGCAGCGACAAATGCCAGCACGGCGAGCATCAGATAGGGACCGTCAAATCGCTGTCCCCAGATTGAAAGGGCCGCAACCAGGCTGCCAACGGCAAGTAGAGGATGCAGCAGGGACTTGATTACGAAGGCAGGAGTTGGGTCGCTCGCGGTGAGCGCCGCAAAGCGGCTTTGCAACTGCAAGGTTTCGCGTACGCCAACCTCAGACATCTTACGAGATCCCTCAACCCGCCCTGTTTGCCTAAGCACTCCCTTGCTGTATCGGTTCGTTTTAGTAACTGCTCAATCGGTGACTCAGTGAGCGTTGGTTGCGTCCGAGCTGATAGGCCGCCAATGCGGCGAAAAGCAGTACCACGAGCCACTTTTCCGACGGATGCGGACTAACCCGCGGGGCTGGCTGCTCGTCGGTAAAGACAGAGTTCCGCGGCCTTGGCTGATAACCATGCTGCGCCACAGCAAGCAGTCGCGCTTCGCCCTGCTGCTGCGCAGCTGATGGTTGCACGTTCGCCGAAGTTCCTGAGCGGGTGACCGTCGCAGAGCTGACAGCAAAGAGACTCAGGAGTACAAATTTCGCTGCCGACATAAGGCTCTACGTGTCTGACTTGATGTAATGCATTGGAAGTTACCATGTATTATGACGTGTGACAAATGTCGGCATTTTCGCCGCAGAATTACCTTTGACCCCTGGTTCGTATTGCGCCGCTTACGCAATGCTCTGTGATGGTGCAAAGAGGTCGTGTCAGCCTGTCGCGGCGCCTCTGACACCTTCTCCTATGGCAACGCACTGATAGATGCATAGAATCGGGGGTTGCGATGCCTTTGAGTACATCTCCATCTGACGGGCATCGCGGAGGTCACTGTGGAACCCAAGAATCGCCCCTGGCAGCCGCGTATCGATAAGGAGCCGCGAACTCAACCCGTCCGTTCGCAGCACCGAGCCCCCGGCTGACGAGCGCACCCTCGAGGAAATCGAGGAGGAGTCCGAGGAGAGTGAGGCCCGCGAAGACGAGGCCGAGCCCATCAAGATCCATAAGTAGCCCTGGCATGCGCTAGCCGCCGGTTATGACCGGGCGGCGCATCGCCGTACGCGGCTAGACTTAAGCCGGTACACTGCGCTGCCAGTTGTCCGGTCCCTCCCCTATGGATTCCGATTCCGCCGCGCCCGTATCCTTCGCTGACCTCGGCCTCATCGACCCCGTCGTGCAGGCGCTCAAAGAGGTCGGCTACGAGTTTCCGACCCCGATCCAGGCCGCGACCATTCCCGTGCTGCTCACGGGCTCCGATCTGCTGGGTCAGGCCCAGACCGGAACCGGAAAAACCGCGGCCTTTGCCCTGCCGCTGCTGTCCCGGCTCGACCTCTCCCAGCGCGAGCCGCAGGCGCTGGTGCTCGTGCCCACGCGCGAGCTGGCGATCCAGGTGGCCGAGGCGTTCCAGAAGTACGCCGCGCACCTGCGCGGTTTTCACGTGCTGCCCATTTACGGCGGCCAGAGTTACACCCCGCAGCTCAACGCCCTGAAGCGCGGCGCGCATGTGATCGTCGGCACCCCGGGCCGGATCATGGATCATCTCGAGCGCGGCACTTTGGCGCTGCAGGGCATTCGCTTCGTCGTGCTCGATGAGGCGGATGAGATGCTGGCGATGGGATTCGTCGATGCCATCGAGACCATCCTCTCGCGCACGCCCAGGGAGAAGCAGGTCGCGCTGTTCTGCGCCACGCTGCCTTCGCAGATCCGGCAGATCTGCCAGCGTCACCTGAGGGAGCCGCGTGAGATCACCATCCGCGCCAAGACCACCACTGCCACCAATATCCGCCAGCGCTACTGGCTCGTCAGCGGCATGCACAAGCTCGATGCGCTCACCCGCATTCTCGAGGTGGAGAGCTTCGACGGCATGCTGGTGTTCGCGCGTACCAAGCAATCCACTGTCGAACTCACCGATCGGCTGATCGCGCGCGGCTTTGCCGCCGCCTCGCTCAACGGCGACCTGCAGCAGTCGCAGCGCGAGCGCACCATTGCCCAGCTGAAGTCCGGCGCCGTGGATATCGTGGTGGCCACCGATGTGGCGGCGCGCGGCCTGGACGTGGATCGCATCAGCCACGTGGTGAATTTCGATGTGCCGCACGACACCGAATCGTACGTGCACCGCATCGGCCGCACCGGCCGGGCCGGGCGCAGCGGTGAGGCCATCCTCTTCATCGCGCCGCGCGAGCGCAACATGCTGCGCATCATCGAGCGCGCCACGCGCCAGCCCATCGAGGCCATGAACCTGCCGACCATCGATGACGTGAATCTGCGCCGCATTGGCCGATTCAAGGAACGCATTGCGCTGGCGCTCAATGGCGGCGCATCCAGTTCCTACCGTGGCGTGGTCGAGGATTTCGCCCGCGAGAGCGGCGCCGACATCGTCGATGTGGCCGCGGCACTGGCGAGTCTCGCCCAGGGCAAGACGCCGCTGATACTGAGCGGCAAAGCCGCGCGCGAAGAAAGCGGCGCAGCGCCTGTCACCAGGGAGCGGGGCCGCGAGGAACGGGAGCGGCCGCGCCAGTCCGCTCACAAGGGCGGACGCTTCGGGCCGCAGGAAACCTATCGGCTGGATGTGGGCCGCGCGCACGGCGTGCAGCCGGGCAACATCGTCGGGGCGCTCGCCAATGAAGCGGATCTGGATGGCTCGCAGATCAACGGCATCGACATCCAGGAAGACCACACCTTCGTGCGGCTACCCGCCGGCATGCCTGCCGAAGTGCTCGAGCGACTGCGGCGCGTGCGCGTCAAGGGACGTCCGCTGGCGGCCGGCGTAGTCGAGCGGCGCCCCCCGGCGCGCAAGAAACCCAAGCCGCACCGCGGCCAGTCCCGGTAGACACCCCGGGAGACATATATAAGGAGTGACCGGGCCGGCTAATGCCAGCCGTATCTCAGGTGGTACAGCAATGTCGCGGGTCGGAACACGCCGCGACCCGCAAACGCCTGCGATTCACGCAGCACGGTTTTCCAGCCCTTCTTCCGCAACACGCACACCATGAGGCGCAGCGCGTTGTCGGTTCGCTTCATCGCGAAGTAACGACGGCCCGCTGCCACGGCGCTGTCTCGCCAGAAGGTGTCCCAGCAGTACAGCGATGCGCGACTGTTGGTCTCCCACCCGTCCAGCGATTGCTTGGCGCCGAGCGATACCGATTGGTTCATGAGTCGAAGTTGCGCCAGGCGTGCCGGATTGTAGTAGCAGCTCTTGCCGGTGCGTGCGGCCAGGTAATTGATGTAATTGTCGCAGCCCATGGCGAGGTCCATCGGGATCTGCTCCCACTTGATCGACTCGCGTCGAAACACAGCCGCCGACAGCGCGCAGATGGCGCGATCGACCAGCGCTATCCTGACAAATGGCCGGTGAAAGCCCTGGCACAGCTGCTTTCGATGGCGACGATTGATTGCTTCGGTACGCGGGGCATCCAGATGCCCATCGACGTCGATATATTCGTGAGCGCAGAACGAGACCACCGTTTCGGGTTCTGATTCCAGCGGTGGCACGAGTGTCGCCAGGAAGTCCGGCCGCCAGACGTCATCGTCGCACAGGAAGGCGACGTACTTGCCTTTCGCTTTCAGGCACGCGGAGACGATATTGCCCGTCTGTCCAATGTTGGTCGCGTTGCGGCTGATGCTGATACGCGGATCGCCGAACTCACTGATGATGGGCGTCGGATCGACCACGCTCGCGTTATCCTGCACGATGATTTCAAAGTCGCTGAGTGTTTGCTGGAGCGCGCTCTGCAGCGCGCCGCGCAGATAATCGGGCCGATTAAACGTCGGTATGACAATGCTGACCAGCGGCGAGGCCATCAGCTTTGCACCGAAAAGTAGTCGGCCGGTACGCAAGGGCCACAGCGCTCGGCAGAGCCGCGAGTGCTCATCGTCCTCTTGCGCGTAGCAGTCACTCCCACCTCAATATACTTCTGCATGTTGATCGCACACGGAGCCGACAAGGATGGCGCGATCAGCGTCTTTCTCATCCGGATATTGTCAATCGTAATGGGTTGATGCCGCAGCAGCAATACAAAATTCGAGCGATTACCGATTGCAGTCGGACGCTTCATCGCGCCGACCTCGAGCCGAGCAGTTCGTTGATCCGCCAGACGACATCTCGAACCACTGGCTCCTTCATTAAGGCATTATGCTCGGCGTCGATATTGATTACGTCACAGCGGCCCTTGAGGTATTTTTTCCAGCCGTTGAAGCCGTCCAGCCGCGGCTGGTAAGCCCATGCCTCAATGCCCCGGCTCTTGAACAGAATGGCGTGGCCGCAGAAAGGTTTCAGTTGGCGCCGGATGGCATTCCGTCGGAAACCTCTGTGAAGCTGTCGCTGTGTCCAGCTGAGCAGTTCTCCCGACTGGGCCATTTTCAATGCTCGCGGCAGCAAGCTGGCAAACTCCAGCCACCGGCATGGTCGATAAGCATCCAGCAGGATCAGCACCACTGTTTCTCCCGCCTGTTCGAGCCGACAGGCAAGATCAAACGCGTCCGCGCCGCCTAATGAGAATCCGCACAGCTGGTACGGTCCCGTCGCCTGCACGCTGCGCATCTCCGCCAGGCAGGAGCCCATGCGCGACTCCAGAGTCTGCCTCGAATCCTCGCGATCACCGGGCGAGGCGATCCGCAGGCGATAGACCGGAACGATGGAGTCGACCAGCCGCGCGATGTGCACATAGGCGTCCGCATCACAATCAAGGCCATTGAGGCAGAACAGCGGCGGCCTGCGGACCACCTTCGTTCAGGGCGACGAGGTGTTTCCAGTCGTGCGAACCGGCTACCTCCGTCATGGCGGCGGCGAGCTGCTTGGGTGTGGGCGTCCGAAACACGCGCGCCACCGGAATCGCCTGCCCGAAGACTGCCTTCAGGGCCCCCACGAGCTTGAGCACGAGCAGGGAATGCCCACCCAGGGCGAAAAAATTGTCGTGCCGGCCGACACGCGTCACCCCCAGCAAGTCCTGCCAGATGCGTACGATGGTTGCCTCGGTCTGATTGATGGGCGCTTCGTAGTGAGACGACGGCCGCCGAGGCGATATCGGGATCTGGCAGGGCGCTCTCGATCGAGTTTGCCGTTGGAAGTCAGCGGCAATTCGTTCAGCAGCACGAAGGCCGATGGAATCATTTGTGCCGGCAGGTGCTGCGCCAGATGTTCGCGCAACTGCACCGCGGACAATGCCTCGTCGCCCGGCACGACATAGGCGATCAGTCGGATCGATCCCTCCCAGGTGCGCGAGACGACCACCGCCTGGCTCACTGCCGGATGGCTGCGCAGCACGGTCGCGATCTCGTTCGGTTCCACGCGAAAGCCGCGGATCTTGACCTGCTCGTCGCGCCGACCCAGAAACAGCAGCACGCCGTCCGCTCGCCACATGGCGCGGTCGCCGGTTCGGTACAGCCGTGAGCCGGCAGGACCAAACGGATCCGCAACAAAATGCGCCGCCGTAAGCTGCGGTTGACCAATGTAGCCCCGTGCGACACCTGGGCCACCCAGATAGAGCTCACCGGGTACACCGGTGGGCACCGGTCGCAGGCCGGCGTCGAGCACGTAGGTCCGATAGTTCATCAACGGCCTGCCAATGGGCAGGTTGCTGGCCGCTGAGTCCACGCCGCGCGGCACGAGGAAAGCCGTGGCATCGATACACGCCTCGGTGGCACCGTACACGTTGATGACGGTCGTGTCCGGCAGCGCCGCTCTCGAGCCGCCGGCACAATGCGCCCGTCAATGCCTCGCCTCCCAGCATCAGCCGCTTGAGCCGGAGCCCGTTCTGCTCTCTTGCCGCATCGAGCACGGAGTCGAAGAACGACGGCACGGAATTCACGTGACTCACGCGCTGATCTGCCATGAAAGACCAGAAACCCTCGGGAGAAACACCGCGCAGGTCGGGTGCGATCACGATGCAGGCGCCCGACAGCAACGGCAGCAGCAGCTGCCCGATGGAGACGTCGAGCCCGACTGAGATGGCCGCGAGCACCCGATCACCGGGGCCGATCGGATCATGTCCACGCAGCCGGGCGTGAGCCAGATTCACCGCGCTGGCGTGGCTGACAGCAACGCCTTTGGGCGTTCCGGTCGACCCGGACGTGTAGACGATGTAGGCCAGATGTTCGGGCGTGATTTCAACGGGGGACGGGGTTCCAGCCGGAACGATCTGGCCGAATGACCACTGCGGCACGTTGGCTGGCAATCGCGCGGCCATCGTCTGATCCGTTACCACCAGCACTGCGTGTGCATCACTCAGCAGAAAGGCCAGGCGCTGGTCGGGAAGCGCCGGGTCGAGCGGGAGGTACACGCCCCCTGCTTTGAGAATCGCCATGGCCGCGACAACGGTTTCGAGCGACCGGTTGATCGCCACCCCGACCACGCTTTCCGGACCGACGCCCAGTTTCTGCAGCACCGCGGCCAGCGAGTCGGTGGCAAGCGCAAGGTCCACATAGGAAAACCTGCGCGAACCGTCTACCACCGCGTCCGCCTGTGGCGTTCGCGTGACCTGCTGTCCAAACTGCTGCGGCAGGGTACCGGCCGGTACCGGCTCGGCAGTGGCGTTCCATTCGACCACGACGCGCTGGTACTCGGCAGCCGATAACAGGTTCAGTTCGGATACGCGCGCCTGATCGTTGTCGGACATCGACTCCAGCAGCGCCCGGAACTGCAGCACCATCCGCTCGATTCGGGAGGCATCGAACAGATCCGTGGCGTAATTGAGCGTTCCGACGATCCGCTCGCCCGTGTCGCTCAGCGAAATCGCCAGATCGAACTGCGCGGTTTCGCTGTTCGGGCGTGATTCGCCTCGCCGGATCGAGCGCAGCTGCGGTTGCCGATCCGCCAGTTCGAAGTCCAGGGTGAGCCTCACCTGGAAAATCGGGTTGTAACTGAGGCTGCGTTGCCGCTGTCGCGCCTCGACAATCTGCGCGAACTGGATTTCCCGATGTAGATAGGCCTCCGCGACGCTGCTGCGGATCTGCGCCAGCAGCTCGGTGACCGTCGGATCGTCTCCCAATCGCGCCCGCAACGGCAGCGTGTTGACTACGCCGAATGGGCGCTTGACGGCACCCATTTTCGCGCCCACCGCGACCGGCGCGCCGATGACGACATCGGTCTGTCCGCTGAGTCGCGACAGCAGGGCCGCCCAGGCGCCGAACAAAGCCACGAATGGAGTGACGTCGAGCCGCTCGCACAATCGTCGCAATGAAGCGGTCAGTTCAGGGTCGATCTCAAGCGGCACGGTACCCGCGTGGTAGCCCAGCACCGCGGGACGCGGGCGATCGCTGGGCAGATCCAGCACCTCGGGCGCTCCTGCGAGGTGAGCAGTCCAGAATTCCGCGTCACCTTTGCCGAGCTGGTACCAGGAACTATCGGGATCCCGCAGCAGGCGACTGGGAAAACGTGTACCCGTGATCATTGACTCGTCGAAATCCTCGTTCTGCGGCAGCCCATGCGGCCAGCGGCAGAATATGTTCAATCGCGCAGACGCGCGGTACCGAGAACTCAATACGCGCTCTTATCCCTCCAGACGATCGCGGCCGTGCGCACCATGATGGCGAGGTCCAGGCCCAGTGACCAGTGTCGCAGGTAGTCCATGTCGAACTCGACCCGCTTGCGCATCGACTCGAGATCATCGCCGCCCCGATAGCCGTTGACCTGCGCCCAACCCGTAATCCCTGGCTTGATCTTGTGCCTCAGCATGTAGCCGGGAATCAGCTTGCGGTACTGCTCATTGACCGCGATGGCGTGTGGGCGCGGGCCGACCAGGCTCAGCGTGCCTTCCAGGACATTGAACAGCTGTGGCAGCTCATCGAGTGAAAGGCGCCGCAGCAGCGCACCGAACCGGGTGACGCGGTTGTCGCCGAGTGTGACCTGCCGGTAGTTCTTATCGCCATCCTCCGTGACGGTCATCGATCTGAACTTGTAGATCAGGATCTCGCGCCCATCGAGTCCGTAGCGTTTCTGCTTGAACAGTGCCGGCCCGCGCGAGCTCAGACGGACGCCCAGGGCGATCAGCAGCAACAGCGGCAGGCACGCCAGCAGCAGCATCGACGCAATCACCAGATCGCTGAGGCGCTTGGCAATCCCGCTGGCGCCGTAGAACGGCGATTCGCAGACCGCGACCACGGGAACACCGCCGAGCACATCAAAACGCGCCTGGACCAGGTCGAAGACGCACATATTGGGCACGAAGTAGATCGAAACCGTCGAGTCACGCAGAGCTTCGATCATGTCCACCACGCGGCAGTGCTGGGTCATGGGCAGCGTTACGTAGGCGATCTGGATGCCGTTGCGCCTGACGAAATCGGGGAGTTCTGCGGGCCGGCCGATGATGCGGTCCAGGCCTTCGGGGGGTAATCGATCCGCCTGCCGATCCTCGAAGTACCCGGCCACCTGGATGCGCAGCGAAGGATTCCGGGCCAGCTGCTGTTCGAGACGCAGACCCGGCTCGGTCAGGCCAATGATGACGGCCTTACGCAACCCCGCCGCGTTGACCCTGGCGCGCGCCAGCAACAGATGGGCGGCCCCGTCCCCGAGCCAGAGAAAAATCGGCGTGACGAATGCCCAGCTGGCGAGAACCGGCACACGAAAATTCTGGCTGAGCCGGGAGAGGTGCAGCAGAGCCCAGATGAAGCCGATCACCAGCAGCCAGCGAAGCGCGATATCGGCCAGGGAGAACAGGGAGAAGCATCGCCGCGGCGACGGTCGCAGCTGCAGCACATCAAGAAAATAGGCGGAGGCCATGAAAGTGAGCACGGCCACGAGGAAATACGGCCCGTACAGCGGCTCGCCCCAGTAGAGCAGGCACGCCAGCAGACAGATGACCGCAACCACGGGGTGCAGCAGCGACTTGAGGACGAATACTGACGGCGGCTCGGTCGCGGTCAGCGCTTGCGTGCGACGAGCCGGGTTCAACAGCTTCTGGTTACGAAGCACCTGCTCGTTCAATTATCGTCCTCGCTTCCCGAGCCGGCCACCCCTTAAGGGGGGGCCGCGAACAGCGCAGAGTGGCGTAGCACGCGCTGCTTGCGGTCGAGTTGGTAGCCAATGAGACCCACGGCGAACAACACCATGAGTACCAGATCCAATGCGGTCATCGCCTCGGAGTGCGAGGCGTGTTCGGCTGCCGTGGCTCCCCGCGTCGCCAGCCGCACGATGCGATGCGCCAGCGCGGCGCCCGTCTTCTCGCTCATGGCGATGCAGCGCAGCCCATCGTCGCAACCCTGCGCCGCGGAAATGATCGACGCGCCAGCGGCACCGGCCTCGAACACCCGATCAGGAGCCCATTCGAGCGTTGCGATCGCGCTGCTCTGCTCCAGCGCCGACTCACCCAGCGGGGCTCTCCATGGCCGCACGCTCGCCAAAGCGAACCGCATCCCTGACCGATGCATTCGCCAGCGGCACGCACAACGCACAAAGCACGAGGCCCACCGAGACACACGCCCTCATCGCCATTCTCCTCCCTGTCGAATGACCGGCTTGGTCGCGCGAACAGTGCAGCATTATTTGTGCCATCAGCTGATCGACACCACGACGAATCAAGATCGCAAAAGTAACCGGTGAATTGCGCTCTTCGCGCCGAGAAGGATTTTTGCATATAGCACCGGCGCGCACAATTACAAAGCAAATAAAAAGTGCGCGCTGAATTTGATGCCGAAGCTCGAAATCACTTGAAGTAGAAACTTTTCCGACGCGTCTAACAAGGCGATGACAAGGCTTTCTCGCCGCGACGCGGAGAAATGCGCGCGGCGCAGCTAACTTTTAGCGCACACGAGTTGCAGAATCTTTTCAAATCGATCGGTGATGCGCGCGATGTCGAAGTGCTCTTCGGCGTAGGCACGAGCGCGCGCGCCGGTCTCGCTGCGCGCCTGCGGATCTCTCAGCAGACTTCTGATGGCTTCAACATAATGCGAGGCGTTCTTCGAATCGACCACAATTCCGGCGCGCGCGCGCTGGATTGTCTGTGCCGCAAGATTATGTTCACTGGCGGCCAGCACGATCGGTCGGCCGCTGCACAGATACGACAGCACCTTGGATGGCACTGAATACGCCGCCGCGTCGGGTTCGATCATCGCGATCAGCACATCACCGCTGGCGAGCACTTCGCTGTAAGACTCGAAGGGCTGAAACGGCAGCACCGTCAGATTGGCCAGCTGCCGTTGCGCGCCCTCCTGCTTCACCTGTGTCGCGTATTTCCCCTCCGACACGACCACGATCTGCACGTCAGGCTCATCGCGCATCGCTTCGGCCGCGGCCACCAGCAAGCCCGGGTTGTGCTTGAGGCCAATGGTGCCGGTATAAAGCGCGACCCGCTTGCCGGTCAGGCCCTGCGAACGGCGCCAGGGATTGTCGGTCGGCAATACCTGGATCTTGTTCTTGGGCGCCCAGTTCTCGATGACCGACCGCTTCGCCTTCGGAATGCGCCAGCTCGTAAGCTTCGGCATGAACGCATCGGCGATGGCGATGACGTGATCGGCGTTCTGCAGCAGGCGTCTTTCCATCCATTCATACCAGCCACCCACCAGCGCACCGGCGGCCGCCGACTTCTGGCCCAGGTAACTGCGGATCGCCTCGGAATGGATGTCCTGCAGCCAGAACACGAAGGGAATCGACCGACGCCGGCAGTGATTGCCGATCCGGTTCTGCGCCTCGAGCGGGTTGTTGGAGCCGATCACCAGGTCCGGCTGGTACGCATCGATGCGCCGGCAGATCATTGCGCCGTAGGCTCGTTCCTGACGGCGCCGCTTCGTCAGGCTCTTGTACTTTTCCAGCCGCTCGCCGATCGACAGTCCCTCGATCGCAAAGCCCGCTGGTTCATCCGGACCTTGCAGCAGATCGCCCTTGGGCGTCAGATCGTCGGACGAATAGACGTGCAATACCTGGTGGCCGCGCCGGGCAAGCTCGCGGCTCAGCTCCACCTGAAACGGGTGGCCGCAGTAGTCGTTCAGCAGGACCTTGATCCGGACCTGCTCCTTCGGCCTGGGGAGCGTCAGCTCGTCGGCGCCGTCAGGCGGCGACACGTTGCTGAACCTGACCCTCGATCCAGGCGTAGGTTTTCTCGAGTCCCGCGCGCAGCGTCTCGCTCGGCGCCCAGCCCAGCCGCTGCTTGATCAGGCGGTTGTCGGAATTGCGGCCGCGAACACCCAGCGGCCCTTTTTGGTGGCGGATACTGAGCCGCTTGCCCGCGATGTCGGCCACGATGGCAACCAGCTGATTGATCGTCACCATCTCGTCCGACCCGATGTTGACGGGGCCGGTGAAGTTCGAACGCAGCAGCCGCGTCGTGCCCTCGAGGCATTCATCGACGTAGAGGAAGGAGCGTGTCTGCAGGCCATCGCCCCAGATCTCGATTTCCCCGCCATTATGCGCCTCGGCCACCTTGCGGCAGATGGCAGCGGGGGCCTTTTCCTTGCCTCCGTTCCAGGTCCCTTCCGGGCCGAAAATGTTGTGGTAGCGCGCGACTCTGGACTCGATGCCGTAGTTACGGTGATAAGCCAGATAAAGCCGCTCGCTGAAGAGCTTTTCCCAGCCGTACTCGCTGTCGGGATTCGCCGGATAGGCGCTGTCCTCGGCGCAATTGGGGTTATTGGGATCGAGCTGGTTGTGCTCGGGATACATGCAGGCGGAGGAGGAGTAGAAAATCCGCCGTACGTTGCGCTTCTGGCAGGTGTCGAGCACGTTCAGGTTGATCGTGGCGGAGTTGTGCATGACGTCCGCATCGTGCTCGCCGGTGAAAATATAGCCCGCGCCGCCCATATCGGCGGCCAGCTGATAGACCTCATCGAACTGCCGATCGATCACATTCCGGCAGACCACCGGATCGCGCAGATCGCCGATCACGAAATCATCCGCCTGCGTCTGCGCGTACGGGTTGTTCTTCAGGTCCACACCGCGGACCCAGAATCCCTCGCGCTTGAGGCGACTGACGAGATGGCCGCCGATGAAGCCGCCGGCGCCGAGAACCAATGCTGATGCTTTGTTGCTCATTGAGACCCTGTATTGTTAGGTTGAGCGCGTGTTGAAATTAAGAATACCGCAGGAAATTACCGGTGTCATAAAATTGCTCGTGTCATTTGCTGCCGCCATCGAATAAAACGCAGACGTTATGGAAAATGGAAACATCAACCGAGTGATTCGCACTGCATGTGGGCGCGCTCGCGGCAGCTTTGCACTCGAATGAGTAACGAATGTGTCAGCCAATTTAAATCTGATCTTCGTCTCCAGCCATCGCCGGCACCGCAAAGTCGCGGATCGACTCGTCGGCGCGGTCGCGGCTCACCGCAACATCGAGTTGCTGTCGTTCGATCGCGGCTCGGTCGATCATCCGATCTACTCCGACCCTGCCGTCACCCATAACTCGCTCGGACCGATCGACAATGGTGTGTCGCTTTCGCGCCTCTGGGCGCTGGCGCGCGCACTGCGGGTGCTGCGGGGCGTGCGCGCACGGGTGTCGCAGGGCGATACCCTGGTGCTGGCGAACACTTTTGAGCTGCTGGTGCTGTGTTGGCTGAGCGGTCTTACGCGCTTTCCGACCATATATGACGTCGCCGACATCCATACGCTGCTGCTCAAGCGTAGCTGGATTGGTCGCGGTGCGCGCTGGATCGAGCGCCGGGCGCTCAGGCACGCGCGGCTGCTGATCGTCAGCTCGCCGTGGTTCTACTGGGAGTATTTCCTGCGCTGGCAGCGCTCGGACCATGCCGCAGTGCTGATCGAGAATCGCGTCGAGTTCAGGCCCCGCGCTGCCGATGCGCAACGGGCGTTCACGCGCCGTATCGCCTGGAATGGGCTGCTGCGCTGCCAGCGTTCCGCCGCCGTTCTGCTCGAGTGTCTGACAGAGTCGCCGGATGCGCTCGAGCTGTCGCTGCACGGCACGCTCGAGCGCCTCGGGCAGTTCGGCCCGGAACTGTCGGCGCAGCCGCATTGCCGCTACACGGGGGAATACGATCCGCCGGCGCTGTTGTCGCTGCTGGCCGAGTCGAGCTTCGTCTGGGGCGTGGACTTCGCCGATGACGAGAACTCCACCTGGCTGCTGCCCAACCGCCTGTACGAGTCGATCGCCGCCGGCATTCCGCTCATCGCGGTGGCCGACTCCGCCACCGGCGAGGTCGTGCGGCGCTACGACATCGGCATGGTGTTGCCGGCCTGCACGCCGCAGGCGCTCACGCAGGCACTGCGCGCCTGCAGCCAGGAGCAATACCAGCGCTGGCTGGCGAACATCGATGCGCTGCAGGCGCGCGCTGTGCGCCGCAGCGAGTGGACGGCGGTATTCGCAGCGCAGGCGCGCTGGGGCGCGCTTCGCTTTCTGCCGCGGGCCGTCGACGTGGGTGCGGTGCTCGCCACGTGAGGCGGGTGTGCCGCATCGCACTGCTGGCGCTGCTGGCTGCTGCCGGCTGCAATCGGACAGACACCGGGGCACATTCGCAGGCAGTGCTGCCGCCGCCCGCAGCGTCTGCCGGTGCGGGCGGCGAGGTTTCCGATGCGCCGCCGGCCGCGCGGCAGGCTGGCTATCTGACGCGCACCTATGGGCCAACACCCAGGATCGTGACGGCAGACAATCGGACGGCGGGTATTGCCGCGTTGTTTCCATGGGGATTTGTCGGCCAGGAGCGGGGTGGGAGCGCCCGGCAGAATGATGATGGCAGCATCAGCATCCTCGGTCACAACGGCACCACCAATGCGCAGCTGGCGAGCGCCACTTCGGATTCGGTTCCGGGGCACTTCAAAGGCGTCGCCTTCGGCGGCGGCGGCTACTTCGAGGCAGTGCTGCAATTTGACGGCTGGCGCGGGCAATCCAGCAATCGCGGCAACCAGGAAGGTGGTTGGCCCGCGTTCTGGGGCATGGCCGTCGAGCATCTCGGTGCCACCGGCGAGGACCAGGTGCCCGGCAAGCCGGCGGGCTACGAGAACTTCATCGAAATGGACTTCATGGAGTACAACATCGAGGGCCTGGAGAAGAACGATCACGTCTACAGCGGCTCGCTGATCAACTGGTATGGTCGATGGGGCGAGAGCTGCGGCGGGCAGTTCTGCACCATTCATAATCCTTATTCGAGCAAAATCCGCCAGCTCCCTGACGGCGTTGACTTCTCTGAGTATCACGCCTTTGCAGCCCTGTGGGTGCCGGCAACCGATACGTCCAGGGGCTCCATCAGCTGGTACTTCGACGGCGTGCAGATCGGAAAATCGGTGTCGTGGTCGAGGCTTACCGATCTGGGCTCGATGCCCCCCGAACGGTTCGGAATTGGTGATCGTCAGCACCTGGCCATCATGCTCGGCACCGGCACCCAGTATCCGATGACGGTCCGCTCCGTCTCGGTCTGGCAGCGATCCGCCGCGGACAACATTTATCGATAGCGATGCGCTTAAGTAAAATCGCAGTGAATCCGCGCTGCTGCGGACACATCATTGTAATTTGTGGTAGTAAGATGGTGCCAATAGTGAAGCCATACTCTCTGCGCTGGTCGCGACCTGCAACAACGCTCGCCTTGCTATGAACCTGCAACAGTTTCTACGTATTCTGCGGGGCCGCTGGGCACTCGCGCTCAAAGTCTTCCTCAGCGTAGTCGTCGTCGTGGTGGCGGTCAGTTTCCTGTTGCCGCCGAAATTCACGGCGACGGCCTCTGTAGTGGCCGACAACAACAAGCCTGATCCGCTCGTGGCCACGCCACAGGTTACCGACCAGGGGACTATTGCCTATATGGCAACGCAGGTCGGCATTATCACCAGCGAACGTGTCATCAAGGATGTCGCCAATACGGTCCAGGACGACCCGGAACTCGATCTGCGCAACCGTTGGCAGAAGTCCACGCAAGGCAAGACCGACTTCATGGTGTGGCTCACCAAGAAACTGCGCAAGGCGCTCAAGGTCGCGCCCACCGGTGAGGGTAATGTCATCGATATTTCAGTCAAGTGGACCGACGCGAACGGCTCGGCGACTCTCGCCAATGCGTTTGCGAAGTCGTATATCGACACCAGCCTCGCGCTGCGCGTGATACCGGCCAAGCAGTATGCAGGTTACTTCAATGATCAGCTGCGCTCGTTGCGCGCCGACCTCGAGGACAAGCAGCATCGACTGGCGGATTACCAGAGCGAGAAGGGCCTGATACCGACCGATGAGCGCCTCGATATCGAGAGCGCGCGGCTCTCGGAGCTCTCGACGCAGCTCTTGACGATTCAGTCGCAGCGGCAGGACAGCCAGTCGCGAGAGGCGCAGGGCAACCGCTCCATGGATGCCACACCGGAGATCCTTGCCAGCCCGCTGATAGCCGGCCTGAAAGCCGACCTCGCGCGCGCCGAGGCGAAGCAGCAGAACATCGAACAGCGTCTCGGTACCAACCATCCCGAATACCAGAGCAATGCCGCCGAGATCGACAGCCTTAATGCGCGCATCGCCGCCGAGAGTCATAGGATCGTGGCCTCGTTCGGCGACACTGCGCGGGTCGACCGGCGACGCGAGGCCGAGCTGACCGCGGCGATGGAAGCACAGAAGAAGCGGCTGCTCGAACTCAAGCGCAGTCGTGATGAGGCCGGGCTGCTGCTGAGCGATGTGCAGGCCGCGCAGCGCAATATCGACACCATCACGCAGCGGCTCGCGCAGAGTAATCTTGAGGGCTCGGCACAGCAGAGCACGGTGGTGTTGCTGGCGTCCGCCAGCCCACCTGATGAGCCCTCATCGCCTAACTGGGGACTGAACATTATTTTGGCAGTCTTCTTCGGATTGGTGCTGGCCGCTGGAACAGCCCTGTTGCGCGAGCTGGGCGATCGCCGCGTGCGCAGCAGCGTCGAGCTGACGGAGTTGCTCAGCGGTGTGCCACTGCTCGGCCGCATTGCCGCGGTTGCCCCGCAGCACAGGGTGGCGGCGCCGGCCGGCCTTCTGCGACTCGAGTCCTGAGAACTATATAAAATGAACAGCGGATCGTTGACTGCCAGGGATCTGAGAAACCAACCCAAGCGTGCTATGGCGGAGCGGGCTGGGGATCACAGCCGCGCCATCGGCATGATCCTGGTGGAGGAGGGTCGGCTCGCGACCACCGATGTCGATCGCATCCTGCGTTTCGCGATCGAGCGCAACGTGCGCTTCGGCGATGCCGGCGTGGAGCTCGATCTGATCAAGCCGGACGACGTGCTGTTCGCGCTCGCGCGTCAATTCAACAATCCGGTGCTGGCGCGCGGCCCGGATGGTGTCTCCGATGACGTCATTGCCGCCTACAACCCGCAGTCAGCGCTGGTCGAGCCGCTGCGCGCCCTGCGCAGCCAGCTGATGCTGCGCTGGTACGCGGAGAGCAGCCGCCGGGTACTGTCGGTGGTGAGCCCGGACCGCGGCGAGGGCCGCAGCTGGGTCGTGGCGAACCTCGCTACCGCCTTCGCGCAGATCGGCGTGCGCACACTCATCATCGATGCCAATCTGCGGCATCCGCGGCAGCACCGGATTTTCAACCTGGGAGAATCGGGCGGCCTGTGCGAGTTGCTGACCGGCCGCAGCGGCGGCGAGGCCGCCCGCCGCATCCATCCGCAGCTGCGCCTGTTCGTGCTCGGCGCCGGCGTGCTGCCGCCGAATCCGCAGGAGCTATTGTCGCGACCGATGTTCGAGCTGGTCGTCAATCGCTTCGCGGAACAGTTCGACCTGGTGCTGCTCGACACGCCGGCGGCCGGCGAGTATGCGGACGCGCAGATCATCGCCGCCCATGGCGGCTCGGCGCTGCTGCTGGCGCGCCAGAACCACTCGCGCCGCGAGCGGCTGAAGCAGACTCTGACGAGCCTGCAGCAGATCGGTGTCAGCGTCGTTGGCAGCATCATCAATGAGTACTGATCGCCGCTGGTTGTAGGGGCACCCGCCCGTTGTTGCCTTGGCGGCGCGCACGCTCCGCCTGCGATCGCGACCCCCTCCCCCAGCGCCTCCCTTACTCGCCATGTCGACGCCGCTCACAGCATCTCCACCGCCGCCGCCTCCCTCGCGCATGAGCACGGCCAAGTCACGGATACTCTCCGGCGTCGCCGCCCACATCTACGCCCAGGGCGTGACGGTCATGACCCAGCTCGGGTCGCTGCCGATCTTCCTGTCGCGCTGGGACCTCGACAAGTACGGTCAGTGGCTGATGATCGTGGCCATGCCGGCGTACCTGACCATCTCCGACGTCGGTCTGCTGACGGCCGCCGGCAACCAGATGGCGATGCATCAGGCGCGGCACGAAACCGCCCAGGTCAATCGGATCTTCAACTCCAGCATGGTGGCGCTGCTGGTACTGACGCCCGCGCTCGCGCTGTTGGCGGGTGTGTTGCTGCTGGGTTTCTCCTTCGGATTGACGGTCGATCAGCGCACCGCACTGTTCTTCATGATCCTGTCCGCGTTGATTACCGTGGGCTCGGGCATGTTCGAAGCGGCCTACCGGCCGTTCGGCAAGTATCCCCGCGTCACTGTGCTGCTGACCACGGCGCGCATCGTCGAGTGGTTGGGCAGCATCATCGGCGTCTTTATCGGCGGCACCCTCACCAGCGCGGCGCTCGGCATGCTGCTCGGCCGCGCGGTATCGATCGGCGTGTTGACGCTGATGGCGCGGCGCGATGTCCCCGAGATCCACCTGAACCTGCGCAGCGCCGACCCGAAACTGATCCGGCAGCTGCTGCGCAGCGGTGTCGGCTTCCTGGCGTTCCCATTCGGCAACATCGTCACGCTGCAGGGCATGATCCTGCTGATCGGCGCGCAGCTCGGCGGCGCGGCCGTTGCAGTGTTCAATTCCATCCGCGTATTGACGCGCATGCTGACGCAGATCTCGATGCTGACGGGCCGCTCGCTGGCGCCCGAAATTTCGCTGCTGCACGGCTCGGGCGACGAGCGCGCGGCCGCGGAACTGACCTCGCGCGTGCTGCGGAAAGTCGTGCCGATCACCATCGTCGCCGCGCTGGTGTTGGCACCGCTGGGATCGACGATCCTGCGCATCTGGAGCCACGGCAAACTGGCCATCAACATGCCGGTGTACATGCTGCTGTTGACCGCGGCCGTGGCGTCCTCGTTCTGGCAGATCAAGTCGATCCGGCTCACCGCGACCAACCGCCATTCCTTCCTGGCGACCATATTCGCGGCCGCATCACTGTTCGCGTTGCTGGTGGCCTACCTCGGCGACCGGCGCTTCGGCATCACGGCAGCGGCGTTCGCGACCTGCCTGGTCGACTTCACGATGATCATCGGGACATCGGCTGCGCTGCGGCGAGTGTAGCCGGCGCCTTATCCAGTTCCGCTTCCGTCTTGGCACGCACCGAGACTGCCAGCAGGGTCATCAGCACGAACAGCGACATCGGATTGCCGATACCGAGCAGGTAACGGTTGAAGATCGATTCCACCATGATGAACACGAAGAATGAGGGCAGCAGGATCAGTTCGCGCCGGGCCTGCGCGCTGCGGCGCGATATCTGCGTCGATTTAAACAGGCAGTAAAAATAGATGGCGATGATGGCGCTGCCGGCGAACAGCCCACTGTCGAGCATGATGGTGATGTACGAGTCTTCGGTCGAGAAGCCGATATTCACGATATCCGAGGAGCGCAGCCCGCCGCCGACGGCGAACAGCAGCGGATCGGAAGTCAGCGTGTTGATGCCCTGGTTCCACAGGTCGGTGCGCCCGGAACCACCCGAGCCCACCCCGCGCGTGTGGGAATTGATCTCGAGGATGCCCTCGAGGTATTTGACCGCCGAGTCACCGAGCCGCGTGGTCAGCATCAGTCCGGCCAGTACCGTGCCGAGCGTTCCAACCAGCGTGAGGATGCGCTTGAGCGGCATTTCCCGGAACAGTGCCACCAGGGTCGCGATAGAAATCGCCACCACCGAGGCGCGCACCGAGGCTGCGATCAGGAACACCAAGCCCAATGCAGTGGCGCCGGCAAACAGGATGCGCTCCCAGAGCTTGCGCGCCACCAGGGCGCGTCGCGCCAGCAGGATGGTGCCGGCGCCGAAGATGAACCCGGTGAGATTGGGATGGTTGTCGAATGGCGTGAAGCGCAGCAGCCCTTGCCGTGTGATCGTGATCGACAACGCCTGCACGAACAATTTGCTGTTGAAGGCCAGGCTGCAAAACTGCAGGAACAGGATCGCCCAGGCGCCGATGTCGAGCAGATCTTCGAGCGAGATCGTGCGCATCAGGATGGCGATCATCACCACGGTGGCGAGGAACGCCATCGAAAATATGATGCTCGGCTCTGCACCGTGATAAAGCGAGACCGCCGCGGATAGCACGCTCACAGCGCACAGCACCAGCTCCGGCACCGACAGCGGAACGGCGCGCACCTGCTTGCGCAGCACGGCCAGACCGCAGGCTGCGAAAAAGATGAACAGGAACAGGGTCTGCATGGTGTTCCCGTAGGGCTCGGTGAACTGCCAGAAGCCCGTGCAGCAGCCCGCGAATATCAGGAACTTGATCATCGAGTGGTCGGGATTACAATCGTCCTCATGCCTAGAGTAACCGATCGGGTGAAAAACCACGGCAATTGCCGGACCGGCTGTGATGCTGCTAGCCTTCAAGCGGTTTGCACGTGGTTCCCTCGGCCGTCGCCGCATTCTGTTTAATGCCATCAGGATGCGCCATCGGGGCGCGGGCACCACGCGCCTTTGACCAACCTCGATTCGCCCGTCACCGCGGCCATCCGCGTCCCTGGAGTGAGAGTTGCTGATTGATTTGCACCAGTCGCCGGCGGCTGAGCTGCCTGAAGCGGACATCATCATTGTCGGCGCTGGCGCGGTCGGCCTGTCCATGGGTGTGGAATTGTCGCGCAGCGGCACCCGCGTGCTGCTGCTGGAAGCAGGTGGTTCGTGGGTCACGGCAGAATCGCAGGCGCTGTTCGCCTCCCCGCGCTCGATCGGGCGTAATTTGCTGGGGTTGCATCAGGGCCGCTACCGCGCGCTCGGCGGCACGACCACTTTCTGGGGCGGTCAATTGGTCGCACTCGAACCGTTGATTTTCCAGAATCGCCCCTGGGTCTCCGACATCGCCTGGCCATTCAGCGGGGCCGAAGTGGAGCCTTACTACAACCGGGTATTCTCGTTGCTGGGCATGGACGCTCAGATCGCGCAGGACGCGGACGTCTGGAAGCGGCTGCGCGTGCCGGCACCCGAGAACACCGATGATCTGGAGTTCTTCTTCACTCGCTGGACACCCGAGACCGATTTCTCGCGGCTGTTCGCAGCCGACATTCGCCGCTCGACCAACCTCACCGTGGTGATCAACGCGCCGGTGACCGCGCTGCAGACCGACCCCAGTGGACGTCACGTCACTCATCTCTCGGTGCACGCGGAAGGCCGTGGCCCGCTCACGGCACGTGCCGGCATGTACGTGCTGGCCAACGGCGCGCTCGAAGTACCGCGATTGATGATGTGCAACCTCGCCGACGGCCGCCCGGCGCCCTGGAGCCGCAATGCCTGGCTTGGCCGCGGCTTCATGGATCACGTGGAGTGCAAGTGCGGCACCGTCACTCCGCTCGATGAGCGTCGATTCCACAACCTGTTCGACAACGTCGTGCTCGACGGCATCAAGTACCAGCCAAAGATCAAGCTTACCGGCCAGGCGCAGGTATCGCGCCAGTTGCTGAGTGCCTCGGCCAATATGGTGTTCAATTCCACGCTCTCCGAGCACATGAACAACGCCAAGATCTTCTTCAAGGCCGCGATGCGCGGGCGCTTCGAGTGGAATTTTTTCAAGTATCCGGCGCGGCTCGCTTCGTTGATCCGGCTGTCCGCACCGATGATCGGCCGCTATATCCGCGATCACCGGGTCTACAACATGGCCGATCGCGGCATCGACCTGGAGATCTCCATCGAGCAGATGCCGGTTGCGGAGAGCGCGGTGCTGCTGCGCCAGGAGGTCGATGCACTTGGGATGCCGCTGTTCGACCTCGACTGGAAGATCGGTGACAGCGAGATCGAAACTTTTGCCAGCCTGACAGCGTTGATCGATGAATATCTGCAGCGCACTCGCCTGGCGCAGCTGCACATCTCGCCGCTGCTGGCCAATCGCGATCCGGCGTTTCTGGCAGGCAGCCGCGACACCTGTCACCACATGGGCACGACGCGCATCGCGACGAGCCCCAACCGCGGCGTCGTGGACGCAAACCAGAGGGTGCACGGATGCGACAATTTATATGTATCAGGCGCCGGCGTCTTTCCGACCTGCGGCTTTCAAAACCCCACCTTCACCGCTATGGCGCTTGGCATCCGGCTGGCCGATGCGCTGGGCAGTCAGCAGCATGCGGCGCCTAACCGTGCCGTGGTCCGGTAACGGACCGAGCGTACTGGGCTTTGGTTGCGCCTGGTTGGCCGGTGGCTTCGAGGCGCCGTCGAACTTAAGGCTTGTGCGTGCCGCGTTTGAGGCCGGCATCCGCCACTTTGACGTCGCACCGCTGTACGGACTCGGCACCGCCGAGGATGTGCTCGGCCGCGCCTTGCGCGGCCGGCGCCATCAGGTGACGCTGGCAACCAAGGTTGGCATAGAGCGACCGGCCGCGAATGCACTGCGCAGCCTGGTGCGCGCGGCCACTGGTCCGTTGCGCCGGGCGATCAGACGTGTGCGTCCGCGGGAAAGCGCCGACAGCGCAGTCGAGTCCAGGCCCGTCACCGATTTTTCAGCCGCCGCCGTGAGCGCGAGCCTGGATGAAAGCCTGCTGCGACTGCGTACCGACTATGTGGATCTGTTGCTGTTGCATGAAGTGCAGCTGGCCGATGTGAGCGATGAATTGCTGACGATGCTCGAGCAGCGTCGGCGTGCAGGCGCGTTTCGCGCCCTCGGGCTGGCTACCGAGCCTGCCGACATCGACGCGATCGCACGCGCGCGGCCCGGTGTCTTCGAGGTCTTTCAATGCCGCTGGAGTGTGCTGGACTGGCGCCAGCCGATGCCCACCGGCGCGCCACTGCTCGTGACCCATCGTGCGCTGCTGCGAGCATTCGCGCCGCTGCGGCGCTGGCTGGCGGCAGATGCGGCTGCGCGGGTCCGGCTCGAGAGCGCGACCGGCGAGGCGCTGACGGAAGACAGCAGCCTGTCGCGCTTGCTGATCGCGGCGGCGCTTGCTGCCAATAGCCAGGGCGTGGTGCTGGTGGCCTCGCGCCGCAAGGCGCGGGTGCTCGACAATGCCCGTGTGGCCGACGACTCGCGCCTGCTGGCCGCCGGGGCGCGATTCGCCGCGGCTCTCACGCTTGAGCCGCAGTGCCCCATGCCGTCTTAGCGGCGCCCGACGCTCAGTGCGGAGCGGACGGCGGGGCTCCGGTTTGCGGTATCACGAATCCCGGGGGTCCCCACCCGCCGGGAATAGGGGCGAAGCTGACGGGGGCGTTGTACACCGCGCTGCCGCTGGCGATTGCATAATCCCAGCCGGACACCTGCGGATCCTCGTTGATGGGCGCACTGTCGCCCGTCACCGTGCCATTCGAAAACACCGAACCGCCCGCGGCGTAGTTCCAGTAGACATTGTCGCGGATGACGTAACTGGCGCCCTTCGGGTCTATGCCCAGCGCCGGGGTGTTTTGAAAATAGGCATGGCCGGTGAGGCCGGTGGAGTTGGCCGTCAGCCTGCCGGTGAAATTCGAAATCACGATGTTGCCGGTGAAGGAGTCCCCATCCATGCCGACATCGGCGGTCTCGGCCTTGTCATAGGCGAACAGCGCGGTAGTGACCGCTCCCGAGGATCCAAGATCGACCAGGTTGCCCGTGATGGCGTTGTGGTTACCGCTGTTGTCGATGAACGCGCTGATGGCGTTCGTTCCCCACTGGCTGCCCGAGCCCGTGCCGGTGCCGATGCTCGGCGGTCCCACCACGTTGCCGGTCACGGTCGCGTTCGAGGTGTCGTCATCCAGGTAGATGCCGTGTACGCCCCAGGTATTGGCTGATCCCTGGTCGGCGACGTAGTTGTTGGTGACGGTTACATAGTCGGACTGGATGCCCGAATGCATATTGATGTAGATCGCACCGCCATCGCTGCGGCGCTGCACGGCGCGCAGCACCACGTTGTTCTCGACCACGGTGCCGTTGATGCTCTTGCCCGCGTAGTAGGCGTACGAGGCGATGCCCTGGCTGCCGACATCGTGCACATAGTTGTTGGTGATCGTGGCATTGGGCCCGGAGAGCGAGATGCCGGCCGAACTCCAGCTCGTTATGGTATTGAAGCCGACATCGCAGTTCTCGACTGCGTTGCCGGTGTCTTCGGCCACCGTGCCCCAGTTGGTGTTCGGGCCACCATCGCCGAGAATGCCGTAGTCGACGAAATGTTGGATCTTCAGGCCGTTGATCGTGATGTTCGAGCCGCCCTCGATGGCGATGACACCGCCGGAGACGCTGTTGCCTCCATCCAGCACGGCGCTGTTCACACCATCCGATGGATAGTACTGCCAGGTCTCGCCGTCATCGGCCGTGGTCAATGCCAGGGTCGAGCTGACGCTATAGATTCCGGCACGCACGAAAGTGATCTTTGTGCTCGAAGCTCTCATCGCCGAGCGCGCCATCGTCAATGTCTTGAAGGGCGCGCTGACTGAACCCGCGTTGCCGTCGTTGCCGCTCGGGGAAACATAAAACGCCGGGCCGGTCGCGATAACCGGCGAGCCCGTGGATGCGGCGGCGGCAGCAGTAATCGCAACGCTCGCATCAAACGGCGCCGCCAGATTGGCGCCGGAGCTGCTCGTCAGGACCACCATGAAGCTGTTGTTGCCAGCGACGGTTGTGGCGATGGGCACCGGGAAGCTCTTCGGCGTCGTGTCGCCGGCGGCCCACGCTACAGTGCCAGCCGTTGCCGTGTAGTCGGTGCCCGCCACGGCCGTGCCATCGCTGGTCGTGTAGGTGACACTTACGGAAGAGCTCGCATCCCCGTACCGGTTGATAGAGATCAGCGCCGCGCCTGCGCTCGCGACTGCAGAAAATTGGGCGGCTGCAAATGCGACCGTCGGCGCAGCGGCAACCGCAGGCGGCGCTGTTACGCCGACAGGGATAACAACCGGGCTGTTCAGTGGTGAGCCAAAAGGCAGCGTGGTCTCCGCACCCGCCTGCTGCCAAAGCGCCATCATCGACGCGCCAATAAAGATGGCGTGCAATGCGCACGCCCGCAACTTGTGCATGTGAAACCCTGAAATTGCTGTCGATCAGCCGGTCGGCCGATCAGCGACCTGTTGAGATTCAGGGTGTCTGTGATTGTCCCAGAGCGCAATGTGTCGGCAAGTCGCGACGGCTTTAGCAGAACGGCAATATTTGTATTTCAGTGCGGTGCAGACGGCGCGGCTCCCGTCTGCGGAATCACAAATCCCGGAGGACCCCAGCCACCGGCGATGGGGGAGAAGCCGACCGGGGAGGCATAGACCGGGCTGCCGGTCGCGATGGTGTAGTCCCAGCCGGAGATCTGCGGGTTCTCGTGGATGGGCGCGCTGTCGCTCGTCACCGTGCCGTTCGAGAACACCGAACCGCCCGAAGCGTAGTTCCAGTAGACGTTGTCGTGGATCACATAACTCGCGCCCTTCGGGTCCGTGCCCAGGGCCGGTGTGTTCTGAAAGTAGGCATAGCCGGTGACGCCGGTCGAGTTGGCCCTCAAGCTGCCGGTGAAATTCGAGATCACGATGTTGCCGGTGAAGGAGTCCTGTTCCATGCCAACGTCCGCGATCTCGGCGGTGTCGTACGCGAACAGCACCGTGGTCACCGCCCCGGATGAACCGAGATCGATCAGGTTGCCGGTGATGGCGTTGTGATTGCCGCTGTTGTCGATGAAGGCGCTGATGGCGTTGGTGCCCCACTGGCTGCCCGAGCCCGTGCCGGTGCCGACGCTCGGCGGTCCGACCACGTTGCCGCTGGCCGTGGTATTCGAGGTGTCGTCATCCAGGTAGATGCCGTGCACGCCCCAGGTGTTGGCGGAGCCCTGGTCGGCAACGTAGTTGTTGGTGACGGTCACATAGTCGGACTGGATGCCCGAGTGCATGTTGACGTAGATCGCGCCACCGTCACTGGTCCGCTGCACGGCCCGCAGCACCACGTTGTTCTTGACCACGGTGCCGTTGATGCTCTTGCCGGCGTAGTAGGCATAGGAGGCAATGCCCTGGCTGCCGACATCGTGCACATAGTTGTTGGCGATCGTGGCATTGGGCCCGGAGAGCGAAATGCCAGCCGAACTCCAGCTGGAGATGGTGTTGAAGCCCACATCGCAGTTCTCGATGGTGTTGCCGGTATCTTCAGCCACCGTGCCCCAGTTGGTGTTCGGGCCACCGTCGCCGAGAATGCCGTAGTCGACGAAATTCTCGATCTTCAAGCCGTTGATCGTGATGTTCGAGGCGCCCTCGATGGCAATGATGCCACCGGAGACGCTGTTGTTACCGTTCAGGACGGCTGAATTGACGCCATCCGACGGGTAGTACTGCCAGGTCTCGCCGTCGTCAGACGTGGTCAATGCCAGGGTCGAGCCGATGCTATAGGTCCCGGCGCGCACATAAGTGATCTTGGTGCTCGATGCTCTCATCGCCGACTGCGCCTTGGTCAATGTCTTGAAGGGTGCGCTCAAAGAGCCCGCATTGCTGTCGCTGCCACTCGGGGACACATAGAAAGCCGGCCCGCTGATGATGCCGCCCGATGACCCACTCGAGCCGCTCGAGGAGGTACCGCCCGAGGAGGAACTGCCTGAGGACGAGCTGCTTGAAGTGGAGCTGCCTGACGAGGAGCCGCTCGAGCTGGAGCCGGAGCTGGAGCTGCCCGACGATGAACTCGACGAGGAGGAGCTGGAACTGGGGGCCGCGACGGCGATCGCGGCCGTGCTCGGCGAGCCGAATTCTGCGGCACCTGAGATGGATGTCAAAGAAAGGTAGAACTTCTTGCCCTGCGCGCCGCGTGACACGGGCACGGTCACCGTGCGCGGGGAGGCATCGCCTGCCGCCCAGGTCAGCGTGCCGCTGACCGCGGAATAATCGGCGCCCGCCGTGGCAGTGCCGTTGACGGTGCTGTAATCGACCGTGGCGCTGCCGGTGGCGGAGCCGCTGCGATTGACAGTGACCACCGCCTCAGCGGACTGCGCCGGCACCGAGTAATTTGCTGCCGACAGCACCACGACCGCGTTGCCGCTGGTGGTCGATGCGCTGGAAGTTCCGGCGGTATCAGGTGAGGCAGCGCTATTGTCACCGCAACCGGCGAGTAGAGCGAACAATGCGCTGGTGGCGCCGGTGAGCAGCAACTTGTGTAGCATCAGTCAAATCTCCGCCGAATGAGTACCCTGTCTTCGCGGCGATTCTTGGGGTCATACGGAGATCGAGCAATGTGTCTGGGCAGCACGACGTGTCGCCAATTCGTGACAGCGATTGCTCAGTCAAGTCGCACGCACTGTGATCTCGTTCACAAATTGGGCGTTGCATTGTCGAAGTGCGCGGGTGGAGACGGTTGGAAATATGGCCGGGAGACGCATGCATGTGCTTGCAGCTGAAAAGACCCATCCGGACTGCGCTGATCATCATCGGCATGCCCCTGCTGTTCACCGCCTGTGGCGGCGGCGGCGGTGACAATGGCGGCAGCGCTCCCCCGGTCGCGCCGCCGGCAGCGGTCGCGCCCATGCCTGCACAGCAGGTGGGCTACACAACGCAAACTTACGGCCCGAGTCCGACGCTGATCTCCGCTGACACCATGAGCGCCGGGACCGCATCGCTGTTCGCGTGGGCGTTTCAGGGGCAGCAGGTCGGCGGCAGCGCATCGCCGAACAGCGATGGCAGCATCAGCATCGTCGGTAGCGGCTCGGCGCCGAATGCGCAGATTGCCAGCGCTCGCTCCGGCAACAGCGCGGGAAGCTTCGAGGGCATCGCCTTCGGAGGCGGCGCCTACTTTGAGGCGGTGTTGAAATTCGACGGCTGGCAGGGACAGTCGGGCAACCCGAACTCCCTCTCCGGAGGCTGGCCCGCGTTCTGGGGCATGGCCGTCGAGCACCTGGCACAGACCGGTGGGGATAAGGTGCCCGGCGAGCCTTCAGGCTACGAGAATTTCATCGAAATGGATTTCATGGAATACAACATCGAGACCACGCAAAACAATGACTACGTTTACAGCGGCTCGCTGCTGAACTGGTACGGCGTGCTGGGCCAGACCTGCTCGGACCAGTACTGCATCGAACAGAATTCCTATGCCAGCAAGATCCGCCAGCTGGCCGACACGGTCGACTTCTCGCAGTACCACACCTACGGTGCGCTCTGGGTCCCGGCCACCGACACAGCGGACGGTTACCTGCAGTGGTTCTTCGACGGCGCGCCAGTCGGGGCGCAGGTGAGCTGGAGCAAACTGACAGTCTTGTGGGCGACGCCGCCCTCGCCGTTCTCCTTCGGCATCGCAGACCTGCAGCACCTGGTGTTGATTCTGGGCACGGGCAGCCAGTATCCAATGACTGTCAGCTCCGTATCGGTATGGCAGAGCTCCGGTGCTGGCAATCTGATCCACTAGCACGCATACAGATGTGTGGGCTGCCGTGCGCGCACGCACTGCGCGCAGGTCCTCGGAACGCGGCGCGCCTGCAATTCGGTTTCAGGTGAGCCGCATGTAGTGTTATGTTGCGTTATAACCCTTCCGCAAGAACAGATAGGAAGTCTGCAATTGCCGATGTTGTCACGCAGTTCCACACTTTCGCGGCTCTACTCCGAAACGGAATCCGCAATTCCGCCGCCAGAGCGGGTAAGCGGTGTCATTCACACCAGCCGTCGGCGTGCCGGCAAGTTCATCCTGCAGATGTACTGGGAACTGCCTACTCGCATAGCGGGCGCGCTCTCGGTTCTCGGATTTCACGACGCTGCGGAGCAGTTCCTGTGGCGCACCTATTGCGCGTATCCGTACGATTCCGCGCTGGGCGAGTTCCTCGCCAACTGGATCTACGATCATCGCCAGGGCTCATTCCCCTCAGGAACTGTCGCGCGCGGCCGATTCCTGATGGCCGTGATGGAGCGCTCCTGCCCGGCGCGGCGCGTGACTGCGGCCTACTTCGACAATCTGAGCCGCGTGCTTGCCGGGCGTCCGTCGCGCGCAGTGCCGGGGCAGCTGATACTGGGTGTCGGGGCAGGCCGCTGCGGCTCGACCACCCTGGCGCGCATCCTGCAGACGGTTGAGGGAGCGGTTGTTACGCACGAGGCGCCGCCGTACATGCATTGGCCGCCGCTGCCGGAGGAACTCGGATTTCATTTGCGACGTTTCGAAGCCTTCAGGCGCTACGTTCCGTTGATTGCGGACTGCGCGCACTGGTGGCTGAATGCCATCGACCAGATCTTCGAAGCCGGTCCCGACTGCAAGGTTATCGGTCTGATTCGTGACCTGGACGCCTGCGTCCGCTCCTGGATGTCCGTGTCACCGTCGGACGTCAATCATTTCGTCACTTCTCACAACCACATCTGGCCACCGGACCGGTGGGATCCGTTCTATCCGCACTACGAATTGCCGGCCAAGGCGCACCAGAATCCCACCCGGGCCAAGCGCGACGTCATCATGCGTTACGTCGAAGACTATAACCGGCGGCTCAAGGCGCTCGCCGAGCGCGTGCCGGGGCGCGTGCTGCTATTGCGCACCGAGGAGCTCGACTCCGCCGGTACGCGCAGCGCGATTGCCAATTTCCTGCAGCTGCCCGTCGCCGCCACACAGATCCGCTACAACGTCGGCCGCGATTCGGACTCGGGCTCCCCCGGCGGCTTGTACTACTGAGATACTTGCCCTTGCATCGAGCGCCGATGTGCCCTATCTTCCGCGCGCGTTGCGAGGTGTGGTACCGCTTGCGGCGCCCAGAAATGGCCGTCTGGACCACCGGAGGTGTGACAAGAAAGCAATGAAGAAGCGCAAAGCGTCCGCAAGCAGCGAACCTGGGCCCCGTCTTCACCATGTGAATCTGTATCTCGAGAAGAATTTCCCCGATTTTTTTGCCGAAGCCCGATTCCAGGTCGGCAACGACGACTACTTCCTCTACAGCCGATTCGGCCAGTACCTGGCCCGCTCCATCGAATCCAAACGCACCCCGCGCGACAAGATCTACCGCGCCTTTACCGTGCTCAACAAAATGGCTCGCGTCTCCGCGCGTGACCCGGCCGTGCGCCGGATGCTGGTGACCGGCCCGCTCGAGCACATTGTCGATGCGCCCAGGGCACGCGAGCTCGCTAACAAGCGTCTCTCCGCACTGGCCAAGGGATACCTCGAAAGCCTGCGCGAATAGCCGCCCGGCCAGCTTGGGGCGAGTTTCGAGTCTGCTTGCCACAGAACGGACGCGATTCACCATAATCCGTCAGTGCCCGAGCTGCACCGGCGCGACCGACGAGCGAAGTTTTCTCGACTCTTTGCGGCGCGCCACGCATGATGCGGCTTCACCTCAAGTTGGCCCGCGGCAGGACGCATTCTTCGATGAGAAGCCCAGCGATCCCGGCACTGACCGGAATCCGCTTTTTTGCCGCGGTCTACGTCTTCATCTACCACTACGGTGCGGCTGTCCTGCAAAAGGCAGGAGTTCCGACGCCAATCCGCACGTTTTTTCAAAACGGCTACTTCGGAGTCAGTGCCTTCTTCGTGCTATCGGGTTACATCCTGACGCACGCGCATCCCGGACAACTGCTGCAGGCCCGGACGCTGCTGAACTATTTCATCTCCCGCCTGGCAAGAATCTACCCGGTGTACCTGCTGGCGCTGCTCATCACGCTGCCGCTGGCGGCGCACGAACTAACGCTCAAGAGTTCGACTGCGGTCCTGCTGATGATTCAAGCCTGGGGCAATTCCTATTCGGATTACGGGTACGGGTGGCTGTTTCAAGCGTGGACGTTGTCCGTGGAAATGGGGTTCTATCTTTTGTTCCCATTTCTGGTAACGGCGGTTCGGCGGTTGCCTACCGCAGCATTGGTTGCACTGCTGGCGGCCGACATCGCGCTACTCGTGATCACGGGCAGTCCGAAAACTCATCCGGATATTGCTACGGACGGTAATCCGGGCGAATTCCCTGCGTGGGTATTGCAATGGCCGCTGCCTCTGGCAAGAGGCATCGAGTTTGCGCTGGGTGTGCTGCTGTGCACGACCGTGCAGCGTGCGGTCGATCTTGAGAAAAAAGTACATGCCACCTGGGCCTCAGCGGCGATTATCGGGGTTCTGCTGTCCCTGGCTGTGCTGCTGTCTGCCACGAGTTATTCCCACATCGTTGCCAGCGCCACCGTCCTGATCGGGCTGCTGATTGCGTTGCTGCACGTCTCCGACACCGCCATCGGACGTCTGATGGGATCGCGTTGGCTTTACGTACTCGGCAGCGCCAGTTATGCCCTCTATCTGCTGGCCAACCCCTGCCATAGTTACCTGACGCGGTGGCTCCCGGATACGATCGGACGCCTGGTCGCACTGCCGGTCACAATCGTCGTGTCGGTCCTGATCTGGCGCTTCTTTGAGGATCCGGCGCGACGTCTGATCACCAGGTTGCGGGTGACGAACACGGCCCGCTTGAGCACATCAGCGTTGTCTCGGTCCCCGGGACAAGCCGTCTAGGGTTCTCGGTCTGATGCGTCCCCGTAGCCCCTTCGGCCATCACTCCACCGCGGAGCAGGTCACCGAGGGTTTGGATCTGACCGGCAAGATGGCACTCATCACCGGCAGTAATTCCGGCATCGGACTGGAGACCGCGCGGGTGCTGGCATTGCGCGGGGCCCATGTGGTCGCGCTCGCCAGGACGCAGCAGAAGGCTGAAGCGGCGTGTGCCGCCCTTACGGCGGCCGGGATCCGGGGCCAACTCACGCCGCTGGCCTGTGAGCTGACGGACTACGACTCAGTGGCCGGATGCGCCCGTGCCGTTGAAGCTCTAAAAGCACCCCTCGACATCCTGATCTGTAATGCCGGTCTGAATGTGCCCACCCTCGAGCAAGTCCACGGCATCGAAAAGCATTTCGCGGTCCACCATCTGAGTCATTTCATCCTGGTGAATCGGCTGCTGCAGCGGGTCAAGGCAGCGCCACAAGGCCGGATCGTCATCGTGAGCTCGATGATGTACCAGCAGGCTCCGCCCATCGGCATCGATTTCGACAATCTGTCGGGGGAGCGCGGACCGTATGAATGGACCACGATGTACGGCCAGTCGAAGCTTGCCAATGGACTCTTCGCTCGCGAGTTGGCGCGACGGCTCGCCGGTACGACAGCCACCGCGAACGTGCTGCACCCGGGCATCGTTCCCGGAACGAACATCAACCACGTTTGGCGCGGCAGCGGCGCGGCGCCGTGGAAATCTCGCGGTGCCCTGGCGCAGTGGCTGTGGTCGCGCCTTTGGCACGCGCGTCATCCCGGCGAGCGCGAGAAGACCCTGCCCCAGGGCGCGGCGACGAGCTGCTATGTCGCCACTCATGCGAGCCTGGAGAGCGTTAGCGGGGCCTACTTCAGAAACTGCCACATCGCAACGCCCCGCCGTTCCATGCGCGACGATGAGATGGCGGCCAGGCTCTGGGGCGTATCCGAGGCGCTGACGCGGCCCTATCTGTCGTGACGGCGATTGGTGCTAGGCTGGTCAGATGCCCGCCGCGCGCGCCCAGGACGTGCTCCTCTTCTGGTTTGGACCGCGTCCTTACACCGAGGTCTCGGTGCGGCATCATTCGCGCCTCTGGTTCGGCGCCCAGGCGGCGCCGGAGCTGATTCCCCAGTTCGATGAGCTGGTTCGCGATCGATTCGGGGAAACCATGCTCGCGGCGCAAAACGGCGAGCTGGCCGGCTGGGAATCCAGTCCGCGCCGGCGGCTGGCGCTGATCGTGCTGCTTGACCAGTTCTCGCGCCATTTCTATCGCGGCACCGCGCAGGCGTACGCCAATGATCACGAGGCGTTGTCCCTGAGCGTGTCCGGCATGCTGTACGGCGCCGATGCGGCGCTCGATCCGCTGGAGCGCATCTTTTTCTACATGCCGTTGCAGCACGCCGAGTCGCTGGACGTGCAGGACGAATCCGTCGCGGCCTTCCGGCGGCTGCTCGATGAGGCGCCCGGCGAGCTGCAGACCACGTTCAAGGAGGCGCTGGCGGACGCCGTCGAGCACCGCGACGTCATCGCGCGGTTCGGGCGCTTTCCGCATCGCAATCACACCCTCGGTCGCGAAACGACTGACGAGGAAGCCGACTGGCTGAATACCGGCGGCGCGCGCTTCGGTTCCTAAAGTCCGAGAATCACGATCTTCCCGGTCACAATTTTTGTCGGCCAATGAATGGCGGTATAGCCAAGGGCTACCGCCACACGCTGCACGCCGCCAGCGGCATAGCTGCTGACGCCGCCGCCAATGGCGCCGCCGAGATTTCTGCCCCACAGTCGCCGCCCCGTGGCGGCCTCCAGCGCATAGAAGTTACCACCGGTGTCCCCGAAGAAAACGACGCCGCCGGCCGTCGGAGTGATGCCACCCAGAACCGGGTAATTTGATTTAGCCCTCCACTTCCAGGCGCCGGTGTCTGCGTCGGAGGCGTATACCCAGCCCGCCGCTTGTCGATACGAGTCCATGACGCCCCAGGAGTGGTACGGGTTTCTGCTCGCCATGCCTGCCCATATCTGGCCAGTGCGCACCGCCCGAATCCTGGCATCGGTCACCAGCGTCACGGCTGTGCACCAGTCCACCTCTCCCGTCAGAATCAAATTGGTCTGTGGATCGTAGGCAGGGCTGTTCCATTCGGCGCCGCCGCCGGAACCTGGACAGAAGTGCACCGCCTTACCGGTCGTAAAGATCGCATCGGCATTTTCGATACGCGTGACCGGCATGCGATAGAGCAGCGCATTGGAGTCGAGATCGTAGCCGTAGAGGTTCCCGTCTTTCGGCGCGACCGACATGAGCCGCTTACCGCTCCTGGTCTCGATCAGGGCCGGTGTGTTGGACACGTCCCAGTCGTGCCAGTCCCTGGGCAGCACCTTGAAGTGGCGCCTGTAATCTCCCGTCTTCGCATCGAGCACCACGACCGAGGCGGTGTAGAGATTCGTGCCTTCGCGTGGGCCGGTCGCAAAATCGGGCGCTGCATTGCCGGTGGGGACGTACAAATCCCCTCGGGCAGGGTCCAGCGTATATGACGTCCAGGTACCACCGCCGGTGATCGGCGTGGCTGCATCGTTTGCCCAGGTCGATCTGTCCAGGGGTGAGGCTGCCTGCGGTCCTCGAGTCGGATCGCCAGGCTCTTTCGGTACCAGGTAGAACTCCCAGACAATCGCGCCCGTCTTGGCGTCAAGCGCATAAATGCGCCCTTTGACGCCCTTGAGGTCTCCGCCGCCGTTGCCCATGAAGACCAGGCCGTTCCAGGCGATTGGAGCGGCGGTCGTGGACTCGCTGAGCCGTGGATTTGCAATGCGCGTCTGCCAGAGCACAGCGCCGGTCTTGAAATCGTAGGCTCGCACCCATCCATCCGCGGTACCGCGAAAGAGCCGCCCATCGAGATAGGCAGCGCCGCGATTGCCGTTGAAAATCTCATTCGGGTAATGCTCGTGCGTGCGCCAGTTCTCGTGACAGGTACTCGCATCGATCGAAAAGATATCGCGTTCCGTCGTGCCGATCAGCGCCCCGTCCACGATGATCGGACCGGTGCTGAAGCGCCCTCTCTGCTGTGTGTCGTAGGTGCACAGCACCTTGAGGGTGGCCACGTTATCGCGGTTGATCTGATCGAGCGGCGAATAGCGCAGTGAGGTTAGCTCACGGTTGTAGCTGGGCCAGTCAGGCGATGACGCGGTTGATTTGGGCGTTGCGGCCGGCTCGGCGGCGCTGGATGCAACGTCCCGCGCGTCGGGCGCCGTTTCAAGCGTCAAGGTGCCTGGCGCGGCGAGGAAGGAGAGCGCGTAATTGATCGTCAGGTCCGCGGCCTCGAACAGCGGGTACTTGAACACCCGCACAGTCTCGACGGCTATCACCAGCACAACGAGGACCGCTGCAGCGATAAGGAACCGTGATTTCATTTGTCCACGGGGTTTAACACAAGGCCTGACTGCAGCGCACTGCCGGTCTCGTAAGTCATTGATCCAGGGTGCAGACTACACGAATGCCGAAGGCAACTACTCTCGTCTACCAGTCCTACCGGGTCGACAACGTCCCCCGCTGGATAGCGGCCTGCTCCCGCACGGTCCAGGCCTGGGCGCACGCGCAAGGGTACGACTACGAGTTCGTTGACGATCGGCTCTTTGACTACGTGCCACCCTGGCTGCGAGAGCGAGTGCGGCAGGCGAAGCTGCCCATGACTGACTATGCGCGGGTCGCGCTGTCGAATGAGATCCTGCAACGCGGCTACCAGCGCAGCATCTGGATAGACATCGATGTCGTCATTTTCGACCCTGTGAGTTTTCAGGCCAATAACGGCGCCTGTGAGTTCGCACTGACCGCGGAAGTCTGGTTCGATGTCGCCGACATCGCACGGCTGCCGAATCCATTGCCCCGTGCTCTCACGGTGGAGGAAGACAAGCGCCTGCTTAAGAGCATGCTGCAGGCGCCGGCCGGCACCGCTCCGGACTACAAACCCGTTTGCTTCGAGAACGTCGCCAACGCGGTGATGATTCAGAGCACAGGAACTTACTTTGCCGATCTCTACCTGCGCACCGTCGAGGCCTACGCGCGCAATGTCCGCGGGCCCATCTCGCCGGTGACGATCGGCACGCGGCTGCTCACCTCGCTGCAGACGCTGCACTTCTTTCCGCTGGTGCGGGACGTTGGCATGCTGAGCCCACTGGTGATGGCTGCTCTCATGACGGAGGACTCCGCCGTCCTCGGCGAGTATATGCGGCGGGTTGGCGGCTCCTTGAGCGCCGCTAATCTCTGCTCTTCTTTCGGAGGACAGGTCAGCCGCGGCGTCGAAATGAACGAGGCGTTGTATGAGAAGGTGCTCGACCTGCTGCTGAGTACACGCGGTGCGTGCCTCAACGCCTGGACGCAGCAACCCGCTGCGCGCTCGCTCCCCTGACATGCCGCGACCGGCGGAGATGGCGGGTCTCGGCGTCAACTTCACGGGACGCTACTCGGTCGTCCCCGAGCCGGAGGTGCTGCGAGCCATTGCATTGTCCGGCTGGTTGTCGGAGTTGCAGCACGGAGACTTAGCGAAGCCGCATGAGGCCGCGACACGATCGCTGGAGCGCTGGATCGGGCAGGGTCTGCGGTATGTCGTGCGGGATGGCGAACGCCTGTTCGACGTTAGCGAGGTACTGAATCATTGCCTGCTGCGCGGCAGACAGGGGGGCGATCCGACCTGGGATCGGTTTATTTCCCAGGGCCGTGGACTGGCGCGCCTCTTTCGCGAACCCGACGGCGCGGCTCTGCCGGCGACCGATGCCGCCGGCCGCTATGACGGCCGGCGCTGGCGTGTCTCGTGGCGGCGCGAGTTCAACCTGGAAGGCCGGCCGCCGGGACCGTTGCTGCGCCTGCGCATTCCGATTCCCTATGAGGATTCAACGCAGGAGGCGATACAGATCGAATCGATTCTGCCGCCCGTGGAGCGGATTGAGGTCCGCCGGGCGCGCGAATCGCTTGAAGTCCGGCTCGCGGCAGCGGACGCGCCCGGGCAGCGCATCACCTTGGGCGTGGATATATCCGCGCGCGTGTACCAGCGCCGTGTCGAGGTCGATCCCGACCAGGTGGCCCCGTATGATCTTCAGAGTGCCGAGTACGCGCTCTACACGCGGCCTCTCGACGGATTGATCAGGCTCAGCCCCGACGTGCGCCGCGTGGCCGCCGAGGTTGCCGGGGAGCTCACCAATCCGTGGCGCATCGCCGAAGCCCTCTGGGCCTACCTCAGCGACACGCTGATCATGCATTTCGTGCACCTCACTGAGCTGGACCGGGAAGATCCGCTCGGCTCCGTACTGCGCCACCGCTGGTCCGACTGTTACATCGGCGCGGCACTGTTTGCGGGGCTATGCCGCGCCCGCGGGGTGCCGGCCCGGGTCACCGGTGGCATATCGCTCTACCCGGCTGTGAGTTTTCTTCACTACTGGGCTGAGGTACTGATTCCCCCGTATGGGTGGGTGCCGATGGACACTATCAGCTGGAATCTCGCTGCCGGCGAGGGCAGCAAGGGGGCGTGGGCCAACTTTTTCCGCGGGCGCGTCGACTATCGATTGAAGACGGAATGTCTGCCCACCATTGTGACCGGGCCCGTAGGGATCCGATTTCCCGCGGAGTGGTACCTGGTACAGACGTTCGAGGACGGTCAGCTGCAGATTGCGTACTACGATCGATCCAGCGGCGCGCTGCTATTCCGCGACCGGCTGCGCGTCGGCGGCAGTGAGCACATCGTGGACCAGCCTGCCGAGATCTGACAGCGCCTGCACCTGCGGAATCAACCGTGCCGCATTCCGCCCGGATGCAATCACGAAGCCACCCTCCTTATGGTTGCCCCTTCTCCATTCGGTGCGCCGCATTTCCACCCGCCCGATGCTGCGCGAATGCACGGCCGCTGGAAAATGCCCGGCTGGGTAGTGCGCCAACACATCCGGCAGATTCAGCGCGCAGCCGCCGCGCTGGCTGGAGGAAGGGCGCGAGATGGTCATTGCGGATTCAGTTCCGTGGGCCTCCCCACGAAGAGCCAGCAGCTCATCTGCAACGGCATCGAGCAGCTCGCCTCGTGGAAGCGATGCCGACGGATCCCTGAAGAGTTTGCGCTGTCCGGCGGCAGCTACCCGCAGGGCCAGCATGTCGTCACTGAAAGGCAGGATGGTGCAGGGCCAGGTTCCGGGATCCCCCCACCAGGCTTCATGATCGCGCCGCCTGAGTCTTTTCCGAAGCTTCCTCACGATCCTGAGATTGAGCAGCCAGCTTAAGTACAGCGGACGTCCAAATCGCTTCGACAGTCGGGCATTGATCCGTGAAATGACCTCGGGCATCAGGTGCTGCCAGGAGCCATTGCGATGGAAATGAGTCGGCGCCAGCACGATGCACTCCGCCGCGGGTCCTGCGGCGGCAACGAATGCCCCGACGGTCTCATCGATACTCTGGAGAACCTCGAGTATCGGTTTGTTGCGCGAGCGCAGCGCATCGATGCTCGGAACAGAATCCAGATCCCAAAATTTGTGGTTGACGCAATGCATCTGGCTGATGCCGATGCAGAACAGATCCCAGTCCGCCGACTGCAGATAATCCATTCCGGCTGCGCGCTTCATGGATATCTTGTGCAGCATGTCGGCGGTTGTCTTGTCGGGTTCTCTGCGGTCAATCTCCATATCGAGGTAGCTGCATTGGTGGGCAGGTGTAACGCCATATTTCCGCGACACTGCTTCGACCAATGAGGGCGGATAACTCTGGGGCGATTCAAAGTATTCCCCATGCGTCAACCAGTCGACCAGGTGAATACCGTTCAGGGGCCTCGGCCTGCGGCATTTTGGAACGTCCAGCACAGCGACCCGCATACCCTGTCGCGACAGATCGTCCCAGAATGTCGGCCAGTCTTCGGACTCATGCGCCATGCCCAGCCGATCATCGCTTTGCGGCGTCAGCTCGTAGTACCGACCGTGCTCGCCGAGTTTCAGCGCGTACTGGAAGGAGGCCCACAGCGAATCATCCGTGCTCCCGTGTGGTGCCGACAGCGCCTTGGCCGCACCCTTCCCGCGCAAGGCGGCGAGGTTCGGCAGCGAGCCATCGGCGCTGTATTGATCGAGCATCGCGCCGTCGGCGCCATCAAGGCAGATCATGAGCAGGCGAGCGCTCAAGATCTGTGCATCACGGGGCGCGTTTCAGCCGGGCGATCGCGGCGACCACGGCACTGGAGCCTCGAAATCCCTTGCGGGCCAGCCAGCCAGCGACGTTGGGACCGCCGCGGGCCAACAGCGTCAGCCAGCCGCGTTGCGTGAGCCTGATCAGTCCGCTGTGCAGCTGCACGCGAATCCGGTAGTCCGGCTCGCGCGAGACGACATGCTCGAAGAACGCGATTCCGAGTTCACCGATATCGGCATCGGTTCGTGCGCAGATCGACTTCACCGCTCCCGGAGCAAGGCAGAGTGCGAAATCCGGATCCCGGGCTTTCCCTGGCTGCAACATCAGCTTGCCGGCGTCGGTGTAGAAGCGCCATTCCCCATCGAGATCGGTGAAGCTGACCGCGACCTCGGCGCCCGCCCGCAGCGACTGCGCGGCCGTTGCGGCCGCGGGGCAGCAGGACAGGAAGCGCGTCAGCGCCACATCGGCAGGCTCATCCCCCGTCGTCTCGGTGGTGTTATGCGCATCTGTTAGCATGGTGTGCTGCTAGGATGGCACAGGTCACAACGGTGCTGGGGAGTTATGCAATCGAACCGTTGGATTATGTCGAGGCTTTACGCCGCCTGAAATCGATGCTGCTGCTGCGCAGTTTCGAATCAGCCCTACAGCGCCAGCCAAAAGCCGGATTCCAATTACTCTCCCAGGGCGAAGAAGCCGTTGCCGTGGGAGTCTGCGCAGCGCTTGCACGCACCGATCCGCTGCTGTGCAGCGGCCGCAGCATTGCCACGGCACTGGCGCGCGGCATGGCTCCCGGTCCGCTGCTGGCGGAGTTGATCGGCAAGGACGGCGGCCCGAATCGGGGCCGCGCGGGGCGCGCGCATGTATCGATGCCCTCGATCGGATTCTTCGGCGCGCATGGTGTCGTCGGCGGCAATCTCTCGGTGGCTGCCGGCGTGGCCTTCGCCCAGCAGCAACTCGCAACGGGTGCAGTGGCCTGCTGCCTGTTCGGCGATGGAGCCTGCGGCGCGGGAGCGCTGCATGAGACTCTCAATGTCGCGGCACTCTGGCGCCTGCCCTTGGTGTTGATCTGCAATAACAACGGCTACGCGGTCTCCACTCCGGTGCAGCAGGGACTGGCGCCCTCCCGCCTGACGGATCTGGCCACACCCTTCGGCATTCCGGCCCAGTGCATCGACGGGGCCGATGTCGATGCGGTAGCGACGCTCACAGCGCAGGCCGTGGCCAGGACGCGTGAAGGACAGGGACCCTGTTTTCTCGAAGTGCAGACCGCACGACTCGCGACCCATTCGAACCTGACACGTGAGGAGCGCCCTACGGATGAGTTGAGCCGTTTGCGTGAGCGCGATCCATTACCGCTCTACGAGCGCCGGTTGCGCGAACGCCGAATTCTGGATGATGCGCTCTGGGCACGCATGCGCGCGGAAGTCGATGAGGACATTGCCGCTGCCGAGCGCTATGCCGAGCAGGCCCCGTGGCCCGACACCGGGCAGGCGGTGCTCGATGCCTAAGGTCTTCTTTCGTGAGGCGCTGACGCGCGCGATCACCGAGGAAATGACGCGCGAGCCGCGACTGTTTCTGCTCGGCCAGGACATCGCCGAGCACGGCGGCTCGTATGCGGAAACGCGCGGGCTTCTACAGCGCTTCGGATCCTCGCGCGTGCGCAACACGCCGGTGGCCGAAGCCATGACGATAGGGTTTGCCGCAGGCGCCGCGGCCGCCGGGCTGCGCGCGATGGCCTTCATCACCTATCTGGATTTTCTGCTGCTCGGACTGGATGCACTGGTGAATTACGCCGCCAAGCTGCACTTCAAGAGCGCCGGCCAGTTGAGCGCGCCGATCGTGGTGAAGGCCACGGCGGGTGCCAAAGGCCAGGGACCTACGCACGCGCAGGCGATCGAATCCTGGCTCATGAATGTGCCGGGCCTCACGGTGCTCGCGCCGTCCAATGCGGGCGACGCCTATGGATTGCTCAAGACCGCGCTGCGGGCACCGGGACCGGTCGTGTTCATCGACCACAAGAGACTGTTTCCGCTCGGCGGGTTCGTGCCCGAGCGGGAGGAACTCATTCCGATCGGCAGCGCGGCCGTTCGACGTGACGGCCGACACCTCACGCTGGTGGCCCACTCCTACATGAGCGTGCTCGCGCTGCAGGCGGCCACACAGCTGTCCGCCGAGGGCATCGAAGCGGAAGTGATCGATCTGCGCTCGCTCTGGCCAATCGATTGGGACACCCTCACCGCCTCGGCCCAAAAAACGGGCCACCTTCTCGTGGTCGAGGAAGGTCAGGTCGTCTGCGGCGTCGGCGCCGAACTCGCCTTCGGGTTACGCGAGCGTATTCCAGATCTGCGGGTCGCGCGCCTGGGCGCGCGCCGGCTCCCCGTGGCTGCGAGTCCGGTGCTCGAGGCCTATACGATTCCTGGTGTGCAGGCTATCGTGCATGCGGCGCACGGTCTGCTGGCGAGGGAGTGAGGTTGGTCAGGAGATTTCTGATTCCAAGGGAACTGGGCGAAGCCATAGAAGTGCGGCTGCTGCTCTGGTGCAAGACTGAAGGCCAGCAGCTCGGCGTCGGTGATGCGCTGCTGGAGTTCGAGACCGACAAAGCGCTGGTGCTGGTGGCAGCAGGGCAACCGGCGGTCCTGCGCCGCTGCTTCTTCCGCGAAGGCGAATGGATGAAGCCCGGTGATACCGTGGCGTGGCTCAGCGACGACGCGGGCGAGCCCTTGCCTGGTGAAGCGGACGCGCCAGCCGAAGAGCTGCTCGTGGACTTCAATGTGACTTAATCCGGACGCCGCAGCATGCCTGGTACCTTGTCCATTCTGCTGTTGCAGGGCGATGCAGAGGCTCAACTTCTGGCCGATGCGGAGCTCGCGCTCGAACTCGTATTCCCTGGCCGCGAAGTGCAATTCACCAGGGCCCGCATGCCCGCGACTGCTGAACAGCTGCGGAGCGCGCGTGATCTGCTGGAGCAGCCGCACCGTCTGGTGATTCTCTCGTTGCTGCCCGCAGTGGCCCCGCGCGCAGGCACACTGCAGGCACCACTCTCCCCGCAGGACGCCGCCACCGCTCTCGAGCCGATCATCGAGCAGCTGCAACAACGCGGTGCTGTGGTGGCCCTGACCACGGCATTTCGCCACGTTTCGGAGCCGCTGCAGCATCGGCGCATGGACGGACCGCCGACGCTGCGTGAACTGGTGAGGCGCACCAACCTCGAGGTCGCGCGCCTCTCGCATCGCACCGGCTGTTTCGTGCTCGATCTGGACCGCGCGCTGGCAGAGGTGGGTGGCAGTTCGATGGCCGCCGATTGCTTTGGTGGCAGCGGTCAGGCCGCGGAACTCGCCGTGGAGGAGTTCGTGGCCCTGATCGCCGATGCCCTGCCCGACGAGCTGGAGAGTGTGGCCCCGCTATGATCCTGTCACTGGTACTGCCGCGCATGGGTGAGGTCTCACGTCCGGGCACCGTGCGTCGAGTGATGGCGAACGCGGGCGATGCACTGCGCCCGGGCACGCCGCTGATGGAAGTCCGTGTTGATCTCGATGAGGCCAACGCACGGGATTGCCCTGCGACCATCTTCTATCGGCTGATCGCCACCGAACGCGCCTGGCTGCGAACGCTGCTGGTCTCAGCCGGGGACGTCATTGAAGGGAGCGCCTCGTTCGGTGTCGCCACCACGATTGCGGACGAAGCACTGCAGGCTCCCGCCGCGCGCGCGCTGCGCACCACCTCGGTCTCGATCATGGTGGACCCGATCTCGGGTTGAGCGTCGCCATGCGTATCAGCCTCATCATCATCACCAAGGACGAGCATCCGCGGCTGCGCCTGTGCCTGGCATCGCTCGCACGGCAGACCATGCGCTGGCACGAGGACGCTGAACTGATCATCGTCGATGATGGCTCTACGCCGGCAGTCGGAGCGGCCGAGATTCCCGCCGAATTACCCTTACCGCTCATCGTCCGGCACGAGCGCAGCCGTGGACGCTCGGCCGCGCGCAACGCAGGTGCCGCTGTGGCCCGCGGCGAGCGGCTGCTGTTTCTCGACGGCGATACGCTGCTCTCACCTGGGACGGCCGCGCTCCACAGCGAACTGGGCGCCAACGAGCTCGGCCGCGGGGAGCAACGCCACCTGCGCGGGACGCGATTCTTTCGCGATCCGCGCACTGGCGAGCCCTGGCCGGGCAAGGAATCGCTGGTACGCGGCCTCGGCGATCTGTCAGCGCGCCTGGTGACCGAAGGCATGATCGCGGAGCTGCCATTCGATCGTTGGGTGGAGCGCTCTGAAGTGGCGATCTATCCGGGCGTCGCGCCGCGGAGATTGTACGAACTGGAACTGAGCGCGTTGCGCGCGAACAGTGCGCCGCGCGCCCAGTGGATGGCGGCTTCCGGTCACAACTTCTCCGTGCCCCGTGCGGCATTCACAACCGCCGGCGGCTTCAACGAAAACATTTCCCTCAATGAGCACCGTGAACTGGCGCTGCGCCTGTGTCGCCGCGGCGCGCGGCTGGTGCTGGTGGAGGGAGCGATTTCCATTCACATCACGCATCGCGAGGGCTGGCGGGACCCTTTGGCCGGCGAAGACGACTGGCAACAGGAGTTTGCAAAGGATCATCCGCTCGAGACGCAGGTCATGCTGCAATTCTGGCGCAGTCTTGCGGGCGACCGAACGCTGGCGCCAGCGGACCGTGTGATGACGCTCGAAGCGGCGGATGCGCTGCTGCACCCGTCGCGGCACGACGCCCCCGCACGGCGGAGTGAGCGCAGTGTCCCGTGTCATTCGCATCTTTGCGCGCGGCAATACCGATGTGCGCGATTCGTTGCTGTGGTCGCGAGTCGGTGGCGTGCTGGAGTGGAATGGCATCAACGAAGTCTTGCGCTCCAAACATCCGGGCGTGATTGCCAAAGTCCGTCACGAGACCTGCGCGCGTATCGATCTGATCCCACTGCCCGGGGAAACGCTGCTCTCACCACCGGAAGAGCTGGCGCGGCGCCTGCCCTCCGGCGCCCACCCGATCGAGCGCCAGCACCGGAGCGCGATCTTCGATGCGCCGGCCGATGTCGTGGTGTTCTCGCTGCAGTCCGCGGTACTCAGCGCCCTGGTTCGACACCGACAGGATGGCTGGCTCTTCATGCCCGACGATTTCGACAGCTGGGACTCGCAGTCACGTGCCTGGCTCGAGCGCGAATGCGAAAACGCCGGGCCGGCGCCGCTGGAAGCGACTCTCGCACGGCTGGATCGATTGATCGAGGCGGTGCGGGAGCAATTGGGCGCGCCTGTGCTGGTGTACAACCTCTCGCCGGTGATCCCCGGCGAGCGCACGCACAGCTGGCTCGGCGCCGAGGATGCCGTCAGCCTGCGCGTGCAGCGTTTCAATGTCGGCCTGATGGAGCTGGCGACGCGCCAGGATTTCTCGATCGTCGATGTCGATCGCCTCATGGCATGCGCCGGTGCCGAGCGATTGAAAGTCGACATGGTGCATCTGAAGACCGAAGGTCTGCGGCTGGTGGCAGAAGAAGTCGTTCGCATCCTCGAGGAGCGCGGCTGCTTCGACGCGAGCGGCCCATGAGTGTCTACTCGCTGCGCATACCGCCGCTGAGCGCCCGCCCCTTCGGCTTGCTGCGATCGGGACTGCAGTGGCTGCGGCGATCGGGGGACCGTGTTGAGGCGCGCGAGCCGCTCGCCTACTGCCATCTGCGCCTGTCGGGCTCGCGCGAACGGCATGCGGCCGTCCCGATGGCGGAAGACCAGCATGATCTGCAGGTGGTGCTCGCAGCGCCGACTGCAGGCACCATCGAATACCACGCCGATCTCTCACGCGGCGGCTACCAGGACCTGGTGGGCAGCACGGACTGGGACGCCGGCACCATCGTGGGATCCATCGACTCGGCCGAGGAGCCGGGCGAACTCGTGGCCCTGGTGCTGGCCGGCCGCCGCGGCTTCGAAAACGGTGAAGGACGCGGCGGATTGCTCGCCGGCTGGCACGAGCGGGCGCGGGCATTCTGGCAAGGCGCGGGCAGCGAGCCTTTTGGCACCGTGCTATCGCTTGGGACTTGTGAGCAGACCGGCATCTTCCGCGGCGACGATATGGCGTTCCTGTCCTGGTTTGCCTGCGCACCGGGCCCGGCGCAGGTGATAGCGATTGCCGATGAGCGCTGCGTACATTCCTCGGCGGTGCTGCTGCAGCACATCCGTCGTACTCCGGCGGAGGCGGCGGCCATCGCCGATGCGGTACAGGGCTTTCTCGGCGAGCGGCTGCACGAGTTGCCGCCGGAGGCATTTCCCGCGTTCCAGGCAGAAGCCTCCAGGGGGCGCGCCGGCGGCCGCTGGCCGGACATGCAGGACCTGCTGTTCGGTATGCACCTGCTGGGGCAGGCCGTCGGGACCTGTCCGATTCTCGAGCGCAGCGATGTGGTCACGCGCCGCGGCACCGTGCAGCTCGAGCCCCCCAATGCAATCGCGCTCTCATTGGGCAGCGACTTCGCGCCGCATCTGAGGCATCGACGCACCGGGTGGCTGATCGCCATGCACAGCTTTCGCTTTGGGCACTACATCGGTCCGAAGCTGCTGGACTGGTTGAAACGGGACTTCGAGCCCGTTCGCCGCACGGTTGCGGACATTGCCCGGGATCTGGCAGCGCTGGCCGCGGAAGTGCAAGCGCGAACGGGCGCTGAGCTGCTGGTGCAAAATCTGATCGCCTCCAGCGCAGTCAATCGGATCTCGAACTATTCCTGGCTCGGCGATTCATTCCGCGACAGTCCGCCCGTCATCGCCGCCGAGGCCAACCTGATGCTCTACGATCTGACGCGCGCCCCCAATGTCTCGATGATCGACTCTGACGCGTTGGCCGCGGATCTTGGCGTCAGGCTCGTGCCGGACGGCGCGCATGCCTCGCGCGAGCTGCTCGAGGCGCAGCGGCGTGAATTTCTGCGCGTATTGAGAGCGATAGGAATTCCAGGCTTCTAACGCAGGCACTACTGGCGCGTGCAACAGTAACTATAGAAACGCCGGCGGCGCGCTCGGGAAAGCTGACAGATTCGGCAGCACCTGGGCCAGCGCAGTGGGGCTTGCTCCGAACCAGGTCGAGAGCGTGGCGGCGTACTGGTCCACCGCGATGCTCGGAATCCAGCGTCCCTGATTGCCCTCATCGTCCGGACTGCCGAGCGCCAGCTCCGGCATCGTCCCGTACATCACCTGGCCTTTGACTGCACCCCCGACGACGAGCTGATGGCTCCCCCAGGCATGATCCGAACCACCGCCGGTATTAGGCTGGAATGTGCGAGAGAAATCGGACAGCGTGAAGCTCGTGACGTCACTGCCGGCGCCGATGTCTGCCATCGCGGTATGGAACGCCGCCAGGGCCGGATCGAGCTGCGCAAACAGAGTCCCCTGCTGGTTGATCTGATCGGTATGGGTATCGAAGGAGCCCAGCACGGCCAGGAATACCTGACGCTGCGCACCCAGGCTGGCGCGCGCTTCGATGATCTTGGCGATGGCGAGCAGTTGCTTGCCGATGCTGGTCGTCAGGCTGGCAAAAGGCGCAGCGGCGGCGGTGGTGCTGGCCTTCAGGATCGGATTGAGTGCTGCGCTGCTGCTGAGCGCACCGCTCATGACATTTTCCGCCGCGGCTGTTAACTCGGCGCCCTGGTCGACACCCAGCAGACTGGAGAACGCCGCAAGGCGTGCCGCATCCCCAGCGCTGCTGGAAAACCCATTGAGCCCGAAGGATCCGCTGGTCGGGATCGCCAGCGCCTGAGTGGCCGCGCCGGTGACGAACAGGTTATTGCCGCCGGTAGAGATCATCGGTGGCACGCTGGCGTTAAGATTCAGCTCAGCTAACTGATCCGATAGCCGTCCGCCCCAGCCGGTGTTGGAAGAGACGCTGGCAATCGAGGTCTGCATCTCGTGCTGCTGATCGATGTGCGAGAAAAGCGATTCGGGTTTCTGCGTTGCAGTGGACAGGTACTGCACCTTGGTCAGCGGTTGCACCAGCGTGCCCACATTCGCAACCACGGCCAGATTCCTGGTGCTCCACAAGGACTGCAGTCCGCTCAAGTTGGGATGCAGGCCGTAACGCAGTACGCCACCGGCCTCCTGCAGCGGCAGCAGACCGGCCTGGGGCAGTGCCAGAGCCCCTCTGACCCTGGCGTAGTTGGCGTAGCCAGCGGTATCGACCGGCACGATCATGTTGTTGCTGTCATTGCCGCCGGCCAGGAAGATGCAGACCAGCGCCTTGTAGTCGTCGCTCGGCGCCGCGCTGGCCGCCAAAGCACCGAGTTGACCGAGCGCGGCAGTGCCGGCCAGCGCGCCGGCATGGCATAGAAAACTGCGACGCTTCATTTCAACGCTCCACCTGGTACTGCCCGGAGGAAAGAATCAGATAGGCCGCGGTCTGTGCCCCGGCTAGCGGGCTGGCGGCGTCCTGGGAGGCGACGGCGGACGCGATGATCGCGCTGGCCTGGGCCGAGAGGCTGCCATGCATCAGCGTTTGATTGAATTGCGCCACCAGCGCCGTCGGGTCGGTGATCGCGGTGAAGCTGCTCAACGGGATGCTGGTGCCCGTGCTACCCGTGACTGTGGGGTCCGCAGTGGCACCACCCTGCATGATGACGGTGTTGATGTAATTCGCGCGTGCCAGCGCTGTGGCGGCATTGTCGATCGCAAATTCCGGCGCCAGGGTCGAAGTGCCCGGCAACCGGTTGCTCGGCGGGTAGTAGTTGAATACGGAGGGCGCACCGTAGATGGGCTGCCCCATGGCTGCAGAGGCGCTCTCCAGCAACACGCCGTCCGACTGGCCGCCAAGGCTTCGAATTGGTGCGGTCACGAACAGCGCGGGTTCGCGCTGGTGACCAAAGTCGCTGGCCGCCGGTGCATCCCCGCGCGCCTCCGGGTCGGTCAGGATGGCCGTCACCAGCGCGCCCAGGTCGCCGCGAACGCCTTGCCCGTTGTTCGCAAACACCGCTGAGATGCGCGCGACATACGCCGCACTGGGATTACTCGTGACCAGGTGCTGGATGAGTTGCTTGCCGATGAACGGCCCGACATTGGGATGATTGAAAATATCGTCGAGTGCCGTTTTCAGATCCTGCTCGGCGGTCTGGTTGGCGGCGGTCGTGAGGCCGTTCAGCAGCAGCTTCGAAGCCGGTTCATGCTGCGTGGCCACCGAGACCATCACGCCATCGTAATTGATCGGATCGTTCCACCTGGCCGTGGCGCCCGTTAATGGCGGATAGGTCCAGCCGGTGAAAACGGCCGAGAACCCATCGACTACGGCTTGATCGTAGGTGGGGATGGACGCGCCGCTGCTGTCCAGTTGCAGCGATCCATCAGCGTTGAGTGCATTGACCCCGATGGACATCAGTTGCAGCACTTCGCGCCCGTAGTTCTCATTGGGTTCGGTGCCGGCCGCAGCGTTGGTCTTGCCATTGTTGGCCATGTTGAGGTAAGCCCCCATGACCGGGCTCAGTGTCACGTCCTGCAACAGCGTCCTGTAATTGGCGAACGCATCCTTCAGCAACATGTTTTGATAGTCGGCCATGGCGTAGGCCTCGTAGATCTCGGTGTTCGAGACCACGAAGATCTGTGAAAGCGCGAATGCGACGCGCTGGCGCAATTGGTCAGAGCCGGTCAGCGCGTGTACGTAGAATTGCCTTTGGACCTGGAAGTTCGAATATTGATCGCGGGAACAGGTCGCGGTGCAGGTGCTCGGAGCAGTGTGCGGCGTGTAACTGAAGCCGCTGTACTGTGATGGCGCTAGATTCAACTGCGCGCTCAGGTAGGCATCGATACCAATACGCTGCACCGTGACCAGATCCGCAGCGGTGGCACCGAAGGTTGCCTGATCAAGCAATCGCGACGCGTCGGCCACAGTCGGCGCGGTCACCACTGGTCTTTCGCTCGGCATCGGAGAGGCCGCGGACGAAGCCGTCGAGCTTGTGGGGGTTGCCGTGCTCGTCGCACCTGGCGTACTGGGCGTACTGGGCGCAACGAATGATGACTGACCATCACCGCACGCAGAGAGAAGAATTGAAATCGCAATGGCCGCCGCCGCGCCAAGGCACGACTTTACAGTCGTCTTTCCCTTACTGTTCCCCATCTGACGCTGACTCGACTCGCGCGACTTGAGTATCGGTACGCGAAGTCTGTCCCTTCGAAATTATCTGTCGAACGGTCTTCGCTACCCGACATGCAGTCAATCGGAGACAGGGAAGAACTGCGTCACGCTCCGCGGCGCTTAAGTAATCAACTGGCGCGTTATGCTAATTTTTCGCTCGTCGCGTTAGAGAAACGCCGGCGGCGCGGCCGGGAACGCTGATAGATTCGGCAACACTTGGGCCAGCGCAGTGGGACTTGCTCCGAACCAGGTCGAAAGCGTGGCGGCGTACTGGTCCACCGCGATGCTCGGAATCCAGCGTCCCTCGTTGGCCACATCATCCGCCCCGCCGAGCGCCAGCTCCGGCATCGTGCCGTAGAGCACCTGGCCTTTGACCGCATCACCAATCACGAGCTGGTGGCTGCCCCAGGCATGATCCGAGCCGCCGCCCGTGTTGGGCTGGTAGGTGCGCGAGAAATCCGACAGCGTGAAGCTGGTCACGTCGCTGCCGGCGCCAATGTCGGCCATGGCGGCATGAAACGCTGTCAGGGCCGGATCGAGCTGTGCAAACAGGTTCCCCTGCTGGTTGATCTGATCGGTGTGGGTATCAAACGAACTCAGCACGGCCAGGAAGACCTGGCGCTGGGCACCCAGGGTCGCGCGCGCTTCGATGACTTTGGCGATTGCCAGCAATTGTTTGGCGATGCTCGTGGTCAGGCCCGCAAACGGCGCCGCGGCCGCGGTAGTCGTGGCCGTCAGGATCGGGTTAAGCACGGCGCTGCTGCTGAGCGCGCTGGTCATGACGCCTTCCGCGGCGGCCACGAGGTCGGCGCCCTGATCCACAGCCAGCAGGCTCGCGAGCGCCGAGCGTCGCGCCGAATCGCCGGCGCTGGCGGAGAAGCCGCTGAGCCCGAAGGAGCCGCTGGTCGGAATCACCAGCGCCTGGGAAGCGGCGCCCGTGACGAACAGGTTGTTGCCGCCGGCCGATATCATCGGCGGCACGCTGGCATTCAGATTCATCGCGGCGAGCTGATCCGATAGTCGGCCGCCCCAGCCGGTGTTGGAAGAGACGCTGGCAATCGAGGCCTGCATCTCGTGCTGCTGGTCGATATGCGAGAAAAGTGATTCGGGCTTCTGCGTCGCGGTCGACAGGTACTGTGCCTTGGTCAGTGGTTGCACCAGCGTGCCCACGTTCGCGACCACGGCCAGACTGCCGGCGTTCCACAGCGACTGCAGCCCGCTTAAGTTCGGATGCAGGCCGTAGCGCAGTACGCCGCCGGCCTCTGGCAGCGGCAACAGGCCGGCCTGCGGCAGCGCGAGATCACTTCTGATCTGCGCGTAACTGGCATAGCCTGCGGTATCGACCGGCACGATCATGTTGTTGCTGTCGTTGCCGCCCTCCAGGAAGATGCAGACCAACGCCTTGTAGTCGCTACTGGTCGTGGCTCGCGCGGCGATCGAGCCGAGCTGGCCCAGCGCCGCCGCACCGGCCAGTGCCCCAGCGTGGCATAGGAAATTGCGACGCTTCATATCAACGCTCCACCTGGTACTGCCCCGAGGAAAGAATCAAATAGGCCGCGGTCTGCGCTGCGGCCAGCGGGCTGGCGGGATTTTGGGCAGCCACGGCTGCGGCGATGATCGCGCTGGCCTGCGCCGAGAGACTGCCATGCATCAGCGTCTGATTGAGTTGCGCCACCAAGGCCGTCGGATCGGTAATGCTCGCGAATGAGCTCAATGGGATGCTGGTGCCGGTGCTGCCGCTGACGGTCGGGTTCGCGCTGGCACCGCCCTGCACGATGACAGTATTGATGTAGTTCGCGCGCGCCAGCGCCGTGGCGGCGTTCTCGATCGCAAACTCCGGCGCCAGCGTGGCGGTGCCCGGCAGCAGGTTGCTCGGCGGGTAGTAGTTGAATACCGAGGGTGCGCCGTAAATCGGCTGCCCCATGGCCGAGGCGGCGCTCAAGGGCAGCACCCCGTCCGATTGGCCGCCGAGGCTGCGGATCGGCGCCGTGATGAACTCCGCCGGCTCGCGCAAGTGCCCGAAGTCGCTGGCAGTGGGCGCATCGCCGCGCGCTTCCGGGTCGGTCAGGATGGCCGTGACAACCGCGCCCAGGTCGCCTCGCACGCCCTGCCCGTTGTTCGCAAACACGGCAGAGATGCGCGCCACGTAGGCCGCACTCGGATTGCTCGTGACCAGGTGCTGAATGAGCTGCTTGCCAATGAACGGACCGACATTCGGATGATTGAAGATATCATCGAGCGCCGTTTTCAGATCCTGCTCGGGCGTCTGGTTGACGCTGGTCATCAGCCCGTCGAGCAGCAGCTTCGAGGCCGGCTCATGCTGCGCGGCCACCGAGACCATGACCCCATCGAAATTGATCGGATCGTTCCACTTAAGGGTAGCGCCCGCCAGCGGCGGATAGGTCCAGCCCGTGAAAATGTCGGCGAAGCCGTCGATCGCGGCCTGGTCGTAGGTGGGGATGGGAGCGCCGCTGCCATCGAGCTGCAGCGAGCCATCGGCGTTGAGCTCATTGACCCCGATGGACATGAGTTGCAGGATTTCGCGCGCATAGTTCTCATTGGGTGAGGTGCCCGTGGCCTCATCCGACTTGGCGTTGTTGGCCATGTCCAGGTAGTGCCCCATGACGGGACTGAGCGTCACATCCTGCAGCAGCGTGCGGTAGTTGACGAACGCATCTTTGAGCAACAGGTTCTGATAGTCGGCCATGCCGTAGGCCTCGTAGATCTCGATGTTCGAGACCACGAAGATCTGCGACAGCGCGAAGGCGACGCGCTGGCGCAGCTGGTCCGCGCCGGTCAGTGCATGGATGAAGAATTGACGCTGCACCTGGAAGTTCGAATATTGATCGCGCGCACAAATGCTCGCAGCGTCAGTCGGCGTGCCATCGCTCTTGCAGCTGACCGGAGCGGTATGCGGCGTGTAAACGAAGCCGGTGTACTGTGAAGGGGCTGTATTGATCTGCGCGCTTAAGTAAGCATCGATACCCATGCTTTGGACATTCGCGAGATCGGCTCGCCGTCACACCAAAGGTCGCCTGCTCCAGCAATCGCGAGGCATCCGCCACCGTCGGCGCAGCGGTTGCAGGCGGCGCGGGAGTCGGGGGAGTCGGCGTCGTCGAGGGTGGCGCGGCGCTGCTGCTGCCTGATGATCCACCGCCGCCGCAGGCGCTGAGCGATAACAGCACGGCGAGTGCAGTGGTTAAGCGCCAGTTGTCCTTACATAACATGGATTGCCGTCCTCCCTGACTGCGGCGTGTTTGACCAACACGCTGCGGCAGTAGGAAGCCAACGGCGTAACGCCGCATCCGTTGACAGGAAGCCGGCTAGGAGAACTCGGGAGTTGCCAGCGACCGCTCGCTCAAGGTTCCGAAGCTGGCCGCTTCGGCGCGAATCCGCGCGGCATCGCCGATCAGCACGATGTCCACGTTGTCGCTGTTTGGATACGCATCGGCGATGACCTTGGCCGACTGTGCGACATCCACGGCGCGCAGCGCCTCGGGGAATTCATTGATGAGGCTCTCGGGCAGATCGTACAGATCCAGCTCGGCCAGCGCCAGTGGCCCAGTCGGCCGCGGTTTCGAAGCTCGCCGGATATTGGCCCAGGATGTAGCTGCGAGCCGAATCGATGGCGCGCGGCGCGAGATTCTCACGCTTGAGTGCATCGAGTGTCTCGAGCGCAATCGTTACCGCCTTGGTTGTACTCGGCGTCTCGGTAAATGAGCTGATCGAGAATTCCGCCGGCACACTCGCGCGGCGGAAATTGGAACTGGCCGAGTAGGTCAGGCCGCTGCGCACTCGCAAAGCCTGCATCAGCATCGAGCCGAAGCTGCCGCCGAAAGCCGTGTTGGTAATTTCCAGTCCCGCGCGATTCGGATAGCTGCGCGCCACACCGATGTTGCCGATCCAGAAATAGGTCTGCGTCGATTCGGGTGCATCGATGAGCCGCACACGCCGCCCGCGCGCGCGCTGCGCCACCGGCAGCGGCGGCAGCGGCACTGCGGCCGCGCGCCAGCCGCCAAAGGCCGCGTCGACTTCCGCCGCCAGCTCATCGACGTCGAAATCGCCGCCGAACACCAGCGTCGTGCGATCGGCACCCAGGTGATCGCGCGCGTAACGCCGCAGGTCGCTGGCTTCGATCGCGGCGAGGCTGCGCTCGCTGCCGCCGACGGGTTTGCTGAAGGGGTGCGCGCCGAACAGCAGCGCGCGCCCGTAGTTGCCGATCAGGCTCTGCGGCTCGGAATCCTTGGTGGCCTTGATGAACTCGACGCGCCGCTCGCGCACCCGATCGAGCTCGGCCGCATCGAAGCGTGGCCGCTGCAGGGCATCGGCGAGCAGCTCGAGCATCAGCGCGCGATCGCTGCCCAAGAACACGGCGTGCAGTCCCACCGCCTCGGAATGCGCGCCGGCATCGAGACTGCCGCCGGCGCCTTCCACCGCATCGGCGAATGCAAACGCATCGCGCTCACCGGCACCGCGCGTAAGAATGTCGGCCGTCACACTCGCCAATCCCGCCAGCGGTTCAGGATCCAGGCGCGCGCCGCCGCGCACGATGGCCTCGCAGGCGATCAGCGGCACATCCGCGCGCGGCAGCAGGATGAGCTTCAGGCCGTTGGATAAACGCAGACTCTGGTGCGGCGGGATCTTCACGCATCCGCCTCATCGAGCGCCGGCTCCTCGACGAAAGCCTCTCCCGTCGGCTGCAGCACGCCCACCGTGCGTCGCTGCGGCTGAAACACCGTGCGCGCGATGCGCTGCACATCCTCGAGCGTCACGCGCTCGTAGGCCGCGGGCGCGGTGAACAGGTGCCGATGATCGCCGTGCATGACGGCGTATTCACCCAGCAGCCGCGCCTTGCCATCGATGGTGGCGACACCGCGCCAGAAGTCGGCCGCGGCCAGGTTCTTCGCGCGTCGCAGTTCCGCCTCGGTGATTCCTTCCGCGACCACGCGTGCGAGCTGTGCATCGATGGCCGCCTCGAGCACCTGCGTGTCGCCGCCCTCGGACAGTGTGGCGTGCAGCACGAACAGATTCGGATCGAAGCCTTCGGACCAGCCGCCGCCGATTGCCACGGCGAGTCTCTCCTCCTCGACCAGCGAGCGATGCAGTCGACTGGCATCGCCGCCCACGAGAATGGTCTGCAGCACATTCAGTGCGGGTTCCCGGACATCGCTGGCGCGGATCGCGTGCCAGGCCAGCTGCAGCAGCGGGTTCTGACCGGGTCGTTCCAGAGCGATGCGGCGCTCGGCGCGCTGCTCGGGCTCGACCAGTTCCACCGCCGGCGGCGTGCGCCCGCGCGGGATGCGGCCGAAGGTTCTCTCGGCCAGTGCGAACACGCGTTCCGGTTCGACATCGCCGACGACGATGAGCGTGCAATTGTTGGGAGCGTAGTAGGTGCGGTAAAAGCCCTGCAGATCATCCAGCGTCCAGGACTCGATATCCTTCGGCCAGCCTATGGTCGGAATCCTGTACGGATGCACCTGGAAGGCGGTGGCCTGCACCTGCTCATCGAGCAGCGCCGCATTGCTGTCATCGACCCGCATGCGCCGCTCGGACCAGACCACCTTGCGCTCGTTCTCGACCACGGCGGGCTCGAACGCCAGGTTGGCGATGCGATCGCTCTCGAGCTCGAACACCAGTTCCAGCGCCGAGCTCGGAAACCAGTCCTGGTACACCGTCACGTCCTGCGACGTGAAGGCGTTGTTACTGCCGCCTTCGGCCTCCATGAGCCGGTCGAACTCGCCGCGTGCGCGATGGCTGGTGCCGTTGAACATCATGTGTTCGAAGAAGTGCGCGAGGCCGGTGCGGCCACCGCCTTCGTTGCGGCTGCCGGCGCGCACCCAGTTGTGCAGCGAGACGCTCGGGATGTTGTGGTTCGGCCAGACCAGCAGCGTCAGGCCGTTGACCAGCTGCTGCGTCTGCACCTGCGATGCGGCGTCGGCAAACGCGCGCGGGACTGCCAGGGTCGATGGGGATGTGACCATATGGGAAGAGTTGAGCTGAAAGCGCGCAATTCAACGTCAGGGTGCTGATCGGCGCCACATAAAGAAAAGCGCCGCTGAGCTGTGAGGCCGCGGCGCCTTAAGGCGAACACCGGGGAACGTTGTTCGCAAAGGTTAGGGGAAAACCTTACAGAGGAAGACGAAGCAAACCGCGTACCAATTTTACAAAATCGTTCCAGGTTCAACGACTTAATTCAACGGTATGCGATCGGTAATAGGTTGCAATGGGGCGAATATGACATTTCCTGTCACCTCGCGACTGAACACTGACGCGTTTTGCCCGGCAAATTTGGTCCATTACTGTCCCCTCACGCCATCACCCGGCGCCCACTGGGACGCAGGCCTGCCCGCGCGCCTTGAGCTTGCCGCACAGGGCGGTGGCCTGCGCGCGCGAGCTCACCGACACCTGCAGGCGCACCACGGGCTGTGATTTCACCTTGCCCGCTACGTACCGCGGCGTCAGCGTGCCCAATTCGCGCGCGTATTTGACGCTCAAATGCTTCCACTGCGACTCCGCACCGGCCTGGCTGTGATAGGCGCCGAGCTGCACATAGTGCGCGCCCGCCATGGTCGCCACATGCGGCTGTTTGCCGCCAGGCATCTTGGGAGCCCCGGTCACCGCAGTGGCCGCCGTCGCGGCACCGGCCCCGCTGCCAGCGGCGCCCGACTGTGCAAAATTCTCGATGCGAATGCGCGCTTCCTGCACCCATTTGCTGTCGGGGTGCTGTGAAGCGAACTGCTCGTAGGCTTCGCGCGTGTCGGCCGAAGTCGCGCTCTGCCAGTCGTGATCCTCCTGGATCTGCTGGATGCGCGTATGCGCCTGGGCGGCGTTGGCGCTGTTGGGATGCTGCGTCAGGAATTGCTGGTAGCTTTCCGCGGTATCGGCCGTGGTGGCGGATTTCCAGTCGGCGCTCTCGTGGCTGCAGCCTGCGAGCATCAGTGCGCCCGCGAGGGCGATTACTGTCCATGGAGTCGCATGCGTTTTCATGGGGCGCATTGTAGCAGCCCGAGGATAGATGACGGCCCCGTGGCCGGCGTGCACACTAGCGTCATGGGAGATAAACCTCGACGACGGCTGCTCGATCGCATCGGCGGCACCCCTTCGATACTGGCCGGCGGCACGCGGCTCGTGGGCGATATCGAAACCCCCGGCGCCCTCATGCTCGGCGGCAGCGTGCAGGGCGACGGCAATGTACGCGGCGAGCTCTCGATCAGTCCGGATGCGGAATGGGTCGGCGAGGTGCATGCCGTCAGCGCCGTGGTCGCGGGCCGCATCACCGGGGCGATCAGCGTCACCGAACGCATTGAAATAGCCGCCACGGCCGTGATCCGCGGCCGCGTCAGCGCGCGCAGCATCGCCATGGCGCGCGGCGCCACCATCGATGGCGATGTCATCGTCACCAGCGGCGAGCCCATCGTGCAATTTGAGGAAAAGCGCGGCGGAAAGCGCTAGTAATGGTCTCGCTGGTCGCACACCGCGGTAATGCGCACGATTTCCCGGAAAACACGCTGGCCGCGTTCGAGTCGGCGCTCAACCTGGGACTGCGATTCCTGGAGCTCGACGTGCAGCTCTCGGCCGACGGGGTGCCCATCGTCATCCACGACGCATCGCTGGAGCGGACGGCCGGCGTCGTCGGCAGCGTGTTCGAGATGCGCGCGCGCGAGATCCGCGAGATCGAAGTGCCCGAAACGCTGCGCTTCGGTGAACGCTATCGCGGCACCCGCGTTCCGCTGCTGCGCGATGTGCTCAAGCTCATCGAATCCCGGCCCGAGGTCACGCTGTTCGTCGAGATCAAACGCGAGAGCCTGGTGCGCTTTGGTCACGACCAGGTGGTCGGCCGCGTGCTCGATGTCGTCAAGCCCTCACAGCAGCAGTGCGTGGTGATCTCCTTTGATCTCGCAGCCGTGTATCGCGCGCGCCAGGTCGGCGGCGTGCGCATTGGCTGGGTTTTGAGCGACTATCACGACCACACCCGCCTGAAGGCCGAGGCGCTGTCGCCGGAGTTTCTGTTCGGCGACCAGGAACAGTTGCCGCCGGGCGGCGCGCTCTGGCGCGGCACCTGGGAATGGGTCATCTATGAAGTCGATACGCTGCCCCTGGCGCTGTCGCTCACGCAGCGGGGCGCGCACCACATCGAGACCATGGCCGTGGCCGCGATGAGCCAGGCCGTGCGGGGGCTCGCGCTCCGCTGATGGAGACCTTCGATGTAGCTGTCATCGGCGCCGGCATTCACGGCACCGGCGTCGCCCAGGCGGCTGCCGCTGCCGGTCATTCGGTGCTGCTGCTCGAACAGACGGCCACGGCCGCGGGCTCCTCCAGCCGCTCCAGCAAGCTGATTCACGGCGGCCTGCGTTATTTGGAAACCGGGCAGTTCGGCCTGGTGCACGAGAGCCTGCGCGAGCGCGGGCTCATGCTGCGGCTGGCGCCGGACCTGGTGCGCGTGCAGCGCTTCTACATCCCCGTGTACGCGCACACGCGGCGCCGGCCCTGGCAGTTGCGGTTAGGTCTAAGTCTCTACGCGCTGCTCGCGTCACTGCGGCCCGAGTCGCGCTTCGGCACCGTGCCGCGTGAGCAGTGGGCCACTCTCGATGGTCTCGATACTGCCGGCCTGCAGGCGGTGTTCTGGTACCAGGATGGCCAGACCGATGACCGCGCGCTCACGCGCGCTGTGCAGCAGTCGGCTCTGCAGCTGGGCGCGCAGCTGCGCTGTCCGGCGCGCTTCGAAGGAGCGACTCTTGATGAGGAAGGCGTCTCGCTGCGCTACGTGCACGGCGACACGCCGCTTGAATCGCGCGCACGCGTGCTGGTGAATGCGGCCGGTCCCTGGGCCGACCGGGTCGCGCGGCTGATCACGCCGGCGATCAGCGTGCCCGCGCTCGAGTGCGTGCAGGGAACGCACCTGGTGCTGCCCGGCACGCTCGATCGCGGCATCTATTATCTCGAAAGTCCGCACGACGGCCGCGCCGTGTTCGTCATCCCGTGGAAAGGCCATGTGATGGTGGGTACCACCGAGACACGCTATGAAGGGGATCCGGCCCTGGTGGCGCCGACGCCGGCGGAGACTCACTACCTGCTGGGCGTGCTCAAGCACTATTTCCCGCGCTGGCGCGGCGTGTCTGAATCGGATCTGATCGAGAGCTTCGCGGGCCTGCGCGTGTTGCCGGCCGGCCCCGATCACGCGTTCTCGCGCTCACGCGAAACGCAGCTGATTCCTGATCGCGCCAACAGGCCTCGTGTGCTCTCCATCTACGGCGGCAAGCTCACGACCTGGCGCGCCGTCTCGCAGCGTGCCCTGGATAAAATCGCCGGCTCGCTGCCGCGGCGTCCTGCCGTGGCTCGCACCGATCAATTGACTCTGAAAGCCGATTGAGGGGGCATCACCACGGCGCCACGTCCCTCTGCAAAAAGAATTTCCCGCTCACGCTGCCCGGCACATCCAGCGCGACATAAACCACCGCCTCGGCGCCCTCTCCGACGCTTTGCGGTGCATCGGGGCCTCCCATGGCCGTTCTGAGCCACCCCGGGTGTACGGCGTTCACTGCCACCCCGTCAGCCGCCAGCTCCACCGCCAGCGCGGCGCTGGCGGCATTCAGCGCCGACTTGGCCACCCGGTAGGCGAACAGCTGCCCCGGGAACTGGTCCATATGGACCGGCTGCGCCAGCAGCGTGGAAATGTTGATGATCCGACCCGACCCGCTCTTGCGCAGCAGCCCCAGCAGTCCCTGGCTAACTTCGACTGCCGCCACACAATTGATGGCGAATGCCTCGAGCATGGTGCCCGCGGGCACCTCGCAGCCCGCGCCGTCACTCTTGCGATGCGCGCCGGCGTTGTTGATGAGCAGATCCAGGCGTCCGTAGCGCGCGTCCATGAAATCCGCCAGGCGCCGGATGCTGCCACTGTCTTGCACATCCAGCGGGTGGAACACCACGCGCAGCCCCTCGGCGCCCAGAAGATCCGCGGCCACGCGACCGAGCGTGGCAGCCCGCGCCGTCAACACCACCTGGACATTCCGCCTCGCCAGCTGCCGCACGATCTCCACGCCCAGGCCGCGGTTGGCACCTGTCACAACCGCGATCTTCGGAAGATGGGCGGTCATCGCTCAATGGGCGGGCGGCTGGAAGCTGTCGGCGTCGAGCCGGCGAACCAGGCAATTGCGGATCAGCAGGTTCGAGGGGAGATTTTCATTGAGCAGCTTCTGTGCTGATTCGATGCCGACCACCGGCAATCCGTCCCGCTTGAGCAGTCCCAGTTGCACCAGCACCGAGGCCTGGTCCCAATAAATGTGCTCGTGATAGAGCTTGTCGCCCCGGAAGCAGACGATCGCGACCAGCGGCACCTCAACGTATTTTCCGGTCGGCGCGACGCCTGGCAGCATCCAGTCGATCTCCCGATCGTGGGTAAAGCAGAAGATCAGCTCATCGACGATTCGATCGGTGCCAACGGTGCGCGAGATCGGAATCGTGCGCGTATCGGCAGGATTGGCGAACAGAAAGTGATGCTTGTAGAAATTGTAGAGCTCCTCGTAGCCCACCCCGCCAGTCAGGGTCGGCACGTCGTTCACATACGGCTGCGCGACCATGGTTTTCATATTCGCTTCGAGATCGCGGGTCGCAAACTCATGTTCCAAATGCTTGTCCCATAGCGCCGACAGGTCGTAGTCGGGGCCCAGGGCCTTGCGCAGCAAACCCAGCGAACGCGAGTACGCCATCATCGCCGCCGGCTTGTTATAGGTTGGACGCTCCGGCGAGGCGAACGCGTGATCGACCCCTGCATAGACGTAAAACTTCAAGTCCGGGCGTTCGCCGAAGGCCGAACGAATGGCAGTGAGCACCTCGGGCGGCCCATACTTGTCCAGCTCGGCGAAGTGCAGGGCCATTGGGCAGGTAATGCGCCTGACGTCATCCAGACATTTTTCGATACCGACGCCGTAGTAACTGACCGCGCAGTCCACCGGATAGCGCGCCGCCGTCAGCACCGCCAGTTTTCCACCCAGGCAGTAGCCGATCGTTCCGACGCGGCCGGTGCATTCGGGCATGCGTCGCAGCGCCGCCAGGGTGGCACCGACATCCTGCACGGCGCGAGCCTCATCAAACCGCCCGTAAATCGCGAATGCCCGCTTGAAGTCGGCTTCGCTATAGCCAAGATCAACGTCGCGTTCGACCCGCGCGAATAGATCCGGTGCCACGACAACATAGCCTTCCTCTGCGAATCGATCGCAGATGGCGCGGATCTGCCGGTTGAGCCCGAACAGTTCCTGCTGCACCAGCAGCCCTGGCCCTGTGCCGCTGGGCGGTAATGCCTGGTACGCGCGCAGCCGGAAGCCGTCCTCTGCCGTGATCTCGATGAACTTTCCGCCCATGAGCGCTCTCCCTGCTGGTCTGTAATTAGCCGATGCCGTATCGACCCGGCGCGATGATCCCGTTCGGATCGAGCACCCGTTTGATCGAATTGCTCGTGTCCCTGAATGCGGACGTCAGCATCTCCATGTGCTCCTGCTGATAGTCGATCGGCGAGCGACCGACGCCGATTCCACGGCGCGCGAACTCGCGCGCCAGGCGACGATAGCAGTCGTCCGCGCGCTGGTTCTCGTCCGGATCGCCCTGGTTGAAGACCAGCACATGCAGGCTGCGCGCATAGCGTGCACCGGCAACGTGCATGACAATGTAGTCCATCCCGGTCTCGGCGTAGATCTCCCTGCCGATTCGATCCAGCTCGAGTGCCTGCCGGCCGGACATCGGCGTGCCGGGGCTGAACCAGAGATTTCCGCCTCCCGGGCGCCAGCGCAGCAAAGTCAGCTCGGCGCTGCTCGGGCGGCCCGACATCGAATCGATCGCTATGTTCAGCGGCGCGATATCGAGTGCCTCCACGTGCGGAATGTAGCGGCTGCGCCCGTCGCGGCTGAAATGGCTCTTGACGCGTTCGATCATCGGCGCGAGCGCGGCGCTGCTCGCTCCGTAGAAGGCCCCTGAGACCTGCCAGGCACCTAGGCCGTGTTTGTTCCGGAGCGCCGCGCGCGCCGTTGCTGAAACGGAGATTCGGCCGTGCGTCTGTTCGTATTCGGGATTGGTCTCTTCGGTACCGAAGGCGTACAGGTCATTGCAGACTCGAAACAGCGTTGGCACGAAGCCGCTGATCCGCAGCGGGCGGATCAGATCGATGATGATGCCAAGATCATCATCATGCGGAAACAGGAAGTGAAACGACTCGATGGCCGGTGGCCGCGGTAGCAGCCAGACCGCCGCTCGCGTCACGATCCCGAAGTTGGATTGGGCGAACAGCCCATCGAGAATCGGACCGAAGCTATATTTGGACACATGCCAATTTACCAGCGTGTCATGCCGCAGACTGCCTTCCCCGGTGCGCAGCACCTCGCCGTTACCGAGCACGACTTCGAGCCCGCAGAGCATGCCGAAATGATCGAAGTGCGGACCGTAGCCGCCCCCCTTGTCCAGCGCGTTGCCGAGAACGCTGCCTAGCGGCGGCCCGGAGGTCGCCGAGACCATCAGGCGATCCCCGAGCCTAACCAGCTCATCATGCAGTCTCTGAAACGTCACGCCCGGCTCGATCACGGCAAAGCCGAGCTCTTCGTTCACCTCTATGATTCTGGACATGTGCCAGCCCAGGTCCACTACGACCTGGCCGTCGAGGACCGGTGAACGCGAGCCCAGGCCGATATTGTTGCCGCCGCTGATTGGATAGATGGGTACCCGGTGCTGGTTTGCCGCGCGCACGACCGTCAGCACCTCGGCGGTCGATTTTGGAAACACGACCCCTGCGACGTCCCTCACGCCTGTGGGCATCGTATTCTCGCCGTAGCGGCGGCGCGCCTCGGGTGACACATCGATGCTGCCCGGCCCCAGTTCACGCGCAATATGCGAGAAGAAGCTGTCGCGGTCTTGGGTCATCGATGTCACCACAGGCCGACCGCGTCGGTTTCCTGCGGCATCGCGCTCAGCTCCTCGGGCTGTGCGCGCAATGGCCTGCCCTTGAGATTCGGCGGCAGCGGGCCACCGGTGGCCCAATCGAGCAGTTCGACCGTGTGCACGATGGGCAGCGTCGTGTATTGGGACAATTGCGCCAGACAGCCGACATTGCCGAGCGCGAGCACCGAGGCCCCGCTAGTCTCGGCGTGGCGTGCCTTGCGCTCGCCCAGGTAGCGCGCGATCTTGGGTTGCAGCAGATTGTAGGCGCCCGCCGAACCGCAGCAGAAATGTGCTTCAGCGACGTCCACCACGTGGAAGCCAGCCGCGCGCAGTAGCCGACGCGGCTCGCGTGTGACCCGCTGGGCGTTACGCAGCGAACAGGCGTCGTGATACGCGACCTTGAAATTCGTGGCGATGGTTGCCGGCCGCATGCCAATGCGGTCGATGAATTCGCACACATCCACGGTACAGGATGCGATCAGGCGCGCGCGCTCGCGGTAGCGTGAGTCGTGCTGGAATACATGCTCATAGTCCTTCATCATCGTGCCGCAGCCCGAGGCATTGACGATCACTGCATCGATCGCCGCGCGCTCACTCAGGGTAATCCAGGCATCGATGTTGCGTTTGGCCGCCTCTCGGCCTTCCGCCACCCGGCCCATGTGGAAAGCCAGGGCGCCACAACATTCGGCACCCGCCACCACCGAGACTTCGCATCCCAGGCGATTCAGCAGGCGAACGGTGGCGGCATTGATCTGCGGCGCCAGTACGCGTTGGGCGCATCCGGCGAGCAATACCACGCGCCAGCGGGTCGCACCTTCCGGCGGATATGTGCCGGCCGCCAGATCCGCAGTCACCTCACCGGCCTGCGGGATCAATTCGAGAAGATGGCGGAGCCGTGGCGGCAGGAAGCGCGCCAGCCACGCGCAGCGCCGGCCCATATCCAATGCCAGACGGAAGCGGCGCCGATTCGGCACCGTGACTGCAATCAACTTTCGAAACAGGCGATCGCGCAACGTACGGCGGTAGTTGCGATCGATATGTGCGCGGGCGTGATCTATGAGGTGCATGTAGTCGACCTTGACGCCGCAGGTCGACACACAGGCGAGGCAGGACAAGCAGTTATCGAGATGCTGCACGGTCGCGGCGTCCGGCGGCCCCGGTGTCGCCAGCATCGCGCGGATGAGATCGATTCGCCCGCGCGGCGATTCGTTCTCATCGTGCGTTATGGAATATGTGGGACACGTGGCCGTGCAGAAGCCGAAGTGATTGCAGGTATTGATGATGGCATTGGCTTCGGCAAGCGCGGCGTCAGCGAGTTGCCCGCTTGATTGCTCTGTTCGCATGGCAGTCCGCCGAGCGTGCCCGGATCGGGCTGAGCCTGTCTTGGGCCGCAGCGCAAGCCACATTCTGCCCCAGCGCATGCCGGCGCCGGGCAGCACACCCCACCCGGCAAGTGCCCCGGCGCCATTGTCACAGGGCGTAAATATTGATATACGCAGAAGATAGGGATTGACTATAAATATGCAAATATCGTCCTGGTCTACGCGTGATGTCGAGCCACGGCATTGCGCCGACTATTGGCGGCAGGTCATCAGCCGGGCCGTGCTCGGCGGGTCGGTCAATGGCATGCCGGGCAGCGGATTTGTCGGATCGATTTCTGCACGCCGGCTGCGCGACCTCGCATTTGCCTCTTTCGATTCATCCGCCCATGAAATCGTGCGGGATCGTCGCGACATTGCCCACGATCATGGCGGTGCCTTTCTGTTGAGCCTGCAGCTGGGCGGCACCGCGCGCCTGCGGCAGGGCGACCGCGAAGTAGTCGTGCAGCCAGGGCAGATGGGTTTGGTCGACGGTGCAAAACCCTTCGTCGTGTCGCTCTCGGGATCAGTGCAACGGATGGTCGCGGTGCTGCCGCGTGATCTGATAAGCCGCTATGCGCCGTTCCTGATCAAGAGCCACCACGCCGTGCCCATCGCGGAAACAGAACCATGCGCGGATCTGCTGCGCGAGTACATTCTGCGTCTGAGCAATCCGGCATTCGATGTCAGCGAAACGGTTGCGGAGGTCCTGAGCGAGAATCTCTGCGCTTTGCTAGGGGTCGTGGCTGCGAACCAGGCCAGCTTCACCACGCCGCCACCATCCGAGCGCCGCCTGAGGCTGGAAGCACTGCTGGCCTTCATGCGTCGCCACACCACTGATCCGGAATTGACACCGCAGCAAGCTGCGCTGCATCTGAAGATTTCAGTGCGCAGCGTTCACAAGCTCATGCAGGAGACCGGACGCTCTTTCTGTGCCTGGCTGCTGGATGAGCGTATCAACCAGTGCATCCGCGCGATTCGCGACCCGATGTTGCGCCACAAGCGCATCTCGGAGATTGCCTGGTCGTGCGGCTTCAGCGATGTGTCCTACTTCAATGGGGTCTTCAAGTCGCGCGTGGGCATTACTCCCTCCGAGATGCGCGCCAGCGTCGAAGTCCAGCATTCGTAGATTTCAGCGGCTTCAGTAGCGGCCGGACAACAGCGCTCCGGCCTGCGGCACGCTCGCCGCAAGCCCGAGTTGCTTCATCATCTGATGAGCCGTGCATACCGCCGCCGATACCACCGGAATACCCGTTTGGCGTTCGGCACGATCGATCACGGGTAACGATGGCATCTGCACGCAGGCGGATATCACCAGGACATCGACCCCGCGGCAATCCACGCGCCGGAGGATCTCGAGCAGATTTTCGGGGTTCTGCCTACCGACCTCGAGATTATCCGCGATCTCGAGCGCCAGATGGTCATGGACCTCGACGCCTTCGGCCTCGATATAGTCGACGACGATCTGCGCCAGCGGCTTCATATAGGGGCAGATGAGCGATACCCGCCTGGCGCCGAGTGCCCGCAGTCCTTCGGTGAGTGCACCGGCGCTCGTGACTACGGGCGCCGGAGCGCCATTTTCCACGGTGCGGGCATGCAGTCGCGTTTCGGCGCGCCGATGATACCCGGGCCCCATGTTCATGATCGCCACCAGGCACGCGTAGGCCAGCGCGTCCACCCGTGCGTCCGAGAGTTCCAGCGCACAGCGATCGCTGTCCCGATCCATGGCCTCGAGCTCCTCGGCCGTGACGCGCTTCATTCGCATGCGGCTGGAGTGAAAAGTGAAGCGCTCGGGGAAAATTTCTTCCCGCGCTCGGAATAGTGCGGGAATCTCCGTCTCCATGGTGGTGTTGGATGAGGGCACGATCTGCCCGAGGCGCAAAGCAATGCCCGACACGGTGATGCTCCTATATCGGCACGACCGGGTGACGCAACTCGCCAATTCCCTCGACGCCCGCCTCGAGCACATCTCCGGGCCAGAGCCATTCGGCCGGAGTACGCCCCGCGCCGACTCCGGCGGGCGTGCCGGTGGCAATGACATCGCCCGGTTCCAGCGTGATGCCCGAGGAAATATCGGCGATCAGATCGGCGATGCGGAACAGCATGTACTGGGTATTCGAGTCCTGCTTCATCTCCCCATTTTTCTTCAGCCACAGCCTCAGGCTGTGAGGATCGGGGATTTCATCGGCGGTGACGATGCAGGGTCCAAAGGGCGCATAGGTGTCCATTCCCTTGGAGAAAATCCACTGCCCTCCGCGGCGATTGTCACGCGCAGAGATGTCGATCATCACGCTGTAACCGAATACGTGTGACATGGCTGTGGCGGTTGCCACGCGCGTGGCGGTCTTGCCGATGACTACCGCGAGCTCGACTTCCCAGTCGAGTTGTTTGGTCAGCTTCGCATTGTGGTGAATGGCATCGCCGGGACCGATGACGGCGGTCGGTGGTTTGGAGAACACGATCGGCTGGCTTGGCAGGTTCGCATCGGTATCGAGGCTGCGGGCCGATTCGCCGACATGCGCCCGGTAGTTGAGCCCGATGCCGAATATATTCTTCCGCAGCTTGATGATCGGCGCGAGAATCTTCACGTTCTCGATGGCGCTGGCGCAACCCACCGCAAATCCGCTCGCAGAGCGATCGATGAGCTCTCGCAGCGCCGGCAATGCCGTGGGTGCCTCGTCAATCAGCAGCAGCATATCGTCCGGCAGAGTGATGCCGTGCGCGTTGCCCAGCCGCGCGACATCGACGATCAGTTCGCCGACTACGGCTCCCAGCCGAGCGCTATTGGCTCCCGTCCGGTAAGTTACTAGGCGCATGGACTGACCGTCTGAAATCCACCGTTGTCGACGTACGCTTCCTCGCGATACAGATCGAGCGCCTGCATGACCGGCAGATCGTGGAACGAGAACAGGCAGGCATCCTCGGTTGTCGAGGCATTGGCATGCTCATGCCAGGCCCAGGAAGGCACGCAGAAAATGTCGCGCTCCTGCCAGTCGAAGCGAGCACCGCCGATGATCGAGTAGCCGCGCCCCTTGGCCGCCTGGTAGACGAAGCTGCCGGTATGGCGGTGGGCGCGGGTTCGCTCCCCTGCCCGCAGCAGCTGCATGCTCGCGCCCATGGTCCGCATCACGTGTCCGCCGGTTGCCGGATTGACGTAATTGAGCCGAATTGCATCGAAGGGTGAGCCCTCGATCGCGCCGGCGTACTGTCGCAGGGCTTCGTACGTCGGCTCCCATTCATATTTGAAGAGCGGCGAGTAAGCCTTGTTCCAGCTGCCCGAAGCGGGCAGCAGGCCCGGGTGTCCCCACGTCTTGCTGGTGTCGTCGACCGCGTAGCCTGTCTGCTGATGCAGAGCCGGGTGGACCGCATAGAAATTGGCTTCCATGGCATTCACGAACGGAATGTCCAGACCGTCCTGCCAGATACAGGGGCTGCCATCGGCATCCACGCCGTGCTCGTGCCAGGTGCCGTTCGGCGTCAACACCAGATCGCGCGCGCCGAGTCGCATCTTGTGTCCATTGACGATGGTGAAGGCGCCCGACCCTTCCATGATGAAGCGCAGCGCCGAGGCCGAGTGAGCATGCGCCGAGGCGATTTCTCCGGGCAACATCACCTGCAGGCCCGAATACAACCAGCCCACCACCGCGGCCATTTGGCGCCGGCCCGGATTGCGAAGATAGATGACACGCCGCCCGGCCTTCTCGGGCGTCACCAGTTCGACCGACCGCAGCACCGGGGCCCGCATATCCGCGTAGCGCCAGAGAAACGGTACCGAGGCCGAGCTTGGCTGCCATGGCTCGATCTCGTTTGCCACGGTCCACAGCGCACCGGCTTCCCAGCCCGCCAGCTGATCGTAGAACGCGTCCAGCTCCGGCGTGTCGTCAACGTTCGCGCGTCCAACTACGTTCTCACGCATGGCTTCCTCACTTGCGCGGCCTCTTGACGCGCGGCGCCGGCTCGGGCTTTGGCTCAGGCCCGGGCTCGGACCAGTCGAGCGCAGCATTGGCGCGCCGATTGACGGTCAGCTGAAACACATCAAACCGGTTGTAGTGCCCCACGATGTCGTGCATCTGCTTGGGGGCAATGCATTTGCCCAGGTCGACTTCCGCATAGACGATTCCCTCATCATCGATCAGCGGCTTACCGACCACACGTCCGTCCGGTCCAAGGATCCCTGAAAATGCACTCGACTTGCGCTCGAATCGGGCGCGCACATCGGGCGCGAGCTTCGCCAGGGCATCGATGATTTCCCCGGATATGGTGGAGCAGGAAACGATCGTGAATAGCTTGCCCTCGAACGAGTGCGATGCCGCGCGCAGCTTGATCGCCTCGGCCATGTCGTAGTCGGCCGGCGCTACCGGCAGCGCAATGTAGCTGGCCACATGCACCAGCTCGCCCTGGGCGAGCAGCGCGAAGCGGGCCAGCGTGTTGGTGTTCTCGCCGCAGGCGAGGCCGCCGAGCGGCCCGATCTGCGTCTGGTACACCCGCAGGCTCGAGCCATCGCCTCCGGTCCAGGTCAGTTTCTCAGCCCAGGTAGGCACCAGCTTGCGATGCTTCCCCAGCACCGAGCCGTCGCTGCCGATGAATACCAGCGTGTTGTAGATGGCGCCGAGCGAGACGGGGCTGCGCTCGTTCACACCGATTACGACATGGACCCCCGCGGTGCGAGCCGCCCGGCAGACGAGGTCGATCTCGGGCCCGGGAACGAGCACCGATGCTTTGACGAGCCGCTCGAACCAGGCGCTGCCGGTGATCGGATCAGTGATCCAGTTCCAATACGGATAACCCGCGATGAACACTTCGGGAAAGGCGACGATCTGCGCCCCGTTGCCGGCCGCCTCGCGGATCAGCGAGCACGCCTTCTGTGCGGTGGCCGTTGGGTCCAGATAGACCGGAGCAGTCTGTACTGCGGCCGCCTTGAAGCGTGGCAGCCGGGGCGTGGAGCCAGTGTGTTCTTCGGTTCTCACTCGCGGCCATCCGCTAGCAGCGCGACTTCGATGCGTCCCTGTCGTACGCGTGTTTGGAAGCAGCGCAAATCGTGGCCATAAGGCCCGAGGCAACTGCCGTCCGTGATCCGGAAGCGGGTGCCGTGCAGCGGGCACTCGATCTCACCGTTTTCCAGCCAGCCGCCCGACAGCAGCGCATATTCATGGGTGCAGATATCGCTGGTGGCATAGAGCTGCCCCTGGTGGCGATAGAGCGCAATGAATTGCCCGCTGAGTATGACGCCCTTCACCCCGCCCTCCGGCACATCCTCGAGCCCTACTGCGTCGAGCCACCTCGTCGGCTGCTGTTTCTGCATGCGCGGACCTATGCGCTCGCCGACCCGCGCGCTGCCTGCAGTTCCAGCAGTTCCCGCACGATGCGCCGGGCCTGCAGGCCGCCGACGTCGCCGTTGACATCGATCTCCGGGGCGTCCGGGCACTGCTCGATGCTCTGTTGCTGCGCCTCGAAAACCGCAACGTCCTGGAGAAAAGCCTCCTGCACATCCGCGAAGATCATCTCTGTCAATTTGGAATTGCGGGCATCGAAGTCATGACACTGCGCCCACAAGTAGTGGCTGCTGGCATCGGTTTCCGGCGTAACGATGTTCAGGTTTCGAAGCGTGATCCGCTTGGCCGTGGGATCATGCTCGCGTCCGGCGTCACAGCCGCCCGTCTCCAATCGCACGAAGCCGGGTGGCGCGAAATTGATGAACTGCCATCGATCGATATTGCCGGCAAAGCCGCCGGCCCGGACATAGGTTGGGGGTGGCGCTGAATTCCTCATAAGGCGTCTGACATCGACGCTCTGCGGTCCTTTCCTGAACTGGACGTCCGCGCTCTCGACCACCGCCGTGTTGCCGATCGTGGTCGCATGGACAAATGCCAGGTGCGTGAGATCGAGCAGATTCTCGACGATCAGCAGATAGTGTGCCCTGACATGGAAGTAGGCCCCTTTGGAACCCCACTCCGGATCCGTGATCCAGTGATAATCCGGAATCGCATTCGCATCGGCGAGCTCGGGGCTGCCGAGGAACACCCAAAGCAAACCGTGACGTTCGCTGACCGGGTAGGTACGCACTCGCGCACTCGGCGGTACCAGTGCCTGCCCAGGCACTTTGACGCAGCGCCCGCTCGGTTCGAAGGTAATGCCGTGGTAGTGACACTGCAGATTGTCACCCACGACTTTGCCCATGCGCAGCGGCAAACGCCGATGACAGCAGCGATCCTCCATCGCGACCGCCGCTCCTGCCTGGGTACGGTAGAACACGATCGGCTGGTTGCAGATCGTCCGGGCAAAGGGAGTACGGCCTACTTCGGTCGACCATGCGGCCGCGTACCAGTAGTTCTGCAGGAACATCACTTGCCAAAGCCGTATCGGACCTCGACGCCGAACCAGCGCGGCTTCCCCGGCACCAGGGAATTCGAGCCCGTCACCGTCGACAGGTCATAGCCAATCGTGTAGTAGCGTTTGTCCGCCAGGTTGTCGACGAACGCCGCCGTCTGCCAATGATCATCGCGCGAATGCCATTCAAGCCGGAAATCCAGCAGTGAGTACGAAGGCAATTGCGAGGCGGAAAAATTGCGGATGTCGGACCAGAACGCGGAGGTGAAGCTGTAATCGAGTTGCGCGGCGACCGAACCGGCGAGAGCCGGGACATTCCATTGCTTGCGTGCCAGCGCGGAGGCCTTCTCGGCAGGAGCAAACGCCGGCTGAGTATTGATCAGGACTCCGGGCCCGAGCTGCACGCCGAACACCTTCGCATCCAGATACGATCCGCTCACGCCCAACGTGAGTCCTGTCGCGGGCGAGGACAGGATTTCCAGCTCAGCGCCTTTATTTCGGGCGTCGAGATTCTTGACATACCCGGTCACCGTCGTGAAGAAAAATCCCTGGTATCCCCGGTAGTCATAGTCGAACAGCGTCGCGTTGATTCGGGTTGTGCCCGCAAACAGATCGTCCCATTTGAAACCGGTTTCATAGGCAACCAGAGTCTCCGGGCCATACGGGACCTCGTTGGTCGGAAAGCCGGCGCCAAAGGTGGTCGTGGCATTGAACCCGCCGGCCTTCACGCCGCGATTGACCCCGGCATAGACCAGCAGATGGTTGGCAGCATGCCAGTCCAGTTGTGCCTTCCCGCTCCACAGTCCCTGGTCTTCGTGATAGGTCCGAAGCGGTTGCACCGGGAACAGCTGCACCCCGGTATTGACGACGAAGGGGTCTGCATTGAGAAAGAAGGATTCCTCATCGGTGAAGCTCTTTCGTTCCTTGATGTAGCGAGCGCCGGTCGTCAGGGTCAATGTGTGTGTCAGATCGAATTCAAGCTGGCCAAACACTGAGCTCGAATTGGTGTCGAGATGAGAAATTGACGCATCGTCCCAGGGTACGCCGACCAGTGGCAGGAACAGGCTGTCCGAATTGGCGGCCAGCGCGTACTGTGAATTGATATTGACGTGCAGATAGTAGAGTCCGGTGACCCAGCGAAACCGGTCGGCTTCGCCGTTCAGTCGCAGTTCCTGCGTAAATTGCTGTGCGGTGGCATTGAAGAGCACGTTGACGGTGGTCGCCGCGCCTCCGTCGGCTGGCAATGCCTGGAATTTGTCGAAATTCTTGTAGTCGGTCACGGCGGTCAATGTGAACACCGGGAACTTCCATTCGAGCTTGCCCGCGGCTCCCCAGCTGTCGGTTCTGTCGAGGTTGCTGAAGGCGAAGTCCATGCTGCAGCTCAGGTCCTGGTAGTTCCTGGGCGTACAGCTGGGGCCATAGAAATTGCCGCCCGCCGGCCGGGTCACGCCGTTATTGAACGACAGCGGGTCGTTGATGGGCACACCGCCGGGGCCGAGGGCCTGCACGGTGCTGTTGGGCCCGGCTACCAGCGTGTTGATGTGGTTGCCCGCGGCGTCAAATACCGGAATGGCAGGCTCCTCAAGCAGGGCCGGGGTCGAGAGCCTTGCGCGCGCGTAATTGCCTGTGAACAGGACGCTGACATCACTGTCGGGCTGGAACAGCACTTCGCCGCGCGCCGCCACGGTATTGTCATTGAAAGTATCCTGGCCGCCGATGGGCGAGGGCTTACCGTCCAGGGTGACGAAATTCTTCGGATACTCGTTCTTCAATATCGGATCAAAGCGATCCGTATAGACCGCTAACCGCGCCGCTATGGTGGAGCTGAGCGGCAGATTGATCGCCCCCTGAAACTTCACCTGGTTGTAGGAACCGTACGTGAGATCGGCATATCCGTTCGGGTCCTGCGAGGGCTTGGTAGTCACGAACTGCACCAGGCCTCCGGTGGCGTTACGACCAAACAGCGTACCTTGTGGGCCTTTCAGAACCTCTACCTGATCAAGATCGAACGCGCCGAAGACCTGGCCTTGCCCGAAGGCGATGTAGCCGTCGTCAACATAGACGGCTACAGGCGACTCGGTCTGATCGTTGAAGTCATTCTGAGTAACACCGCGGATGGTAAACAGGGTCTTCTGGCCACCGTTGTTGCCGCTGATGTGCACGCCGGGGGTCATGCGGGCGATATCAAAGCTGTCCTGAAAGCCGAGCTCTCGCAGTTGCTCGCCGCTGTAGGCGGTGATCGCGATGCCGACGTCTTCCAGCGACTGTTCGCGCTTTTGCGCCGTGACTATGATCTCGGGCAGGCGGTTTACGCCTTCGCTCTCGCTGTCAGCTGGTGCGCCGGGGGTCGGAACCGCTACGGGTGCCGAATCGGCGTCACTGGCAAAGGCGGCTGCGGTGCCGAGCAAGCAAAGCCCACCGGCAACGATGGGCACGCAGATGCGAGTGTGCCTGGATAACCGCGGATACCACTGACGCATCGGTCCCACCTCGCGCTGCCGAGTCGGCATCTATTGCCAACTACGCTACGAGATACGCGAGGAGTGCGTCTTGGCTCAGGGTGCAAGCGCGATTGGAGAGCAGCGCAGCGGAGTGCGGGGTTGTTCATCGAAACATTTTGCGGTCGCGGCCGGGAACCCCATAGATTCCCGGCTCGCGCACCGCGTTGGCCATTGCAGCGATCAGCCGCGGGTCTGGGTGGCAGTCTCGCTCTGGTACATCGCCTGCAGCTGCGGCACATCGATCTGCGTCACCGCGCGCTCGAGGGCGGCGTTGTAGCAACGCTCGAAGGCCAGGTGTCGCGCCAGCTCCTGCGCCGGCACATTGCCGCACACATCGCTGGCCGCATGCTTGAGACGGCGATAGAGCACGCGCACGTCGGCCGCGTTGGCAAGATTGAGATCCTGGTAGGACACCGCCATCTCGGAGCCGTTGGCGGCTGATGCGGGTTCAGTGCAGGCGGCACCGAGAGCGGAGCCCGCGCACAGCACCAGTACCAGGGGTCGAAAGGCAGTCAGGAAGTTCGTGTTCATGTCAGCGTTCCTCGAGTTTTGGTGGTTCACTGAGGAATACAATCCAAGCGCCGTGCCAGTTTCTAAAAATTCATAAGTCGTTGTTTGTTAGATAGTTATTGCAGCCCGCTGGCTACCTAAACATTGTCCGCGGACAGCTTCACGCGGACAGCGCGGACACGGCCAGCGGCAATGCCAGCAACACCGACAGCCCGCCCTCATCGCGATTGGCCAGGCGAATGCGGCCGCCATGTGCCTCGGCGATTTCGCGCGCCAGCGCCAGACCCAATCCGGTGCCATTGCGCTTGGTGGAATAGAACGGCAACACGGCCTGCGTCAGCACGGTTTCGCTCATGCCGGGTCCGCGATCGCGCACCTCGATGCGCTGCTCCACCCCGACGATGCTGACCTGCAGTTCGATCGCATCGGCCGGCCCTTCGGCTTCGCGCGCGTTCTTGATCAGGTTGATGAGTGCCTGCATCAGTTGTCCGCGGTCGAACCAGCCGGGCGTGGCCGGCAGCGATCCCACCACGCGGCAGGGCTGCACGCGCAGCAGCTCATCGATCAGACCCGGCCATTCCACCGCTTCGGGCCGCGGCGCGGGCAGTTTGGCAAAGGTGGCGTAGCGGCTGATGAACTGGTGCAGGTGCTCGGCGCGCTCGCTGATGGTGGCGAAGATGCCATCCAGTGCTTCGCGATCGCCGCGCTGCGCGAACTGCGCGCCGGAATGCGCCAGCGAGGCGATCGGTCCCAGTGAATTATTGAGTTCGTGCGAGAGCACGCGGATCAGCTGCTTCCAGGTTTGCACTTCCTGGCGCGAGAGCTCGCGCGTCAGGCGTTTGATCAGGTACAGCCGGTGCGGCCGCCCCTGCAGCAGGAAGGGGCGCTGCGAGAGGTGAAAGGTCTCCTCGACCCCGTCGATCTCCACCGAGAACAGCGTGTCGGCGCCCGATTCAGTGGCGCTCTGCAATCCGGGCGGATAGCGCTGCAGCAGCTCGCCGAAGTCCTGCCCGAGCAGGCTGCGCCCATCGTTGAACAGATGCCGCGCGGCCAGGTTCGCATAAACGATGTTGCGGTGGCCGTCGACCAGCAGCAGCACCACCGGGGAGTTCTGCGTCACCGTGTCGAGCAGCAGCTCGCGCTGCACCAGGTGCGAGCGCTGCTCGCGCAGCGCACGGCCGAGCTCGTTGTGCGCCACCAGCAGCTCGCCGAGTTCATCGTCGCGGTCGACCACCAGCGAGAGACTGAAGTCGCCATCGCGATAGCTGGCCACGGCACCGGACATGGCGCGCAGCAGCCGTCGCGCCGGGCGCAGTGCACGGCGCGCCAGCCACATTGAGGGCAGCAGCCCCAGGGCCAGTGCCGCGGCAAAGGCCAGCCGCGGATCTTCGATGTGATGCGGCAGCACCAGGCCCGCCAGCGCGCCGCCGGCGCCGACCAGCAGCAACAGCACTGCGAGCTTGCCTTCCATACTCCAGGCGCGCGACCCTAAGCGCATCAGCCACCGCTCGGCAATCGCAGCCCAAAGCGCTCCATGCGGCGATAGAGGGCCTGGCGCGACAGCCCCAGGCTGTGCGCGGCGCGCGAGATATTGCCGGACGCGGCGCGCAGGCTGGCCTCGATGCTGTCGCGGGTCAGATGCTCTTCGGCCGGGGAGCCGGTGCGAGTCGTGGCCGCCGGCAGGTTCAGGTCCGAACGCTGCACCACCGCGTTCCGCGCCAGCAGTTTCGCGCGTTCGATCGAGTTGCGCAGTTCGCGCACATTGCCCGGCCAGTCGTGGCCCAGCAGCGCTGCGACCGCGTCATCACTTAAGGTGAGGCCCGAGCCGAGGAAGTATTCGGCCAGCGGCAGGATGTCCTCGGTGCGCTCGGCCAGCGGCGGCAATGAGATCTCGATGACGTTCAGGCGATAGTAGAGGTCCTCGCGGAACCGCCCATCGCGGATCAGCGCGGGCAGGTCCGCGTTGGTGGCGCTGACCACGCGCGCGCGGGTCTGGCGCGTGCGGCTGGAGCCGAGCTGCTCGAACTGTCCGGTCTCGAGCACGCGCAGCAGCTTGACCTGCCCGGCCAGCGGCAGGTTGCCGATCTCATCGAGGAACAGCGTGCCGCCGTCGGCGGCCTCGAAGCGGCCGACGCGTGCGCGGTGCGCACCGGTGTAGGCACCCGCCTCGGCGCCGAACAGCTCCGACTCGATCAGCTCCGCGGGGATCGCGCCGCAATTGATGGCGACGAAGGAGCCGCTGCGGGCATTGGAATTGGCATGCACGATCTCGGCGATGCGCTCCTTGCCGGCACCATTGGGACCGGTGATCAGCACCGGCACCGGTGCGCGCGCCACGCGGCAGGCGAGCTCAATGGCCGCCTCCATGGCCTGCGATTCGAACACGGCGGCCCGCAGATCGTACTGCTCGGATAATTTCTGGCGGCGCATGCGCCGTTCGCGCTGCAGCCGTTTAGCGTTGTGCGTGCTCTCGGCGAGCTCGAGCAGGTTCTCCACCGTCGCCAGCAGTTTGTCGTTGTCCCAGGGCTTGGCCACATAGTCGGCCGCCCCTTCCTTGACCAGCCGCACGGCCGACTCCAGGTGAGTCCAGGCCGTGAGCAGAATCACCGGCAGGTCGGGATACGGCTCGCGGATGGCTTTGAACAGTGCCTCGCCCTCCTCGCCCGAGGTGGTGTCGGCGCTGAAGTTCATGTCGGCGATCGCCAGGTCGATGCGCTCGCGCGCCAGTAGCTCCAGGCCCTGCTGCGGTGTGAGCGCGGCCAGCGTGCGGATATCGTGCAGGCGGAACAGTAACTCCAGCGCCTGCGCGACCGCCGGCGTGTCGTCGATCACCAATACCGTACGCATGCGCGGATGTTAGACGCTACGCGTCGCCAATGCCGGTGGAATCGAGGCCGCGCGCAGCGCCGGCCAGAACACCGCCAGCTGGCCCAGCAGCAGCACGGCCACGGCGCCCACGATCGGATAGACGCCGTGCAGGCGATGCTGTTCGAAGCTGCTGACCATCCAGAGGTTCAGCGTCATGGCGAGCGCGATACCAACCACGGCACCCGTGGCAGCGATCAGCAGGTTCTCGGTCTGGAAGTAGCGCACGATGGCGCCGCGTGTGGCGCCCAGGGCGCGGCGAATGCCGATCTGGCGCCGGCGCTGCGCCACCCAGTAGCTGGTCAGTCCCACGATGCCGAACGCGGTGATGGCCAGCAGGATGAGGCAGACCACGCCCAGGATCAGCGCCAGGCCGCGATCATCGCGATAGACCTCGTGCCGCGCCTCGCTGAGCGACTGGATCTTGTCGAGCACGCGCGCCCGGTGAATCTCGAACAGCGTCGCCTGGCTGCTTCGCCGCACGGCATCGAGCTGTCCGGGCTGCGTGCGTACCAGGTAGTAGGAACTCTGCGCCACGTAGCGAAATGGTTCGAGCAGCGAGTTCTCCACCCAGTCCGCGGCCCATGAACCGTTTCCGACCCATGGCGCCTGCAGCCGATCGACGACGCCGATGATGGTCGAGCCCTGGGTCTTGTTGCCGCTGGTGTAGACCACCTTGCCGACCGCATCGCCGTTGGGAAACAGCCTCGAAGCCAGTGCGTGCGAGACGATCAGCGTCGGCGGCACTATGTTCGCATTGCGATCACGATCGACCACCTCCTCGGCGCGGAAATTGCGGCCCGCCAGCAGCACCAGGCCCAATGCGGCGATCGAGTGTTCATCGGCGAAGTAACGCGCCATGTGGGTCGTATCCTCGTGCTGATTGGGCCTGACATCCACGCCATCGCCCCAGCCGGAGTTGGTGAGCGGATAGGAGTTGGTGACGGATGCATCGATCACGCCGGGCAGTGCGCGCAGTGCCGCGAGATCCGCCCGCACCATGGCCGACTCGTCCGGCGGATTACCGACCCACTGGTTCGAGATCGCGAATACATTGGCCTCATCCGCACCACTCGGGCGCGCGCTGGCCGCGAGCCGTTGCTGGATGATGAACAGCGCATTGGAGAGGATGGCCAGTGTCAGTGCCATCTGCATCGCGACCAGGATGGCGCCCACCTTGTTACGGCGCATGGCAGAGAGGATTGGCAGAATTTCCATGGGGTGTTTCCTTACTGAGCCTTGAGCTGCCAGGCCGGCTGCACATGTGCCGCGCGCCAGGTCGGATAGAGGCCCGCGGTGATAGTCGCGACAATGGCCAGCAGCAGCGCGATGCCGACGCCGGTAGGATCCAGGTTGGTGAGATCCAGGATCTGCTCGGACAGCACGCCGCGCAGCGCCAGCAGTCCGAGCATGGTCAGCACCACGCCGAGCAGGCCGCCGGCGAGGCCCACGACACCGGCCTCTATGAGGCACTGCGCCAGGATGGCGCGGCGATTGGCGCCGAGCGCACGCCGCACGCCGATGTCAGCCGAGCGCCCCATGAACTTCGCCAGCATCAGCCCCATGGCGTTGAGCATGCAGACCAGCAGGAAGCTGAAGGAAACCAGCACCAGGATGCGGGTTTCATCGCTGACCACGTGCTCGTAGGTCAGCCATTGGCGCAGGTTGCGCAGCTTGGTGTACGCGGGCCAGTTGAAGCGGCCGTGGTGCTGCTGTTCGGTCGCATAGTTGTTGAGCCAGACGCGATAGTCGTTGACGGCCCTGCGGGTCGGGAGCTGCACCCAGAACTGGATCCAGACGCAGTTGGAGTCGAGCAGTCCCTGCCAGCCGTTGTCGTCGTGCCGGGTGCAGCTGGTGTTGCCCCATGAATTCAACTGCCGCTCGATGGCCACGTTGAACGGCAGGAATACCTGCGCGGTCTTGGCAAAATTCTCGTTGGTCAGGTCGTAGAAGCGCGGCACCGGGTTCCACTCCGCCATCACGCCGATGATGCGGTAGTCGTGGTCGTCGAGGTTGATCGTGTGGCCGACGCTGTTGGCGCCGCCGAAGAGCTTCTTGTTGAGCTCCTGGTTGATGACGATCACCGGTGTATGCGCCTCATCCTCGGCGGCGCTCCAGGGGCCGCCGTACTGGAACGGCACATCGAACATCGAGAAGAAATCCGTGAAGGTCGCGCGCCCCTCGGCCTTGAAAGGCTTCATCTCGCGATCCGCCGGCGTCAGCGCGAACAGCGTCGCATAGGAGGCTACCTGGTGAGGGGCTGCGTGCGCGCGCATCAACGCCGTGGCATCGATATAGCTGAGCTGATCCTCGAGCTTGTCGCTCGATTCCGCGTTGTGCTCGCCCGGCCCCCAATTGTCGATCTGCGGCGCGAACAGCTCGCGCGATTTGTGCGGCATCGGATCCGCGTCCATGGCGCGAAACACCGTCAGCGTGGTCATCGAGGCACCGATGCCGAAACCGATGGTGACCACCATGAGCAGCGTGAGCACCGGGTTGCGCCGCAGACTGCGCAGCGCCAGGCCAAAGTAGTAGTTAAACATTCTGCACCCGTGCGCCGCCGCTGACGAAGCGCGGTTCGATGGCCACATCGACCACCTGGCCATCGACGATGTGCACCTCGCGCTGCGCGCGGATGGCCAGTTCCGGATCGTGCGTCACCATCACGATGGTTGCGCCGTCGCGATGCAGCTCCTCGAGCAGTTCCATGACACCGCGCGCCATCTGCGTGTCGAGATTGCCCGTGGGCTCATCGGCCAGGAGCAGTCGCGGCGTGCCGGCCAGCGCGCGCGCGATGGCTGCCCGCTGCTGTTGCCCGCCGGAGAGCTCGGCCGGGTAGTGGCGCTGGCGCGCGGCCAGCCCGACGCGCTCGAGCGACTGCTGGATACGGCGCCGGCGCTCGGCAGCGCTGAAGCCGCGATAGCGCAGCGGTACCTCGATGTTCTCGGCGATGCTCAGATCCGGGATCAGGTTGAACGCCTGGAAGATGAAGCCGATCTTCTCGTTGCGCAGCCGCGAGCGCGCATCATCGTTCATGCCCTGCACGTCGACGCCATCGAGCTGGTAGGCGCCGCCGGTGAATTCCTCCAGCAGGCCGGCGATCGTCAGGAAGGTCGTCTTCCCCGAGCCCGACGGTCCCGTGACGGCGACGAACTCGCCGTCGCGCACGTGGATCGAGAAGTCGCGCAGCGCGTAGGTCTCCACCACTTCGGTGCGGTAGACCTTCGACAGGTGGGTCATCTTGAGCATGTGAAGGCCTCTTGCGGCAGGTGGATGCGATAGCGACAGGAGCGACGCGGTGCGTTCATCGGCTGAGCACCGCGCGATCTGCGCCTTTGAACGCGTCGGTGCCGGAAATCACGATCTGATCGCCGACGGCGGCGCCGTCGAGGATTTCGACCTTGGAAAGACTGGCGGCGCCGAGCTGTATCGGCCGGCGCTGCGCCACGTTGCCGTTGACCACGTAAGCCGTGGCGCCGCCGTCCTGGTCGATGAAGGGACCGCGATCGACCATCAGCACGTTGTCGCGCTTGTCGAGCAGGATGCGCACCGCCAGCCGCTGGCTCTGGCGCAGGCCCGCGGGCTTGGCATCCCCGAAGCGCAGCCGCGCGGTCACCTGGCCGTTGACGACCTCGGGCGAGACGCCGCTGACGCTGGCGCTCCATTGATGGCCATCGCCGCTGATCTCACCAGTCATGCCGGGCTTCAGATCATGCGCGAAGGTCTCGGGGACCTTGATCTCCACTTCGAGCGCCGAGAGATCCACCACGGTCAGCAGCGGCACATCCTTGGCGATGCTGGCGCGATCGGCAACCTGCACCTGGCCGATCTGGCCGTCAACGGGTGATACCACATCGAGCAGCGCGACCTGCCGGCGCAGATCCTCCACCAGCAGCTGCTGGCGCTGGGCCAATGCCTGCTTTGCCGCGATGTCGAACCGGTTCTGCTGCGGCTGCGCGTCGTAGTTCTGCTTGGCCTGGGTGTAGGCGAATTGAGATTTCTCCAGCGCGTCCTGCGCGCGCAATGCCTGCAGCTCGGAATACGCGCCGAGTTCGTAGGCCTTGCGGCTGCGCTCGAGCTCGCGCTGCGAGGTGTCCTGATCGACGCGGGCCTGCTCGAAGGCGGTTTTCAGGGCCAGCAGTTTTTGATCGGCATCGCGCTGCGCGCGCTGCCAGTCGTTGCGCACGCTCTCGAGCGTGGACTCTTCCTGCGAGAGCTTCGCCTTCAGATCCGGGCTATCGATCGATGCCAGCAATTGACCCTTGGTGACCGGGTCGCCGGCATGCACCTTGAGTGTCACGCTGCCCGCGGCGCTGGCATACAGCGTCGGGCTCACGGCCGCCACCACCTGGCCTTCGGCGCTGATGTCGCGCACGAAGCTGCCGCGCTCGACCGTGGCAATCGCCACGCGCCCGCGATCGATCGAGCCGCTGATGCCGGCAAAGTGCCGCAGCAGCAACACCAGGGCGATCAGCACGATCAGTGCGATCCCCGCCATGCCGATCACCCGCTGCCGCCGCCACACCGGCACCGGCTCCAGCATGCGGTCCTGCGCCTCGGTGCCGCGCAGCGACACGGGCGGCGGCACTGGTGGCTTGCCGAAGCGGCGAATCATGGCGCCACCTCCACCAGCATCGCATCGACGGCCAGAAGGTCGGCCCGTGTCAGGCGCCCGGCCTGCTGCTTGAGCGTCAGCAGGCTGGTCAGGTAGTCGTAGCGCGACTGGCTGTAGGCACGCACGGCGGTGTAGTAGTTGTTCTGCGCATTGAGCAGATCGAACTCGGTGCCGGTGCCGAACTCCACATTGCGCCGGCTGGCCTCGACCGCGTCGCGGCCCGACTGCACCGCGCGCTGCGTCGCGCCCACGCGCGTGATGCCGGTGACGACGCCGCGGAAGGCCGCGCGCGTGAGCCGCTCGGCTTCGCGCCCGGCGGCATCGTAGAGCGCCGCATTTTCGTGATAGAGCGCGCGCGACTGGCGCACGGCCGAGGCGATCAGTCCACCCTGGAACAGCGGCCAGTTGAAGGCCACCCCGACGGTGTCCAGCGATTGATTGCCGCCGAGGGATTCATCCTGGTTGAGCCGCGAGCTGGTGCCGACCAGCTGCAGCGTCGGCAGGCCGCGGCCGCGCTGCGCGGCGATGTCGCGCTGGGCTGCATCGGCCTTGAGCTGCGCGGCACGCACGTCGAGGTTGTCCCGCCTTGCCGAGGTCACCCAATCTTCGGCCGACGCCGGCTCAGGGGACGCCAAAGGAATGGCCTCGCGCAGCGGAATCAACTGATCGACGTGCGTGCCGACGATCTCCGTGAGCGCCAGCTGCGCATCATCGAGCGCATTACGCGCATCGATGACCGCCTCCTCGGTCGCATCGAAAAAAGCCTGGGCCTGCTGCGCATCGCTGCGCGGACCCACGCCGGTCTGTTCGCGCACCTGCGCCTGGTGCAGCAGCGCGCTGAAGGCCTCGCGCTCGGCCACGTTCGCGGCCAGCTGATCCGACGCTGCCAGCAGCGCGAAGTAGGCCTGCGCCACGCGCAGCACCAGGTTCTGCTGCGCCGATCGCAGCGTTGCCTCGGCGGCCGCGGCCGAGAGGCTGGCTTCCTTCAGGCGGCTGAAGGCCTCGTAGCTCCAGATGGTCTGCGAGAGCGTGAGTTCCAGCTGCTGCGCATTGCCGTAGCAATGCTGCGTGCGCTGATCGGCCGCGAAGCTGCAACTGGCCGCGAGACTGGTGGTGAGGGATTCGCTCTCGAACCCCGCGCGGTCGCGCCCCGCGCTGGCACTGGCCGAGATCTGCGGCAGCAGGGGCGCCAGTGCCTGGGGTCGAGCCTCGATGTCGGCCGCGCGCTCGTAGGTGGCGGCCTGGAGCGTCGCATCGCGCGCAAGCGCCAGCTCGTACAGACGATCGAGCTCGTTGGCCTGCGCGGGGTGCGGCTGGAAAATAAGGGTTGCGCCGAGCGCAATCAGGTATCGCTGCATGACCTTCGTTAAGGCAAGTGCCGTGCCAGTCCTGCATGCGATCTAAGGTCCTGTTTTATGTGTGCTTGTTCGTTTAGGTGACCGGCCCGGCACTGTCCGCGGACACTTCCGCGGACAGTGCGGACAGGGCCTGACTCATGACTCGCGGGACGGCTGCGAGCGGTAGAGGGCCAGCAGCTCGGGCGAGCGAACCTGCATCACCGCGGAGTCCAGCGCCGCGCTGTAGCAACGTTCCCAGGCCAGGTGGCGCGAGAGATCCGCGGCGGGCGGGGCTTCGAGGCAGGCGCTGGCAGCGGCATTCTCAATGCGCTTGTACAGCGTCCGGACGTCGGTGGGCCGGGACAGGTCGAGGTCCCGGTACGAGACGGCGACGTTGCTCCCGGTCGCGGCATCGGCTTCGGCAGCAGCCATGGCCGCGCCGAATCCCAGCAGCGAAGTGAGCGTCAGGGTGATGACGTTGAATCGATTGTGCTTGGTGTTCATGTGTAGTTCCTCCGATTGATGAGATGAGAGAGATTGCGTTTGGGTTTAAAACGTTTGGGTTTAAAGCGGTGGCCGCGAGTTACTGGAATCACGCTCGCGGCCGCGCTCGACCAGGTAAGAAAACAGGTTGGCCACGCCAACAGCGATCGGGACCAGGCCCCACCAGAAGTCGCCTTCGTGCGTGCCCCACAGAGCCGCGGTGACGGCGATGCCGATCAGCAGCCACATGATCCCGCGCCGAAAATAGGTGTACGGCGTCCTCTCGTGCTTGCGCTCGCCCTGGAAGAATTCCGGCGGCAGCGGCGGCAGGTCGATGCCTTTCTCGATGGCGGCCATGCGCTCGGCATGATGCAGCCGGAACATTTCGCGCTTCTTGCGAAAGTCCAGCCACATGCCGAGCATGGCGACGCCGATGCCAAAGACGATGGCAACGATCGGTATCATCAGGCTCAGGATGGCCGGCGCGTCCCCATGGCTCATGGCCGTGCTGGCCATGCTGGCGACATCGGGCAGGTTTTCGTTCACTTTGGCGTCCTCGCTATCCAGGTACGGGCTTAATACCCCCCGGTCGCTGAAATGGTTTCAACCTTTCGCAGGGACCCCGGCGAAACCGCGTCTGAAACCGGATCGCGTCCCAGCGGGTATAAAGGCATGAGGAGCGAATCATGCAGCCAGCGGTAGACAGCGCCGCGTCAGAAGACCGCGACGTTATCGAGCTGCTGCAAAGCGACGGCCGCGAGCCCGCGTTTGCGCTGCTGCTGCCGCGATATGAAGGCAAGATCTATCGTCTGTGTTGCGCCCTGCTGCGCGACCCGACCCAGGCGCAGGACGCCGCGCAGGAGAGTCTGGTGCGAATCTGGAAAGCACTGCCGGGATACGATGCGCGCGCATCGCTATCGACGTGGATCTACGCCATCACTCGCAACCGTTGCCTCAGCGCGATCGAGCGCCGTCGCGCGCAGGCGGTGGTCGGAGACAGCGATGTGGACATTGCCGAGTTGCCGGCGGAGTCCGAAGATAGCTACGAGCCCGAGGAGCGCTCCGCGCGATTGCGGGAGATCATCGAGCTGCTGCCGGAGCGCTATCGACGCACGCTGACATTGTTTTATTTCGAGGATCGTTCCGTGAGTGAAGTCGCCAAACAACTGGGCCAGCCGGAGGGGACCGTGAAGACCACGCTGTTCCGCGCGCGCGCCGCGCTGACCGAACTGCTGCGGCAACGCGGATTGCTTGATCGCCGCGAATGGCTGGAGACGGGCCCATGAATTCGGACGAATTGGTCGATGCGGCACTGGCCCGCGCGCTGGCGCCGCCTGAGCTGCCTGTGGATTTTCGCGCCCGCTTAAGCGCGGCCATCGCGCGCGAAGCGGATCGGCAGGCTTTGAGTCCGCAGCTGCGCGCGCGGCTGGAGCGCGAAGAGCGCCAGCAGCTGGTCGAGTTCGAGGCCGGCGTCGTGCGGCTGCGCCGTCGTACGCTCGGCACGCTGATTGGCGGTGCGTTTGCCGCGGGCGCTGCCGTGGCCGTTGCGATGCCCTGGGCGCGCGCCACCTTTGGCCCGAATGCGATGCTGGTGCTCGCCTCGATCGGCGCTGCCGTGGGACTTACGATCGCGCTGTCCTCCTGGCTGTCGCGCGCGAGCGTGCGATTAATGTCGTGAGCCGGCCTCGCCGCTGGCGAATTCGATCTGCTCGAACTGATCGAGCATGTAGCGGTCGGCGAAACTCGGACCGCTCAGATAATCCACGAACCCGCAGTGCCCGCCATAGCGCGTGCGCACGATGCTCAGGTGATCGCTGTGCGCCAGTGAAGACAGGTCCGCGGCCGGGATGATCGGGTCATCGGCCGAGAGCATGATGCGCGCCGGCACTCTCAAGGTCTCGAGCCGCGCACCGGTCACCGCGTACCCGGATAGATACGCGTCGAGGCTGCCGAACTCGGTGCAGTGCTGCACCAGGTCCGCGGTCATGCGCCGCAGATCCTGCGAGCGCATCAGCGGTTCATAGTCGCGCTCCCCGGGCCAGGCGCGCTGCTTGGCGCGCAGCGAGCGGGTCCAGCGCTTGACGAAATATCGCTGGTAGATCGTCAGTCCCTGCTCGAGCGCGGTCAGCGTGGCTTCCGGATCGAGCACCGGCGAGACCGCCACCACGCCGGCCAACGCCTCGGGTGCAGCCAGGTCAGCCGCGACGCGCAACATGAAATTCCCGCCGAGGGAGAAGCCGGCGAGATACAGCCGCGCGGCCGGGAACAGCGCGCTGATCGAGCGCACCGCACCCACCACTTCCGGCAGGCGGCAGGAATGGAAGATCTCTTTGTTGAGTGCCTGGGTGCCGCCATGATCCCGCAGGTGCAGCCGCACGATGGTGAAGTTGTGCTGGTAGAGCAGCGCCGCGGCTGACAGCACGTAGGGCGATTCAACGTTGCCTTCCCAGCCATGCAGCAGGATGGCGAGCCGGCGGCCGTCCGAGGCGCGGCGATTGCGCGGCTGCGGGCTGTGCCAGGCCTGGAGCCTGACGCCGTCGCCGCAGTCGAGCAGCAGTGATTGGGCGCAAGCCAGCACGGCCTCGGCTCGGCGGCGGATGAGCCACGAACGCGGCGGCACGCTGCCGACCATGGTTTGTATATGTGCGCCGCGCAGCAGCCGCGGCGGAGAGAAATCCGGGTGGTTCAGTGCCGGGCCTGCCAATGCACTTCGACACGATTGTTGGCCATGCCCACGCGATTCCATTCGCCTGCGGTCAGCCCATCACTGATGGGCGGATATGGCGTCACGGTTTCATCGGATGTGCCGGCATCGACCTGGATGTTCAGCTTCCCATTCCCGTTGTGTCGCGCGATCGCGATCATGTTAGCGAAAGCCACCGACTGGCGCAGACTCACCGAGCCATTATCCTCGCGCGGATTGCCGATCTGGTCGCAGCGGGCAAACGGCAGGGTATCCGGGGCCAGCGCGGGGAGCTGACCGGATCCGGGCATCATGCAGAAACGGCCGGGGATACTGCGGATATCCACATCGCCCTGGAAGCCCTGCGCATTCAGCTTCGCCAGCAGCAGCTGGATGCGATCGAGCCGCGAGCCCGCCAGCGGCATTTCCCCATAAGGCACCGGCTCGATGGTCGTATTGGTCACCGGCGCGCTCTCGGACCCGGTCGCATCCGGCGCCGTGGCAATCGGCGCGGTGGCCGCGAGCGAGGGGACATGCGCGGCCTCCAGCTGCTGTTGCGCCTGCGAGAGTTGCGCGGCAAGGGACGCGGCATCGAGACGCTGCTGCTGCCACTGCCAGCCGGCAAAGCAGGCAATGATCACCCCGGCAAGGCCGATCCAGATGCCGCCACTGGAGCCAGACTCGGGCGGCCCGTAATGGCCGATCGGTGGCGGAATCGGCGCGGCTTGATCCTTCAGCAGCAGCCGCACGTCGGCCACGACGCGCTCGGCCTGGGTATCGACGTGATCAGCCACGAAGCGCTGCATTTCGCGAATGTGATGCAGCACCATGGATTCGAACACCGCGCGCAGCTCCGGTGACAGCACCGGCAGGTTGGGCGGTCGCGGCGCGCGGCGGCGCTCCACCGTACGCTCGTTATCAGCCCCGCGCGGCGGCTCCGCGGCGGATTCCGGCGCGGTCGGCGCCGACATCGATGCCGTGGCGATATCGGCGGTCTCTTCCAGCGTCGACTCGGGCTCGCCCGCCAATTGGGGCGTCGAGGCAGTGATCTCGGTCTCGGGGCGCTGCTCACCCAGCAGGCGCAGCTGGTCCAGGACCTTGGCGACATCGGTGTGCTTGGTCTGCTTGGGCAGTACGCCCAGCGCGCCCAGCGCCCGCGCCTGACTCAGGTACAACTCCCCTTCCTGCGAGGTGTACATCAGGATCGGGATGGTCGCGGTGAGCGGATTTTCCTTGATGGCCTGGACTGCCTGAAAGCCGTCCATGCCGGGCATGAGGTGATCCATGAAGATCACATCCGGGCGCTGGTGGGCCAGGTACTCGAGGGCCTGCTCGGCCGACTCGACACCATCCACGGCCAGTTCGTAGCGCTCTAGAATTCGGGTCAGAAACGCGCGCGCGGACCTTGAATCATCAACGACCAGCGCTCGTCGGTCCATCATGCCCGGATCTTACCGCATGCCTCCCGGGGGAGTGGCTGATGGCGCCAATCCGCGACAGGGTTCGCGAAAACTGCGTCGGGACCCCCGCAGCGGGGCCTTGCCGGAGATTATTTGGTGCTTAGGCAACTACTTTTTTGAAAAAACGGATCGCTGCCGGGGTAACAAAAAAAAGCATCAGGCCGGCTGCTCAACGGGTGCGCCGAAGCGGTAACTCGAGACGGTGATCGCGCCCATGAAGTTGCTCTCGTGATAAATCCGGGCGCCAGCATCGTCCCCGGCCGCGCCGACTGCGACCAGCAGCGGGATCAGATGATCCTCCCGGGGGTGCGCGGCGCGGGCTGCCGGCGCCTGCGACCAGTGCAACAGGCGTTGCCGAAGCCTGCGCCCCGGCGGCGCTCCTCATTCCCCGCAGGTCGTGGTAACTCAGTCCGCTGCCGACGATCAGCACACCTTCATCGCGCAGAGGGGCGATCAGTTCGCCGACCTTGAGGTGCTCGGCCGGGTCGTAGCCCTTCCTGATCGAAAGCTGCAGCAGCGGCAGCTCCGCCTCCGGATACATCGTGTGCATCAGGGTAAAGGTGCCGTGATCGAAACCCCGCTGCGGATCAAGGCCTGCGGCCACGCCGCCGCGGTCGAGCATGGCGCGGACCGTCTCCGCCAGTGCCGGGGCGCCGGGCGCGTCGTAGCGGATGTGGTAGGTGTGCTCGGGAAAGCCGTAGTAGTCGTACTCCATCGGCGGACGGGCAGCTGACGACAGCAGGTAACGGTCCGCCTCCCAGTGTCCGGAGACCATGAGCATGGCACGAGGCGCCTGCCCAAGCTCACGCCGCAGTTCGTGCAGCGAGGACTCGAGTACATCGTAGCTGGAACCGCGTTCGGCCTTCAGCCAGGGCCAGGGTCCGCCCCCGTGGGAGAGGAAGTACGTTGGTAGCCGCGCTTGCGTCATCACACGGCAAGTATGCGCCTGACCACTGAGCAGGGCGCGCGACGGCGGAGCCAGGGGGTGTTGGTGGTGCCCGGCAGCGCCAGGCGGCGCTAGGCTGCGGCGGAGGTGCGCGAGGCCGGCGGGGATTCCGCTACGGCTCGCCGGGCGATGATCTCTTTATATAGCTCGGCCAGGCGCCAGGCCATGTTGGCCGATGCCCAGCTCTGCGCGTAGACCCGCGCCTGGGCGGAGAGCTTCGCCGCCCGCTGTGGATCGTCGAGCACGTCGAGCACGGTCTGCGCAAACGTCTCGGAGTTCTCCGGCGATACGCGCGCGCCGCAGTTGGGTTGCAGGATGGACGCGGTACCGAGCACGGCCGTCGACACCACGGGCCGGCCCTGAGCCAGAGCCTCCAGCAGCACCAGCCCCTGCGTTTCGGTGCGGGAAGCAAACACGAAGACATCGGCTGAGGCATAGCAGTCGGCCAGGCCTCGCTCGCGATCCAGATAGCCAATGAAGTGCATATGCGGCGCGATGCCCAGTTCGACCGCCAGGCTTTCCAGTTGCGCGCGCGCCGGCCCCTCGCCTGCGATCGCGAGCATGGCATCGGGGCGCGAGCGACGCAGCGCGACGAAGCTGTGCAGCAGGAACTCGATGTTTTTTTCGTGGGCCACGCGGCCGACGTACAGCAGCAGTGGACGATCGGTCGGGATGCCGAATTGCGCGCGGAAACGTGCGCCATCGCCCTGAACGTAGCGATCGGCCGGCAGGCCGGTGGGGATGACCTGGGCGCGCGTCGTGACGCCGTACTCGAGCAGCAGCGCGCGCATCGGCTCGGAGGGCACCACGATGGCATCGAGCTGACTGCACTGCGAACGCGTGAAGCGCCGCGCCAGCACGCGGCCGAGCGGGCGCGGCATCAGCGGCACGTAGTGATGCAGGTACTCTTCAAAGAAGGTGTGGTAGGTCGCGACCACCGGTATGCGGTTGCGGCGTGCGAAGCCGATGCCCGCGTAGTGCGCGATGAACGGCGTGTGGATGTGCACCAGGTCGAAGTGCTGCGCCGCCAGCGGCTCGAGCGCCGCGCGCAGTGCGTTCCAGCGCATGCGGCGATCCTCCGGGTCCCGTGGGACACCGGCCGAGGGCACGCGCACGACATTCGGATCGGAGCCGGGCGATGAGGTGCTCGATGCGGTTTGTGTTGCGGGCTGCGGATAGTCCGGGGCGACCAGCGTCGTCTCGACGCCGGCAGCGGACAGATCGGCGCGAAAGGTCCGGATGGAAGTGGAAACGCCGTTGACGCGGGGAAAGTAGACGTCGGAGATGAATAGTACGCGCATGGTGCAGCGACCCTACCTGAAGGCCGCTATCAGTGAGCCCTCTACATGAAGTTCTGAGCCAGCAATGCCAGCGAGACGCCGATCGCACCGCCCGCTATCACATCGCTGGGATAGTGCAGACCCAGCACCATGCGAGAGGCGGCGATCAATCCGGTCAGCGGCAGCAGCACCCACGCCAGCTGCGGAAAGCGCGAGATGGCGAGACAGGTGAATGACACCGCATGCAAGGTGTGTCCCGACGGAAAGCTGTAGCGGTCCAGCGGCGGCATCGCCAACGTGATGCCGGGGTGGCGGATGAAGGGCCGCTCGCGCAACAGTCGCGTCTTGAGGAATTTGTAGACCAGTAGCCCGACCAGGCCCGTCACGGCCATGACCAGCGAGGTACGAATGGCGGCGCGTCCGTAGATCAGGGGCAGTGCGCCGATCAGGACGTACCAGACAACCCCGTCGCCGAGACGGCTGGCGGCCTGGAACAGTGCGCGAATCCAACGCTGCCCGGCGCCGCGATTCAATTCGCGGCAGAGCCGGTATTCGGCCATGTCGAAGCGAGCCAGGATGAGCTGCGCACGTGTCATGGCAGCAACATTGATCACACGCCTTGACAGTTACGTGACTACTCTGTGAACTTCCAGTGACAATGTGCCGTAAGTCACGGATTCTAGTCGCGAACCCCTACTCCGCGCCCCAATAGCTGCACTGCGGTAACAAACAGGGCCACCGTCAGCAGCAGCATGAGCCCAAAGGCCGCGACCACGTGCACATCCGAGGTGCCGAGGAAGCCATAACGGAAGGCGTTGACCATGTGGAGAATGGGATTCACGAAGGACAGCTTCTGCGCCCAGTCGGGCAGCATGCTCACCGAGTAGAACACCCCGCCGAAGTAGGTCAGCGGCGTCAGCACGAACACCGGGATGAAATTCATCTGGTCGAAATTGCGGGCGAATACGGCGTTGATGAACCCAGCCAGCGAAAACACGGTGGAGGTCAGGAGGGCGGCCGCGATAATCGCAAACAAATGCGCCACGGGCAGCCGCGCAAAGAACAGCGATACCAGCGTCACGACCGCGCCAACCAGCAGGCCGCGGATCAGTCCGCCCGCGGTGTAGCCGGCAACGATGATCGAGGTCGGCAGCGGCGAGACCATCAGTTCCTCGATGTGCTTGCCGAACTTGGCGCCGAAGAACGAGGACACCACGTTGCCGTACGAGTTGGTGATGATCGACATCATGATGAGGCCGGGCGCGATGAACTGCCGGTAGTCGAAGCCCGACATCGGTCCGACACGCCGGCCGATCAGGTTGCCGAAGATGATGAAGTAGAGCGTCGCGGTCACCGCCGAGGGCACCAGCGTCTGGCCCCAGATGCGGACGATGCGCCCGTATTCGCGGATGACGATGGTCTTGAAGCCGATCCAGCGCACGCGCGCCATCGACTGCTGCAGCGGTACCTGCGTCGGGCTATCCATGGAAGGATCGCCTCGCAGGAGCTGCCGCTGCGGCAGCCGCACCGGCCGCCGTGTGGCCGCTGGTCTCGACCAGGTGCATGAAAATCTCTTCGAGGCGGTTGATCTTGTTGCGCATGCTGAGCACCTCGACGCCGAGCCGCGAGAGCTCCACGAACAGGCCGTTGAGGTCCTGCTCCTTGGCGATATCGGCCTCCAGCGTGTGCTCGTCGACCAGGCGGATCCCAAAGCCCACGACCGCCGGCGCTGCCAGCAGCGCGCCGCGCGTGTTGAGCACGAAGGTCTGGGTATTCATACGGCGCAGCAGATTACTCATGCGGTCGCGTTCGATGATGCCGCCCTTGTCGATGATGGCGATGTTGCGGCAGAGGCTTTCCGCCTCCTCGAGATAATGGGTCGTCAGGATGATGGTGGTGCCGCGCGCGTTGATGTCGCGCAGGAAATCCCACATCGTGCGCCGGATCTCGATGTCGACGCCGGCGGTGGGCTCATCGAGGATCAGCAGCCGTGGTTCGTGCATGAGCGCGCGCGCGATCATGAGCCGCCGCTTCATGCCGCCCGACAGGCCGCGCGCGGCGCTGTTGCGTTTCTCCCAGAGCTGCAGCTGCTTGAGGTAGCGCTCGGCGCGTACCCGGGCCACTGATCGCTCGATGCCGTAGAAGCCCGCCTGGTTGACTACGATCGTCATCGGGCTTTCGAACTGGTTGAAGTTCAGCTCCTGGGGCACCACGCCGATACAGGATTTGGCGCGCTCGAGCTGCTTGTCGATGTCGTAGCCGAAGATGCTGGCGGTGCCGCCGGTCTTGTTGACCAGCGAGGTCATGATGCCGATCAGGGTGGTCTTGCCGGCGCCGTTCGGACCCAGCAAGGCGAAGAAGTCGCCCTCCTCGACATCGAGGTCCACGCTTCGCAGCGCGTGAACGCCGTTCTTGTAGGTCTTGGTAAGTCCGCGGGTCGACAGGGCAAGCATCGAACTGCCAAGTTACCACAGAGCGGCCATCAGCTGCAGACCGCGCCGCTGGACGCGCCGCAGTGCGGCATCCGAGCCCCCAATGGCTGTCTGGATCATCTGCCGCCAGATCAGGGGCTGCGCCTCCCAGCGGGGCAGGATCCAGGCGGGGCGCAGCTCGGCCAGGCCTTCCAGGTGCTTGAGTGCACTGCCCGCGATGCCCTCCGCGCACTCGGGATTCATCCCCAGGATGACCCGTGCCGAGAGGCGGTTCGAGCGCGCCAGGTGCCAGGCCAGCATCAGCGAGCGCCGCACGACCGCGACACCCGCCGCGCTGTGGAAGTAGCCGCCCGCTGCCGTGCCGTCCCTGACACCGCTCGCCAGCACGGCCGGCTGCCAGCGCGCGGGGCTGTCGAATTCCGCATCGAGCAGCAGGTACGGACAGCGTGCCAGCCGCTGGCGCGCGGTGTCATCGAGCAGGCACCACCACTCGCGCAGTCCCTCCACCAGCCGGGGCCGTCCCACGGCCTCCAGGGCCGAGTCGCGCAATCGTTCGAGCATGAGTTCATTGATTTCGGCGACCGCTGCCAGCGATGCGCCGTCCCAACGCGCCGCCGGCCGGCCGCGCTGCAGATTCTCGGAGTGCTGTTCGTCTGCCATGACATTTCTCCAGTGACGGGCGAAATATCGTGCCCCATCCGGGCTTGGTGTCGTCGCCCATATCTGCCATAGTTATCGCGAAACTGTTACTAGTAACGTTTTACCACAGGAGACCCGTCATGCGCGTTCACGATGATCGCTACAGCCGCGACCAGCGCCGGTTCGAGATCGCCATGCGCTTCATCCGGCACGAAGCGCGCACACATACCATCCGCGCCTGGACCGGGTTGACCGACGATCGCATCCGCAAGCTCTACCGCTCGTATATAAAGGAGTCCCAAGGCGCGCATGGGGCGGTCCCGGTCCGCCATCGCGGCAAGTCGCCAGCGCAGCCGGCGTTCTTCACGCGCAGTATCCGGGCGCGCGAGGAGAGTGCCCTGCTCGCCAGCCTCTGCCGGACCATCGGCGCCTTGCCCACGGCGCCGCCAATAGTGGCGACGGCGGCAGCGATGACGCCCAGGTATCCGTCCGAGCTGGCGCGCAGCCTTGCCGGGCTCCACCGCGGCGAGCTGCTGTGCCAGGCCTACGAGAGCTATCGCTCGCTGGTGGACACGCCGCTGATCACTTTCGAGCACGCAGTGTTCCTGCTCAGCGCGCTGTGGCGTGGTGAGGAGCTGGTGATCAGCGGCTGCCGCGACTGCGGCGCGGTGCTGGTCACCGACCGTTGGGCGATGCGGGCGCCACGTTGCACCGTCTGCGCGCCACCGACCCGAGGAGCGGGATTATCGCACGATGACACTCGTGGCTCCGCTACTCCGGCAGATTCATCTTGTGCAGGATGGCTTTGTAGCGCGGGTCCGAGCGAAGACTTTTGAGGAGCGGGTCCACTTTGACGACGCCGAGGCCGCCATCGTGCTGCACGTAAGACCTGTCCAACCACTGAAACGCATTGCCCTTATCACCCCACCAGGCATAGACCTCTGCGATCTGGTAGGCGGCTACGTCCTGATACTTCGCGATCAGTTCGCCTAGTGGTTGCTCTGCCCCTTTGACGTTACCGAGATCGTGTTCAGCGAGCGCGGCGCCCTGTAGTCGAAACGGTTCACCCGTTGCGCGCTGGGACATCGGCAGGGCACTCGCTGGGTCTCCGATCAATAGGAAGGTGAGCGCCATCTCAGCTGCGACCCATGATTGCTCCGGATTGATCTCCAGCGAACGCTGCAACGACTCGCGGGCGGCGAGATAATCGTCGTGAAAAAACTGGTTTCCCCCGACCCGCGACCAGGCATCGGCATTGAGCGGATCGTCAATCAGCGCTTGCTTTGCCATCGCGACTGCCTCGTCCAGTCGGCCTGTGGGCATCAGCACCGAGTTCGAATATCTGTAAAGGGCCTGGGAATTCCCGGGTTCGATCATGAGCGCGCGTCGAAAATCCTCGCCCGCCCCTTGGAAGTCCCAAAGGTTCCACGCGCGGATATATCCTCGCGCGATGTATCCATCGGCAAGATCCGGCCGCAGTGCGATGGCCTTGTCGGCCGCTGAATGTGCTTCTTGGTTCATGGCCGTGAACTCAGCGACCGACGTGCCATCGTTCGCCGCGTCGTAGGCCGCCTCGGCGAGTCCCGCCCAGGCCGGAGCATAGTCCGGATCGAGATTCACCGCTCGTCTGAAGGCTTCAGCCGCACTGCGATCCACAGCGTAGTTGCCGCCCGAGAGAAGCTGCCGCCCGATCAGATACTGATCGTGAGCAGCCGGATTCGCGGTCTGTCGATCCTTCGTGGTTGGCGCCTTAAGCAGCTTGAGCTTGAGCGCCCCAACAACCGCAGTGGCGATCTCGTCCTGAACCTTGAAGATGTCTTCCAGTTTGCGATCGTAGGTCTCCGACCATACGTGGTAGCCGTTGTCGACGCGGACCAGCTGCGCGGTGACGCGAAGCGTTTTGCCGGACTTGCGTACACTACCTTCCAAGACGTGCGCAACGCCAAGAGCTTTCGCGATATCGGCGATGGTCGTCTGTTTGCCTTTGAAGTAGAACGACGACGTGCGCGCCGGTACCCGCAGGTCCGGGATCTTTGTGAGCATGTCGATCAGTTCTTCCGACAGCCCGTCGGAGAAATACTCCTGGCTCGCGTCCCCGCTCATATTCACGAACGGCAGCACCGCGATCGAGTGCACGGGCGGCGCAAAAGCCTCAACTGCGCTCGCGGGGCTCGGCGCGGCGGGCGCAGTAAGAGTCTTCGCGCGCATTGTTACCTGGGCGACGCTCTCGCGGTATAGCGCATAACCCACCGTGACAAGAATCGCGCTGACGGCTGTAACGCTGACGCCGATCAGCGTTCTGTTGCGCACTACGAACTTGCACAGGCGATAAAACACTCGGGCCGGCTGCGCCTGGATTGCCTTGCCATCCAGATGTCGGCGCAGATCCTCCGCCAAGGCAGCGGCACTTCGATAGCGCTTCGCTGGATCCTTCGCCAGTGTCGTGAGCACGATGGCGTCCAGGTCCCCGCGCAGTTGCCGCGCCAACCGTTCTACTGTGCTCGCGCGGTTTTCCGCCGCCGTCTGCTCCAGCTGCAGGCTGGGCCTTTTCACCTCGAGCGTGGCGATGGCCTGACCGAGCAGTCCGATCGAGCCCGCGCTCTTGAGTCGATAGGGTCGAGTGCCGGTCAGCAGCTCGTAGAGCACTACGCCCAGGGAGTAGAGATCGCTGCGTTCATCGATCGGATTGCCGCACAACAGCTCGGGACTGGCATAGTCCGGCGTCAGCGCCCGACCATAGGCACTGGTCAGCGCCGGCTGTTCCGTCTCTTCAGCCTCGAGCAGTTTTGCGACACCAAAATCCAGCAGCCGCGCCTGACGCGTCTCCGTCACGAGGATGTTCGACGGTTTCAGGTCCCGGTGAATGACCTGTTTGTCATGCGCGTACTGCACGGCCTCGATCACCTGCAGAAATAAATGCAGTCGCGCCGAGACCCCGAGTCGATGCGAGTCGCACCACTGCGTTAGCGGCAGCCCCTGGACGTACTCCATCGACAGGTAGGGCAATCCATTGAGATCAACTCCCGCATCGTAGAGACGCGCGATATGCGGATGCTCAAGACTCGCCAGGATGTCCCGCTCGCGGGCAAAGCGCCGCTCGAGATCCGCGCGCAGGTGTATTCGCGTCGGCAGCTTCAGTGCCACTTCGCGCCTGAAGGCGCCGTCGGCGCGCCGGGCCAGCCACACCTCGGCCATCCCGCCGGCGCCGAGAGGCCGGATCAATTCATAGGGGCCCACGCGCGTGCCCGGCGAGAGAGAGTGTGTAGTGCCGCCCACCGGGCCGGCGTCGCCGAGATTCGGCAGCGCCGAAACTGCAGCGATATCCGCGGCCTCGTCAGTATCCGGCAGCAGCGCCCTGCGGAGTGCCTCGACAAGATCCTCATAGTCGGGCGACAGCTGCTCGATCCAGCGGCGGCGGCCGGCGTCATCGAGCGGTAACGCCTCTTCCAGTAACCGGCTCATCAGCGCCATCTGAGGAGTGGATAGGCTCACCTGCAAAGAGAAGGATTGGTTGCCACGCGTCACCTCTTACACACAGCTTAGACACGGACGACGTTGCAAACAACGGATAACTCAACCAAGCGCTCAGTCTGGAAACTTCAACTCCCGTTCAATCGCCTGGAAGCGCAGCTTCAGCGCCACAGGAGCCCAGTGAGCGCGACACCTGACCCACCCACTCAGCCATCCAGAAACGTCACCGCCTGGCGAACGAACTCGCGGTGGTATTGAAAAATGCCACCGTGGCTCGCGTCGGGAAAGATGCTGAGTGTGGCATTGGGGAGTTTCTGATACAGCTCAATCGAGTTGACTGTGGGAAACATGATGTCCTCATCGCCGTTCGCGACCAGCACCGGCTGGGTGATGGCCTTCAAGTCATTCGCAGGCGACGAGCCCCATTTCGTGATGGCGACTGCCTGAGCCTGAATGGTCTCGTTACTGACTGTCGAGTCCTTATCGGCGGTCCTTTCACTGAGCCGGGTCAGGAACTCGCCTGCCGACTTCTGGCTAGAGAGGGTTGGCGTAAAGAATAGGAGGGTTTTCGGATGTTTCTTTTCGGCAGCGCTGCGCTGCATGGCCGTCTGCAGCACTTCGCCGATCTTTGCAATTCCGGTACCCCCGGCCGGCCCGGTGCCGGCGAGAATGATCTTGCGTACCAGAGTCGGGCGTTCCTTCGCGATCACCTGGGCGACGAAGCCGCCGAGGGAATAGCCGAACAAGTCCACTTTCTTCAATCCCAGCGCGTCCACGAACGCTTCCGCATCGTGCGCCATGGCATGCACATCGTCGGGCGTCTGGCCTTCTGATCTGCCAACGCCACGATTGTCGAATGCGATGACATGGTGAGACGCGGCGATGCCGTCGACGACGCTGGGGTCCCAGTCGTCCAGGCCCGCGGTTATGTGATGCAGGAATATCACGGGAAGCCCGTTCTTCGGTCCCAGCTCGCGATAAGCAAATGCCAGCCCGTTTACTTTGACGGTCTTCGTTTCTGCCTGTGTGTAGGTACTCATAAGACTCTCCAATGATGCTGTGGATATGGGATGTCGCCGTAGCATAGCGCTCGTTACGGTAACGAACGCTATGCTATGATCGAGATCAAGTCAAGTGAAAGGTCGATTCTCATGCGGTACTCGGCGGATCAAAAATTGAAAGCGCGCCGTTCGATCATCGAGTCGGGCGCCAAGGTATTGAAAACAGGAGGATTTGCCGGCGTCGGAGTCGATCAGGTTGCCGCCGCCGCAGGCGTTACCTCAGGATCCCTTTACTCGAATTTCTCGGGCAAGGAAGATCTTCTCAAAGAGATCATCGGCGAGTACCTCGGTGCGCCCTATACCGACGCGCCGGAGGGCGATGACATCGATTGGCATGCCCGGCTTAAGGATTTCCTGACCGGCTATATCAGCGCACACCACCGCGACAATCCGGCGGCCGGGTGCGTCATGCCCGCGCTCAGCGCCGATGTATCGCGAGCAAGCGCTGCCGTCAGGCGTGTGTATCAGCAAAGAATGAATGGCTTGATCGACAAAATAACTAAAGCGCTGCAAGGCGGCACGCGACGGCAACGGCGCGACCGGGCGTGGAGCGTGGTCGCGTTGATGGTGGGATCACTGACCGTGGCGCGTGCGCTTCCAGACGGAGATGAAGCCAATGAGATGGTCAGATCCGCGTTTCAAACTGCGATGGATTTGCTCAACTGAGGACCGTCCGCATCTCCGCGCGGCGCGCCCCGCGCTGGCCGGCACGCGCCGCCTCCATCGGCGGCGCGTGCTTTGCCTTATGTCCGCTTCGAAATTCGCGGCTCACTACTGCTTGTCGTAAACATCCGTCTCGTGGATGGTGCCACCCTTGGCAGATTTGTAGGTGTTCGTGAGCGTCAACACCTTGCCTTGGCCGGAAATGGTGCGGGTCGTGTGACCGACGACCTTGCCGCCCTTTTTCAATTCCGACTTAACGGTCGATCCGTTGACCTTCTTCAAGGACAACGTGTCCCACATTGGCGAACCCGTGAAGGGGACATCCTTGCCGTCATAGGTCAGCAATGCCGACTGCGAGATGGGCGATCCGTCAGCAGCGACGCCCGTCACCGTCATCGAGGTGCCACCCGCCGCCGCCGTGTACGTACGAGTCATAGACTTGGGCACGCGATCAGCAGCGATTGTTGACTTCTCGATATTCAATTTCCAGGTTCCAATGGCCGGGTCAGTCGCGTCAGCTGCGAAGCTGGCCGGTATCACCGCGAAGGCGAGCACCGTGCTCATCGCTAACGATCGAAACAGCGTCATCATGATTTTTTTCCTCCAGGAATTTTAAAGCCGATGCGCTCCCTCGGCGTCATCGGCCTTAGAAGTATGCGCCAGGGGCTCGCTGAGCGGCAACTCGCGAGCAACTGCTTCAAGCCAGCAAACGCGGGCCTGTCATGACCGCCCGCTTTCCCGCAGGCGCTGTTAGCATAGGTATCATGCGTGTCCGATCGGCTGTCGCTGCGGCAAATCGGTAGTGATCTGTTGCACGCTGTTACTCATGTTGACCGCAGCGCGTTGTCCCTGGTTCGGATGCTGCTGGTACGCCCAGGGAGCGTGGCCCTTGAATACGTCCAAGGAAGGCGGAAGCGTTACTTCGGACCGTTCAGTTTTCTCGTGGTTATTGTGGCCGCGGCTTCTGCGCTGGTCGCGATCACTGGATTCCGCGCCGTCTCGTCGGACAGGCCGAACGTCGTCGTCGACTTTCTCCAAAGCCACATCAATCTTCTGATGTTCGCTGAGCTTCCGCTACTGGCCGTCTTCTCGCGGGTTCTTGACGTTCGCGCGCAATTCAATTTGGCCGAACATCTCGTGCTTGCAGCGTATACATCCAGCATGCGCGTTATCTTCGCCTCCCTGATAGTGATCCCGTTCTGGTTCGTCTTCCATCCCACCGACGCAGCGATGGTGGCCTATGTCTCCCTGGTGATCTGGGCGCTTTACTTCGGTTTCGCAAGCTCGCAATTCTTTCCCGGTAGCAAGCTAGCGTCCTGGTGCAGGGGAATCCTCACGGCTATTCTTTCAGCAGCGTCAATGCAGGGTTTGATAATACTGGTGGCGGTCCTGTTCGGCCGTCCTGACGCGTGACGGATCTTCGGTGGCAGTTCCGGCTACTCCGATCCCGCTGTCTGCCATGTCGGTACACTTGAGAAGCTTGGCGCCCTCTGAGTGTGCCGTATCCGGGCGCCATGCGGCCTTGAAGCTGTCGTAATCACGATCGGCAGTGATGCGTTGATGCGGCGTGAATTTATCCGAGAAGAGACTGCGGCTCTCGTCCATCCCCGGAAAGGACAGGCGCATCAAATCAGGCATGGCGTCGATAAGATCGCTGGTGATAAAGGGCCGATCCAGCGCCTGCGCGACCTGGGCGCTAAATGAGGGATGCGCCGATCTATATCCATCTGAAAGCCACAGCACGAACGGGATCTCAGCGAGGTAGGGCGACAGCATAGAGTCACCGTGATCGAAGAATTCCCGCCAATCGTAGACTTCTTCTCCGTGGTCGCTGAAATACAGCACCAGGGATTCGCCATCGAACTTCTTCATCGTTGCGATGATCTGACCCATCAAACTATCGTTAAATCTCACGGAGTCGTCATAGTCGTTGAAATACTGATTCTCCTGAGACGTTCGACAGCTCGACCCCTGCCGGCCACCGAAGTAGGTGGCGCTGTCTGGAAAGCGGGCACGATAGTAGAAATGATTGCCGAGAAGGTGGATGAAGATGACTTTGTCGCCGGCCTCGCTTTGGATGATATTTTCCAGAGGTTTCAACACGACGGTATCGAAATTGCGTCGCTCTTCATATCGCCCTTGCATGGGCGAATGCAGCCAGGCGTGTTTCGATGCCGAGGCGGTCAGCAGCGATACGGCGCTCTCGAAGGTTCCAGCCTGATACTGGTTCGAAATCCAGTAGGTCGTGAAACCACCGCCGTTGAAGATATCGAAGGCTGTCTGGCCGTCATGCCCACGGTCCGTGGGAAAGCGGAAAATGCTCATCAGTGCCGGCACGGTCAGAGCATGAGAAGTAACGACATGCCGGAATACCAATAGGTCGCCGGTCGCCGCCAGTCGATCCAGTTCCGGCGTCGTATCGCGCGGATATCCGTACAGATGCATGTGATGTCGCGCCAGGCTCTCGCCTACGACGACGACATATGCCCGCGGCTTACCCGTTTGTTGCTCAACCGAGCGGACACCCTGAAGTGGACGAGTCGACTTGCCGAGCCGCGCAATTTCAGTGCGCATCTTGATGGCAGATAACAAGGCGTAATAGGGTTGCAGCGAGGGGTATCGATCAGCCGGATACTTCAGATACGCCCACTGATCGTAAGCGAGCCCAGCCTTCCCGCCGGTCGCCGCGGGAGTCAGATCTTTATCCCTGTAATTCGCAACATCCGCCGCGCCGATCTGGGCGCCTAACAGAGCCAGAACGGCGATCCCTGCAAACCTTACGCGTCCAAACAGGAGCCCCCGCGAGATCTGAACCACCAGAGCCAGCAGCGGCACCAGCAGCAGCGAGCAGAGGAGAATGTCACGGATTCCAAATGCACCGGTGACGAACTCTGTCGCCTCGCTCCTGTTGGTATCGATGATCGCCAGCGCGGTGAGTGGGTTGAGCAACCCATTGTTCGTCAGCGCCATGCCGGTAACGAACAAACTGCCAAGGCCCAGCACGACGTAGACGATCAAACGGTAAGCAGGCTGGAATCGGCCAAGATAAGTGCCGATGACCCAAAGCGCCGCGGACAGCGACACTGAGACGACAACATCTTTCGCCGCAAACCGATCGCCAGCGATATGTCGGGCGGCCATCGGCACGAGCCAGAGCGGCGCCCAGAAGAGCAACTCCAGCCCGAGCCTCGCGGCTGTGGAACGCCACGAATGCCAGCGTTCTCGAGACAAATCGCCCTCCTTGGCTTGTCCCATACCCCCAAAAACCTTCGCGCTAACGCGCCAATGTTACATTTTTATTACAGTCTGATGAAATATCCCACCTTTCTGATCACAGGGCAATGTTCTTAAGTGGTTGATTCCGTGGACGGAAAAGGATTATGTGAAATCGGCGGTTGGCAGGGAGGCCACCATAGGTAGGTCATTCCCTAATTCCTACGATGTAACGGGATTGAGCCTCATATTCCCGCTAACCGCCCGGGCTCATTCTGCGCCGGTGAAAGTTCCAGCCATTTTGCTCGCCGCCGGGATCGCAGTATTGATCGATTCCAGCCTCTCTGCCGCGGAACCGCCCGCAGGCAGCCCGCATCTGCAGCCGCAGGATGCAAGCGTATCGACGGCGCCCTCGAACGATTCAGCCAACGTAGCCGTCACTGCGCAGATTCACAGTGCGCTGAGTGCAGATGACACGCTGTCGGCAGACGCCAAGCGCATCTCGGTCGTTACCAACTCCGATGTCGTCATCTTGCGCGGCATGGTCCAGACGCAGGAGCCGGACAGAATCGAGACCGAAGTGAGACAGTACGCCGGCAGCCGGCAGATACTCAATCAGCTGACTGTTATCGGCTCGAACTGAATACAACCAATCTTTGGTGGCAGCGCGGCACGATTTATCAAATCTATCCGCGTTCTTTCCAGGACTCTAATGGCGATGGCGTTGGGGATCTGAAAGGGATATCCGAGCGTCTCGACTATTGCTCCCGCCTCGGCGTCGATGCGCTATGGCTGTCGCCGGTCTACCCGTCGCCCATGGCTGACTTCGGTTACGACGTTTCCAACTACACGGAAATCGACCCGCTGTTCGGCACGCTGGAGGGGTTTGATCGCCTGCTGGCCGAGATCAAGCGTCGCGATATGAAGCTGATCATGGACTTTGTCCCTAACCATACCTCCGATCAGCATGCGTGGTTCATCGAGTCGCGATCCAACCGGACCAACGCCAGGCGCGACTGGTATTTGTGGCGCGATGCGGCTCCAGGCGGCGGCCCACCCAACAACTGGCTGAGCAACTTCGGCGGCAGCGCCTGGGAGTGGGATGCGCAGACGACTCAGTATTACTTCCATTCCTTTCTCAAGGAGCAGCCGGATCTGAATTGGCGCAATCCGGCAGTGGTTGCCGCCATGCACGAAGTATTGCGCTTCTGGCTCAGGCGCGGAGTCGACGGGTTCAGGGTGGATGTCCTATGGCTGCTGATCAAGGATGATCAGTGGCGTGATAATCCACCGAATCCGGACTTCAAGCCCGGCATGCCTGTCTTTCACAGCCAGCTACCCACCTATACCAGTGATCGGCCCGAGATGTCCGCCGTGGTGTCGGGTCTGCGCCGGGTGCTCGATGAATTCCCCGATCGCGTAATGATCGGGGAGATCTACCTGTCTCTGGATCGACTGATGGCTTACTACGGCGACAAACTCGGGGGCGTGCAGCTGCCATTCAACTTCCAGCTCTTGCAGGCCCCGTGGGACGCGCGATGCATCGCTGATCTGATCGATCGCTATGAGGGCGCGCTGCCCCAGGGCGGCTGGCCCAACTGGGTCCTGGGCAATCACGACAGTCCGCGTATCGCTTCGCGCGTCGGCACGGCGCAAGGGCGTGTCGCCGCCATGATGCTACTGACACTACGTGGGACGCCGACCCTGTATTACGGGGACGAGCTCGGGATGAGCAACGTCGTCATTCCGGCTGACCTGGTCCAGGATCCTTTCGAGAAGAACGTGCCGGATAAGGGTCTCGGAAGAGATCCGAGCCGCACGCCGATGCAATGGGATCGATCAATCCATGCCGGGTTCAGTACCAACGTGCCGTGGCTGCCGCTATCGGACGACTATATAGAGGTGAATGTCGATACCGAGCAGCACGATCAACTCTCCTATCTGAATCTGTATCGACGCCTGCTGGCCCTGCGGCGATTTCATGCCGCACTTTCCATCGGCGAGTATCTGCCGCTGCCAGTCCAGGGCGAGCTACTGGCGTACATTCGCAGCGCCGGCGGCGAGCGTATGTTGGTGGCGCTTAACCTCGACGATCGCCCGTGCAGCCTGCCGCTGGAGCCGTTGGGGCTGCAGGGTTGCGCACGACTGTCGACGCATCTGGATCGGGAGGATGAACTGGTCTCTAATGTTCTGGAGTTGCGTCCCAATGAAGGCCTGATCGTGGCGCTCGAGACTGACAGGAGTCCACTCCCCTCATGATCAACGATCTTTGGTACAAGAACGCCGTCATCTACTGCCTCTCCGTGGCAACCTACGAGGACGCCAACGGCGATGGCGTGGGGGACTTCGCAGGGCTGATGAGCCGACTCGACTATCTCAGTGGCCTCGGCGTGACCGCGATCTGGCTCATGCCCTTTCAAACCTCGCCGGGCCGCGATGATGGCTACGACGTAGCCAACTACTACGAAGTCGATCCGCGCTACGGGACACTCGGGGACTTCGTGGAATTCACGCATGCCGCCAAGCAGCGAGGGATTCGCATCCTCATTGATCTGGTCGTAAATCACACCTCTGACCAGCACGCCTGGTTCAAGGAGGCGCGCCGGGACCCGAACTCGCGCTTCCGGGACTGGTACGTATGGGCCAAAACCCGACCGCCGGACGCCAACAAGGGGATGGCGTTTCCCGGGGTGCAGAAATCCACCTGGAATTACGACCCGGTGGCACGCGCCTGGTATTTCCATCGTTTCTACGATTTCCAACCCGACCTGAATACATCCAACCCCGAGGTTCAGGCCGAGATCCTGAAGATCATGGGATTCTGGCTGCAGCTTGGCGTGTCCGGATTTCGCATGGATGCCGTGCCGTTCGTGATCGCGACCAAGGGCGCCCAGGTGCGCAAGCCGGTCGAGCAGTACGACATGCTGCGACCAATGCGTGAGTTTCTGCAATGGCGTGAGGGTGATGCGATCATCCTGGCGGAAGCGAACGTGCTTCCTGGCACCGACATGCAATATTTCGGGCAGGCGGGCGAGCGCATGAACATGATGTTCAACTTCCAGGTGAATCAGAATCTCTTCTTCGCCTTGGCCGCATGCGATGCGCGACCGCTGCAGAAAGCTCTGCTGGCCACCAAGCCTCGGCCGAAGACGGCGCAGTGGGGCATGTTCCTGCGCAACCACGACGAACTTGACCTCGGCCGTCTCACCGAGAAGCAGCGGCAGGTGGTGTTTCGCGCCTTCGGTCCGAAGGCGACGATGCAGCTCTACCATCGCGGCATCCGGCGTCGACTGGCTCCGATGCTGGAGGGGGATAGGCGCCGGATCGAGTTGGCGTACAGCCTGATGTTTACGCTTCCCGGTACACCGGTCATTCGTTACGGGGATGAGCTGGGCATGGGCGATGACCTGACGTTGCCGGAACGGCAATGTGCCCGCACACCGATGCAGTGGTCGGAGGAGCCGCACGGGGGCTTTACCAAAAACGCAAAACCCGTCGTGCCGGTGATCGACAAGGGCGCCTTTGGTTATCAGCATGTAAACGCCGCGCAACAGCGGCGCGATCCGAATTCAATGCTCAATTGGACGGAACGGATCATCCGGATGCGCAAAGAGGTACCTGAAGTCGGTTGGGGGGATTTCGAGATCGTGAAAACACCAGATGTCGCCGTACTGGCCATTCGCTACGACTGGCGGGACAACTCGGTGTTCTTCGTTCACAACCTCGCGGCAACTCCGCGTGAGGTGGTGCTGTCAGTGGGACTGGCGGCGTCGAGAAGGGAAGTGCTGGTCAATCTGCTGTCGGATAATCACAGCCGGCCTGAGGCCAACGGCAAGTACCGATTGATGCTGGAAGCTTATGGATATCGATGGTTCAGGGTCGGCGGCCTGGACTACCTGCTGGTGCGCAGCGATGTTGAGACCAACACGCCAACCCGTGCGGCTCACCGGCGAAAAAAGGCTCAATCGCGTCGCGGCTAACCGGACGGTAACCAGCGAGCAGTCATAGCTCGTGGATGTCAGCTGCTTCTCCAGCACCTGGGCCGCTGTCTTGTCCGGCGGGATCGGTGAAATCCACCGTTTCGGGGATCTGGCCGATTAACAATGTGTGCGGCATCTGATAGTTCTCCAGGGCGCAGCGTGGGTCCGGACTAGCATACTTATACGCGTCTACCACAGGCTATCGCGGAAAGCCCCATCTCCCCACGCCGTCTGAGCTAGAATGCGCCCCCCAGCGGGATGGCGCGCCCCACGGTGCTCCCCGCTTCGGGCTTAGCCTGAGGATTGCCTTTTAGCGCAGCGCCTACAGGCCGCCTAATTTTTCTTGTCATTCCGCGAGCGCGGCGGCGTTGCTCGCTTTCTTGGACACCAATGCTTTCAACTTCCAACGTCACGATTCAGTTCGGCGCCAAGCCGCTCTTCGAACAGGTCACGGTCAAGTTCTCCGACGACAACCGCTATGGGCTCATTGGCGCCAACGGCTGTGGCAAGTCGACCCTGATGAAAATACTCAGCGGCGAACTCGAGCAGAGTGCGGGCGACGTCATGCTGCAGACCGGCATGCGCCTCGGCAAGCTCAACCAGAACCAGTTCGCCTACGAGGACCAGCGCGTGCTCGACGTGGTGATGCAGGGACACGCGGAAATGTGGCAGGCGATGACCGAGCGCGACCGCATCTATGCCGACCCTGAGTCCACCGATAAGGACTTCATCCGCGCTGCGGAGCTGGAAGGGCTTTTTGCCGAGTGTGGCGGCTATACCGCCGAGGCACGCGCCGGCAGTCTCCTGTCCGACGCTGGTATTCCCGAGGCGCTCCACAATGGCCCGATGCGCGAGGTCGCCCCTGGCCTGAAACTGCGTGTGCTGCTGGTCCAGGCGTTGTTTTCACAACCCGATGTGCTGTTGCTGGATGAGCCCACCAACAATCTCGACATCAACTCGATTCGCTGGCTTGAAGGTGTGCTCAATAGCTACAACGCCACCATGATCATCATCAGCCACGACCGGCACTTCCTGAATCAGGTCTGTACGCACATCGCCGACCTGGATTTCCAGCAGCTCAAGGTCTATCCCGGCAACTACGATGATTTCATGCTGGCATCGATGCAGGCGCGCCAGCGGGTCGAAGCCTCGAACGCCAAAGCCCAGGACCGAATCTCGGATCTGCAGGAATTCGTGCGCCGCTTTTCTGCCAATGCCTCGAAGGCACGGCAGGCGACGTCGCGCCGCAGGGAGCTCGAGAAGATCAAACTCGAGGAGATCAGACCGTCGTCGCGCCAGAACCCCTTCATCCGCTTCGAACAGGGCAAGAAGCTGTATCGGTCCGTTGTCTCGGTAGAAAAGTTGCGCTTCAGATACCCGGGCTCGGACGTCGACGTGCTGCACAATGTCACGTTCAATGTCGAGGCCGGCGAGCGCATCGCCATCATCGGCGCCAATGGCATCGGCAAGACCACGCTCATGCGCTGCCTGGCCGGCGAGCTGACGCCAACGGCGGGCCATATCAAGTGGGTGGAAAATGCGCAGCCCGGCTACATGCCGCAGGATCCGCAGGCTGAATTCGACACCAAGATGGATCTGTTTTCGTGGATGTCGCGATTCACGGGCAAGGCGGATGACGATCAGCTCGTGCGCGCGACCTTGGGCCGCCTGCTGTTCTCCGGCGATGAGACCAAGAAATCGGTCAAAGTGCTCTCGGGCGGCGAGAAAGGCCGCATGATTTACGGCAAGCTGATTCTTACCAAACCCAATGTCCTGTTGATGGATGAGCCCACCAACCACATGGACATGGAGACCATCGAATCTCTGCAGATTGCGATGGAGAAGTATCTCGGCACCCTGGTCTTCGTCTCCCACGACCGCGAGTTCGTGGGTGGACTGGCCACCCGGATCCTGGAGCTGCGCGCCGATGGCAGCATCGCCGACTTCCGGGGTAGCTATGACGAGTATCTCGGCTCGCAGGGCATCGAGATCTAGGCCTTCAAGTCATGGGGATGATGACGCTTCCAGCGCCTCCAAGACGAGGGCCCTCCAATTTGCCTATCTTCTCGGCTGTGTCGTACAGCACGATGCCGAACACGATAAGTGCCATCAGAATAGCGATCGATGCCGCCACGTGGCGCGATTCGAAGCTACGGATCGTCGAGGCGAATGCGATAAGAGCGAGCAATGCGGCGACAACGATGATGGCATCGACGCTTGCCCGTTGCCAGTAGCTGCCCCCCAAATGCAACCACATGCCAAATTCATCGAACGTTAACGCCATCGCGATGCCATAGACGATTGCTGCCAATCTCAGGGCATCTCCACTGGGCATGCGTAACAGGAGATAGCCGCCTACGGCCGCGAGCAGAAAGATCCCGTAATTCAGATGATGGACGTGCGTGCCGCGCAGGAAGAAATATAAGTTCGGCATTCGATGCGACATGATCAGGAGCACCACGGTGCGCGCCGCGATGAACGCGAGAATGAATCCGAACAAGGCTCGGCGCGCGAGCTGGACCGATTCGGCTGTCATGTCCTGTGGCTTCGTGAGGTGACGTCGAATTAGACCAGATTCCCGCCGCTACGAGTAAGCAATACGCTCGCGGCGTGCTACGGTAGTCGAGACATGAAACGCGAGACCGGCAGTAGTCCAGGAAATCTGCAGCTAAGCGAGGACCGGTTCAGGCTGCTCGTCGAAAGCGTCCGGGATTATGCAATTTTCATGCTGGATCCTGACGGTTACATTCTCACCTGGAATGCTGGGGCCGAGCGTTTCAAGGGATACCAGGCCGCTGAGATCATCGGGCAGCACTTTTCGCGCTTCTACCTACCCGAGGCCTTGGAGCGCGGGTTGCCGGCGCACGAGCTCAAAATCGCGAGCGAGACAGGCGTGTTCGAAGACGAGGGTTGGCGCGTCAGAAAAGACGGCACGCTTTTCTGGGCGAACGTAGTCATCACGGCCGTGCGAGACGCCGACAGCCAGCTCTTGGGGTTCGCCAAAGTTACCCGCGATCTGACGCAACGACGTGCGCATGAAGAGGAATTGCGGCGCAGCGAAGAACGCTTTCGTTTGCTGGTGGAAGGTGTCAGCGACTACGCGATCTTTATGCTCGATCCCAACGGCAGGGTGGCCACCTGGAACATCGGGGCCGAGCGGATCAAGGGTTACACCGCGAAGGAGATCATCGGGCAACATTTCTCGATTTTCTATCCCATCGACGTCAGAGAAAGCGGCTGGCCCCAGCACGAGCTGCAGGTCGCTGCGGAAAAAGGAAGCTTTGTCGATACCGGTTGGCGCCTGCGTAACGATGGAACGACCTTTTGGGCCAATGTCACGATCACTGCCCTGCGCGACGACAGCGGGCACCTTCTTGGCTACGCCAAGCTCACCCGCGACCTGACAGAGACCAAGCGGGTTGAGGCCATGGAAGTTGCCAATGAGCAGCGCGAAGAGATGTTGGACGCGGAGCGAAGCGCGCGTATGGCCGCGCAACGGGCAACTCGAGTCAAGGACGAGTTCCTGGCGACGCTTTCGCATGAACTGCGTACACCATTGAGCGCAATTCTGGGCTGGACTCAGGTGCTGCTTAGGAGTGGGCCGCCCAAGGGCCCCGATGAGCAGAAGCGGGCCATCGAAGTCATCGACCGCAACGCGCGGGCACAAGTTCAGCTTATCGATGATCTGCTGGATTTGAGCCGAATAATGGCGGGCAAAATCCGACTGGACCTCCATCAGATCTCATTTACGGCGGTCGTGGAAGCTGCCGTGGACTCCGCCATTCCCACGGCAGACGCCAAGGGCATCCGCCTCAAGGCGATCCTGGGCGCGACGAAGGACATCATCAGCGCCGATAGCGGCCGCCTGCAGCAAGTTGTGTGGAACCTGCTGACCAACGCACTTAAGTTCACTCCGAAGGGCGGTCAAGTACAAGTACTGCTTCAGCGCGTGAACTCACACCTCGAACTGAGCGTCAGCGACACGGGAATAGGAATTCCAGCCAACTATCTTCCGCATGTGTTCGACCGATTCTCGCAAAAAGACAGTTCGACCACGAGAACCTTTGGGGGCCTTGGCTTGGGTCTCGCGATTTGCAAGCAACTGGTCGAAATGCACGGCGGCATGATAAGCGCCGCAAGCCAGGGCGAAGGCATGGGTGCCACGTTTTCTGTTCAATTGCCGCTGTCGATTATTCAACTGAAGGACGAGAGTTCGTCGCGCATTCATCCGACCACGGAGATTCAGCGCGGAGAAACTCTCTCGCTTCCAAGACTCGAAGGGGTGCTCGTTTTTGCCGTGGATGATGAACCCGATGCGCGCGACCTGCTACGAGCCGTGCTTGAGGATCAGGGAGCCAAGGTAATGGCTTTTAGCTCCGCACAGGACGTGCTTGTCGCATTGAAGGCGTCGAAGCCGACCGTTCTTATCTGCGACGTTGGCATGCCAAAGACTGACGGCTATCAGTTGATCCGGACATTGCGCGCGGAGGAGTCCCGCAGCGAGCGTATTCCCGCTGTGGCCCTCACCGCGTTTGCGCGAGCAGAAGACAGAAAACGCTCTCTTGCCGCCGGTTATCAGGCTCACCTGGCGAAACCGTTCGATGTTGGCGAGCTCATCCTCATCATCGCGGACCTGGTCGGAAGATAGGTCAGGCCGAGATGTCGACCTGATCAATCAGCGGCCGGAGGATAGCCGCAATATTGGCGACCGAGGCTTCGTCGCGAAACATTGTTTCGTGCCAGGCCGGCAGCCGGTGATGCAGCAGCTGGCCTTCGACCAGATCGCCCCAGCCCATGTTCTGATCAGACCAGCGGCTGACAGGCAGTACGCTGCTCTCTAATAAGAGCACATCGCCAGTGGTGGCGCGCGCTTCGTAGCCCTCGCGAGCGCCATCCAGAGCTGGCAGGAACCAGCGGTCGTTGTGGGTCAGCGCGGTGAATTCCTCGAGATTCTTGATGAGGCCCAAGGCTGCCGAGGTGCGAATCAGCCTGTTCCACTTCCCGAACCTCGTCGATGCTACGAACTCGTCGAATCGCAGCAGGCGCATGCGGGCAAGCGTGTCGCGGCGCCGACTGAGTCTGCGTCGCAGGTCGAACGGAATGGCGTGCGGGAACGGCACTTGCACGCTATGCCTGGGCGACCAGGTGTCGGCCATTATCACCAGCGGAACCCGTTCTCCGGCCTGGCGCAACTGGTGCGCGGCCTCGTAGGCGATGAGTCCGGCGACGCAAAGTCCCATGAGAATATAAGGGCCGTGCGGCTGTGCCTCGCGGATCAGCTGAACGTAATCGGCTGTGATCTGTTCCAGGCTGCGGCTCGGCAACGGCGCCGGATGGGAGGGATCGAACAGCTGCACGGCGAGAAATCTCCGATCCGTGCCGATCCTTTGCGCCAGCTTGTAATACAACATTCCATTGTTGATCGCGATGATCGGTGTCTTCTCGCCCAGCGGCTGGAGCTGGATGTGCTTCCAGGGCTCTGGCGGCTTTTCCGACTCTGACAACCGCCGCGCAAACTGCCGCAGTGTGGGCGCCGCGAACAGCGCAGCGACCCCGATTTGCACGCCGAAGACACTGCCGACGCGCGCTATGAGACGCAGCGCCGTCAGAGAATGGCCGCCGAGGTCGAAGAAGTTATCTTCCCGCCCCACTCTCTCGAGCTGCAGCAGCTCGGCCCAGATGCGCGCCAGGCGCTGCTCGGTTTTGCCCTCGGGGATTTCATATCCGCGCGTGCCAAAGGCGACGGCATCAGGCAGCGGCAGCCCCTTGCGATCGAGCTTGCCATTGGGCGTGAGCGGCAAGGCTTCCAGCCTCACGAAGGCGCTCGGGATCATGTACTCGGGCAGCATGCCGGAGAGTTCGCGGCGCAGCTGTGCCGCCGACAGCTCAGCGCCTGCCTGTGCTGTCACATACGCCACCAGCCGCTTTTGCCCCGGCTCGTCTTCGCGCGCCACCACGGCTGCTTCGCGTACGCCCGGGCTCGCCGCCAATCGCGATTCAATCTCTCCCAGCTCGACCCTGAATCCACGCACCTTGACCTGGAAGTCATTGCGACCCAGGAACTCGATGTTTCCGTCCGCTCGCCATCTGCCCAGATCCCCCGTCTTGTACATGCGCGCATCTGCAGTCTCGCTAAACGGATCGGATACAAACCGTTCCCCGGTTAGATCCGGCCGGTTCAAATACCCGCGCGCTACACCGGTTCCGCCGATATGGATTTCTCCGCTGACCCCTATCGGCGCCGGTTGGCCGTAAGCATCAAGAATATGGATCTGCGTGTTGGCGATCGGTCGGCCGATGTTGCGCGCCCCGGATGACCGCGATTCCACGGCAGTGGGCGCGCCACGTTCGAACAGTGTCGACAAGCTGCTGTACCCGGTCGCCTCGGTCGGACCGTACACGTTCATTACTTTCTGCAGCGAAGGATAGCCAATTAGTCGATCGAGCAGCGCCTCGGACGGCGCTTCGCCGCCGAGTATCACCACACGGACCGAAGCGGGCAGCTCGAAATTCTCGAGGATGACGGCGAGGACCGAGGGCGTGGCGCCCATCACGGTGAACGATCCCGCATGTACCGATTGAGGCAGCACACTCAGGGACTCGAGCAGAACGACGCTGCCCCCGACGGCCCACGGACAGAAGAGCTGCGTCAGGCTGGGATCGAAGCAGATCGAGAAGGTGAACGGAGCGAACGCCAGCTCGCGCGGACCGAGAAAGGATCCCGTGGCGAACCTGACAAGATTGACGATGCTCCGGTGCTCGACGCCTACGAGCTTGGGGCGCCCGGTGGAACCGGAGGTATAAATCGCATAAGCGAGGTTGTGTGGAGCGGCAAGACATCGCGGGGCCGCCCTGCTCTGAGCAGCGATCATCGCCGCGTCAGCCTCAAGGTCGATCTGCAGCACCTCCGGGCCCGTCAATCCTTCCCATGAAGAGCGACGCCCAATAAGAATCGATGCACCCGACTCGGCTAGCATGGAACCGCGCCGAGCCGGAGGATCATCTGGATTCAGGGGCACATAACCCCCACCCGCCTTGAGGATGGCGAGCACGGCCACGAGCAGCGGCGTGCCCCGGCCGAGGCAGATCGCGACCCGCACTTCGGGGCCGACACCCATGCTCTGCAGCTGGTGCGCGAGCTGGTTGGCCCTGGCGTCGAGCTCGCCATACGAGAGGGTCTCGCCCTCGATGTAGAGGGCGACCCGATCCGGCGCGCGCGCCGCCTGGGTTTCGAAGAGCTGATGGAGACAGGCGACGGTAGCTTCCGCGTCCACTCTGCCGGTTGCGGTGCGGAGCAGAGCCGATCGCTCGCCGTCGTCGAGAAGAGGCAGATCGGCCACTCGACGTGTGGCATGCCGCGGCAGACCGAGCAGCAAGGTCCTCCAGTGACGGAGCATCCTGCCGACCAGCGCGTCGTCGATGCGCGCGCGATCCGCGGACATTTTGAGGTGCAGCCGCTGCCGTCCGTATGCCAAACCTACCAGCAGCTCATTGCCCCGTTCCAGCAGCTCAACCTCTCGGCGAGCGCCGCACGCGGCAGGGTTGATCGCGACATCGCCATGCGAGCGATGTTCAATGATTAGCATGCTCTCGAACAGCGAGCTGCCGCGCTCGATCTCACTCCATCCCTGGATGAGCTTGAGAGCGCTGTGCTCATGGGGGCGAATCGCCACCCGGGCGGCGCGTACCTCGCGCAGCCATTCGAGCACCGGGCGATCGGGGTCGACCCGCACACGCATCGGGACCGTATTGATGAGCAAGCCGATCATCGAGCCGATACCGCGCACCGGCGTATGCCGGCACGCTCTTGTGACGCCAAACACGACATCGTCGCCGCCCCCATAGCGTCTGAGCAATGCGGCCCAGGCGGCCTCCACCAGGCTACCCAGCGTCAGATCATGCGCGGCAGCGAAGGCCACGAGCGCGCTCGTCTCCTCCTCGGAGAGCAGCACGTCGTGGATCGCGCGATCGCCGCCGTCGCCCGGCGACTTGTGCGTCGACACCGGAAGCGGTGTCGGCGTGGCGAAGCCTTGGAGGAAGTGGCGCCAGAAGGGTTTCGAAGCCTCCTCGTCGCGCTTTTCGAGCCAGCGCAGCAGGTCACGAAAGGGCGTGACAGGAGAGACGGATGCGCCCTCGCCTCCGGCGTCGTATGACGCGAACACCTCTTCGAGGAGCAGGCGTTGCGAGCGACCATCGAGCAGCGCGTGGTGGTAGGTCCAGAGAAACAGGTGCTCCGTGGGCCTGAGCCGGATTATCGAAAAGCGCAGCGGCGGCGCCTCGGCGAGATCGAAGCCGCGCTGCCGGTCGTCGACGAGCAGCGCTCGCCAGCGAGCTTCTTGCTCTTCCGCAGACAGCTCTTCCCAGCTCTCCACCAGCCATGGGGGATTGGCGTACGCGTGTGACCGCTGGACGAGCCCCACCTCACCGTCGAGGTGAAATGTGGTCCGCAGCGCTTCGTGCCGCGCTACGAGCCTTTGCCATGCGGCCTGGAACGCGGCGACGTCGAGCGCCTCGTGGAGCCTCACCGTGAGCTGCTGCACGTACACGCCGGAGCGCGGCGCGCGCAGGCTGTGGTACACCATGCCCTGCTGAAGCCCGGTGGTGAGGGCGAATGAATTGTCGCGATTCTCTGCCGCGTGCGTCTCGACGATGCCCGCCTGCGTGCGCATGGCTACTTGCGCGTGGCGACAATCAGCGGAAAGTACTCCGCCATGTCGTAGGATCCGATGTGTACGTCGCGGACGCGAAAGCGGCCGCCGAGCGCGTCGAGGACGTGCGTCAGTGGCGGCGCGTAGAGCACGGCGTGCGAGCCTCTCCAGCGCTCGATGTCGCAGAGATCGTTGTCCGGAGTAGCAGGACAGCGCTCGATCAACGCATCGAGTTCGGCGCGATGGGCGTCGTACATCGCGACGGCGCGCGCGGGATACAGCTCGAAAGTGTCCTCGCTCGCCCCGGCGAACAGCATCGTGGTGCGGATCGCCGTGTAGTTGACGTCCGTCGTGCCAAGCGATTGTTCGATGATCTCACCGACCGTGGTCGGCCGCCCGAGCGGCAGGATCAGGAAGCGCGCCAGCAACGTCGCACCCGGGTGCATGCGGTCGGCAAGCGCGTCACACAGTTGCCGCCAGCCATCCGGATAGCGGACGAACGAGAAAGAATTGTCACCCACCGCTATGGCGACCGGCGCACGCAGCGGCGGCAGGGCGAGCCAGTTGGCTTCGAGCAGTTCCAGGGTGCCTGCCGCGACGTCGTCGCAGGATGAGATTTCGGTGCGCGCCGTGTCGAGCATGACGGGGTTGATGTCGACCAGGGTCGTGTGGTCCAGCGCGCGTCGCAGCATGCGGGCGATCCAGGGCGTGGCCCCGAGCACCAGCGCTTGCGATCGTGCGGGCAGCAATTGGCGGTGGAAGATATCCGCGAACCAGGCGCGCGCAGGCGCTCCCAGGTTCAGCGGCTCGCCGATCTGAGCGTACTTCTTCGTAACGAAATCGAATGTCCTTGTCTTGGCATCCAAAGCGGTCCCCCTCCCAGGGAAGGCTCCATGACGCGTCGTCCGCAGCAATGTAGCGCGTCACGACTCGAGCGCGCCAATCAAACTTGAGGCAGATCCAACACCTGCATGTTGATTGATATCGTTGACATAATCTCACGGTAAGATCCGTGTCTTACTTATCTCCTGCGCCTGAGCAGGGAATCCAGCACGCCACTGCGATCGGCGTCGCCGCGAGGAGAATCATCCAGCGATTCTTTGACACTCTGTGCTTCATTGATTTCCTCCGGATTCGCTATTCCAGCACGAATGGTCCTGGGTCCAGGGTTACTTGTTCCGTTGGCGCAGACGCCTCGGGCTCGATCAGGCCGGCGTGGTTATTCTTCGGCGAGTTGACCCGCGTGCTGACTTTGAGCGCATGCATCAGATCGTCCGGGTAGGGCTTGAGCGCCGCGCGCGCTTCATCGACCGACCCGCTTAGCCACGATTCGATGTCAGCGCTCTGCAGGATTGCCGGCATTCGCTGCTTCGCATTGTGAATTTCCGCCATCAGAGCGTTGGGCGGCATGGTAATGATCGTGCAGCTTTCGACCGCCGTTCCCTCGGCGGTCACGGAGCGGTCCCACAGCCCGGCGAAGCCGAACACCGGCTGGTCCGCCATCGTGATGTAGAAAGGTGTCTTGCTGCCGTCGTCGTTTACGTGCCACTCATAGAAACCAGCGGCTGGCAGGATGCAGCGCTGAGCGCGCTTCCACGGACCGCGCCACGTTGGGCCGTCGGATAACTTCTCGATGGTGGCGTTGATAGTCGAATACTTCGGCGGCACACCTTTGGCAAAGAATGGCACCAGGCCCCATCGCATCGTCAGCCCCTCGCGCTGACCGCCGGTCAGGCGCACTACGGGCACTTGCTGAGTGGGTGCGACGTTGTAGCTGCGATCAAACTTCCAATGGATGAGATGGACGGCAAAGTAGCGCTCCGCCTCGGCAGTCGCAGGGTTGACGTAACGTCCGCACATTCTTCAGCACCTATTCGGAGACAGAAAGTTACGTGCCATTCTCCATATCTCGCAAGAAGAATATACAGCTTGCTGCGCCGCGGACTACTGGTTGGACGCGCAACCGCTTCCTCGGTACGGTTCTGAAGCGCGTTTTCGTCGCCGGGACGGGCGCAAAGCGGCGGTGTCGGGTATTGCGCGTGAATCGCTGGCGCGCTACAAAAGCGGCTTCGATACGTTAGGGGGCGACGGCCATGTGCAGGAGCATTAAGACTCTTTTCAATTTCACTCCACCCGCCACGGAGGAGGAAATTCGGAACGCCTCACTTCAATTCGTCAGGAAGCTCAGCGGCTTCACCAATCCATCACGGGCCAACCGCGCTGCTTTTGATCAGGCCGTTGATGAAGTTGCCGCCTCGGCCCGGGCGCTCATTGGCGCGTTAGTCACCACCGCGGAACCTCGGGACCGTGAAATCGAGGCTGAGCGGGCACGGGCGAGGTCCGCCGCACGCTTCGGCACCGGAACTGGCTAGCTAGCGACTGTATGCGACCCGGGGCGCCATGGATTCCCTGATCTCCGGAGTTGCGCAGCACGGCTATTTGTTGCTGTTCGCTGCGGTATTCCTGCAAGCGGTCGGGCTGCCAGTACCCGCGGCCCTGGCGCTCCTCATCGCGGGAGGCGCAAGTGCCCGAGGCTCATTGCATGGTTCCTACGCGCTGGGCGGATCGCTCCTGGCGATGCTCGCAGGCGACGCGCTGATGTTCGTGATGGGCCGCTATGCCGGATGGTGGCTGCTTGGCATACTTTGCCGCATATCGCTGAATCCCGAATCGTGCATTTTGCGTTCTGCAGATTCCTTCTATCGGCGCGGGCGGGCACTGCTCGTCATTGCAAAGTTCATCCCTGGGATCAACACCATGGCGCCGCCGCTCGCTGGTTGCATGAATATGGGTCTCATGCAGTTCCTTGGGCTGGATCTGGTCGGTGCCGCGCTCTATACCTGCGCATACTTTGGGGTCGGCTACCTCTTCAGCGGCGCGCTGGAGGCGATTACCCGCGGCTATCAGACATTCGGGCGGGTCATAGGTTGGGTCGTAATCATTCTGGTTGCCGGTTACGTGGCCGGTCAGATCTGGCTTTGGATCAGAGCGCGCGCACTGCGTACCGTTCCCTTCGCGATCCCTTCCGAGGCGGCGCGCCAAAGTGCAGCCGGTGCCTACATCTACGACGTGCGCAGCCACGGCTACTTTGATGCCAGGGCAACTCGTATCACCGGGTCCAAGCGCCTGGATCCCCACTCGCTGAACCAAAGCAGCGAGGAGTTTCCCAATGCACAACAGATTTATGTGTACTGCACCTGTGTCCGCGAAGCGACCAGCGTGCGGGTAGCGCGGGAACTTCAGGACAGAGGGATTCGGGTAGCCGTCATAAAAGGCGGTCTACGAGCCTGGAAGGTTGCCGGATTACCCGTTGAGGCCGTGCCACTTGAAGAAATGGCGGCACTTCCGACTTTTCGTTGATCACGTCTTCTGCTTGGCAATTGCTTCGCGCGCCTCCTGGAGAGCTTTCCAGTTCGGCGCAAACTTGAGCGCCTCGTCGTACTTGGCACGTGCGTCCTTTGTCTTTCCTTGCTTCGCCAGCAGGTCGCCCCACGCTTTAAGCGGATCTGCCCAGTGCGGGCCCCGCTTGCTGGCATCTATAAGCTTCGCTTCCGCGCCCGCTAGATCGCCGTGCCTGGCGAGCGCGATGCCCCAGGAGTAGTAGGCGGCAGGCAGATCAGGTGCGAGTGCAACAGCTTCCGCGTAGACCTTCTGCGCACCGCTCCAGTCGCCACGGCCGTCGAGAATATCGGCGCGGAAACGGTAGCAGTCCACGAAGGATCCGCCGGTTCGCAGCACCTGGTCGGCCTTGTCAGGATGGCCTGCCGCCTCTTCGGCCGGCGCAATCCAGCAGTTGTAGCCGGGATTGTTGGTGGACTCCGCGGGATTCGCATAGTCGATCCCGAAGGCTTCCATCTCAGTCTCAGCGGCGTGTACGTCTCCCGCTTCGGCCGCCAAGCGACCGCGCACGAAGTGAGTCATCGCAGCGATGGTCAGATCACCGGTGGCTTCTTTTGTGGTCTTCAGTGACAGTTCGGCCGCTTCCGGATCGTGCATTCTGGCGTAAATGTCGGCAAGACTCGGTCCGGCGGAACTCTGTCCCGTTCCCATCCCGGAGTTGGCCTCTGCGTCGGCCTTTGATTCCTCCATCCACGCCAGAAGATTCCAGGTGAGGTAATCCCAGTTCTGGTAGTAGATTTCATGCGCCTTTCCCGGGCGTCCGCCCGCCACGGTTCGCATTTCCTCTGCGGCCTTCCACGCCCCTTCTTCGTCTTCAACAATCATCAGGTCATTGGTGATATTGGCCCGCGCGATCCAATCGCGCGGCTGCAGCCTGACGGCCGTTTGCAATAGCGTCAGCGACTCACGGGTCGAGCCGCCTGAGGAGTCATTGGCCACTGCCCATCTCGTCAGCAGTAACGAGCGATCGTCGGGATCGGCGCTCGGGATAGCGGTCCGACAGAATTCGATCGACTCGCCGAAGCGACCGGAGTTGTTGAGATAGGTGGCCCAGCGCACTGGTTGAGACATTGAGTAGACGTACTCGGCCGCCTGGACAGTCAGCTTCGCAAGATCGCCGCTCGCCGCGCTGAAGATTTTGGGCGGCACTCCATTGCCGCGAACCGTAAGTTCAAGGCCGCCGGACGGAGTCTCGGCCAGGTCGCCATCGATGTGCACGTCATGCCCGAAGCGCTCCTTCAGCAGCCGGGAGAGCTCGCCCACCGAAATTCCCGTTTCCGGCACATCCAGCTTGATGGTGCCTGTCCATGCTCCCGTGAGGCCGCGGGCAGCGGAGCTGCTGCGGGTGGCATCCTGCAGCTGGCTAAGTTGATCGAGCAGTCCGCTGGCGATGGTGGTGCCATCGATTCCCCGCGCCGCCAGGCCAGGAGGCGCGTGGAACGGCTCTATGACTACCCGGCGCGATGTCACCGCGTCGCGAACCATGAGCACGGCGCCCAGGCCAATTGCCGTAGCAACCAGGATGAAAAACAATTGCAGTCCCACCCGGAGCCGCTCCCCCAGGCGCTTGAGCTTGAGCAGCTGCAGACTGACGATCCGCTGCTCGTGCAGATGCTCGGTCTGTATCTCGACCAGTTGACTCTGCTTGCGAAAGTAGGCCGATGCCGCCCGCGCCAATTCGGGATTGTTTTTCGTGGCATCGGCGGCAAGCGCTGCGGCCGTGGGATCGAGCGGTATCGCGGTTTCGAGGGTCGAACCTTCACCGGGCGACTCGCCTTCAGTCCCAAGAATTCCTGACACCCCGCCTGATTCGGCCATGTCGATCCCTCCCCGGAAGCAAGCTAGCGTAGCTTACGATCCTCCCGTTGTCTCAGAGGACTTACCTAAAATGACGCTTGAGCCGTGGTGGCAGCTCTCAGGGGCAATTGTCGGCAGCCTGGTTGGCGGATTTTCCGGATTCCTGGCTAATACACTGCATTCCCGATCCCAGGCAAGATCAAACAGGCGAAATGTCGCCTCGGCGATCATTGGCGAGATCGACGCGCTGTGCGAGCAGGTGAAATCACGTTACCTGGCACGCTTGCAGCAGGAAGCCGAATCCGAGGGCTACGGTAAAGGTCGTTACCCGTATCACGGCTTTCGTGGCGAGCGTGATTACATGCCGATCTTTCGATCGCTCGGGCAAAGCATCGGCTTCCTGCCAAGTCCCTTGCCGCGCGATTTGGCATATTGGTACACGGGACTGTCCACCTGTCTGGAACGTGCCCGTGAGTTACATGATCTGACGCTGGCCAAAGACACCGAGTGGCTCTCATATGCAAACGGCTTGGCACTGGAGCAATCCCATGCCTTCGATGAACTTTTGAATGCAGCGCCGGATCTTGTGACGAGGTTGGCCAACCTCAACTGACCCGAATTAATCGACCGTGTGTAGGTGACTGCGGGCGCCTGACTCCGACCGGCCCTACAGCATCTCCAGCGTGCACTGATACTAAAGCGACCGCCGCGGCTTCAATGTCCGCAGTAACCGAGCGGTCCGTATACTAGAGGTACTCACAGTGAATCAGGAACAGGTCAAAGAGCTGCTGTTGCAGTCTCTCGAACACGAGCGCGGCGGCGTGCAGGTCTATGAGACCGCTTTGCAGTGCGTTGTAAATGAGAAGTTGCGGCCGGAATTCGAGAAATACCTCGATCAGACCCGCAACCATGAGCGAATTCTGCTGGGCGTTTTCGTCAATCTTTCATTGGATCCCGAGGAGGCCAGCCCGGGGCGTACCGTGGTGAAGCTGCTCGGCGCGTCGTTGGTGCAGGCCATGCAGACCGCGCTCAAGGCCGGGCCCCCGGAAGCTGCGGAACTCGTGGCATGCGAATGCGTGGTGCTGGCTGAAACCAAGGACCACGCCGATTGGGAACTGATCGCCAAGTGCGCCGAGCATTCGAGCGGCAAGCAGCAGAAGGTACTGCAGGAAGCGGCAGACGAAGTCGAGGATGAGGAAGATGAGCACCTTTACCACTCCAAGGGCTGGTGCCGGGAATTGTGGGTAAAGTCGCTGGGGCTCAAGGCAGTCATTCCGCCGCCGGAAGAGCGCAAGCACGTCACCACGGCAATCGGCGCGGCGCGCGCAGAGAAGGCCAGCGAGAAAGGCCGATAAGCCTCTGGGACGCCGTTATCGCAGGGGCTGGTCCGGCCGGGCTCAGCGCCGCCTTGATATTGGGTCGGTGCCGGAGGCAAGTGCTGCTGACCGATAGCGGCACCTCCAGGAGTGCGCCATCGCACCACAAGAAGCGCGGACAGTGCTGCTGGCCAGCGGCGTCTTCGACGAGTTGCCGCGGCTGCCAAACATTGAGCGTTTCTTTGGCAAGACGGTGCATTGTGGCCGCAGGCGATGGAGCGCGCGCGGAAGACGAGATGACCCGGGGATTGGGACTCCCGGACCGTTGTCATCAGCGCTATCCAACCCCAAGCTGGACCGTTGTCCTACGCACAAGCGCATTTTTCCGCACTAGAGTGCGACCGCGCTACTGCAAACACAAACATTAGGGGAACTGCCATGGGTCGCGGAATTTTGCTGTGGATGCTCGGTGTGCCAATTCCGATCATCCTGCTGCTCGCTATGTGCTCTCACAGTTAGGGAGAGCTGCAATGAATACCACCATCGATCCCGTCACCGGGTATGCCACTGCTTTGCCTGTCGGAAGTGATCAGGCTCGCTCAGCAGTATCCTGGGCGGCGATTGCAGCAGGAGCGGTAGTTGCCGCGTCGACCTCGCTGCTGTTGATAGCTCTGGGCGGAGGGGTTGGACTGGCATCGCTCTCTCCATGGGCCCACGCAGGCGTATCGGCCGGAACGTTTACCGCGATGACGGCCATCGGGTTGATCGTAGTGCAATGGGTCTCGGCAGGCGTCGGCGGCTATATCGCCGGCCGTCTGCGAACCCGCTGGGTCAGCCTTCATACTCATGAAGTGTTCTTTCGGGACACCGCACACGGGTTTATCACCTGGGCGACTGCCACCCTGCTCGTATCCGTCGCAGCGGCTGCGATCGCCAGTTCGACTGCGGGCGCTAGCCTGCACGCGGCTTCGTCGATTGGTGCGGGCGCAGCCATGGGAGCCGCCTCTTCCGCTCCCTCGGCCACTTCCGTTGACCCGTATGATGTAGATACCCTGCTCCGACCGGGCAATCCGAGCCCAAGCCCTGCAGCTTCCGGCAACTCCGGCCCTCCCGGCAACGACGTGCGTGCGCAAACGACGCGGATCCTGGCCAGGGCGTTGACGGGCGACGACGTGTCGGCCGAAGACCGAGCGTACCTGGCTCAAGTCGTCAGCGCGCAGGCTGGTATCTCTGCGACCGACGCCCAGACCCGAGTCGATAACGCAATCGCAAAGGTCCAGGCAGCCAAGGTCCAGGCAAAGCAGGCGGCTGATAAAGCGCGCAAGGCTGCAGAGGCAGCGTCGATCTTTACGGCGCTGGCCATGCTCATCGGAGCGTTCATAGCCTGCATCTCGGCCGCGCTCGGCGGCAAACTGCGGGATCTTCACCCTTAAGAGTAAGCGCGCTGATCCTGGGTCGTGGCGCCGATAGGGGCGCCACGACCCCTTCTCAGCGTCTTCTGCGCCAGATAGGGAGCGCGCCACACTGCTTGCCGGTATAAAGAGTGAATCCCTGCCGATATTGTTAGGAGTCGATCGTGTTGCAAGTGGTTAGAAGCCGCGTACGTGAGGGAAGCCCCAACGCCCACGGCGCGATCTGGGACGGGAAAGGTACCAACTTTACGATGTTCTCCGCCTCCGCCACCAAGGTGGAAATCTGTCTCTTTGATTCACAGGGCGGCACGGAACAGGAGCGCATTGCGCTCCCCGAGTACACCGATCAGATCTGGCATGGCTACATCCCGGACGTCGGCCCGAGTTCGGTTTATGGGTTTCGCGTGCACGGCCCCTACGAACCCACGGAGGGGCACCGGTTCAATCCCAACAAGCTCGTCCTCGACCCGTACGCGCGCGCGCATGTGGGCGAGCTAAAATGGGCGCCGGAGATTTTTGGTTACACGATTGGCGCAGAGGATGATGACCTGAGTTTCGACGAACGCGACAGCGCGGCGTTTATGCCCAAATGCGTGGTCGTCGATCCCAACTTCGACTGGCAGGGACAGCCGCGGGCCGGGGCGGTCCCTTGGGACCAGACGATTATCTATGAAGCCCACGTGCGCGGCTTTACCAAGCTCCACCCTGCCGTGCCGCCGGCGCGGCGGGGAACCTTCAAGGGCATGGGAACCAGGGAGGTCATCGCATACGTCAAATCCCTGGGGGTGACCACCATAGAACTGCTCCCCATCCATACTTTCATCAACGACAGTCATCTGCTCGAACAGGGGCTGACGAATTACTGGGGCTACAACAGCATTGGCTTCTTCGCCCCTGACCCGCGCTACGCCTCAGAGCCAGAGCAGTGCCTTCGGGAATTCAAAGAGATGGTGTCCAGGTTCCACGATGCCGGCCTCGAGGTGATTCTCGATGTGGTGTACAACCACACAGCTGAAGGCAATGAGCACGGCCCGACCCTGTCGTTCAAGGGCATAGACAACGCCTCGTACTACCGCCTGTTGCCGGACCAGAAGCGTTTCTATATCAACGATACCGGCACCGGCAACACGTTGAATCTGTCCCATCCGGCCGTTATCCAGATGGTGACCGACAGCCTTCGCTACTGGGTGAACGAGCTGCACGTGGATGGATTCCGCTTCGATCTCGGCACCATCCTGGCGCGCGAACCCGGAGGGTTTGACAACCAGAGCGGCTTCCTCAAAGCCTGCAACCAGGACCCCGTCCTAAGAGGCGTAAAGCTGATTGCTGAGCCCTGGGATGTGGGCCCCGGCGGCTACCAGGTGGGCGGATTTCCTCCCGGCTGGGCTGAATGGAACGATCGCTACCGCGATGTCGTGCGGGATTTCTGGAAGGGTGCCGCGGGCGCCGCTGATATCGCGCAGCGTCTATGCGCATCGAGCGATGTCTTCAATCATCTGGGCCGGCGCCCGTCAGCCTGCGTCAACTTTGTAACCGCGCATGACGGTTTCACGCTCAATGATCTGGTTACCTACAACGACAAGCACAACGAGGCCAACGGTGAGGGTAATCGGGACGGTAGCAGCGACAACCGATCCTGGAATTGTGGCGTGGAAGGGCCCACCGACGATCCGGCGATCAATGAACTGCGCGAGCGGCAGATGCGCAACTTCCTCGCCACGCTGCTCTTGTCCCAGGGCACGCCGATGATGTTGGCGGGTGACGAGTTCGGACGTACGCAGCAGGGCAACAACAATGCGTACTGCCAGGATAACGAAATCAGCTGGCTGGATTGGAGCCTGGAGGCCAAAGGCGACCAGCTGACCAATTTCGTCCGGCGCCTGACAGCGCTGCGCCATAAGTATCCCATCCTGCGTCGCAACCGATTCCTCACCGGGGTAGTCGACGAGGAATTGGATGTCAAGGATCTCACCTGGATCAATGCTTCCGGGGCTGAGATGGTTAGCGAGGATTGGAGCGATACGAACATGCGCTGCTTCGGCATGCTCATCGACGGCCGCGCCCGGCCTACCGGTGTTCGCCAGCGCGGCACCGAGGCCACCATGCTGATCGTGCTGAACGCACACTACGATCTCGTCGAATTCACGCTGCCTGCGGGTACCGGAGGCAATACCTGGACGCTGGTTCTTGACACCAACATTCCGGACGGCGAGGTTGACTACACCGGGTCAGCCAACGATCACTACGGCGTCACGGGTCGATCGCTCATTCTGCTGCGCCTCAGCGATTGAATCGTCTCAACGATTGAGCCTCGCTCAGGGAGCTCGGCGAGAGTGTACGGTACCGAACAGACCGTGCAGGCGTGAATGATCAACTATCCATCGTAACAAGGGGTCTAGGTCGGTAGTCTCACGATCTTCACTCCCTTCCTATCGACCTGTAATAGTTGACAGTTGCGCGAGGGAGAGATCGATGCACCATAGCTATAGTCGGATACCTGCGATTGGCGTTTCTAACGTATTCGATAAAGGCTGATCGTTTGGATCTGCCATCCCAATTGATGCCCGAGCGCAACTACCTCCTGGCCGCGCTACCGCCTGAGGATCTGGAGCGGCTCAGACCGCGTCTGAAACCAGTTTCCCTCGCACTGGGTGACTCACTGTATGAATCTGGTGTGGTACTACACCACGTTTATTTCCCCATTGATTCGATCGTATCGCTGCTCTGCGTGATGGCCGACGGCGCATCCGCCGAAATCGCCGTCGTTGGCAATGAGGGCGTGGTTGGCGTATCGCTCTTCATGGGCGGGGAAACCACACCGAGCCGCGCAGTCGTACAGAGCGCGGGCTACGCGTACCGCCTGAAGGCCGAGCTTCTCAAGGCGGAGTTCACGCAGGGCGCCGCGATGCAGCACTTGTTGCTGCGCTATACGCAGGCGCTGATCACGCAGATGGCGCAGACCGCCGTCTGCAATCGACATCACTCACTGGATCAGCAGTTGTGTCGCTGGCTGCTGTTGAGCCTTGATCGCCTGCCGACCAACGAGCTGGTCATGACGCAAGTGCTGATTGCCAATATGCTCGGAGTGCGCCGCGAAGGCGTCACCGAAGCAGCCCGAGAACTGCAGGCAGCCGGCTTAATACAATACAACCGCGGGCATATTACCGTGCTCGATCGCCCCGGAATCGAAGCGCGAACCTGTGAGTGCTATGCCGTTGTGAAGCGGGAGTCCGATCGGCTACTCCCGGGCCGGGCCACGCTCGCAGCGTAATGTGATCCATCGCCCGAAACAGGGAATATGTCATGGTCCCCGGGGCCGCTGCGTGGGGTGTCGTACATACGCTCCACGATGAGCGTGGTGGACTGCAGCGGATGGAAAAGTGCACGCGCTGGAAATGACCGCCATGCTGAAGCAAATATTTGTGAGCGAGGAAGACACTGTCATGGACAGAAGTCTTCTCGGGACGCCGCCGTCGGTGCCCAGCGCCTCCTTGCACGCTCAACTCGATGCCCTTCTCTACGCGCGCTGGCTGCCTGGCCGATGGGTGCAACGCGTCTGGATGCTCTCCGATCTGCCGCCGAGCCTTGAGCAAAGGGCGCGATCAATATCATCCGATGCCATCTGGCGTGCGTATACCGACGGCGTGCGTCTTTGGTTCGCGGTCGCCGCCGCGGCAGTGTCCTCTTACGGGCGCTCTGCGGTTGCGATGGAAGTACACTTCTTCGAAAACGACGGGGCTTTGTGCTCGGGCGGGTTGTGGAGATGCCATCCGAATGGCGACTGGCGCCTGGAAAGACTCGTTGATAGCTCGGCGTCAAGCCGGTTCTATTAGCTTCCCGGCCCCCTAGAACACTTCCCTGACAGAGTCGTTCATCATGTCCCGGTCGATATAGCCAATGGCAGCCGGATCGGCGCTGATCCGCTTCATCATTTCAACGCTGCTCGATACGCTCGGCGGGGGCTGTCCCCTGCCTGTGAATATGATCTTCGACCAGTAGGCTTTGATCTGCGCAGCGGACTTGCCAACAATCTTGTCGTAGAACTCATTCCGCACGGCTGATCCTTCGGCCTGGTCGATGGCCACCGCCAGTGCGCCATCCGGGAAGCGGATCGTCTTGCCCAGGAACAGATCCTCCACCTGGGCCTTGCTCAGGCTGCCAACCGGGCTCTTTGCGGAGACCACTACCACGACGTCGGCCATGGCTGTACGGGTTGCCAGGCCCAGCAGCAGCCCAATGAGCACCCACCCGTTGCGGTTCTTCAGCGACATGTGCGTTTGATCAGAACACGAAGTCGACCACGGAACTGATTAGGAACACGGTACTGCCGGGCTGGAACCCCGGCTGTGTGTTGATCAGTGTGCCCGCCGATCCCTCGCCAAGATTGATCCGGTCCAGCTGCACCTTGAGATCAAAGTTCTTCATGAAATCCCAGCGCATGCCGATCGACCAGGTGTATTGGTCCGGACGTGAACTCAGAGCCTGGTTGAGGCCCGCGTTTAGTGCCGAAGCAGCCGGCGTCAGATAGGCGGGCAATCCCGCCAGGCTGAGACCGGGAGAAGAATCCCTTTGTTGAGTGATCTGGGCATAGGTCAGATAGGGCGTAAATGGGCCTACCCGATAGCCGCCGCTGACGTACCAGCCGGTACTGACGCCGAGAAAGGATTCTGACCGGGATTTGGCCCATTCGCCCATGGCAAACCACTGGCCCGGGTCGTAGCTCGCCGCGAGCGACAGGATCGACGTGGATTTATCCACGATCTGATACTTGTCTGCTATGGCATTGCCTTGCGGCCCGAACTCTCTTAAGCCATCGAACAGTGCGGAGGCATCATTCAAGGTGATATTGGAGCTCAGGTAACCTACGCGTACGAGGGCGGCGCCGTATTCGACGGCATCAAAAATACCCCATGCATACCTGGCGTCCAGATTGCTGCCATTGGCGAAACTGAAAGCGAGGTTTCGGCCGTAATCGGCCTGCAGGGTATTGGTCGCATCGCCCAGGTGCAGGCGATAACTGGCGTCCAGGCCATCGAACTCGGTGATCGGGTTGGCGCTGTAAACCTCGGTCGGCGGCCGCACCCAGGGATTGCTATATCCCACCTTGCGAGAGTCCGAATCCAGAAATGTAGGCATGACGATCCGGCCCACGCGAATGCTTAAGTCGGGCGTGAGCAGGTATTTGACGTTGGCCCACTCCACGTGCGGCCAATAGCTGTCGTTGTAATTCTGCTGCGAAACGACTTGCAGCACCGCCGAGAGCCGCGGGCCAAGAGTAGCGGAGACCTGGCCGCCGATCAGGCTGTCGACACTCGCACTCCAACTGCGGCTGTAACCGGCGCCGTTGGGCTCGAAGTCGGTGGCGGTGAAATCTGCCTGATCTTCGTTTGAATGAACGACGCCGGCAGTACCGAAACCGTTGAAGGAGAACGTCGATCCATAAGGCCCCTGGGCGTCGGCATGGGCAGGATAATGCAGCAGCGTGACCAGCGAGAGGACGGCGATCAGCGCATGCGAAGTCTTCCTCAGGGTCAATGCATTGCCGCTACGGCGCGCGAACCTGTCAGCGTGGCGCCGGGGTCCTGGGCCCACAGCAGCTCGGTGAATTTATGCGCCGACAGCGGCTTATTGAAATAGAAACCCTGGAATTCATCGCAGGCATGCGCCCGCAGAAATTCGGCCTGTTCCTTGTTCTCGACTCCCTGGGCCACCACGGTCAGGCTCAGGCTCTTGCCCATCTCGATAATGGCCTTGGTCATGCCATTCTGCTCACCGCGCACGGCAATGTCCCGGATATAGGATCGGTCGATTTTGATGGTGTCGAGTGGAAATCGCTGCAGCGACGCCAGCGAGGAATAACCGCTGCCGAAATCATCGATCGCGATTTTGACGCCCAATGCCTTCAGTTGCGTCAGGATTCGCATCGTCCGTTCGACATCGCCGATCAGCACACTCTCGTGAATTTCAAGTTCCAGCAGGCCCGCTTCCATGCGGGTGGATTCCAGCACGTCAGCAATGTCGCGCAGCAGATGCTCATCGCCAAACTGGCGCGCCGTGAGATTCACGGCAACCCTGAGACGCGGCAGCCCCTGCTTCTGCCAGGCGACGTTCTGCAGGCATGCTGTCTGCAGCACCCATCTGCCGATGGGCACGATCAACCCGGTCTCTTCGGCCACCGGAATGAACTGCAGCGGCGCCACCAGGCCTAAGTCGGGGTGCTCCCACCGCAGCAGAACTTCCATGCCCGTGATCTGGCCGTGAACCAGCTCCCGCTTGGTCTGATACTCGAGCCGGAATTCCTTTCTCTCGAGTGCGTGCCGCAAACTCGATTCGAGCGCGAGACGTCCAAGGGAGTTCGTGTTGAGCCGCTCGGAATAGAACTGATATTGGTTCTTGCCGTCTTCCTTGGCTTGATACATGGCGACATCGGCGTTTTTGGTCAATGTCTGCTCATCCAGCCCATCAGTCGGATAGGTACTGATGCCGATGCTCGCCGTCACGCGAAATTCCTGGCCCATAAGCGTGAAGGGCTTGGCGATCGCGGTGACGATCTTCTCGGCGACCGTGGCCGCGTATTTCTCCTCCACCAGCTCGCTGAGCAGCACGACGAATTCATCGCCGCCGAGGCGTGCGACGGCATCGCTGTCACGCAGACAACCTTTGAGCCGGGTGGCGACCTCAGTCAGCAACTCATCCCCTGCCTCATGCCCCAGCGTGTCGTTGATATGCTTGAATCCATCCAGATCTACGAATGCCACGGCCAGCTGCCGGTGATGACGTTGTGCCTGGCTGATCGCCTGGGTGAGCAATTTGTTGAATAGGCTGCGATTGGGTAGTGCCGTCAGGCCGTCGTGGTAGGCCAGGTATTCGACACGCTTGGCGTATTTCAGCTTGGCGGTGCTTTCGCGAGCGCGGCTGCTTGTCAGCTGCCAGCTCATGCGGCCCAGGAGCGCCGTTAACAGCACCAGCAGCGCGCTGGCCGTAGCGGCTCGCCACAGATATATATGTGCGTTCTGCCTCACCGTGGCCAGCTCGTCGGTCTCCGACAACCCGGCGATTACCGCCAGCGGAAAATCGTACAGTTGCTGAGTCCCGGTAAAACGCCCCACCCCATCCCAGCCATTGACTGAAAGGGCGACGGTGGGATCTCCCTGATCGGGACTCGGGATAGCATTGGCGTAATTGGCTCGCCCGCCCGCCGTCACCGTTTCTCCCGTGCGCCTTACCCGAAACACGCCGTCGGTTCCGAGAATGGCCAGCACACCATTTTTGCCCAGCAGAGAGGGATCGTAGCCGCTGACAAAGTAGGCGGCATCGACCGCCAGTATCACGCTGCCGGCTACCTTGCCGTCGGCGCGGGTCAGTGCGCGTCCGAATTCAAGTGTCCACTCGCCGTCGGTGGCGCCGCTGCGCGGCAGATCCACCCACATGTCATCGCCAATCGGCTCTGCGTGGACCTCGGGCGGCGCATCCGTGTGCGCGACTGCCGGTCGCGTGGAGGCAAGGACGTGGCCATCCGTGCTCACAACGGAGATGGCGAATAGCAGATCCGACGGCAACAGGCCCCTGGATCTGAGTTCGGCCAGCGCCGCCGGCGCGCCTTTCATTTCGCTCAAGTAGTTGACCAATTTCAGCGTCTGATCGATCTCACGCAGGGCGCGTACGACCTGCGCCTCGTAAGTGTTCACCAACTGGAGCACGGCGGCGGACGAGACCTTCGTCGCATCAGCGCGTTCGATGTGGATGAGATTCAGGGTGATGCCCCAGATCAAGCCGAGAAAAAGCAACGTGATGGCCGGGAAGAAGACGTGGGCATCGGCAAGCCAGGGCGCCAGGGCCCGTAGTCCCGTTGCGGCGGGAGTCTGCAGCGCCCGCCTGCGCGTCGTGTCCTCCAGGGCGATGGTGGTCAGCGTATTCATGCAAGGGCGGCGGCGGTGAGATAGGTCAATTCGAATGATTGTCTCGGCGCCGGGCTGCCAAACAGGTGGCCCTGCGACTCATCGCAGCCCAGGGCCTGCAGAATGGCCGATTGCTTCTCGGTCTCGACACCCTCTGCGACCACCTTGAGCTTGAGGGAATGCGCCAGCTTGATGATCGTGGAGATCAGCAACCTTCCCTGCGGCCCGATCGTCATGTCATGTACGAATGAACGATCGATCTTGAGTGTATCCAGGGGCAGATTCGAGAGGTAGCTGAGCGAGGAGAAGCCTGTGCCAAAATCATCGATGGCGATGCTGACGCCCATGGCGCGGAGGGCCCGCAGTCTCACGGAGCTTTGCACTACATCTTCCATGATGACGCTTTCGGTGATCTCCAGTTCCAGTCCGGAGGCCGCGCCCGGATCGAATGCCACGGCCTGCTTGACCTCATCGATGAAGCCGGGACTGCGCAGTTGCAGCGCCGAGACGTTGACCGCGATGCGCACGGCGGGCAGGCCCGAAGCGCGCCAGCGCGCATGGTCTTTGAGAGCCTGGTGCAGTACCCAGCGCCCGACTTCATGGATGAGGCCGGTCTCTTCGAGCACGGGAATGAACTTCCCCGGTAGCACCACGCCGGTGCGCGGATCATTCCAGCGGAGCAGTGCCTCCGCGCCGGTGAGCTTGCCGGTCACCGGGTTCACCTTGGGCTGGTAGTGCAGTACGAATTGCCCCTTCTCCAGTGCCTCGCGCAGCATGTTCTCGAGATTCAGTCCCGCTATGACCGCTTCGGTCATTCTCGGCGCATAGAACAGATATCTATGACCAGCCATCTTGGCTTTTCTGAGCGCGGCCTCGGCGTTTCTGAGCAACGTGTCGGCATCGGCGCCGTCATCCGGGAACAGGGCTATGCCAACCTTGGCGCCGACATGAAATACCGCTTCGTTGAGACGGAAAGGATGACGCAGGAAAGCCTCTATGGCTCGTTCTGTCATCCGCCCCAGATCCGGTTCCGCCTTGGCGGTAGGAAACACGACTGCGAACTGGTCCGGGCCGACCCGAGCCAGGAACGCCGTCTCGTCCAGCGTAAGCGCCAGCCATTCGGCCACCTGGCGCAGTAATGCATCGCCGATCGCCCGGCCGAGGCTCTGGTTGATATTCTTGAACCGCTCCAGGTCGATCAGCCCCATGACCAGGCGATCTCCGCCGGCATTGGCGCCACGCACAAACTGCGCAACGCGCTCCAGGAACAGCTGGCGGTTGGGCAATCCCGTGAGCTCATCGTAGCGGGCCAGGTAATTGAGGCGATCCTGTTTGTCCAGATGGTCGAGCGCACAGGAAATGTTGGCCACCAGTTCCAGCAGCAGTCGCGCTTCGCCGTCATCGAAAGCGTTCGGCTCGGCGGCATACAAAGCCAACACCGCCGCCGGTCGACCCGCCACTATCAAGGGGAAGCATGCGAGTGCCTTGTGCCCTCTCGCCAGGAGCTCATCCCGATGGCAGAGCACGGAGGGGTCAGTCGTAACATCGTTGCAAATGACGGGGCGTGCCTCTCGCAATGCACGGCACGCCGGTAGCTCACTGCCGGGCATGTCCTTGAGCGCGGTCAGCGTGATTCCACTCACGTACTCCTGCCTTCCGCCGTGCCACGCGACCACCTTGCCCTGCTGCGTTTGCGAGTCGATCGTACCGATCCACGCCATGCTGAACGTGCCGGCGTCCACTGCAATACGGCAGGTCTCGCTGAACAGTTCCTGCCGATCGAGTACTCGCACGATCAGGGCGTTGATCTCGCTGAGCACTGTGTAAACGCGGCTCAGGCGCTTGATGCGGCTGTCGGATCGCTGCTGCTCCGAGGGTTGCTGCCTGCCTGACAGATCGCGCAGCGTGGCGGTGAAATAGCGCCGCCCGTTGGCGTTGAAGGTGGAGATGGAGGCTTCGCTCTGGAATTTTTCGCCGCTCTTGCGCACGGCTGTGACGGCGCGCGAGTCGTCCACGTGCGGGCTGGTGGAATCGAGGTCGTGGAAGTTTGCAATGGCGAGTGCACGTGGTGCACGGAACGGCTCGGATAAAAGCGCGTGCAGCGGCTGGCCCCGCAGTGAGGTGGCGGCGTACCCAAACATGCTCTCCGCGGCGGGATTGCTCAACACCACGCGCAAATCCTCATCCAGGGTCACGACGGCATCCGTCGCGGCCAGCACGAATCTGTCCAGCCGCAGTCGGGTGTCGCGCACGCTCTCCGTCATCTGGCGCACGCGCAAATCGCTCTCGTTCAGTTTGTTTTCGAGCCGCCTTTCGGTGGTGATGTCCCGGTACATGACCATGGCGCCGCGTCTGGGCCCATCGCCCAGCGGGGTTACTGTCAGTGCGAACCACTGCTGTTCCGAGTCCGACTGACAGGAATAATCCATGGAGAAGTTTGTGAGCCCGCCCTCCAGTATCGATCGAACCCCGCCGGCAATCTGCTGCGCCTCGCGCAGCCCGGCCTCCGAAGCGGTGTGGCAGATCCCGAGATAATTGCTACCGACTTTTTGCCCTGGGCCATAGCTTGGCTCCGCGCTTTCAAAGCTCTGCCACGCCTTGTTCACCGACAGGATGGTGCCGTGAGCGTCGAGCACCGCCACATGTGCGGGCAAGGCGTTCAGGATCGCTGCTTGGTCCGTGGCGCCACGGTGACGTAACCAGTCCTGGGCGCGTCGAAATACCGATACCCGGCCTCTGCGCTCTGTAGCCGCGTCGGGCGTTACCACCGCTCGCAAAAAATGCACCGCGCTCATGACATGACCCGGATCAGGCGACCATCTGCTCGTCGCCGCACTCCAGGCGACGACTGAACTGCTCACTGGGCACGGGCCGGCCAAAATAATAGCCCTGCGCCTGCGGACAGCCGTGCTCCCGCAGAATTTCCAGCTGCTGGAGGGTCTCCACGCCTTCGGCCACGACCAGCATGTTCAAACTTCTCCCCATACCGATCATGGCGGTGACGATGCTGGCGCCATCGCCATCGGTGGCGAGTTCGCGCACGAACGACTGATCGATCTTCAGAGCATCGATCGGAAAGCGCTTCAAATGAGTCAGGCTCGAATAGCCAGTGCCGAAGTCATCCAGGGCGAGACGCACGCCGATCTGTTTGAGTTCTTTAAGCACTGTAGCGACGGACCGCGATTCGTCTATCAGCACAGCCTCGGTCAGTTCCAGTTCCAGCAGCCGTGGCTCCAGGCCGGTTTCCGCCAATACGGACTGAACGGCCTCTACGAAGCCCGGGCTACGCAATTCCACCGAGGAAACGTTGACCGACATGCCCAGTGCCGGCAGCCCGGCAACCTGCCAGGCACGCGCTTGCCGACACGCTTCGCGCAGTACCCAGCGGCCGATTGGCACGATGAGACCGCAATCCTCGGCGACCGAGATAAATTCCTTCGGCGGCACCAACCCTCGCTCCGGGTGGTGCCAGCGGATCAGCGCTTCGGCGCCAATGACTTCGCCGCTGCCGAGGTCGAGTTTCGGCTGGTAATGCAGAACCAGCTCATTTCGCTCGATCGCATGCCGCAAACTCGTCCTCGACGGTCTTACGGGCGACAGCACGCTCATTCATTTCCAGCTTGAAGAATTGAAAACTGTCGCGTCCCGCGTCCTTGGCGTGATACATGGCAAGATCAGCCCTCTTCAGCAATGTCTCTACGTCCGCTCCGTCATCCGGATAAGTGACCATGCCGATGCTCGCGGTGATGTGCAGCTCGTGGCCCTCGACGAGGTGGGGCAGGCGCAGCGCTTCCAGTATTTTCGTGGCCGTCAGGGCGGCATCCTGTGCCTGCCTCACTTCCCATAGCAGCACCACGAACTCATCGCCTCCCAGTCGGCTCACCGTGTCGGAAGTGCGCACGCAGGTGAATAGTCGCCTGGCCACCGATTGCAGCAACCGGTCGCCCACCACGTGGCCCAGAGAATCGTTGATGTGCTTGAAGTGATCGAGATCAAGGTAGATCACCGCCAGCTTCCTGCGGTATCGACTGGACAGGTGGATGGCCTCGTTCAGTCGATCGTTCAGCAGCACACGATTCGGCAGGTCGGTGAGACTGTCGTGCTGTGCCAGATAAGACATCTTGAGCGTGAGCGCTCGCGCCACGCTGACATCGTGAAACACCATGACGGCACCGGTCACAGTTCCATGACGATCGTGAATTGGCGCGGAAGAATCTTCGATGGCGGATTCGACGCCGTCGCGGCGAATCAACACGCAGTTCGGCCTGAGTGCCACGATCTTGTCGTCCCGGATCGCCAGCAGCATGGGATTTTCCTGCGCCTCGCGCGTCTCGGCGTCGACAACCTGAAATACGTCTTCCAGGGCGCGGCCCATGGCTTCCTCCAGCGGCCATCCCGTGAGCCGCTCGGCGATCGTATTCAGATAGGTGATCTGGCCTGACACGTCGGTGCTCACCACCGCATCGCCGATCGAGTTGAGCGTGACTACTGCTCGTTCCTTTTCCTCGTACAGCGCGTCGAAATATGTGGCCCGTTCGATCATGCTGCCGATCGCCTTGGGCAGCAGGTACGCGTCGAGGCGGGTTTTAAACAGGTAGTCCTGTGCACCGCACTGCACCGCCAGCTTGGCGGTCTTCTCGTCTTTCGAATCGGTCAATACCAGAATCGGGATCTTGGGTGCAGCGCGAAACAGCAGCTCAAATGTTTCTATGCCGCGGGTGTCGGGCAGGTAGAGATCGACCAGGATTGCATCGACACCCTTCAGGCTCTCCAGCCCTTCGGAGCAACGTCTGACCCACTCGACCTGAAACGCCGCATCGGTCGAATTGGCCAGGGCTTCCAAGATCGCCTTAGCCGATGCGACGTTGTTCTGTATCAGCAGTATGCGTCGGGGCATATTATGTTTCGCGTCTTTTACACTCTCGCTGGTGCATGAAGTCAATGCGTTTTGCAGACAACTTTATGTTCGGTAGCACACTCAGTTAGCTGTGTCGGAGGCGCTGGAGTTCTGATCTGCGGCTCGCGTCTCACTCTCGGGAGGGAACCACTCAATGGCCCGGGCGCATGTCTGCCCATCGTCGCACCAAGGTAGTTGGACTCGCGCGCGCGGTATGTGCGGTGCCGTACGGACGAGAATGTGAATTGGTTCCAGGATGGCAGTAGGCGCACCGAGCCCGGAGTGCGCGGAGGCGCGATATCGCAGTGGGCCTCCATTCAGACGGAAAACAATTGATTCACGGAATCGTTGTGGCGATACGTGGCGGCGTCGTGGATATCCGCTTTGATCAGGACCTGCCGCCCATCCACTCGATCCTGCGCGCGGGCAGCGATGGACACATCGTCATCGAGGTGCTGGCGCAGCGCGACGCCCATCACGTGCGCGGTATCGCTCTAACGGCTACGCAGGGGCTGGCTCGTGGAACGCGCGTGGCAGATACCGGCGCGCCGCTCAAGGCACCCGTAGGCAGGGCAATCCTCTCGCGTATGTTTGACGTCTTCGGGAATGCCATCGATCGCGGCGCTCCTCTGTCTGACGTCCAGTGGCGGTCGGTGCATCGCGCGCCGCCGGCGTTGGCCCGGCGCTCCATCAAGTCCGAGGTTTTCGAGACGGGCATCAAGGTCATCGATGTTCTGGCACCGCTGGAGCGCGGCGGGAAGGCGGGACTATTTGGCGGCGCGGGCGTAGGTAAAACCGTGCTGCTCACCGAGATGATCCATAACATGGTCGGGCATCAGTCGGGCGTGAGCATCTTCTGCGGCATCGGCGAACGCTGCCGCGAAGGCGAGGAGCTCTACCGGGAGATGAAGGACGCCGGCGTGCTTTCTGACATGGTGATGGTATTCGGGCAGATGAATGAGCCGCCGGGCAGTCGATTCCGTGTAGGACATGTCGCGCTGACGATGGCCGAGTACTTTCGGGACGACGAACATCGAGATGTCCTGCTGCTGGTCGACAACATCTTTCGCTTCATCCAGGCCGGCATGGAGATCTCGGGCCTCATGGGTCAAATGCCCTCGCGCCTGGGCTATCAGCCGACCATGGGTACTGAGCTATCAGCCCTGGAGGAACGCATCGCCAATACCGATACCGGTGCCATCACTTCCATCCAGGCCGTTTATGTACCGGCGGACGATTTCAGCGATCCCGCGGCGGTGCATACGTTTTCGCACCTGTCGGCTTCCATTGTCTTGTCACGCAAGCGCACCAGCGAGGGTCTCTTTCCCGCCGTCGATCCGCTGCAGTCCAGCTCCAGCATGGCGACCCCGGGAATAGTCGGTGAGCGGCATTACCGGCTGGCACAGGACATTCGGCGCACGCTGGCCCAGTACGCCGATCTCAAAGACATCATTGCGATGCTGGGGTTGGAGCAACTCTCCCCGGAGGATCGCAATGTGGTCGGTCGCGCCCGTCGTCTGGAGCGCTTCCTGACACAGCCGTTTTTTGCCACCGAATCCTTCACCGGCCTGCCCGGCAAGCTGGTTCCTCTCGAACAGGCGTTGCTCGGCTGTGAGCGGATACTGCATGACGAATTCAAGGATTATCCGGAGAGTGCGCTCTATATGATTGGCGCCATCGACGAGGCGAAGGCACCGGTCGCCGGTTCTCATGCGTCTTAAAATTCTGTTGCCGTTCCAGATTTTCGCCGACGAGGAAAAGGTATCGCGCATCGTCGTCCAGACACCTGACGGCGCGCTTGGTTTTCTGCCAAACCGACGCGATTGTGTAACTGCGCTGACTGCCGGGGTGCTGTTATACGAAGCTGATGGACGGGGCGAGATATACGTTGCGGTCGACGAAGGGGTTCTGGTCAAGAGCGGCCCCGAGGTGCTCGTATCGGTGGCCCGTGCGATAGCCGGCAACGATCTGAGCGAACTGCGCGGCGCTGTGGAGCGTGAGTTCCGGACCCAGGACGAAGATGAGCGCAGCGCGCGCTCAGTCATGGCAAAGCTGGAGGCCGGGTTTCTGAATCGCATCGCGGCGCTGCAACGTGACTAAAGAACCCAGTTTCGATCAAAAGGTCGGCGCCAGCGTGGCGCGCAAACTCAAAGCCCGCGACAACCCCGCCCCAGGACTGTGGTTCGGCCTCGGCGTGATGGGTGTCATCGGCTGGTCGGTGACGGTGCCAACGCTGCTTGGCGCGGCGCTTGGCATTTGGCTGGACCGTCACCACTGGAGCCGCCATTCCTGGACGCTGGCGTTGCTGGTCGCTGGTCTTTCGATTGGCTGCCTGAACGCTGGGTTCTGGGTTGCGAAGCAGGCACGCGCCATCCAGGCCGACGGGCATGACGACCATGCATGATGCCGGCGCGCTCCTGCAGTCGGCGGTCGCGGGCATTGCGCTCGGCGGTGTGTTCTTCGTTGGCCTGCGATGGACGGTGCAGACGATTGTGACCGCCAGCAACCCCGTGCCCTGGTTTCTCACCAGTCTGCTGTTGCGCATGGGCATTGTTCTGGCGGGATTCTATTTTGTTGGGGGAGGGCGATGGGATCGCCTCGTGGCCTGTTTCGTGGGCTTTGTCGCCGCCAGGGTCATTGTGACGGTGCTGTATGCGCCTTAGTCCGGATCAGTTGATCTTCTGGCAGTACGGCTTCCTGAAGCTCAATGCAACGATCGCATTCACCTGGGCACTGATGCTGCTGCTGGCGATCGGCTCGCTGCTGATAACCCGCAATCTCTCTGTGGATCTGGAACGCTCCCGCTGGCAGAACTTGCTGGAAATCGTCGTCTCCGGAATCCAGGACCAGATCAGGGAGGTCGGGCTGGCTCGACCGGAGAGGTACTTGAGCTTCCTGGGAACGCTGTTCCTGTTCATCGCGGTCTCCAGCATCTGCACCATCTTTCCTGGCTACCAGCCGCCCACCGGATCTCTATCGACGACTGCCGCACTGGCCCTGTGCGTTTTTGTGGCCGTGCCCATGTTCGGCATCGCGGATCAGGGGCTGGGCGGCTATCTTAAATCCTACGCACAACCAACGCTGCTGATGCTGCCGTTTAATCTCATCGGTGAATTTTCGCGCACGCTGGCACTGGCGGTGCGCCTGTTCGGTAACATGATGAGCGGCGTGATGATCATCGGCATTCTGCTGAGCATCACACCCTTTATCTTTCCGATCATCATGACCGTTCTCGGCCTGCTGACCGGCATGGTGCAGGCCTACATCTTCAGCATTCTGGCCGCGGTATATATCGCGGCCGCCACACGTTCCGACCAGCCCCAAAGCAAGGAGTCATAGTGGACAACACGACGATAATCGCGGTGGCATCGATTGTCATCGCCGGAATCACCACCGGATTCGGCTGCATGGGTCCAGCCCTTGCCGAGGGCCGCGCAGTGGCCACCGCCCTGACCTCCCTGGCACAACAACCTGATGCTTCGGCCACCATCACCCGGACTCTGTTCGTCGGTTTGGCGATGATCGAGTCGACCGCCATTTACTGCTTCGTGGTATCGATGATTCTCATTTTCGCCAATCCGTTCTGGAATCACTTCATCGCCGCGGCCCCCGGGAAGTAGCTCGTGCTGCTCGATTGGTTCACGGTCGGCGCGCAGGCTCTCAATTTCCTGATCCTGGTCTGGTTGCTAAAGCGTTTACTCTATAAGCCGATTCTTGCCGCCATCGACGCGCGGGAGCAGCGTATTGCCAGGGAGTTGGCTGACGCCGCGGCAAAGCAGACGGAAGCAGACAAGCAACGCGACGAGTTCGTTCGCAAGAACGATGAATTCAACCGTCAGCGCGCCGAGCTACTGACTCAGGCGACCGCTGCGGCAAACACCGAGAGCCAGCGACTGATCGGTATAGCGCGGCAGACTGCCGACGGCGTGAATGCCGACCGTCAGCGCGCCTTGCAAAGCGATCTTCTGAGTCTCCACGACGCGCTGCGAATCCGGACCCAGCAGGAAGTGTTCGCTATTGCGGCGCACGCACTGCAGGATTTAGCCACGGCCAATTTGAACGCGTGCATGGTGGATACGTTCGCGCATCGGGTGCGGGAGATGGACGCCGGGGCCAAAGCAGTGCTGGCCCAGGCCATGCGTGACTCGGCCGCGCCCGCGGTTGTTCGAAGCGCCTTTGATCTGCCGCCTGAGCAGCGCGCCGCCATACGGAACTCGATCAACGAGACCTTTGCCGCGGACATCCCCCTGCAATTTCAAACGGCGCCGGAACTGATAGCCGGCATCGAACTCGCAAGTAACGGGCAAAAGGTGTCGTGGAACATTGCCGAGTATCTCGCCTCGCTCGAGCGGAGCGTCGATGAGGTGGTGAAGGCGCAGGGCAAACGTGGCGGGTGATCTCAATAGTGTCTTCGACAGCGCGTTTGCGGGCCTGGCAACCGCGCGGGGACGGTTCACGCCTAAGCTGGTTCCGCGGGAAGTGGGTGCGATCGCCAGTATTGCCACCGGCATCGCGATGGTCTCGGGGCTGCCCGGCGTGGCGTTCGAGGAATTGCTCGAGTTCTCGGGCGGTATCTTCGGAATCGCCTTCAACGTCGACGAGAACGCCATCGGAGTCGTGCTGCTCGACGACTACTCGCGCCTGCGGGCAGGCGATGAAGTCCGGCGCACGGGACGGGTCATGGACGTGGCGGTGGGCGATGCGCTGCTGGGGCGGGTCATTGACCCCCTTGGCCGGCCGCTGGACGGCAACGGGCCTGTGGCAAGCACTGAACGGCTGCCCATCGAGCGCCCCGCACCACCCATCATGGACCGGGCGCCGGTGACAGTGCCTCTGCAGACCGGGCTCAAAGTCATCGATGCGCTGATTCCGATCGGGCGTGGGCAGCGAGAGCTGATATTGGGTGACCGCCAGACCGGCAAGAGCGCGATAGCAATCGACACCATACTCAATCAGCGCGACCAGAATGTGGTGTGTGTCTATTGCGCCATTGGGCAGCGCGCTTCCGGCGTCGCGAAGGCAATCGCTGCGATGCGTGCCAGGGGCGCCATGGATTACACCGTCGTCATTGTCTCGGAAGGCAACGACCCGCCAGGCCTGACCTACATCGCCCCGTACGCCGCGACGAGCATCGCCGAACATTTCGCCCAGGCAGGGCGCGACGTGCTGATCGTCTATGACGATCTCACGCAGCATGCCCGCGCCTATCGCGAGCTGTCGCTGCTGCTGCGACGGCCGCCAGGGCGCGAGGCGTTCCCGGGCGACATTTTTTATATTCACTCGCGCCTGCTGGAACGCGCCACCCATTATCGCAAGGAACTGGGCGGCGGCTCCTTGACCGCCCTGCCCATCATCGAGACCGACGCCCAGGATATCTCGGCGTACATTCCGACCAATCTGATATCGATCACCGACGGACAGGTCTATCTATCGCCGTCGTTGTTCGAATTGGGAGTGTTGCCCGCGGTTGACGTCGCCAAGTCGGTGTCGCGCGTCGGCGGCAACGCGCAGCGTCCCGCGTTCCGCGCGATAGCAGGCCATCTCAAGCTTGCCTACGCGCAGTTCGAGGAACTCGAATCCTTTGCCCGTTTCGGGGCGCGTATGGATGCAGACACACGGGCGATCATCGACCATGGTCAGCGAATCCGCGCCTGCCTCAAACAGCACGAATCCGAGCCGATGTCGGTGCCGCAGCAGATTGCCGTACTGACGGCGCTGACGGAGAAGCTGTTTGATCCGATAGCGTTGGAGCGGATGACCGAGGCCGAGCAAGTCGTGGCCGGTATAGCGGCGAAGATTCCGCCGGACATCCGTGCCCGATTCGAAACCGGGGACAAATTCAGTGAGGGGGATCGCCACGCAATCCTCGCGCTGTGTCGCGACGCCCTGGTCGCATTCCAGCCGCATCCAACAGCGAAGCCATCGGCGTGAGTAATGCCACCGGGAGCTTGCGTCGCAAGATTGCCAGCGCCGGAGATCTTCAGGGTGTGGTGCGCACGATGAAGACCCTGGCGGCTTCGAGCATTGCGCAATATGAGAGATCGGGGCGCGCGCTGGCGGACTACTATCGCACCGTGGAGCTGGGGCTGGTGGCGTGCTTTCGCGCCAGCGAGATCGCGACCGCGGCGATAGATCGACCGCAAACGGTCGTCCCGGGCACTGTCGAGGCGGTGGTTTTCGGTTCCGACCAGGGCATGGTCGGCCAGTTCAACGACGTGGTGGTCGAATCGGTCATCCAATGTCTGGCGGACGCTGCCGGCCGGTACCGCGTCTGGGCAGTCGGGGAACGGGTTTATGCGCGCCTGGCGGCTGCCGGGCTAACGCCGGTCCGGCTGTTCACGGTGCCGCATTCTGTCGCATGCATAGGGCCGCTGGTGGCGCAGATCCTGGTCGCGGTCAATCCATCGCCTGAAGCAGCCGGCGAGCTGCTGCTTTTCTACAACCGTCCGGTGGCAGGGGCCGCTTACGCGTCAGTCAGCCAGAAGTTGCTGCCGCTGGACGCAAGCTGGTCCCACAAGCTGGCCGGCACGCCGTGGCCGACGCACAACCTGCCCGAAGTGCTCGGGCACGGCACCACGACTGTGCGAGCGTTGATCCGCGAATACCTGTTCATCTCGCTGTTCCGGGCCTGCGCCGAGTCGCTGGCAAGCGAAAACGCCAGCCGGCTGGCTGCCATGGAGCGGGCCGACCGCAACATTGATCAACTGCTGACGAACCTGCAGGGACGATTCCATCGATTGCGCCAGAGCGATATCGATGAGGAGCTGTTTGATGTGATCTCCGGGTTCGAAGCGCTGACCGCTTCGCTGCCGATCTGACGAATTGCGTTACAGCAGTGTGCGCCAACGAACCGATCCGCCGGGGATTAGCGGCTATTGTTGCTGCCTGAGTCCTGATTGGGGTGCGCAATCTGCGAGCTTTGATCCGTGTCAGCTAAGTTCCTCACCGAAATGCTTGGACAGAGCCAGAACGTTCAGGACCTGATCCGGCAATCCGTCGAGGTGCTCAGGGCGGCAAATGGCTTGGACAAAGAGAATGCCGTCGCGATGCAACTGCAGGATGCATCGACCAAGCTGACCACCGTGATTCAGTCGCTGCGGGTCGAGATTCGCGACCGGAACATGATCGACCACCTGTTGGCCGCGGCTGTCGAACAGGAGGAGGGTTCTCGCAGCGCCTCCTTGCATGATAGTTTGACTCGCCTGCCGAACCGCGTGCTATTCAAAGACCGCCTGGAACACGGGATTGCGCAGGCGAAACGGCGCAAGTGGATTCTCGCGATAATGTTCATCGATCTGGACGAGTTCAAGGTCGTTAACGATACCTACGGTCACCAGGCGGGCGACTCGGTCCTGCAGACCGTCGCGACGCGGCTCAGGCACGTTACCCGCGCAGACGACACGGTCAGCCGCTATGGCGGTGACGAGTTTTTATACCTGCTGAGTCAGATCCGTGACGAACGCGACATTGGGATGATTGCTGAAAAGATCCTGAATGCGATTCAGGCGCCATGTCCCGTGAATGCGCTCGACGCGGTCGCCAGTCCGTCTGTGAAGGCAAGTATTGGGATCTCCGTATATCCCAGAGACGGCACCACGGCCAGCGCCTTGATCAAGAGCGCGGACGAGGCCATGTACGGAGCCAAGGAAGACAGATCCGGATACGCGTTTGCACGGAAGGACTCGGAGCTCTATGTGCGGTTTCGCACAGAAGCCCATTCCAACTAGTAATACTGTCTCTGGATGCTCCATGAGTTTCTGACCACCAATCGCCAATTATTGATCCGCCGTTGTAGAGAGAAAGTCGCCAGGAGGTTCGGCTCCACCGAGGCTGCCTCAACCATTGATCACGGCGTGCCCTTGTTCCTGCAACAACTTGTGGAGACGCTTCGAGTCGAGCAGGGAACCACTGCTAGAGCGGAAGCCGAATCCGGCGCAACCCCTGCGACTACGGAAATCGGCCGCTCAGCTGCCCTGCATGGCACAGAATTGCTGCGTCGCGGGTTTAGCGTCGACCAGGTGGTGCACGAGTATGGGGATGTGTGCCAATGCGTCACCGCATTAGCATTCGAACAGGACGTAGCCATTTCCACCGACGAATTTCGCACGCTGAACCGTTGTCTCGATGACGCGATTGCGGATGCGGTCTCATCATTTGGGTCTGCCCGCCAGACAGCGATTGACCGCCAGGCTGAATCCCTGCAGCAACGCCTGGTGATTTTTACATCTGATCACCGACGGCTGATCGACATCGCCGCCAAGTCATTGGCTGCCATAAAGACCGGAAACATTGGGATAGGGGGTGCAACCGGCACATTGCTGGCTCATACCCTGGAGGAACTGAGCTCACTGGCAGAACGGACTCTGCCGGAGATTCGTCTTGCGTCTTCACGCGCCAAGCCAACATCTGCCTAAGCCTGCGGAAATAGCTCTCTACCCACTGCGCTTCGAACCTGTTTATCAATATCGGCTCTGGGGTGGCCGCCGCCTGGGTAAGCTGCTGTCAGCGGATTTGCCGGGCGAAGAACCGGTCGGCGAAGCATGGCTTCTGAGCGACCGCGATGATTGTCGCAGCGTAGTGGCTGAGGGAGCTCTCAGCGGCAGCACTATCAGTCAATTGCTGCATCGTTATCCCCGGGAATTCATGGGCACGCTGTCGGGGCAATTCGACCGCTTTCCGTTGCTGCTGAAATTCCTCGACGTCAGCGGGACTCTCTCAGTGCAGGTACACCCGTCCGATGCACAAACCGGCAAGACCGAGGCATGGGTGGTGCTGGAAAAAGGGCCGCAAGCGTGTATCTACGCGGGCCTGAAGCATCCGAGCTCAGCGGAGGCACTGAGTCAGGCAATCGACGCCGGAGATTTGTCGGCGCAGCTGGCGAGCTTCACGCCGGAGATTGGCGATGCCGTCCTGGTGCTGGCGGGTACCATTCATTCCCTGCGCGATGTTGTCGTGTTTGAGGCGCAGCAGAATAGCGATGTGACGTATCGCCTTTACGACTGGGATCAGCTCGATCCCCGCACCGGAAAGCGGCGGACTTTGCAGGTGGATCAGGCGATGGCCTGTATCGACTTCAGTCGGGGTCCAATTCACCCAGTGCTCCCGGTAGTGGAAATGAGGAACCCGGTGCTGCGGGAACGACTGCTGAGTTGCGATCACTTCGCTGTAACGCGTGTGACCGCCGCGTCATCATTCAGTGTCGGTGTCGAGCGGCTGCCGCGCGTGTTGGTCTGTCTCGCCGGCAGTGGCCTGATCGAGCACTCGGGCAACTGCTATCCCTTCGGCAGGGGCGATGTACTGCTTCTGCCCGCGGTGGTCGGAGTCTGCCTTTGCCGGCCGTCCGGACCCGTCACTGTTCTGGAGCTATCGCTTCCGGGAGACAGATAACGCCGTGAAAGAACTCATCGTGTTCGATCTCGACGGCACGCTGGCCGAAAGCAAGTCGTCCATGGACGTGGAAATGGCCCGGCTGCTGAACAGCCTTCTCGGTGTAGTCAGGGTGGCCATTATCTCCGGCGGCGCCTGGCACCAATTCGAGCGGCAGGTACTGGCGCATCTTCGCGATCGCGAGTCCATTAAGAGGTTGTCACTCCTGCCCACCTGCGGCACGAAGTTCTACACCTATGAATCAGGCTGGAAACTGCTGTACTCGGAGACGTTCAACGACGGCGAAAAAGCGCGGATCATCGACGCGTTGACACGCACTACAGGCTCGCCGGAGTACAAGGCGGCTCGGGTCTGGGGTGAGGTCATTGAAGACCGCGGCAGCCAGGTCACCTTTTCTGCCCTGGGGCAACTGGCTCCTCTGGAGGAGAAGAAGCGCTGGGATCCGGATTTCTCCAAGCGAACGAAGATCAAGGCTGTGCTGGATGAGTTGCTGCCCGAATTTTCCGTCCGCATGGGAGGCGCGACTTCCATTGACGTCACCAGGAAAGGCATAGACAAGGCCTACGGAATTCGCAAACTCCGCGACGTGCTGGGCATCACGATTGAGGCAATGCTCTTCGTCGGCGATGCACTGTTTCCCGGCGGCAACGATTATCCGGCCAAACAGGCCGGTGTGCAGAGTATCGAGGTCAGGGATCCTCATGAGACCAAGCGGGTCATCGAGACTCTGCTCGCCTGCCTGGAGCGAAGTTAAATAGGCTGTCTGCCTCGGTGATATCCTTTCGCCAATGCGCAGCGTTGCCTTCAGCCGAGGCCTGTTCGCTATCGCGATGGCGAGCGTCGCCATCCTGACCCTTTGCTATCGCGATTTCGTGCCGATGGGCCAGTCCTTTCCCGACTGGATTACGTGGCGGCAAACCTGGCTCTATGGATCTGCGGTACTCATTTTGATCACCAGCGCCGGTCTTTGCTTCTCGCGCACGGCATTGCCAAGCGTGTTGATCATCTGTGTCTACCAGGCGGTCTGGGCCGTGGTTTGCGCCCTTCCGATTATCTCCAAGCCTCTGAGCGTTGGCGCGTGGTACGGTTTTTGTGAGGCGCTCGCACCACTGGTGGGTGCCTGGATCCTGTATGCCATGTTGCGATGGCAGTCGGCAGGACCGCCGATGCCAATCGCCAGCGCCCGTACCGTGCGCGCGGCGCAGATTCTGTTTGGCCTCAGCTGCATCTTCTACGGTTGGTCCCACTTTTCCTACGCCGATTACACCGCCGGCATGGTGCCGGTCTGGCTTCCCGGCCGGCTGGGACTGGCTTACTTCACGGGCGCGTGTCATGTCGCCGCCGGAGTAGGCATCGTTATCGGCGTACTTCCCCGCCTGGCGGCCACGCTGGAAGCCGTCATGATGAGTCTGTTTGGCCTCCTGGTCTGGGTGCCAAGCTTTTTTGCGCAGCCCCGGCCTGACTGGGCGACGCCGCTTCAGAATCAGTGGTCGGAACTGGTCATCAACCTGGTTTTGGCGTCAGCCGCGTGGATCGTGGCAACCTCCCTCAGGGTGGAATGGCCTCGAGGTCGCGTTCCGCATGGCACTGCCTCATATAGATAGTAAGCGCGCCATGTTGACGTGCCACCTCGTGGTTGAAAGCCAGTAGTTGCGGCCCCGTCGCCCGTCCGAACCGGTCCAGCACTTCGGTAGCGGTGCGTTCAATCAGATGTCTTACCATCAAAGCGCGGCGCCGCGCCTGGTGCCCAGCATCCTTCGGGTCTTGATCTATTTCCGTACCGGCCCGATCCAGCACCGCCGTCAGGTTCCAGGCAGCCGCCTCCATGGCGCCGAGGTGGGCGCGCGCGTGGGCATCGCGCCGATTGAGCTTGCGTGCCGCGTTGACCAGGGATAGCGCGCCGCCTGCCCAACAGGCCGCCGGCCCGATCGCGCCATGCCAGAAACCCGGGCGCTCCAGATACCAGTTGCCGCCCTTCAGGCAGGCACTCTCGGACACTGAGACCGCACCAAAGCTGACGGGCGCGGTCGCGGTATCGGCCATTGCGGGGCTGGCCCAGGTGGATGGTTCGACGGCAACGCCGGGTAGATTGAGCGCCACGCGAAACATCAGGACTGCGCCTTCGTGGTGCGCGGTTACGAGCGCGTCGCTGACAAAATGGGCGCCGCTGCAGTACTGCTTGATACCTGTCAGTCGCCACCCCTCTTTGGTGCGCTCCGCGACCAGCTGGCTTTGCGGGCCATCCGATGCCCACACGCCATAGAGCGAACCTTCGTCCGGCCGATATCCGGCTTCTGCACAGATCGCCAGCGCGTCGGTGTGGGCTTCGACGATTCTCGCCACAGACAGATCCAGCTCTCCGACTTCACACAAAGCGCGGTGCCGCTGTGGTGTCTGCCCTTGTCCGGGAAACGGCAGCGTGCCGGCACCGCAGTCCAGGAACTGCCGCACTCTCTGTGCCAGCTCAGACACCGATGCACTCGGCCTTGGCACGCAGGGTATCCGCAAAGCCGCCGCGCGCGCGTCCGACCAGGCGGCCACTGGTGACTACCACACTCTGTGAACAAGCGCTCAGGCGCCAGCCGCGCTGGCGAATCCGGCCCCACAGGCAATGGTCCTCGGCCACCGCGAGCTGACTCCAGCCACCGGCATCCAGGTAGGCATCGGCACGAACGCCGAGATTGGCGCCGTGCACGTGGGAATGGGTTCCATCGGCAGCCACCTCGTAGTCGGCCAGCAGGCGTTGCGCCATCTCGGTTCCATAGCCGGGCACATTCTCCACTCGCACAATGCCGGCGATTGCTGCGATCCCCTGCTCTGCCAGGCGCAGGTGGCGATCGAGCCAGTCCGGAGGAACCCAGGAATCCGCATCTGTGTTGGCGATCCACAGACGGGAAGCGTCGGTCGACTCAAAATGCCGCAATGCCTTCGCGACACCAAGCTGCCGCGCAGTTCCAGGTGAGCCGGCATGGCATTCGAGCACCTCACCACAGTCCCCTAGCGCGGCGCGGGCCCTGCAGGCGGTACGGTCGGTGCAGGTATCCGCTACCACCACAACCCACAACGCTGAAAGATGCTCGACCAGCAGACTGCTCTCCAGCACGCTCTCGATGCAGGGCCGAATGGATGCCTCCTCGTTGAGTGCCGGAATCACCACTGCCACTGACCAGCCGGATGAAGCATTGCGGGCTGGCGCGCTCACGCCCGTCTCCAGAGATCGATGCGGAAGCCCGCTTCGATGCGTTCGATGCGCTCTGTCGCCTGATCCGGATAGGCACTCAGGCAATCGCCCAATATGCGGGCGACGTCGTTCCCATGCAGTACATGATCCGGGCTATTGCCCAGCCAGTGCACCGCCATCAACTCCCCGCCCGGCAGCAGCCGCTCATACAACGATGCGCCGATCTGCTCTAGCTGCGGCTCGGAAAAATAGTAACCAAGCTCGCTGAATACGATCAGATCGAAACGGCCAGCCGGCATCTGATCGGGCAACGCACCGACGGTGATATCCACATGCGCATGCGCGGCGCATCGGTTGCGTGCCGCCGCCACGGCACTGGGCGAGACATCGCTCGCAAAGATGCGTTGGCACCGCGGTGCCAGCAAGGCGGTGAATTCGCCGATGGAGCAACCCGGCTCGTAGGCGATTTCATACCGCGCGCGGCCAAGTGTGCGAAGCATGATCGCGTACCGCTCCTGCTCATACGGAGAATGGGCGAAATTCCACGGGTCAGGATCGAGCTGATAGCGGCGCTCAAATGCCGCCGGCTCGCACGCGACTTTCGCCTGCGCGCTCATAACACGAACGCCTCGAATGCACGGTTGAAGTAAGGCAGCACGTGCGCAGGCACCACGGGCTTGCGCGACGCTGGCGGCTGAAGCTGGGAAGTGAATGCGCCGATGGCCCGACGCTTGGCGTGTTGAACTTCCATATCCAGTTCGAAGCGTCCCCAGCAAGCGTTCGACAGGCTGTGCGGCTCGCATTGATGCCACGCCCAGATCGGATACCGCGCGACGAGCGCTTGCCGCTCATGCGCCAGCTCCAGGCATACGCTTCCGACCGCCTCATGATCGGGATGCCCGTCTTTCTCATAGGGCGCCACAAGGAGCACAGATGGCGTCACCCATCGCGACAGAGCGTCGCGCAACTCGTCCGCGTGGAACCGGACTTTGCCGTCTGGCAGCCCAAGCCGGATGATGGACACATCGGCGGCGCCGAGGAGCCGCAGGGCAGCCTTCAATTCACCCTGCCGCAGTCTGTCGAGCCCAATCCAATCGGGAAAAGCCCCTTCACCGTCGGTGACGCTGACCACCAGCACCGAGCGCTCAAGCCGCACATAAGTCGCGATCAGCCCGCCGGCGCCCAGGACCTCATCGTCCGGATGCGGCGAGACAACGATGAGCAGCTCTGCCTGCGGAGTCCAACGCGGCTGATCTTCCAGCAGCTCCAACCACGATCGATCGGTAGTGCCCGGAAAATCAGTGTCAAAGCCATCCGATAAGGCCATCTTGAGAGCCTGCCGCCAAAGAGGAGTGACCCCAATATAGGCGGGCTACGCGGTCACCCGTGTAAGCAAAGGGCCCGGATACTTGGCGAGCCGCTAAGGCGGCGCTGTCAGTGATACCTGACAGTCAGCAGATATGCACTCAGCAGCTATTTTGTGTCAGCGCCGGGATCGCACTGAGACGCGCCGCCTGTCAAGCATTGCCTCATCGCTGTCTTCAACCAGCACCTTTTGGCGATGCGTAGCGGCATTGCTGTCGGCGATCAGGAGTTCCTCGATTTTTTCCGCCTCCACGGCGGCACTGAACAGATGTCCCTGCATCTGGTCGCAGCGGAGCAGGCGCAGAAGCTTTCTCTGTTCCAGAGTCTCGACGCCTTCGGCGATGACGTCCAGGTCGAGTCCATGCGCCAGGGCGATGACGCTGGAGACGATCGCCATATCGTCAGCATCGTCGGTCATGGCAGATACAAAGGAGCGATCGATTTTGAGGGAATCGATGGGCAGGTGAGCAAGATAACGAAGCGATGAGTAACCGGTTCCGAAGTCGTCGATGGCGACCTGCACCCCCAGGCTGCGCAATCCGTTGAGCTTCCGTATGGTCGCACCGGTCTTCTCCAGCAGGACGCCTTCGGTTATTTCCACATCGATCGGAGCCTGGCGCCCGCCGCCGCCCAGGGCTTTCTCGAACTGCAGCACGAAATCCGCCTGCGCCAGCTGCAACGGTGAAACATTCACCGCGATCGACGGAGCATTCAGGCCCTTCGCCAGCCACCGGCGGTAGTCACTCAGCGCCTGCGCGATGACCCAGGCACCGACGGGCAGGATAAGACCGGATTCTTCCAGCAGCGGCACAAACACGTTGGGTGAAATCGGCGAGCCACCCGCGGGATGCCACCGCATCAGGGCCTCGAGCCCGACAATGCGGTTGGCACGCAGATCGATCTTCGGTTGATAGTGCAATCGGAAGTCACCCGCTTCGGCGGCTCTCTTGAGGGCCCGCATGAGTTGCTGGCGCTGGGTGCTCCCGCGCGCCGCGGCTCCGCTCAGGTAGCGTGCTTCGAGCCACTCGCCAAGCCTGCGGCCTATCAGCCGCAATGCCTCGCGTTGTGAGGTGTTGAGTTCCCGGGGACCGCAGTCGAACATGCACAGAAGGCCGAGCATCTGGCCCGTGCTCCCGCGCAGGGGAAAGGCCGCGTAGAAGCGAACGCGCGGTCCGCCCGCGACCAGCGGATCGTCGCAAAATCGGACATCGGTGAACGTGTCCGGGACCACGAGGCAGTCGCTGGTCTCCCCAGCGCAGGTATAAAGGCTGCTCTCGCCAGGCAGCTGAAACTCGACCGGCCCAATACGCGCCTGGCAAGTGAGGTTCTCGCCTTCGCTCGAAAGGATCATCGCCGTCGGAACATCCGCAACGGCGGCCGCGATCAGGATGAGTTCAGAGAGTCCTGATCCGTCCAGATTGCGGAATAGCGGCGATTCCGGAGGGTCAGCGCCTGCCGATAAAAGCTGTGCGGCGAGATTTTCGAAGTTAGCCTGCAAGAGCCGCACTCCAAGCGTTGCTGTGCCGCAAATGTCCCTGTTTCAGCGACATACTTCCGGACGTGATTCACTGTCTTGACCTCCCGCCCGACCGCGCACCAGCCGAAGATGTGACGAATGTCACCTTCCCCCACTTGTCCTACAAACCAATCCAAGGGCCCATGACACTAACTTCCGTTAGCATGGATCGGAACCGAATCGCAGCCAGCCAGCACCGGCAAAGGCACGGCTGGCCGGCCGGCCTGCCGGCGCGCCGAGGCTATCAGGGCGTAGCCAATCGCTTCCCGATCACTGCGCCGGGCAAAATCGATAGCCTGGCCCCGGATTCTCTGAATTGGCCGAAGCACCTCTCCCAGCGCGCTGAAACTCGGATACGGGCGTGCGATCCCGGCAAACGCCTGTGACAGGTACAGCCATCGATTGGCCTCGCGCACCACATGATGGTATGCGATACGATCTTCACGATGAAGTTCGCACAGATGTCGCTGCACGATCATCTGCTCCACGTGGACGAGCCGCGCATCAAGCTGTGCGTCCTTCAAACCGTGCCGGATGCCGCCTCGCGCGACCGCGATTGCCCACGGGGCGTTGAATCGCAGCAGTGCCCGGCTCGTCGCGCCGAAGAAGTCCAGCGCACGTGTCGAAAACAGCACGCAGGCGGGACCTGACAGGCACTCGGCAAACACTTCATTGATCAACGCCGCCGCGGCGTAGAAACGTGTCGAACGGGAAAGCGCGCGATCCCAGCGCCGATAAAGCGCTGCTCGCGCCCCGAATTCTGCGAATAGCGCGCGGCGGTGGCCGGCTCTCACCGTACTGCTGCCGCTGCGCGCGTCCCGTCGCTTTTTGGCACCTGTCAGTTCTTGGCTGTGCCGGGTGCCGCCTGCTTGATATGCATCTTGGCGAGCGTGCCGTCGGGAATGACATTGGTCAGCAAGGCCTGCACCTTGTTGCGCCAGCCTGCAACGACCTTTTCCTCTCCATGCATCAATGCTTCGTAGCCCGTTTCGGCTACCTCGCGGGCGTTCTGCTTCGGCTCGGTGCCAACTTTGGTGTCGAGCATGTCGGCGCGCGCAAAGAATTCCGTCTCCGTGGCTCCCGGAAGCAGGCACGTGACGGTCACCCCGGTGTCCTGCAGTTCATAGCGCAGGGCGACCGCGAAAGAATCGAGAAATGCCTTGGTACCGTTGTATACCGCCTGATAGGTGCCCGGCATGAGCCCGGCGATTGAGCCGGTGATCAGTATGCGGCCGGCGCCGCGAGTCCGCATCGCCAGTCCCACCTGCTGAACCAGGCGCAGTGTTCCCGTGATGTTCGTATCCACCACGTGCCGCCATTCATTGAAGTCCTGATCAAGAAAGTCGCGCCCAAGGCCCCGTCCCGCATTCGCGAACAGGACGTCGATCGGACGGTCGGCGGCCTGCAGGAGTTCATCAACGCCGTTGACGGTCGCCAGATCCGCGCGGACAGTCCGCACGTTGACTCCATTTTGGCGCAGACGATCCGCAGCTTGGTCAATCTCCGCCTCATCTGAGGCAATCAGCAGGTCAAATCCATGCTCCGCTGCGAGCGAGGCGAGTTCGTAACCGATACCGGTGGATGCGCCCGTGATCAGCGCCAATGGACGAGTCACCGGGGGTGTTGTCGTGGCCATATTGAGTCTCCTTCGTGTGCGAGCCGTACTCGCTCAATGAACAACGTGTTCGTGGGGCTTCAGCACCACCTTGGTGGTCTCGTTCTGGTGCTCCTTGAAAAGGCGATAGCCTTCTGGCGCATCCTCGAGGGGGAGGCGATGGCTGATCAGAAATGTAGTGTCGATCTTCCCGTCCAATATCATCTTGAGCAGCTTGTCCGTGTACTTCTGCACATGTGTTTGGCCACTGCGTACGGTGAGTCCCTTCTCCATCAGCGCGCCGATTGGGAACTTGTCGGTAAAACCACCATACACACCCGGGATCGAGATCCGGCCTCCCTTGCGGCATCCCAGGATTACCTGTCGCAACGCGTGCGTGCGATCAGTCACCAGCCCGACCGCAGCCTTGGCGTGGTCATACAGGTTGTCGACACTGTGTCCGTGGCTTTCCATACCGACTGCGTCGATGCAGGCATCCGGCCCGATGCCACCGGTCAGCTCGGCCAGCGCCTCGCGGACCTTGACCTCTTCGAAGTTGATGACTGTCGCCCCCAGCTTTCGCGCAAGGCCCAGGCGTGCGGCATGGTGATCGATCGCCAGTACACGCTCGGCACCCATGATCAGGGCGCTCTGGATGGCAAACAGTCCGACCGGGCCGCATCCCCAAACTGCAACGGTGTCGCCAGGCTCGATGGCGCAGTTTTCTGCCGCCATCCACCCTGTCGGCAAAATATCCGAGAGGAACAGCACCTGCTCGTCCGGGACGCCCTCGGGAATGACGATTGGCCCCACGTCCGAGAACGGCACGCGAGCGTACTGCGCCTGGCCGCCCGCGTAGCCGCCGGTCAAGTGCGAATAGCCGAAGGCCCCGGTCATCGCGTACCCGTATAGAGCCTCCGACATGCCCGCGGTCTCGGCCGGATTCGAATTTTCGCATGCCGCGTATTGCTGCTTCTTGCAAAAGAAGCAGCCTCCGCAGGCAATCACGAACGGCACCACGACGCGCTGGCCTACTTTGAGCTTGCGATTGCCGCGACCGACCTCCGCCACGACGCCCATGAACTCATGTCCGAGCACATCACCGGACTTCATGGTCGGAATGGTGTGATCGTACAGATGCAGGTCGGAACCGCAGATGGCTGTCGAAGTGATTTCAATGATGGCGTCGCGCGGATTGACCAGTTGCGGATCAGGAACCGTCTCAACGCGGACGTCGTGTTTTCCATGCCAGGTAAGTGCTCGCACAAGGACCTCCAATACTCTTAATCGATGGTCGCCCGACGGATCAGGCTTTCAGGCTCTGGGAGCTGCGTCAGGAGGCTGGGCTGTTGCAACTTCGCCCGTCTCCATGAGCTGCTTGAATCGCCTCAGATCGCGCTGCGCCTGTATGCGTGGGTCCTTATGAAACACACGCGCCAGCAGGCCGCCCACCGCGCCGCCGACCTGGCGATAGGCAATGGCGGCGCTGACCAGCGTGCCTCGGCCACCCGGAGCATCTTTGAATTCCAAGCGGCCCTCATGCTCGATCCGGGAACCGGCAGTCGTACGCCAACCGATGGCCTGGTCGCGCTCATCGGTAACGATGGCCGTGTCCCAGGCTGATTCTTCCTTGTCCTCGACGCCGCTCAATGTCCAGTGAGCGCGATCTCCATCGGCTGAAACCTCGACGCTCTCCACCCCGTCCATAAAAGACGGGAAATTCGAAAGGTCGCGGCAGTAGGCATAAAGTTCGCCGCGCGGCCGATCGACGGTAACCGTTCGTCCAATCACTTCGGGCGAAGGTAATTCCATCAGCTCGCCGCGCTCGCGCATCTCTACGTTCGACGAACTCCTTTTGGTTGGACCGTGTTCTGTCCTCTCGCTCATTGTCTGAACCTCCACGTGTTGATCCAACACTGACACCGAAGGCGCGCGCGCGTCGCGGTTCGGTAATCCGCTTCGTACGTAGGAATTGGCCGCTGCGGTGGCTACGCAAGCGGCGCAGCAGCGATAAGCGGCGCAGTGACCAAAACAGTCCGACAGGCCACTCCTACTTTCTCATCGGTGTCTGCTGGCGGCGAAGCCAACATCGCTTGAGCCACCATCGCACCTGCAGTAGTTGAATTAACCCAGGAGGCATTCATGTCGAACGCATCTTCAACGAATGACGCGGGGAAGAAAGGCGCGGACCATTCTCACGGCGCCTCATCCACTCACGGCGGCTCGTCCAACTCATCCAATAAGGATAAGGGTGGATCATCCACATCCACTGATGAGAAGAATCAGCGCGGCAGCGGAAGCAATTTCGCCAATGACCCGGATCGCGCCAGGGACGCTGGCCGAAAGGGTGGAGAGCACTCGCACGACAAGCACTCTCACGACAACCGGTAGATCGAGACAGTAGGTAGATAAGCCTGTGCGGGGGCCCGGACCTTCCGGGTCTCCCGCACGAGGCCAGCGCGTTGTATCCATGCCGGAGATCGTCATGCCATCCGATTCATCAAGATCCAGGCGAGCCTTTGTGGGCGAGATGGGCGCAGGCCTGATCGCCGGGCTGGTCGCCAGCGGTTCCGGGGTTGCCTCCGATGCGCAGGCTGAAGGTCAACCATCAATGACGCCGCCTGTGTATCCGAAGCCGCCTTTCCCGAAGCAGGAGCAGCCATGGCCGGGACTGGTGAGCCGCATGCAGCCCCGTCCGGACCATGGCGAAAGCAGCTACAAAGGGACCGGGCGTCTCAAGGGCCGCAAGGCACTGATCACTGGCGGGGATTCCGGTATGGGTCGGGCTGCGGCAATTGCTTTCGCGCGCGAAGGCGCGGACGTCGCCATCAATTACTTACCCGCCGAGGAATCGGATGCGCAGGAAGTCGTACAACTCATCCATGCGAGCGGTCGAAAGGCGGTGGCTTTGCCCGGCGATCTGCGCCAGGAAACTTTCTGCACCGAGCTGGTCGCCAATGCGATCAGTCAATTGGGCGGGCTGGATATTCTGGTCAACAACGCAGGCCGTCAGCACGCGGTCGAAAATATCGTCGATATCAGCACCCAGCAGTTTGACGACACCTTCAAGACGAATGTTTACGCCATGTTCTGGCTGAGCCGCGCGGCTGTACCGCATATGCCGCCAGGCTCGGCGATCATCAATACGGCATCGGTCAACGCCTATGATCCCTCTGCTGAGTTGCTCGATTATTCGGCAACCAAGGGGGCCATCATGATCTTCACGAAGGCTTTGGCGAAGCAGCTGGCCAAGAAGAGTATCCGCGTGAACGCGGTCGCGCCGGGGCCCATATGGACCGCATTGCAGCCGAGCGGCGGACAACTGCCCGATAAGCTGCCGCAGTTTGGTGCCGATACACCAATGGGAAGGCCCGGTCAGCCCGCCGAGCTAGCCTCTTTATATGTACTGCTGGCCTCCAATGAAGCAACCTATACCACGGGGCAAGTGTTTGGCGCCGTGGGCGGGCGCGGTGGCCCCTGAAGAGGTCCGGCCGTCCTTCGCTGTCCGCGCCCGGTCCCTTACCCGTCCCAATCCGGAGCCATGAACCAGAGCTTGCGGTTGATGTGGCAGTGCTCGGGCGGCACGAATCTGAATCGATCGCGGCGGACGATCCCCTTCACCGCCCGCTCGATGGTCTGGTTCACCGCCTCCCCCGTCCTGCCGAAATTGCGCGCGTTGGTCTCATCGGCCGCCGCGGCCACGCGGGGGATCACCGCGCGCCCTGCCGCCGTCAGCCTCAAGATCAGGGCCCGGCGATCCGAGAGGGATTTCTCGCGATGGATTAACCCTTTGATTTCAAGTCTCTTTGCCAGTCTCGAGACGTGGCTGCGGCTCAGGCCGAGCCGCCACGCGAGCCGGCTGGGCATCTCGCCCTGCTCATGTTCGGACAGCTTACGCAGCAGCACCCATTCGGCAGCCGTCACGCCAAACTGGCGCGCCCGTAGGCGAAGCTCCTGGCAGAGGCGGTAGCCCACGTAGCGCAACCAGTAGGCCAGGTGGGACTCGACGGGGCTGATCTTTTCAGGCGGGCGTTGCATAGGGTTTCCATCTTTTTTTGGTCGTCTAGGCAACTATTTTTTCAATCGGACGCCTCTTTTCACAGCCTCCCAAACGGGGGGCTTTCGCGAGAAATTCAGGCAGCAGCCGTCGCTAGCTCTTGCCGAGGCCATGCCGCACCAGCCTGCCGCTGATCGTGCTCTCCCCGACCGATACATAAAGATCCCGTTCGGTGACCACCAGGTCGAAGGACATTCGGCGAGTCAGTTGGGCGCAGAGCGCCGGGATCAGGTCACGATCGAACGAGTTGATCTGGATCGTCTCGGCGCGATGAATTTTCTCGGCCTGCAGTCGCGTGAGCAGCAGACTCACATCCTTGTGTGAGTACACCGCCACCTGGGGCGAGGCCTTGCTCGCGCGATGCAGTCTTGCTGGTTCGGGCAGCCCGATCTCGATCCAGCGGACCAATGCGCCGGTCAGGTCATGCACCGCCAGTGCGGGCGCATCGGGGTCCGACAGGCCGCCCTTGGAAAAACTCAGTCCCTCGGTGTATTCCAGGCAGTAGGCCAGCACGCGCGTCATCAGGTATTCGTCGGTCTCGGACGGATGCTTGGCGACCCGGAACGCGAGCGGTTGATAGACGTTGCGATCCGAATCGCTCAGGCTGATCTCGAAGCTGTAAACGGTTGCGCTCAGCGCCATGTTGGCGCTAGTTCAGGGCCGCGCGTACCGAGCTGTCATCATCGAACATCAGCCACTCGATCACCGACACTGGCAGGGAGCCATAGCTGATCAGCTGATCGTGGAAGGCGCCGAGGCGAAAGTCCGCGCCCTGGCGGTCGCGATAGCGACCGAGCAAACGCATGATCTGCCACTTGCCGGTGATGTACGAGATCTTCTGCGATGGGTTCGAGGCCGCTCCAGCCGCCTCGCCTTCGGCGGCTTCGCGGTCGAGGCCGCCGGCCTCCATGAAGTATTGGACCGCCTGTTCGAAGTTCCAGCGGCCGCTGTGCAGGTTCACATCCACGTTTATGCGCGCGGAACGATAACGGCTGAGGCGCAGCACCTGGCCTTCGGCCGCCGACTCGTCGGGATACAGGCCCTCTCGAAGCAGCATCTCCTCGCCATACAGTGCCCAGCCCTCGACGAAGACCGTGTCATCGTGCTGGCGGCGAATCTCATCTGACAGGTGATTCGCGATTGAGATCTGCAGAAAGTGTCCGGGTATCCCCTCATGGCCGAGAATCGGCCGCGGATCCTCGATCGCTGCGCGAATATAGAAGTTGCCGCTCTTGGGGTTATACGTCGGGATGTAATAGAAGCCCGTTGGATCCTTGTCGTAGAGCCCCGGCGGGTTCATGAAGCCGCCGGGCGCGGTGGGTTTGAAAGCCTCGGGCAGCTGCCGGATCTGAAATTCCCCCATGTAAGGCGGGATCGTTACCAGGCGGTTGGCGCGCAGGAAGTCGACGATCTCCTGCAGTCGCGCCTGATAAGCCGCCAGGAATTCTGCCTGGTCCTTTGGCACATGGGCCGCCCGGGCGGGATCGGGCGAAGCGAGTTTCGGATCCTTGAGCATGGCCTCGAGCGCGCGGTAGCGAACGCCCTCGACCTCGCCCAGGTGCGCCAGGTCGTGGGCGTCGAACGGCAACAGCAGCACGTGCTTGAGCAGGTAGTTGTATTTCGCCTCGCCCATGGGTTGCCACTCCGGCATTTGCTCGCGCCCCGCGTCGAGCCAGTCCGCAAACCCGTGCAGCGACTTGAGCGCGGCATCGCGCGCCCGAATGAAGTGCCGGCGCTCCGACGGCGACAGCTGATCGGCCAGCGTCATCAGGCTTGCAGTGTATAAGTCATCGCCGCCACGGGCGGCGTCGATCGCCAATGAGGCGTACAGCTTGACGGGTTGCGTCAGATTCGCGCGCGCGGTCGCCAACAGAACCGGTATTTGCTCGAGTCGTGCCATGGCCGCCACGGCCCGTGCGTGGTGCGAAGCGTAGTCCTTCTGCAGCAGGCTGAAGATGCTGTTCGAACATTCGTTGACGTATAGCTGCGGATCCGAGGCCTCGGGGTTGAGTTCCCGGTCAAAAAAATCCGCGGACGCCAGTTGCGACTGGAACAACACCCGATCGACACGATCGTCCTTGTCCCAGCTCTTATCGTCGATCGCGGCGACCTGCGCGAGCAGCTCACTCACGTGCCGCCGGCGGTCGATCACCGCGCTCATCCGATAGTCGGCCAGCCGGGAGTCAAATTTATGCTCGCCGGCGCTGCTGGTCGCCACTGGATAAGCCTCATCGCGCCACTCGTAGTATTGATGCGCAAGCTCCCGAAGCTCGCCGGGAGCCGCGCTGACGGGCAGCGACAACAGGGCACTGAACGCGATCAGCAACAGGCGATTTGGATGTGTCATGGAACGCGATCCCGGTGGCGTCTCAGCCTCTTCTTATTGCCGGCCAGTATGCCATCGCCCGCTGGGCTCCGCGCCGGGGTTGCCGCTGCAACTGCGGGTCTGCAACACTGCGCGCATGATCACCGCCCCCAACCCCAGCGTGCTGCGTCATGCCGAACTGCGGCTGCAGCCAGATTGGGTGGCAGTGGCGCGCGCCGATCCGGGCACGCGTTATGTGATCTGCAAGGGCACCGCGCACCTGGTGCGCCGCGAACCGACGACCTCGATCGCCTTCCTCGGCAACGATGATGAAGCCATCGGCGCCATCGATGCCTCGCGCTTCATCCTGCTCGGCTGGTTCCGCGGCGAGCGCTGCGTGCTGGTGGACCTGCCGCCGGATCTGACGCTGAGCCCTCCGGGAACCGAGTACGAGGAACTTCGCCCGCTGCTGCCGTTGCAGGCCGCAGATGAGGCGCAGCTGCTCACCTACGCACGCGCGCTGCAGGTCTGGCGCAGCCGCCAGCGTCATTGCGGTGTCTGCGGCGCGCCGACCGTGCCGCGCAATGCCGGTCACATGCTTCTGTGCACTAACGAGACCTGCCAGAGTCAGTTCTTCCCGCGAATCGACCCGGCCATCATCGTGCTGGTCACCGACGGTTCGCAGGCGCTGCTGGGCCGGCAGGCCTCCTGGCCGCCGGGCCGATATTCGGCGCTGGCGGGCTTCGTCGAGCCCGGCGAGAGCCTGGAGGAGGCAGTGGTGCGGGAAGTGGAGGAGGAAACCGGCGTCCACATCACCCCGCCGCGCTACTTTGCCTCCCAGCCCTGGCCCTTCCCGGCCTCGCTGATGCTGGGCTTCCACGCCCACGCGCAGGCCGGTGCTATCCGGCTCGATGGCGAACTCGAGGACGCGCGCTGGTTCGAACGGCGCGAACTGCAAGCCTCCCCGGGCATCCTGCTGCCGCCCCCGCACACCATCGCGCGCCGCCTGCTCGAGGCGTGGTTCGACACTTAAGCCATCCCTCGGCGTGGCTCCTGCTCGCCGCCGGGATGCTGCTCGCCGGAGCCGCGCGCGCCGACATCCGCATCGACATCGATGGCATCGATGGCGAAGTACGCCGTAACGTCCTCGCGCTGCTGAGCCTGCAGCGCTACAAGGATCACGATCGCATCGAGCCGGCCGCCGTGCAGCGGCTCTACAACCGCATCGACGACGAAGTGCGCGACGCGCTGCGGCCATTCGGGTACTACGACCCCCACATCAGCTCCTCCATCGACGGGCCTGACAAGGACCATCACTGGCACGTCGGAATCACCATCGATCCGGGAACACCGGTGCTCGTCGGCACTGTCAGCGTGCAGGTCCAGGGCCCCGGCGCCTCGGATCCGGTCTTCACCCGCATCACCCGGGCGCTGCCCATTCACAGCGGCGACCGCCTGAGTCATGCCGCCTACGATCAGCTCAAGAGCAGCCTCGAACATGCCGCGGCGACTTACGGCTATCTCGATGCACGCATGCTGCGCAACGAGCTGCAGGTGAACCGCGAAGCGCGCACCGCGGCCATTTATCTGCAGCTCGACACCGGCGAACGCTATGCCTTCGGCGAGACCACCATCGAGCAAACCGCGGTGCGCGACGATCATGTGCGCCGCTTCCTGCGCTACCGCCAGGGCGATCCGTACAACGCGCTGGTGCTTCTGCGCACGCAGTTCGCGCTCGACGACAGCCAGTACTACTCCACCGTCGAAGTCGCGGCCGGCGAGCGCGACCGGGAACATCACACGGTGCCGATCACGATCCGCGCCAGCAAATCACACATCGGCTACTCCCTGGGCGGCGGCTACGGCACCGACACGGGCTTCAGGGGCACGGCCAGCCTCACCATCCCGCGCCTCAACAGCTACGGCCATCGCTTCCGCGTGCAGATGCAGCTCTCGCAGATCCAGCAGACCTTCGATGCGCGCTACGACATACCGATCCGCGATCCGGCGCTGGAGAAATTCTCGATCGAGCTGAACGGCCAGGAATCGCTGCTCGGCAACAACGTCACCACCAACGCCATCGCGCTCGGCCCCAGCGTCACGCAGATCATGGGCTCCTGGCAGCGCATCATCGCGGTCAACGGCGTGCACACGGTCACCGACGATCCGATCATCCGCCGGCAGGTCGACAACCTGATCGTGCCGAGCCTGGTGTTTGCCTCGGTGCCGGAGGGGTACCTCGGCGAGGCGCTGTTCAGTCGCGGCCTGTATGCGCAGCTGCTCGGATCGACCACGACGCTGGGCGCGCGCGAGAACTTCCTGCGATTAGACCTGCAGGCCGAGCGCGTCATCGACCTGAGCCGCCTGTGGCACCTGCTGCTGCGCTCGGAATTCGGTACCAGCACCATTAATAATGTAGAGAACCTGCCGGGCGAGTACCGCTTCTTCGCTGGCGGCGACCGCAGCGTGCGCGGCTTCGCCTACGATGACCTCTCCCCCGTGGTGCTGGCGCCGGCCGCCCCGGGCGCATCCCCGCTGTCGCGCCAGCCCGTGAAACCCGGCGGCCGCGACCTGCTCACCGGCACCGTCGAACTCGAGCGCGACCTGCCCCACAGCTTCGGCGTCGCCGTATTCGTCGACGGCGGCAACGCCACGGACCACTTCCGCGATCCGCTGGCCTACTCGGCCGGCGTGGGCTTCCGGCTGCGCCTGCCGGTGGTCACCGTGGGCCTGGATATCGCCCAGGCCTTGCGGGCGCCCGGCTTCCCCGGCATCCCCGGCCCCCGCCTGCACCTGAATATTTCACCGAAACTTTGAGATCCGGGCGCCGGGGGGTTTAGATTCCGGCCCACCATGCGCTTGCGCCATCTCCTGCACCTGCTCTGGATCCCCCTGGCGCTCGCCGTGGCGCTGGGCGCGCTCTGCGGGCTGGCCTACACCCCGCGCGGGCTGGCCATCCTCACGCACCAGCTCAACGGCCACCTTGGCGCCGGCCCCGCTGCCGTCACCATCGGCATCCAGGGTGCCAGCGGCACGCTCGCCCGCGGCTTCCATGTCGATCACCTGGTGATCGACCATCGCCGCGCGCACATCGAGCTCGACGATATCTCCGGGCACATCTCGGTACTGCCGCTGGCGTGGCAGACCATTCGCGTGCCCGAGCTGCACGCCGGGCACATGCTGCTCCATGCGCTGCATGTGCCCACCGATCCGCACCCGCAGGCGCCGCACTTCCTGCCGCCGCTGATGCGCGTGCTCGCCAACCGAATCGTCGTCGACAGCTGGCACCTGATCGCCACCAACGGCACCGAGTACGACTCGAGCGCCCTGAATATCTCGGGTGTCATCTATCCCGAGCGCATCCGCATCTACACCGCCTCGCTCGACTATCGCGCCGTGCACCTGCGAACCAGCGGCGAGCTGCGCGCGGCGCTGTCGCTGGGGCTGACCGGCGATCTGCACGCCGATGCGGCACCGGAAGGCGAACCGGCCTGGACCGTCAACGGCCGCTACGACGGCTCGCTCACCCATCTCGGTCTCGACCTGCGCATCAGCGAGCCCTTCGCCGCCGAATTCCGCGGCTCCGCCGATGACCTGACCAATCGTTGGAACTGGCAGGGCCGCGCGGATCTGCGCCGCCTGGACCTGACCGTCTGGCACCTGAGCGGCAACCTCGGACTGATCAGCGGACCATTGGAACTCTGGGGCGATCGCGACGGCTTCCGCGCGCAGGGCCAGCTCACGCCGCAGGCCCTCAAGGCCGGCCCGATGCAGACCGAATTCGCGGGTTCCTTCACCGCGCCCACGCTGGCCGTGACTCTCTTTCATCTGCACCATGCCGCCTCGGGAGCCAACGCGCTGGCGAGCGGCACCATCAGCTGGGTGCCCAACGGCCCGCTGCTCGACCTCACCGGCGAATGGAATCACTTCCGTTGGCCGCTGGCCGCCGCCGATGCGCGCGTGCACAGCGATGCGGGCCACTACCACCTCAAAGGCGCCCACAGCTACGACCTCGAGGCCGCCGGCGACCTGCATGCCGGCACGCTGCCGCCGATTTCGATCGAGCACCTGCACGGCCAGCTCAGCGCCGACGGACTGCGCGCGGATGCGGCCGAGGTCGGCATCGCCGGCGCGCACGCGCAACTGACCGGTCAGATGCGCTGGGGCAGCTCGCAGAACTGGCAGCTGCAGGGGCGCGTGCAGGGCCTCGATGTCGCGGAACTGCGTCCCGGCGTTGCGGGACACGTCAACTTTGCGCTCAGCGCCTCCGGCGACCGGCTCGATCCCCAGGGGGATTTAGAGGCGCGATTAGGTGATCTGTCCGGCAGCGTCCGCGGCCAGCCTGCCGAAGGGCACGGCGAAATCGCTCATCACGGCGGCGACTGGCTGTTCCGCGATGTACACGTGGGCCTGGGCGCCACGCACATCGCCCTCGACGGCCGCATCGGCGGCGCCCCGGCCGCCACCGCGACCACTGCCGCGGCCAACGTGAACCTGAACTTCAGCGTCGATGCCGAGGACCTGGCGCTGCTGCACGCCGGCGCCCATGGCAAGCTCGAGGCGCACGGTTCGCTGCGCGGCGATGGAAGCGACCTGACCTTCCTGACCACGGCGAAGCTCTCGGCCGTCCAATGGGAGGGGGTGGGCCTCGACTCGCTCGATGCCATCATCACCTTCGACCCGCACGGCACCGGCCGCAATGACGCGCGTATCGAGCTGGCGGGATTGACCGTGGGCGGCCGCCGACTCGAAACCCTGAAGCTGCGCACCGAAGGCACCACCGCGCATCACACGCTCACATTCGATGCGCGCGCGGAAGGATGGGACATGGTCGTGCGCGGCGCGGGTCGCTATGCGAGCGGTCAGTGGCTCGAGCAGATCGAACACGCGCAGATCACCGACGGCCGCAAGCTGCAACTCGAACTCGATGCACCCGCGCCGGTCGAGGTGGCGTTCGACCGCCTGCACTTCGACCCGATCTGCATGCACGATGAACCGGCGCGGCTCTGCGCCAGCGCCTCATTTGATCACCTGCTGCGCAAGCTATCGATCCACGCCTCCAACATGCCGATGCGCGCATTGACCGCCGGCCTGACGGTGGCGACCGATTACGAGGGCACGCTCGGTGTGCAGATCGAAGCCACCGACAGCGCCGACGCCCCGTGGCGCGGCACGCTCAACGCGCAGCTGGCGCAGGCCGCGGTTCGCCGCCACTTCGCCAGCGGCCGCACCGAAACGCTGAGCCTCGGCGACGGCCTGGTGCGCGCCGAACTGACCGAACACGATCTGTCGGCAGGGCTCGGGCTCGACGCGGGCACTGCCGGGGTGATCGAGGGCCATCTGACCGCGCACGGCACCGATGCCTCCTGGCGCGGCTGGCCGCTCACGGGCGACCTGTCGATCGAGACCGACGCCGTGGGTTTCCTGGAAGCCTATGTATCGCAGATCGATCGCGCCAGCGGCCGGCTCAAGGCAACGCTGGCGCTATCCGGCTCCGTGGATGAACCGGTCATCGGCGGCGAACTGGACGTCACCGGCGGCCAGCTCGACGCCTACCAGATCGCCCTCTCCCTTCGCGACCTGAACTTTCACGCCCGCCTGGCCGGCAGCACGCTCGACCTGGACGGCTCCGCCAACTGCGGCCCGGACGGCCACGCGCAGGTGAAAGGCTCGGTTCGCTGGCAGGAGGGACTGCCGTGGGGAAACCTTTCCATCAAGGGTACCGATCTGCGCGTGATCAACATCCCCGAGGCGCGGGTCGATGCATCGCCCGACGTGGCGCTGGATCTGCAGGGCCAGCGCATCGATGTGAAGGGACAGGTCGCGCTGCCCTACGCCCGAATCGAGCCCGCCAACCTCACCAACGCCGTACTGCCTTCCAGTGACGAAGTAATCGTCGGCCAGAGCGCCTCCCCGCACCCGACCATCTTCAAGGTTTACAGCGACATCACGCTGCAGCTGGGCGAGCGCGTTACCGTCAACACCGCGGGTCTCTCGGGGCGGCTCAGCGGCAGCATCCGCGTCGCCACCGATGACTCGGGGATCAGCCGCGGCAGCGGCGAACTCAAGGTCGAGGAAGGCAAGTACCTCGCCTACGGCCGCAATCTCGACATCCAGCGCGGCCGCCTGCTGTTCAGCAACGGCCTCATGGGCGATCCGGGACTCGACCTGCGCGCCGTCAAGAAATTTCCCGACATCACGGCCGGCATCAACGTGCGCGGCACCCTGCGCCAGCCGCGCATGACTTTTTTCTCCGATCCCGAAGTGGCGCAATCGCAGATCGTCTCGCTGCTGCTCGCCGGCGGCTCGCTCGAGAGCGTGCAGAACACCAGCACCACCACCGACCCCGCCGGCACACGCAGCAGCGCCTCGCGCGCCGACCTCATGCAGGGCGGCGCCATCCTCGCGCAGCAGATCGGCGGCCGCTACGACATCGAAGCCGGCGTCGAGCAGGACCTCGACAACGAGACCTCGCTGGTGCTTGGAAGGTATTTATCGCCGCGACTCTATGTCAGCTACGGCGTCGGCCTGGCCGAAGCCATCAACACGCTGAAAATGCGCTACACGATCGGTGATCACTGGACCGTCAAGACCGAAGCCGGCACGCAGCGCAGCGCGGACCTCGTCTACACCATCGAGCGCTGAGCCTTCAGCCCCGCTAGGCGCTGGCGATAACCTCGGCGTGATAGTCGCCATGTTTCCAGGCCGCGGGCAGGGGCAGTGCCCGATCAGCAAGCGCACGCGACCCGAAGCTGAGCTCGTTCACCTGGAATCCATGCGGCGCGAGCAACTGCCGCAGCGTGCGCGGACACACCCAGCACACGCGCCGGGTATCCATCTTCACTTCCCGTCGCAAACCCGCCTTGATGGTGTTGCGCCAGTACCAGGGATTTTTGCCTGAAATCAGCAGCCGGCCGCCCGGCCGCAGGTGGCGTTTGCAGCTCTCGATGAAGCCACGCAGATTCTGCAGCAGATCGACCACATCGCCGGCGACGATGACATCGAAGGTCTGCTCGAGCTGAAAGGACTCGGCATCGCCAACGACGATGCCGTAGCCGCGGGCCTGTAGAGCACCCGCGGCCGCGGCATTGTTATCGAGCCCCACCGCGCTCTTCGCCACCGCCACGATCGCTTTGTGCACCCAGTACGGGCTGGCTGCAGGGTCCCGTCCGCCGCCGATGCAACCGATATCGAGCACATCCCGGCCTTTGCAGTGTTTGACTACAAAGGCGATCTTGTGGTCATCGAACGCGATGTCATTGGCTGCCATGGGTTACCGGTTATTTCTTCCGGCGCCCCTTCTTGTCCTTTTTCTTCTTCTCGCGCTTGCGCTCCTTCTTCGACTTCTTTTTGTCCTTCTTCTTGTCCTTCTTCTTGGCCGGCTTCGCGACCTTGCGCGCGGCCGGCGCTCGCTTGGCGGCGCTCTTCTTTTTGGCGGCAGCTTTTTTCTTCCGCGGCGCAGCCTTCTTCTTCGCTACCGCTTTCTTCTTCTTTGGCGCGGCTTTTTTCCTGGCCGCCGCCTTCTTCTTGGGCGCCGATTTCTTCTTCGCGGGCGCAGCCTTGGCAGGCGCCGCTGGCTTCGGAGCCGCGGGCTTCGGTGCGGCCGCCGGCGCTGCCGGTTTAGGTGCCGCGGCGGGGGGAGTCGGCGCCGCAGCGGCTGGTTTCGGGGCTGGCTTGGGCGCCGGCTTTGGCGCCAGCTTTGGCGCCGGCGGCTTGCTGGCAGCCGGAGCCGCGGGCGCCGCGGCGGCCTTCTTCATGGAGTGCACCGCAAACATGACACCGGCCGGGTCGCCGAGCTGCGCGATGCGGCCACCGCCCGGGACGTCCATCGGACCGTTGAAGACACGGCCGCCCGCCTGCGTGATCGCTGCGGCGGTCTTGTCGGCGTCGGCCACCGAGGTATAGGCCAGCCAGGCGACGCCCGGCATCGGCGACTTGAATATGCCGCCCAGCTGCACGCCGCCAATGCCGAAAATCCAGTAAGAACCAATGGCTCCCATCTCCAGCTTGGTGATCAGCTGCCAGCCGAACAGCTCCTGGTAGAACTTCAGGGCCGCCTCGGGATCGCTGGTCATCAGTTCGTGCCAGACGATCTCTCCGAGCTGCGGCTCGCCGGTTCGGGCGGGGGCGTCGGAAGGCAGCGGCTTGAATACCGCGAAGCTGCCGCCCTGCGGGTCGCTGAGCACGCTGAAGCGCCCCGTCTCTGGAATATCGGCGGCCGGTCGCTGGACTTTGGCGCCGAGTTTCTCGGCAGCGGCCACTGTGGCATCGACATCGTCGGCGCCGATGAAGCTCTGCCAGTGGCCGGGCGTCCCCTGGGACACGCCGGCGACCGGGCCGCGGGCCCCGCTGAAAATGGTGTACGAGGAATCGACTCCCCAGGGTTCGGCGCGCCAGCCCAGCTGCTTGGCATAGAACGCGGCGGAGCTGGCGGCGTTCTCGGCCGTGAGTCCCTCCCAGATGAAACGTCCCTGAACGCTGGGCTGTGCCATGAGATTCCCCTTAGGTTTTTTGGTGGGTCTTTAATGGGAAGGAGCGGTGCCATAGAAGATAACCGAAGCCATCGCGGGTCGGTAGTACGACGTGTTCCGTGTGTCAGGCATGTGACATCGCGCCCCCGGCGCGCCACGACCGCTTGCATGCCCGTGCATGATTATGCATACTCTTGGGACTTTATGCATACGCCATCATGCTGACCGACCGGCTGCAGATCGACCGCCGCAACGCCATCCTGCGCATCCTGCGCGGCGGTGTCGTGCGCCGGCAAAGCGACCTGGCAGTGCTGCTCAAGCGGGAAGGTTTCGAAGTCACGCAGTCATCCGTAAGCCGCGATCTGCGCGAGCTGGGCGTGCTCAAGGCCAGCGGCCGCTACCTCGTGCCGCCGGATGAGATCTCGCGCGCCAACGGCGACTTCGGCGCATTGTCGCAATTCGTTCGCACGGTGCGCGCGGCCGGCAATTCCATCACGGTGATCCGCACCACCATCGGTGCCGCAGGCAGCGTGGCCGTGGCGCTCGACAAGGCCGAGTGGCCCGAAGTCGTCGGCACCATCTCCGGCGACGACACCATCTTCCTGGCGACGGCGGATAGCCGCGCACAGCACAGGCTCATCGATCGACTGAACGCCCTGTTCCGCAGCTGAGAATTTTCCATGCAGCCAACACCCGACGTCGCGCACGACGCGACCCCTATTCTTCTCGCCTATTCCGGCGGCCTCGACACCTCGTTCCTGGTGCCGTGGCTGCGCGAAAACCATCGGCGCCCGATCATCACTGTCACGGTCGACACCGGCGGCATCGATGCGGACAGCGCGCGCACGCTGCGTGAACGCTCCAAAGCGCTCGGCGCCATCGAGCATCACCAGGTCGATGCGCGCGCGGACTACTTCGAGCAGGTGTTGCGATTCCTGATCATGGGCAACGTGCGGCGCGGCCAGCTCTACCCGCTCTGCGTGGGCGCCGAACGCGTGATGCAGGCGCAGACGATCGCGCGCATGGCGCGACAGCTCAAGACCGGCACCATCGCGCACGGCTGCACGGCGGCGGGCAACGACCAGGTGCGGTTCGAAGTGGCGCTGCGCACCCTGGCGCCCGATCTCACGGTGCTCGCGCCGGTGCGCGACGGCGCGCTGCGCCGGGCTGAGGAACTCGAGTATCTGCAGCAGCGCAAGCTGCCGATTCCGCCGTTCGGTGCCGCCTACTCGATCAACCGCGGCCTCTGGGGCGTCACGATCGGGGGTACCGAGACATTGACCTCCGCCGGCAGCATTCCCGACAGCGCCTGGGTGCTTACACGCGATGCGTTTTCGAATCCCCGCAATCCCGAACGACACACCCTGTCGTTCGAGGGCGGCCGCCCGGTCGCGCTCGACGGCACGCGCCTCGATCCGGTGGCGCTGATCGAGCGGCTCGATGTCATCGCGGCCCCGTTTGGCATCGGCCGCGGTATTCACCTCGGCGATACCATCATTGGCACCAAGGGTCGCGTGGCCTTCGAGGCGCCGGCGGCCGAGACGCTGCTGACCGCGCATCGCGAGCTCGAGAAACTGGTGCTGACGGCGCGACAGCAGCGCATCAAGGAATCCGTTGCCGCCCCCTACGGCGACCTGGTGCACGAAGGCCAGCTGCTCGATCCGGTCTGTCGCGACATCGAAGCGCTGCTGCTATCCAGCCAGCAGCGCGTCACGGGCGAGGTGCATCTGCTGTTCCGTCCGGGCTCTTTGTTCATCGAGGGCGTCGAATCACGCTATTCGCTGATGGCCGCTTCCAAGGGTGTCTATGGCGAGGCCGTCGGCGAGTGGACGCCGACCGATGCGCTCGGCTTCTCGAAAATTGTCGCCCTACCGGGCGTGTTCTATCGCCGCGCAGGCAACACATG
>CAVYUK010000013.1:0-309042 GCA_963771665.1 uncultured Gammaproteobacteria bacterium | reverse complement strand
AGCGCTTCGCGCACGAGCTCGATCAGCTCGCGCACGACAAATTTGCCTTCGAGCCCGGTGGTCTTGAGGGCGTCCTCGAACATGGTCAGGTCCTTCGGACAGCTGACCACATAGACCTGCAGGCCCTCGATGCGGGCCGCTTCCCGTATCCGGTTCTGCGCGGGCTTCTCCGCGCCCACCGGGTCGGGGATCCAGATTCTGCCGCCGCCAGCGCCGCAGCAGAAAGAATTCGCGCGGCAACGATCCATTTCGATGAGCTCGCAGCCCAGCAGCTCCAGGATTTCGCGCGGCGCGTCGTAGCCCTTGTTGAAGCGCCCGAGATGGCAGGGATCGTGAAAGGTGACGCGCAGATTGAGCTTGCGCTTCACCGACATGCAACCCTGCTGCATGAGCTTCAGCAGCAGCGTCGTGTAATGCTCGATCTCGAACTGGCCGCCGAAGTCGGGGTATTCGTTGCGGATGGTGTTGTACGAATGCGGATCGGTGGTGACGATGCTGTTGAAGGTGGCAGCCGAGAGCGCGTTGATGTTGCCTTCGGCCAGGACCTCGTAAAGCCCTTCCTCGCCCACGCGGCGTACGTCATTGCCGGCATTGGATTCGCCCTCGTACAGGATGCCGAAATCCACGCCCGCATCGTGCATCAGGTTCGCGAATCCCGCGGTCACTTTCTGGTTGCGCGGATCGAAGGAGGCGTAGTCGCCGACGAACCAGAGCACATCGACGGCTTCCTTGCGCGCATCTTTGACCGGGAAAGCCAGCGTCCTGGTCCAGGCGGCGCGCTTGCGCTTGGATTCACCAAACGAGTTGCCAGTCTTGTGAATCGTCTGCAGTGTCTTGCGCAGCTGCGGATCCATCTCGCCCTCTTCGACCAGCTTGCGGCGCAGCTGCACGATGATGGGCACGTGCTCGACGGCTACCGGGCACACCTCGACACAGGCCATGCAGGTGCGACAGGACCAGAGCGTCTCCATCGACACCTGCCCCGGAGCCTTGCCATGCACGTCGAGCTCGGCCTGAGCGGGCAGCTGCGCGGAGTTCAGTGTCCGGTTGGCGAATTCGCGTAAGGAGAGAATCACATCGCGCGGCGACAGCGGCGCGCCCACGGCCCGCGCGGGGCAGGCCTCATGACAGCGTCCGCACTTGGTGCAGGCATCGAGGCTCAGCAGCTGCTTCCAGTTGAAGTCGGTGATGTATTTCGCACCCGGGTGCGGCGCATCTGCTTTCTCGCGCGGCAAGCGTTGCGCGGCCTTGGGGTCGCGGAACATCAGCGTGCCCATGGCCGTGAAAATGTGCTTAACCTTGGTGTAGGGGATCAGGGCGATGAACAGCAGCGCCAGCAGGCCGTGGAACCACCACAGATTGCGGCGCCACTCGCCGGCGGCAGCATCGCTCAGGCCCGCGGCCTGCAGACCCTGCGCGATCGCGGCACCCACGGGTGACCACCAGCGAGTGTCCCAGACATCGGGCCGGCCACTGAGCCATACCAGCCGCAGCGCCTCGAGCAGGTAGCCGGTGGCGGCGATCGTAAGCAGCGTCCAGAGGAAGGCCCAGTCCTCGTGCCGGTAGTTGCTGCGATCGTAGTCCGGGTCGGTAGGCGCGCGATCGGGCCGCGCGTAGTCGAGCTTCGGCGGTTTGAGCCAGCCGCGCCGATACATCATGTAGAGCAGTCCGCCTCCCAGCATGACACCGGCCACGTCCAGTACCAGCGAGAACCACAGATAGAACTCGCCGTGCCAGAAATGCACGCCGAACAGCGGCCCCAGGATGTCGTAGTCGAGCGTGATCGTGGCCGTGCCCAGGAACAGCAGCACGAAGCCATAAAAGATGAGTCGATGCGCTTCGCCGGCGGGCCGGTCGCGGCGCTTGATCATCCGGTGATTCAGCAGGATGGCGATCATCGACTCGAGCCGCGGCAGCAGGTTCAGCGGAATGCCGGCGGGCACACCCCGCCGGTATTTGCGCACCTGCACGTATACCCCGTAGAGGAACACGGCAATGGCCGAGTAGCCGATCGCATAGAACAGCCGTACCGCCGAGGGCGTGAAGTCCTCGAACAGTACGCGCGTGACGGCGTCGCTACCGGCCATGTGTCCCGTAACCGCTGGGCCTAGCCCTGGTACTCGATGTTCGGATTGCCGCCGGGCATATGCGACACGCCCCACACCGCCACTTCACGCTTGTAGGCCTTGGGCTGCTGGGCGTCGGCTTCCTCGATCTCGCGCGCGAGGCGATGACCAGTGAAGGTCGCATCGGCGATCAGCCGCGGCGCTTCCGCGTCGCCGATCAGGTAGACGGCCTTGACGCCGTTCTCGGCCCACTTGGACTGCTCCGCCTTGAGCTGCCGATACAGCGCGTCATTGGAATGCCGCCCGGTCACCAGCACCAGCGAGTCGAACTCGAGCCAGCGGTGGGTCTTGTTGGCATCGCGCGGCAGCTTGCCCGCGCCGCGGAAAGTGCGCTTGGAACCGTCGCCGTAGATGTCATAGATCTCAAGCTTGCCCGGCTCGATCTTCGAGCCGAATACGTTGTGCATTTCCGTGATGTGCAGCTCGTGTAACCGCCGCATCATGTTCGGGTACTCGAGCGTGAAGTGCATGTAGTTGGCCAGGTGCACGCCGGTCACGATCGTGACCTCGTGCCCCGCCACCGCCAGTTTCTCGGCCAGGCTCGGCGCCATGAAATAGGTGTCGGCGTTGAGAATGACGACCCGCTTGCCGATCTTCTTCTTGCCTTCGAGCACCTGCTCGGGGCTGAGCTGATCGGGACGTCCGGCATCGGCCCCCGGGATGGGATCATGCGACAGGCAGTTGGTGCCATCGGTGTTCCAGCTCGAGCCGGTGGCGATCACGATCTTCTCGGCGCCGTAGGCCAGAGCCGCAGCCGCGGTCATCGGCTTCTGGTTCAGCATCAGCTGGCCCTGCTTGTTCTTCTTCACCAGCTTGTTGATCTGCAGCTCGCGATAGTCGCGGTGGTAGCCCCACTCGCCCAGTCCCGGCAGCGTGGTGATGCTGTTGAGGTGGCCGCCGACCTTGGCGGCCGTGTCGTACAGGTGAACCGTGTAGCCGCGTTCCATGAGCACGCGCGCGCACTCGGCACCCGATGGTCCGGCGCCGACGATCAGTACCGAGTCATCCGATCCCTTCTTGGGGAAGCGCTCCGGATGCCAGCCGCGGCGATATTCCTCACCGGCGGTCGCATTCTGCGTACAGATCATCGGCGGCCCGCCGATCTCCCAGCGCGAGATGCAGACATTGCAGCCGATGCAGACGCGAATGTCGTCGTAGCGGCCTTCCTCGATTTTCTTCGGCAGCCAGGGATCGGAGATCGAGGGACGCGCCGCGCCGATGATGTCGGCGATGCCCTTGGTCACGATCTCGGTCATCTTTTCCGGATCGGTGAAGCGGCCGACACCGAGCACCGGCTTGGTGACCACGGCCTTGATGAGTTTGGTCCACGGCACCTGGTGGCCCTGCTGGTAGAAGCGCGACGGACCCGCATCTTCGCCCCATTCGGCGATATCGCCGACATCGATGTCCCACAGATCCACCAGCGGATCGGCGAGTTTGGCGAAGGCGACGCCGTCGACCTCAGCCTCGATACCGGCATCGCCGTAGAGCGTATCGACCGCAAAGCGCGTGGCGATGGCGCAGTCCTTGCCGACCGCGTTGCGCACTTTCTCGAGCGTCTCGAGCCAGAAGCGCGCGCGGTTCTCGAGCGAGCCGCCGTAGCGGTCAGTGCGCTTGTTGTAGTACTTGGAGAGGAACTGCAGCGGCAGGTAGGAGTGCGCGCCATAGACGTAGACGATGTCGAAGCCGGCGTCGCGCGATCGGATCGCCGCATCGACGTAGTACTGCTGCACCTGGGCGATATCGTCCAGATCCATCTCCTTGCAGTAGGTCAGCGTCTCGAATTCGGAGGCGTACTGGCTGGGTCCGCGCGGGGTCGCGCGCGACTCCATGTTCGGCGCATGCGAACCGCCATACCACAGCTCGACACCGGCCAGCGAATTGAAGCTGTGGATGTGATCGGTCATGGCGCGCAGGTTGCGCACGTCGCCCGCATCCCAGATACGCGCCGACAGGCGGTGGGTATCGTCCGACTCCGGATGGATGGAGCAGTACTCAGTGTTGATGCCGGCCCAACCGCCCTCGGCCTTGATCGAGCGATGCGCGGCCTGGAAACCTGGCCGATCCGAGCCGGCGCCAATGCAATGCGGCACCTGGTAGAAACGGTTGCGCAGGGTTTTGGGCCCGATCTTGATCGGCTGGAACAGGATGTCGTGTTTGGGATCGCGCGCCATAAAGAAAGCCCTCCGTCGTCGTGTTATTCGAGTGAACTCTAGAGTTTCGCACCGTGGCCTGGAATCCACGAGGTCCCGGCCAACGGCACCCCGGCCATGGCCGCTGCCTCGATGGTCAGGGCCGCAAGATCTTCGCGCTCCAGATGATGCACGTCCTGCTTGCCGCAGGCCCGGGCAATCATCGTCAGCTCCATGGTCATGGTCTGCAGGTAGTTGCGGACACGCTTGGCGCCCACCGCGGGCTCGAGGCGTTGCTCCAGCACCGGGTCCTGCGTCGTGACACCGACCGGGCAGCGCCCGGTCTGGCAATGATGGCAGTATCCGGGCGCAGTGCCGAGCTTGTGGTAGTCACCCACCGCGGACAGATGCTGGCCGCGCTGCACGTAGCTGCCCGAGTTGCAACCCAGCGCGATCAGGACGCCCTGACCCACCGATACCGCATCGGCACCGAGCGCCAGGGCCTTGGCCACATCGGCTCCGGTGCGGATGCCGCCCGAGACGATGAGCTGCACCTGCTGCTTCATGTTGAGATCCTCGAGCGCATCGACGGCCTGCCGCACCGCCGCGAGTGTCGGAATGCCGACGTGCTCGATGAAGGCCAATTGCGTGGCGGCGGTGCCGCCCTGCATGCCGTCGACTACGATGACATCAGCGCCGGCGTGAACGCAGAGCTTGACGTCGTGAAACACGCGCGTCGCCCCGACCTTCACGTAGATAGGTGTCTGCCAGTCGGTGATCTCGCGCAGCTCCTTGATCTTGATGGCCAGGTCATCCGGACCGGTCCAGTCCGGGTGCCGGCAGGCCGAGCGCTGATCGACCCCTTCGGGCAAGGTGCGCATGGCCGCTACGCGCGCCGATACCTTCTGTCCGAGCAACATGCCGCCGCCGCCGGGTTTGGCGCCCTGGCCGATGACCACCTCGATGGCATCGGCGCGGCGCACATCGTCCGGGTCGAAGCCGTAGCGCGAGGGCAGGCACTGGTAGACCAGCGTCTTGGAGGACTCGCGCTCCTCGGCCGTCATACCGCCATCGCCGGTGGTGGTCGAGGTGCCGATCTCGGTGGCGGCGCGGCCGAGCGCTTCCTTCACGTTGGCCGAGAGCGCACCAAAGCTCATGCCCGCGATCGTGATCGGCGTGGCAAGCTTGACCGGCCGCTTGGCGAAGCGCGTGCCCAGCAGCGTCGCGGACGAACACTTCTCGCGGTAGCCCTCCAGCGGATAGCGCGACAGCGAAGCGCCCAGGAACACCAGGTCATCGAAGTGCGGCAGCTGGCGCTTGGCGCCCAGTCCGCGGATCTCGTAGAGGCCGGTGGCTGCTGCACGCTGTATGTAATGGATGATGTGCTTGTCGAAACCCGCGCTCTCCTCGAGCTGCAGGTCGGACGGCAGTTGGGGTACGGCATCCGCAGGGACTGTGGCCATGTCTTTGGACTCTTTGCGAGGTGGTTTCAGTAGGTCTGCCGGGCGTCGGCATTCCAGTGATACAGCGTGCGCCCGGAGGCGATGCGCTTGAATTCATTGCTCGAGTGCGAGAGACCCGCGGCGCCCAGCAGTTCTTTAACCGCGGCGTGGTCGCGCTCGCCCATCGGTTCGATGCGCGCATCCGCGCCGAGCGAGCGCACTTTGCCGCGCACGTAGAGCACGGCCTCGTACAGCGAGTCGCCCAGTCCGTCGCCCGCATCGCCGCAGATCACCATACGGCCGGCCTGCGCCATGAAGGCCGAGAAGCTGCCGACCTCGCCGCCGACCACGATGTCGGCGCCCTTGAGCGAGATGCCGCAGCGCAGACCCGCATCGCCGCGGATCACGAGCAGGCCGCCGTGCGCCGAGGCGCCCGCGCCGCCGCTGGCAAAACCCGCTACCTCGACCCGGCCGGACATCATGTTTTCGGCCACGCCGGGGCCGGCGTTGCCGTGGACGATGACGGTGGCAAACTTGTTCATGCCGGCAGCGTAATAGCCGGCGTGCCCGCCGATGTCGACGCGCACCGCGGCGTTGAGCCCCACCGCGATGCTGTGCGCACCGTCAGGGTTCTTGACCAGCACTTCCTGCACGCCCGCGAGATCGCCGTGCAGGAATTGATTGAGCTCGCGTACGCTCTGCCGCTCCAGGTCGAACTCGACGCGGGCGCGCGCGCCCGCGACCGGCGCCATCACACTGACCATGAGTACACCTCGGCCGGCTTGGGCTCGAACACGGTGGCATGCTTGACGCCAGGGAGTTTCGCCAGCGACCGGAACTCGGAGGCAATGGCCACGTACTCATCGGTCTCGGCGACCACCGCGGGCTTGCAGGCAAAGGGATCGCGCACCAGCGCGAGCTTGTCGCGCGTTCCCATCAGGAAGGTAAAGAAGCCATCGAAGTCGCTGAAGGCGTGCTCGACGGCCTGCTCGAGTGTCTCACCGGAACTCAAGCGCCAGTGCAGGTAGCGGCAGGCACCCTCGGTATCGCAGTCGCTCTCGAAGCGCTCGCCGAGCTTCTCGAGCTTGCGGCGCAGGCTGCCGGGGTTGGCCAGCGAACCGTTGTGCACCAGGCACCAGTCCTCGCCGGCCGTGTAGGGATGCGCATTCTCGATGGTGACCGCGGACTCGGTGGCCATGCGCGTATGGCCGACCAGGTGAGTACCGGTCAGTGTCTGGAATCCATAGCGCTCGGCCACCTCGGCCGGCAAGCCCAGATCCTTGTAGAGATCGATGCTGCGCCCGGCGCTGAGCACCTGCACGTGGCTGTGGTTTATCGCAATCCATTCGCGCGCTGCGGCTGTGTCGCTGGTCGTGGTGACGATGCAATGGTTGGCGTTGACTTCGAATTGCGCGGCGCCGATCTCACCGACCCACGCGCCCTCGAGCGCGCGCCACTCGAATCCCGGTTGTGCGCAGTAGAGCGAGAGTTTGCGGCGGTCGGCCGCCACCGCGTCGGCGAACACCGCCATGCCGGAGGAGTCCGGTCCGCGCTCGGTCATGCCGATCAGCATCGGTACCATGAGTTCCCCAAGGCGGGGCCGCAGCGTCGCATCCTTGAGCAGCAAACCAACGATTCCGCACATGCGAGGTCTCCTGAATCGATTGCCTTAGAACATCTCGAGATAGCGCTGCGATTCCCATTCGCTGACGTGGCGTGAATACTCGATCCACTCCATGCGTTTGAGGCGAATGAATTCGGCAGCGAGCTCGCGCCCGATGCCTTCCTGCACGACTTTGTCTGCTTCGAGCGCGTCGATCGCCGCATTCAGCGACTGCGGCAGCAGGCCGATGCCGCGCGCGCTGATTTGCTCGGGCGTCAGCTCGTAGAGATTGATATTGAGCGGCTCGCCCGGATCGAGCTTGCGATCGATGCCGTCGAGGCCCGCGGCGGCCAGCGCCGCGGTGGCTAAATACGGGTTCGCCGCGCCATCGGGCAGCCGGAACTCGATGCGACCGTAGGGCACGCGGACGCAGGCGGTGCGGTTGTTGTCGCCGTAAGCGATGTAGGCCGGCGCCCAGGTGGCGCCGGAGAGCGAGCGCCCTACCACGAGGCGCTTGTATGAATTCACGGTGGGCGCGCAGATCGCAGTCAGCGCGCGTGAGTGCTCCAGCAGTCCACCAAGGAACCAGTAGCCGAGCTGGCTCAGGCCCATGCCGCGCTTGTCGCTCTTGTCGTAGAACGCGTTCTTCTGATCCTTGGTCCCGATCGACAGATGGAAGTGCGAGCCGGTGCCGGTGCGGTTGGAGAAGGGCTTGGGCATGAAGGTGGCGATGGCGCCGTGCTCGCGCGCGATTTCGCTGGCGGCCATCTTGAAGAAGATCATGTTGTCGGCGGACTTCAGCGCATCGGCGTAGGTGAAGTTGATTTCAAACTGGCCGTTCGCGTCCTCGTGATCGATCTGGTAGACATCGATGCCGACGGCGCGCAGGTGGCGCGACAGGTCATCGAGCACCGCGCTGACGCGCGCCAGGCCTTTGTAGTCGTAGCAGGGTTTGTCGGAAGCATCGGTGGGATCGAAGGGGGCCAGCGTGCCCTGCTCCGTGCGCCGCAGCAGCATGAACTCCGGTTCGATGCCGGTGTAGAGCGTGTAGCCGCGCTCGGCGAAGCGCTGCAGCGCGCGCTTGAGCGTCACGCGCGAGCAGTAGGAGTACGGCTCGCCTTTGACGTGGCCATCGCAGGCAATACGCGAGAAGCCCGGCATCCACGGCACATCGCAGAGCGTATCGGGATCGCCCACGCCCATGAAGTCCGGGCCGTGAGGTCCCATGCCGAGCCCCCAGACCGCAAAGCCGGCGAAGCCGGCCCCATCGCCCACCACCATTTCGTAGTGCTCCACGGGCACGGCCTTGGCCTTGGCGGCGCCGTGAATGTCGACGAACTGCGCGAGCACATAGCGCGTGTCGTGTTCTTCAAACCACTTCTTGGCCTGTTGCGGTGTCATCATTTACTCCCCGTGGTGACGCTGCCCAGGTCCCGAGCTACCTCGAGCAGCGTATTCCAGAAATAATGCGCGTAACTGGGCTCGCACCACAGTGTCAGGGCGGGCGAGATCTCTGCAGCCGCCTCGATCAACCGCGGCCAGGCGACCACACCGACGCCAACCATCGAGGTCAGGACCACGGGGCCGCCACCGGTCGCCGCCGCTGCCAGCAGCGGCGAAAAATCGACACTGCAGATCTGCCGCAGCAGTGCGTTGAGTCCTTCGCCGTTGATCGTGACCACGACATCCTGGCGCGTCACGGGGTACACCGTGACGGGCTGGCGGCGCTGCGTCAACTCGGCGCGCGTAGCCTCGACCCGGTTGGTGTTCCCCGCGATGGGCTCGAGCAGAAACTCCGAGGTGGCGAGTTTCGCCACCAGCACACCGGCCGGATCGAGCTCGGCACTGTTGGGGTCCTCGGGCACGCGGTAACCCTGCGAGCGCAGCCAGCCGGCGGCCCCGGGGCCCTTGCAGCCACAGCGCGGCCGCGCGGCATGCTCTTCGAAATGAAGTCCCCCCGCAGCGCTCATTGGAGCTTCTGCCGTGCGCCGGCCGCATCGTAGAACGGCAGTTTGGCGATCGCCGCCTCGATGAGGGCGCCGCCGTCGATCCGGATGCGCAGGGCCTTGCCGGCGGCTACCGCGGGTTTGACGAGTGCCAGTCCGATGCAGCGTTGCAGTGTGGGCGAATAGCCGACGCTGGTGATGCGTCCCGCGATGTCGGCGCCGTCGAGCACCAGGTGACATTCCTTCGGCGCCTGCGGCGCACCGGCCGGCAGCGTGAATCCGACCAGCTGCTGCCGCCGCGGTTGCCCCTCGAGAATGCGCAGGCTGCGCTGGCCGACGAAGAAGGGTTTGTCCATCTTCAGCGCCCAGGGCGCATCGATCTCCAGCGCGTTGGTGAGTCCATCGGTGTCCTGCCCCACGATCAGGTGGCCTTTTTCCAGGCGCAGCATGCGCTGGGCCTCAACGCCAAAAGGCCGGATGCCACTGGCGGTGCCAGTGCCCAGCAGTGCACGCCAAAGGTCAACGGCGTGCTCGGCCGGGAGGTGAATCTCGTAGCCGAGCTCGCCGACGAATCCCACGCGCATGATCCGGCAGGGTGCGCCGGCGATCTCTGCCTCGCGCAGGGCCAGGTAGGGAAAGGCGCTCTCGGACAGGTCGAGCGCGGTGTGCGCCCGCAGTACCTCGCGCGAGGCGGGGCCGGCAAGATTGATGGCCGAGTAATGCCCGGTGAGATTCACCAACCCCACCGACAGTCCCCACCAGGCCGCCAGGCGTCCGAATTCGCGAAACAGCGTCGCAGAGTTGCCGGTAGTGGTGGTGAAGTAGAAAGATTCGGGTGCCAGCCGGCCAATGACCCCATCATCGATGATGACGCCGGCTTCATCGAGCATCAGCGCATAGCGCGTCATGCCCAGTTTCAGATTGCTGTAACGCGCGGTGTAGATCCGGTCGAGGAACTCGGCCGCGTCAGGGCCGTGAACCTCGATCTTGCCCAGCGTGCCGACGTCGATGATGCCGACGCGAGTGCGCACGGCCTCGACCTCGGCGGCGATCGCCTCCGCGCGCGACTTGCCTGCCGTCGCGTAGTACTCGGGACGGCGCCAATTGCCCGCGGGCATGAAAACCGCTCCGAGTGCCGCGTGCTCGGCATCCAGCGGCGTGCGCCGTTCCGGCGTGAAGCCGCGGCCCGCGAGGTGCGACAGCGGCACCGGGTAGAACATCGGCCGCGCGGTGGTCATGCCAAGTTGTTCGAGCGGCTGACCCCTTACCCGCGCCAGGATGCGCAGCGCATTCATGTGCGAGTGCTTGCCCTGGCTCGGCCCCATGCCCACGGTTGAGAAGCGCTTGAGCAGCTCGCTGCTGTCGAATCCTTCCTGGCAGGCATTCACCAGGTCCTTGATCTGCAGGTCCTCATCGAAGTCGACGAATTCCTTGGCGCGCGGGTGCGGGAAAATCGGGTAGCCGTGCGTGGGCGATTCCTCGGGGAGGATCGCCGGCGCACGGGCAAGCTTGCTGCCCGACGTCAGGGAAGCCGCGGCGCAGGCGCCGGCGTCGGTGCCGTCGGCGATGCGATCGCGCAGGCCATAGGCGCCATTGATCTTGCCGCAGGCATAGATGCCCGCGGGCAATTCGGCCGGCACGAACTGCTCGAGACTCGCCTGGTACTGCATGCGCGCGCCGGCCTGGTGCAGCAGCGCATTGGCCGGCGCAAAGCCGACACTCATCCAGAGGCCATCGATTTCGAGCTGCCCGGGTGCGCTCGCGCCCGCCATCGCGCTGTGGAACTGAAAGCCGCCAAGCGTTCCGCCCGAACGCGAGGTGGCTTCGATGGGCGTGACCCCATAGTGCAACGGCACGCCGCGGCGCGCGAGCTCGTCCGCGGCCGGGCGCGAGCGTGGGCCGGGCGCGTCGCGCAGATCGAGCACGGCCACCAGCTGGGCGCCGTGCGCCAGTGCGTCGAGCGCCGCCGCATAACCATGGCTGTTGGCGGTCAACACGGCCAGCCGGCGTGACGTCAGGACCGCATGGCGGTACAGCAGGCGCTGCGCGGCGCTGGCCAGCATAATGCCGGGCAGATCGTTGTTGCGAAAAACGGCCGGCTGTTCCCAGGCGCCCTGCGCGACCACGAGGCTGCGGGCGCGGACCTTGATCAGGCATTCCGCCGCCACCAGCGCGACCCAATGATCCGCGTAATAGCCCGCGGCGTAGGTTTGGTTGAGGACGCGGATGCGCGATTCCGCGCGCACGCGATCGATCAGCGCCTGGGTCAGGTGCACGCGCTCGGGATCACCGTTGCGCGCGTACAGGCCGCTGCCGCCAAGCGCCGGATTGTCATCGACCAGCAGCACCGAGGCGCCCTGCGCGGCCGCCGCGATGGCCGCGGCCAGACCGGAGGGCCCGCCGCCGATCACGAGTACGTCGCAGAAGTCATAGCGCTTGGGCGTGACCGTGCGAGTCGCCGACAGATCCACGCGACCAAGGCCGCTCAAATGCCGAAACATGCGTTCCCAGCGCGGCGCGAGCCATTTGTCGTGAAAGGCCTTGTAATAGAAACCCACAGGCAGCAGCGGCGAGAGATGATTGATGAACGCCAGCCGGTCGGCGTTCACGCCGCCGCGGGTGTTGACCGCCTCGATCTGCCAACCGGGCTGCACGGGCACGACGTCGGCGCGCACGTTGGGCACGCTGCGGACACCGGCGCGCACCTGCACCAGTGCATTGACATCATGATTGGCCGCGCTGAGCAGTCCGCGTGGACGGTGATATTTGAACGAGCGGCCCAGCACCCGGATACCGTTGGCGGCCAGCGCCGAACTGATTGTGTCGCCGGCAAATCCGGCACAGTGGCGGCCCTCGAAACTGAAGTCTACGATTTGCGTGCGGTCGATCAGCTCGCCGGGAATTGGTGGCAGGCGGTTCATGTGCGCTCGCCCGCGGTGAAAAGATAGGTGCGATGAACCGTATCGGTGGCCGTATCGCGCTCCGCGATGAACCACACACCGCTCGGCGTATGGCACCACCACTCCCGCTTGAGGCCCGGCAGCGAGGCGCGGTTGAACACATAGTCGGCCCAGGCGCGATCGTCGGTTGCGGCCGGATCGGGCATCGCCCGCAGCTCACCGCCACAGGCAAACTCGCTGATCGCGCGCGAACCGTTGACTGGACAGGTCATCAGCTTCATGGGTTATCGCCTGGGCGTCAGTGGCCGACTGACGCTGCGCCCTTCTCGCCCGTGAGCGAGTAGTGCGCAAAGCGATCGAAGCCAAAGCCGGCGATGAGTGGGTGCGCCTGGTCGCCCGCCACCGTAAAGCTCATGGTCTTGCCGCAGACCGGTGTCGCCTTGAAGCCCCAGGTCCCCCAGCCCGAGTCGAGGTAGAACCCCTGCACCGGGGTCAGCCCCATGATGGGTGCGAAGTCAGGCGTCATGTCCGCCATGCCGGCCCACTGGCGGTTGATCTTCACGTCGGACAGGAACGGGAACATTTCGAGCATGTGAGACGCCAGGGCCTCGGTGAAATCCAGCGTCGAGCGCGTCGAATGCAGCTCGTAGGGATCGAGCGATGCCCCCATCACGAGCTCGCCGCGCGCGCTCTGGCTCACGTACACATGCAGCGAGGCCGAGACGATGATGGGGTCGAGCCAGGGCTTGAGCGGTTCGGAGACCATGGCCTGCAGCGGATGCACCACGATGGGCGAGTGCAGCGACAGCATGTCCAGCAGCCGCGGCGTGCTGCCCGCCACCGCGCACAGCACCTTGCGCGTGGCGATGCGGCCGCGCGTGGTGCGCACACCGGTGACGCGTGGGCCGGAGCCGGTGTCCTCGACGTCGATGCCGATGACTTCGGTGTTCTGATGGATTTCTGCGCCACGGCGATCCGCGCCGCGGCCATATCCCCAGGCGACGGCATCATGCCGCGCGATCGCGCCCGGCGCATGGTAAAGGGCGCCGAGCACCGGCGCGTGGCCGGCACAGTCGATGTCCATGCTCGGGATGGCTTCGTGCACCGACTGGCGGTCAACCACTTCGCTGTCGACGCCGTAGTGTTTGTTGACCTCGGCGCGCCAGCGCATGGTGCGCATCGCCGCATCGGTGTGAGCCAGCGTGAAGTGGCCGCGCGTCGAATAGAAAAGATTGAGGTCGAAGTCCGCGGCGAGGTTCTTCCACAGATTCACGCTCTCATCGTAGAACTGCACGCCCTCGGGGGTGAGATAGTTGGAGCGGATGATGGTGGTGTTGCGGCCGGTGTTGCCGCCGCCGAGATAGCCCTTGTCGAGCACCGCCACGTCGCGGATGCCATAATCGCGCGTCAGGTAGTAAGCAGAAGCCAGCCCATGGCCACCGGCACCGATGATCACCACGTCGTAGCTCGATTTGAGCTGCTCGTGCCGCGTGAACATGCGCGGCTCGGGATGCTGCCGCGAAAAGGCGAATTTGAGCAGCCGCGCAGGCATGTTCAGTGTGGAATCCCTGCGAACATGGTCCAAACTTTACTACCACGCAAGTCTGTTGCATAGTGAGCACAGTGGGAAGCAGAAGCCGTCCAGGTCCGCGCCCGAAAGCCGTCGCCGAATTCGCGTCGCGTCCACTGGTCAACCGTTCCGAAGTCGCCGCTCGCATCGGCCATGTGGCGCGGCGGATCCGCGAGGAACTCGATCTGACGCTGGCCAACGTCGCGCAGCATGCCGGCATCAGCCCGGGGATGCTCAGCCGGCTCGAAACCGGTCACGTCAACCCCAGCCTCGAGACCATCGTAGCGCTGGCCGAAGCGCTTGGGGTACGCCCGGCCCTGCTGCTGCAGGAAGTGGGGGAATACGAGGGCGGCGCGCAGCATGTGCCCGACGGCGGCGGCATGGAAGTGGTGCGCCGTGGCACCAAACGGGGGCATACCTATCACCTGCTGGCCGCGCAACGCGGACCGGTCAAGGTGTTTGAACCATTTCTGGTCACGCTGACCGACAAGAGCGAGATCTTCCCCGGCTTCCAGCACGCCGGCACCGAGTTCATCTACATTCTCTCCGGCGAGATCCGCTACCGGCACGGCAAGAGCAGCCACCTGCTGAAGGCCGGGGACTCGCTGACCTTTCGCGGCGACATCGCCCACGGCCCCGAGAAACTGGTGAAGGTGCCGATCCGTATGCTGTCGATTATTATTTACGGCGGCGCAGCGAGCGACTAGACCACATACAAATGAACAACAATGAATCCGCCGCAGCCCGCGACGCGCGCGCTATCAACGACGCCGATGTAGCGCAGCTCAAGGCCCTCGGCTACACCTCCAATTTCGACCGCTCGATGACCGAGCTGGAGAACTTCTCGCTCGGCTTCACTTACCTGTCGCCCGTGGTCGGTGTCTACACCTTGTTTGCGACCGCGCTTGCTGTGGGCGGCCCGCCGATGTTCTGGGCCTACGTGTTCGTCGGCATCGGTCAGATGTTCGTCTGCCTGATCTTCGGCGAAGTGGTCTCGCAGTTCCCGATCTCCGGCGGTCTGTATCCATGGGCGAGGCGCCTGGTCGGCAAACGCTGGGCCTGGATGGCGGGTTGGGTCTATGGCTGGGCGTTATATGTGTCTATCTCCGCCGTCGGCACCGGCGGCGCGCCCTATTTCGCCCAGTTGCTGGGTTTCCAGCCCACGCCGGAAATCACCACCACGATCGCGATCAGCATGATCACGATTTCCACGATCCTGAATGTCAGCGGTACACGACTGCTGGCGCGCGTCGCGATGTTCGGTTTCATCTGCGAATTGATCGGGGCCATCGTAGTCGGCTGCTATCTGCTGATATTTGCTCGGCATCATCCCTTCTCGGTACTGTTCGACAGTTTCAATGTCGCTCAGGGTGGCAACTACCTGCCGGCCTTCCTTGCCTCCTCGCTGGCGGCGCTGTTCTGCTACTACGGCTTCGAGGCCTGCGGCGATGTGGCCGAAGAAACGCCAAATGCCAGCCGCATGATTCCGCGTGCCATGCGCATGACCATCTATGTCGGCGGCGCGGCTTCGATGTGGGTGTGCCTGGCGCTGATTCTCTCGGTGCCGGACATGCAGGCGGTGATCTCGGGTAAGGACACCGATCCGGTGTCCACGGTGCTGCGCACGGCCATGGGCGAGTGGGGATTCCGCGCCGTGATCGCGGTAGTGCTGGTGTCGTTCATGTCCTGCATGATCAGCATGCAGGCCGCCGCCAGCCGGCTGCTGTTCGCCTATGCCCGCGATGAAATGATCGCTGGCAGCAAGACGCTGAGCCGGCTTTCCCCGCACACCCACGTGCCGGTCGGTTCGCTGCTGGTGGCCGGCATCGTTCCGGCTGCGATTGCATTGTGCGGCCTCTGGCTGACAAATGCCGTGGCCACCATCGTCAGCTTCGCCGCCGCGGGTATCTACATTGCATTCCAGATGCTGGTGCTGGGCGCATTGATGGCGCGCTTCAATGGTTGGAAGCCCGCGGGTCCGTTCACGCTTGGCCGCTGGGGCCTGTGCGTCAACATACTGGCGTTGCTGTACGGCGTCAGCGCCATCATCGACATGGTCTGGCCTCGTTCCCCCAATGATCCCTGGTACAGCAATTACGGCATGATCGTAACGGCCGCCGGTATCATCGTACTGGGACTGATCTATATGGTGGCCGGCCGGCCCTACGATCACGGCAACGCGCCCGCGGGCGACGCGCACCTGCTCAATCAGCGCTAGTGGTGGCCGCCGCCGCCGCCGCCACCGTGACCACCGCCGCCGCCGCCGCGCGAGTGGCTGGGAATCGAGGGCGCTGAATGACCCGGACCGCGGCCGCCGCCACCGTATCCGCGCGGCGGGCCGACGCGATAGCCGCGTCCCCAGCCGCCGTATCCGCCGCAGCAGGGCTCGTAGTAATCGCCGACGTAACCCACGCCGACGCCCACGCCCACATCACCGTCGTAGCCGCCTCCTCCTTCCACGGCGCAGGCTCCGAGGCCGGCCAGCAGCAGCAGGCCCAAACCAATCTTCACGCGCACCACGGTATTCATGGCGCCTCCTTTTGCGCGCCCGGCAGATCCGGGTGATCGCCGGCCGCGGACTCCGCATCCTCGGTGCCGGACCATTCCATGACACCGATCGGTGCGCCACTTGGGTCGGCGATCACGGCGAGCTGGCCGCCGTGACGATCCTCACGCGGTTCGACCAGCACTTTGCCGCCGAGCGCGATCGCCTTCACGGCAGCAGCTGCGGCATCATCGACGCGGATGAAATTGAGCCAGTGCGGGTGCCGGTGGACCGAATCGGCAGGCAGTGAGTGGATGCCGGCGCGTGCGTAGTCATCGCTCGCCAGGATCACGTGATGCGAATTGTCGGCTGCGTCCTCGGGCGGGAGGTCGAATGCCTCGTAACCGAATAAGGCGCGATAGAACCCGGTCTCGTGATCGGTGTTCTTGGCCAGCAGCGAACTCCAGATCCACTCGCCGGGCTCGGCCAGCGAGTCCGGCGGATCGCCGCTGGTCGAGGCCAGCACCGCGAATACTGCGCCGTCCGGATCGGCGAATACCGCCTGCCGGCCGCGCTGCGCATAGTCCCTGGGGCCCGACAGCACCTTGCCGCCATTCGCCAGCGCACTGCGTTGGGCTGCCGCGACGTCGCGAACCGCGATGAAAGTCAGCCACGCCGGTTGTCGCAGCTGCCCGGCCTTCATCGGCCGCTGCACGATGCCGCCCACGGCCTGGCCGGCACTGCGCGCGATCACAAAGTTGGCGTCGCCCTCGACGGGCTCGAACGTCCAGCCGAACAGGGCGCCGTAGAACTGCTCAGCTTGTTTGAGATCCGGCGTCACGAGGTCGGCCCAGATAATTTTGCCTGGATGCGTCTCGCCACTGGCCGGCTGTACCAGCGGCGGCAGTTCGAAAGGCGCCGGCGCGCGGGTGCCGGCGGCGCGCGCCGCCGGTAACGCGATCAGCGCGATGAAAAGAGCCATATAAATGCTTCTGGTCACTGTCGGCTCCCCGATGCGCCCGTCATGAGGCGGAGCCGATGGTGCGCCGCCGGCCGGAGGTCAAACCATCGGCGTGAGCCGCTTTGGCTTACGAAGTTGGGAAATGTTGCGTCGGCGCAATCCTACGAACCCAGCAGGCCGGCCACCAGCTGCGCCATCATCTGCTCTTCATCAGTGGGTATCACGCGCACGGCCACCCGGCCGACATCGGTCGAGATCAGGCGCGCGTGCGCGGCATTACGCACCGGTTCGATCTCAATTCCGAGGAATTCCAGGCCGTCGCACACGCGGGCGCGCACCGGCGCTGCGTGTTCACCAATGCCGCCCGCGAACACCAGTGTGTCGATACCGCCGAGGGCTGCGGCGAAGGCACCGATCCATTTGCGAACCTGGTAACAGAACAATGTCACCGCATCGCGCGCACGCTCGTCGGTGGCTTCACGCGCCAGCAGGTCGCGCATGTCCGGGCTGGTTTCGGACAGGCCGAGCAGTCCGGATTCGGCGTTGACCAATTGATTGAAACGCTGCGCATCGAGCCCCTCGGTGCGCGCGAGATACCACACGATGCCCGGATCCAGGTCACCTGAGCGCGTGCTCATCGGAATGCCGGCGACCGGCGTGAATCCCATGCTGGTGTCGATGCTCCGTCCGTTTCGCACGGCCGCGAGACTGGCGCCATTCCCCAAGTGCGCCAGCACCACGCGTCCCTGCGTGGCCGGCGTGCCCGCCTCGCGCTCGAGCTCCTGCATGAGGTAAGCGTAGGAAAGGCCATGAAAGCCATAGCGGCGCAGCCCCTGCGCCTGGTAGCGGCGCGGCAATGCCAGCAGTTGCGCCACGCGCGGCATGTTGTGATGAAAGGCGGTGTCGAAGCAGGCCACCTGCGGCAGATCCGGAAAGCGCTTTGCCAGCGCCTCGGCGAGCCGCAATTCCTGCGGCAGATGGTCGGGATCGAACGGGCTCAGCGCCTTGAGTTCGGTCAGAACTTCGCCCTTGAGCACCACGGGCGCGCTGTATTTCGGACCGCCATGCACGATGCGATGTGCCACGGCGCTCAAGTCGGCGCTGCGCGTCGCGACCCACTGTTGCAGTTGATCGAGGGCCGCCTGCTGGTCTGGGCCGTCGGCAAGGCCGATACGCTCGATCGAACCCTTGTCGAGACGATGCAGCGCCGCGCCACTTTCGAACAGCGCGAATTTGATGCTCGAGGAACCGGCATTGATAGTCAGGATGGTGGGCACGGGGCGATCCTACGCGCCTCTATCGAACGTCTGCGACCTCATCACGCATGGACTGGTAGGCATCGAGCGCAGCCTGGCGGGATTCGCTCAAATCGACGCGTGGTGCCGGATAGCCTTTGGGAGCTGTCGCCGCGAGCCATGGCGAGTGCACCTGCCTGTCTTCGACCGAAGCGAGCGGGGAAATCCAGCGGCGCACGTACTCGCCCGCCGGGTCGAAGCGCCGTCCCTGCAGCACGGGATTGAAGATGCGGAAATACGGTGCGGCATCGGCGCCGCAGCCCGCGACCCATTGCCAGTTGAGCGTGTTGCAGGCGAGGTCCGCATCCACCAGCGTGTCCCAGAACCAGCGCGCGCCCTCCTGCCATGACAGCAGCAGGTTCTTGACCAGGAAGGATCCGGCGATCATACGTACGCGGTTGTGCATCACGCCCGTTGCCCACAACTCGCGCATGCCCGCATCCACCATCGGTATGCCGGTCTCGCCGCGCTGCCAGGAAGCCAGTCCCTGCAAGGGCCGCCGCCATGGGAAATGGGCGAACTCCTCGCGCAGCGGCTCGGTGGGCGTATGCGGAAAGTGATGCAGCAGGTGATAGGCGAACTCGCGCCAGATGAGCTGGCGCAGAAATGGCGCGCGCTGCCGATCACCCTTGAGGACGTGCCAGACCTGGCGCGGGCCGATCTCACCGAAATGCAGATGCGGCGACAGGCCCGAAGTGCCGGCCACCGCCGGCAGGTCGCGATCCTTTTGATAACGTGGGAGCCGCGCGCCGACGAATTTCTTCAGCTGCGTGATCGCGCCCTCCTCGCCCGGCCGCCACGTGGTCGCCATCCGGGCGTACCAGCGCGTCTTTGGTTTGAGTGCCAGTGCATCGAGCGGCAGCGAGACCGGCCAGTTTTTCGGTGCCTTGAGCGTGCGCGGAGCGCTCTCGGGGGCGGGCGGATCGATGCTCTTGAGCATAGCCCGCAGGAATGGGGTGTATACCCGATAGGACTTGCCGGCCTGGTTCAGAAACTCGGTGGGCTCGGCCAGCAGTGAGTTGTTGAAGCCGCGCGCATCGATACCGCGCTGGCGCAGCGTCTGCCGGATCTCGTGGCTGACAGCCTGTGCTGCCGGCTCGTAGCGCCGGCCCCAGTACACGGCATCGGCGCCCGTCTCGGCGATCAGCGCACACAGCGCGTCCAGAGCGGGGCCCACGCGCAGGATCAACGCCGATCCATTCTGCTTGAGAGCTGCCCCAAGCGACTGCAGCGACTCATGCAGCCACCAGCGCGATGCAGCACCCGGGGGCCAGGCGCCCTCCTCCTCAGGCGACCAGACATACACCGGAATGACCGGCAGTCCGCGCGCCACGGCCGCACGCAGCGCTGAATTATCGCGCAGCCGCAGATCCTGCCGCAGCCAAAGTAAAGTGCCTGCTCCCATACCCTAGCTTAGCGGTACACTCGCCATTCCACAGGCCCCCAAGAGCCCAATCGCATGAATACAGCCACGAATATTATGGCGGACCAGGTCCTCAAGACATTGGGGCATCTGATCGGCGGCGAGCACGTCAGTGCCACCGCGAACGGTGACCAGCGCTCGCAGCCGGTCTACAACCCGGCCACCGGTCGCGTCAGCCGCCGTGTGGCCCTGGCTTCGCGCAGCACCGTGCAGGCGGCCATCGCGGCCGCGCAGGCGGCGTTCCCGGAATGGCGCAACACCCCGGCGCTCAAGCGCGCCCGCGTCATGTTCAAGTTCAAGCAACTGCTCGAGACCCACGCCAACGAGATCTGCGCCCTGATCACCGATGAGCATGGCAAGGTCTTAAGCGACGCGATGGGTGAACTGCAGCGCGGCATCGAGAACGTGGAGTACGCGGCCGGCGCGCCCGAGCTGCTCAAGGGCGAGTTCTCGAAGAACGTGGGCCCCGCGATCGATTCCTGGAGCGAGTTCCAGCCGCTCGGCGTCGCGGCCGGCATCACACCATTTAATTTTCCGTGCATGGTGCCGCTGTGGATGTGGCCGATGGCCGTAGTCTGCGGCAACACCTTCGTACTCAAGCCGTCCGAGCGCGATCCGAGCTGCGTGCTGCGTATTGCCGAACTCGCACTCGAGGCTGGGCTGCCGCCAGGCGTCCTGAACGTCGTCAATGGCGATAAGGAAGCCGTCGATACGCTGCTGACCGATCCGCGTGTTCAGGCCATCAGCTTCGTCGGCTCAACACCGATCGCCGAATACATCTATGCCACCGGGTGCGCTCACGGGAAGCGGGTGCAGGCACTGGGCGGCGCCAAGAATCATGCGGTCGTCATGCCCGATGCGGATTTCGATAACGCCGTCAATGCGCTCATGGGCGCGGCCTACGGCTCCTGCGGCGAGCGCTGCATGGCCATCCCGGTGGTCGTGGCCGTGGGCGATGACACCGCCGACGCGGTGGTGTCGCGGCTGAAGACCGAACTGTCGAAGATGAAAGTTGGCCCCGGCACGCAGAGCGGGATCGACATGGGGCCGCTCATTACCAAGGAACACCATGCCAAGGTCAGCGGCTATGTCGATCTCGGGGTCAAGGAAGGCGCACAGCTGGTCGTCGATGGCCGTGGGCTCAAGGTCGCGGGTTACGAGGGCGGCTATTTCCTGGGCGGGTGCCTGTTCGATCGCGTGACGCCGGCGATGAAGATTTATCGGGATGAAATTTTCGGCCCGGTCCTGGCCGTGGTGCGGGTGCCAACGCTGGCGGCGGCGATGGAGCTCATCGATGCCCATGAATATGGCAACGGCACCTGTCTTTTCACTCGCGATGGCGAAGCCGCGCGTTACTTCACCGATCACATCCGCATCGGCATGGTCGGCGTCAACGTACCGCTACCGGTACCGGTGGCCTATCACAGCTTCGGCGGCTGGAAGCGCTCGCTGTTCGGCGACCTCGGCGCCTACGGCCCCGATGCGGTCCGCTTCTATACCCGGCGCAAGACCATCACCCAGCGCTGGCCTTCGGCCGGCGTGCGCGAAGGAGCCGTGTTCAGTTTCCCGAGTAATCGTTAGCGCTCAGAACAATCACAAAACCCGGGCCATAACCGGGAAGGAAGCACCATGATCATCGGAATGTCGGTACATGCCTTCACCGTGCTGCACACGCTCATCAGCCTGATCGGCATCGTCAGCGGTCTGATCTGGCTGGTGGCCATTCTGCGCGGCCGCGACAGCGCATGGACCTCGCTTTTTTTGCTGACCACGGTGCTGACCAGTGTCACCGGCTTCATGTTTCACTCGACCAGTTTTGGTCCGCCGCAGATCGTTGGTGTCATCTCGCTGGTCGTGCTGGCGATCGCGATCGCGGCGCGCTACCTGGGCCATCTCGCCGGCCACTGGCGCTGGATGTACGTGGTATACGCGGTGATAGCGCTGTACCTGAACGTGTTCGTCGGCGTGGCGCAGTCCTTCGACAAGATCCCGGCGCTGCACGCACTGGCGCCCACGGCCACCGAGACGCCCTTCAAGGTCGCCCAACTGGTGGTGCTGGTGCTGTTCGTGTGGCTGGGATATCGGGCTGTGAAAAGCTTTCGTCCCGCGCCGGCAATGGCCTGATCGTTACTCGAAGCGGTGCTCGTCCCCGGGCGCCGCGGATTCGTGCTTGCGCGGCATGAGCAGCTTCGCCACCAGGGCAGTCCAGCCGGTCTGGTGGGAGGCGCCCACGCCGCGCCCGGTGTCACCGCAGAAGTATTCGAAGAACGGGATGTAGTCGCGAAAGTGTGCGGCCTTCTGCAGCTGCGGGTACTGGCCCAGCACAGGGCGGCTGCCTTCATCGTTGCGCAGGAAGATATTGGCGAGCCGATTGGACAACTCCTCGGCTACCTGCTCGATGGTCAGGAACTGGCCCGACCCGGTCGGGCACTCCACCTTGAACGTGTCGCCGTAGTAGTGATGAAACTTTTGCAGTGACTCGATGATCAGGTAGTTCACCGGAAACCAGATCGGGCCGCGCCAATTGGAATTGCCGCCGAAGAGATTGGACTGCGACTCAGCCGGCGCGTAACGCACCGAAAGGTCCATGCCGTCGACGCGAAAGACGTAGGGCTGGTCATGGTGGGCGCGCGAGAGCGCGCGCACGCCATATTCGGAGAGGAATTCGGATTCATCGAGCATGCGGCGCAACAGCCGCTTCATGCGATGCCCGCGCAGCAGCGACAGCAGCCGCCGATGACCACGGCCGGGCTCCTGCCAATGCGACACCAGGTAGGCCAGCTCGGGACGGTTGTGCAGGAACCACTCGAGGCGGCGGCGGAACTCGGGCAGTTTCTCGAGCAGCTCCGGCTCGAGCGTCTCGACGGCGAACATGGGAATCAGTCCCACCATCGAACGCACCTTCAGACACACTTTGTTGTCATTCGGCAGGTGCAGCACGTCGTAGAAAAATTTGTCCTCATCGTCCCAGAGCCCGACCCCTTCGCTGTACATGCTGCTGATCGCGTGCGCGATCTGCAGGAAATGCTCGAAGAACTTGGTCGCGATGTCCTCGTAGACGTGATTCTCCTGCGCCAGCTCGAGCGCGATGCGCATCAGGTTGAGGGCGTACATGGCCATCCAGCTGGTGCCGTCGGACTGATCGATGTGGCCGCCGGTAGGCAGTGTGGAGCTGCGGTCGAACACCCCGATATTGTCCAGTCCGAGGAAGCCGCCCTGGAACACGTTGCGTCCCTCGGCGTCCTTGCGATTCACCCACCAGGTGAAGTTGAGCATGAGCTTGTGAAACACGCGCTCGAGGAAGGCGCGGTCGCCGCGACCGCCGTTGCTCTTGCGATCGATCTGGTAGACGCGCCAGGTGGCCCAGGCGTGCACCGGCGGATTGACATCGCCGAACGCCCACTCATACGCGGGCATCTGGCCGTTGGCGTGCATGTACCACTCGCGCGTGAGCAGCACCAGCTGCTCCTTGGCGAAATCCGGATCGATGATGGCCAGTGGAATGCAGTGAAAGGCGAGATCCCAGGCCGCGTACCAGGGGTACTCCCATTTGTCCGGCATCGAAATGATGTCGGCGTTGTTCAGGTGTTCCCAGTCGTGATTGCGTCCGCGCGCACGCTCCGGCGGCGGCGGCGGATGCGCCGGATCGCCCTTGAGCCACTGCGGCACGTCGAAATGATAGAACTGCTTGCTCCAGATCAGGCCGGCGAATGCCTGCCGCTGCACGGCTCGCGCATCGTCCGATGCCATGCCGCGTTGCAGATCCTGGTAGAACTCGTCGGCCTCGCGACGCCGCAGGTCCATGAGCGCATCGAAGTTCAGGAACGGCTTGGGCTGTGCGCGTCGCGAGAGCAGCAGCCGCACCCGCACCGAAGCGCCCGCCGGCACCACGCTGTGATGCCAGACACCCGTCTTGGTGCCGGTCAGGGCTGGATTCACAGCATCGCTGCGGCCGGCGATGATGCGCTCGTGAAACGCATCCTTGAAGTAGCCCTGCGCCGGCATGTTCCAGATCTTGCCCTGGTTGGTCTCGTTCTCGGTGAAGAGCCATTGCGCGCCGGCTTCGGCGTGGATGTAGTGCGGCGGCATTTCCTTGTGATCGAGCCGCACCACGCCGTTGTTGATCGTCTTGAGGTCCGGCCGGTAGGCGTCTGGACGCCACGACCAGGTATTGCGCAATAGCAGCTGCGGCATCAGGTGCAGCGGCGCCGCCTCGGGTCCGCGGTTGTGGGCGGTCACGAGCATGAGTATTTCGCCCGGATCGGCCTGCGCGTACTCGACGAACACATCGAAGTAGCGGTCCTCGGCGAATACGCCGGTATCGAGCAGCTCGTACTCGGGAGAACCGGTGCCGCGGCGCGCGTTCTCCGCCTGCAGCTCCGAGTAGGGATAGGCGCGCTGCGGGTATTTGTAGAGCATCTTCAGGTAGGAGTGACTCGGCGTCGCATCCAGGTAGAAGTACTGCTCCTTGACGTCCTCACCGTGGTTGCCCTGGGAGTTCGTCAGTCCGAACAGGCGTTCCTTGAGAATGGGATCGCGCTCGTTCCAGAGCGCCAGCGACAGGCACAGCCGCTGCTCGCTGTCGGACAGACCCGCGATGCCGTCCTCGCCCCAGCGATAGGCCCGACTGCGGGCATGGTCATGGGGAAAATAATCCCAGGCAGAGCCGTGCGCGCTGTAATCCTCGCGCACCGTGCCCCACTGTCGTTCACTTAAATAGGGACCCCAGTTCTTCCAACTGGCCGCGCCGCGCGCTCTGTCCCTGAGACGCTCCCGTTCCGTCATGCCGACTCCGCGGATCGATGCCCCCAATCGTACAGGCAACTGCCTGCGGGCGTCTAAACACCCCCGCCGGAGAGCATTCCCAGGGCGTGGCGGAAGCTGCGGCTGAGTTTGAGCTCGCTGCCGTCGCGCAGGAGCACGGCGAATTCCCCATTGGCCAGCGCGCGCAACTCGGCTACGCGCTCCACATTTACCAGCGTCGAACGGTGAATCCGCGCAAAGCCATGCGGCGCCAGCCGCTGATCCATGGCGGCAATCGTCTCGCGCAGCAGCCAGGCCTTCTTGCCGATATGCAGCGAGACATAATTACCTGAGGCCTCGACCCAGTCGATCTCGGCGATGCGCAGCACCACCACACGATCGCCCGCGGGAATGGCGAGCCGATCCGAACCCTGGCGGAAGCTGGCGACGCTGGCGTTCAGGCGTGCGCCAAAGGCTTCATCGCGGTTGGAGGCCAGCGCCTCGCGTGCGCGACGCAGCGCCTGCGCGAAGCGCTCATCGTCGATGGGTTTGAGCAGGTAGTCGAGCGCATTGACGTCGAAGGCCTTGACAGCGTACTGATCGAAGGCCGTCACGAAAATGATATGCGGTGCGCGCTTCGGATCCAGGCCCGCGATCACATCGAAGCCCGAGACCTCGGGCATCTGCACGTCCAGAAACACCAGGTCGGGTGCCAGCTTGCCGATGGCCGCGATCGCCTCGCCGCCGTTGGCGCATTCGCCCACCACATCGATGTCGCCGGCCCGCTGCAGCCGGACGCGCAGGCCGCGCCGCGCCAGTTCTTCGTCGTCGACCAGCAGCGTTCGAATCGTCACACCCGGGCCTCGAGCGCTGCGTGGCTGCGCGCGGTCTCGCGACGTGCGGGCTGCCCGCGCGCGCTGAACTGCAACGGCAGCGAGATATCGGCGGCCACGCCGCCGCCGGGGCCGCGGCCCACCGTGAAACTGGCCTGCGTGCCGTAGAGTTCGCCTAAGCGTGTGGCGATGTTCGAGAGTCCGAGCCCGGTGGAAACCGGGTTGGCCCGCTTGAGTCCCGGCCCGTCGTCTTCGACGCGCAGATGCAGCAGGCCCGCCTGCACGCTGACACTGATCTGAACCGAGCCGCCGTTGGCGCGCACCAGGATGCCGTGGCGAACCGCATTCTCCACCAGTGGCTGCAGCAGCAGCGTGGGCACCAGCGCATCGTTGGCTTCGGCCGCAACATCGATCTGGAAGCGCAGGCGATCGCCAAAGCGGATCTTCTGGATCTCCAGGTAGTGCCGCACGAAGGTCATCTCCTCGCCCACTGTGATCTGCGGCGTCTCGATGGTCTGCAGCGCCAGCCGCAGGAAGTCGCTGAGCAGCGCGATCATGGTGGTGGCCGCTTCGCTGCGCCCTTCGAGCACCAGCGCCGAAATGCCATTGAGCGTGTTGAAAAGAAAATGCGGCTCCAGCTGCGACTGCAGTGCCTGCAGCCGCGCCGATTGCGCCAGCGCTTCGGCGCGCGCCGAGCGCCGGCGTTCGAGTTGCAGGCTGATCCAGCCGTTGACTCCGAAATAAAGCAGCGACCAGGTCAGCAGCACGAAGGCCTCGAACAGCCACGTGTCGAGCGGAATCATCGTGAAGGACGGCATCCACCGCACCAGTGAGGGCCGGATGCTGGCCGCTATCCAGGTCAGCAGTACCTGCGGTTCGAACCAGACCGGTGCGCCGACGGCGGCGAGCAGCAGCACGTAGATCGAAAGGTGCACAGGCGACACCCCACGGCGACGCCAGCGGCCATAAAGATATCGATAGAGGGTCGTGAGACCGAAGCCTGTGCCGATGAGGATCAGTACATCGAATACCGCCTGCAGCGGACTTTCCCGTGCCAGCGCATAGCCAAACATCATCAGGCCGAAGGCAATCCAGCCGCTGACCTGCAGCAGCCAAAACAGAAACTTGTGAGAGACCTGCCGACCCGAGGGCCAGACGAGCCAGCCGGGCTTCAGCTCAGAGAGATTGGCAGACATGCAATACGCCGCTTAAGAAGAGCATCCACGGGGCTTGAAAGTCCGCTGACGGCTTGCAGGGAATTGTTGCAACGCAGAAGCCGCCCGCACCGGACGCCGCACGAGTTCGCCATCGCAATTCGGACAGATGCCGTGCAGGCGCGCGGTGACGCAGTAGGTGCAGAAGGTGCATTCGAAGGAACAGATCCACGCATGGCGCGAATCTGGCGACAGATCGCCGTTGCAGCACTCGCAGTTTGGTTTGATCTGCAACACGCGTGAAATCATAGCGTAAGGCCGCGGCCAGCCGCGACTCGAAAGCACTTATTTCGTCCCTGCAGAACCTCTCTTCGTCACCTAAACACGCTGTCCGGTCACATAGCTGCGCGACCCCTGCATTGGACGTATATCTTCTCGCATGCATGACCGCACGACCCACCGCGTGCTTCTACGAACTGATGCAGGTGTTCTTCAACCATCACCTGCCGTATCAGCGGGAATTGAGTCCGCGCACGATTGAAAGCTACCGCGACGCGCTGCGCCTGCTGCTCGAATTCATTGAATCGCGGGATGGCAAGACCGCCGCGCAGGTCGAGCTTGCCGATCTGACGCCCGACATGATCCAGGGCTTTCTGACCCATCTCGAACAGGTGCGTCACAACGGCGTCCACAGCCGCAATATCCGGCTCGCCGCGGTTCGCGGGTTCCTGAAATTCGCAGCGCCGTGGGACGCCTCGGCGCGCCAGGCAATTTCGCAATCGCTCAGGGTCCCGATGGTCCGCTTCGTGCGCCCGCGACCGGATTTCCTTTCGCGCGAACAAATGCAGGCGATCATCGGCACTCACGATGGCAGCTGGATCGCGCAACGCGATCACCTGATGCTGAGCCTGCTTTACAACACCGCGGCGTCGGTCTCCGAGATCGTGCGGCTGCGCGTTGATCAGATCCAGTCAGACGGCGGCGGCTGCGTGCATTTCCGCGGCACACGTCGCGCACGCACGGTGCCGCTCTGGCCTGCAACCGTGACGGCGCTGGAGCAGTGGATGGCGGTCAATCCCACCTTTGGGAAAAGCTCCATCCTGTTGCCGAATCAGCGCGGAGCGGCCATGACCGCGACCTGCATCCGGCGGCGGCTCGCCATCGCCGTGCGACGCGCCTCGCGAAACGATCCGCAGCTCGCAGCCCGGCGCGTGTCACCGCGCACAATCCGGCACACGGCCTCCATGCACCTGTTGCAACGCGGCGCCGATCTCGGCCAGATCACGCGCTGGCTTGGTCACGACACGCCGGCCACGATGCATAACCACGCTCGAGCCTATCGTGTCCTCACACGCATGCCCGAACCGGCCCAGCGCGGGCCCGCAGCACGCGCGCCCCGGGAATCCGAGCAGTTACTGGAGTTTACCGAGGCGTTCTAGCTAACATGGGCAGATGCCCGTACTGCGGTTCCTGGTTGCGCTCGCCTGCGCGTCGTTAATCGTTTCAGGGCTGATGCTCCATAACGGGCGGCACGACATGGTCATCGATGCCTGCCCCTGGCTGCACCAGCTGTCGCAGAACTGCCCGGCCTGGCTGACGCCGCAACCGGTCCCGGAGTTCGCGCCGCTGGTTTGCTTCTGCATGGCGGGCCTCGGGCTGCTGTTCGTGATCTGGCCGCTCTTCGGCGGTGTGCTGGACCAGCCGCCGCAGCTGCTGCTCGAGCAGTTCATCCAACGGGGACGGGATCTGCACGAGCGCTGTCGCAAGGAGGGCGACCAGGCGGTCCAGCCCGATATCGATGCCTGGAATCGCGAGGTGTCGGACTTACTGCGCCGGCTCGGACATCGTTACGTGCTGGCCTTTGGCGACTTCCGCAATATTCAGCTGTTCCCCAGCCAGTACGACACTGCCGCCACTATCGAACTGCGGCAGCGGCTGCAGCGGCTGGAGGAGTTTCTGCAGCGCTTCCAACAGCCAGAGCCTGAGTAGGCGCTCTAGCCGCTGCCGGGGTTGTGCTCAGAATATGGTGGTCCCCAACACTGTCCGTTCTGGCTCGATGCAGGCGCCATGGGGGTAATACGGCGCGGCAAGAGAGCGGACAGTTATCGGGGACCGACCCTGACTATAGAACAGCCGGTCATCCCACAGCTGTCATGAGCTGCTACCGATTCGTTGGGAAACGAGCCCACGACGCAATGATCACATCCGACAGATCTGCATTCTTCACGCAGAGATACTCCGCACCGGAGACATGTTCTGAACTTCCGCCCGGCATGGCGGGTCGATAGCCAGATCATCGAGGCAGCGCCAAAGGCATTCATGCGAGCTCCCCAATTGGATGGCGATGGGGTGCGATTGCAGCGCGTGTGACTTCATCGCACAAGCGATTTGAATGCCACGCTCGGATAACTTAAAGTCATGCGAACACAGGATCCGACCGGCTACTCCCGCGCATTTCAATGGCTTCAGACCGACTCCCGTCCCTGCTCGCATTGCGCGCTTTCGAGGCGGCAGCACGTCGGCTGAGCTTCACCGATGCCGCACGAGAGCTCTACGTCACCCAGGCCGCCATCAGCCGGCACGTGCGCACGCTGGAGGGCAAGCTCGGTCGGCCGCTGTTTCGGCGTCTTCATCGCCGCGTTGAACTGACCGCGCCGGGCAAGCACCTCGCAAGCGGGCTCGCTGCCGGGTTCTCGCAGATCCAGCAGGCCGTCGATGCGGCTCGGGCTCTGACCAGCCGCCATTTAAGGGTTGCGGTTGAACCGGCCTTCGCCTCACGTTGGCTGGTGACTCGCCTGGGGGGATTTTCCGCTTCTCATCCGGAGATCGAGCTGGAGCTGGAATCCTCGGATGAGATTCGCACGCTCGGACGCGATACCGATATCGCGATCCGATTCCTGAGCCGCAGGGCACGGCAGCCCGGCAAGCGCGCTAGAAAACTGTTTTCTCTCGATGGCTTTCCAGTCATCGCGCGCGCCGGTGTCGCGGTGGAACGCTCGCCGCGAAGCGATGCGGAGATACTCAGTTACCGCCTGTTGCACGATGACGATGGCAGCACCTGGCGCAACTGGTTTGCGATCGCAGGTCTCGCTGGATTCGAGCAGGCCAGGCACCTGCACTTCAACGACTATTCGCTGGTGCTTACGGCGGCCCTGCGAGGCCAGGGCGTGGCGTTGAGTGCGCCAATGTATGTTCAGTCAGAACTAAAGAAAGGTCAGCTGTTACGCATTGGGCAGTCTTCGGTCACCTTCGGGGACTACTGGCTGCTCGAGGCGAGCGATCGAATCAGTGCCAAGGCTCGTGCAACCTTCACTGCCTGGATCGAGTCGCAGGTTCAATTCAAGCCCTGAGGGCTGTTCCAGAAGACGATCGCGCGTATCTCAATGCTTCGACGAGGCGGCGCTCCCGGATCGCTCATCGGATCATCGAACGCGGTGTGAGCCGTCATCCGAGCTCGTCCATCAGTCGCCGAATCGTAGATCTTGAGCAACGTGGCCTCCGAGGGCTCCTGGTACGGGTACCAGAACCAGATATGCTGCGGATTGTAGGCAACCGCGTAAGTCTCGCCGGTCCAGTCCGGATACACCAGATCGCTCACGATCAGATCCGCGGGATCAATCGTGCGAGCATCACACACCGCCAGCGGCGCTAATCGCACGCGATCGCCAATCGGCCGCCAGAAGTTCACGATTGCGAACCGTTGCAACGCCGTGCGCCCGGGCTCGGCCGTACTGTCACGCAGCGTGTGATCAAAGATCAGAACCTTATCGGCACCCGTGTGCCGCTTCAGCGCCGCCTCGACTTCCGGGTAGTCGATCTGCCTGACGCGATCGGCATTTCTGAAAGAACCCCAGTCGGCAAGTGAGGAGCTATGGCGGATCATCTCAAAGCCGCTGACGTCGAGCGCAAGACCGCGGGCCTGGCGGGCGTTGCGTATTCTGACGACATGCGGCTCTGCCTCGCCGCTGTTTCTCAGCACGCCCGGCGGCGGATCGAAGGTAAAGTTCACGGGCCGAACGCCCGTCTTGCGCGTGTAATTCACCACGGCATGGACGAAGGGCTGATCGACTACCACCTCACCGGTCATGGCTATCAGCTCATCGCTTACGGCGTTCACTGGCATGGCTCCTCGAAAGGTCACTGTCGGTCGACCTTTGACGAGCGTAGCGATTTCCGAACGTTCGTCCTACTACGATTGGTATCTGAGCTTATGCACACTCAGCGATTGATGGCGCGTGATCCGCCCGACATTCGTGAGTGATAACTATTCATACATCAATTGCAATTGGACCGCCTGGTGCAATGCCGCTACGGTGGCTGCGTTCGAATCGAAGGATCAATCATGAGGCGTTGGAAGATGTGGTTGAAGCCCGCATTGATGACAGTGGTCATAGCGGTCTGCGTCATGGTGGCCAGCCTACTGCCGGTGACTTACGCCGCGCAGCCAGCGCCAGCAGCGGCGGATAAACCATATCTGGTCGAATGGGTCTACAAGGTCAAGTGGGGACACGCCGACGACTTCTTCGATCTGTTCAAGAAATACCAGATCAGAATCCTGGACCGGGAGAAGGAGCTGGGCAGCGTCCTGGAGTACACCGTCTATCGGCCCGGGCTGCATACCAGTGAGGATCAGCGCTGGGATTACCGCGTCCTTGTGGCCTACAGGAATCAGGCGGCAACCTCGCAGGAATCGATCGTAGAGAAGCAGCTATTCCCGGATCACGCCGCCTTCAACCGCGACGAGAACCGGCGCTGGGAATTGGTGGAAGCGCACTGGGATTTGCCGATTCGGGAGATCGATCCGCATCTCGCCGATAATTGAATCGGCACCTCGTCCTCAGAGCTTGGCGCCACCGTCGACATGGACGGTATCACCGGTGATCCAGTGCGCATCGTCAGAGGCCAGGAACGCCACCACGGGCGCGATGTCTTCTGGCTGGGCGATACGCTTCAGCGCCTGCATGCCAAGCGTGACTTCGCGACCGGCCTCAGTCTTGGTGAAGTTGGACATGTCGGTCTCCACCACACCGGGCGCCACTGCATTGACGCGGATACCGCGGGGGCCGAGCGCCGCGGCGAAGTGTTTGACCAGCGTATCGATGGCGCCTTTGGTTGCGGCATACGCGGACAGCGTTCCCACCGCCGCATGGGCAGCCAGCGATGAGGTGAAGATGATGGCGCTGCCCTTGCCTAACACCGGCAACAATTGCTGCACCAGGAAGAACGGCGCGCGGACATTTACCGCGAAGAGGTTGTCGAAGTCCTCGATGGTACTGTCCTCGATGCTCGCCGCCTTCGATATGCCGGCGTTGGCAACAAGGATGTCGAGCCGATCGCCGACGATGGCACGGACCCGGCTGGCCAGCATGTGGGGACCGTCCGGCTGCCGCAGGTCCGCGCCGACCTTCTCGGCGCGGTCGCCAGTCTTACGGATTTCGGCAACGACGACATCGGCCTCCTGTTCGCTACTGCTGTAGTGAACCAGTACCCGCGCACCCGCCCCGGCCAGAGCCAGCGCAATGGCGCGTCCGATGCCGCGCGAGGCGCCGGTGACCACAGCGGTTTTTCCCGACAGATTGCTCACGCTGCTATCTCCTCGATTGCCCGGCTCCGGTCTTACACGTGCGGCGGATTTCGCTCGGTGAACTGCCGCTGATGCCAGTCCAATACCGTAGATTACCCTTCGCCGACCATCATTGCGTGCAGTGTTCGAGCCGCCGGAACTGACCTGCCGGTTCTGCCAAACCCTGCGCGGCCGCCATGCTCATGCGTCGGCAGAATGTCTGGAAGGGCAGACCCGAACCTACAAGGCGGGCGGCATCGTTATCGAACGATCCCCGGTTCGCCAGCGCCAGAAAGAAACTCGCCAGCGCGTCGCCGCCATCTGATGCTGCCGTCAACGCCGGTGTGACGAGGGACCGATCGATCCTGGCCGCCTTCATCGCCTCTATCAAGAAGGCGGCGACCGCCGCACGCAAATCGCCGAAGTGGCGCAGCGCGTTCACGGACTTGGTCAAGCCGTCTGCTTCCATTTCGTGATTCGTCTGATGCATGCGTTGAATCCGCAGCGACTCGCGCAGCGTACGCTCGCTCACGTCCTGCACTACCGCAGGTGTCAGCGCCGAGTTCTTGGAATGCTTGAGGAAGCGCATCAGCTCATCGCCGCTCGGCAACGTCGTCGGCTCGAGTGACAGAGTGATGGTGTTGGCTTTCGGATCGGCCAGCGAGACCCGATCGATGTGGCCGTAGTAGCCCGTGGCCACGGCCGCTATGTTGTGCATGCCCGGCTCAATGGGCATGGAGGCACTGCTCATCGGCTGCGCATCGAGCAGCAGCCTGGCCGTCGTCGGGGTGACCTGGACTGTCAGCGGCACCATGCCGGCTGGAATCTTCATCGGGGTCGTTGCCACTGCGGGCTGCGACTTGGCCACCACCACGTTCGATTTCGCTTTCGGTGGCGACGGCTTCTCAGGCGCGGTGGCAATGACAGCGGTCGGGATGACACTGGCAGCGGGCACCGGGACGATTGCCGGCGTCGTTGCTATTGTCGGTGGCTCCGCCGGTGACGCTGCTTGCTCGTGTGAAGGCGGCGCCGGGCGCGCACCGAAGTAGCCGCGACGCCAGGCCGAGGCAACGGCGATCACGGCGATCAGCACAGCGACTCCGGCAAGCAGCGGCACGCGCCGCGACGTGTGTTGCGGCAGGGCGCGACGCGTGAGCGAGGCGAGCACGTCGCGACATTCCACGGACGTCGGTCGTTCCATCGGCGCCGCTCGCAGGCATCGGGCAATCAATTCGACACAGGCAGGATCGACCGTGCGCAGGGAGCGCGCGAGATGACGCGCGTCGTCCTTGGAGCGGATCGGGTGGCGGCTGGGCAATTCGCCTGCCAGCATCTGGTACAGCACCAGGCCGAAGCTGTAAATGTCGACCCGGTTGGAGATCTCGGCGCCGAGCGCCTGCTCCGGTGCCATGTAGAGCGCGCTGCCCACCACCACGCCGATCGCCGTCTTCGCGCCATCGATGACTACCGACTTGGCGATCCCAAAATCCGATAGCACCGGGGTGCCGTTCTCGCGCAGCAGGACGTTATTAGGTTTGAAGTCGCGATGGATCACCTCGCGCTGGTGCGAGTAGCTGAGTGCGTCGGCCATCTGCTGCGCGATGCGATACGCCTCGTGCGGCGGCAGGTGCCCGGAATCGAGGCGCTGCTTGAGCGTGCCGCCACTGACATACTCCATGACGAAGTACTGCTTCGGACCCAGCCAACCGCTGGCGAATATGGTGACGATATTGGCGTGCTGGAATCCGGCGATGATCAGAGCTTCGGTCGTAAAGCGCTGTTTGAACTCGGTATTTTCTGTCAGGTCGGGATTGATGACCTTGATGGCGACGAGGCGCCTGAGCGTTTCGTCTTCCGCGAGGTATACCCCGCCCATGCCACCCTGATCGAGCAGGCGACTGATGCGATACCCGGGGATGCCGTCGACCACGGTGGTGGTGACTCGGGTAGCGTTATCGTTATCCATGAACCCTGGCTTTATCGCCTTTTGGGTGAATTCTACTCCGTCTTGAATTCGCGGTACTTGCGGGCGCTGCCCCGCACCTTTTCAGCCGGGTAGCGCCGGCCGTTGACTTCGAGTTTGGCGGCAGCGGCGTGCAGCAGGTCGACGCCCAGTTTGTCGGCGAGACACACCAGGTAGATGAAGACATCGGCCATTTCCGCACCAACGGCCGCAAGATCGTCGCCTGCGAGCGCACGCGATGCCTCCTCGGTCAGCCACTGGAAATGTTCCTGCAGCTCGCCGGCTTCAACCGTGAGCGCCATCGAGAGATTTTTGGGCGAATGGAACTGGTCCCAGTCACGCTCGGCGGCAAACGCTCGCAGCGCCTCGCGCAGCTGCTGAATCGAATCGAGACGGGGCTGGCTCATGCGGTCACGGCTCGAGCAGCTCCTGCAGCTTGCCGAGCGCGGACTTCCAGATCCCGCGTTGCGCCTCGGGAATAGAAGTTGATTTCGAGTCGCGCGCCTTTGCCCCAAGCGCCGCGAAAATATTTATCCCGGGTCTGGGACGTGCCCTCGAATTTTCCCTTCGGGAACCATTTGGCACGGGTGGCATTGTTGGCAGCGGCCGCGTAGAGCTTGGGCAGGCTGGTCGCGAGCGTTCGGGAAACCGCCACCGAATAGCCGCTCGCAGTCTGGCGCAGGGCGCGCAGACCGCGCGCACGTTCGTATTCGACCGCCACCATCTGCCGCCACCATGCGGGCACGCCGTGGGTGTCGGACAGCAGGGCGACGATGGCCTTGTGTTCGAGTGATGCCGCCCCGGCGCGATCGAGCACCGCGAACCAGCCAGCCCAGTCCCTGCCGGTTTTGGCCTTGACGGCTGCAGCGCTCATCGACGGCTGCGCTGTTTTTGATTTCGCCATCGTTCAGGCCCGCGCAATTTGGGGAACTGGAGTATTGAACCATGTCAGCAGCGGTCCCGCGAGATTTAGAATTCTTCATCCGCCGCGCACGGCCCATGGACTACGATTTGCGTATGCCCAACACCAAAACCCAGGCCTACGCGGCCCAATCAGCCAGGACCCCACTGGCACCCTTCAACATCGAGCGACGCGAACCCGGCGCGCGCGACGCCAAGATCGATATCCTGTACTGCGGCGTCTGTCATTCGGACCTGCACACGGCGCGCGGCGAGTGGGACGGCGTCAAATTCCCCAGCGTTCCGGGTCATGAGATCGTAGGCCGGGTGAGCGCGGTCGGATCGCAGGTTTCGCGCGTGAAACCCGGCGATTTTGTCGGTGTCGGCTGCATGGTCGACAGCTGCCGGACATGTTCGGCCTGCAAGGAAGGCCTGGAGCAGTATTGCGAGGGCCCTAACGGCTTCACGGGCACCTACAACGGTGCGCTGCGCGGCGACAACAGAAATACTTATGGCGGCTACTCCACCTCCATCACGGTGGATGAACACTTCGTGCTGACCATGCGTCATCGAGCTGATCGACTGGCCGCCGCCGCGCCCCTGCTCTGTGCCGGCATCACGACCTGGTCGCCGCTGCGGCATTGGAAGGTGGGACCCGGTTCCCGGGTGGGCGTGGTCGGCATTGGTGGCCTCGGGCACATGGGTATCAAACTGGCGCACGCCCTCGGCGCCCACGTCGTCGCGTTCACGACTTCGGCGGCCAAGCGCGAGGATGCCGTCAAGCTGGGCGCCGATGAAGTAGTGGTTTCCCGAAAGGCGAACGAGATGGCGCGGCAGGCCGGAAGCCTGCACTTCATCCTCAACACCGTGGCCGTGCCTCTGGACCTGGATCTCTACGTGCAGCTGCTGCGGCGCGACGGCACCATGACTCTCGTCGGTGCGCCAGCCTCCCCGCACACGCCACCGAATGTGTTCAATCTGATTCTTGGCCGCAGAAGCCTCGCGGGCTCAGCGATTGGAGGAATTCCGGAAACGCAGGAGATGCTCGACTTCTGCGCGGAGAAAGACATCACCTGCGATGTCGAGATGATCCGGATGCAGGAGATCGAGAAGGCTTACGGGCGCATGCTCAAGAGCGATGTCAAATATCGCTTCGTGATCGACATGTCATCGCTCAGGGGCGGCTGAGCCGACAATCGGGCGGTGTGGCGGGCGCGGTCAGCCCGCCAGCCGGCGCTGCCAGAAGCTGAAGCGAATATCCTGGGGCAGCAGTCTCACGACGAGGTGCAGGATCAGCGGCAGCAGGATGAAATCATCGAGCACACCTAGAACAGGAATCGCGAAGTTGAACGGCTCGATCGCGTAGAGACACATCAATATAGCGACCGGCCAGAGCCACAGCGGACGTTGGCTATGCCGCAACGCGAACCACAGCAGGCGCAGGTCCTGCCCGGCGACCCGCCAAAGCCTAAGCAGGCGCAGCATTACGGAATTTCACGGTTACCATAGAATCACTCTGGGCGCTTGCGGACCAGGATTCAAGAGGTGAACAGACGGTGAGCGAGAGCAATCCCCTTGACCTGGTGGATCCGGAGCTCCGGGACCTGCTCAGTGTATTCCCGCAGCTCGTCCTGTCGCTCGATGCGCTGCCACAGATCCGCCGTGAAGGCGATGAAATGTGGCGCAATCTTGCCGCGGCCGCCGGCAGCCTGCCGGATAAGGGGATCCGAGCCGCCGAGCAAAGGGTTCCGGGACCACCCGGCGCACCGGACGTGCGCGTACTGACGTATGAGCCAACGAGCATCAAGCAGGACGTGCCGGCGTATCTGCATATCCATGGCGGCGGCTACGTGCTGGGCACACCCGACTCGTCGGAAGTCGCCAATCGCGAACTGGCCGCGGCGCTGTCCTGCTTCGTGGTATCTGTCGACTATCGCCTGGCGCCTGAAACGAGCGCTCCCGGCCAGGTCGAGGACTGCTATGCGGCGCTCAAGTGGATGCAGGGATCCGCCGCCAGACTCGGTATTGATCCTGCGCGCATTGCCATCGGCGGCGAAAGCGCTGGCGGCGGCCTGGCCGCGGCGCTGGCGCTGCTGGCGCGCGATCGGGGCGAGATTCCCATCTGTTTTCAGAATCTCGTCTACCCGATGCTGGATGATCGAACCGCGTCGCTGGTAAAGATCAATCCGCACACGGGACGGCATCTGTGGACGTACGAGAGCAACCGGTTCGGCTGGAGCGCGTTGCTGGGCGGCGCGCCCGGCGCCGTAGGTGTGTCGCCCTACTCGGCCCCCGCACGAGCCGTCGACTTGCGAGGCCTGCCACCCGCATTGATTACGGTGGGTGCACTCGATCTGTTCCTCGAAGAGGATATCGACTATGCCACGCGGCTCATGCAGGCGGGCGTGCCGACGGAACTGCATGTATACCCGGGCGCGTATCACGGATTCGATCTGGCCAGCGAATCGAAGGTCGCGCAGGCCATGCTTCGCGACCGGCTGAATGCGCTGCGGCGCGCATTGGCGGTCTAGCCAGTCCGTTCAGGCGCTGGCCTTCCGCCGCAGGCCCTGCAGTATCGCCATCAGCCGCGGATGCGCCGTGCGCAGTCGCAGGTACAGGCCCAATGAATGGCCGGCATCACCCGCGCGGCAGAGCCGCTCGAGTTCGCGCACGCTCTGCGCAAAGGTGAGTGCGCCGACGTTGGCGGCGTTCGACGCAAATTTGTGGCTGATGTTCGCTGCGTCGTCGAAGCTGCCGCGTTCGAGCGCGGTGCGTAGCTCGACCAGCGCGCGCGCCGAACCCGACTCGAACAGTTCCACCAGCCGATCATAGAGATCCGACGAGCTGCCATTGCGCAGGTTGCGCAGCCGTGCGACCGCCGCGGAATCGATGTCCGACCAGATCTGGTCGCGCTCTTCGCCTTCTCCGCCCCGTTCGCCTTCCCCAGCCGGTTCGCTCTCGACGCTGTATTCGGTGGCCGCGGGCTGCTCGACGAGCTGTCCGGCCAGCAGGTCTTCGATCCTCTGCAGCGCATCCGCGAGCGCCCGGTTGCTTTCATGCAGCTCGCGAGCCTGCAGATCCAATTCTGTTTCCAGTCGCAGGCGCTCCAGCGCGATGCGCCGGATCTGCGCGGACTGGAGCCGGGCGCGATAGACGGTATAGGCCAGCGCTGTGATCAGGCAGGCGCACAGGCAAAGCGCGAGTATCACGCCAACAGTCGTACCCGAGCCCAACGACGGCTCCTCGTGCAGCAGGGAAGCGCCGAGATTACCCTATCGCCTGCTGGAGATGGGCCTCAGACCCGACGCACGCGCGAGATATCGACAATGAGATCGGAGCGCAGCAGGTACTTCTCCTCCAGCACCGCGGCGGACAGCGGCCGCGACAGCAGGAAGCCCTGCACTTCGTGGCAGCCGCGGCTGCGCAGCCATCCGAGTTGCCCGACACGTTCGACACCTTCGGCGGTGACGGTCAGATCGAGGCTCGCGCCCAACGACAGAATCGCATTGGCGATGGCCGCATCGCTGGCCGACTCGTCCACGTTGAGAATGAAGGATTTGTCGATCTTGATGCGATCGGGCGGAAACCGCGTGATGTAGGCCAGCGATGAATAACCGGTGCCGAAGTCATCCAGCGCAATCTTGCAGCCCAACGCGCGAAGACGTTCGAGCGCGCCGCGCACCGAGGTCGAGTCCTTGACCAGCAGCGATTCGGTAATTTCGATTTCGATGAGCGAGGCCGGCACACCGTGGGCCGCGGCGGCCTCTTCGACCACGCGGGCCGGATCCCCGTGGAGCAGCTCCTTGGCGGAAACATTGATGGCTATCGGCACAGCGCAGCCGCGATCCAGCCAGCTACGCAGGTAGCGGCAGGCCGCGTTGGTCACCCAAGCGCCGATGTCGATGATGAGCCCGCTGTCTTCGGCGATCTCGATGAAGCGCGTCGGCGAAATGTCGCCGTGCTCCGGATCGCACCAGCGCAACAGGGCCTCGACACCGGCGACGCGGTTGTCGCTGAGCCGGAACTTGGGTTGAAACTGCAGCTGCAGCTGTCCGTCGTAAACCGCGCGTCGCAGCCGCGCCTCCAGGTCGAGCCAGTCACGCAGGCGCGCACTCATGGCGCGCGTGTAGACGGCGACCGCTCCGCCTGTGCCGCCCTTGGCGTGGTACATCGCCGTGTCGGCGTGCTTGAGGACCGTGGCCACGTCGCTGCCGTCATCCGGGTAGACCGCCAGCCCAACGCTGGGCGCGGAGTAGAACTCCAGCCCTTCGTAGGCGATGGGTTCCTTGAACGCGCCGCAGCAGGCGTTGCAGATTGCCAGCCCGATCGAGCGGGCGTCGACATGCCGCAGCAGGATGACAAATTCGTCGCCGCCGAAGCGCGACAGCGTAAGCCCCTCACGAAACTCCGCAAATCCATCCAGGCTCGTCGCCAGGTAGCCGGCGACGATGCGCAGTACCGCATCGCCGACACTGTGCCCGAAGGTATCGTTGACGCGCTTGAAGCTGTTGAGATCCATGTAGATGACCGCCACGGATTCGCGCGCAGCGGCGGCCTGCGCGAACAGGCGTTCGGCGGCTTCAAGGCAGCGCTGGCGGTTCGGCAGGCCAGTGAGCGGATCCATGTAAGCCAGCCGCTCAATATGCTCGGCTGCCGCGGTACGCTCGCTGGTGTCGCGACGCACGACCACCACATCGCCACCCTCGCGGCGGTTGAAGCGCAGTTCGTAGGATCGCCGCGACGCATCGGCAGCCGTCTGGCGATACTCGATGGTGCGCGGGATGCCGTCACTGGCCGTGCCGTGGATCGCGGCCTCGATGCCGCAGAACTGTTCGGGCGGACCCAACTCGGCGAGCGTCAGGCTGGCGGGATCGCTGGCAGGATCGCCCGGCCTGCCGGCGTTGGGGCTCCACTGGATACGACCGTCAGGCGCCACTACCCAGAGTGTGTCGGGTATGGCTTCGACCAGCGTGCGTACCTGCACGATGCGCTCGGAGAGCGCCCGCGCCGCCGCGGCGTTGCGCAGGATGTATTCGAGCCGGCGCGGCAACAGCGCCCAGTTGACCGGCTTTGAGATGAAATCCGTGGCACCCGCCTCGAACGCGAGACTCACCGCGGCCTGGTCTTCGCTGCCCGTCACGATGACGATGGGAACGGTGGCGAGCCGCGACTCGTTGCGCAGTCGCCGGCACACTTCGAAGCCATTGAGTCCGGGCATATCGACATCCAGCAATACGATCGCCACCTCGCGCGACAGGCAGGCCTGCAGCGCGGCGACGCCATTGTCGAAGGCGATCGGCTCCAGACCGCATTCCTGCGCCGCCTCGGACAGCAACAGCCGGCCGAGATCCTCATCGTCGGCAATGACGACCAGCGGGCGCTGGGAGAGCGGCGTCGTCATGCGCTGGCCTTCAGCTGCACGACCTGCAGGTTGCCGAGCAGATGCGGGTGCATCGCGCGCAACCGCAGGAATAGTCCAAGAGCGTGGCCGGCATCGGAAGCCTTGCAGAGACGCTCGAGCTCGCGCACCTGACTTGCAAAAGTGAGCGCACCCACGTTCGCCGCGCTCGATGCAAAGCGATGACAGACTGCGGCGGCTTCCTCGAAACGGCCGCCCTCTATCGCGTTGCGCAGCTCGAGCAGTGCGCGGGCGGATCCGGATTCGAACAATTCGATGAGTCGCTGGTAGAGATCGGACTGGCCGCCGCTGCGCAGGCTTCGCAGCCGCGCCACCGCAGCGCCATCGACCTGCGCCCAGACCGCATCATCGGCGGCACGAACGGCGCTGATATCCCCGACTGCCTGCTCGGGTAGCGCAGCACGCGGCTCCGACGATCGCTGCGGCGACCCCAGCCAGCGCGCGAGCACTGCCGCGCATTCCTCCAGCGTGCAGGGCTTGCTCAGGATGTCGTCCATGCCGGCCTGCAGGCAGGTCTCGCGGTAGCCGGTCGAACTATGTGCGGTCAGCGCGACGATGGGCACGAGCCGGCCATCGCCCTGCTGCTGCCGGATCATCCTCGTGGTCGCAAAGCCGTCGAGCTGCGGCATGCTCAGATCCATGAGCACCAGATCGAAGCGCTCGGACGCGTACCGCGAGACGGCCTCGGTGCCGTTATCGACCCACACGCAGGTGCAACCGAGGGTCGCAAGATAGCCCTGCGCCACCGCGGCGTTGACGGGCTCATCCTCGACCAGCAGCACATGCCCCTCCAGCGTGCTGTCCAGTGCGCTCGAACCGATCCGCGTGTCGACAGGCGCCGGCGCCGCGCCGCTGGCGGCCGACAGCGCCTCATAGAGCGCATCGCGACTGACGGGCCGGAGCACTACCGCATAGGGACAGGGAATCGGGCCGAAGCTGCGCGCGGCGATTTCGGACTCGCTGGCAACGATGATCAGTGTCGGGGTTTTGCTTGCGAACGTCGCGCCCTGGAATGCCGTAGCGGCCGGGCCGAGGAATTCCTGCGCCACACTGGAATCGACAATGACGATGTCGTCCACGGCGAACGCAGACGTTGCGCCGTTGACTGCTGCGGCGAGCGGCTCGAGCCCCAGCGCGCTGATGTAGCGTTCGAGCGCCTCGGCCAGCGCGCGCCGGCGGCTGACGATATGGACACGGCGCCGCGGCAGCGGCGCGCGCTGCCGGCGGGTCGGCTCGGCGCCCAGTTTCAGTGGTACGGATACATGAAAGGTCGAGCCGACCTGCGGCTGGCTCTCCACCGTGATGGCGCCGCCCATCAATTGCGCGAGTTCGCGGCAGATCGCCAGTCCGAGACCGGTGCCGCCGAACCGGCGGGTAGTGGATTCATCGGCCTGCATGAAGGGAGTGAAGATCTTCGCGGTGGTCTGGGCATCCATGCCGATGCCGGTATCCACGACCGATACACGCAGCGTCGCATGTGCCGCATCGATGGGCTCGACGTCCGCGCGGACCACGATCTCGCCCTGCGCGGTGAACTTCACGGCGTTACCAATCAAGTTCATGACGATCTGACGCAGGCGCAGCGGGTCGCCGAGCAGGTTGGCGGCCTCGTTCGGCGGCGGGCAGACGATAAGTTCGACGCCCTTGGCCTCCGTGGCGCCCGCGAAGAGTGCGGCGCACTCCTCGAGAATGCGCACCAGGTCGAGCGACAGCTCTTCGAGCGCTACCTTGCCGGCGTTGATCTTGGACAAATCGAGCAGGTCGTTGACGATCTGCAGCAACACCTGCGCGGAGGAACGGATGGTCTGCGTCAGCCGGGCCTGGGTGTCCGATAGCGCCGTGCGCACCAGCAGTTCGGTCATGCCCAGCACCCCGTTCATCGGCGTGCGCAGTTCGTGGCTCATGCGGTCCATGAACCGTCCCTTGGCTTGCACGGCCTCCTCGAGCGCCTGGTTACTCTCGCGCAATTCGCGCGTGCGCAACGCCACTTCGGATTCGAGTCGCTGCTGCTCGAGCGCGATGCGCCGGAATTTCAGGCGTTGCAGGCGTATGCGATAGACGAGCAGCGCCAGCGCCGCCAGCAGGTAAGCGGCATAGGCCCAGGGTGAACGCCAGGGCGCCGGATCGCGGTGAATCGTCAGCCGCAGCGGGGTCGCACTCCAGACCGAATCCGCATTCGCGGCGCGCACCTCGAGCACGTGATCGCCGGCTTCCAGATTGGTGAGTGTGACGCGATGCTGCGTGCCCAGATCGATCCAACTGTCGGTCAGCCCGGCCATCCGGTAGGCGATGCGGTTGCGCTTGGGCGAGGTGAAGTCGAGCGCGCCGAAATCGAGCGAAAAGATATTGGCGCGGTAATTCAGCTGCAGGCGATTCATCAGCCAGGAAGGCGTGCCGCCTGTAACGGGCACACCCATGACGGTGACCTGCACCAGCGCCAGCCGCGGCGGACGGCTATTTTCCCAGATGTGCGAGGGATCGAAGATATTGAAACCGCCGGGACCGCCGAAGCAAACCCGCCCGTCGCGCAGGCGATGGAAGGCACCGAAGTCGAACTCCTCGCCCTGCAGTCCGTGCTGACGGTGATAGGTCTTGACCGCCCGGGTTTCCGGATCGAAGCGCATCAGCCCGGAGTTACCGCTGATCCAGAGACGGTTCGCCGAATCGACCACGACGCCGTAGATGGTGTCGCTCGAGAGCCCCTCCTCGCGCGTGATGACGCGAAAATGAATGCCCTGCGGCGCCGACACGTCGCCCAGCACCTCGGCCAGTCCGCCGCCGCCGGTGGCAACCCAGACGCGTCCCTTCTGATCCACGGCAAGCCCGTACACCGTATTGGTCGGCAGCGTGGTCAGATCGGCCGGATCGTGGTGAAACACACGGACGACGCTGCCATCGGCTCGCGCGAGATCCAGTCCGCCGCCATCCGTGCCGATCCAGATATTGCCGTGGGTATCCTCGACGATGGCACTGACGCTGGCGCCACTGACCACGCCGTCGGCGTTCGAATCAACGGCGGCGAACGGCAGCTGCCGCACCAGGCCGGTAACCGGATCGAGCACATTGGCGCCACCGTCGTGCGTCCCGATCCAGATGCGTCCATCGCGTGACTCGTAGATCGCCATGATGCCCGCATCGCTGGTGGCGTGCGGATCGCCGGCCTTGACGGGTATCGACTCGAGATGCCCATTGGTGAGCTTCTGCACGCCGCTGGCCATGGTGCCGATCCAGAGCACCCCGGCCCGATCCTGCCGCAGGGACATGACGCGCTGATCGGCCAGCGCATCGTGATGCACCAGCAGCCGGTCGACGCTCTGCGCCTGGCCGGTGCTGCCGTCGAACTGGTACAGGCCGCCGCCGAGTGATGCGATCCAGACCCGGTCGTTCGGTGCATCGGCGAAGGCCGTCACGGGCTTGCCCTCCAGCCAGTCGGGCCGGTGACCACCGAGTTCCCAGCTGTGTGGATTCCAGCGGCTCACGCCGCCCGAGCGTGTACCGATCCAGACCAGCCCGGCATCATCTTCATAGAGCGACATGATGAAGGAGTCGCGCAGCGACTCCGCGTCGCTCGCATCCTGCCGATAGTGATCGAAGCGACTGCTGCTGCGGTCGAGCAGATCGAGGCCGTCGGCGGTGCCGATCCACAGATGGCCGGCCTGGTCCTCGAGAATGGCGCGCACATCATCGCTGACCATCGAGCTGCCGCGTTGCGCGTCGTGGCGGAATGAGCGGACCAGGTGACCATCCTGGTCGAGGACATGGAGACCGTGATCGAAAGTGCCGACCCAGAGCACTCCGCTGGCATCCTCATAAACGCGCGACACCTGCTCACCGGCGAGCACGTGCACGAAGCTGCGATGGGCGGGATCCCAGCGATCGAGCCCTTGCGCGGTGCCGACCCAGACGCGATCGGCGCGGTCGAGCATCAGTGTGAAGACATCATCGTCAATCAGGGAACCGGGATTACCCGGATCGTGACGCAGTGACTCGATGCGGCCGGAGACCGGATCAACCAGATCGATGCCCGCATCGCTCATGCCCACCCATACCGAGCCGCCGTGGTCGATGGCCACCGCGCGCACGCCATCACTCGCCAGGCCCCCGGTCGCGCCGCCGCCATGCCGATAGACCGTGAAGCTGTCCGCCGCGCGATTCCATCGCGCCAGACCCGCATCCTTGATGGCGATCCACAGATCGTGATGCGCATCCTCCACGATCTGGTTGATGAAGTTGCCCGGCAGGCCGGCCGCGTTGTTGCGCGAATAGGAGTATCGATACAGCTCGTGGCCGTCGTAGCGCACCAGCCCATCTTCGGTGCCGAGCCAGACGAACCCCTGCGAGTCCTGCAGCGTCGTCATGACGGTGCCCTGCGGCAGTCCGTCGGAGGTAGTCAGGTGCTCGAGAATCAGGGGCGCGGTATCAGCCGCGGCCGTAGCCGCCGCTGTCCCCAGGAGGATCAGCGCCGCCGCGACACGCCATCGCCGCGGGGCGCCCACACACACATCGGCTCGCATCCTGCGACGATGCACTATGTCGCCTCGGCACTCTTTGAACGAGTCCCGCCCCGTGATCGCAGCTTGGCGCGCCGTGAGACGCGCGTCACAATTCCGTTATTGGTTGGGCACCCACGACTCGATGGCGGCCGGCGAGGTCTGCGACGAGGAGGCGCTCGAGCTGGTGTTCCACCAGGGGACCGACTTGCTCCAGGTGTAGCCCTTGCTCCACGTAAAGCCCTTCGACCACGTGAAACCTTTGCTCCAGGTGAAGCCCTTGCTCCAGGTGAAACCCTGGCTCCAGACATAGCCCTGGCTCCACGAGTAACCCTGGTTCCAGGCATAGCCCTGCGACCACGACAGTCCATCACCCGATTGCGCCTGGCCCCACTCAGTGCCGTCGAGATTCATGACGTAGTAGTTGCCATTGGCGTCCAGGTTCGCGGGGCCGCCGAAATGTTCCGTGCCGGCGAGATCCGCGTTGATGTCGAGGCCGACATTGGCGCAGCCGGTGGCCGAGCTGTTCACGGCCGACACGGCATTCATGAGACCCGCGCCCTGCTGGAAGACGCTGTAGGCGAGACCGCCCGAGGAGGTCACGGCCGGACGCGCCGATATCATCAGGCGACACTTGATGGTGTCCGGCGTCAGCGTCGGATCGGACTGGATCATGAGGGCCACCACACCGGTCGTGACGGCTGCTGCCATCGAGGTGCCGGACATGGTGAACATCTGCTCGGTCGGGAACATCGAGTTTGGATCGATGTTCGCGAGATAACTCGACGAGGACATCGAGGCGACAATGTGGCCGCCCGGCGAGACGATTTCGGGTTTGACGAAGCCCTCGTACGTGGGACCCGTCGATGAGAATGAGGCCAGTCGGTCGTCGGTCGCGTCGTAGGGGGTGTAGTTATCGGTCAGCGCACCCACGGTGATGATGTACGGCACGTTGCCCGGGACATCGATGGTCATTGCAGTGGGGCCCTCGTTACCAGCCGCCGCCACCACGACGATACCCGCGCGCCATGCGGCCATGACGGCCTGCGCCAGCGGATCATCCCAGTAGTAGGACTGCGGCGGCGCGCCGAAGGACAGATTGACGACGCGGATGTTGTATTGCTTCTGGTGCGCGACGATCCAGTTGAGTCCGGCGATGACGTCGACGTAGCGACCGCCGCCTTCACCGTCGAATGCGCGCACCACCACCAGGTTCGCCTTGGGCGCTATGCCGAGATAGCCGCCGGCGAGATTCTGAGCGCCGCCGGCCGCGATCGAGGTCACATGGGTGCCGTGGCCGTAGGGGTCACTGGTCACCGGCCCCGAGCCGCCATTGAGCACATTGACCGAGGCCAGGATGCGGCCGCCGTAGTTCTGGCTGATGTCCTGCCATAAACCGGTATCGAGTACCGCAATGGTGACGCCCTTGCCCGTCACGCCCGACTTCTGCAGCGTATCCGCGCCGACGAGCATGGGATAGTCGGTCTGATAGAGCGCCGTGGGCGCGGCGACGCCGGTGCCATCGGTGAGCGCCGTGTTCTGGCTCACCACGGTAACCAGGGGCGAAAAAACTGCGCTCGCCACGGAGGTCGAGGCGACCGCGTTGTTGGCCGCACTGGTGACTTGATTGGTCGTCGAGGTCAGCGAGGCAGTGATGCCGCCGAGCAGGCCGCTGCGCGTACCAATCGCGCGATCTTCGTAAACGCGCAGCCCCCTGGTATGCCGGAGCTCTTCGAGCTGCCACGGCATCAGGTAGGCGGACACTGCATGAATGATGTCGAGCGGCTGCTCGATCTGGGCGTGCACGCGCTGTACGCCCATGCGCGCATGTTCGGCCGAGTCCGCCTGCACGATGAAAAGCAGCGGCTGCGCGGCATCGGCGCTCGCCGCAGGGGCCGCATCCGCCGCATCGGCCATCGGCGCGGCCGTGGCCGTGGCCGTGGCCGTGGCCGTGGCCGCGGTGGCGCCGCCGCCGCACAGCGAGAAGACCGCCAGAGAAACTGCCGATGCCAGAAATCTTGTGCGCATGTTCGTTTGTCCCTTAGCCGGGTGCCGTGATCGGCCCCGTGCGGGACGCATTTCACGACATTGGAGTGAGACTTGCGGCGCGAGCCCGCGCTGCTGGCGGGCGGTAGACTGTGCGCTGCTTCAAATAACGCGGGTGTCAAATCACCCGCGGCTGCGGCTCAGCCGCTGGCGGTGGCGTTCACGGCTGGCGCGGCGGACAGCGCCAACGCCGGAAAGAGTTGCCCCACACCCTGATCGAAGCCGATGTCGAGCAGCATCTTGCATTGCTGCGGATCATCGACTGCGATTGCGACAGAATGCATGCGGAAGGAGCGTGCCAGTCCCACCGCTGCGCGACAGATCTTGAGCGCGCTCGCATCCGTGCGCACCCGGCCGGTCCAGGCAGCATCGATCTGCAGCGCAGCCACAGGTGCCTGCGCCAGCCACGCGAGCGGCGCGCCGGCGCCACCCACATCCTCGACCAGCAGCTGGACGCCGCGATTGGCCAGCGATTTGAATTCTTCCGGCTGGCGCACGCCTAGGTGCTTTTCCGACAGGCGCAGCTCCAGGCATTCGGGGGGGATCGGGCCGGCGGCGAATGCGCGCTCGAAGTCGGCAATGAACTCCTCGTGCGAGAGGTGGTGACGCAGGACGCCGAAGGACAGGCGTGCATTCGCAGGCCATGCACCGCGCAGCCGCACATAGTCCTCCTGCAGCCACTCGAACGATTTCTGTGACAGCGAACGTGCGAGGCCGGTCGACTCGGCGATGCGCAGGAACTCGCCGGCGGCAATTGCGCCACGCAGCGGATGATTCCAGACCATCTCTGCCACGCAGGCGATCAGCTGGCCCGATGCCAGGTCGTAGCGGCCCGTGTAGTGGAAACCAATCTCGCGCTTCGCAATGGCGTCGCGCAACTCGTGCACCGTGTCGAGCCGCGCAAGCGATTTGACGCGCAGCGTATCGGTGAAAAAGCTCACCCGTTCGATTCCCGCGCGGCGCGCCTCGTTTGCGGCCGAGCGCGCGTGATCGAGCAGCGTGCGCGCGGAGTTCGCGTCCTGGCCCAGCAGTGCGGCGCCGGCAGAGGTGCTCAGGTGAAACACATTGGATCCGAGCGATACCGGCTCGCGCAGGCTGGAGCAGAGCGCGGCGACGCAGGCTTCGATGAACTCGCGGCTGTTCGAATCAATGACCAGCGCCAGCAGGTTGTCACTGAGCTGACCCAGATACCAGGCCGGATCGGCATCGCTGGCGCTGCTGGCAAGATGCGGCAGCCGCAGGATGGCCGCGGTCATGACCTGTTCGGAAACCGCGGGCGCAATAGCCTGTGCGATATCGGCGATGCCATCGACCTGGATGACGGCCAGCGCCATCGGGTTCTCGCGCAGCGCCGCGGACGCGACCGACTCCTTGAAACGGCGCATGAAACCGCGGCGGTCGATCTGCGGACCGAGGCGCTCGACCGTGGCGTCGGCATCCGTGGGTGCCGCGGACGACAGTGCGCGCACCACGCACAGCACGCGGTCCGGACCCTGCACGCTGACCTGCGCTTCGTAGCTGCGGCCTCGATCCTGGAAGCCGGCCTCGATGCTGGTGCGGTCGGCGATGGCCTTGCGCGCGAGTTGCCTGACCAGCGTTGCCACGGCCTTGGGCCAGATCGTATCGATGTTCTGGCCGACGCAGGGCTCCGGCGGCCGCAGTGTGCCGACCGCGCGCCCGCCATGAATGGCGAGTACCACACCCTCGCGCGTCAGACGTACGATCAGATCGGGCAATGCCTGAATCAGCGAATCGGAAGACATCCGCCGGATCGTAGTCAGGAATGCCGGGGAAAACTGCGACAGCCCTCGCGGTTGCGCCGAGAAGCCGCCGATCAGGTGAAGCAGGGCCCCACTTCGCGAATCTCGATGGTGGCCCATTCGGCCGCGGGGCATTCCTCGGCCCAGGCGCGGGCTTCGCCCAGACTGCGGCAATCGAGCAGGAAGTAGCCGCCGACGAATTCCTTGGCCTCGGCGAAGGGTCCATCGACGAGCGTCGATTTGCCGGCGCGCTTGTTCAGCCGTACCGCGTCGCGCTTGAGCGAGTTGACCCCCATGAGAATGCCGCTCGACTCGAGTTTGTGCGAGTAGTCGACCATGCGCTGATAGAGCGCCTGCCCCTCCTCGAGCGAACGGTCATCGCGCTGCCCCTGCGGTTCAACCACCAACAGCATGTATGACATGCGCACTCCGATCGAGCAGCAATCGCCGCTCGCGTTCATTTTGTGTCAGCGAGGCCGCGCGCTCGAATTCGCGCCGCGCCTCATCGCCCCGTCCGAGCTTGGCGAGCAGATCGCCACGCACACTCGGCAACAGGTGATAGTGCGCGAGCCGGCCACCCTGCACCAGCCGGTCGACCAGTTCCAGGGCCGCCGCCGGTCCCCGCGCCATCGCGATGGCCACGGCGCGATTGAGTTCGATGACCGGAGACGGCATCAGTCCGGCCAGATCATCGTACAGCGTGACGATGCGGCCCCAGTCGGTATCGGCAGCCGTGACGGCGCGCGCATGGCAGGCCGCGATCGAGGCCTGCAGCAGGTAGGTTCCGGGCCCGTGGCTCAGCTGCTCCGCACGCGCCAGTGAGGCCAGCCCGCGGCCGATCGACAGCCTGTCCCAGAGCGCGCGATTCTGGTCCATCAGCAGGACCGGCTCGCCATCGGGTCCCTGGCGTGCGCGCATGCGCGAGGCCTGGATCTCCATCAGGGCTACCAGGCCATGCACCTCGGAGGCATCCGGCATCAGTCCCGCGAGCACCCGTCCGATGCGCAGCGCATCCTCGCACAGTGCCGGACGCATCCAGTCCGCGCCCGCCGTGGCCGAGTAGCCCTCGTTGAAGATCAGATAAATGACCTCGAGCACCGAGGAGAGGCGCTCGACCAACGCCGCGCCGGCAGGTACTTCGAAGGGCACGCGCGCATCGCTCAAGGCGCGCTTGGCGCGCACGATGCGCTGCGCGATGGTCGGCTCCGGCACCAGGAAGGCACGCGCAATCTCGGCAGTGGTGAGCCCACCGAGCAGGCGCAGCGTGAGCGCGGTGCGGGCCTCCGTGGCCAGCAGCGGATGACAGGCCACGAGGATCAGCCGCAGCAGATCGTCCCCGATCTCATCGTCAGCGACCGCTTCGGGACCGCCTGTACTTCCGAGCTGGTCCATTTCAAGCTCGTAGCCGAGTGCCTCGTGATGCCGCGCCAGCATGCGTTGCCGCCGCAGCCAATCCAGGGCGCGGTTTTTCGCCGTGGTCATGAGCCACGCGCCCGGATTGTCGGGGACACCGGTACGCGGCCACTGCTCGAGCGCGGTGACGAGCGCATCCTGCGCCAGCTCCTCGGCCGTGCCGACATCGCGCACCAGCCGGGCGAGCCCGGCGATGATGCGCGGCGACTCGATGCGCCACAGCGCGTCGATGCTTCGATGTGTCTCCGTGGCCCCCATGGCCACGGATGACAACATCGGACGATGTGCCGCGCAACTCAAGTCTCAGGCTTCGCGCAGGCGCCGCTCCTGGGCGCGCACCTCGGGCGTGAGGTTTTCGGCAAAATCCTCCGCCTCGAACAGGCGGCGGATCTCGATGGTCTCCTCGCCCTTGCGGAACGGCGAGCGGCGGATCCATTCCACCGCTTCCTCGATCGATCGCACCTGCCAGAGCCAGAACCCCGCGATCAGCTCTTTGGTCTCGGTGAAGGGCCCGTCGATCACGGTGCTTCGGCCGGCCCCGAACCTGACGCGAACGCCGCGGGAGCTTGAGTGCAGCCCCTCTCCGGCCAGCATGATGCCGGCTTTGACCAGCTGCTCGTTGAACTGGCCCATCTCCGAGAGCAGATCCGCGCTCGGGATCTGTCCGGCCTCGGAGTCCGGGGTTGCCTTGACGATGACCATGACTCGCATAATTCTTCTCCCTGATGTGTTAACTGGGCCGAGCCATATTGCCGGGCGCAGGTCAAAATCCGGTGTTCTTGACCAGACGACGATCAGCGGCGGCCGAAATCGACACGCGGGTGGGGAATTCACAGCACAGCGCCGGGTCAACCTGAGCGGCGCTGGTACGTTGCGTCGTTAGGACGTGGTTACTTTAATTAGGTCCGGGGAGACAACATGTTGCGCACCAGCGATGGCACTGACACTCGACGCATCTGGCTGAAGCAATGGGCGCTTTTGGCTGCGCTGCCCGTACTGTCGAGCTGCGGCGGCGACGATCATTGCTTCAACTGCGGCTATGCGCCGGTCTATACGCCCTCCGAAGTGTCCCTCGGCGTGGTCGCCGGTAATTTCAACGGCAACACCCACGCGTCGGTCATCGGCACCAGCACCGTGGTCTATGCTTCGCAGGGCAACACCGGCTACCTGAAGAGCTACCTGTCGACCGGTCTTGGCACGTTCGCGGCGCCCGTACTGACCGCCGATGGCAATGATCCCCTGTACCTGGCCAGCGCCGATCTGAATGGCGATGGCCTGCCGGACGTCGTCTCCGCCAGTTACAACGATGGGGACCTGGTGGTGTTCATGAACAGCCTCGGCAGCCCCGGTACGTTTGCCGCCCCGGTGGTCCTGACATCGCCCGGCGCCTCCCAGGTTGCCATCGGCGATATGAATGGTGATGGGTTACCCGACCTCGTCTCGGCCGACTTCAATGTCTCGCTCTTCCTGCAGACATCCGCCGGCGTGTTCGCGGCAGCGATCCCGTTGTATACCGGCGGCGCCAATTGGGTAGCCGTGGGCGATCTGAATCACGACGGCTCGCCCGACGTGGCGCTGACCGATGCCACCGGCGTCAAGGTTCTGATGCATACCGGCGCGGCCGCGGCGGCTACCACCTATGCGGCGCCTGTGACCGTCTTCACGCAAACCGCCAACGCCAATCTCGCCGGCGCCAATGTGATCGCGATTGCCGACGTCAATGGCGATGGCTTCAACGATCTGATCATCACCGACCCGGGTCCGACCGGCGGCTCGGCGCCAACCGTATCGGTGCTGCTGCAGAACGCCGCCAGCCCTGGCACCTTCCTCGCCCCGGTGAGTTACCCGATTGCGCCGCAGAGCGTGGTGCAATCCATCGTCGTCGCGGACGTCAATGGCGACTCGCTGCCGGACATCGTCATCGGGGGCAGCAGTGCGGTCACCGTGCTGCTGCAGAACCCCGCCGCGTTGGGCACCTTTGCGGCGGCCACCAATTACCCCGTCTCCAACGCCGACCAGGTGGCGCTTGCCGACGTCAATGGCGACGGCCGCATCGACATCGTGACCGCCACCGGCGCCACGCATCCGATCGTGAACGGCATCTACACCAACACACCGGGGGTGCTGCTGCAGGTTGCCAGCGCGCCGGGGACCTTTGCAGCGCTCCAGGATCTGCCCTGACCCGAGCGCCCGAGGTTAAAATCGAGAACCCGATTCCATCATCTGTCATCAATCGGCCTCACAATTGATGCATGGTCTGGACAGTCTGGGCATTCATGCTGATGGCGCACGGCGCCTATGCGCGCTGGGCGAAGAGCACCAGCCGCTATGCGGCGCTCGCCGTAATCGCCGATGCGCTGCTGGTGGTCATCGCCTTCGTGACCATCGCCCAGATCCAGGATCTGCACGGCGCGGATCTGCTGCGGATCGGCATCTTCTTCGTGGCCTTCGGCGTCGCCGGACGCCAGTTCATGAATGGCGTGCTGCGGCAGCAGAAGCCTCAGGCCACCAGCATCCATTGACCGAATTCGCTGGTCGCGAACACCGAGCGGAAGCCGTCGGGCACGCCTTCGTGCAGCAGATCCTTCAGCAGCCCGTGCGTACCGAGCGATCCGATTTCGCGCCAATAACGTTCCGGTAGCGGCCCCGGACTCGATGCCTGCATCACCAGTGTCAACAGATAGAGCACGATCCCAAAGTTGAAGGCGGTCGTGAGATCGAACTCGTAGGAATAGCTCTTGGAGAAGAGAGTGTTGCGCAGGATCCGGCCGACCACCGCTGAATCGCGCAACTCGAGCGCCGCAAGGTCCTGCGGCAGTGAAAGTGACGCTGCCTGCAGCACCGCGCGATCCCAGCGCAGCACCTTCTCGAGCATGCCGCGAATGGCCGCGCGCAGCTCTGCGGTGATCGGCGGCAATGGCTCGGCAATCCAGGCAGTGGCATCAAGGGGTTCATGCCGCAGCACGGCGCCCAGTATCCGGGTCCCTACATACAGGCGACGTCGCATGGGCAATTCCTCGCTCGCCAGGCAGGAGAGCAAAGCCTGCTCGATGAGCCGAAAGTCCGTCCACGCAACCTCGCAATCCGGCGCCAACCGGTAGACATCGGTCGCGCGCGGCTCAGCCTGCGCCAGGCGGTCGCGCAGGTCCGCTTCATGCTCGAGCGGCGGCGCACCGATTCCCTGCCGGGCGCTCGGACAGACCGGGCTCATGGCCACGGCGATGCCCTCGGGCGTGCGCGCAAATGTGTACGGGTAAATAGCGCAGGTCTCGAAGGGTTGGCGGCCCACGGCCTGATGCACGCGGCATTGACCGGCATCGCCCAGGAACCGGCACGGAGCGCTGGCCGACTTGAGCTGCAATCTGCCATCGGGCCTTACGGTGAGTTTCGTGCCGCCCGCCGGTGGTGGCGCGGCGCCCCAGCGTATGGCGTCGATGACCAGCTGTGCTTCGCCCGCCAGCGTGATCTCGAAATCGTTCCGGCAACAGACCGTGCTCATCTGGCAGCTGAAGCGGGCATCCGGCAGCGTCGTGAATTGGCCAGGCGCAGGCCGATGCCGCCGAAAATAGCTGGCATCGAGCAGCACCCGCGGCCTGGCGGGCTCGGATTTGCGCATCCAGGCGTAATCGGCCAGCGACTTGAGCAATCCGTCCTGAAAGGACCATGGCTCGACGCGCGCCGCCAGCGTGCACCAGCCGACACGCAGACCCGCGTCACCGGGTTGTACTCCGAGAGCGATGATGAGCCGCCGCTGCTCCCGGGCCTCGACGCACTCGAACCAGCAGACCGCGGGAGCCGCGCCGGGATCCGGCACCGCATTCAATAGTGTGGCGGCGACGAATTCCGGCAGCGACTCGCGATCGGCGCTGACGATCTGCTGATGCGTGTCGGCGAATTGTTGCGCATCGATCTCGGCGGCGGCGCGCAGGCCACCATTGGCGCGCAGGACTGCCGTTGCGGCATGTAACGCATACAGCAACGCCCCGGCGTCAGGATCCGCCAGCGCAAGCAGAAAGCGCTGGAACAGTCCGAGCGCATCCTTCGATGGTGAGAGGGCATCCTGCAACGGAGAGCTGAACCGTCTTTCTGGGTCGCTGAAGCTTAAGTTCGCGACACCAGGGCAAATGGTTACAGCGCGCCTGAAAAGTCCTCAAAACTTCCAGGCGCCCGGGAACATCGACTGCGCGTTGGCGCGATAGATCTTGTCGACGACTTCGCGCGGCAGGTGCAGACCGTTGAAGGCGGCCGCGAAGTCCGACGAATGCATCCGGTCGGCCGTGGCCAGGAAGCGCCAGTCGGAAACCCAGCCCGCATGCACTTCGGCGACCGCCCGCGGGTCGGCATCGCCGGGACCGTAGGCGTCATCGCTGCCATAGAGCACCCGATCCTGATATCGAATCAGGAATGCGCGCACCCTGGCGGGGTTGCGCGCTGCCTGATACTCCAGGTGCACCAGCCGCGCGGCCAGGTCGACGTTGGCGCCTGGAAATCGGTCGAGGAACTCCGCCACCTTGTCCACGTCCCATTCGAGCGAGGCCAGGTGCACGCTGTCGAAGCGCAGCGCCGGATGAGCGATGAGCATGCGGTCGCGCGCCGCGAGAATCTGATCGTGGGAGGGCATCTCCGGGTGCTCGTACATGTAGTACTGCGGATGCTCCCGGAAGTAGTCGCGATCACCTTTCACCGTCATCTGCTCGAACGGCAGCCAGCAATTGAGCGGCTCTGCCTGATGACCCAGCAGCACGATGTGCTCGCGCTCGAGCTTGGCGAATACCGGCTCCAGGCGCGGATCGTCCGGCATCACGTAGCGGCCATCGGCATCCTTGAGGCTCATGCCGATGTTCTTCCAGACCTTGATGCCGACCGCGCCCTGCTGCACGGCCAGATCGATCTGGCGCTCCGCGGAGGCGAGCCAGTCGGGGGAACCGAAGTCCTGCACCGAGAAGGCACCCGCGAAGGCGACCCGGCCCGGGTAGCGCTGGCGTAGCGACACCGCATCGCGCTGCTGATCGGGCAGCGCCGGGAAATCCGGGTAGTCGACATTGATGGTCAGGATGTGAAAGCCATCCTGAGCCGCGCGCGCCATGAGCTTGTCGGCCGGACCGTGAATATGCATGTGCGCATCGATCTTCTCGACGCGGCTGAAGTCTGCGAGCGAGTAATGGCGCTCCTGCGCCTGCGCAGCGACAGAGCAAAAGAGCAGCAGTAGCGGCAGGCAGCGCATCAGACGAGCTGGACCTCGACGCCCCGCTGCCGCAGTTCCTCGATCGAGGCGGCCGGCGCCGCGCGATCGGTGATCAGCAAGTGGATCTGCTCAATCTTCGCGATCAGCGAAATGTTGCGGCGTAGAAGCTTGGAAGAATCGGCCACCACGACAACCTGCCGGGAAATGCGGATCATCTTGGCGTTGAGTTCGGCTTCCTGCAGATGCGGCGTCATGACGCCAATTTCCGGATCGAGCCCGTCGGCGCCCAAATAGAGCCGGTCGGCCTGCAGGTTGGCTAGGGTGGCCTCGGCCATGGGTCCGGAGAGCGAGTTGGATTCGCGGCGCAGGATGCCGCCGGGCACGATCAGCCGCACCGATGTCACATCCATGAGCAATGCCGCGACATTCAGGGCGTTGGTGATGACGTTGATCGACTTGAGATCCGCCTTGCGCAGCGCCCGAGCAATTTCCGCGGTCGTGGTGCCCGAATCCAGAATGATGGTTTCACCGTCGCTGATCAGTGCCACCGCGGCCTGTGCGATCCGGACTTTTTCCGCGTGATGCTGCAGCTGCTTGACGTTGAGCGGCTCGTCCTCGCCCTCGCGGGGCACGGCACCGCCGTGCGTGCGCACCAGCACGCCCGCGGTCTCGAGCGCGGAGAGGTCGGCGCGGATGGTGACCTGCGAGGTGCCGAAATGATTGGCAAGCGCCTCAACCGTGACGCGACCTTCATCGCGCAGAAATTCGCAGATGCGCCTTCGGCGCTCTTCGACCAGCAGGCCCCCTTCCGCCGCGTTCAACATCAGACCGGTATCGCTTCGAGCAGCAGGGAGCCATCGAATGCGATCGGCAGCACGGCGTGGCTGCCCGTGACTACCCCGAGCTCCCGCTCGTTGAAGTAGTCGCGCACACGGTAGCGCGCCGATGCGAGGCCGCGCAGCGGCACCGATCCGTCAAACCTGCGGCCGTAGAAGGCGTAGTAGAAGCGTCCGTCCTTCTCGATCACGTGAGTTTCGGGTTTGTCGAAGCCAATGTCATACAGTTCGCCGCGATATTTGCCGCGCGGCAGATCGCGCTCGTTGAAGAGCGTGATCCACTTGCGCCAGAGCGCTTCGCGCTCCGGTGTCAGCAGGAAAGAGTCCTTCGGTTTCGGATCGCTCGGCCAGGTGAACTTGGTCGAGATGATCGCGCCGACGCCGACTGTCGATGCGAAGTCGTCGCCGCCGTCGCTGAGCTCGACGTGATCGCCAGCGAATGGCGCGCTCGGCCCCATGAGCGCCTTGAGCGTCTTGCCCTTGTGCCGCACCTGCCAGGATGATTCGGGGTCCGAGGCCGGCGCCTGGTTGATGGAGTGGAAATTGAAGAACGACTGCGAGGTGCCGCAGGGGCACAGCTCAACGACCGCGTCGGGATCGATTGCCGTGGCGGTCTGGTAGATCGCCTGGAAGAAGTCCTGCAGCTTTTCCACCGACTCTTCCGGGCGCGCATGGCGGTGCGCCGGATTGAAGCAGGGAGCCACGCCATTGAGGTGCTGCCCATCGATCTTCAGTCCCGCGTAACCCCATTCGCCCATGAACCGGCGCACCAGGCCCAGCGTATAGTCGATGGTTCCCTGATAGGCGGGGCATAGATAGAAGCTGTTCCACCAGGACACGGCCTGCGGCGCGCCGTCCTTATCCAGCAGCAGCAGGTCGGTATGGTCGTGCAGCAGGTCAGAGCCCGGCGCGGTGGCCAGCGGCGCCCACCACAGCCGCGGCTTGAGGTCCTCGGCGCGAATGCGCTGGACCAGCCGCCGCATGTCGGCTTCCCCACCGGGGTACTTGCCGCGATCCAGATTCCAGTCGCCCACATTGGATTGCCAGCCATCATCGATGACAGCCCAGCGCAGTCCGAGGTCGCGCACCTTCGGCAGCGTGCCCTCGATGAGCTGCACGGTGCAATCACGCTCGTAGCCCCACGCACACCAGATGGATTCATAGGCCGCATCCGGTGGGGTCGGCGAGGCGACGCCACGATCCGCCATGATCCGGCGGTAGGTATCGAGCACCGCAAAGTAGTCGCCGGTGTGCGTGGCAATGAAGGTTTCATGGGTCGCGAGCTGCTCGCCCGGCTGCAACAGGCGGGCAATATCCTTATCGGAGCCGAATTCGCGGGTGATGAGTCCTTTGGTAAGGGCAATCTCCACCCCCGCCCCCGGGTGGCGGACGGGAATCGACACCACTTCCTGCGTCATTTCTACGTGGCCCACGGCCAGCCCGCAGTCGCGGCGCCACACATCCACGATGGGCGTGCCACCGCCGTAATCGGAGGCTTCCATGCCCATGAAGTTGTCCTGGTTGAACCCGGGCAGCACCGGCTGCACCCAGTCGCGCCGATCCGAGTGCGTGCTGCCGCAATAGCTCCAGAAAGCGGGCGCGGCGGTGGTGCCCGGCGCCGTGCCCTGGGGCAACAAGCGCAGGCTGGCGTTGGTCCAGCTGTTGATCGCGAGCGGGCGTGATTCCAGATTGCGATAGGACACCCGGTAGAGCGCGAACCCGGGATAGCGTTCGAAGAGATCGACTTCAGTGCTCTTCTCCAGGCGTGTCCCCGCAACGCCTGTCATCTGCAGCCGTATGCCAGGCCCCAGCGGCCCGTCAATCTTCTGCGTGGCGTGCCGTTGCATGACAAAGTCATCCAGGCGAGACCCGTCCTTGAGCTGCAGGTAGTCCGAGGCAGCCCAGCGAGTCAGCGCAGTGGCTCCATGCCACAGGCGCGTGCGCATCTTTGAGTCGAACTCAATCCGCAGGCGCCCGTCGCCGAGCGCGGCGGCGACACGCGTATCGGTGGAGGCGCTGGCAAACAGGCTGTGCGAGGCGACGCTCGTGCCGGCGGCAAGCTGCAGGAACCGGCGCCTGCTGGTGGTAAGTTTTTTCACGCTGCCCTGCCCCTTTGATGTCGAGTCTACCAATCCCGGCTCGTTTTCGACTTGACAGAGATGAAGATATCCGAAATATTAAACGAAATAAAACGAAAGCGATAAGAGGGGTCTGGGCTTTCGTTTGATTTCATATAACATAAGTAGGGAAACGGTCATGTATAAGAACCTCCGGCGCGTCGCCACCGGCCTCCTGCTCCTCGGCCTCAACGGAATCGGTCTGCCCGCATCGGCGGCTGACGATGCGTCCAGCAGCGCCGACCCGGCGGCAACCCCGGCGACCCCTGCGGCGGCGGCAGCTCCTGCGGCCGCGACGAACGACGCGCAGCTGGACACCGTCGTGGTCGACGGCCTGCGCGAGAGCCTGAACAGGGCGCTCAATGAAAAGCGCAATGCGGAGATTGTCCAGGACTCGATCGACGCCATCGAACTCGGCCGCTTTCCCGACGCCGATATCGCGGACTCTCTGCGTCACATCACCGGCGTCAATATCACGCGCACCACCGGCGGCGAAGGCCAATACATCGGCATCCGCGGACTGGGCCCCCAATACAACATCGTGACGCTCAACAATCGCATCGTCGCCACCGACGATGATGGTCGCGCGCTGGCCTTCGACGTGCTGCCCTCGGATGTCATCTCGGGTGCCGATGTCTACAAATCCTCGCAGGCCTCGGCACTCGAAGGCAGCATTGGCGGCACGGTCAACCTGCGCTCGGCGCGCCCTTTCGACAATCCGGGACTGCACTCCGCGGTTCGCCTCGAAGGCAACTACAACGACATGTCGGAGGACTGGGGCAAGAAGGGCTCAGCCTTCATCAGCGATACCACCTCGGATGGCCGCTGGGGCCTGTTGCTGGGCGCGGTATTTTCGAGCCAAAAGACCCGCACCGACTCGCTCAATTACAACACCTACGACGGTGACAATCCGGGGGTGTGGCCGCTGTCCGGTCCCACCAGCGCGCCCGTGGTCGCCGAGTGCTGCATCTCGTTCGGCTCGGTGGTCGATCAGAAGCGCCGCGATGCCTTCTCCGGAACGCTCGAATGGCGTCCCACCGACACGCTGCATGTGACCGTCGATGGGCTCTATTCCCGCCTGATCGATCCGCAGGTGGCCTACAACCAGGCCTACTACCCGGATTTCAACTACGACCAAAACGGCAATCCCGAATGGTCCAATGTGGTCGTCAAGAACGGCTTCATCACCTCGTTTACGGCCAACACGTTCACGCCCGAAATTGTCAACCAGACCGTTGATCGGCGAGTTACCACTTCGCTGATCGGCGCGAATGCTTCCTGGACGCCGCTGTCGAACTTAACGCTCGATGGCGACGTGTATCAGAGCAAGTCCAATCGTCCCGAGGGCGGCAATGATGCGTTCGTGACTTCGGGTCTGGAATCAGCGACGCCCTACAACCAGGACGTCATCAATTGGCGCAACAACCCCAGCGGCGGACTGCCCTATATATCAGTCACGTTGCCGGGCGGTCAGAGCTATGCCCAGGCACTGGCCTCCGGGGCGCTCAATAACAATTTCTGGACGGCCCATTACACGGGGCTCAACGGCAACAGCGTGCATGACAAGGTGTCGGGCGGGACGCTCGACGGCACGCTCAAGTTCGATGAACTGGGACCTTTGAGCCAGTTCCGCTTCGGCCTGGCGGATACCTCGCGCCACAAGGCGCGCGATGATTTCGACAACGACTGGACCGGCGGCTCCAGCCAGTACGATTTCTACACCACCCCCACGGGTGCGACCCCGATTACCTACGGCAGCCTGGGCGCCAATGTCATATCGACGACATCGTTTCCGAATTACATGCAGGGGGCCGGCGGCAGTTTTCCGACCACGGTGGCCGTGTTCAATATTCCCGCGCTGCTCAACGCGCTCAAAAAGCTCAATGGCCAGCCGAATACCTACGTAGCCGGTGCGCCCAACTACGACTTCGCCGCCACGCTGCCGCAGTTCAACGCTGTTAACTCCTATAACGTGCTGGAAAACACCATTTCGGGTTACTTCGAAGCGGCTTTCTCAGGCTACCGCTGGGCCGGTAACGTGGGCGTGCGCGTGGTGCATACCAAGACCACCGCGAGCACCGCGGTCAACGAAATCGAATCGGTTACGGTCGCCAACACCGCCAATCCCACCGATCCCGCCTTCGTCAATTACAGCAACCCGACGCCAACCACATCGACCGGCTCGTACACGATTCCGCTGCCCTCGCTCAACTTCCTCTATCATTTGCGGCCCGACCTGCAGTTGCGCTTCGGCGCGTCGGAGACGCTCACGCGCCCCGAACTCGACCAGCTGGCGCCAACGCGAACCGATAATTCACTCAATCGCGTTTATACGATCATGTACGCGGGCAATTCCACACTGAAGCCCATCAAGGCCTGGTCAGCCGACTTCTCGGCTGAGTGGTACTACCAGCCGAAGTCGGCGCTGACACTGGCCGTCTTCGGCAAGGACCTGAAAGACACGATCACTACGGGCACGACCAACAACGTCAATCTTGGCGTGCAGGGATTTTTCAACGGCGCGACAACGCCAGTGCCGGTGCTTTACGAGGTACAGCAGCCGATCAACGGCGACAAAGCCTACGTCGAGGGTATCGAATTCGGCTTTCAGCACATGCTGGAGAACGGCTTTGGTGTGCACGGTGAATACACGCATACCTGGAGCAAGTCGTACGTCGGGGGCCAATTCGTTGGTCAGCTCGAAGGTGTTTCGCCAAACGCAGCCTCTCTTGGCGTGCTCTACGAGGCGGGCCCCATCAGTGCGAATGTCACCTGGGATTACGACGGCTCCGCGTTGGAGCAAACATTCACCGAAATCAATGGTCTGTCGGCGTATCAGGCGAGCTTCTCCTGGGTGACGGCCCAGGCGTCGTACGAGTTCTTCAAGGGACTGAAACTCTATGTCGAAGGCGGGAACCTCGCCAACGCCATCGCGCGCACGTATCTCGCCAACCGCAAGGACGAAGTCTGGGCTTCTGGCGCGACGACCACCAACCCAAGCTCCAGCAGCTCCGGCACCAGCAGCGCCGTCGGCCAGGGCTACTCGGCATACGGGCGCACATTCACGCTCGGCATCAGCTATCGTTTCTGAAATGCAAAACAGCAGTTGGCTGCGCTACACGCTGCTGACGACGGTCATGTGGGGTGTCTGGGGCGCGTTTACCTCGCTCCCCAGCGAGCATGGGTTCCCGGACACCCTGACCTACGTCGTCTGGGCACTGACGATGATCGCCCCGGCGCTGTGGGCCATCCGTCACACCGACGCGGGCTTCAATCGCGACGGCCGCTCGATCCTGCTCGGGCTGGCCATCGGCATCACGGGCGCCGGCGGGCAGATGGTGCTGTTCCGCGCAGTCACGATAGGACCGACTTACCTGATCTTCCCCATCGTGTCGCTCTCTCCCGTGATCACGATCCTGCTGTCGCTGCTGCTGTTGCGCGAGCGCACGGGCAAGCTCGGCATCGCGGGTATTGCGCTGGCCGTGATCTCGCTGCCGTTGTTCGATTATCAGCCGGGGGCGGGCGCGCACGATTATGGCGGTTGGTTCCTGCTGGCGATGCTGTGCATGCTGGCCTGGGGACTGCAGGCCTACCTGATCAAGCTTGCCAACAGGACGATGAGCGCAGAGAGCATCTTCGTCTACATGATGCTGTCGGGCCTGCTGTTCATTCCCGTGGCCGTGTGGTTCACCGATTTTTCCAGGCCCGTGAACTTAGGGCTGTATGGTCCGTGGCTGGCGGCCGCCACGCAGATCCTGAATGCCGTCGGCGCACTGCTGCTCGTCTACGCGTTCCGCTACGGCAAGGCCATCGTGGTCTCCCCGCTCGTCAACGCCGGCGCGCCGCTGATGACCGCCGTCATCTCGCTGGCGATCGCCGGCACATTGCCCGGTCCCTACAAGCTGGCGGGCGTCGTTCTCGCGCTGGCCGGCTCGCTGCTGCTGTCGCTGCAGCCTGAGTGATGAAAGCACTGCTCGAATTATTCGGTTCGCATAAGGCCGGCAGCGGCGCGGGGATCTGCTCGGTATGCAGCTCGCACCCGCTGGTGATCGAGGCCGCCCTGCGCGAAGCTGCTCGCCGCGGCGAGTACGCCCTCATCGAAGCCACTTCCAACCAGGTCAATCAATTCGGCGGCTACACCGGGATGACGCCCGTGGATTTCCGGGGTTACGTCGCGCAGATCGCCGCACGCGCCGAGCTGCCGGTCGATCGGCTGCTACTCGGGGGCGATCATCTGGGTCCGAACTGCTGGCGTACCGAATCAGCCGCGGTGGCACTGGAGCGCTCCGAGCGCATGGTGTCGGACTACGTTGCCGCCGGCTTCCGCAAGATTCATTTGGATTGCTCGATGAGCTGCGCCGATGACCCCGCGGTACTGAGCGATGAGATCATCGCCGCGCGAGCAGCCCGACTCTGCCGCGCCAGTGAGAGCGCCTGGCGGGCGAACGGCGGCGAAGCGCCGGTCTATGTGATCGGCACGGAAGTGCCCACGCCCGGTGGAGCCGCGGAGGATCTCGAAACCCTTGCCGTCACGACCCCGGCGGCCGTCGATGTCACGCTCGCGGCGCATCGAAGCGCGTTGCTTGCGGCGGGCCTCACGGAGGCCTGGCCGCGCGTCGTGGCACTAGTGGTGCAGCCCGGGGTCGAATTCGATCATCACAAAGTCATCGATTACGACCCGGCGAAGGCAGGCGAGTTGTCGGCGCGAATCGAGCGCGAGCCTGGACTCGTATATGAAGCGCACTCCACTGACTACCAGACCGGCGGCGCGCTGGCTGCGCTGGTGCGCGATCACTTCGCCATTCTCAAGGTGGGACCGGGCGTCACCTTCGCGCTGCGCGAGGCGCTCTGGGCCCTGGTCGATATCGAACGCGAACTTGGGATCGCGCCAGCCGAATCGCTGCGCGAGGTGGTGCTGGGCGCGATGAAGCGCGATCCGCGCTACTGGAAGTCCTATTACACCGACGCCGCGGCGCAGGGGTTCGATCTGCAGTACAGCCTCAGTGACCGCATCCGTTACTACTGGAATGCGCCCGAAGTCCGCGCGGCGCTGGAGGCGTTGCTGCAGAACCTGCGTCAGCGCGGCGTGCCGCTGACACTGCTGAGCCAGTACCTGCCCGTGCAGTACGCCGCGGTCCGGGAGGGACGCCTGCTGAACGAGCCGCGCGAGCTGGCGCTCGATGGCGTGGCGCAGGTGCTGCGGGACTATGCTGCCGCCTGCCACCCCAGGGCACCGGCATGAACGCTTTTGGCCTGAGCGCAGCGCAACTGGAGAGTGCCGGAGCGCACTGGACCGCGCGCGAGGTGTTGCAACAGCCGCGGATCTGGGCCGAGATCGAGCAGCAGATTGCGGCACAAGCCGCCGGGCTCAGGGCGTTCCTGGATCCGCTGCTGCGATTACCTGAGCTTCGCATCGTGCTGACGGGCGCAGGCACCTCGGCGCACATCGGCGAGTGCCTGGCACCGGCACTGACCCGCACGCTGGCGCGCCGGATCGATGCCATCTCGACCACGGAGCTGGTGGCGAGCCCGGCGAGTTACCTGACCGCGCAGACTCCGACGCTGATGGTGTCCTTCGGACGCTCGGGCAACAGTCCGGAGAGCATGGCCGCCATCGCGATTGCGGATCAGTACCTCGAGCATTGCCACCATCTGATTGTTACCTGCGATGCCGCGGGCGCGCTGTACCAGCATGCCACGCAAGCACCGCGCAGCTACGTCGTGCGTCTCCCCGAGGCGAGCAACGACCGCAGTTTTGCGATGACCTCGAGTTTCACCGGCATGCTGCTCGCAGCCGCACTGGCCCTGCACGGCGTCGCCGCGGGCGCTGCTCGAATGGCCTCGCTGGCGCAGCTGTGCGAGCGGATTCTTCCGGGCAGCGAAACCCTGCTGCACAGCCTGGTGGCGCAGAAATTTGAGCGCGTGGTGTACCTCGGCGCCAAGGAATTCCACGGACTGGCCCGCGAGGCATCCCTGAAGATGCTGGAGCTCACCGATGGCAAAGTGGTCTCGATTGCAGACTCGCCGCTTGGCTTCCGCCACGGACCCAAAACCATCCTCAACGCCAGCACGCTGGTGGTGGTGTTCGTGAGCAGCGATCCCTACACGCGGCAGTACGATATCGATCTGATCGAGGAATTACGGCGCGATGGCGTGGCCGGACGTGTGATCACCTTGTCTCTGAGCGCCGCGGCGCCGGCGGGGGCCGGCGATGTCGCGCTGGCCGCTACGGCGATGCCGAGCGATCTGTCGGACCTGGAGCTGTGCCTGCCCTATGCCATGTTCGCGCAGGCGCTGGCGCTGCTGCGCTCACTGTCGCTGGGCGTCCGACCGGACAGCCCCAATGCGGCCGGCACCGTCAGTCGCGTCGTCAAGGGCGTCTCAATCCATCCCTGGCGCTGCGCGTGAGCTCCTATCTCGGAGTCGATGGCGGCGGCAGCAAGACCGCATTTTTGCTGATCGACGACGCCGGAAAAATATTGGGCTCCCATACGGAAGGGCCGGCCTACTATCTCGAGATCGGCTGGGATGCCTTGCGAGCCATGCTCGCGCGCGGCATCGAAGTCACGCTGGCGCAAGCCGGGCTGTCAGCGGCGGCGCTGAGCTTCGCCTTTCTGGGCCTGCCCTCCTACGGTGAGGACAGCCGCCTGATCGAGGCTCTGGACACCGCCGCCTCGCCGTTGCTGGAGAGAGCACGCTATCGATGCGGCAGTGATGCCGTGTGCGGTTGGGCCGGCGCGCTCGCCGGTGGGGACGGCATCAACATCATCGCGGGCACCGGCTCGATGACCTACGGCGAATACCAGGGCCGCGCGGCGCGTGCCGGTGGCTGGGGCGAGCTATTCAGCGACGAGGGCTCGGCCTACTGGATCGCACGCCAGGGATTGAACCTGTTCTCGCGCATGAGCGACGGCCGCGTCGAGCGAGGCCCGCTGTACGGCATCCTGCGGCGACACTTTGAGCTGAAGTCCGACCTGGACCTGTGCGCGGCGATCTATGACCAGGCGCAGGTTCAGCGCAGCAACCTGGCCGCTCTCGCGCCGCTGGTGGCAGAGGCGGCTCGGCACGGCGATGTCAGCGCAGCGGCGCTGTTCGAGGAAGCTGCCGGCGAACTGCTGCTGCTGGTCGATGCGGTGCATCGGCAGCTGGCCGTTCCGCCGCAGACGACGCTCAATGTGTCGTACTCCGGCGGCCTGTTCCAGCAACGCGAGCTGCTGCTCGCGCCGCTGCAGGCGCGGCTGGCGGCCAGTGGCGACCGCTATCGCGTGGTGGCGCCGCGTTTGCCGCCTGCGGCCGGCGCTGCGCTCTACGCCGCGAGCAGCAGCGGCACGCCATTGAGCGCGTCAGCGATCGGCGCGCTGGAAGCGCGTTACGGCCGCGGCTGATCGCGGAACAAGCCCCGCGCGACGATGAGCAAAAACACCACGGCGCCGAGGATCAGCAGCATCGAGCCAATGATGGCCGGAGTGGCGTTGTTCGATTTGATCGCCACGGCGATCCCGATCAGCAGGATCGGCGATCCGATGACGAACAGCAGGAATTGAACCAGCGCCAGCGCACCTTGCTTGAGGCTGGGCCAGGTTTTATAGATGAGGCCCAGCACGCAGTGCGAGCTGAAGCCCACGAGATCCATGTGCGCATGGACAGGCGCCAGGGTGAAATCCCCCTTTATTCCCATGACGATGCCCAGCAACATGCCAAGCACCAGGTAAAGCGCCCCGATCAGGACATACAGCACGTCGATATTTTTCACGGCATTCTCCTGTTATTTTGATCCGCCGTTTATGCGGCAGCCGATCCATGCCCCCGCTCGGGATATCTTAACGCTTCTGCCAACCACGGGGCGAGCACGCGGAAGTTGCTGCAGAATACGGGGTGGCCACCGTCCGCGGATTCATCCTCCAGGCAAGCTATCGCGTCGTCGCTGGTGGCAACGGCAAACGCGTGCCCGTGGTCTACCTGTACGGCCAGCTGGAAAAAGGGGGCAGCTTTCTGGTGCGCGACGATCGTCAACGCCCGGACTTCTACATCCGCGCTGCCGACGCCGAGCGCACCCGGGCGTTGCGTGCGCCGCAACCAAGGCCGGTCAACAAGCAGACCTTTGACGGCGCGGCGGTATGCCAGGTCGAGGTGGAGATACCCGCCGATGTACCGCCGCTCCGGGACCGGCTGCACGCAGCCGGCATCGAGACGTTCGAAGCCGACGTGCGCTTCGCCGCGCACTACCTGATCGAACGCGGCATCAAGGGCGGCTGCCAGATCGAGGGCGAGGGCTTGCCGGGAAGCGGCGGAATCACCTGGATCTTCGATAACCCGACGATCCGCTCCGCCGAAGTGACGGTCGAACCGCGGGTACTCTCGTTTGATATCGAGACCGAGGCTAAGGCCGAACGTTTACTGGCGATCTCCCTGTTCGCGCCGGGCATCGACGAAGTGCTCATCGTCGATGGCAGCGAACGGCCTATGCCGGAACGCGCCACGCGCTGTGTCAATGAGTTGGCGGCGCTGCGGACATTTTGCGAACGCGTCGGGTCAATTGACCCGGATGTGCTGACGGGCTGGAACATCATCGATTTCGATCTGAGCGTGCTGCAGAAAATCGCCACCCGTCTGCACTACCCGGTCGATCTGGGACGTGGTGCGGGGGAACTGCGCATCCGCAAGGCCGAGGGCTACTTCGGCAGCGGGCAGGCCACCATTCCCGGGCGCCTGGTGCTCGATGGCATCGACCTGCTGCGGGGTGCCTTCGTGCGCATGGATGACTACTCACTCGACGCGGTGGCGCGCGAGGTGCTCGGTGAAGGCAAGGCCGTTGCAGGCGACGTGCGCGATCGCATCGCGGAAATCATCCACAACTACCGGCATGACTTGCCGTCCTTTGCGCTCTATGCGCGCACCGATGCGCGCCTCGCCTACCAGATAGTCGAGAAGCTGAACCTGATACGGCTGTCGTTTGCACGCAGCCGGTTGACGGGCATGACGCCTGACCGCGTTGCCGCAAGCATCGCATCCTTCGATTTTCTCTATCTCGAGGAACTGCAGCGCGTGCACGTCGTCGCCCCAAGCGTGCGCGGCAACGACTCGCGCGTGCACGTGGCGCAGCAGGGCGGTCACGTGCTCGAGCCGGTCACCGGCGTGCATCGCAATGTCTGGGTATTCGATTTCAAGAGCCTGTACCCCAGTCTCATCCGCACCTTCAACATTGATCCACTCAGCTTTGTGCCGAACCCGGCCCCGGATGCCGACCTGATCATCACCCCCAGCGCGGCCTTCAGGCGCGCCCCCGCGATACTTCCGCGCCTGCTCGATGAGCTGTTCCCGCGGCGCGAGGCGGCCAAGAAAGCACACGACGAGGTGGCATCGCACGCCATCAAGATCCTGATGAACTCGTTCTACGGCGTGCTGGGAACCTCGGCTTGCCGCTTCTTCAACCCCGCGCTGGCCAATGCGATTACCGGCATGGGCAAGGAAATGCTGCTCTGGTCAAAGCGCTGGTTCGAGGCTCAGGGGTTGCAGGTGCTCTACGGAGATACCGACAGCCTGTTCGTCCGCTCGCGCGATGAGGACCCTGGGCGCGCCACTGAAGAGGCCCAACGACTGGCCGCAGCCCTGAATGAGGCGCTCGGGCGTTATATCGAAACCCGTTGGCAGGTCCGAAGCCGGCTCGAACTCGAATTTGAAAAGCTCTATCTGCGGCTGTTCCTGGCGCACGCCCGCAACAGCACGCGCGGCGCCAGCAAGCGTTATGCCGGCCTGGTGCACGATGGCGGCGCGGGCACTGTGGAGTTCGTAGGCATGGAGGTCGTGCGCCGCGACTGGACCGCGCTGGCAAAGCGCGTGCAGCGCGAGCTCTACCAGCGCCTGTTCACCGATCAGCCGGTCGATGAATATCTCGCGCAGGTCGTCGGCCGTGTACGGCGGGGCGAACTGGATGAGGAACTCGTCTATTTCAAGAACCTGCGCAAGCAGACGCGGGAGTACACCGCCACCACGCCGCCTCACGTCGCCGCCGCCCGAAAGTCCAGCCAGCCGCCCGGGCGCTCGATCCGCTATGTGGTCACCACGGCTGGCGCCGAGCCGCTGGACAACCTGCAGCACCCGCTGGATCGCGAGCACTACATTCTAAAGCAGGTGAAGCCTGTCGCCGAACCGGTGCTGGAGACGCTTGGGCTTAGCTTCGAGCGGGTAATCGGCGACGCGCGGCAATTCGAACTTTATTAACGCGCCGCTTTGATGAATTCAACGCGCCGGAAACGTAGTGCCGACCAGTCCTCGTCGATCGCCACCATGCGGACGCTGTCGAATCCCGACTGACGCAGCGTCTCCCAACCCTCATCGCGATTGAAATCACAGGTATATTTTTTCGAGCTGCCCTTCGGGTAGGCGAACCACAGCAGCGCATCGCCGACCGCTTTGGCAGCCAGCTTCTTCGACAGCCGCGCCAGCTCCGCCCGCTCCGTCACAAAGGCCAGTACGAAGGAGGGGCTCTTCACCTCCTCGACACGGCGGTACACGCGAACGTTGCGGAGTGCCTTGATCTCCTTCTCGAAGGAATCCGGCGCGTTGAGCACCAGGATCTCCTGCTGCCCTTTGAGGTTCATTTTGTCGAAAACTGTTGCCATGGCAACAATCGTATCGCATGGAGGGCGTGCACCGAAAGCGTGCCCGATCCGATGCCGCTGCACCCGAACGCGGCGTCTTGAAGCATCGCACGCGCTTATTGAGCGCGCCCGGCGACTCACCGGTAACGCTATACTGATGCTTCGCGCAGGGAGAGAAAACAGGAGCGTCATGTTTCAGACGAAGTTTCGTTTTATTGCGGTCTGCTGTTCGATATCAGGTCTTTTGGGGTGGACGCAGTCCGCCTTAGGCCAGCAGTCCCATTCCGATACAACACAGCTGGCAGAGATCGTGGTCACGGCGGAGAAGCGTGAAACCACCGCGGAAGACACGCCCATCAGCCTGACCGCCGTGTCAGGAGCAGACATCCAGGATCGCGGCGCGACCGACCTGGCCACTCTGATGGAGTCGGTCCCCGGCGTATCGATCCGCACCAGCGGCCCGGGCATGACGGAATTCGAGATGCGCGGTGTCGCGTCCACCGGCGGCAACTCCCCCACGGTCGGCTTCTACTTTGATGACACGCCGCTGACGGCATCCGCCGCCACCAACGAAGGCAAGATCGTCATCTCCCCTTCTCTATATGACCTCAATCGCGTGGAGGTGTTGCGCGGGCCGCAAGGCACGTTGTACGGGTCGGGCTCCATGGGCGGCACGATCAAGATCGTGCCGAATGCGCCCAATCCGTCGGCGTTTGATTCCTCGGCGGAAGGCACCCTCAGTCAGACCGATCATGGCGGCTTCAATCATGCCGAAAACGCCATGGTCAATCTGCCGCTGATTCCGGACATCGCGGCAATTCGCCTGGTCGGTTCGTACGCGAGTGATGCTGGCTGGATAGATCGGGTCGTCATTGCGCCCGGCGAGTTTCCGCTTTCGAACGGCTCGACGCGCGGCAATGTGCTCGCGGCGCCCGTGGCCACCGACTATCACGATGTCAATTACACCGAAACCACCACGCTGCGCGCCAGCTTGCTGGTCAAGCCGCTGGAGGGCTTAAGCATCACGCCCTCGTTCCTCTACCAGAGACTGGGATCGGGCGGCTTACCCTATATCGACAGTGACCCGGGTACCGACGCGCATTACCAGCCCTTTGACGTCGCGGAGCGCTCCTTCGACAAATTCCTGCTCGGCAGCCTGAACATCAAGTATCAGAACGATGCGATCGAGGCTTCCTCGACCACCTCGTTCTGGACCCGGCACGAACCGCTGACACAGGACACCACGGAATCCTGGACCACCGGGTTGGGACCCAGCTACGTACCGAGCTACATACCGGCGGACGGCGGCATCGGCGCCTCCTATTCATTCGAAGACAATATCTCCCATCAGACCACCGAAGAGATTCGCATCGGCTCGGCGGGCAATCCGCGACTGAAATGGCTGGTGGGCTACTTTTACGAGGACTTCGAGTCGGACTGGAACATCACCTTTCCGTCGACCAATGGTGCGGCAGATTTCGGCTCGAACGCCCTGTTCAACTACTACAGCCCGAACAAGATCCTGCAGCAATCGGTTTTCGGTGAAGTGACATTCAATGTCACCGACGCCTTCGCGGTGACCGCGGGGCTTCGGCGCTACCACTACGATGCGCCCGTCCACGTCGTGCAGAACGGTGCCCTGGCGTCGCCGGTGGTGAACTCGACCGCGGAGACGGATCAGGGTGTCACCCCGAAGCTATCGCTCTCCTACGACATCAACAAGCAGTTGCTGCTCTATGGAACGCTGGCACAGGGCTTCCGTCCTGGCGGCGGCACCGGACCGGTGCCGACCTCGGGGCCGCTGTCGTGCGAAGCCGAATTGCAGACCGAGTACGGCAGCACAGGATTCGTGGCCGGTCCGATCTCCTTCAAATCGGACAATGTATGGAGTTACGAACTGGGCGAGAAACTGCGCGCCCTGGATAACCGGGTAACCATCAACGCGGCCGCTTACTACGAGCGCTGGAATGGCGTGCAGCAGACCAATGCTCTATCCCCTTGCGGCTACGTGTACACGGCCAACGCGGGCGACGCGCACGTTTACGGCGGCGAACTGGAGATCAAGGCGGTGGTCATCCGCGATCTGATCGTGTCGGCCAACGCATCGTATTCTCACGCCGCGCTGGTGAGCTCCGAGCTGATCGATGCGGGCTTCGATCCCGGCACCCCGATTCAACAGGTGCCGCACTGGACTTCATCCGCCTCGATCGCGTATCGACATAGCCTGACGGATCAGCTCGCATTCACCGCGCGCGCCGACAATACCTACACGGGGAGCCGCACCGACGAAACTTACTCGATCAACACGCTGCCGTCGTATGACCTCACGAACGTGCGCACCGGGCTGGAAGGAGAGCGCTGGACGGCGGTGCTGTTCGTCAACAACCTCGCCGACAAGCGGGCGTTGCTCAACAACGTGACGCAAGACGCGGTGAACCTGCCCACCTTCAATCGCGTTGCCGTCAGCCAGCCGCGAACGGTGGGTATCGACTTCAACTATCACTTCGGGCACTGACGGCGACGCCAATTACTTATTACCCGGTGGCGTGCGTACCGGCAACGGCACGTTGCACAGCTCTATGTGCCCCGGGTTGTATTTGAACCAGGCCTCACGCCGGTTGCGACGCTGCTCCAGCACCGTCCGAAAGGTGGGGCTGTCGGTGCGCAGCACCTCAATCGGTGTTCGTTCGGACGCCGGCAGGTCCGCGGCGATGCGCACCGAGGTGATGGGTGCCAGCGGCTCGGATTTCACGTAGAAGCCCATTTCGCCGCTGCCGCGCGGCAGGCTCGATAGCAGCTCGATGCCTTTGAGCACTCTGCCGACCAGGGTCACGTTGCGATCGAGCTGCCGCGGCGAATGACCGATGACGGCATACATTTCCGTGCCGTCGCTCTCCGGCGGATCGTCACGGCCGACGCCCACCATGCCGTAACAATGCGCCAGCCAGACCGTGCCTGAACGCGGATCCCGCCCCGCCGGGAAGCCGTCGAGAAATCCCACCTGGGCAGCGTAGACATCGCGTTCCGCAAGCGGCTCGAAATGCCGTCCGGCTCTGCGATCGGCGGTGAACTCCGGCGCCACCATGTGGACCCCGTCTGGAATCGGCCGCTGATGCTCCGGATCCGCCCACTGCACCACGTAGTTGTCCTGCACCCGCAAAACCGCCAGGCCGTCGAAATAATGCGCCCGCGCCAGCAGCGTGATATTCGCCACATGCAGCGGCGCGAGATTCGGCGCGAGTTCGATGACGACGCGCCCGCCCGGCATGTCCATGTATAACGTGTTGGCCGGATCCGGCGAGCGCCAGTCCTGTGCCGGCGAATTGGCCAGCAGGTCGGCCACGGTCACCGGTTTGGCGATGGCTGCTGCCGTCGCACCCAATGCAAGCACGAGCAACAGCCGCTTCATGGCGATTTTGCCGCGGCAGTCGCCACGCCCTGCAGCATGCGGTCCAGGGCCACCCGATCAAAGTAACGACCCGCCAGCACCACCGCGCGTATCCGTCGCGTGTTGCCGATGTCATCGAGCGGATTCGCGTCCAGCAAGACCAGGTCGGCCAGTTTGCCCTTCTCGACGGTCCCGAGGTCGTTGAGACGCCCCATGAACCGGGCCGGATTGAGAGTCGCGGTCTGCAAAGCCTGCATGGGTGTCAGTCCCGCGCGGACGAATAATCCCAGTTCATCGTGCAGGCTGAAGCCCGGGAACACGTGCACGCCTGCGGCCGTGTCGGTGCCTGCCATGAATGGTACGCCGGCCTGGAACATTGCCAGGGTCATGTCGAGCTCCATCTGTACAAAATGCTGGCGAACCGGCAACGGGTCCGTGTCCATATCGGAGAGTATGGCCTTCACGAACATGGGCCAGGTCCGGTCCTTCCACGCCGCCGGCGCATACTTGATCAGTGGATCATGGCTGAGATCGTTGTCGTCGATGAGCCACTGGCCGCGCTCCCACACCAGTGTCGGCACCTGCCAGGTCTGATTGCGGGCCATCAGCGCGATTACCTGTCGCGCGCGCTCCGGATCGTACGTGGTGGCATAGCGGCCCAAAGTCTTGGGGCCCTTGATGAGCTCATCCTCGAGCGGCGAGCAGCCTTCGAACACTCCGGTGAAATGCTCGATGCTCTTTTGCCCGGCATTGGAGGCCTCGGATGCGCGCACGGCGTCCGGCACATGTCCAACGAAAGTAATCCCGAGCTTCTTCGCCTCTTCTGCTGCGGCGAAATAGCCGTCACGCGGAATCAACGACTGTATCTTGATGAAGTCGACGCCCTGCGCCTGCAATTCATCGACGGTGCGCCGCCCGTCCGCAGCGCCGGCCACGGGCGCGGAACTCGGAAAGCGCGGTATCGGTCCATCGAGCATGGGTCCGGCAATGATCATGCGCGGCCCCAGCAGCCGACCTGCCGCGATCCGGGTCCGCCACCATTTCAGTACTTCGAGGTCACCGCCCATGTCGCGGACGCCGGTGATGCCATTGGCCACGAACAGCGGCAGCGTTACCTGCTCGTTGGCCGGAAGCCAGTCGCCGAATACCGTGTGTACGTGCATGTCCCAGAGACCCGGGATCAGGTATTTGCCCCGGGCTTCGATGACATGCGCGCCATGCGGAGGCCGCAGCAGCCGGCTCTTGCCAAGCGTGACGATATGCTGGTTCTCGACTACCACGGTCATGTCGGGCAGCGGCGCCGCGCCGGTGGCATCGATCACGGTCACGTGCGTGAAGGCGAGTGGTTGCCCGGCGCCCTCCCGGGCAGTAACCAGGGCGGAGCTGAGCAGGAACAAGGCGGCGGACAGAATGAGCGCTCGCCGCGGGAGAGGGGTATGGTTTGTCATCAAATGTGGTTCAGGGTGTCGATTTCGATGATGGAGGATCGTCGTTCGGTGGCATGGCACAGAATCCAACAGGAGATTCCATGAGCACGAACAATATATATCTTGCGGTGTTCCTCGGTAACAAGAACAGTCCGCGCTTCGCGGCTTGGATGGCCCTACCCGAGGTCGAGCGCCGCGCCAAGGAAAGGGAAGGCATGTTTGCCTGGAAAGGATGGGTCGAGAAGCATCAGGCGGCGATCGTCACCATGGGCGGGCCGCTGGGCCAGACCAAGAAGGTTTCGCAGAGCGGCATTTCCGATGTCAGCAACCACATGGGCGCCTTCACGGTGGTGCGCGCCGATTCGCACGAGGCTGCCGCGGCGATGTTCGAAAAGCACCCGCATTTCGCAATTTTCCCGGGCGATTCCATTGAGATCATGCCGGTGCTGCCCATACCGGGCGGCTGACTGGCTGGCACAGCAGCGAGGCTCAACCGAACTTGTGCGCGCTGATCGGCAGAGATCGCAGGCGCTGCCCCGTCGCCGCGAAGATGGCATTGCAGAGCGCCGGCGCCACCGGCGGCACGCCGGTCTCGCCTATACCACCCGGCGGGCCGTTGCCTGGAACGATGTGGATGTCGAGTTCGGGCAGCTCGTTCAGGCGCAGCACACGGTAGTCGTTGAAATTGGTCTGCACGACGCGCCCGGCACGCAGCGTGACATCGCCCCACAGCGCCGCGGACAATCCGTAGACGATACCGCTCTCGATCTGAGATTCGACGATCCGCGGATTGACGGTCTGCCCGCAATCGATGACGCAGATGATCCTGTGAACTTTCAGCCGCCCGCCCTGCACGGACACTTCCGCCACCTGGGCGATGCAGGCGGTGTAACCCTCCATGAAGGCGAGTCCCTGGTGGCGTCCCGGCGCGGGACGGCCCCATCCCGCGCGCTCGGCGATAAGTTGCAGCACCTGCGTGTGGCGCGGCTTTCCGGCCAGCAGCTCCAGCCGGAACTGAAGCGGATCTTTCGACGCCGCCGCAGCCAGCTCATCGATAGAGCTTTCGACCGCGAAGCAGTTGGGCGAATGGCTCACCGAGCGCAGATAGCCCACGTCGATGCCGATCTCCTGGCGGGTATATCGCAGATCAAAATTCGGCACGCCGTAGGGAAAATTCTGCACGTACTCGATCACTGAATCGAAGGGATCCTTGTTACTTGGATCAAAGCGCGAAGTGATCGAGGGGCTGGTGATATGCAACGACCATGCGACGAGCTTGCCCTTGTCGTCCAGACCAGCCGTCACCTCCTCACGCGCCGGGGGCCTGTAGAAGTCATGCGTCATGTCGTCTTCCCGGGTCCAGATCAATTTCACCGGTGCGCTCACCGCCTTCGACGCCTCGACCGCCGCGGGCACGAAGTCCACCTCCAGACGCCGGCCGAACCCGCCGCCCAGCAAGGTGGTATGAACGTTTACCCGCTCCGGCGGAAGTCCGGCTGCTCCGGCGGCAGCAGTCTGAGTCAGTTGCTGCACCTGGGTGCCGACGTACACATCGCAGCGGTCCGCCTTCACGTCCGCGGTGCAATTCATGGGTTCCATGGTGGCGTGCGCCACCAGGGGCAGCTCGTACACGGCGGAGAAGGTCTTTGCCGCCGTCTTCAACGCATCGACGGCGTTGCCGCCTTTGAGCGCGGCTGCCACATCGTCACTGCTCAGCGCTGAAGCCCCCGCATTGGCGGCGGCATTGTTGAGCATCGACCACATTGCCGCGTTGTCGAGACCTGCATTGGGACCCGGCTCCCAGACGATTCGCACGGCATCGCGCGCCTTCTTGGCCTGCCAGAAGTGCTCCGCCACGACCACCACTCCTTTGGCAGTGGGCAGTACCCGCCGCACGCCCGGCAGAGCCAATGCCGCGGTCGAGTCAACCGAGATGGCCTTGCCACCTAGCGTCGGAGACAGCGCGATGACTGCATAGAGCATCCCAGGCAGCTGCACGTCCAGGCCAAATTCAGCGCTGCCGTCCACTTTGCCCGGTGTATCCAGCCGAGGCAGCGGTTTGCCGATGAGGCGAAAATTTTTGGCATCCTTGAGGGGCACGTTCTTGGGCACCGGCAACCTGGCGGCCGCATCCGCGAGTTGTCCGTAGCTCGCAGACCTGCCCTGCGTACCGATTACCCTGCCGTTATCCGCATGACAGGCCGACGGATCGATATGCCACCGCTGCGCCGCCGCCGAAATCAGCATCATCCGCGCCTGCGCTCCCGCTTTGCGCAACTTGTCCCAGGCTTCCGGAACGCTATTGCTGGTGCCCGTCACCTGGCCGCCATTGAGAGCATTCACATACGCCTCGCCCACGGGCGCTGCGGCGACGCTGACGCGCGCCAGATCGACCTCGAGTTCCTCGGCGATCAAAGTGGGCAAGGCGGTATACACGCCCTGGCCCATTTCCGAACGATCCACCAGGATGCTGATGGAATCGTCCGGGCCGATTCGAAGCCACGCGTTGAGTTGATTGTTGGAAACCTGCGCTGCGCGCGGGCCCTTCTGGAAAACCGGCAGCGCCGCGGCGAGCACAAGACCTCCACCCAGCCAGGCTGCGCGTTGCAGGAAGATGCGACGTCCGGGATCCAGCCCGCTCACGGCGATTGGCTCCCGCGTAGCAGCTCGGCCGCCCGGTGAATCGCCTTGCGGATGCGCGAATAGGTGCCGCAACGACAGATGTTCCCGGCCAGAGCTGCATCGATATCGGCATCGCTCGGCGACGCATTGGATTGCAGTAGTGCCGCTGCGGCCATGATCTGCCCGGACTGGCAATAACCGCATTGCGGCACATCGAGTTCGATCCACGCGCGCTGCGCGGCATGACTCCTGTCCCTGGAGAGGCCCTCGATCGTCGTCACCGCCTTCCCCTCCAGCGACTTCAACGGCAACACGCATGAGCGCACCGCAACGCCATCGATTTGCACCGTGCAGGCGCCACAGAGCGCCATGCCGCAGCCGTACTTGGTCCCGGTCAGTTTCAGATGGTCGCGCAACACCCAGAGCAGCGGCGTGTCGTCATCGGCATCGATGCTTTGCGCTGCGCCATTGACCGTGAAGTTGACCATTACGGGCATGGCTGCTTTAAGGCTTCACGGCGGCAGGCGCCTGCACGTTGGCATATACGATGCGAACCTCGAGGTGCCGTGCGCCCGGATTTCCCCGATCCATGTCCACCTGTTCGCGCACTGGCATCGCATTGGTCTTGGCGATCCAGATCAAAGCGTTGCTTTCACCGGATGCGGTCTTGCTGTGTTCGCTGAACACGGAGGTACTGACACCCTCCACGCTCTCGTCGCGGAGGTAGCGACAGGCCACATCGGAGCTGGCCTCGTTGTCACGTTCCCGCTGCAGCGTCTCCTTGGGTGTCTCCTTCATGGTGTGCCATTCGCCGCCAACCAGAAAATACTGGGCCGTACCGGTATTGATGACTTCCCTCTGCTCCCGCTTGCTCTTGTCGGCGCCCTCGGTCTGGATCATGTACTCGTGATTCGGCGTCATCACCTGCTTGGCAATGGCATCGAACACTGCCCTGCAGGTCGTATCGGCGGCCAGTGCCTGCACTGAAGCCGTAGCCGCGAGCGCGAGTGATGTGGCGGCGGCGATTTTGCCAATGAACATGCTGTCTCCGATTGAAAGCTAGGTGCCGGTTTGCAGAGTGAGTTGCTCGCGCCGTTCGCTGCGAAAATGCATCACCGTCAATAGTAATGCGGCCCCCTGCAGCAGCGCGCAGAAGTAGAACGGCGCACCGATGCGCCAATCACCTTTGGGAAGGTACGACACCATCGTCATTAGCGGCGCACCGATGGCCGGAGCGATCACGGCCATCAGGCTATTGAGGCCCCCGACTGCGCCCAGCGTCCTGCCCTGATTCTGTGCGTCTGCCGCGCCCGAAATGATGCTCTGAATGGTCGATGACACCGTTGCGCCCAGCAGGTTGACGAAAATGACCGCGTACATCATCCAGCTCTGTGTGGCGGCACCCCACAACGCGTAGGCGCAAGTGGAGGAGAGCAGCCCCAGTACCGCCAGTCGCCGCACGCTGATGCGCTTCAAAATCCGGCCCAGCAACAGACCCTGCATGACGGCCGAAACAACGCCCACGGCCGCGAGTGACCAGCCATTGTCGCGGGGTCCCCAGCCAAATTTAAAGGTCGTGTAGAGCACCCAGCAGGTATAGAGCACGAATTGCGCCAGCCCACACAGACCCACTACAACGGCCAGCGGCGCCACGTCTTTCAATTCAGCCAGCCGGCGCATCGAAGCGAGCGGATTGGCAGTTCTCCAGTTGAACGCATGCCTCTGGGTGCTCGGCAATGATTCCGGCAGCACGAAGTAGCCATACAGCAGATTGATCAGCGCCAGGCAGCCTGCCGCGAAAAAAGGCAGGCGCAGATTGATCGAGCCCAGCAGGCCGCCAATCACGGGACCGAGAATGAAGCCCACACCGAACATGGCCCCCATCATGCCGAAGCGCTTCGCCCGCTGTTCGGGCGGCGTGATGTCCGCCACATAGGCACTGGCCACGGACAGATTGGCCTGCATCGCGCCCGCCACCAGCCGGATGATGATCAGCATGCCCACCGAGGTCGCCAGCGCCGTGGTAAAGAAGCTCAACATCAGTCCGGAAAAACCCAGCAGCAACACGGGTCGGCGGCCATAGCTGTCGGAAAGCGCCCCCAGGATTGGCGAGCCGAAGAAGTTGGCAAAGCTGAATGCGAATGTGACTTTGCCATACCACAGCGCCTGATCCGCTTTCGTGCCCGTGAGACTGCCAACCAGCGCCGGCAACACCGGGATGATCAAGCCGATCGAAATCATGTCGATCAGCGCGGTGAACATGATGAACGGCATGGCCGCCGTCCGGCTCTGGCGGGCAGCGAACAATCGGAAGCGGGCATCCGGGGATGACATGCCGAAAGATTAGCCCAAATGGGCGCTTGGCGGCGGATGAAATCGAATCGACGCCGTTCAGGTTTTTCCGCCGCGCTTCGCGTTGCGAAGCGGCGCGTAAGCAGACACAGGTGCGGACAATCAAACCGTGCGGAATGTCTGTGTCATCGACTCACTGCAGCTCACTGTCACGCACAAGGTGGCAACGGCGCTGAACTGGATCAGCGCTTGCCGTAGTCCGTGAAGACGTAGTCCCGTGTTTTTACGATGGTGTGGCACGCAAAGCCGCACTTGGCATCGTTCGCCTGCGGCGGGCTGTCAGTCAATGTGCCCGGCCTGAAGGTATCGGATGAGGCCTCGTACTCGAATTCGGCGTATCCCCATCCGCCGCTGTCCGCGAACCTCTTGCTGTCTTTCGCCATGAAGTCGACATCATGCTGGGTGTCCGGAACGGTCGGCGTACCAGGGTATCCTTCGTTCTTCTTGGGCTTCCAATGGATTTTAGCCATCCGGGCACCGTCGGGGAAAGGCTTGCCGTTGCCGGGAACTCCGGCCCGGTAAGCGTCAATCAAGGCGCGATTGCCGAGAATCACGGAGATCAGGCCTCCGTTCTCACTGATGGCCACAACCGGCCAGTCCTCGTACCCTTTGAATTCGGAAAACGCGAGTCCATTCGGGACCTTCAGGCTGTACTTGTCCTGCCCGGACATGCTGAATGCCACCGCCGCCGCTGAGACTGCAATAAATACGGCTATGGACGTTGCAACAACGCCACGCCGGCCGGGCGATACCGATTCTGCTGACATGAGCCTCTCCCCGCTACGGTTAATTGTGTCCGCGGCGCCAATCAAAACAGAAGCGTGGTCGCCAATCAATTGGACGATGGTATCGAAGGCCTGTGACGCATCACGAGCGCTGCCGCGGTAATCGAGACTGCCGCAACATAGGGCAAATACCGTGTGCCCGCATCGACCGGGCTGCGAAACATCTCGATCGTCACGTACAGGATCGCTGCCATGGATAGGCCGGCGGCGCAGGATGTTGCCGTATCGCGAATCCCTTCCCGTCGCAGGATGCGCAGGATGCCGATGCAAACCAGGAAATAGGGCGCGAGCCAGTAGTAGGTGGTGAGATTCGCCAGGTACACCGAAGTCACCAGGGGAGACCTGTCAAAGAGCACCTGCAGCAGCACCGTCATCGCGGTTGCCACCAGGGCGAGTACTGCGACGCCCGCCACGGGCGTGTCGAGCCGTGAATGCACCCGGCTCAAACCCGTTGGCAGCAGCCCATCAGCGGCGGTGCTCGCAATGATCCGCCCGCCAATGTTGTAGACCGTCACCGTCGCGGCAAGCGTCGCGGGCACGAGCAGGATATCGACCACGATTGCCAGCCAGTCCCAGCCGATCGCGTGCGCGAATATGGCGACCGGAGAGGCCCCGGCTGCAAGCTCGTCGGCATGATCGAGCAGCAGCGGGTACTGCAAGAAGCAGCTCGCGGTGATCGCCAGGCCGACCAGCGACACGGTGCCGATCAGCACACGCGGGACGTTACGCTTCGGGTCCCTGGTTTCGTTGGCCAGCGCGGCGATGCCGTCGAACCCGACGTAGTACCCAGTGGCCGCAACCGCGCCCTGCAGGATCCCCTGGAGCGATACCGTCCGGAAGTCGAATTGCATTGCCAGGGCGGGGCGAAGCTCGATGTAGGAAGCCCCCATGGCCAGGACCACGAACGGGACACAGAGAAAGCCGACAATCACGACCACCCGCACGGAGACATCGATCCCGAGGCAGGCGCAGCCCGCTGCCGCAAGGCTGATGACGACTGCCGATGCGCATTGCACCGGCATGCTCGAGGCGCTCTGCACGCCGAGATCGAGCAAGGCGCTGCTCGTAAAAACCACGACGCCCAGAATCAGCGTCGCCGTCAGCGCGACGTAGCCGAGCATCATGCACGCTGCCACCAGCAGTCGCGCGCGCCCCCCCAATGCCTCATAGACGTAAGACACCAATGACCCGGTCACGACATAGCGGCGTGCGTAGGCGCTGATGACCACGGACAGCAGTACCAATACGATGACCGAGAGCAGATTGGAGAGCCACGCGGCTTGCGCGGAGAACCCGATCAGCGCGCCGGCCGACATGGCCATGCTCGGTCCGATGAGCATATAGGCCAGTCCGAGCGCCGCGACCTTCCAGAGTGGCAGGTGCGCAGCCGCCCTGGTGGGGATCGGGGAGTCGTTCATCAATCGTCAGGTGCGCTTGCCGCCGGCATACTGGGGCTGGGTGATGCAGCCGATGCTACCGCCGATAAGGAGGATGTCGCGACAACCGGGCACGCCCACGACGCGGTGGTCCGAAAAGCAGGCCTGAATGGCTGCCAGGCCCGGCGCATCGTTCGGATCTTCGTAGGTCGGCACGAAAACGGCCTTGTTGCCGATGTAGTAATTGATGTAGGTCGCCGCGATGCGCTCGCCCGCAACCCTTTGAGCAATCCCATCCACCGCATCCACTTCAGCCGCCTCCTCCGCCGTCCATTCGATCGCGTTGGGCTGGATGACCTTATGGATGACAAAAGGGCGACCCTGTGCGTCGGTCTCGCCAGAGAGAATATCGAAGGCCTCGTGCGAGACCTCGTACTGCGGGTCGGAGGAGTCCTCCGTCCACGTCAGCAACACGACTCCCGGCCGTGCGAATACCGCCAGATCATCGATGTGGCCATCGGTGGTATCGAACGGGCAGCCTCTCGGCAGCCAGATCACCTTGTCAACGCCCAGGTAGTCCATCAGGGCCTGCTCAATCTGACTGTCGGTATTGCCGACCTTCCGATTGGGGTTGAGCAGGCATTGCCGGGTCGTGATCAGCGTGCCCTGTCCATCGCATTGCAGGGCGCCGCCCTCACAGACGATCGGCGCCCGATAACGGTCGAGTTGCTCGATATCGAGCACCTTGCGCGGTATCTGATCGTCGCAGTCGTAGGGAGAGTAGATGCCGCCCCAGGACTTGAAGATCCAGTCCACGCCGCGCACTTCGCCGCTGCCATCGTTGACCACGAAGTTGGGACCGACATCGCGCATCCAGGCGTCGTCGTTCGACATCTCAACCACCCGGATGTGCGGCGGCAACATAGCGCGGGCGTTCTTGAACTGCCGCGCGGACACACACATCGTGAGCGGATCGCTCGTGGCGATGGCGGTTGCAACGCGCGCGAATGCTTTCTGCGCGGGCCGGGCGCCGAATGGATATTCATCGGTGCGTTCGGGCCAGATCATCCAGCAGCGGGTCTTGGATTCAATGGCGCCCGGCATGCGGAAGCCATCGGCGCGCGGCGTGCTCAGATGCAGTCGGGACATCAGGACACCAGGCCTTCACGACGCAGTTCATGCGAGACTTCGAGAACCGCCTCGCGCAGGGTATCGACCAGGAAGTCACACTGCTGTCGCGTCAATATCAACGGCGGCGACATGATGTCGAGATGCCCCAGAGGACGCACCAGCAACCCCTTGGCTTCGCAGCGCTGCGCAATGCGTCGCGACATGTTGGCCGCCTCCGGGACGTGCGCCCGCGTGCCTTTGTCCGCGACGTACTCCACGCACATCATGAATCGCCGCCCACGCACATCGCCTACCAGCGGCAATGAGGCGAGTTCCTTCAGGCGCGTCTCGAAGTAATCGCCCACCGTCCGCACGTGAGCGAGCAAGTCCTCATCCGCCATGATCTGGATGTTCTTGAGCGCGGCCGCACAGCACACCGGATGCCCCGAATAGGTAAAGCCATGCGTGAACCATGCCTGCGGATCCGCGGCCGATATCACCTCGTGAATTCGATCCGAGTAGATGGTTGCACCCAGCGGCAGGTAGCCCGAAGTCAGGCCCTTGGCCGCGACCAGGATGTCGGGCTCGATGCCGAACTCATCATAGGACGCGAACCAGTGCCCGATGCGGCCAAACCCAGTCACTACTTCATCGGCGATGAAGAGTATCCCGTTATTTGCGAGGATCTCCCGCATCCGCGGCAGATACCCTGCCGGCGGCGGCACCACTCCGCCCGCTCCCTGGATGGGCTCGGCAATGAAGGCGGCGATATTCGCAGCACCGATGTCGCGGATCGCCGTGATCAGCTCTTCGACCAGGTGGTCGGTGAACTGCGCCTCGTTCATGCCCTCCGGCCGGCGGTAGACATATGGCGCAGCCAGGTGGTGCACCAGTCCGTCGATATACTGAAAATGCGGCGAGCGATCGCCTTCGCGATTCCCCACCGTCATTCCAAGATAAGTGGACCCGTGGTAGGAATTGTAGCGCGACAGAATCACGCGCCTTTGCGGTTCGCCGCGGCGCGCGTGATAGTAGTGCGCCAGGCGAATGGCCGTGTCGTTGGCGCAGGAGCCGGACACCGAGTACGCCACATGGTTGAGCGAGCCCGGTGCCAGCGCGGCCAGCCTGGCCGAAAGTTCCGCCGCCGGCTCATTGGTGCAGTCGGTGAAGGTGTTCGAGAAGCTCAGCTTCAGCACCTGATCGCTGATGGCCTGGGCCATCTCCTTGCGCCCATAGCCGATGTTCACGCACCAGAGTCCGCCGATGCCATCGAGATAGCGCTTGCCGGCGGCATCCGTCAGATAGGCCCCCTGCGCCTCGCGGATCACCAGCGATCCGTCGCGCTTGAAGCTGTCGAAGTGCGTCCATGGGTGCAGGAAGTGATCGTAATCCTTCTGCCAGGAACTGCTGTTGATGCCGTGGTCCATTGCTGCTGCCATGATGAGCCCCTAAGCGACGCGACCGTCGTGCGTCATGATTGGTCGGTACAGATCCGGACGACGATCGCGAAACAGCGCCCATTGCTCGCGCATGCGGCGACAGGCATCCAGGTCGAAGGTGTGCAGCAGCACGGTCTCGCTCTCGGCATCCGCCTCGGCGACTTTGGCGCCGAACGCGTCGGCGATAAACGAGGCGCCGAAGAAGGTGAGCTCGAGTTCCGATGCGGTCGCCTTTTCAGTGCCGATGCGATTGCAGGCGATGACAGGGGTGCAATTTGCCACCGCGTGGCCCTGCATGACTCGCTGCCAAGGAAGCACCATGTCGAGTCCGTAGGCCGGGTCGGTTCCGATTGCGCTCGGATAGAAGATCAGTTCTGCGCCCTGCAGCGCCATGGCGCGTGCGGCCTCCGGAAACCACTGGTCCCAGCAGATCCCGACACCGATCGGCGCGTAGGCCGTGTTCCACACGCGAAAGCCGGTGTCGCCAGGCGAGAAATATTGCTTCTCCTGGTAGCCGACGTCATTCGGGATGTGACTCTTTCTATACACCCCGAGTATCGACCCGTCAGCGTCGATGATCGCAACCGAATTGAAGAAGGCGCGGCCGGCGCGCTCGAACCAGCTAACGGGCAGCACGACCTTCAAAGACTTCGCAAGCGCCTGGAAGCGCCGGATTGTGGTGCTCTCCTCCAGGCTGCTGGCCAGTTCGAAATGCCGGGCCTGCTGCTCGATGCAGAAATACGGCGCCTCGAACAGCTCCTGGATCAGGATGATCTGCGCGCCGCGGGCCGCCGCTTCGCGGATCAGCTTCTCGGCCCGGTCGACGTTGGCCGGTAGGTCCCAGCTACAGGCCATCTGCGCACAGGCCACGGTGACCGGCCGAGTCTGAACGGGTGTTTGGGCATTCATGTGGGCAACCTTACGGACAGGGAGGCGGCTGCGGGTTCCTGCTGGGTGATGCAGTGAATGTTGCCGCCGCCGAAGGCGATTTCGAGTGAGGGAACGGGCACCACCTGCCGGTCCGGAAACACTTCGCGAAAGATTCCGAGCACGCGCTGGTCGTGATCGGCAAAGCCGAAGGCGGGCAGCACGATGCCACCGTTCGCCATGTAATAGTTGATGTGCGAGAGACTCACGCGCGTTCCGGTGTGCTCGTTGTACAACGCCGGCGGCTGCGGAATCTCGATCACCTCGAGCAATCGCCCCTTGGCGTCCCGGGTCGACTGCAGGATCTCCAGATTCTCCCGGAGCGCGCCATGGTTGGCATCCGAGTCGTCCTCAGAGGTCAGGGCGAGGACCACGCCGGGTCTGACGAATGCCGCCAGCTGATCGACGTGACCATCCGTAATGTCGTCCTTGAGCCCGCCTTTGAGCCAGATCACCGCCTCGACGCTGAGAAAGTCGCGCAGGTAGCCTTCGATCGCCGAGCGGTCCAGCTGCGGATTGCGGTTGGGATTAAGGAGGCATTCCTCGGTAACGATGACCGTGCCTTCGCCATCGACATGAATGGACCCACCCTCCAGTACCAGCGGCGCCGCGACGCGCTCGATACCTTCCTGTTCGAGAATCCCGGCACCCGCCAGGCGGTCGTTGACGAAGGGGAAGCGCCCTCCCCAGCCGTTAAAATCCCAGTCGATGCCCAGCAGCGAACCGAGTCCGTCGACCACAAAGGTCGGGCCGCTATCGCGAAACCACCCATCGTCAATGGCCGCCCGCCGGACTTCTACTTGGGGGCCGCAAAGCGTGCGGGCAGCAACCAGATCGGCGTCGTTGGCGAGCATCACGACCGGTTCAAATCGGCTGATCGCACGGGCGACATTGGCCCAGGTGACCCTGCAGGCATCGATGCGCCCAAGGTATGCCGCGGCGTTGCTCGGCCACGCCATCCAGCAGCGTCGATGGGGATGCCACTCGGCGGGCATCTGGAATCCGCGGGCTCTAGGTGTCTCTATCATGGCCTCGACAGTGCCCCAGGTTTTAATATGATGGAAGTGAATCTGCTGAATGGCTATCATGAGCGCTACTCATGAGTTACAGGGTATCGGCGATGTCAGACCCGTTGCGATCGTTCGATATCAACCTGCTGGTGGCTTTCGATGCACTGATGCTCACGCGCAGCGTTACCCGCGCGGCAGAGCAACTGCACGTGAGTCAGTCGGCGGTCAGCCATATGCTGAATCGCCTGCGGCTGGCATTGGCCGATCCGCTGCTGGTCAAGCGCGGTAACCGGATGCTGGCGACCGCCCGAGCGGAGGCGCTGCATGCCGGCCTGCGCGATGGGCTCGCGCAGGTTCGCAAATCGTTGCAGCGCTCCGAGCCCTTTCATCCGCGCACCAGCAATCGGGAATTCGTCATCTACGCTCCCGAGTATTTCGAGGCACTGCTGCTGCCAAGACTGCTCGACCGCATGCGGCCGGTGGCGCCGAACATCCGCTTCAAGATCGAGATGTCACTGGATGAACTGCCGGTCGATGAGATGGCGCGCGGCACGGTCGATGCCACCATCACCGTTCGCCTGGAGCAGCCCGAGCCCAAGGGCCTGGACCTGGAGGTGCTGTGTGTCGATCGCTACGTCGGCCTGATCCGGCGGGCGCATCCGTTCGCCGGCAAGGCGGTCACGCTGAAGCAGTATGCAAGCTTCAGCCATGTGATTCCGTATGCCGTCGTATCGCATCGATCGCGTGTAGACGATTGGCTGCTGCGGCAGCAGGTGGTGCCCAGCATCGTGCATCGTTGCATGAGCTATATATCGGCCGTCGGTGTGCTCCAATCCACCGACCACATGATGGTGCTGCCGCTGCAGGTCGCTGAGTTCATCGCCAAGGGCTTCGATATGCGGGTGGTGTCGCTACCCGGTGATTTCACGCCGTTCGAGCTGTGCTACCTCACTCATCCGAACGCTCAACTCGATCCGGCCAGGCAGTGGCTCAAGAGCGCGATCTTCGAGATCGCGCATGACCTGCGCCCGAGGCGTTAATTACGCTACCCATTTCACCTGGCTATCCTTTAAAATTCAATCGATTACGGGAACTACCCCGGTTCCGCGCAGACTAATGTCCCAGATGCCGGCCGGCATCCACCCCCAGCTGCCGATCGCATAATTATGAAGAAGGATTCGCGCTAAATGAATCAACAAGCTGCCCCACCCGTGGGCGGATCCGAATCGCGCGCATCGCGCGCAATGGTTCTCGAGAATTCGACCTGGATTGGTCCGCTGCGGGAAGAGATGGCACGCGTCATTGTCGGTCAGACCCATCTGATCGACCGGCTGCTGATCGCGCTACTGACCAACGGTCACGTGTTGCTGGAAGGTGTCCCGGGCCTCGCGAAGACTCTTGCGTTGAAGTCCTTGGCGAGTTGCCTTTCGGTGCGCTTCAAACGTCTGCAGTTCACGCCCGACATGCTGCCCGCCGACATCGTCGGAACCATGATCTATAACCCACAGGACGGTGCATTCCGCACCAAGCATGGGCCGATATTCAGCAATCTAATCCTGGCGGACGAGATCAATCGTGCGCCCGCCAAGGTCCAGAGCGCACTGCTTGAGGCCATGCAGGAGCGCCAGGTCACCATCGGCGACGAAACCTACCCATTGCCGGCGCCGTTCCTGGTGCTCGCCACGCAGAACCCGCTGGAGCAGGAAGGCACCTATCCCCTTCCCGAAGCGCAGATCGATCGATTCATGATGAAGGTCATCGTTGACTATCCAACGCGGTCAGAGGAGCGGGCAATTCTCGATGCCATGGCGACCACCGAACCGATGATCGTGCCGCGCACGGTCGTCAGCGCATCGCAGATCCTCGAGGCGCGGCACGTGGTCAATACGCTGTTCGTCGACGATAAGGTTCGGGACTACATCGTCGATATCGTGCTCGCGACGCGGCCTCCCATCGCTGCGGGCCTCGAATTGAATGGCTATGTCCAGAACGGCGCCTCACCCCGGGCGACCATCGCGCTCACGCTGGCATCGCGCGCCATGGCATTTATCAATGGCCGGTACTTCGTCACGCCGCAGGACGTCAAGACGGTTGCCATGGATGTACTGCGACATCGCGTGACGGTGACTTACGAAGCAGAAGCCGAGAACGTCACTTCCAGGGATGTCGTTGAGAAAATCCTGAACACGCTGCCGGTTCCCTGAGCGCAGGCGACTTCCAATGGCCGATGTAAAGCCGTCGAGTGAGGCCAAGCGCCGCAGCATGCGTGAGCTGGAGATCCGCACCCGGCGCATGGTCGATGACAGCATGGCCGGCGCCTACCACTCGGTGTTCAAGGGCCGGGGAATGGACTTCGACGAGGTCCGCGAATACAGCCCCGGTGACGAGGTGCGGACTATCGATTGGAATGTCACGGCCCGCGCAGGTCGCGCGTTCGTCAAGAAGTTCACGGAGGAGCGAGAGCTCACGCTGTTTCTACTGGTCGATATCAGCGCTTCGGGAAATTTCGGATCCGGCGCGATGGCAAAGCGCGACCTGGCCGCGGAGGTCGCCAGCGTGCTGGCGTTTTCCGCGATTCGCAATAGCGATAAAGTCGGCTTGATTCTGTACACGGATCGCGTTGAACGATATCTGCCGCCGAAGAAGGGCCGTCGGCATGTACTACGCGTGGTGCGGGACATTCTCTATCATGAACCGCTGAGCGACGGTACCGATACCGTAAAGACGCTCGATGTCCTGAATCACGTGCTCCACCGGCGCGCCGTGGTGTTCCTGATTTCGGACTTCGAGACCAGCGGCGATCCCGCCGTTGCCCGCGCGGCTCTACGCCGCGCGGCCCGCCAAACGAATCGTCGTCATGACCTGATCGCGGTGCATATCGAGGATCCTCGCGAAAATGAGCTTCCCAACGTGGGAATCATCGCGCTCGAAGACGCGGAAACGGGCGAGATCATTGAGCTCAATACGGCGCGCGCGACAGTACGGAAACGTTTCAACGAAATTTCCCTGGAGCGTTCCCGGCGTTTGCGGAGCGACTTACGAGCCGAGGGAGTCGACACCGTGCAGTTGCGTACGGATTCGCCCTACATTCCGACGCTGCAGCGATTCTTCAAATCCCGCAGCCGCCCCCGCGTATGAACGGGCCTGACCGCGGCCATCGCGCCGCCGGCGGCTGCGCATGGCTCGTGTTATTTCCTGTGGCCGCCCTGGCCGAAACCGCGGATGACATCCGCGACATTCGTGGACCCAAGGTAGTGGCAGGCTCCTGGATACTACCTGCGGCCCTTGCGGCCGCCATCGTTCTGGCGCTTGTTGCGTATGTCCTCTGGCGTCGCCGCCGTCGTGGGGTTCAGCCCCGGACGCTGACGCTGTCGGAACTAACCCTGCAGCGGCTCGATGACACCAGACCGCTGATGCGGCCTGAGACGGCTCGGGCATTCGGGATTGCCGCCTCCGAAGTGATACGTGACTACATTGAGAAGCGCTTCAGCGTAGTGGCCACGCAACGGACCACCGAGGAATTCCTGCAGGCACTACTGCGGAACTCGAACGAAACACTGGTGCGTCACCGCCCGCTGCTGGCGGAGTTCCTGCAGCAATGCGACTTCATCAAATTCGCGGGAGACTCGCTGGCGGTCAAGGACATGGAGTCGCTCTATGAAAGCGCACGCCGATTCGTTTTGGAGACCGGCGAGGCGCCCATCGCATGATCCGGTTCCTGCAACCCGATTGGTTCTGGGCTTTCAGCGCACTGCCACTCGTTTTATTGTGGAGCGGATGGCGGGGTCCGGTAGCCGCGGTCGAATATTCCGATGTAAGCCTCGCGCGAGAAGTCGCGCGTCGCACCCGGAGCCGGATCGGAGGATTGATGTGGCTGCTGCCGATCCTCGCCGCGGCTCTCATGATCGTCGGGCTAGCGCGACCGCAGCGAACCCAAAGCCGCACTGAAGTCACCGCGAACGGAATAGACATCGTTCTTGCGCTGGATGTTTCGGGCTCGATGCAGGCGCTCGATTTCAAGGTCGATAACACACGCGTCAACCGCATCGCAGTCGTCAAGTCGGTAGTCTCCAAGTTCATCGACGAACGTCCGAACGACCGTATCGGGCTCATCGCGTTTGCAGGGGCGCCGTATATCGTCAGTCCGCTCACGCTGGACCACGATTGGCTGCAACAGAATCTGGAGCGCGTCAACGTCGGTGGTGCAGACGATGGAACGGCGATCGGCACGGCCATCGCCGCGGCCGTAAACCATCTGCGCGCGACGACGACAAAATCCAAGGTCGTCATACTGTTGACTGACGGCGTCAACAATACCGGGAAAATACCGCCGCTCGCCGCCGCCGAAGCCGCCCGCGCCCTGGGCGTGAAGGTGTACACGATTGGCGTCGGTGTACGGGGGAAAGCGCCCATTCCCGTCAGGGATGAGTCAGGCAAGACTCATGTGATCCTGGCGTACGTGGACGTCGATGAGGCTACCCTGCAGTCCGTGGCGACTGAAACCGGCGGCCAATTCTATCGCGCGACCGACACGGATTCGCTGCAGAAGATCTACGAGCAGATCAATCGTTACGAAACATCGGCGCAGAGCGTGGAGAAATTCGAGCAGGTGGAAGAACTCTACCGGTGGACACTGTTCCCATCGCTGGGGTTGCTCGGACTCTGGGTGCTGTTGCAACACACCAGGTATCGCAGATTACCGTGAGGTTCAGCGATCCAAATTGGCTGATCGTGGGCCTGCTGGCGTGCGTTGCGCTCATGGGCATATGGCGGAGTTACGACTTACGGCAGCATGCGGCACTGGCGCAATTCGTCGCGCCGCATCTGCGGCAAAGGCTTACCGGGTCGGTATCCCGGGTCCGCCGCTGGCTTCAGCGGGGACTCTTCCTGATCTCTGTACTGTGCCTTTGCGCAGCGCTGGCTGGTCCGTTGGTCGGCTATCACTGGGAGAAGATCAGCCGCCGCGGCAATGAGGTCGTATTCGCGATCGACACGTCGCGAAGCATGCTGACGCCTGATGTGAAGCCCAATCGATTGACGCGGGCCAAGCTGGCGATCGATGACATGGCAAAGCAGCTGGACGGCGATGGGATCGGCATCGTGGCGTTCGCAGGCACCGCCTTTCTCGCCTGCCCGCTGACCATCGACTACGGAGCTTTTCACCAGTCGCTTGATGCGATCGATATTCACACCATTCCGCACGGCGGAACGAATATCCCCAGCGCCATTCAGGCAACGCGAGCGGCACTCAGCCGCCGACCCGGCAGCGACAGGATCCTGATATTAGTAACCGATGGCGAGAACCTCGAAGGGGATGCCCTGGCCGCGGCCAAGGAGGCCGCGCAGCAGGACGGCCTGAAAATCTACACGGTGGGTGTCGGTACTACCGAAGGGGATCTGATTCCATTGCCGGCGGATCAGGGCGGTGGCTTTGTCCAGGACGAGAAGGGAGCGCCGGTAAAATCTCATCTCGATGAAGCCGGGCTCACCGCGATCGCTACCGCGACGGGGGGTGCCTATGTGCATCTGGGCGACCAGGGTGGAGACTTCGAAGCCTTTCTGGGAACGGTGTTCGGCGCGGTTACCAAGCATGATCTGACTTACCGCCAACAGAAAATCTATAACCAGCGTTATCAATGGCCACTGGCAGGCTCCTTGATAATGTTGCTGGCAAGCCTGTTGGTGGGCACACGTCGCTCGCGCCGCCGGCGAGCGCCGGTGGTGTCGCGCGCCGTCGCCGTGGCAGTGGTACCAATAGTGATGGCGGCGCTGATTATTCCAAACCGTTCGGACAGCGCTGATCAGGCCAATGATCGGGCCTCAATCCGCAGCTCCCGGGCGGCGCCAGTCCTGGAGTACAACGCCGGTACTGACGCGTATCGGGCGGGGCAGTATTCGCAGGCGACGCAGTCCTTTCAACAATCGATCAAGACCGCGCCGGCGAGCAACGCCAAGCGCCTGGCAGACCAGCAGGACGCCTACTACAACCTCGGCAATGCGCTCTATCGCGCCGGCCAGCAGTTGGAAAAGTCCGCTCCGCAGGAGGCCATTGAGAAATGGACCGAGGCGGTCAAGGCATACGACACGGCTTTGCAGTTGCGCGCTGACGACGCCGATAGCAAATTCAATCGCGACCTGGTCAATCGCAAGATCAATGCCCTCCGAAAGCCGCCTGATGAAGGCGGCGGTGGCGGTGGAGGTGGCGGAGGAGGAGGAGGAGGAGGCGGCGGCGGCAGGGGGCAAGGCCAAGGCAAACCGCCACCCCCGCAGGGGAAGCCACCGCCGCCCCAGGGACAACCACCGCCCCCTCAGGGCCAGCCGCCACAGGGACAGCCTCCGCCTGCGCAGGGGCAGCCTCCACCTCAGGGCCAACCGCCACAGGGTCCACCCCCGTCGCAAGGCGGTGCGGGAGCCGAAGCGAATGATCAGCGCCAGCCCGGACAAATGAGCCCCGAGGAGGCGCGTGAGCTCCTGGACTCCGAGAAATCCGACGAGCACCATTCGCTCGCCGTTCCCATGGGTCCACGCAATCCAGACCAGACGCCGGACAAAGCGTTCAAGAATTGGTGAGGCGAACGCGGTCTATGCGCTGGATCAAGATCATTGTCGCAAGCCTGTATCTGCTGGCGCCGGCCGAGTATGCGATGGCTCAAAGCCTCGACTCGTTGGCTTTTGAAACCATAGAGCCGTCCCGGATCAAGCTAGGAGAATCAGCGATCATCCGGGTGACAAGCTTCGGTCGCATCAAAGACGTCGAGATACCGACCATCCCCGGGCTGGTATTCGAGTCGATCGGACGATCGCAGGGCTTCGACTTCGTCAATGGCTCAACGCTCCCTGCGACGTTCTTCCAGGTTCGTGTAACACCGCAATTCGCGGGCGTATTCACCATTCCGGGACTTACACCGAATTCGCCCTCCATAGGACTCGAGGTAGTGAAGGGCGATGAGCCCAACCCCTACGTCTTTCGCGGCCAGCAGCCGATGCCAACACCAGCGCCAGTGCCGACCGGCACGCTGCCAAAAGGTGTTCAGTTAGAAGCCGGAGGTGCGGCTTTCCTCCATCTGACGGTTCCGGCACGCCCGATGTATGTCGGCGAGAGCGTGCCCGTCGAAATCGAGTTGGGCTTGCGCTCGGGGCTAGTGACGTCGGTCAATGGCTTGCCCACACTCAAGGGAAGCGACTTCACCTTCAACAATCTGTCGAAGAAGCCGGAACGGCGCGAAGAGACCATCGACGGCGGAGCCTTCGTGCTCTTGAGCTGGCACAGTGCGCTGGCGGCGGTGAAGCCGGGCGATTTTGTCTTGTCGGCGGAAGCGCCGCTTACGGCCAAGGTGAGCACGCTTTCCGCGGCGGATAGGGCAGTCGCGTCCAGGCTGGCCTTTCCGCTGCTGCAAAGCATGTACAACGGAATCGCTGCGAAAGAGGTAACGATCGAGACCTCCCCTTCCCGCCTGAAGATCCTGCCGCTGCCAACGGAGGGGCAACCCCAGGACTTCAGCGGAGCCGTCGGCGACTTCCGCGTATCGAGCGATGTTTCGCCCGCGAGTGTGGCGGCGGGCGAGCCGCTTACACTGCGCCTGCATATCAGCGGAGCCGGCAACTTCGATCGCGTTGATTCAACGATGTTTGATCACCTCGATAATTGGAAAACCTACCCCGCAAAGTCCTCCTTCGTGCCGAGCGACTCGGTCGGAAACGAGGGCGAGAAAGTATTCGAACAGCCCCTAATTGCGGCGCAACCGGGCCAGCAATCGATTCCCGGGCTCGAGTTCAGTTATTTCAATCCCAATACCCGCCAGTACGAGCGCGCGCAGACGCTCCCCATAGAAGTGACGATCGCCTCATCGCTGGCCAGCGACTCACTCAGCGCTCTGTCTGCAAAGAATCTGAACGGCACTGCCGCGAAGGGCTCGCCCCAGGGACTGCGCCCCGATCACCGCGCCCCGCAAACATCGGTGAGCGAGCTCAGGCCGTTGTATTTTCGCGAGTCATTCCTGATCATTCCTACAGCTCTGGCATTGTTGCTGGCGGGCAGTTGGTTCTCCGTTCGCCCCAACGCCGCACGCGCCACCTCGAGGGCGGCCGAGCGCGTGCTCACGCAATTGAATGCCGCGGCGCGGGCTGGTGATTCTGCCTCGTTCTTCTCTGCCGCGAGAAACGCACTGCTGCAAAACTTCGCTGCCCGATGGCAGATGCCTATCGATCAGATCACTGCCGCGGAGCTGAAAGCGCGGCTGGGCACGGCCGGCGAAGACCTCGAACGCCTATTCGCGATCGCCGACGAGGCGAAGTACGCCGATGCGCAGGCCGGCGTCACAGATTTTCAGCGCTGGCTCAGCCTGATTCGCGGCCAACTTATAGGTGAGAACAAATAATGCGAACGTCAAAGATGCTGCTGCTCGCCGCTCTCGCACTATGCGTCGGGCAAGCGTTTGCGGAGCCGGCGCCGCCGCCGTATTCGGCGGATGGTCTTTACAACCTGGGCAATGCCTATGCTCGCGCGGGCAAGCCAGGTTTGGCCGTGCTCAGTTACGAGCGCGCCGCATTACTGGCCCCGGGTGACCCGGATATCAATGCCAATCTCACCTACGTCCGCGCTACCGCGCGTGTGTACATGAAGCCGCGAAGCCATTTCGCGCGACTGGTCGCGATCCCGAGCCCCACCGCCGCGGCCTGGCTCGGAGTCTTGGGTGTCGCCCTGGTCGGGCTGGGACTGGTGGTAGGAAAGGTCGTGCCGAGATTTCTATGGATACCGAGCGGCGCTATCGTGCTCGGCGTCGCGCTGATTGCGCTGTGCGTATCCAACGCGATGTTGCTGTGGCCACGAATGCACCAGGCGGTCGTCCTCATTGATCAGACACCGGCTCTCGTATCCCCGGCCCCGATGGCCGACACGTCATTTGTATTGCGGGAAGCGGACAGCGTCACCATGGCAGCAGAGCATGAGGATTTCATGCTCATTCGAACTGGCGGCGGCCTCTCGGGGTGGGTTTCTCGCGCAAACCTCGGCGCGGTGGTGCCGTAAAGGTACTTGCTGACGCCTCAACTACTTTTTGGCGGGCGGTACATTCGTGGAAAACATGTCACGAAGCAATTTCCATGTGCCGTCAACATGGCGCCAAATCACGATGTATTTACCATGGTCGAGGACCGCGCCAGCCTTGTCATGCAACTCATACTCACCAACTTCAGTTGCCGTGGGACCTCGACCAAAGACGTCGATAGTTTTGAGGCTGACGGTTGCTACCCCCGAATCTAGCGCTCCTTGCCAAAATTTCTGAATCGCCTCTGTCCCTCGGATGGGGGCGCTCCCGGCTGGCATCACTTGTCCATCGGTCGAATACAAAGCCGCGAGGCCCGCCCCATCGCCCTTTGCGGCGGCCGCAGAGAACTGGGCGTTCGCCGCTTCGATGGCCGTTCGAACACTGTCAGCATAAGCCGCTGGCGCCAGACACAAACAAGCGAGAGTGGCGACTCTGCAGAATAGACCAGCAATTTTCATTTGATTCTCCCTTATTGTGTCAACTGAAAAAGATCGGACTTGCGCTCATCTCACCTGGAAGTTTGCACCCGCTCGCCGTAGACGGTCAAAATTTCACCAGTAGTGCGAGCAGCAGCTTTCGGGCCTCGCCGATTTCCGCATTGCTTACTTCGTGCTGCCGGGCCGGATAGACGGGTTGACGCACGTCTGCGCCCAGTCCACGAAACACGGCCGCAGTTTGCTGCGTGCGCGCCAGCGGCACCCATGGATCGGAATCGCTGTTGGTGAGCAATACCGGAGTGCCGGCGAGCCCCGGCCCGTCTGTTTCCCAACGCTGATCCGCAGGTCCGATGAGACCGCCGGTGAAGGACACCACGGTGCCCCAGCGATGGCGGTACACGTACTCACACACCACGCAGGCTCCCTGAGAGAATCCCAGTAGCGCAATTTGATTGCGCGGGATGCCTCGACTCTCGGCCTCCGCAACCAGGCTCTCAATCCGTTCGAGCGAATGATCCACATCAGGCTGATTCGACTCGATCGGCTCCATGAACCGGCCGGGGTACCAGCTATTGCCTTCTGCGCTCAGCGCAACGCTGTTCAGAGACGGTAGCGACAGTCGGGTGATGATCTCGAGCGCGAATTGCATCGATTGCGCCCGCCCCGGAAGAACAATGGCCAGTGGCTCACCGGGGCCTGGCCATGTGCCCCGCCATACGGGCTGAACACTCATGTGACGGTTCAGCCCCACATGCTGCTCCGCACGTCAGTAGTCTAGGTGCTCGATCTTGTCGAGCAGTTCCTGGCGCCGATTGGCGAAGAACGGCGGAATCTGCATCGAGGTACCGAGCCTTTCGTAGGTCTCGTCGACTAAAAAGCCCTCCGGCTTGGAGACGGTTGCCTCGAACAGTGCTCCACCAGGGGTACGTACGTAGATGGAATCGAAGTAGCCCCGGTCCTTCATCTCTGAGACGTCGGTGAATCCCAGCCCTTCCAGGTGAAACTTCACCTTGGTCTGTACCTCGTGATTATCGACCTCGAAGGCAACGTGGTGCGGCACCCCTTCCCCGTAGACCCAGCTGCCCTGCGGAACGTCCGGTTCGACACGGAAATCAACAATCGTGCCGCTGCCGCCTTGTCCCACTTCATAGCGAATGTAGGGGCCGTCGACGGCGCGCTTCTTTCCGTTCCAGCCGGTTTGCATGAACTCATCCGAGTTCGACTCATCCCGAACCGAGACCGCGATGCCATGAGTGCCCCGGATTCCGTGCTCCGCTGGCACTGCGCCGTTGGAATATGGCGCCCGGGACTCCTGTCGGGCTCCGATCAGTTCGTACTCGATACCACACGGATGATTGAACGCCAGCAGACGCTCGCCGAAGCGTTCACGAATGGCTGCTTTGAAACCGCGCTCGCCCAGATGCTTTTCCCAGAACCCCAGCGATTCAGGGGCCACGGACAGGCAGACCGTGCAGATCTGCCCGCTGCCTTTGCGCGCCTTACGCCCGGAGTGGCGCATCGGGAAGCAGGTGATCAGTCGGCTGACGTCACCGGTATCGTTGCCGTAGTACAAGTGCAGGATGGGCTCGTCGCCATCGTAGAGCGCCGTCTTTTTCACGCTCTTGAGTCCCAGGACTTTCGTGTGAAAGTTATAGTCCTCCTGCGCTCCTCCGACGCTGAGCGTCAGATGATGGTGACGGTTGATCTGTGTATTCACGCTCATGGTTACCCCCCCGGGCCGGCTCGTGTTACGAGCGTTGTAACCGATCCACTCGCGTCCTGCAAAAATCTTCGGCGTTGTTATCGATGACTGTGCTATTACTGGCTTATGAACGGACCGGTGATGAGCAGGGTCTGGTCCTGGCTTGCAGAACCAAGATGAATCGCCAGGCCGTTGGTGCCCCAACGGATGATCTTGGGCGACCCGGCATTCAGCAAACCTGGCAGCGAGATAGTCGCGACAGGCGCAAACGTAGTCAGGTTGAATGATTGAATCTCTCCCTGGTCCAGGAAGAACGCCCGATTGCTGGCCGCGTCGGGAGTCATACTTTCAACCCCGCATAGCGGATCGCACGCTAGAGCGAATGCGCCGACCTGCGTGAAGGCGGGTTCGCTGACCACGATACCTGTATCGGTATAGATCGATGTACCAATCAAATGGATGTGTCCTGGAAATTCAAACACCCCAGGATCGTCGCTCTGCAGCGTAGCCCCGCTCGAATTAACAGCGATTATCTCGGCGTCCGCGCTCGTCGATGATCCATTCGCGGCAAATATCTGCGTTGCATCGGCAGACCATTGAAACGTAGTGACTGTAGGCGTGCCATTGGCACCGACCGTGTCGGTCCGCTGGGAGGTGTCATCAAATACAGCGAGACCGGTCTCATTACCGTAGGAAACCGGTGTCGTCGAGCGTGCCACAGCCACGGTATGCGGTGCGTTGGGAGCGACGTGCAACTCGAATGCGTACTGCGGAGAGTTGGATACGGCGGAGTTTCCGAGTGGAATGGTAATATCCGGTGTTAGTCCCGGCAACACCAGGCGTTGAATGGCACTTGCACCCTCCAAAGCAACATACAAATACTGTCCGTCCGCAGAAACGTCCATGGCGCCCGGATTGCTACCCACTTGCACGGGAGAGCCCAATGTACCGGTGGTTGGATCGAGCGTCATTATCGTATTGGCATTGGTGGCCGCACTACCTGGGATCGAGACATAGAATAGTGAATGCACCGGATCCCAGACGATATCATTGGTCGCGATGGGGACAACGTTTACCGTATAGCCACTCGTACCCGACACTGTGTTACTGACGGAATATTGGACCGGGATTGTCAACGGGCTGTTGCTGATGGGGTTTACGCATCCGCTGTCGAGGCAGGCCGTAACTGTGACTGTATCGTTGTAGACGCCAACACCCAACTGCCCGGGAGATTTATAGGAAATTGTAATCTGCCGGTACGGCTGGCCTGCGCTGTCGCTGAACAGATCGGAGCTCACAGCGCTCACTGCATTATTCGTGCTGCTAACATTGAAATACGGCGTGAATTGCGTCGCCGTGCTGGAAAGATTGCTAAATGTTGCGTTAACGGTCGAGTTCGGCGGCGGCGCGGAATCCAGGATGAATGCCTGCACCGAAACGCTGGGCAGCGACAGCGCGACCGTTGGGGCGGAGGCTCCTGTAACCGCAGCAACGGTGTACGTGACACTGATCGTCTTAGGACTCCCTGCTATCTGGTGCGCACAAGCCGAGTCAGTACACGCCTCCACGATCACCTCGTCGGTGTACGTACCGGGCTTCACTGTATCAGGCGCCTTGAATGTTATTGAGACGGTCTCACCCGTCGTGAACAATGCAAACTGTGCGGCAGCAATCCCATTGGTCGAGTAGCGGCCCTCGCCATATATCAACTCACCGGGTTGCGCGTTTGCTATCGTCAGATTGATCAGTTGAGAGGCGCTGTAGTCGGTAACGTTGGCTTGCACGCTTACCGTGGTTGACGATAATTCCAGGGTCGTCACACCCGACGTAGCGCTCCCTGAGCTGGAGCCGCCAGATGTTGAGGACGACGATGAATCATTGGACCCGCCGCCGCAGGCAGCGAGCGCGACTCCCAGTGCAGCGACCCAAACTAGCCTTAGCGCCCGATCACGGCCGGATATCGCTCCCGCACTCTCAGCAGCGATGGATCGCCACATGTGACCAGTCCCTCCCGGCGCGCTTTGCAGAAGCTGCTTCTTTGTATGCAGGAAGCTTAGCAGTACGCGTAGCTACTTGCCTCGAGAGCCCTGCACGCTTTGGCTGATGGGCCGCTTTATGTAGCCTGATACGTCATTTGTGTCGAAGTCGTCATCCTCAAGTATGTGTGATCAATCGGTAATTCGCGGGCTCTATGCCGTCACGACCACGATCCGCTAAACCATCCCGCGCCTCAGTGTTCTCGGAGGGCCTGGCGCTGCGTACCGGTGCTGCCGCCGACATCCTCGCGCCCAGCCTACGGCTGCTGTTTGTCGCCATCAATCCCTCCCCGATTTCCGCAGCCACCCTGCGACCATTTTCGAGCCCAACCAATGCCTTCTGGAGATTGCTGTTCGTCAGCGGCCTGACTCCGGTGCTCATCACCCCAGATCAGTCGCGGACGCTTCTGAAGTTCGGTTGCGGCCTGATCAGCCTGGCTGAAAGAGCGACGCGTTTGGCGTCAGAGGTGTTTCACCATGAACGCGAAGACGGCGCACTGCGGGTTCGCGAGATCGTCCGCAGGGTTAAACCGGAGGTGGTCGCGCTGCTTGGGCCAACGATCGCTCCCCTTTTTCTGGATTGCCATGAGCGCACTGGAGTGGGCTGGAAGACCACCCGTCTGGAAGCGTCCGAAGTTTTCGTATTGCCGAATCCCAGCGGTCGTAACCGTGCGTACCCCGGGTTCCAGCACAAACTGATCTGGTATCAGGAGCTTGCGGCTCGCTGGAATTAGTTCTGATTCTTACCCACGATCTCCAGGCAGAACTCAATGAACGCCCGCACCTTTGCCGCACGGTGAAGCCGCGAGGGATAGATCGCGTAAAGAGGAAATCGTTCATCCGACCATTCCGGGAACAACTCAATCAGCTTGCTACTGTGAAGAAGCTGCCCGCAACCGATTTCCAGAATCTGGGCGATGCCTGCGCCGGCCTCGCACGCGCCGATCATCGTTCCCGAGTCCGACACCACGAGACGGGCCTTGACCCGCAGCGGCAGTACCTCTTTCTTGCGTCTGACCTCCCAGTCGTATGGCCGCGCGTTGGCGGCATCGTAGAAGTCGATGCAGTCGCGCTCCTCGAGCTCTTTCGGGTGGCGCGGCATTCCGTGGGCTTTGATGTAGGAAGGCGAGGCCACCGTCAGCACCCGCGTTTCGATCAGCTTGCGCGCCACGAACGATCCCGCTGGCGGCTCGCCGAACCGCAAGGCGAGGTCAAACCCATCCGCAACCAGATCGCCGACGGAATCCCGCATGATCAGCTCGACGCAGAGATCCGGATAACGCGCCAGGAACGACGCAAGATGCCGTGCCAAGACGATCCTGGAGAAAAAGGGATCGATATTGACGCGTAGGCGTCCCCGTACCTTGCTGGCGGAGCCAGCTGCCTCGATGGCCGCCTCTTCGATACCGGCCAAGTGCGGCCCCACTTGCTCGTAGAAGCGCCGCCCCTCATCCGTCAGCGAAAGCGACCTTGTGGTCCGCGCCAGCAGGCGGGCGCCCACACGCTGCTCGAGCCGGGAAAGGGCTCGGCTCACTCCCGAAGGCGACAGCCCGAGCGCCTCCGCTGCCCTCGCGATGGTCCCTGCTTCCACAACCGCGAGAAGCACCGTCACGCCGGAAAGTAATTTGCCGTCGATTGCCATTTCAATTCCTGCTTTTTAGTCACGACTGCATTCACAAAAACGCTATTTAATCACGACTGCGCCGGGGGGATATTGCCCCCATGTCGCCGATGGCGATTCACCGAACAGGAGCAGCGCCTATGTTTGCAATTACCGGCATCACTGGAAAAGTGGGGGCGGCGGTTGCGCGCAGCCTGCTTTCCGCCGATCAGTCCGTGCGTGCGGTGGTCAGGGATCGAAGCAAGGGTGCCGCGTGGGCACAGCTAGGCTGCGAGATCGCTGTAGCCGAGATGTCGGACACCGAGGCGCTCACGGCAGCCTTCGAGGGCACGGCAGGGGTCTTCGTGCTGTTGCCGCCCGTCTTCGACCCATCTCCCGGCTTTCCGGAGGCCAGCGGCATCATCGAGTCACTGCGCGCGGCTCTTACGCGTGCCAGGCCCGAAAGGGTAGTCGCTTTATCGACCATCGGTGCGAACGCGACGCGTCCGAACCTGCTGAACGTGCTCGGCCAATTAGAGGAAGCGCTCAGCAGCCTGCCGATGCCGGTCGCCTTCCTGCGTGCGGCGTGGTTCATGGAAAACGCTGCCTGGGACGTCACTTCAGCGAAGTCCGGGGTCATCCAGAGCTACCTCCAGCCACTGGACCGACCCTTTCCCATGATCTCGAGCGACGACGTCGGCCGTGCCGCCGCAGCGCTGCTCCGGGAACGTTGGGACGGCAAACGCGTGGTTGAACTGGAGGGCGCGCAGCGCGTCTCGCCGAATGCTCTGGCCGCAGCATTCGCCAAGGCACTTGGCCATCCAGTGCGTTGCGAGGCGGTGGCGCGCGATCAATGGGAATCGATCTTTCGTGCCCAGGGCATGAAGAACCCCACGCCCCGCATGCAGATGATCGACGGATTCAACTCGGGCTGGATCGATTTTGCGGAGCACGGCGCACACGCCCGCAAGGGCTCCATCGGCATCGACCAGGTCATTGCCACCCTCATCCAGAGGGAACGCGCGTGAACCGGATCATCACTTTGCTCAAACCCGGCCGTGCCGGCAAAGCGATCAGACCCTGATGCACCGCGGCCACGATCTTTGGCTGGCAACTTTGAAGTGGGTGGCCGAAGCAAAGTAGGTGTAACGTCTGGCGGGCAGCTCGCCGGCGTCCGCATCCGGTGCTTTAGGGTCGCACCGAGGCACTGGTGTCACGGATCGCCTTGAACTCTGACGTGGCGCGCCACTCAGGCCAGCGTCGAGAATTCCCCAGCTCCAGGCCGACGCGGTAGAACAGATCGACATCCTCCGCGGCGCCTCGAAGGTCCCAGCTTCGGCTCCAGCTGTCGCAGGTCTCGTGATAGCAGTGAGCTGTATAGTCGCTGACCCAGGCGTCACCAGCTTCACGGCCGCCGCTGACCAGATCTTCTCCCCCGCCGATCCCCATTAGCAGCAGCGTGGGTACACCGCGCTTGGCGAGCGAGAAGTGATCGGCGCGGTAGAAAAGTCCACGCTCCGGCTTGGCGTCGGCAGTGACGGTGCGGCCCTGCGCAGCAGCCGCGCGCTCGAGATCGTCCTCCAGTTCATTCTGTCCGGCTCCGACCAGAACGACGTCGCGCGATGGTCCGGCCGTCTGCAGGATGTCGAGCGTCATATCAGCAACCATCTTTTCAGGGCGGTAGAGCGGATGGACGCCGAAGCTCTCCGAACCAAGCAGCCCGCGTTCTTCCGCCGTCCAAGCCGCAAACACGAGCGTACGCTGAGTGCGGGGCGCCTGCGCGAAGGCGCGGGCAAGTTCGAGCACTCCGGCAATACCCAGCGCATCATCGTTCGCTCCCGGCCTGATGGTTCGCCCCTGGGAATCAGGCTCGCCGATCCCAAACGTGTCCCAGTGTGCGGCGAACAGAATAGCTTCATCGGGATGTGTTGTACCCGGAAGCTTGGCAAGGACGTTTCGGCTCTCCACGCGCTCGCTCTTCACCGGCATATTGATGCTGAAGCGTGCGTCGCCAAGCTGGACCGGCCGGAAACCTGGGTCGCGCGCCTGGCGCTTGAGCATTTCAAAGTCGAGCCCCGCCTTGGCGAACAGGTCGACCATGGCCTCACGCGACATCCACGCCTGCAGAAGCACGGGTTGCGGTTCGCCGGCGGCCCGGACGATGTCATAAGTGCCTCCCACTGCGTGGGAGACGACGTTCCATCCATAGCCTGCAGCGGCGGTTTCATGCACGACGAATGCGGCGATCGCCCCTCGCCGCGCCGCTTCCTCGAACTTGTAGGTCCAGCGCCCGTAATAGGTCATCGCGCGACCGCCAAACCTACCCGCTACGGCTTCGTCCGGACCGGCTTCAAAATCGGGATCGTTGACCAGGAAGATCGCAACCTTGTCGTGCAGGTCGATATCCTTGAAGTCATCCCAATGACGTTCCGGCGCCGCGACGCCATAGCCGACGAACACCATCGGCGCATCGACGATTTTGACACGAGGCACGGAGCGAAGCGTCTCCGGGTTCAGGTCGCGCCCTGCAAGCAAAGGCAGAGTGGAGCCGCCGATTCACACCTCGAGCTGCGTAGGCGTGGCTGCCGTGTTGTGAACCAACGGCACCTGCTGCAACCAGCCGCCCTCTTCGCCACCGGGCTGCAGGCCGAGAGCGCGGAACCGATCGATCAGATAGGCCACCGTCTTCGCTTCGCCGGGTGTTCCGGGCGCACGACCCTCGAAGGAATCCGAGGCAAGTTTCCTCACGGTCGCCGACATCCGAGCCGGATTGATTGGTGATAGGGGTGCGCCGGTCACCGGGAACGATGCCAGGACCGCTGAGGCGACGATCGAGCAGACGATCCATTTCAATGTCAATACTCAGCTATCTAAGGTTCGCAGGAGCCCGCTACTGGCGGCCACGGCAACCATGAGCGTTGCGACAAAGAGGAACGCAACCGTCAGGCTGCTGTGCTGAGCGATGAAGCCGATGCCTGCGGGACCGGTCAGGATGCCGGCGTATCCCAATGTGGTAATCGCCGGCACCGCTACTGCTTGCGGCATGGTCTTTTGCCGGCCCACAGCAGAGAACAGTACCGGCACGATGTTGGAGCAACCAAGACCGACCAGTGCGTACCCAAGCAGCGCGACCGCGCGAACAGAGACCGAAGTTGCCAGCACTATGCCGGCAGCGGCGAGCAGCCCGCCAATAGTGATCACGGGCCGTCTGCCCATCCTGGCGACGACTCTGTCGCCGATCAGCCGGCCCAATGTCATCGCCAACGAGAAACTCGCGAATGCAAAGCCCGCTTGGGCTGGACCCGTATCGCGCTGCTCGGTAATCAGCACCGCACTCCAGTCCAACATTGAACCTTCTACGAGGAAGACGATGAAGCACAGCACGCCGAGGAAAAGTACTATGCCACGCGGAATTGCAAACGCCGGGCCATCCGTCGGATTGCCAAAGGGCAACAGTCCTGGGTAGGCAATCAATACCGCCATAACCATGACTGCGAGTGCGGCAAGCGCGCTGTGAACCGGCGTTGCCCCGAGCATCAGCAGGATACTGATGCTCGCAGCTCCAACGATGCCGCCCAGACTGTAAAAGGCGTGGAAGCCCGACATCCTGGGCTTTCCTCCGGCACGCTCCACGATCACTGCCTGAACATTCATGACGCAATCCGCCGAGCCCAGGGCGGCACCGAAAACGAAGAGGACAAGAGCCAGAAAAGGCGCGGATGACACAGTCGCCAGCAGCGGTAACGCGGCGCACGCAACCAAGGATGACGCGGTGAGTACCACTCGACATCCGTACCGTGTACTGAGCGCGCCGGCTGTCGGCATCGAGAGTATCGATCCCGCACCCAGGCAGAGAAGCACCAGCCCAAGGGTTCCCTCATCCAGTTCGGCATTGGCTTTCGCGAATGGAACCAGGCAGGCCCACGCCGCCGCGACGAAACCAACGACGAGAAACACCAATCTTGTCGCTTGCCGCTCGGGTTTCCCGATGGTGGCCAGGGGTGGAATTGAACCACCGACACGCGGATTTTCAGTCCGCTGCTCTACCAACTGAGCTACCTGGCCATGAACGCTGGGAGGACGCGTATTAGACCGGTCGGGCCGCTCCAGCGTCAACCCTGCCACCCTGGATCGCCTAGTGCGGCTCTTTTGCCTGTTCGACGAACTCCTTCGGCGCCGCGGAACCGCCGCCGAAGAAGAACTTCTCCATCTCGGCCTCGAGGAACTTGCGTGCCTTGGGTTCGACCGGCGTCAGACGGTACTCATTGATGAGCATGATCTGGTGCTTGCGCCAGCGTTCCCAGGCTTCCTTCGAGACATTGTCGAAGATGCGTTTGCCAAGCTCGCCAGGATAGGTGGGGCGATCGAGCCCCGGCGCCTCGCGCCCGAGCAGAACACAGTTGACCGTACGGCTCATGATGTAGTGGGACTCGCGGCAGACAGCAGGGTGGCAATGGGCGCCGGCAGTCCGATACGCGGCGGCTGGCGCGCGTTATACCAGAGCGTGTCACCGCCTTCCATCACGCCAGCCAGGCCCTCACATAAGGCCCGGATGGGGGTGATCTCCAGATCGAAGTGCGTAAAGCCGTGCCTGAGCACTGGCAGTGCGGCCGCATCGAGCCGCGCGCGCTGCAGGCGGGAACCACAGAACTGCTCGGCGGCCTCCCGATTCTCGAAGTCCGGCGGCGCCCAGAGGCCGCCCCAGACGCCTTGGGAGGGCCTTCGCTGCAGCAGCACATCGCCATCGCCGCGGGTTGCCAGCAGCATGATCAGCGCGCGTGTACGCCGCGCGGCTCGCCGGCGACGCGCCGGCAGTTCCTGCACACGCCCGGTGGCGAAGGCCACGCAGTCGGACTGCAAGGGACAGTGCATGCAGAGCGGCTCGTGGCGCGTGCAGAGCGTGGCGCCGAAATCCATGATGGCCTGGGTGTAAGTGGCGACATCGGTCGCAGGCGTAGCGGCTTCGGCGCAGGCCCACAATGTCCGCAGCGTTTCGGGCGCCGCCGGTGCGCCGTCGATGCCGAACACGCGCGACAGCACACGGCGGACATTGCCATCGAGAATCGCCTCGCGCTGTCCCCGGGATAGCGCCAGGATGGCGGCAGCGGTGGAGCGGCCGATCCCCGGCAGATCCGCGAGGGCCTCGCGCGTGGTGGGAAATTCCCCGCCGTACTCGGCGACGATGCGCTCCGCGGCACTCCTGAGATTGCGGGCGCGCGAGTAATACCCCAGGCCCGACCAGAGATGCAGCACCTCATCGAGCGGCGCGGCCGCCAGCGAGGCCACATCGGGGAATCGCTGCAGAAATCGCCGGTAGTAGCCGATGACGGTGATCACCTGCGTCTGCTGCAGCATGATCTCCGAGACCCAGACGCGATACGGGGTGCGGTCCTGCTGCCAGGGCAGGTCGTGCCGGCCATGGGCGGCATGCCAGCTGATCAGCGCCTGCGCCAGCGACGGCACGACTCAGCTCAGGAGGGCGGCGACGATGGACTCGAGCGCGGGCTTGAGGGTGGCGCGCTGCAGCTTCGGATCGCGCACCACGCGCATCGCCAGTCCCTCGACCAGGCACTGCAGCACCATGGCGCGGCTGCGAGCGGCTGCGGTGGTGAGCTTGACGCCGCGGCTGCGCGCGACCCGGCGCACCAGCGCCGTGATGCTGGGCTCGAAGGCGCGATCCTTGGTCCGAACGGCGCGCGCAATTTCCGCATCGCGGGTCGACTCGGCCGCCAGCTCGATCATCAGCACCGGATTCATCTTCGGATCGTTGCCTCGTCGCCAGGAATCAAAGGTTTCGAGAATGCTGTGGCTCACATCTTCAGCGGTGTTGAGCTGCCCGATCTTCCGATAGTGCTCGGATTCGAGATGTCGCTCGATGATGGCCTTGACGATGGCGGCCTTGCCGTCGAAATAGCGGTAGATGAGTCCGGCACTCATTTCGGCGGTCTGCGCAATGTGCGCCATGCTGGCGGCGTGAAATCCGTGCCGGATAAAACACGCTTCGGCGGCATCGAGAATCCTTTCGCGCTGCTTTGCTGCTCGCGCCATGACGATACGGGGTCCCGGAGTGACCACTGCGCGCGGACCTGCGATTCCACCCTCGCTCATGGGTTGGCACTCTTGGCTGACTGTTCCAGCCAGCCACCGCCCAGCTCGCCATACAGGTTCACGCGATTGGTCTGCTCGGCCAGACGGATCGCGATCAGGCCCTGCTGTGCCGAGTAGTCGCTGCGCTGGGACACCAGTACATCGAGAAAGCTGTCGCGGCCGGCTTTATAGCGCTGCTGCGACAGATCGTAGGCGCGCCCGGTGGCATTGACCAGCGCCTCCTGCGCGGCGCGCTCACGATTCAACGTGGCGGTCAGCGCCAGCGCGTCGGCCACCTCGCGGAAGCTCGACTGGATGGCCTTCTCGTACTGCGCTATGGCGATCTGCTGATTCGCCTTGGCGACCTGCAGACCGCCGATGATTTCGCCGCCGTGGAAGATCGGCACCGACACCGTGGGCGTGAAGGTCCAGGTGCCCGTACCGGACTGGAACAGGTGCGAGAGCTGTTCGCTGGCCGCGCCGATGTTCGTCGTCAAGGAGACGGTCGGAAAGAAGGCGGCGCGCGCGGCGCCAATGTTGCCGTTGGCAGATCGCACCGCATGCTCGGCCTCGAGCACATCCGGTCGGCGCAGCAGCACATCGGACGGTAGTCCCGCGGGCAGCGCCTGCAGTCCCATGGTCTTGGCATCGAACGCCTCGGGCAGCCAGGCCGGATCGAGCGGTGCGCCAACCAACAGCGTCAGCGAATCGATATCCTGGGCCACGTTGCCCTCGTAGCGTGCCGCATCCGCTCGCGCCTGCTCAACCGTGGTCTGTGCCTGCGCCAGATCGAGTCCCGAAGTGGTGCCGGCCTCATGGCTCCTGGAGGACAGCTCGTACGAGTGCTCCTGGCTTTCAAGGGTCTGCTGCGCCAGGTGCTGCAGATCGCGATCCGAGGCCAGCGTCAGATAGGCATTTGCCACCTCGGCGATCAGGCTCAGCTGCGCGCTGCGCCGCGCTTCCTCCTGCGCCAGGTACTGCTCCAGGGCGGCGTGGGTGAGGCTGCGCACCCGTCCGAACAGATCCACCTCGTAAGAGGAGATACCGACACCGGCCTGGAAGATGTTGTAGGTCAGGGACTCGGTGCCAAAGGTCAGCGCCGGGGGCAGTTTCTGTCGTGTCCAGTTGAAACTGCCATCGACATTCGGAAACAGCGCCCCGCGTTGAATGCGGTATTGCGCCCGCGCCTTCTCAATATTGAGCACGGCCACGCGCAGATCGCGATTGTTGATCAGCGCCGCGGCAATCAACGACTGCAGACGTTGATCGACGAAGAAGTCCCGCCAGCCAATGTCGCGCACGGCCAGCGTCGTCGACTCCGTGGTGGCAGGAAGCGGCCATTGGTCCGGCACCGGCAGTTGCGGCTGCCGGTAACGCGGCTCCATCGTGCAGGCTGCCAGCAGGCTTAAGGCAGCGCCGCTGATGAGCGCCGATTTACGAGCCATGGGGGCCTCCCTCGCTCGGCGCAGGGACCAGCGGACCGGGCGGCGACGCGCCATCGGTGGGCGATGCGCTGTGAACCCCCTCATCGGGCAGGCTGTGGAACAAGTGCTGCACCACCACGAAGAACACCGGGATGAAGAAAATCCCGAGGAAGGTGCCGGCCAGCATGCCGCCGAAGACGCCGGTGCCGATTGCGCGCTGCGCGCCGGCGCCCGCGCCGGTGGCGACGGCCAGCGGCAACACACCGAGCCCAAATGCCAGCGAGGTCATGAGGATGGGCCGCAGGCGATCCCGCACCGCATGCATCGTGGCGGTGATCACGTCGGCTCCGTGCTCGACATTTTCCTTGGCGAACTCGACGATCAGAATGGCGTTCTTGCTGGCCAGTCCGATGGTCGTGAGCATGGCCACCTGGAAATAGATGTCGCGTTCGAGGCCACGCGCGGTGCTGGCGATGACGGCCCCGATGACACCCAGTGGCACGGCCAGCAGGATCGCGGTCGGAATGGACCAGCTCTCGTATAACGCCGCCAGGCACAGGAACACGACGATGACCGAGAGCGAATACAGCACCGGCGTCTGTGCACCCGCTGCGCGCTCCTGGTAGGACTGGCCGGTCCAGTCGATCGAGTACCCCGGGGGCAGCCGTGCGATGAGCTTCTGGATCTCCTTCATCGCTTCGCCTGAGCTCACGCCCGGTGCCGCCTGGCCATTGATCTCCATGGCCGAAGCGCCGTTGAATCGCTCGAGTCGTGGCGAGCCGTATTCCCAGTGCGAGGTCGCGAAGGATGCAGTGGACACCATGTGTCCGTCCGCGTTGCGCACGTACCAGCGCCCGAAATCCTCCGGCACCATGCGGAACGGTGCGTCGGCCTGGATGATCACGTGCTTGACGCGACCGCGATCGATGAAATCATCGATGTAGCGCCCGCCCCATGCGACGGCCAGCGTGTCATCGACGTCGGCCATTTTCAGCCCCAGCGAGGTCGCCTTCTGCGCATCCACATCCAGTCGGAACTGCGGCGCATCCTCCTGGCCATTGGGTCGCACATTGGCGAGCATCTTGTCTTTCGAGGCCGCAAACAGAAACTGGTTGCGGGCGGCCGTCAACGCGGCATGACCCTGGCCGAGGCTGTCCTTGATATAGAAATCGAAGCCCTCGGAATTGCCGAGCTCGTTGACCGGCGGTGGCGCAAAGGCAAACGCCATCGCATCCTTGATCTGCATCAGCGCACCGAAGGCACGCCCCTGCACAGCCTGGACTCCCAGCTTCGGTGATTTGCGCTGCTCCCAGTCCTTGAGCAGCACGAAGCCGATACCGGCGTTCTGTCCCGAGCCGCTGAAGCTGAATCCCGCCACGGTAAAGATCGACTGGACCGCGTCCTGCTTGATGAAATAATCCTCGATCTTGTCGAGCGCGCGCTCGGTGCGCTCCATCGTCGAGCCCACGGGCGTCTGCACCAGCGTGAAGAGATACCCCTGGTCCTCATCGGGCAGGAAGGCGGTAGGCAATCGCAGGAACAGCAGGCCCATCAGCGACGCCAGCGCCAGGTACACCAGCATGTAGCGCCACGGACGGGCAATCATGCGGCCCACGACGCCCTGGTAGCGCCGGCTGCCGGCGTCGAAGTTGCGGTTGAACCAACGGAAGAAGCCGCGGTTGTAGTGATGAGCCCCATCCGTCGCCGGCTTCAGCAACGTCGCGCACAGGGCCGGTGTCAGCACCACCGCGACGATCACGGAGAGCACCATGGCGGAGACGATCGTGATGGAGAATTGGCGATAGATGACACCGGTGGAGCCGGTCAGGAAGGCCATCGGAATGAATACGGCAGACAACACGGTCGCAATGCCGATCAGGGCGCCGGTAATCTGATCCATCGACTTGCGCGTCGCGTCCCTCGGCGAGAGGTGCTCCTCGACCATGAGGCGCTCGACATTCTCGACCACCACGATGGCATCGTCGACCAGCAATCCGATCGCAAGGACTACTGCGAACATGGTCAGCATGTTGATCGAGAACCCGGCCACTGCCAGCGCCGCAAAAGTCCCCATGAGCACCACCGGCACCGCGATGGTCGGAATCAGCGTGGCGCGGATATCCTGCAGGAACACCAGCATCACGATGAAGACCAGTGCGATCGCCTCGAGCAGCGTCTTGATGACCTCGCGAATCGATTTGCGCACGTACGGGGTGACGTCCAGTGCGGCCACGGACTTCAGTCCGTGCGGAAACTGTGGCTCCATGGAGTGCAGCAACTCGGTGACACCCGCGACCGTGCGCAGCGCGTTGGCGCCAGTGGCGAGATTGACGGCAAAGCCCGAGGCGGACTTGCCGTTGAACTTGACGTTGAAGCCGTAGTTGGCGAGTCCCAGTTCGATGCGCGCGACGTCGCGCAGGCGCAGCGTCGAGCCATCGCTGTTGCTGCGCATGACGATGTTGCCGAACTGCTCGGGGGTGTGCAGGCGGCCGAGTGCCGTGATCGTGGCGTTGAGCTGCGTGCCCGGTACGGACGGCGTATCGCCGAGCTGACCGATCGAGATCTGCGCGTTCTGCGCCTGGATGGCCGCGGTGATATCCGCGGGCGTCAGGCCATAGCCGTTGAGCTTGTCGGCATCGAGCCAGATGCGCATGGCGTACTTGGCACCGAACAGCTGCACACCGCCAACACCCTCGACGCGGCTCACCGCGTCGACCACGTCGGTGGCGAGCCAGTCACTGATGTCGCCATTGGTCATGCTGCCGTCTTCGGAGTAGAAGCCGAGCGCGAGCAGGAAGCTGCCGGTGCTCTTGCTGACCGAAATGCCCTGCAGCTGCACGATCTGCGGCAGCAGCGGCACGGCCTGTTGCAGGCGGTTCTGCACCTGCACCTGGGCGATATCGGGATTGGTGCCGCTGGCGAAGGTCAGCGTGATGGACACATTGCCGGCGCTGTCGCTGGTGGAGTCCATGTAAAGGAGTCCGTCGAGCGCGGTCATGTTCTGCTCGATGATCTGCGTCACCGAGTCCTCGACCGTCTGCGCCGATGCGCCCGGATACGAGGCGCTGATGTTCACCGAGGGCGGCGCGATCACCGGATAGCGTGCTATCGGCAGGCGCGTGATCGAGATCCCGCCGACCAGCATGATGATCAGAGCCACGACCCACGCGAAGATGGGCCTATCGATGAAAAAGCGTGACAGCATGTGGCGGCTCCCTGACCTAGTTGGCGCTGGAGTCTTTGCCGGTGCCGCCTGGAGGTTCCACAGCGCCGCCGCCGGTCGCCGCGGGCTGGTGTGCCGCGACATCGGCTGCGGGCGCGGCCTCCACGGCTTTCACCGCAATGCCAGGCTGTACTTTCTGCAGTCCTTCGACTATGACGCGATCGCCACTGGCCAGCCCATCATCGACCAGCCATTGATCGCCGACCGTGCGCGACACCTTGACCTCGCGCGTCTCGACCTTGCCCTGTGCATTGACGATCAATGCCGTGGCGTTGCCCTTCGGATCGCGTGTGATGCCCTGCTGCGGCACGAGTACTCCCTTGGGGAGCACGCCCTCTTCGAGCAACGCGCGTACGTACATGCCCGGCAGCAGCTCGTCATTGGGATTAGGGACAATGGCGCGCAGCAGGAAATCGCCGGTTGTGGGATCGACCGTGATGTCGGCGAACTGCAGCTTGCCCTTCTGCGCGTACGTGCGACCGTCGGTCAGCAGAATCGTCACCGGGGAATCTGCGGCGCCCGACTGGGCACGGCCACTGTCGATCTCCTGTTTCAGGTGCAGCCATTCACTGCTGGCCTGATTGACATCGACGTAGATGGGATCGAGCTGCTGGATGGTTGCCATGGCCGCGGCCTGGTTGGCCGTGACCAGCGCGCCCACCGTCACCGAGGACTTGCCGATGCGCCCCGAAATCGGCGCGGTCAGGTGAGCGTACGAGAGATTGACGCTGGCGTTTGCCACGGCTGCCTTGCCCGCCGCGACATCGGCGGTCGCCTGGCCGGAAGAGGAAATGGCATTGTCATATTCCTGCCGGCTGACGGCATCGATCTTGATCAGTTCCCGGGCGCGATCAGCCGCCAGCTGGGCGGCGGCGACGGTGGCCTCCGCCTTTGCGAGCGTGGCCTGCGCGCTCTCGAGCTGCGCGCGGTAAATGGCATCGTCGATTTCGTACAGCGGCTGGCCCGCCTTCACCAGCGAGCCCTCCTCGAACAGGCGCTTTTTCAGCACACCACCGACCTGCGGACGCACCTCGGCCACCAGGAACGCATTGGTGCGCCCCGGCAATTCGCGGCGCAGCGTCACCGGCTGCTCCTTGAGCGTTACGACCGTCACCTGCGGGGTCATATCGCCGAATCCGCCGGCCGGCTTGCCGCCGCCACCGCAAGCCGTCAGCAGCAACGCAACGGCAAATATCTGTGCACGCATGAGACCACCTTGGAGCGCTGACGGCTACGGCATCGCCGCAGCGATGCGATCCGTCGGCAGTGAATGAACGTTCACTCTATCCGGATGGGACAGCGTGCGCAAGCCGCGCACCCTGAATCTACGGCGATCTGTGTCGCCTAAACGCCCGGGGCCGCGCAGCACCCTGCCGCGCGGCCCCGGGGAATCATCAACGGCAGCGGTTTACGGCATCAAGGCGTGCGCCGGCACTTCCTCGAGGCCGATCAGCTGGCCGTGGGCATCGAGCCGGCAGATTGCCTGCCCGATGACGTGCCTGTCGTGCGCATCGTTGGCGATCAGCACCAGGGTATTCCACGGGGTCGGCGCCATGCCGTCATCGAGGAAACGCGTTTCGCGCAACTTCAGCGGCACCGTGTGCTTGCCGAGCGACTGCATGAAGGCATTCACGCAGTTATCCATTGCTTGTGGCTTGCCGGCGGCCTGGCTGAGTGCCGGCAGCGCGGCGATTCCGGCCGTGACGATGAGGGTCTTGATCATTTGATTCATGGTGTCAGCTCCAGGCGAGTTGGGGGGACTCGACGCTGAAACCATAGCCACGACACTGCGCGGCAACAAACGATCAATTCGAGTGCAAGGTTAAATTGAGCTCAGCTCATGCGCCGCATTGGTATCCGCGGTCCGCGCCAGCCAGCTGGCAGCACCATATTGCTGCAACATCCAGCCGATCAGCGCCCGAACGCCCAATCGCTGCGCATCCTCGGGTCGCGTGACGAGGTAATAACTCTCGCCCGTGGTCAGTTCCCGGTCGAACACCTTGACCAGCGATCCTGCGGCAAATCGTGCAGCGGCTACCGGTGCCGAGACCAGTGCGATGCCGACACCCTGCTCCGCGGCATGCACGATGGAGGCCATGGAGTTGAATTCGATCAGCTGCTTCGGCCGCAGCGGTTCGATCCCATACATGCTGGTCCAGCGCCCCCACAGTTCGCGACGGCGGTTGTGGGAGATCAGCGGCACATTGGCCAGATCCTCGGGCCGCTGCACATCGACCTGCCGCAGCAGCGCGGGTGAACAGGCCGCCACGTAGGCCTGCGGGAACAGCCGTGTCGCCTGCAGGTCGGACCACTGACCGGTGCCCACGACGACGGAAATGTCGGCGTCCGGCGAATGTTCTTTGTTTGGTGCGATGTCGGTTTCGATCTGGATATCGATGTCGTCGTGCAGCGCGCCGAAGCTCGAGAGGCGCGGTACCAGCAGCTCGCTGGCAAAAAATGGCGGCACTTGCAGGCGCACCACCGTTCGGCTGAACCGTCGCTGCAGCTGCTCGGTAACCGAATCGAGGCGCGAGAACACCGCATCGATGTTCTCCAGATAGGTAGCGCCCGCCGCTGTCAGCGAAAGCGAACGCGGTCCGCGATCAAACAGTGACACGCCCAGTTGCTGCTCGAGGGCCTTGATCTGATGACTGACGGCCGATGCCGTTACGCACAACTCCGCGGCGGCAGCCTTGAAGCTCCCGCGCTTGGCCGCGATGTGAAACGTCTTGAGAAACTTGAGCGATGGTGCGTGCATGCCTTGAAGTAGCAATGAGCGTGCCAACCAATGGCACGCAGCCAATCTACGCGAAATGTGTTACCGCTGCATGCGTGATTGCACTGCAATGTGGCATTCCGCGGCGCATGTCCATATGCGCTGCCAACCATATGAAGCGTTGTGCCAAGCTCAAAACAGGCTGGCGGCGATATTGATGAGCATGGCCAGCACGGTGGTGTTGAAGAGATACGCCAGGATGCAGTGCAGTGACCCGATGCGGCGCATGGCCTTGGAGACAAAGGGCACATCGGCCGTCTGTCCCGAGGTGCCGATGATGGCCGAGAAGTAGAAGAAATCACCGTAGTCCGGATGATCGTCCTCGGGAAATCGCAATCCCACGGGACGGCCGTGGCACGCGGCGGCGTAGTAAGCGTGCGCGTAGTGCAGCGCGAACATGATCTGGATGAATGCCCACGAGGTCAGCACGGTGACGCCTGCCAGCGCGACATGCGCGCCCTTGAGAAACCCGTGCATGTCCTTGGCTACTGCCAGCTCGAACGCCATCGCGGCCAGGCTCGCGACTGCAGCGGTGCAGCAGAGGATCAGAATCGCGAGCTGTCCGTCGTCCTGGATCTGCGCGCGGTGCCGCATCGTCTGGGTCGAGGAGCGCAGCATCATGGCGGCGGCCAGCACGACGTAGAGCATCGCGCCGGTGTTCCAGGCAATCAGCGCACGCGTGACCATGTGCGTTGCCGCACTGACAGGCAGAAACAGCCCGACCAACGCGGCGATGAACGCCGCAATGAACAGCCTCGGCCGCGAAGAAAGATGCCTGAGAAACCGATTGCGCGGCAGGTGCTTGTTCAGCGCGCGCACAGGCGATGAAACCAGTGCACACCCGTCTCGCGAACGGGCGAATAGGGCCCGGGGCGGTAGGCGCGCGAGTGCAGGTTCGACTGCACGGCCTCGCAGATGGCGGCATCCTCGCCCTGCACCAGCTCGGTAAACTTCAGCAATTCGACAAAGTGCGGGTCGAGCGCGCGCTCGGGACCGGCATCGAGCGCAAACCATTCGAAACGCACGATCGTGCGGTCGATGCCCTCGGGGATCACGACGTTGATCTGCAGCTGGCGCTCGTAAAGATTGAGCATGATGTTGGGGAAGATCCAGTAGTAACTGGCATCGGGCTCGCCTGCCGCTTGCCGATAAAGGCTCGCGGTATCGGATCGCACGGGCGCGTGTTGCAGCACCCGGTTGGGCGCGAGCTCGGTGACATAGGACTTGTAGTCGATTTCGCGGTTCAGCGAGGGATGCACCAGCGGGACGTGGTAACCCTCCAGGTAATTGTCGACGTATACCTTCCAGTTGCTGGCGACCGGATAGTCGCGAGCGAGCACGTGCTGCATGCGCTCCAGCTGGAACGGCGCGCATTCCGCGGCAAGCCCGACGTGATACTGCTCGAACGGCGGCACCTCGCGATCGAGCGCCGCGAAGATCAGCGGGCCCCATACATGCACCTGCACGGGGGCCAGGTGGACGTCCGTGGTATCGAAGCCCTGCGTGCCCTCCATCTCGGGCGCGCGCAGCAGCTGGCCCTGCAGGCTGTAGCTCCAGCCGTGGTAGCGGCAGACGATGCGCGCGGCGTGCCCGCAACCCTGCGCCAGGGGACCGGCGCGATGGCGACAGACATTGAAGTAGCCGCGGACGTTTTCCCCGTCGCGCAGGAACAGCAGCGGTTCGCGCCCGATCCGGGTGGTGAAATAATCGCCGTGCGCCCGCAGCTGCCCGGTGTGCCCCACATACTGCCAGGAGCGTGCCAGCGTGCTCTCGAACTCCCGCGCCAGCCTTGCGGCATCGGTGTAGAAGCTCGCCGGTGGCGTACGCGCGCGCGCCACATCGGCGTGTGGCGCATCGAAGTCCAGTGTGGCTTTGCCTGTTCTCATAGGAGCTGCGAATCATAGCCTATCGGTAATAGCAGGCGCCGCCGCGCTTGCTATGCTGGCTCCCATGGCTTTGGGGGGATGGCTATCAAGAGGTCTCGCGCTGGGCTTGCTGCTCAGCGCGGTTGGCGCACCCAGCGCCGATGCCGCCTGCAAGATCGCCCAAATTACCGAGCTTCACGTCGATCGCGTCGGCAACCTGCCCTTCGTCGACGGTCAGATCAACGGTCAGCCAGTCCGGATAATGCTCGACACAGGCGCGGCAGACAGCTTTATGTCCGGGGGTGCAGCGCGGCGCCTCAAGCTGGCCCTGCGGGATTCCAATGTCAGCTACCGGGGCGTCAACGGCGAAACACGCATGCAATTGGCAGTCGTGGATCACCTCAAGATCGGCAGCTTCAGTGCTGATGACCTGTTATTCCATGTCACCGGGCCCAAGGTCGGGGAGCAGCCTGACGAGATCGGTTTCGTGCTCGGCGCCAACTTCTTCTGGCATTTCACTACCGAGTTCGACCTGGCGCATGGCGTTATCCGCCTGCTGCAGCCCATCGACTGCAAGCCCGAGCAGCTCGTGTACTGGGACCAATCCTATTTCCTGGCGAACACCGAGCTGATGACATCGGACGATCCGTGGATCATCACGCGTGTAACGGTCAACGGCACTCGTCTGCGCGCGCTGCTTGATTCCGGCGCGGCTACTTCCTTCATCTCGACGATCGCTGCGCGCCAGGCCGGCGTCACCACAGATAGTCCCGGCGTCGTACCCTCTACGCCGGTCCACGGTTTGGCCACCCAGCCGCTGCCCACGTGGATCGGGCGATTCGATAGTTTCAGTGTCGGGAACGAGACCATCCGCAATGCGCGTATTCGCATGGGCGATCTCTTCGGCGCCGATCGCGATCCCAAACTCGGCACGCACATCGCCCAGTCAGACGATCGCCTGCCGGACATGATCCTCGGCGAGGACTTCCTGCAGAGCCACCGGGTAGTGGTGCTGCCGCATGAACATGCGGCGCTCTTTACCTACAATGGAGGCACCGTGTTCCAGCTGGTGCGTCCCAACGAAAGAAACCCGCAGTGACTATTCCTTATAGGGCCGCTTGGCGCGGGCCTGCCCCTGGAAACTCAGCATCCAGCCCGGATACTCGGACGGCAAGGCGCTGACTTCATCGAGCGTCTTGAGATCCTCGGCGCTGAGCCTCACCTTGACGGACGCGATGTTGTCATCGAGCTGCTCGACCGTCTTGGCACCGATGATGACCGTGGTCACGGCCGATTGCGCCAGCAGCCACGCGAGCGCGACCTGGGCCACCGACACACCGTGCGCCCGTGCGATCGGCCGCATGGCTTCCACGCAGCGCGCCGCGCGTGGCTTGTCCACGAACGGGAAATCGAAGCTGGCACGGCGCGCGCCGTCCGGCCCCTTGCCGTCGGCGTTGTACTTGCCGCTCAGCAGCCCGCCCGCCAGCGGACTCCACACCATCAAGCCCAGCTTCTGATCGTTGAGCAACGGCACGATTTCCCGCTCGAGATCGCGGCCGGCAATGGTGTAGTAGGCCTGCACGCTCTCGAAGCGCGCCCAGCCACGCCGGTCCGACACCGCCAGCGCCTTCATGATGTGCCAGGCCGACATATTGCATAGCCCGATGTAGCGCACTTTTCCCGAGCGCACCATGTCGTTGAGAGCCGCGAGGTACTCCTCGGGCGGCGTCAGCGGATCGTAGCCGTGCAATTGATAGAGATCGATGTGATCAAGCTGCAGCCGTTCGAGACTGGCATCGAGCGCGCTCATGAGGTGATAGCGCGATTGCCCGCGCCCGTTGGGCGCCTCGCTCATGCTGCCGAATGCCTTGGTGGCAATGATGATCTCATCGCGCGGCAGTCCCAGCTTGGCGACCGCTTCGCCCGTCAGCCTCTCGGATTGCCCCTGCGAGTACACATTGGCCGTATCGAAGAAATTGATGCCGGCGTCAAAGGATTTCTTGACCAGCGTGGACACTTCGTTGATCTGCAGCGAGCCGATGGCCTGCCAAAACCCGGTGCCGCCACCGAAGGTCATGGTGCCGAGGCACAGTTCTGAGACGTAAAGTCCAGTTTGACCCAATAAGTTGTAGCGCACGGTGCCTCCAAAGCAGGCGCCAGAGCATAGCCGAGAAACGTGACGGCCGTCACCGCTTGGCGATCCCTGCGGGGCAGCCCCGCCGTATTACGGATACGTCACAGTGCTGCCGGGGGGCATACGTCATATTTTGGTGCTGGTGTCCGTAATTGGGAGTGGGCTCTGAAGATCCGCACAAAAGTGATTGTGCTGCTGACTGGCGTCTTTCTGATCTTCGCTCTGGTCGAGTGGGGCGTTGGAGAGATGCTGCTGCTGCCGCGCTTTGAGCAGATCGAAAACGACAACGCTCTGACCGCCATGAAGCGCATCGATGCCGGGGTTGCGCAGGCGCTCGATGGCCTGCAGGTATCGGCCACCGACTGGGGCAACTGGGCAGATACCTATCGCTTCATGCAGGACCATAACAAGGAGTTCGGGCAGGAGAACCTCAACCCCATCGCGATGAAGCAGCTGCACATTTCGGCGCTGGCCTTCATCGACCAGAACGGCAAGATCATCTGGTCGCGGTCGCAGGACCCGGTGGCAGCCACACCACTACCCATCGATCTGTTTGCCGGCGATGCGCTGCCGCCGGACCTGCCGTGGATAGAAGATCTGCGCGACGCCACCCCGCGCCACAGTCTGATCGCGACCAATCACGGCGTGCTGCTGGCCGCGGTGGCGCCGATCCTGGACGGCTACGGGCACGGACCCTCGCGCGGCCTGGTCATCATGGGTCGACTGCTGACATCCGCCGAGATCAAAATCATTGGTGCCAAGGCACAGACCAGCGTGACGCTGACGGCAATGCATATCGTCGGTCGCCAGCAGCCGCAGTTCCTGCCCGACACGGCGGTCGGCGATCAGACCACCCGGACGGCGAGCACCCAGGATGCGACGCAGGTGTATCGCGTCTTCAAGGACATTCTTGGCGAGCCCATCATGACGCTGCGCGTCGATGAGCCCCGCACGATCATGGCGCACGCGCGCGCCACAGTCACTTCCGCCATGGGCTTCACGATCGGCGCCTTCGTGGTCGTGCTCATCTTCATGCTGCTGGTGCTCAACCGCACCCTGTTCAGGCCGCTGGCCAAGGTCACCCGGCATGCGATCGCGATCGGCGCCGGCGATGATCTGACCACGCGCCTGAATCTCGAACGCAGTGATGAGATCGGGACACTGGCGAGCGAATTCGATCGCATGGTCGCGCAACTATCCGAATCCCGCCGCCAGCTCATCGACAACAGTTTTCAGGCCGGCATGGCCGAGTTCTCGCGAGGCGTGCTGCACAACATCGGCAACGCCATGACGCCGCTGTCGGTACGCGTGGCCAAGCTGCATCAGCAACTGCGCGCCGCGCCGGTCGAAGATATCGAACGTGCGCTGTCCGAGTGTGCAAAAGGCGATACGCCTGCGGATCGTCGAGCCGATCTGGACGAGTTCCTGCGGCTTGCCGGCGGCGAGATGGCGGGCCTCATCAAGTCGGCCGAGGCTGATGTGGGCATGATGATGCGCCAGGCCACGATGGTTCAGAACGCACTGTCGGAGCGACTGCCCTCCCCGAGCGCGCGCACAGTTATCGAGGCCGTGGAACTGCCGGCCATCATTCACCAGAGTCTTGAGATCGTGCCGGACTCCTGCCGTGACCAGGTCGACATCGAGATCGATCGCTCCCTGCAGCTGGTCAGTCCGGTCTGGGCCGCCCGCACGGTGCTGCGGCTGGTCATCCAGAACCTGATCATCAACGCCGCGGAGGCCATGCGCGCGGCCGGCAAATCGCGCGGCATCGTGCGCTTCACGGCCGCAATCCAGACCGAGGGCGGCAAGGACAGGCTGCTGCTCGAGTGCCAGGACAGTGGCACCGGCATCGAGCCGCAGAACATCCAGCGCATCTTCGAGCGCGGCTTCTCCACCAAGCTCGGCAAGGGCAACAGCGGTATCGGCCTGCACTGGTGCGCAACCGCGATCAACGCGCTGGGTGGCCGCATCTGGGCCAGCAGCGAGGGTGCGGGCCACGGCGCCAAATTTCACATCATCATTCCCGTCACGCCGCCGGCTGAAGCCGCCGGCTCGAAAGCGGCTTGAGGTTCAACATGACCGAGAATGGCAATCCCCCGATCCGCGTGCTGGTCGTCGATGACGAACCAGCCATCGTCGATGCCTATCGCCAGATCTTCAGTGGTCCCTCGGAGGATGCCGCCGCGGCTCGCCGCAACCTGGGAGCCAAGCTATTCGGTGCCGCGCCAACGGTCACGCGCCTGCGACTGCCAAGCAACGCGCTGACTTTCGAAGCGGTCTACTGCCAGGGCGCCGAGGCCGCGCTCGCCGCCGTGCGAGACGCCTTGGCTGCCAGCAAACCCTTTGCCGTCGCCTTCCTGGATATGCGCATGGCGCCGGGCCCCGATGGCATCTGGGCCGCCGCGCACATCCGTGAAATCGATCCGGAGATCGAGATCGCCATCTGCACCGCCTATTCGGACATCGATCCGATCGATATCGGCGGCCGGGTTCCGCCCGAGGACAAGCTCTCTTACCTGCAGAAGCCCTTTCATCCGCACGAAGTCCGACAGATGGCAATCGCGCTGGCCAGCAAGTGGCGCGCGGAGCGGCGCATCGCAAAACTCGCCTATTTCGATTCGCTCACCGGGCTGCCCAACCGCGAACAGGCGCACCAGCGGCTGCGTTCGGCGCTCAGCTCGGGCCAACAGCAGCAACGCATGCTCGCGGTCATGTACATCGATCTCGACAACTTCAAACGCATCAACGACACACTCGGCCATGCTATCGGCGATGAGGTGCTCATCTGCGCAGCCGAGCGGCTGCGCAAGGCGTTGCGCGCCGGCACGGATCGCGCCGGCGACGCGCTCGCCGTCGCGGTCGAGCGGCCGGGCGACATCGGCCGGCTCGGTGGCGATGAATTTATGGTGGTGTTGCCCGATATCGGCAGCAGCGAGAACGCCGCGCTGGTGGCCGAACGGCTGATATCGACACTGCAGGCGCCGATGACGCTTTCCAAGCACACGGTCGTGATCACACCCAGTGTCGGCATCGCGATGTCGCCCACCGATGGCAGCGATGCGGAGACCCTGCTGCGGCATGGCGATCTGGCGATGTATTTTGCCAAGCGCCGCTCACCGGGCTCCTTCGCCTTCTTCGATGCCTCGATGAACGAGGGCGCGCTGCAGCGATTCACCATCGAGGGCAAGCTGCGTGGCGCACTCGAACGCTCCGAGCTCTCACTTCACTACCAGCCGCAGATCGATATGGCGACCGGCCACGTCACCGGCATGGAAGCGCTGCTGCGCTGGACCAACCCCGAGCTGGGCGTGGTGCCACCCGTGGATTTCATCCCAGTGGCGGAAGACACCGGCCTGATCATATCCATCGGCGAGTGGGTGCTGCGCACTGCTTGCGCCCAGGCAAAAAAATGGTGCGATGAAGGACTCGCCATGCGGCGCATCGCCGTGAACGTTGCCAACCAGCAGTTCGGCATGCACAACTTCTCTGCACTGGTCGCGCAGATCCTGGCCGACACCGGGCTGCCTGCCGCCATGCTCGAGCTGGAGATCACCGAATCGATGGTGATGATGGATGAGAAGCGCGCCTCGCGTGTGCTGGAGGAACTGCACGGGATCGGGGTGTCGATTGCGATCGACGACTTCGGCACCGGCTATTCGAACTTTCAGCGGCTGCACCATCTGGCCATCGACCGGCTCAAGATGGATCGCTCCTTTGTGCGCGACCTCGGCGATGACACGGATGACCGCGCCATCGCCGCGGCCATCATCTCAATGGCCAGGGCACTCAAGGTCGAAGTCGTCGCCGAGGGCGTCGAGTCCTTCGCGCAATTCCGCTTCCTGCAGGAGCACCAGTGCGCGCAGTCCCAGGGTTTCCTGCTCAGCCGCGCGCTGCCTGCCGGTGAGGCGCGGCTCCTCCTTGAGCGCGCCACCGAGAAGTTCGAGGGCAGTCCCACACAGCGTGTCCGCCGGTTGATCGGGCGCGGCGAGACCTGAGCACACTCAGCAAACCGGCCGCGCTCAGTTCTCATAGGCCTGATCACGGAACCGCTGGATCCATGTATCCTCCGGACGCTGCACGGCATAGAGCCCGTCGTCCGTCAGCAGAAAAGTCGAGCCGGTCTGCGTCCTCGCCAGATCCGTAACATCCAGCATCGCAAGTTCCACTCCCTGCTTGCGCTCTATGTAGAGGAACGTGCGCCCGTCATTGGCGGCTTGCAGGAACATGGGAACACTCGCGGGCGGGGTCTGCAGCAGCTGGTCGGCCGATTTGGCGAATGCAGTTGGCGCTCCCAGGGCGCCAGCGGCAATCGCCGCGGCCATGGCCACACGCGCATGTTTGACAATGATGTTGTTCAGTTTCATGACGTTATCTCCTTTGAAGTTGCCTTCTAAGACTCGCGAGGACCCCGGTTTATTCCCGATCGCGCCGGCACCCTGCGATATAGTGAGGCGTGGCTACGATCCACGATCCCATAGCGGAGTTCCTTCGGCAGGTGCCCGTCATCATTCTCGATGGCGCACTCGCGACAGAGCTCGAGCAGCGCGGCGCGAATCTCGCCGATCCGCTCTGGTCCGCAAAGGTTCTGCTGGAGCAACCGCATTTGATCCGCGCCGTGCATCGCGATTACTTCGAGGCCGGCGCTGACATCGCAACGACTGCAAGTTATCAGGCCACCTTTCCGGGCTTTGCGGCGCGCGGCCTTAGCCCGTCGCAGACCGCGCAGCTTTTGCGCGCATCGGTGGCGTTGGCGGCGGAAGCGCGCGATGACTTTCTGCGCCAATCGAGGCCGCGGGCGCGGCCGCTGATTGCCGCATCCATCGGCCCCTATGGTGCGGCGCTCGCGGACGGCTCGGAGTATCGCGGCGGATATGCGTTGAGTGATGATGAGCTCATGGCTTTCCATCGACCGCGAATGGCAGTGCTGGCAAGCGCGGGTGCGGATCTGCTGGCCTGCGAAACCGTGCCCAACCTGCGGGAGGCGCTGGTGCTCGCGCGCCTGCTCGAAGAGTTTCCCCACTGCGGCGCGTGGCTGAGCTTTTCGTGCCGTGACGCTGCTCATACGGGCGAGGGCCAACCCATCGAGGAGTGCGCGCGCGCACTCGATGCATTTGCGCAAGTCCTCAGCATCGGCATCAACTGCACGCAACCGGATTTCATCACCCCGCTGCTGCAGCGTATGCGCGAACAGACATCCAAACCATTGATTGCCTATCCCAACTCGGGCGAGACATACGATGCCGCAGGCAAGAGCTGGCACGGCAACGCCGCGGCGGTACCAGTCGCCGCGCGCGCGCTCGAGTGGTATCGCGCGGGCGCGCGCCTGATCGGAGGCTGCTGCCGCACGCGGCCGGCAGACATCCACGCCATCCGGCAGGAACTTCAACGATGTGCCTGATCCTCATGGCCTGGCGCGTGCACCCGGAATATCCCATCGTGATCGCTGCTAATCGCGATGAATTTCACCGTCGGCCCACCGCTGCCGCGCAATGGTGGCCCGATCGTCCCCGATTGCTGGCCGGCCGTGATCTTGAAGCCGGCGGCACCTGGCTCGGCATCACCGCGGGCGGACAGGTCGCCGCGCTGACTAATTATCGCGATCCACGGCAGATCAAACCGCACGCGCCCAGCCGCGGCAGCCTGGTGCTGCAGGTTCTCGAATCGCAGGGCGGCATCGCCGGTCGCCTGGCGCATTTGCATGCGGTGGGCGCCGAGTATTCTGGCTTCAATTTGCTCTGCACGGACGGCCACGAGTTGGGTGTGTACGAAAGTGTGGCCGACTCCGGGCGACTGCTCGCGCCTGGCATCTACGGTCTCTCCAATCATCTGCTCGACACCCCCTGGCCTAAAGTTCAGCGCGCGAAATCGCAACTCGCGCAGGCGATCGGTAATCTGCCCGATGACACGGCGCTGCTCGAACTGCTGCGCGATGACAGCATTCCTAATGATGAGGAACTACCGCGCACGGGCGTGAGCCTCGAATGGGAGCGGCTGCTATCGAGCGCCTTCATCGCGACCGGCGACTACGGCACTCGCAGCTCAACCGTGATCCGGATCGCTGCCAACGGCAGCGCGAGCTTTCGCGAGTGGACCTGGCGCCCGGACGGCTCGGCCGGCGGCGAGGCGGCTTATCAATTCCAGCTCGATTCGCCGCCTCGCTGACATGCCTGCATGCACCTGATCACACCCACCCTGATCGCGTTTCTCATCACCGCGGGCATCGTCACGATCTCGCCCGGACTGGACACCGTATTAGTGTTGCGCACGGCCGCCAGCGAAGGCCCGCGCCAGGCGGCACTGGCCGGACTCGGCATTGCGCTGGGGTGCCTGGGTTGGGCCACACTGGTCGCCGCCGGCCTTGGAGCGCTGCTGCTCGCCTCGAGACTGGCCTATGACCTGTTGCGGCTCGCAGGCGCGGCCTACCTGATCCGCATGGCGTACAGGCTGCTGCGCCACCCACGGCGCGCTCTGCTGACGGATATGCCGGCGGCGCGCAGCGGCCAGGGTGCCTTCGCGCGCGGCGCGCTGACGAATCTTCTGAATCCCAAGGTCGGCGTGTTTTATATGTCCTTCCTGCCCCAGTTCGTGCCCGCCGGCGCACCGGTCGGACGTTACGTGATGATGCTCGGCATCATCCATGCGCTGCAGGGCCTCATCTGGTTCGCCTGCCTGATCACTGCCACGCGCTCACTGTCACGCTGGCTGCAACGCCCGCACGTTGTGCCATGGCTCGACCGCGCCACCGGCGGACTGTTTCTCGCCTTCGGCATCGGACTCGCCCTCGAATCCCGCCGCACCTGACGACTCCCTAGCCGTCCCCTTCCCCATCCCAATCCAGCCCTAAGTGCAGGTAGCGGTATTTGCGGACGCGGCAGCGTTCCGCCGGGACGAATCTGAATCGACGGCGGTAGACGATCCGCTTGACCACCCGCTCGACGGTCGCGAGCGCCGCATCGCCTGCGCCGAGGAAGTGGCGTGCATTGATCCTATCCGCCGCCCCGGCGAGCGCGGGCATCAGCGCGCGCGCTTTAGCCGTCAGCCTCAGCGTCAGTGTCCGGCGATCCGAGAGGGATTTATCGCGATGGATCAACCCCTTGGCTTCAAGCCTCACCCCCAGCCTGGAGATCGTGCTGCGGTTCAGGCCCAGCCGCAGCGCAAGCTGGCTGGGCATCGCATCCTCTCCATACAGCTTGCGCAGCACCACCCATTCGGCGGCCGTGACGCCGAACTGCCGCGTCCTTAGGCGCAACTGGTGGGCGAGTCGGTAGCCGGTGTAATTCAACCAGTAGGACAGGTGCGACTCGACGGCGCTGATCGGTTCGGGGCGGCGTTGCATGGCAAAATTCCCAAGAACTTGTTGTCATGACAACGATTAAAGCAACAGGCCGCCTCATTTCACAGGCGACTAACGCAGGTCTTCCGCGAGTTATGGACGCCCCACGCCTCAAGGGGCGACGCGCTGGGCGCCCGGAATCTGCGGCTCAGGAAAATCGAGCAGGTCACGCTGATAAATCTCGCGTACTTCGGCGAGGGGCACGTGCGCCTCTGTGTACAGCACCGCGCGATGCTCGAATAGCGCCGGCGGGATGTCGAGCGCCGCGGCGGCTTTTGCCACTGGCGCACCGCTGGAGGAAGAACTCCGCAGCCTCTCCCACCCCTCCGGGAGTGGCGACCATAGCTGCTGCACAGCCAGCGTCTCGCGGTGGGGTTTGAGCGGCAGCACGACCTTGCCGAACGGGGTCTGCGTCTCTTCGAGTAGCCGATTCATCTCGGACGTCAATCGGGACGGTACATACCAATTCTCAGCCACCGACAGGACATGGGGGCCGCAGGTCAGTTCGACGCGTCGATAACGGACTGGGTCGGCTGGGGATAGCTGCAGATCTGTACGGACTTCAGCGGTGGGCGGTTCGGGCGAGGCATCGACGCGATGGGCCAGGACCTGGGGCGGGTCAGCAAGCGCATGGTCGCGGCACCAGCGCTCGAGAGAGAGCGTGGCGCTCGAGCTTGAAAGAATCTCGGCGTTGAGCGATTCGATGAGCGCCAGGGCTTCCAGTCGCGTCACCGGAGTATCCGTCCAGGTGGCAGCGGTACTCGCTGCTGACAGTACACAGGCGATGGCAATCGACACGGCGGTCAGTCTTGGCATGGAGTCAGCCTCTGCGGGTTAGACGATTACCGTATCACCGCCAGGGTCTGCCGCACGAGCAGCGCGGCAAGCGTCAGCATGGCCGTGCCGATGCTTCGCCAGCTCACCGCGGCCGTCGTGGCCAGTGCGCACTCCGCACTTGATTCAAAGCCCCTCCGCAAATCGCGCTAGTCCCGCCAGGCAGCCGATCCAGCCGCTCTCGTGCTGAGTCCGCGCGGCCGCGCTGGCGATACGCTCATGCGTCACGATGACTTCAGTGGCCGAGTCGCGCGTTACGAAGCTAACGCTGACCCGTTCCACACTGGCATTCGGGATTTCCAGGCGCCAGCTGTAGATGAGCCTGCTCGGTGGTTCGATGACCTCGAACTCGCCCGCAATCCACAGCGTGGACCCATCGGGCATGCGGTTGGCAATGCGATAGCGACCCCCCACACGCAGATCGATCTCGGCAGCGGTGCAGACCACGCCCTCAGGCCCCCACCATCGCGTCAACTGATGTGGATCCGTCCAGGCGGCAAACAGCGCCTCGGGTCGCGCACGGATGGTGCGCCGGACTACCAGTGCCGCCGTATAGGGGGCTGGCGTGCTATCGATCATGACTTCCCTCCGATTCGGCGTGCCGCGCCAGTGCGTCAAGCGTCTGGGTCCAGAACACCCGATAGTCCGCCAGCCATCGTTCGACTTCCCGTAGTGGTTCCGGGCGGAGCGTGCAGCGATGCACGCGACCATCGATGGCACGCGAAATCAGTCGCGCCTTTTCGAGCACACGCAGGTGCTTGGATACGGCTACGCGCGTCATCGCAAAGGGCTTCGCCAGATCCCCCACCATCGCCGGACCCACCGACAACCGAGCCAGCAGGCGCCGGCGCGTACGGTGCGACAGCGCATGCAGGACCAGATCCAGGCGCCGTTCGTCGGCCATAGAACTATCTCGCTCACCGCAACCAGGGCTGTTGCAATAGGAAACCATTTGGTGTCATATTGCAAGTGCCTTCCTGTTACGGGAGCGATCAGATGCCACAGGAATCCATTCCATTGTTCATGACTCGACGCCGGGCACTGACAGCCGGCGTACTCGTATCAGGCGCGCTCGCACTGCGCGCCGCGCGCGCGGAAGCAGGCGAAGCGAAGGGCGCGGATGCGGATGCGGGCGGAATCTCCCACACGGCCGCTGCCATCCATCAGGAGCCCGAGTTCGCGGCTTCGGCTGCGCGCGTCTACGAGGCGTTGCTCAATCCGCGTCAATTCGATCGCATCGTGGCACTCAGCGGTGTCATGCAGGCCATGCATTTGAAGAACGCCGCTAGCCGCATCGCTCCGCATGTCGGCGGCGCTTTTGCACTGTTCGGCGGCTACATCACCGGCCGGCAGCTGGAACTGGTACGAGACCAGCGCATCGTCCAGGCCTGGCGCGCGGCCAGCTGGGCGGAAGGTATCCATTCGATTGCGCGCTTTGAGCTGCAGGCGCACGACGCTGGTTGCCGGATCGTATTCGACCACACGGGCATTCCCGGCGATGAGGCGACGTCGCTCGCTGAGGGCTGGCAAAGTCACTACTGGGAGCCGCTGCGAAAGCTACTGGCCGCGTAGCGCGCGGCGCAATCTGAGGATGCAAGTCGATGAGCGCGGAGCTGGCGATACGAACGGTACGAAGGGAAGACGCTGCAGCCTGGCGGAAGCTCTGGGACGGCTATAACGCCTTCTACGGACGCTCAGGCGCCACGGCACTGCCGGCGGAAGTCACGCAGACCACCTGGTCGCGGTTCTTCGATGTCTACGAACCGATGCACGCGCTGGTTGCGGAATCCAGCGAGGGGATGCTGGGGCTGACGCACTTTCTCTACCATCGCAGCACCATCGCCCTGGGACCGGTGTGCTACCTGCAGGACCTGTTCACGGTCGAGGCGGCGCGCGGCCGTGGCGTGGGACGCGCGCTGATCGAGGCCGTTTACGAGCGCGCCCGGGCCGCCGGTTCCTCACGCGTCTACTGGCAGACGCATGAAACCAATGTAACGGCGATGCGCCTTTATGACCATATAGCGGAGAAGTCAGGCTTCCTGGTTTACCGGCACCTGTTCGCTTAAACCTCGCGCAGTTTCCTGCGCGAACAGATCGAGTATGCCCGGCCAGCCGCCATCGACCTGGCCACGCATCTTCTCGCCGCCCTCGGCCATGCGCTCGAAATCGCGGTGCTCGAGCTCGACGCGCGTGGCTCCGCCGCTCTCGGCGATGAAGCGGACGTCGACTTCGGAGGCAAACTCGGCGCGCCCATCCGCCATCCACGCGGCATTGATCTCCCAACTCACCACGAACCGCTCGGCAGGCTGCCAGACACGCACATGCCCGACCACCGCCTCGGCGCCATCCTCACCGATGGCGTACCAGCGCCCACCGACGAAGGGCTCGATGATGGAGGTGCGGATCGGCGCACCGCCGGTACTGTGGTTCTTTGGCCACCAGCGGTCGATGCCTAGCGTGAAGACCTCGAAGGCTCTGGCAGGGGATACCTGCACCGTCAGGCTTTTGCGCACCGGTGCAATGCTGATCTGGCGATTCATGTTTTCTTCCTTCGGCGAATCGGTGGGGATGGAGTGGCTTCAACTTCCCGTTTGAATGCCTCGAGCGCATCGTCCCAGAAGCGGTCCAGCCAGCGGCGCAGCTCGCCGAGACCGTCCGGATCGATGTAGTAAACGCGACGAGATCCTTCGGGGCGATCGGTCACGAGACCGGCCAGCCGCAGCGCCTTGAGGTGCTGCGATACCGCCGGACGGCTGACCGGAAGCCCGGCCGCGAGTTCGCCTACCGATGCGGGAGCGCTGCGTAAGCGCTCGAACACTGCGCGGCGCGTGGGGTCGGCGAGTGCCGTCAATGCCAATGCGTAAGCCATGACTTACGGTAAGTGCATGCTTACCGACTGTCAAGCGCCGCTGCAAGTTGACGGCGCCTCCAATTTATTGGAGAGTATTTCCACCATGAGGGAATCGAATCTTGCAGGCACGCTGCTGCACATCGAAGGGGATATCAACGCGCGCATCGCGCGCCAGGTCCGCACGCGGCGCGCCCATCTTGGACTCTCGCTCGATGCGCTCGCAGCGAATTGCCGCGTCAGCCGCTCGATGATCTCGCTGATCGAACGCGGCGAGAGCAGCCCCACGGCCGTGGTGCTGGAGAAAATCGCCACCGGTCTCGGGTTGCCGCTGGCCGCACTGTTCGCGGATCCTGCCGCTCCCATCGATCCGGTAGCGCGCGCCGCGGACCGTGTGTCGTGGCGCGATCCGCAGTCCGGATACCTGCGACGCAATATCTCGCCCGCGAACTTTCCCTCGCCGCTGCAGATCGTCGAGGTGGAACTGCCCGCGGGCGCCCGCGTCGCCTACGAGACTGGCGCGCGGGAGGTCGGGATTCATCAGCAGATCTGGGTGCGCCAGGGCAGCCTCGAGCTGACGCTCGGCCGGCGCAACTATCGGCTCGGCGAGGGTGACTGCCTGGCCATGCAGCTCAATGAGCCGACCATATTCCGTAATCGCACACGCAAGCCCGTGCGCTATATCGTCGTGCTCGCCAGCCAGCCATGACCGATACCGCCATGGCCAATGCCGTTCGTATCGAAAGCATGACCTCGCTGCGGCAAGCGCAGATCGCGGAGCTCAGCGAGGTGTTGATCGACTGCGTCGAGGGCGGCGCTTCGGTGAGCTTCATGCTGCCGATGACGCGCGCCAAAGCCGCGGCCTTCTGGCAGCGCACGGCCGAGAGCCTCGAGCGCGGCGAGTTGCGGCTGCTGGTTGCCACGGATACCACCGCTGCCGCGGACGCCACCGGCACCATCGTCGGAACGGTTCAGGTGTTGCTCGATCAGCCGGAGAACCAGCCGCATCGGGGCGCGATCGCCAAAATGCTGGTGCATCGGCGCGCGCGGCGCCATGGCGTGGGTGCAGCGCTGCTCCGCGAGGCTGAGCGGCTCGCGTACACGCTGGGCAAGACATTGCTGGTGCTGGATACGGCCAGCGGTGATGCAGAGCGTCTCTACGCCCGTCAGGGCTGGCAGTACTGCGGCGAGATTCCCGACTATGCGCTGTGGCCCGGCGGCGGCGCCTGCGCGACGAAGATCTTCTACAAGTTTCTGAGCGCCTAGGCGCGACTCGGGGCTGTGGCGGGCGCTGGGCCTTCCGGCGCCAGAAGCGAGCGGAACAGGCGCGAGGCAGCGAAGGTCAGCAGGGCAGCCACCGCCGCCATCGCGGCGTGCAATCCCCAAAACGCCGTGCCGGGCAGTCGCTCGAGCAGGCCGCCAAGCCAGCCGACGAGATTGTTGGTCGCAAACAAGTGCAGGAAATACACGCCAATCATCAATCCTGAGATCGACTTGGGCGCAGCGCGCGCGAACAGCGCCAGGCCCACGGGAAGCACATTGGCGAAGCCGATGCTATTCATCACTTCAAATCCGAGCACCCAGCCCACGCCCGCTTTTTGGCCACCGGCTGATATCGCAGCGGCGGCCACCAATGACAACTGGCCCGCGGCGCAGAAAACGAAGCCGATGGCGATTTTATCGATCTCGCTAGGTTCTTTGAAGGATTTCGCCCACCAGCGCCAGAAGGCCATGACGCCGAGCAGCCCCAGGATGCTCACCGTCGCGTCGACCGTGATCAACCAGGTGGTCAGCATCTGATGTCCGAAGAACACCAGGCTGACGTGGTCCGGCACCCATAGCAGGTAGGCGTTAAAGATCTGCTGGTTACCCACGGTGCCGATCGTCAGCACGGGAAGCAACAGGACTAAGACCACGACCACGCGCCACTGCCTGGCGGTCAGTCGGAGTTTGACCTTTGCCTTCGGACCGGCAGATGGACTCTCCGCCGGCAGCCAGCGACGACCGGTGCGGTAGACCGCCAGCCCGATCAGCATGCCGATGCCGGCTGCGCCAAAGCCGTAGTGCCAGCCGTAGAGTTCGCCCAGCGTTCCGGTCACCAGCGGCGCGACGATCACCGAACCGCTGATGAATAGATAATAGATCTGGTAGGCGTCGGCGCGGCGCAGGTCGCCGGGGGCGTACAGTGCGCCGATCTGGCTGGCGAGATTTCCCTTGAAGCAGCCCACACCGGTCAGCAAGCACAGCAGCGCCAGCAGAAATGACACATCGAAGGCCATGAAAAAATGGCCCGTGGCCATGAGCAGCGCTCCGAGCGTCACGGTGCGCGTGCGACCGAGCCAGCGATCGGCCAGCAGTCCACCGCCAAGCGGAGTCAGATACACGAGGCCGGTATAAAGCCCGAAGATGGCTGAGGCCAGCGCCACCGTCGTCAGTGCGTGACCGTAGGTGTGTTCGAGCAAGGCGCGAAAGCCGGCGAAGCCGGCGATGTGCTCGATATGGCCCGGCAGCAGCAGCTGTTTGGTCATGTAGAGCACGAGCAATGTCTGCATGCCGTAATAGGAGAAGCGTTCCCACGCCTCGGTGAAGGCCAGATAGCCGAGCCCGATCGGGTGGCCGAGGAACGCCTTGTCGCGTCTGCTGTCCGCGGCGGAAATCAGTGGCACACTGCTCATGCGTCTGCGCTCATGCGTCTGCGCTCATGCTTCTGCGCGATGTCGCATTTTTCTCAGTCGCGCATGCAATAATTCATGAACGAAATGTATCAGCTATACATCGCGAACAAGAACTATTCCTCCTGGTCGCTGCGCCCCTGGGTGCTGATGACGGAGTTCCGGATCGCATTCCAGGAGCACGCGCTGCGGTTCGGCGATATGGCGCGCTGGGCGAGTTATCGATCGATATCGCCAGCCGGTAAGGTGCCCTGCCTGGTGGACGGCGATATCACCGTGTGGGATTCGCTCTCGATCGCCGAGTACCTCGCGGAAAAACATTCAGCGGTGTGGCCGGCCGGGGCGGCGGCGCGCGCCTGGGCGCGCAGCGCGGCAGCCGAAATGCATTCGGGCTTTTCAGAGTTGCGCAATCGCTGCTCGATGACCTGCGGCGTGCGCGTACGACTCAACGAGCATCCGCCATCGCTCGAGGATGACCTCAGGCGACTCGGTGAGCTATGGCAGCAGGGATTGAAGCGCTTTGGTGGGCCATTTCTCGCGGGCCCTGCGTTCACCGCCGTTGACGCCTTTTTTTCACCGGTTGCTTTTCGAGTGCAGAGCTATGGACTGTCACTCAACGCCGAAGCGTCGGCCTACGTCGCGCGACTGCTCGCGCTGCCCTCCATGCAACAGTGGTACGCGGGGGCCCTCGGGGAAACCTTTCGCGACACCCCGCACGAGGAAGAGATGCACCGGATCGGCCGTGTGCTCGAGGACTATCGCGCGGCGCCCGAACTCACTGCTTCTCCCGCGTGAGACTGGCGATGAACACTGGAACCCAACTCTTGCCGCCATCGTCCGAATAGGACTCTTCAAAGTGATGCGCGTCCGGCGTGATGTCGGACCACACCGCGCGGATCAGGATGGTTCTGCCGCCGCGGATGTCCTGCGCGAACAGTTCCCCGCGCCCGTTCTTGAACTCCCCGATCAACGGCGAGGTCACGACGCCACTCTGGCTGTCGACGAAGTTCTGGCTCCACTGATGCGCCTCGGGGTTGTAGACAAACAGCGTCATCCCTTCCCAGTGGCCCTTCGGACCATCCGCCTCGATTTCCTCCAGCCAGGCGCTGCCGTTCCAGACCTTGCGCACCGACACCGTGCCGTTCATTTCCATGGAGTGCATCCCGCCCGACCACGGATCGAGCACGCGGCGGATGTGCGTCCTCCACACACCGAGGTTGAAATCGAAGTCGTGCTGACCATCGCGCACGGATGCCTGCGTAGCGGGCATGGAGGATGCGGTCGGCGAGGATGGAGTCGCGGTCGCATCCGCTGCCTGGGCCCCACTGGCGCCGGCGATGGCGCCCAGCCCACCGAATATCGTCAGCGCGATCAATTTCTGCGTCGCCGTCATGTCATCCTCCAGCCTTGGCCTTGGTGCACGCGATTATTCGGCCGCGCCAGCTGGCGGTTAAGAGCCACTTTGGGAAAAAATACCTGGGCCAGCATGGATACCCTGTTCGAAATAAAACTCGATCCGGCCACCAAGGGATCGCGACAGGCGTCCGAATGGCTCTATCGTCAGCTCAAAGCGGCCATTCTCGATGGGCGGCTGGCGGCCGGCGCGAAATTGCCCGTGCCGCGAATGTCCTCGCGGGTGCTTGGGGTCTCGCGCAATACCGCCGCGGCGGTCTACGAACGCCTGGCGAGCGAAGGTCACGTGGTCACACGGCCGGGTTCGGGCACCTACGTCGCGGATGCTCCTCGGGTGACGCGGGCGCGCCTGGCCAGGGGCGCCGGGCGGAAGCCCGTTGCACGCGGCGCCGACCGGCGCCTCAACGCCTTCTGGCTGCGCCCGGACGTCACGGGGGCGATGGATTTCTGGCGCGATCAGCCATCACATCGGGGCGCAGCAGCACCCGCACGGGCGGCGGCCGGGCCGATTGATTTCCGGCCGGCATTGATCGACTCGAGGCTGTTTCCGTTCGATCTGTTCCGCCAAGTCAGTGTCAAACAGCTGCGCAAGCTCGAGAACCGCCCTGCCAGTTACCGGAGCCCGCAGGGCAACCAGGGCCACTACCCGCTTCGCGACGCGATCACTCGCCACATCGCGCTCACGCGCGCGGTCGTCTGCGAGCCCGATGACGTGCTGGTCACCTCGGGGGCGCAACAGGCGTTCGATCTGCTGGCCCGTGTGCTGGTGACGCCGAACGACACCGTGGTCGCCATCGAAGATCCAGGCTATCCGCCGATGCGCGTGGCCTTCGCGGCAGCGGGCGCGCGCCTGGTGCCCGTGGGAGTGGACGATGAAGGGCTGATCATCGAACAGCTCCCTGGCGATGTCCGGATTATCTGCGTCTGTCCCTCCCACCAGTTTCCGCTGGGTGTGACGATGTCGGCGCGGCGACGCCAGGCGCTGGTGGCATTCGCGCGCCGGCGCGGCGCGGTGATCATTGAAGATGATTACGACGGCGAGTTTCGTTATGAGGGCAGTCCGCTGGAGGCGTTGAGGACGGCCGATGCCGAGGATGTCGTCTGCTACGTCGGCACGTTCTCCAAGTGCATGCTCCCCTCGCTGCGGCTGGGCTTCATCGTCGCGCCGGCTTGGGCGCTGCGGAGCCTGATATCGGCAAAGAACTGCATGGACTGGCACTGCCCCATGCCCATGCAGATGGGCGTCGCGCGGTTCATTGCTGAGGGGCACCTGGAGCGTCACGTGCGCCGCCTGAGGCGGATATATAAGGAACGTCGCGAGGTGATTCTGAACGGTCTCGGGGCGGACCTGGGATCATGGCTGACGCCCATTGCCTCCTGCTACGGCCTGCACGTGGCCGCGGAGGCTCGCCGCAGGCAGGACATGGACCGGGTTTCCGAATTGCTGCTGCGGGAGCAGATCAAGGTGCATGCCTTCAGCCGCTACTACCTGGGAGCGCCCGCAAAAACGGGGTTGATATTCGGCTATGGCGCCGTCGATCCCGCGCAGATCCGGCAGGCGTTCAGTGCGCTGCGACGGGTGCTGGCGCGATGACGCGCAGGACGGAGACGAAGCCTCAGTGCACCGGCTCCCAGCCGTCCGGCAGCAGATCGAATGTCAGCGTGTCGCGAAAGCCGAAGTGGCTGCCTGCCAGTGTCGCCACCGGGGTGAGCATGTGCCAGATGCGATCGTCGTCGAAGACGTAGCACTCGCCGGCTTCGCGCAGCGTGAATCGATCCATCTCCTGCTTCTCGTTGTCGGTGATCACCACCTCTCCGCCGGAGGCGCCACAGCGCGCCAGCAAATGCGTGGCCAGGTATTTTTCGCCATCCTTGTGTAGCCCGGACGGACTGGTATCGCATGGACGCGACGGGGTGGCGGCAAATCGCATCACGTGCAGATTCACCGAATAGGCCTGGCCGGGCTTCGACAGCGGCAGGTACATCAGATGGTGTGCCATGAGCTTGCGCACGCCGATCGATCCAACCACGGCCGCCGGCAGCGGTGAATACCGGCGTTGCTGGCCGCCGAGGGTGGTGTTGTACTTCTGCAGCTGCACGTATGGCTGACCGTCGTCGCTCGACTCGACCTCGACGCCGTCCTCCAGCACACGCGCGCGGAACCGGTTCAGCGAGCGGTAGCGATCGCCGTTGTCGTAGTACTGATCGCGCGGCAAGTCCCAGGCGGCATGTGCCAGATCGGCCAGTGCACGCGAGATATCGACATCGAACGGCAACACCCGCCGCGTGAAACCACGCTGGTCGATGTCGGCGCGGGCTCGCAGGTCAACGGCGACGGAAACGACCGGGCTCCCCATGGCCGCCAGCATAAAGGAGCTACTTGCGGGCTGCCAGAAACGCGGGCCACATGCCGTCGTTGGAAAACGGCGGGTTGGCGATCGAATCGCGGCTATCGGGAACCACCCGCAGCGCCGCCGCCCCTTCCGGCCACTCATCGACAAAGGACGCTGCAAAGGCATCGAGCCACTGGTGGGACAGTGCCTGCGGCCGGCGCGCCCAGACCGCGTTGAATCGCTGCAGAAAGAGTTCGGTGGCCAGGCTCCACTCGAAGTAGGGACCGAAGCGGTGCCCCTGCCGGTTCGCCATCTCCTCGATGATGCGTTCGGCAACGGCCGTGCGATCCAGGCGCTGCGCCCGACGCGCCAGTGCTTCCTCAGCCATCGACTTTGATGAGCCGCGGCTCGCGCGCGGGACTGCCGATGGCGTGACCCTGCAGCAGGTCGCACCCCAGGCGCCGCAGAATGCGGACCTGCGATTGGGTCTCGATGCCCTTGGCGATGACGCGGTGACCCAGCTGGTGCGCGAAGTCGACCACGCCGGAGAGAATGCGTGCCGCGCGGTCAGAGTGCTCCACCTCGGCGATCAGCGACGCGTCGAGTTTGACGAAGTCGATCGGCAGCCGGCTGAGGTAGGCGAGACTGCCGTAGCGGCCGCCGAAATCATCGAGCGCGATCTGGAACCCTGTCTCCTTGAGCAACTGCACGCAGAAGTACACCAGGTCCGGATCGATCATGCTCGAGCGCGCAGTCATCTCGATGAGGATGCGCCTGGGATCAAGCTTGAGTTCCGCGACGCGGTCGATCAGAGCTGAAACTGCCGATGCCTTGAGAAACTGGCGCGGCGACCAGTTGATGCTGATGAAGGTCGGGGCTGCGAGCTTGGAACTGGCCAGCGCGACATCATTGAGCAGCCGCTGCTGAATGGACCGGATGGCGCCGGTCTCTTCCGCGATGGGCAGGAACAGCGCGGGTGCAACCGATTCGCCACCGCGCCGCCAGCGGAGCAGAGCCTCGTATCCCTCGATCACCCCAGACATTGCCGAGAGTATCGGTTGATAGAAATAGCAGAACGCACCGCGCTCCAGCGCCTGCTCCAGCTCCCCCATCAGCGTCACGGCAAAATCACCCAGCGCCGTCAGATCGCTGACGCGCGATTTCAGCCGGATCAGACGCGCCGCCATGCTGACAATCTCGACAGCCTGTTCCGAGGCGGGCAGGCCATGAGCGCCGTCCATCGCGGTGTTGGTTCGCGGGGGCATGGTGTCGATCATCATCTGGAAGCCTCTGAATGCAGCGCACCCGTGCTCGGGACGGGGGGCGCACTCTAGTGGCAGAGGACGGGCGGCTCACCACCCGAACGGGTGGAATTAAAATCGGTAAGACGATTATGCGAGCGGGGTCAGGTGATGTTGCCGCGCAACATGTACCGCCTGGGTGCGGTTGCGGACCCCGAGCTTGGCGTAGATCTGACTCAGGTGCCATTTGACGGTGTTCGGTGACAGAAAAAGCTGCTGACCGACAGCGAGATTCGAATGGCCTTCGGCCAGGCGCTGGATGATTTGCAGTTCCCGCGCTGACAGCGCGATGGGAAGCGCCGGCGCCGCCTCGCTCTCCGCATCCGCGAACCCGGCGCGAAGTCGGCCCAGGTAATCCGTCTGCTCGGCATCGAGGGTGCCGGCACGGTCGAGCCGACGCAGCAGCGACAGACAGGCAGCGCCCTCATCGAGAAAAATGCGCATGGCGCCGGTCGGCGTTCCGAGCACCAGGGCCTGCTGCATCGCTTCGAGCGCTGCGGCACCCTGCTCGGCCGCTTCCAGGGCCAGCGCTTCGAGCAGGCGCAGTGCCGTCAGGCGCAGCCGCCGCTGCTGCTGGCGGGCGTGCTTGATGTGAACCGGCAGGTACTCGAGCGCGCGTGCGTGCTCGCCAGTGCGAACGAGGCAGCGCAGGGCAATCAGCGTCGGGCCGAACAATTCCCCGCACGGCGCGATCCACTCGGGCGGCGATGCAAGCCCGGTCTGCTCGAGCAGGCCCGCGGCGACGGCGCGGGCGCGATGCAGGTCGCCGCGCCATAAATCATGATCGACCCGCTCCCACTGCATCATGGCTTCCATCCATTCGATGCGATGGCGAGCGGCAAAGTCGCTGCCTTGCCGGAGTGCTTCCTGGCAGGCTTCCTCGTCGCCGGAAAGTGCGCGCAACCGCACCCGTAACTGGTGCCAGAGGGCGCGGCTGGATGGCGAGAAGATCGTGTTCAGAAACGGTTCGTAGCGCTCCAGGCAATCCTCGGCGTCCTCGGGACGATTCAGCTCGTAGAGCACGAAGGCCTTTGGCCCCGACAGCAGCGCCAGCAGCTGGCTGCGGTTGCCGCCCGCATCGCCGTGAGCTTCCGCATCGGCCATGCGCCGTTCCGGCAGTTCGAGCTGTCGCCACGCACCGGCCAGGTTGCCAAGGGACACCTCCATCATGGCCGAGATGTGCGCGGCGTGAACGAAGCTGAGCCAATTGGCCGGCGGCTGCGCCGCGATTGCCAGCACGCGCGCGGACTCCTGCGCCGACTCGGCGAATCGGCCGCGCATCTGCAGCAGCAGCGCACGCAGATTGCCGATGGCGGCCCGCATGCGTTGATCACCTGGGAGTACCAGCTGTGAGGCCGCCTCGGTGGCCGCATTGGCTTCAGGGTAGCGCGCCCGCAGGACGGCCAGCAGCGCCGTCAGCACCTGATCGCCCATGAGGTCGCGGTCCGGCAAAGTCCGGGTTCTCGACAGCGCCTGCAGATCGGCGACCGACTGCTGCGCAGAGGCGAAGTCATTGGTGTAGATGTCGACCCAGGCGCTCCAGACCAGCAGGTCCGGTTGCTGTTGCAGCGTTGCCCGCGGCAGCGCGCGCAGCCAGCGCCTGGCGGTGGCGAACTGCGCGCTGGTGATGATGCGGTCCATGCAGACGCGGATGCATGCCATCAGGTGATCGGCATCGCCCGCCAGCAGCGCGTACTCGACCGCGCTCTCGGGCAGGGCGTTGCGCGCGCACCAGTCGGAGGCCCGTCGCGCCAGGATCGGCAGCTGCTGCGGATGACGCTCGCGCAATTGCCGTTGCAGGAATTCGGCGAACAGGGCGTGATAGCGAAAGCGGCGGCGCGAGGAATCCACCGCCTGCAGCAACAGGTTGGACTGCTGCAGTTCGAGCAGCATCGCCTCGCCATCGCTGCGGCCGGTGATGGCATCGCAGAGCGGCCCCGAGAGTTCTTCGACGAAAGCTGTCTGCAGCAGGAATTCGTGCTGCTGCGGCCGCAGGTGAATCAGCACCTCATCACTGAGGTACTGGAACAGGTTCCGGTTGGGCGAGTCGATGTGATCAAACAATGTCCGTGCCGACTCGCCGCGGCCTATATCTGCTGCCGCCAGCTGCAGCACCGCGGCCCAGCCTTCCGTGCGCTGCGCCAGGTGGGCTTCGGTCTGCGCATCGAGCGTGATGCCGCAGCGTAGCCGGATGAACTGGGATATTTCGGCGGGCTGGAACGCCAGCTCGCACGCCGTGAGTTCGAGGAAGTCGCTCCGCAGCAGCAGCCGCGTGGAAAGCTTCTGCGGCTGCGTGCGCGAACCGACGACCAGGTGAAAGTCGACCGGCGAGAGCTTCAGCAACACTTCGAACAGGTGCTGCGCATCCGGCTCCGTGATGTGCTCCTCCTCGTCCAGGAACAGCGTAAAGCGGGAATGCGCCTGCAGACACTGGTTCACCGCGTCGAACAGATCCGCGTCGCCGTGCGCCGCGGGCGCCAGTGCCAGACTCAGAACGGTGGCGAGGCGACCGGCGTCGTTGTCATCGTCATCGAGGCCGACCCAACCCGTACCCTGCCCGGCCGCCGTCAACCGTTCGTACCACTGCGCCATGAGCGTGGTCTTGCCGTAGCCCGCGGGCGCGTGCATCAGCACCAGTTTGGCGTGCGCGTGCCGTTCGAGTTCGGCCACGAGCCGGCCCCGCTCCAGCTGGTTTGGACCCAGTGGCCGCGGGCGGAACTTGGCAGGTGGCAGTCGCTGTAACTCGTCCATGACGTGCCGCACAGGGCAGCTCGCGCTTGGGAGAATACGATTCCAGGGCGCCGATACTACTTGAAGAAAGCACCGCGTCGCAGGCGCGGCCGCGTTAATCTTGATGAATGATCGCCCTCAGGGAACTGCTGGCCCCGCTTGCCGGCGCCGCATTCCTGCTCTGCGCCACTCGCGCCAACCCGGCGGACACGACGCTGCTGATTCACGGCCATATCTACACCGCCGACCCGGCGCGCCCGTGGGTGCAGGCGCTGGCGCTGCGCGGTGCGCGCATCGATGCCGTTGGCAGCGACCGGGAGGTGCTGGCACATCGGCAACCTCACTCGCACGTGATTGATTTGAAGGGACGCACCGTCGTTCCGGGTCTGATCGACTCGCACACGCACATGCTGTTCGCCGCCATGGAGATCCACGGCTTCAATCTTTCCAATCCCGAGCACAGCATCACGCCGGATCACCCCGATGAGCTGACCGCCGCCATCAGGGCCTTTGCGGCTGCACACCCGGATCAGCGGCTGCTGATCGGCCGCGCGGATTTCAACACCGCACCGCCGGCCGTCCCGGGCCGCGCGCTGCTCGATGCCGCGGTGAATGACCGGCCCGTGATCGTGCACGACATGACCGAGCACGCGCTGTGGGTGAACAGCCGTGCACTGGAGCTGGCCGGCATTACCGATGAGCCGGTCGCCAGCCCCGAGGAGGAGCGCGGCATCATCCGCGACGCCAGCGGCCATCCGAGCGGCCTGCTGCTCGAAGCGGGCCAGGAAGTCATCGAACGCGCGGTGCTGGCGCAGTTCTCCACCGAAGACAAGCTCGCCATGCTGCGCACGGCCGCGCAGTACCTGAACCGGCTCGGCATCACCAGCGTCGTCAACGCCACCGGCGATCTGAAGGAAATAGAACTGTACGCAGCGCTGCGTGATCGCGGCCAGCTCACGGTTCGCACGCGCACGGCCTTCGGTGCCGTAGCGGTGCCGCACAAGCTCACGCCGCAATTCCTGGCCGATCTGGATACGGCACGCAGCCGCTATCACGATGACTGGGTGTCGGCGAACCTCGTGAAATTCTTCGCCGACGGCAGCAGCGGTTTCATCCCGCCGCTGGTCTACACGCCGGCCGACTATCGCGCGCTGGTACTGGAACTCGACCGGCGCGGCTACCAGCTCATGACACACGCCGAACGCGGCGATTCGGTGCACATGGTGCTGGACGCCTATGAGAATGCGATCCGTACCAATGGACCTCGCGACCGGCGCCTGCGCATCGAGCACAACTTTCTCGTCACCGACAGCGACCTGCCGCGCTACGCCCGGCTGCAGGTGATCGCGAGCGCACAGCCGCTGTTCTGCTGTTCGGAGATCGGCACCGGCTACGATCCTGCGGATCCGACGCCGGCGGATCGCTGGCACTCGCTGCTCGGCACCGGGGCGGTCCTGGTCTTCGGCTCCGACTGGCCCTGCGCCTGGCCGCCGGATCCGTTCGTGAACGTGCAGCAGGCCGTCACACGGCAGATCTGGCAGTCAGCCGATACGGCCAGCATCGCGGGGCTGCCCGTGGACGGTGCGCACCAGGGCGGCTCGGTGGCCACCGGCAAGATCTATGTACCGGAGGAGCGCATTACGGTGCGCGAAGCGATCGATGCCTACACGCGCAGCGCCGCCTATGCCGAGTTCGCCGAGGATCACGTCGGGACTCTCGGCCCCGGCAAGGACGCGGACCTGGTGGTGCTGTCGCAGGACGTGTTCTCGGTCGATGCGCTCGACATTGCCCGCACGCATCCGCTGCTGACCATGGTGGGCGGAAACGTGGTGTTCGAAGCGCCCTCGGGCCTGCAGACCCGGAGCCATTGACGGCGACAGCGTCATGCTGAAGTACATCGCCGCTGCGCTGCTGGCACTGATTCTGATTGCGGTGGGAGTGAGCTGGGCGTTACTGCGCGCGTCGCTGCCGCAACTGGACGGCGTGGCGCATGCGGATAACCTTACCGGGCCGGTCACCATCGAGCGTGACAATCGCGGCGTTCCGACCATCACGGCCGGGAGCCGCGCGGATCTCGCCTTCGCCACGGGCTTCCTGCACGGGCAGGACCGATTCTTCCAGATGGACCTGTCGCGGCGCCTGGCGGCCGGGGAACTGTCGGAGCTATTCGGGAAAGTCGCGCTGGAACAGGATGAGAGGGCCCGGTTGTTCGCTTTCCGGCATGTCGCGCAAGCCGTCCTGCAACGCGCCCCGGCCGAGGAGCGCGCCCTGCTCGAGGCCTATGCGCGCGGGGTGAACGCGGGCCTGTCGGCGCTGCACGGCAGGCCGTGGGAATACTGGCTGCTGCAATCGCCGCCCATCCCCTGGCGGGCAGAAGACACCATCCTGGTGGTGCATTCCATGTGGTGGGATCTGCAGGCCAACGGCTTTCGCCGCGAGATCCTGCGGCACCAGATCAATGAGCGCATCGGCGGCAAGGGCTGCGAGGCCGGGTGGCAATGCGCGCTGCGATTCTTCTATCCGGCACACACGGTGTGGGACGCGCCGGACGATGCCGGGACCGCGACGGACGAAGACGATGTACCGCCGCCCGAGGTACTCAATGTCCGGGCGATGACGCAGGTGAGCTCCACGGCAACCGGCCTGCCTGAAACGCCGCCGGCTGCCGGGCATCTGCCTGAAATCGGCAGCAACAATTTCGCGCTCGCCGGACGGCTGACACAAAGCGGATCGGCGCTCATCGCCAGCGATATGCACCTGACTCAACGGGTGCCGGCAACCTGGTATCACCTGCGCTTGCGCATCAAGGCCGCGGGTGCGGATGCCGGCCTGGATCTGAACGGGGTATCGCTTCCGGGTACCCCGGCGCTGGTGGCCGGCTCAAATGGCCACATCGCCTGGGGCTTTACCAACAGCTACGGCAGCTGGCTGGATGTCGCGCGCGTGGCGTGCGCAGACATCGAGGCGATGACGCTGACTGTGGCGCACGAGATCATCCATGTGCATGGCGCCGCCGATGTGCCGCTGGATGTGAAATCAGGCCCGCAGGGCGTGCTGCTGCGGCAGGACACCGAGCAGCAAAGCTGCTGGTTCGGTTCCTGGCTGGCACAGGATCCCGCTGCAACCAACTTCGAACTTATCCGGCTGGAACACGCGAATTCGGTGGCCGATGCACTCGCGGTGGCGCCGGAGATGGGCATTCCGCACCAGAACCTGGTCGTTGGCGACCGTGAAGGTCATATCGCCTGGACCATCGCCGGGCGCATTCCCGCCAGTACCGAGGCGGGCCGCTCGCGCAATCCTGCAGCCTGGACGAGCCCGCAGAATCATCCGCAAATACTCGACCCGCCGTCGGGGCGAATCTGGACCGCCAACGCGCGAGTCACCTCGGACCCGCGCCAGGCCGCGTTGATCGGCGCCGATCTGGCAACGTTGGGCGCCGAATACGATCTGGCGGCGCGCGCGCGCCAGATTCGCGACGACCTGCTGGCGCTCACGGCTCCCGCGACGCCGGCCGACATGCTGCGCATCCAGCTCGATGACCGCGCGCTGTTCCTGCAGCGCTGGCACGATCTGCTGCTGCAACTGCTGGACGCCGACGCGACTGCCCTGCATCCGCGCCGCGCGGAGTTCAGGACCGTGCTGCTGACGTGGAACGGCCGCGCGAGCATCGATTCGGCCGCGTACCGGCTGGTGCGCGGCTTCCGCGACCGCACCGAGCTATCCGCCTGGAACAGGCTCATGGGCGCGCTGCAGGTTCCCGAGCGCGATCGTTCGGCGATCCCGGATCAGTTCGAGCATGCATTGTGGCTGCTGGTGACGCAGCAGCCGATGCATCTGCTGGACGCGCGTTACGCGAGCTGGCGCGATTTCCTGCTCGAGCAACTCGACACGACCATTGGAGATCTGCAGCAGGCCTGCGGCACACTGGCCCAGTGCAGCTGGGGATCCCGCAATACGATCGCGATTCGCCACCCGCTGTCGGCCGCGCTGCCCCTCATCGGCGGCCTGCTCGACATGCCGACCGTGCAGCTCCCGGGCGACAACAACATGCCGCGGGTGCAGGATGGTGACGAGGGCGCATCCGAGCGTTTTGCCGTCTCGCCGGGCTACGAGAGCCAGGGATACTTTCATATGCCCGGCGGCCAAAGCGGCCATCCGCTGTCGCCTTACTATAGAGTCGGCTTTCTGGCCTGGGCACACGGCGAACCACTGCCGTTCCTGCCGGGTCCGACCGAGCACACTTTGATGTTGCAGGGGGATTGAGATGGCAATAGACAATCGGCGGCGGCGCCGACGCCGTTTCATCAGGTATGCCGGCGCAGGCCTGCTCGGCATACTCGCCGGCGAATTCGCCATTGTCCGCGCCACGGCACTGGCAAGCTCGCCGAATCCATTCCGGCCCATCGAAAAGTCCGTCGGCGGTCGCATCGGCGTCATGGCGCTGGATACCGGCAGCGGAAAATCGCTGGCATCCCGGCCGGACGAGCGCTTCCCGATGTGCTCAACTTTCAAATGGCTGCTCGCTGCCGCCGTACTCTCGAAGGCAGACGCGGGCACGCTCTCGCTCGACAAGCGTGTCTCCATCGAGGGCGTCATGCCCGTGGCTTACTCTCCCGTCACCACGGGACGCGAGCCGTCCGGCTCTTTCTCGATAGAAGAGCTATGTACCGCGGCGGTGGAACAGAGCGATAACACGGCCGCCAACCTGCTGCTGACGATGATCGAGGGTCCCGCCGGCCTCACCCATTTTCTGCGTGGCGTTGGCGACCCGACCACGCGACTGGATCGCAACGAGCCCGCGCTGAATGACTATGTGCCCGGCGATGAGCGCGACACGACGACACCGCGCGTCATGGTGTCTACGCTCAACACGCTGCTGCTCGGTACGGCGCTGGCTGCGCCGTCGCGGCAACGCCTGATTTCATGGCTGAAGGATTGCAAGACCGGATTGGCAAGACTGCGCGCGGGACTGCCCGCCGATTGGGTCACCGGAGACAAGACCGGAACCGGCGATGGCGGCTCCGTCAATGACCTGGCGATCAGCTGGCCGCCGGGTCGGCCTCCCATACTGATCGCGAGCTATATGAATGGCTCGAAACAGCCGGTCGATGCACTGAGCGCCGCGCAGGCTCGCATCGCGCATACCGTGGCCGACGCGTTCGCCAGCAGCTGACAGATGACACAGCCGCCTGATTCTTTGGTGAGACTGAGTTCGGACGCGCTTGCCGCCGACATCGACCCCAAGGGGGCGCAGTTGTCCGCACTCAGAGACCGCGACGGGCGTGATCTGCTCTGGAACGGCGATGCGGCCGTCTGGGCCGGTCGTGCACCGATCCTGTTCCCGATCGTCGGCGTCCTGGTTGGCGGCAACTACCGCCTGGGATCGAACAGCTACTCACTGCCCCGGCACGGCTTCGCCCGCAACCGCGAGTTCTCGCTCGTGAGCTCGAATTCCACCGACGCTGTCTTCAGATTGAGCGACGACGAGGAGACGCAGCAGGTTTACCCATTCCGTTTCAGCCTGGATATCCGATTCAAACTGACGGGGCCCACGCTGTCCGTAACGGCCTCGATCCACAACCGCGGCAATGACACCCTGCCTGCGAGCTTCGGCTTCCACCCCGCCTTCCGCTGGCCGCTGCCGCAGGGTGCAGCACGTGCAGCGCATTTCATCGAGTTTGCCGCCGATGAGCCGGATCCGGTCCGGCGCCTCGACTCGGCCGGGCTGCTGACGCCTGAGCGGCATACCACCCCGATCGTGCAGCGGCGCCTGGCGCTGAAAGATGAACTATTTGAGAACGACGCGCTGATTCTCGATCGGGTCAGGAGCCGTTCGGTGACCTATGGCAGCGCAGCAGGTCCGCGACTGCAGGTGAGTTTTGCCGATGCACCCTATTTGGGCATCTGGAGCAAGCCCGGCGCCCAATTCATCTGCATCGAACCCTGGCACGGGATTTCAGATGCGGAAGGATTTTCCGGCGATTTCCGCGAGAAATTAGGCGTGAACCTCATTGCCGCGGGTAGCTCGTTCTCCACCACCATGGGCATAGCGCTGCAATGAAGGCGTATTATTCGCGCAGGCACTGCAGGGACGCGCAGGCGCCCCAGCAGTGATAGCTACTACGAATAACTCAAACTTTTCTAAGGACGGGATTCAGCAATGAAGCAATCAAACATCGTCGCCATGGCGGGAGTGATCGCCCTGGCGTGCACCAGCGTAGCCGCGATCGCCGACGACCATGTCTTCACCGAAGGACCGGTAGTCAATGTCTCGTCCATCAGGACCGAGTACGGCAAGTTCGATGACTACATGAAGTATCTCGACACCACCTGGAAGGCAGAGCAGGAAGCGGCCAAGAAAGCCGGCTACGTCATCAGCTACAAGGTCATCACCGTCGAGCCGCGTGGTGAGGACGATCCGGACCTGTACCTCGTAATCACTTATAAGAACTGGGCGGCGCTGGATGATGCCACCGCCAAAGGTGATGCGATCGCCAAGCAGGTTGAAGGCACGTTGGCGGCATCCAACGATGCGGCGGTCAGCCGCGGCAAGATCCGGCGCGTCCTGGGCTCCTGGACCGGACAGGAACTCGCTCTCAAATAGCGACGAGCCACACGTCGAACCGGGGAGGCGGCCGTGCGGCGGGAGATCAGCTCTCGTTGTGCGCCACTTCCACGGGACGGCGCGTGCCCGCGTCCACATCATAGATATTGAAGGCGTTCATGGTCCTGCCGTAGAGATGCAGGCTCACTGCACGCGGTCGATCCGCCGGGACCCCGGTGATGTGGATATGATCGGGATTGGGCACGAAGCTGGTCACCGCGCCACGGCCGAGCAGCGAAACGCCACCGCGGACCAGGTTGATACCCTCATTGACGCCGCGATCCGGTGAGAGGCGCACATAGCCGCGCTCCTCGAGCACGCCCTCCACGATGCCAACGACGCCCCAGCTGCCGTGGTCGTGCACCGGCGTCCATTGGCCCGATAACCAGACGAGTGTATAGAGCGACAGGCTGCCATCCGGCGTGGCATAGACGAGATTTCGGGAGTAATGATCCGGCTCGCTGCGATAGTGCTGCGGTTCCAGAAAAGCCCCGGCGTGATCGATCAGATCAAGCATCAGCGGCGCGAGTGCGCACACGCAGTCGGCAGGCACAGAGTTCTCGCAACAGCCGTGCTGAACGGCCTGCGAGATGAATGTCTTCAAGGCAGGTGAGATCATGGAGTGTTCACCCTCATGAGCAGTGAGAAGGTCGCATGATATTCCTCAGGCATCCCGCAGGCGACTGGGCTGCAACTCGCCCAAGCGCTCGAGTACCGGGTAGGCGGCCGAACAGATATGCGAATGGATCCGCTTCAGGTCCCGCAGGATGTCCAGATGCAGGGAGCTCGACTCGATGCTCTCGGGCCGACCTTCCCGCAGTCGTGCCAGGTGGCTCTCCGCCGCCGCGAATTCCGCCGCCCGCAATTCAGCCTTCTCGGCAATCAATTTTCTGGCGATGATTACATCACCGGACAGGAAGGCACTGAATCCCAGCTTGAGGTTGTCCAGGACCTCCTGGTGAAAGGCGCTCAACTCTGCCGCGCCTTCCTTTGAGAAAGCCAGTTTCTGCTTGATCTTCTTACTGGCGAGCTCCATCAGGTTCTTATCGATGATGTCGCCCACGTGCTCGAGATTGATGGAGAACGAGATGATTTCCATGGCCCGCTGCCCATCGCGTTCTCCGAGGCTGTCGCGCGTGATCTTGGTGACATAGAGTTTGACCGCCTCGTCGAGCTGATCAACGGCGTCATCCATGCGGCAAATTTCGGCGATCAGTTCCCGGTTGTCGGTCAGCAGGGCGACCATCGTCTGCCGCAGCATGGTCTCGACGATGTCGCCGATGTGAAGCGTCTCGCGTGCCGCACAGACCAGCGCCACGGAGGGCGTCGCAAGCGCGGCCTCGTCCAGGTAAAGCGGCGTCGACAGGTCGCTCGGCTTGGTTCGCACCGGCAGCAGACGCGTCAGGAATCTCGCCAGGCCATCCAGCGGCAGGATGAAGATCAGCGCCAGCGCGACATTGAAAGCGGTGTGGAAATCCGCGGCCATGCGCGACGGATTGGGTTCGAATTGCATGAATGCCGCCGTGATGGGCTCCACAAAGGGCAGCACGAGGGCGCAGCCGACCAGGCGATTGATCAGGTTGCCGAGCGGCAGGCGCCGGCTGGCCGGGTTGTCGCTGCGACTGCCTTCCACCAGCGGATTGATGGCGCTGCCCAGGTTGGCGCCGAGGATCAGGGAAATGGAAGCCGTCGGCGTGATGAATCCCGAATAGGCCAGCGACATGACGAGCAGCACCACCGTCACGCTCGAATGAGCACCCCAGGTCACCGCCGCGGCCACCAGCAGGCACAGCACCGGATCGCCGGTCATCGCGGTCAGCAAACTGCGCACGGCCGGCGCGGTTTCGGCGGGAGCCAGGGTATCGAGCAGAATATGCAGCGACAGCAGCATCAGGCCGATGCCGATCGCCACGCGTCCCAGATCTCGCGTGCGAGGCTGCTTGCCGCGTTTGAAGGCAAAGACGCCCACCAGGAACAGCACCGGGGCGATCGCCGAGGCGTTGAACGACAGCAGCTGCACGATCAGGGTGGTGCCGACATTGGCGCCCAGCATGATGGCGAGCGCAGGCACCAGATCGACGGCGCCGCCGTTGACGAACGAGGCGGTCATCAGGCCGGTGGCAGTGCTGCTCTGTAGCAGCGCGGTCACCAGGATTCCGGCACCGCAGGCCAGGAAGCGATTGCGCAGGGCCTTGCCGAGAAATCGCCGCAGGCCGGAGCCATAGGCACGAACGATGCCGCTGTGGACCATGTGCAGGCCCCAAAGCAGCAGTGCCACGCCCCCCATCAGATCGAGAATGATCAGACTGCCCAGCTGTTAGTCCTCCGCCAGATATCGGCTCTGGGTCAAGGTAACGGCCGAACTGCGGCAATGTAAAGCAATGCCGTCGTCTGTCGGAAGAAAGCAAGACCTGCGTCGCGCGCGTGATGTCGCGCGGGCGCGCAATCCACGCGCGCGCAGGCTGTCAGCCACGCGCTGGGATAGTGAGTCCCCGGACCACGGCGGGGCGCGCCAGGAATGCCGCGAGTACCCGGGTGACATGGCGGTAGTCGACGATTCCCACCAAATCGCCGGCGGCGTAGAAACCGATCAGGTTGCGAACCCAGGGAAAGGTGGCGATATCGGCGATGCTGTACTGCTCGCCCATGATCCAGCTGCGCTCCGCCAGGCGCTGATCGAGCACGCCCAGCAGACGGCTGGCTTCCGCGACATACCGGTCGCGGGGGCGCTTGTCCTCGAAATCCTTGCCGGCGAATTTGTTGAAGAATCCGACCTGGCCAAACATCGGTCCAATACCGCCCACCTGGAACATCAGCCACTGGATGGTCTCGTAGCGGGCAGCCTCGTCCTGCGGCAGAAACTGCCCGGTTTTCTCCGCCAGGTAGATCAGGATGGCGCCGGATTCAAACAATGCCAGCGGCTTGCCCTCCGGGCCGTTGGGATCGAGTATGGCCGGGATCTTTCCGTAGGGATTCAGGGAACGGAACTCCGCCGAGCCCTGATCATTGGTGTCGAAATTGACCAGGTGAGGCTCGTACGGCAGCCCGGTCTCTTCGAGCATGATCGCGGCCTTGACGCCATTGGGCGTGGGCACGGAATAGAGCTGCACGCGATCCGGATGTTTGGCGGGCCACTTACGGGTGATCGCGAAAGCGGACAGATCAGTCATCTCTGCTCCTTGCAAGGTGTCCAGGCGCTGTCGAATGGCCGCGCGCCAGTTCCTGAGCCTCGGGCAGTAGAGGATTGTCGGTGTCGAAGGCGGCCGTGAGCGAGATCACTGCCTGGTGCGCGGCTGCCAGCATACCGCTTTCATCCTTCAACGCGCCCCTGGCCTTCGCGAGTTCCAGTGCCGCCTCGCCCACATCGGCACTGATGGCCGGGTCCCGGGCGCGCCGTATGTCCTCCTGCAGTGCTTCCTCTGCCGCGCCGGCGGCATCGACTAATCGGTTCTGCGCACGCGCAACCCTGGCGGCGTCCAGCAAGGCGCGCGGCAGCAGAATCGCGGCGCCGCCGTTCGGATCGCGCAACGTGGGCAGTATCCGCTCAAGCGCGCGTCGTGCGTCATCGGGACGACCCTGCGCCAACAGCAATTCCGAGCGAATGAGCCGTGCGCGCGCCAGCGGCGTAGAGCCCGACGGAATATCCTGGATTCCGAGTGCTTCCACGCGCGCTAGCTCGGCATCCGCTTCGGCAAAGCGCTTCAGTGCTATCAGCGCCTTTGCACGGTTTGCGCGGGCGTGCATCTGCAGTGACAGATCATTGTCCGCCAGGGCGGCACTCAAGCCTTTGTCGTACCAGGACAGCGCCTCCTCCGTGTGACCCTCGCGGAGGAAGCAGGAACCGTAGAGGACGGCCATGGCCGTTATCACGGTCCGGCCGGTGGATTGCAGCCTGCTCACCACATCTCTCTCACGCGAACAGGCTTGTTTGAACTCGCCAAAATTCATGTAACTCGAGGCCACGTTGTGCAGGTCGGTGAGGTACGCGTCCGTATCGCTGAGACCGGTCTGTTCCGAAGCGGCCAGCGCCCGCTGCACGTACTCGAACCCCTTGTGCGTATTGCCTGCCTGCTTGTAGTAGTCCGCGATCCGACCCAGCAGTCCCTGATATCGCAGGTCGCGGGTTTCCTTGGCCTGTTCCAGCACTGCCAGCGCCTGCTCGGCAATGCGCGTCGCGGCCGCTGCATCGCCCTGCGCGGCGGCCAGATCCGCCTCCGCCTCGGTGCAATCCTCGACGTAGAGGGGACCCGGGTCCCTCGTCTGGGCCAACGCGGCGCGCCCGGCAGACACTGCGGCGACGGCCTGGTCCATGTGGCCCAGATCGATTTCGGCTTGCGCCAGGCCGCATTGGGAGCGGGCTCTCAGCAGGGAATCCTGCAGTGAAGTCGCGATGGCATCGGCGCTCTTGATCAGCGCGTACTGCTTCTCGGTCAGGCCCAGGTCTGCGTATCGAGCCGACAGGTTCAGCAGCGCGGTTGCGCGGAACCGCGGATCGCCCGTGTAGTGCCTGTCGAGCAGTTTCACGCCGGCATCCAGCAGCTGTTCCGCCGTGGTCGGCCTGTCCCCGACGGTCGACATCATCAGCGTCACGAACTCTGCCTGCAGCTCCGCTCGTGCCGCCTGCGCCCGCGATTGATCTCGCTGAAATTGCGCCTCGCGCATTTGAAAGAGCGCGAACGCGGTCGCCGACATCAACGCCAATACGGCCACCGATGAGGCCACGACCGCGGCCCGGTAGCGACGCACGAATTTAGCGACGCGATAGCCAAGCAGATTGGCGCGAGCCGCCACGGGTTCGTGGCCCAGGTAGCGCTCGAGGTCATCCGCCAACGCAGCAGCAGTGGCGTAGCGCTCCTGCGGCAGTTTGCGCAGGGCCTTTGAGGCAACTGCATCCAGATCGCCTCGAAGTGCGCGCTGCGAAGCGGGTGCCGCGACCGAAGACAGCCAGGGTGGCTCCCGATCGAGCACTACCTTGATACGCTCCGCGCGAGAGGCACTGCCAATCTCAAAGGGCAGCCGGCCCGCCAACAGCACGTACATCAAAACACCCAATTGAAAGACGTCTGTTGCGGTCGACGCTGGCTCTCCGAGGAGCTGTTCGGGCGCCGCGAATTCGGGGGTCAGTGCAGAATCCTCCAGCCGCGTGGGCACCGAGAGACCCGCACTGTCAGTTTCAGGGTTCAGCAGCTTGGCGATACCGAAGTCGAGCAGCTTCACCGTACCGTCAGCGGTCACCAGCACATTCGACGGCTTGATATCGCGATGCACGACGAGATTGGTATGAGCGTGCGCCAGCGCCGATAGCACGCCCAGCAGCAGCCGCACCCGCGCTTCAATACCGAGCGCGCGCGAATCGCAATAGCGATCGATGCGCTCGCCATCGACATATTCCAGGACCAGGTAAGGCCTGCCGCTGCTCGTGACGCCGGCATCGATCAGGCGCGCGATATGCGGATGCGATAGTCGCGCCAGCAGACGCCCCTCTCGCCGGAAGCGATCGAGGGCTGCGGGGGAGGCGGCGTAGCGGTCCAGGAACTTGATGGCAAATTTGCCTTCGAACCTGCCATCGCTGCGGCAAGCCAGCCATACCTCGCCCATGCCCCCGCGCCCTATGAGGCCCTCGATCGTGTAGGGCCCGATCTGTTCGCCGGTCAGGGCGGTTTCGATCGGGACCTCGACGGGACGCTCGAGAAAGCCCTTTGCCTCGAGCGCATCGCGCTCGATCAGCAGCTCGCGCAGCGCGGCGGCAATGCCCGGCTGCTCGACGGCCAGGCGCTCCAGATACGCGTGTCGTTCGGGGACGGATAAATCCAGGGCCTGGTCCAGGTAGGGCTCGACATCGGACCAGGTGTGTCGATCGAGCGCCATTTGCTAAGCCTTGAGCTCGCGATGCAGAAACAGTCGCGCCTTGTCCCAGTCCCGCTGAACCGTCCGCTCTGAGACCGCCCGCAGGGCGGCAATCTCGGTCAGCGAGAAGCCGCAGAAATATTTGAGATCCACGACTTGCGCCAGTGCGGGGCTGTGCGATGCGAGCTCCTCCAGCGCCTCGGACAGCTGGACCAGCTGCAGTTCGTCGAGTTGAGACTCCGCGCCTGGCTCCGCAATGTGATCGTCCAGCCGCGTGATATGGAATGCGGCGCCGCGCTTTTGCGCCCGGTGCATCCGCACGAAATCGATAATGAGGCTACGCATGACGCGCGCGGCATAGCCCATGAAGCGCGCGCGGTCCACGAATACGGCCTGCCCCGACGCGATATCGAGATAGGTTTCGTGCAGCAGTGTCGTGGGACTGATAGACACGGCGTTGCGGTGCAGTTGCCGCTCGGCCAGCTGGTGCAGCTCTTTATATAGTGCGGCGAATAGCTGCTCTTTTGCCCCCAGACTGCCTGATTCGGCGGCAGTCATCAGGAGCACCCAGGAGTCCTGCGCTCTTGGGGTCTGGTCCATGGCCTATGCTAGCCAGGACGCAGGGATCCGCCTAGCGCTCAGTCACTGGGCGCGAGCCACATGAATTCACAGCCTTCGACCTCGGACTTCAGGCAATAGGCGTAGGCGCTCTCTCGCTTGGAATCCGTGGTCGCGGATGCCTGGCCGGGTGATCGGTCAGCGGTCGGTAAGCCGGCTCGAAGGCTGATGTAGCCAAAGGTCAGTACGGCGGCGGCGATCACGGTCGCCGTGGTCAAACGATAGACGAGTCGCATAGTCCACTCCTTGATCGGGGCTCTGATCAATAGAGCGGAAATGCGCGGCGAAAGGCGACATCAGGGTTTTACGGCCGCGAATGGTCTCTGACCTGCAAAGTGTGACCGGCGTCGCGAATACCCAGTCACTGGATGGCGACATTTTCACCCGCTCGACCTTTGCGGTTATAAGCGCTGGAGCTTCGCCGATCCTGCTACCACTCACAGACAGGTGTTATGCGCCACGCTGCGTCCGGGCCGTTGGTTTTCGTCACCTGCCTTGCGTTAGCAGCCTGCGGCGGTGGCGGCAGCAATAGCAATGGCGGCTCGACGTCATCCTCGTCGACCTCCAGCAGCTCCAGCGGCAGCAGCTTCAGCGGCAGCAGCTCCAGCAGCAGCAGTTCGAGCAGCGGTTCAACATCCAGCAGTGGCTCCTCTACGAGTAGCTCCTCGTCCAGCGGCACACTCACCGTGGCGACGACAGCCTGTCCCGATGGAACTCAAGGCACGGTCTATGCGGGTTGCACCATAGCCGTCACGGGCGGCGCCCCGCCCTACATTTTTTCGATCAGCGTTACTTCGAACAATCCGCCGTTGCCTGAAGGAATGTCGATCAACACCTCTACCGGCGTCGTCAGCAGTGCGTTGATCGGGGGTCAGGGAACCTACAGTCCACTCATTGTCGTCAACGACGCGGCGCATGCACAGACAAGCGCCCAGGTGAGTTTCTCCATCAACGGCAGCAACGCGTTCCTTGCCGCGATATTTCCCTCAACGTCAATTTTTCATCATCGGGTGGATGCAGCTACCAGCGGGCTACCCGTCGATACTTCTCCGGCAGCCCCGATCTACAGTGGCTACCTGTCTGCGACGGTCAAGCCATTCTTCGGCGGCAGCGGCTCGTTCCCCAACGGCATTCCGGCAATCGAGGTCCCCAGCAGTCAGGCCGATGTGTCCGTGACTACTACCCTCTATCAATCCTATTTTTCATCCGCGCCGATCCCGCCCTACGCGCCGGTGGAGGGAACCAGCGACTCGACCGGAGATCGGCACGTTCTGGTCTACGTCCAGGCTGGCGGTGGGCAGACACCCGCGCTCTATGAAATGTGGCAGGGCATATACCAGAACGGTCCGTGGACGGATTCCTCAAATGCACTGTGGCCGGACGTGACATCGAATGCATTGACGACGCAGGGCAACGGCACCTCGGACGCAGCCGGCCTGCCGGTGGCTCCGCTGCTGCTCAACGCGGATGAAGTCATTGGCAGCGGCACACCGACCGCGCCCAATGGAGTCGTGCAACACCCCACCCGATTCACGCTCACGCACATGCTCAACTATTGGGTTTGGCCCGCCACCGAGACGGCGGGCGTCGGGAGCTGCACCGCCTCGGGAGGCGGATCCATTTCAACCGAAAGCCAGATTTCCGAGGCCTCCCCGCCCGCGAGCTGCACGATGTCCGGTCCGGCCGGCGAGATCTATCGACTCAAGGCGTCGGTTGCGAGTCCCGCGTGTGCCACGACGAGCCCGCAGGCGTCCATCATCATCACCGCACTTCGAAACTATGGAATCATCCTGGCGGACAACGGGCAGAGCGGTGGCCTGATCGGCACTCCCGATGCGCGCTGGAATGACGATGACTTGGCCTGCCTGAAGAACCTGACGCTGGCTGACTTTGAACCGGTCAATGTCTCTGGCCTTATCGTCAGCAACGACAGCGGCGCGATCCAGTAAGCCGTACTCAATCCGGCAGCTTTAGTTTCCGGAGCATCTGGGCGAAACGAGCGTCCGCGATGACCTTGCCCCTATCGATGGATCGGACCGCACGCCGCGAAGTAGCCGCCGCTCAGAGCCTCACTGACCAGACAGGCGTTTCCCGTACGAGACCGCGTACGCCGGAGAGCGGAACAGCAGGATGGGATCGTTGGTTGGCGCCATGCCATCGGCCATGACCAGCGGGTCGAAATTGATCGGCTCGCAGGCCACACCCTTCTGCTGGGGCGTCGCCTCGGTGATGGTCAGGGTGCCGGCCGTGAAATGCTTGCGGGTTTCCGGCCATGCCAGCGTCGGATTGTCCTGCGGATCCCCGGGCTCGCCGACGTAGACGATCATGTCCCACAGCACCGGCCCCTTGCGGGCGCGCGCGATCAGATTCGGCTCGAGAAAGTCATGCGGCGCGGTTTTCATTTCCGCCGCCGTCAACTCTTTAGTGCCGTCACGGGGGACGAAGCGCCACCTCACCGGATGCTCGGTTCCTTTTGCATCGATGAACTTGAAGGTATGGACGCTGAAGTAGGTGGTCTGATAGTAATTCGCCGTCGGGCGATGATGGCTCGACAACTCCGTCAGCGCCATCGCGTCCGGGTGGCTGGCAGCATAGGCTTTGAGCTTCTCCGGATCGGGCTGCCCGGTCTTCGGATCCGGCTTGGCGGCAACAATGGCGTCGCGGAACGAGGACGGCGAGGTGGCACCGAAGATCGGCACGTTGATCATGGTGATGTGCTGCCGCGCGCCGCCAGGCAAATGAAATTCCAGTGCCATGCCGCGTGGCGCCGGCGCCGCATCCGGCACATCGGGACTGCCCCCGCCGAGCGAGAAGCGTGCAATGACAGGCGTGGATTTGCCTGAGAACAGCGCCGAGCGGCTGAGAGCAGCTGCATCGGCGGTTCCGACAAACTCGCCGGCCGCGCACAGGCCCTTGGTGTGGTTTCTGCGCTGACCCGCGTGTGCGCCAAAGGTGCCTTCGAAGGCATCGATCATTTGCGGGGCTGTAACATCAGCGCTGGCGGCAGGTTCAGCCGCAGCGAACATCGGGACGGCAAAAGCGGTTGACGCAACCGCCAGGACGGTGAATTTCATTGCAGCAGACCTCCCTGAATGGGTCACTTTAATCCAGCAGCGGATGCCCCGCGGGCAATTGATGGGCATACCAGGCAGCCAGTCGATGTCGAATCATCTTGTCGCCGACCTGCTCTTCGGGCATCGGGGCAATGAGCTTGTCGTGCACGAGTAACCGATAGACATACAGCGCTTTGGCGCTCGCCGAATCCGTCGCCTCGAACTCCACCGCCTTGCGGCCTTCAGCGTATTCGACCCCAGCGAGCAGTGCTGCTTTGAATAACTCCGCCTCGTGCTTGAATTTCTTCACGGATCACTCTGATGGTTGTGTTTCTACCCCGGCTCGACGACGCCCTCAGGCGCACCGCGGGCAAGCACGTCAGGCAAGGGGTGGCCCTTTTCAGTAAAGGACAACGAGACCGAATTCAGGCAGTGCCGTTCGTTGGTAGGCGGCGGCCCGTCCGGAAATATGTGTCCCAGGTGGCTGCCACACCGCGCGCACACCTCTTCGACGCGGACCATTCCGTAGCTCGTATCCCGAATTCTTCGGATATGGGACTCCGCAAAGGGCCTGAAGAAGCTTGGCCAACCGGTGCCTGAGTCAAACTTGGCGCTGGACCTGAACAGCGGCAGCCCACAGAAACGGCAGCAGTAAACACCATCCTTGTGATTGTCGAGGAACACGCCGCAGAAGGCAGCCTCGGTGCCGTGCTCGAGCAGCACCTTCCGCTCCTGGGGAGTCAACTGCGCGGTGATCTGTTTACGCTGCGCATCGGTCGGCGGCTGCAGATTGAATTGATTCATGTGGACTGGTCACTTCGGCAGCATCGGCCGGCCTTCGTGGTCGACCAGCAGGTCGTGCATGTCGTTCGCATGCTCCTCTTCCTGCGCCAGGATCTTCTCGAGCAGTATCCGGGTGGTCGGATCCTTCTCTGCGAAGTAGCGCACCATGTCCCGATAGGTCTCGATCGCGATGCGTTCTGCGACCAGGTTTTCCTTGATCATGTCGACCAGGTTCTCACCCTCGACGTACTGGGACCCGGCCCGTAAGGTGAGTCCTTCCGGATTCATGTTGGGCTTGCCGCCGAGCTGGTTGATCCGCTCCGTCAGCCAGTCGAGGTGCTGTTCTTCTTCCTTGGCGTGCTGGGCAAACTCGGCCTTCACCGCCTCGCTGGAAATGCCGGTCGCCACTACCGCATGGTATTTGTATCGCAGGACGCACACGATCTCGGTGGCCACGGCATGATTCAGCAGGGTGATCGCCTGTTCGAGATCGCCCTTGTAGTTGCCGGTAACGGCCCCAGCCGTGAGATCGGTGCGCGCCTTGGCGCGAATCGCCTGGATATTCTTTACAAACGACTGAGCTTCGGACATTTGGATGGACTCCTTATTCTCTACATTCTGCGCCGGTTCCCAAAGGCAGCAAAGTGCCGACAGGGAATACGAAGGTATTGGATTTTCGTGACCGCAGAATGCGGCAATAAATAACAGGTTTCCACAAGAGCGAGCGGGCGTGGATTTGGTAGGGTAAGTGTGCAGTCGGTTTTCCCCAACTCCCTTCCCTGTCGGACCACTGCTTTGAACGGCGGCCGCCATCGGCCGCCGCTTTTTACGGGCGCAGGCTAGCGGCCACGCTCCTCTTTCTTCGCCTTCTTCGCCGCCCGCTTCTCTTCCAGCGTCTTGGCTGGCTTCTTCTTGTCTTCCCGCTTCTTGTCCAAGCCCTTACTCATGGTGCTCATTCCTGTTCGGCGGAGGGATCAGTTCTGCGACCTCAATACGCTGGCAGTTTGCACGCAGTTTGCCTGATCCGCTAGTTCTGCCGCGATCAGCGCTGTGCTTTGAGGCGGCTCCGATGGGCCGCCTGCTTGGCGCGGTTGCCGCAGATTTCCATGCTGCACCACCGGCGCGTGTTGCCACGCGTGTGATCCGCATACAGCAGTGTGCAGGCGAGGCCCTCGCAGGCTTTGACGTGAGTGAAGTCCTCCTGGGTCAGCAGATTCGCCAGTGCTTCGCCGATCGGCTGAAGCAGTGACTCCGGCGAGCGCCAACGCCGCAAGGATTTCAGCGCCAGGCTCAAACCTTCGCCCTCCTCCCGGGCAACCACCTTTGCATACTTTTCATCGCGCTCGAGCAGGTGATTCAGAGGGTCGAGTTCCCTGAGTACCGCAGCGGTCAGCGGCTTGCCTTTGTGCCTTCGAACCAACGACCGATACCATTCCCTCAGATCGCGAGCCTGCGCGGCAACCGTGTTGAGCTCACCCGGCATTGCGCGAGCGCGAATCCCATCCAGATCGGCGCGAGGTATCAGCTGCGCTTGTTCAAGCCACGCCATAAGCCCCTCGCCGTCGTCGATCCAATCCATCGGAACATCGACAGGGGTCGCGACCGAATTCAGAAAGTCGAGGGCGGGGGAATCCGCAATGAATAAGGCGGGCAACTGCTGGGGCATGCGCTGTTCTCGAAGTGAGCCTGGAAAGTAACCATCTTACTAATCATTGACAAGTTACCTCCGTGACAGTAACCTCCATTAGTGTTCTAAGAAGGTTATGTCCGCAGTTCACAAAGACGTTAGGTCTTAAGCTGCAGACGGGTCGAAACACTGCTCGGAGATGCCACAATGAGCGCCAATTCGGTAACTGTCGTGCTGTTACATGGGGCTTGGGCTGACGGCTACAGCTGGAGCAGGGTCATTGGGTCTCTGCAGGGAAATAGAATCAAGGCGGTTACTGCCCCCTTACCACTTACCTCTCTCGCCGATGATGTGGCCGCCCTGGAGCGGACCCTGGAACGAATAAATGGGCCGGTGATACTTGCGGGCCACGCCTACGCCGGGGCTGTGATCGGCGCGACGCGAGATAAGAAAGTGAAGGCCTTGGTGTACGTCGCCGCGCTGGCCCCCGCGGAGGGCGAAACGGTCGCTGACGTCTTCTATATGAACGAGCCGCACCCCCTGGCCCCGAAACTCGCACCCGACAACCACGGCCTCATCTGGCTACCGCCCGAGGCCTTCGCTGCAGCATTTGCCCAGAATGCCTCTGCCGAAGAGCAGCTGGTGCTGGAAACAGTCCAGCGCCCGATCTCGCCTGCCTGCATCACTGTCCCTGTCCGTCGTCCCCTGTGGATGGATGTTCCCACCTGGTACCTGCTTGCGGAGCAGGACCGGATGATTGTTCCCCAGACCCAGCGATTCATGGCAGAGCGCATGAAGGCACGGCTCAGCGCTCATCCGGTCGACCATACCCCAAGCGTCACCGCACCAGGCGTCGTCGCGGACTTGCTGGCCAACGTCGTACAGCAGATCAAACCCCAAGGAGTAACACGATGACCGCCGTCCGCTATGGCGCCGCCAGGATCAACGATCTGAAGGTGCACTACCGCGAAGCCGGCCCTGCCGCAGCCCCGAAGCTGCTGCTGCTTCATGGCTTTCCGACTTCCGGCCATATGTTCCGGGATCTGATTCCCCTGCTGGCGGACCGGTTCCACATCATCGCGCCGGATCTGCCCGGGTTCGGACAATCGGACATGCCGCCGCGAGACCAATTCAAGTACACCTTCGACAACATTGCAGGCGTCATCGACCGCTTTACTGAAGCCGTCGGTTTCGATCGCTTTGCGATCTACCTGTTCGACTACGGCGCACCAACCGGCTTTCGCATTGCGATGAGACACCCCGAGCGCATCACCGCGATTGTTTCGCAGAATGGCAACGCCTACGAGGAGGGTCTGAGCGACGGCTGGAACCCGATTCGGGCCTACTGGCAGGACCCGTCGGAAACAAACCGCAAAGCGCTGCGTGCCTTCGTGGCGCCCGAGACTACCCGCTGGCAGTACACGCACGGCGTCCCGGATGAAACCGCGGTTTCCCCCGATGGCATCGCGCTCGACAATTTCTACTTGAGCCGCGCGGGTGCCGACGAAGTACAGCTGGACCTTTTCGGCGACTATCAGAGCAACATCGCACTCTATCCCGCCTTCCACGAATACTTCCGCCAGCGCAAGCCGCCCTTCCTCGCCGTGTGGGGCAAGAACGATCCCTTCTTTCTGCCCGCCGGCGCCGAAGCGTTCAGGCGCGACATTCCGAGTGCCGAGATCCGCTTCTTCGACACAGGCCATTTCGCGCTCGAAACGCATGCGGCACCCATCGCGGCGGCTATCCGCAAGTTTTTGAAATGAAGCAGGCCGTCGCAGGCGAGGTCAAGTCCATCTAATCGAATCAATACGGCTGCCCGTTGCCGTGGACCTTGGTGTCCTCGGTCCAGTTGCCAGACAGGGTACCGTTTGGGTTGGCGTTAGGATCATTGGTTTGAAACCACTGCGTCTGATTGCCGACGGTACTGGACCAGGTGTGCGTATAAGAGTTTGAAACCTTGGCTAGGCCACCCTGACCGACCACGGTCTGTTGGTCGAGGGCGTAATCGACCCAGTCGGACGCTACCGTGGTGCGAGCATTCATGGCAGCGTTGGCGTTATTCATGGAACTGCGAAATGAATATTCCTGTTGCGCCATGAAGGCTTCGTGGTTGCGCTGCGAGGTGGCCATGAAATCATCAAACTGCTTCCTGAGCATCGCCTGACCGGCCTGCTCCTGACGGGTGAGACGCGCCTGGTCCTCACGAGCCCGCTGCGCCATAGTCTGTTGAACGCGCTGCAGCCACGCGTCTTCGTGGGGTGTCTTGACCAGATCGTGGGCATCGACGAGAGCACAGAGAGCATCGAGCTTACCCTTGGGCGCGCGTTCCACATCCACATGTGCAGAGCAGCCGCCGCCGTTGGTGTCAGGCCCGCTGGTGGCAATCCGGCACTCGACATAGGCGCGCAAACGCTGCTCGATAATAAAAGTGCCGTTTACGGTTTCGATTCTCAAGGCAGCCGCATCGGCCGACCCGTGAATATTGGGTGCGATGTGGCTCATATTCTGGGCAACTTCGGCCACACGTTGCTGGTACGCGGCGCCTACAGCCATCGGCCCGACCACGTGCACGCCGTTGGTGGCGATCATCTCCACGTAATGCTTGAGGAACTCTGCGGCAGACATGGCGCCGGAATAAGGCAGGCAGCCGCTCACCGGGCGGAAGCCCTTAAAACCGGGGTGAAACGTCCAGTTGAAGCCAGGCAGCAGACGCATCTCGGTCAGCCCATCGGGAGAATAGGCGCGAAAGACGGGCATGGGGACGCGGCTGCATTCGGGTCCGGGGACAACAGTGCCCTCAAACTTCCAGCCGGCAGGGATGCTGATGTTGAAGGCCTTGATGCCATAGGCCGGGTCAACGATGGGGACCGTGGCAAGGGATTGCGCGCCAACCGGGAAAGCGTAAAGACACGCCAGCGTCAAGGTGAGCAAGCTAAAGCGGAACGGTGATGCATACGAAGCCAACATGATTCCTCACCGAGCTCGTGGGATAAGAATGACATAGCCTAGCCGATGAGGCACCGTGCAGTACGCGTACCTGATTCATGCTGAGGATAAAGAATGACAGCCAGACAACTCACAGCAACCATTCACAGCAGGACACCGTTGCACGAGGGATTTCTGCGGCTATACCGATACGAGTTCGACGTTGAGCAGTACCGCGGAGGCATCAGGCGAACCCGGTGGGAAATGATGGAGCGTGGCAATGCTGTCGCAGTGCTCGCCCATGATCCAGGCCGCGATGAAGTCGTGCTTATAAACGAGTTTCGCCCGGGCGTCATGGTTGCCGGCGACTACCCGTTCCGGGATAACCTCGTAGCGGGCGCGATCGGAAACAATGAAACCGTGCTCGAGGCCGCTGTCCGGGAGATGCACGAAGAGACTGGTCTTGTTCTAGGTAATGCGGTCTTCATCCATCCGGGCGCCTACGTCAGTTCGGGGGGCACCTCTGAGAAGATATCTATCGTCTACGGCACCGTGGATACCAGTCGTGCGGGAGGCGTCCATGGCAACGCGTCAGAGAGTGAGGACATTCTGACCGTTGTTCTGCCCACGAAGACGTTCATCGAGCGCGTGCAAAGCGGCGAGATCAACGATCTGAAAACGCTTGTTGCTGGCTACTGGTTCGCAGAGAAGCAGGCAAGTTCAAAAAAAGAACGGACTCCGGCGGATGCGGCCAACCGGAGCCCGTTTGAGGGGATCGACACGCGCTGAGGTGCAACCTGTTACTTGGCCGCGGCAATCATCGGCAGTGCTACGCCGTTCCTGGCGTTGTACACAGCCGTCAACGCGGGCTGGTTGACTTGGCTGACCGCGTCCGCGATGGCTTTATGCGCGCAGGCGTTGGCGTGCATCTTGGAGGAAAGATCCCCGTGCTCCAGCGGCGAGCAGACTTCCTCACTCGCAATCCGAATGCGGTTGTAGAGAGTGGCGGCGCCCTGCTCCGAGGCAACGCTGGCAGTTGCATACTTGACCGTCTTCTGGAGCGAGTCCGTGCCCTCGGCGGCACTTGCAATCGAGCCGAGGCTCGAGATCAGGGCGGTAACGATGGCGCCGGCGATGAGGCGAGTGGCAATGTTCGTGGTATTCATGGGTGCTCTCCTGAATGTTCGTGTCGGGCTGAATGGGTTTGCGATGCGTCCAGTTCCTGTCTGAGGCGGCCTCCGCCAGCCCGTCGGGGGTCGCCCGATCGGCCAAATTCGCTGCCTCACTCATACAGACGGCGTCCCTGACAAAAACCCGACATTGCTACCTACAATTTCTTCCCTTCTCCCTGGCAGGGGGCGGGCGAAGGCGATACCGTGGCAATCAGGATTGCTGCAGGACATCAAGGCAGGGATGACTCAGCTCACCGAGCTATTGGGACGGGTTCGATCAGGTGACGCACAGGCGCGCGATGCCCTGTTTGCGGCCGCCTATGCCGAACTGCACCGGCTGGCCCGGGCACGGTTGCGCGGCGGCGGGCGGGACTCGGTGCTGGACACGACCTGCCTGGTGCACGAGTCGTACCTACGCTTTGTGAATGCCGGGGATCTGCGGGCCGAGGACCGGCGCGCCTTCTTCGCCTATGCGTCCCAGGTCATGCGTTCGGTGGTCGTCGACACGATACGCGACCGGATTGCTGAGAAGCGCGGCGGGGATCAGCGCCCTTTGACCCTGTCTACGAAGCTTTCCGCCAATCTCGCGGACAATGAGGAAACGGTGCTCAGGGTGCACGAGGCTCTGGAGGACCTGGAGAAAGCGGATCCGCGTTTGGCGCAGGTCGCGCAAATGCGCTACTTCGGGGGTTACAGCGAGCAGGAAATCGCGGAAACCCTGGAAATCACCGAACGCACGGTGCAGCGGGACTGGGAGAAGGCGCGCCTGATCCTGGCGGAAGCGTTGCGCTAGGGCTGCGCTTTAGAGACGCCCCGCCCAACAGGCTTCCACAAGGAGGGGACAACCTATGACCAAGATCAAATGCTTCAAGCTAGCCGCCGCAGCCGCTATGGTTTTCGCGACCCATGCTGGAAATGCCCTGGCGAGCGATGCCAGCGCCGCTGACGCGACCGCAACGGCTGCCTCGACCCCGAGTACGAAGGACGAGATCTTGACGCTCGAGCAAGCTGCTTACGAGGCCTGGAAGTCCAAGGATGCGAAATTCTGGCGTTCATTTCTCTCGGACAAGTTTGCCGGCTGGGGTTCGGCCGGCAAACTCGATAAAGCATCAGCGACCAGGCAATACACCGGCCTTGATTGCGAGATCAGGCGCTACGATCTGTCCGATGAGCAGATACAGTCGCTGGGCAATGACGCGATGCTGATCACGCACAAGACGACGGTCGACGGCACATGCAACGGACAAAGGGTTCCGGCGGACAGTTGGGCGGCGAGCGTATATGTTCGCCACAGTGGCAAATGGAAAGCTGTCTTCCACGCCGAAGCCGCAGTGGTCGATCCAAAATCCGTCGCCGCAAAGCCGGTCGCGATAGACAGCACATCCAACATAGATGCCGCTGAATCGAACGCCCGGGATGACCATAGCAGTGCCCTCCTTACCGACGAAAAAGCCGTCTGGGAAGCCTGGAGAGAGCACGACGTCAAGACAATCGGAGATCTGACGGCCAGCGATATTTCATTCATCAATATTTTCGGCACTCACCTCGCAACCAAGGCCGAGGCACTGAACGACTGGTCCGGCACCTATTGCGATGTAAAGAGCGTGAGCATCACCGATGCCTCGGCTACGATGCTTTCGCCGGCAGTCGGCATCCTGACATTCAAAGCTTCTGCGGACGGTACCTGCTACGGGCAGCAGGTTGGACCTGTTTGGGGATCGTCGGTCTACGTCAAGCATGGCAATGCCTGGAAATGGACCTTTGGCATCAATTTGCCCGCCGCGCGGAACGGGGCCTAGGGACGACAAAGTGCCACCTGCGTCGTCCAATAAGGCGCTCCTCCTCCTTGGAGCCTCCCGGGGCTTGGGATTCGCTTTGGCTGAGGAATATCTCAAGCGCGGCTGGCGGGTCGTAGCCACCGAGCGGGACAGAGCCACTTCAAAACTATCCAATCTTCTGGGCACCTTCGACGGTCGACTCGAGATCGAGTCCCTTGACATCGTCTACGCCGAGCAAGTTGCCGCGCTGCGGGCCCGGTTGGCGCCCAGAAGGTTCGACCTGCTATTCGTCAATGCGGGTGTCACGAACGACGATCGTGAAACGATAGCGGACGTTTCCACCGACGAATTTGTGCGCGTGATGATAACCAACGCCCTGAGTCCGATGCGTGCCGTCGAAGTCTTGCAGGATCTCGTACTCCCGAGAGGCACCATCGGAATCATGTCCTCCGGACAGGGCAGCATCTCCAACAATGAGAACGGCCAGCATGAGGTCTACCGCGGAAGCAAGGCGGCGCTAAACATGTTCATGCGCAGCTTTGCTGCCCGCCACGCCGATGATGCGCGAACCCTGCTACTCATGGCTCCCGGTTGGGTGCGTACCGATTTGGGCGGCCCCCAGGCGCGTCTAAGTATCGAGGAAAGCATCCCGAATCTCGCGAATACCATCGACGCGCAGGCCGGTAAGGCGGGTCTGCAGTATCTGGATTACCTGGGGCGGAAGGTGCCGTGGTGAGTGCCGGCCTTCGGTCTGAAGTGGCGAAATGCGAGGATTGGGTTCCAGTATTTTTGACTTAATCAGAAGTCAATCACGAGGTCCTCGGCAGCGCGCGGAAGCGAGTTGCCATTTTCCCGAGGCCCGACGGCGCGCAGTTCCAAGAGCGCTGCTGGCATACAAACCCGCTACCGACTCGGCGTTGATGGTGACACCCTCTATGTGCTCTGGACATGCTGCTCGCCCCAGAACGTCGGTTCCATCGCTACCTACCATGTCTCTCTGTCAGGCCTGACTATCATCTCAACAGGTGTAGGGCAGGGACCAGGTCCTGGGACTTCCTCAGCAATCGCAATATTCAGCTCGTCAGGCTACCTGTACCTGGTCTGGCCTAACGCGGAAATCAATAATGGCTTCCTCGAAACGTTCAACGTCTCGGCTGGCTCTATTATCGAGCCCATCAGCCAGATGGATTTCGGTTGCTTACCGGTGTCAGCTTCCTACGACCCCGCGGCGTCGCTCATCGTCGTAAGCTGCGGAAGCAGCTTCACAACAGTCTCGGTGGAATCACCTGGGAATCCCATCGGCGTCCAGGTGGAAACGGGAGACTCCAGCAACGGAGTCGTGGGCAATTGAAATAACAGGGTTCCGGCCGGTAAAAGCTAATGTGGTGTCCTACAGATAATTTTGCCAAGTCTCTCGAGTTTGGCCAGTGATCAACTGAACGTGGGACAGGGAAGCATAGTGGCGGGCTCAATATACGAGCTTCGTAGTCTTAGACCGTCTGCGGCGTAGCCCGTTTTGCTGGCCCGTATAGGTAGTTCACAAACACATAGCCCCAAGGTACGGCGATGATTGGTAGGATCACCCACAAGAACGCAGAGCTGGTGCCTTCCGCCGATGAGCCCGCCAATTTGCCCGCTACCCAGAGCGGGTAGGCCACAATAACGAGCCACAGTACTTTGTAGAATATCTCCAGCAGCAGGATCGGCAGCATTTTCAATGGACGAAGTATGCCCAACCCCGCCAACGTAGCGAAGGCTGTCCAAACACACCATGCGATGGCACTATCCGGTTCCCACGAACCTTGGTGCGTGAGTATGTGTGTCCAAGTGGTCTTCCCCAGCACGAAGAACATGAGGATGAAGACTAGTCGCAGAAGATAGATATTGATTGGTCGTACACCTTCATACTGGGCGCCCGGACGGAAAATCTTTTTCAAGCTGATGGTCATGGATTCTTCTCTGAAATCACAGTTGGCAGCCCGTGGTGCGTCTGCGCGGGTTCTCAGCGTAACTTAATTAACGAATGGCGGCTTTAGGAGCGTCCATTTGGAGCGCTGACCGGCTGGTGAGGGCCGCCGACCGACGCATGTTGGACCCAAGCCGGTCGCTCGCCGATGTCCGCTTCCGGGCGGCCAATTTAAACGCGCAGGGACTTGAAGATCCAATCCTAGTTCTTCAAGGTAAAGTCTGCGCAATTCGCGCTTCTGCGGCTGCAAGCATTGCCCTGAACCGAGGATAGCCGCGCACCGAGTCTAGATCCGCGTCGCTTTGCACCCAGTTCACAACGTCGGGAGCACATCGTTCCAGGACAGTCGCCAGCATGTCGAGGCCGGCATCGTTGTCGTGTGAGACCCCGATGAGAACGCACGCGAGGTTGTAGCGCATGTTCAGGTTGTCCGGGTCGAGCAGGACTGCGCGCCCAATCCACTCCTTCATGCGGTCGTTTTCTCCCAGCTGCGCAAGCGCCGTTACGAGGAAAGCCATGGCCGAGCCGTTGTCCGGTTCGATCGCCACAGCCTTTTCGCAGCGTTCTGCTGCGCGCCGCGCCGCGACGCGGGCGCCTTCCGGGTCGCCGACTGCGACGTAGCAGGGGGAAAGCATGCCTGCCGCGTAGAAATCCGAAACCGTTCCCGAGGCTGCTTTTTCGAAGAATGAAATGGCCTGCCGGTGGTTGCGTGTCGCGACACACCAGCGCCCAGCAGCGAAATTCACCTCGTACGATTCCGCGTCGAGCTCCAGCGCCGTCTCGATCTCAATTTTGGCTTCCGCGAACTGCGCATCCCCCGTCAGAACGCGCACCTTTGCCGCATGCGCTTCGGCGAGACGTGGGTTAAGCGCCAGCGCGCGTTCGGCCGCCGCCAGTCCGCCATCGCCTGCTCTTCCCGTCATCAACCGCAGCTGCCCTTGCGCCCAGGCCATGAGCGCCCAGGCGCGTGCGTAGTTCGAGTCAATCTGGGTGGCGCGCTGGCACAGCCGGATAATCGCCTCGCTGCTGCGCGCGGCGCCCACGTTGCCCATGAGGTTGTGCCGCGCCATCAGGTACAGTTTGTACGCCTCCGGATCCGTAGTGCCACGCTGCTCGATCGACTTCTTCTCCTCCGGCAGCAGCTTGAGTTTCAGCGCCGCCACGATCGCCTCGGAGATCTGGTCCTGCACTGCGAAAATGTCGTCGAGATCGCGATCGTAGCGCTCGGCCCAGACATGCCCGCCGCTCGCCCCGTCGATCAGCTGGGCGGTTATGCGCACTCTGCGCCCGGCCTTACGTACGCTGCCCTCGAGCACGTGGCTCGCCTTGAGTTGTCGCGCCACTTGTAGCACGTCTACGTTCTTGCCTTTGTACGTGAAGGCCGTATTCCTGGCCGCGACCCAGAGCGCCGAGATCTTGCTGAGATCGGTAATGATGTCCTCGGTAATGCCGTCGGAGAAGTACTCCTGCTCCGGGTCGCCGCTCATGTTTGCAAACGGTAGAACGCACACGCTAAGTCGGTGCAATGTCCCCGATCCGGGTTCATCGCGCCTTCCCGGAATCGTCAACGACGATTCCGCGCCTGGCGATGGTTGGTACGCGCCCCGGGCTACGATGCTGTTGGTGGTAAGTATTGGTTCGGCAGTTGGGTTCGCCGAGCTGCTAACAGCGAGCAATCGGACCAATCGGTCGATGACCTCAGGCGATAGCTGTCCGTCGTGGAGGCGCATCCATTGGCGCTGGCGAAACAGGTCCGGAACACGGGCCACGACGTCCGGAGTGCCGTCTATCACTAATGGCAGCAGGAACGGCTGATCGTCGGCCATCAGGTGCGAGCGGTCGACCGCAAGTTTCCACTCCAGCCGGAAGTAACCCTCGCCGCGGGCGTTAGTGTTTGAAGAGACTAGGGGGACGAACAGCGCACATTCACGAATCTGCCGGCGAATCGAGGCATCCCACGCATCGCCGCCGCGCAGCTCGCTCTGATCGAACCAAACCTCGACACCAGCGGCGCGCAGCGCATTGCACAGTGTCTGCGCTGCTTGCGCGTCCTGGGACGCGTAGCTTAGGAACACTGCCCTGCTCGGGTGCGTCACGGCGCCCTCGTCACGGAGGGTCGCTTAAGATGTTTTGGTTCAAGGCAGTCGGCCATGCATAGCGTTCTTCGCTAATAGCCCGATAGCCTACCCTATGAGGGGAACGACCGCTTTATTGCCAAGATCTCGTTCGCGCGACTGTCTCAGTTTGGCCGCCTGCTGTCCGATTGTCCACTCAGAACCGGCGAATCAGTCAGGGGGTGAATGGGGGTATAAAGATAGTGGCCAAGGCGGTTCGGGAGCGGCAGTCTTCGGGCCACCAATCTGACTGGAGTCGGCCAGTTTGAGACATTCATCAAGCTATTCGCGTCGCCTGAAAGGGGACATTCGATCCCTGCGATAAGCTAAGCCAGTCTATTCCTAGCCCGCTAAACCGCTCTGAATATGAAGGCGATACTCAAAGCTCTGCTCTATGTGGGACTTTCGGCTCTGAGTCTTCTTGTGGTGTCTATTCTTGCGTTTTGGGGATGGTTGCGCTGGGAATACCATCTTCCCAGCGAGGAAACGGCACGTCAGCAATTTGCAAGTCATAGGGCTGACTACATCCGCTTTGCTTCGCTGCTTCAGCAAGACCGCGGTGCCAAGATGATCGACATCAACGGTGATGTCGATCCTTATACCAATCACGCTCGCCACGTACCGGAATACTATGACCTTATCCGTAGCATTGGCGCGAAAAGCGTCATGATCAGAGAAGACGGCTCAATAGAGTTCGAGATTTGGGGATTTGGATGCGCGCCTTGTCACGACTCTTTCATGGGTATGCGTTATTTCCGAGTAGACGGTCGGCCGCATCCCGCCAGCGGTTGGCCGCCGAAGTTAGTAGCGTCTTTGGATGACAAGAGCCTTCCAAAGGATAGAGGAGCAGTCGCGGACGGCCTATATGTCCTCCCTCTTGACGGAGAATGGTCTATTTACCGTTTGGAGATCAGTGATTGAGCCGCATGCTATCTCTCGATGCTCGGGTCAAATGGGTGATTACAGATGAACGACGCAGCAACTGCCCGGCACTGGACTGAATTTCTCGCGGGTCGGAAGGAAATAGCCGGCAGCGAAAGACTTCTCCAGCACTTCAAAGCCGGGACCATCACGCGGCTCTGCGAATGCGGCTGCAGCAGCTACGACGTAAAGGTTTCCAGAGACTCTAGACTGCAGCCCCTGCTTCCTGCGAAGGGACATCGCGGGGGATGCGTACTTTCCATGGCGTTCACCCTAAGAGATCGAGAGGGCAGCGTTGAATTTGATGTATTCCTCGATGCTGAAGGCTATCTTGCAGGCGTGGATGTTGCCTGCAGCTCGAACAGTGAGCCAGTGCCCAGTAACCCGCAACTGGTCGAGCCGCCATACCATGTCCATGGACCTCTAGCTCAGAGACCCGAAGAGAAGTGAGCTTCCTAGAAGGCGCCGTTCACGAGTGTCTCCAATGGGTCAAATTCAGCTATCGGGAGAGGTATGTGAGCACCGAGGGCATTGCTGATCGCATCATCGCGACATTACCCGACGTAAAGGCTGGTTCACCGCGTATGTGGGGAGAATGGTTCGGCAAACCCTACGATAACGTCCACACAATAAGACGATGCCGCTCCAATGCTTCGGCCTTGGTACTGGAGTTTGACGGCGGAGAGACACTTACGGTGGACAACCCGGAAGATTTGGCTGTCAGCAGCACCACATTCTCGATCCGCACTGCTTCTGCCGTGTGCTGGGAATGGTTCTACTACGGTCGGCCCCATGTCGCTGAGAACCGCTACTTCTATCGATTCGTCCGCAGCGGGTCGGCTGTAGAGGCGCAGTCCAACGTGGATTGGTACCGTCTCAATTTCTCACCTTCGGCGTATAAAAACGCCGTTGAACTCTTGTAACCGGACATCCTTACAGCGGTCATCCGTGATCGTCAGGAACGGGTCAAGTTCCGTCATTTGATGTCCACGGTTACGGATTACGTACTGATCGAAGTATCGGGGCAGCTTGTCTAACTGCCGGAGCATGATTTGCGGGATAATTGCGCAGTGTTATACCGCAGAAACGCGCGGCCTAACTGTAGGTAGCAATAAGGCGAGAAACATGGCTTCCGATCCCGACGTTCTTTCGATCCTGACGGTGATTGAAATCCTGCTCTATGCAATCCTGCTGGTGCTAATGGCGTTAGTGGCCATTGGCATAACTTGGACTGTAACGGCACGGCGTCAGCTAAAGGTCGCAGTAAAGGCGCAGGAATCTCGGCAATTCCAGGCGCAAGCCTCCGCTCTGCTATCCGAAGCCCAATATGAGCAATTGAAGCACATCTGTGCAGAGCGATTAGAGGACAATCCGGGCGATGCGCTAGCCTATTACTATTCTGGTATGGCGCATTTTCGGTCTCGCGAGTATATCGATGCAAAGCGCCGATTTGATGCGCTCGTCAAACTCGACGCCACTTGGAAAAAGGTGGCGGCAAGTCATCTCGAGGAAATCGAACTCGCCCTCAAGAAGTCGAAGCCGGCACTTGTTGATAGTGATCGCTAACTCACGTTAGAGCGGACCGTGAGGGAAATGCCAGGCGCGCCTAAACTGGCTGCTCCAAAGCGGACGTAGACGACTGGCAGCTAGGGGTCAATCAGGCCCATTCGGGAGCAATCCCCAGTTTAAGGGCGGCGGCGCCGGCCGGAACCGTTCCAGCCGGCGCGCCCTCCGGTCCGCGTCCTAGACCTCAGTCTGTTCGGCCATCTCCAACGCGTCGTCGACCTCGATCCCCAGATACCTCACCGTGCTTTCCAGCTTGGTGTGTCCCAACAGCAGCTGCACGGCCCGCAGGTTCTTCGTCCGCCGGTAGATCAGCGATGCCTTCGTTCGGCGCATAGTGTGGGTTCCGTACGCGCCCGCATCCAATCCGATTGCGGTGACCCAAGCTTCGACGATTCGGGCGTATTGTCGAGTCGACAGATGCGGGGAGAGGCGCAGCCGACTAGGGAACAAATAATCCTCGCTCCTGAGGGCAGCGTGTCGAATCCAAGCAAGGACAGAGTTGCGGGTCGGCTCGGTGATCTCAAACTGCACCGGTCGCTGGGTTTTCTGTTGCATGACAATCGCGCGCGCGGCAATCCGGTCGCCGTGCGAGACATCGCGGACACGCAGCTGCACGAGATCGCAGCCGCGCAACTTGCTGTCGAGCGCCATATTGAAGAGCGCGAGCTCGCGCTTGCGATCGCCAAGTTCGAGACGAACCCGAATCGCCCAAATGTCCCTGAGTTTGAGCGGTGCCTTCTGCCCGACCAGCTTGCCCTTGTTCCAGGGATCGCGGCGGCCACATACAACGGGGGATGCCAGCATTTTGAACTCCTACGGTTTGAAGGGAAGTTCAAAGCGTGAAATTCATAAGCTGGAGGGCAAAGCTACCGGTCGACAGATCTCGCCGACACGCTTTAACAGTGCGGATGCGAAAGACGATTGTCAAAGGGCAATGATGACCCGTAACTGTCAGATACGAACGTCCGCAAACGAGACGCCGAATCATCCATGATAAGGCAGGCCAGAGCTCTTTTTTTCAAATGCGAAAGCTTCGGTTCTGACGATTAAGAAGCGCTAGTGGAACCCAGATCACGATCATGAACATGATGGCGATGCAGAGGCTCGCGAAAGATGGTGAAGTCCAAGAGAGCAGAAATCGATATGTGGACGGCACAAATGGAATCAAGATAATCGTGTCCAACACAAACTGCAGCGCGTAAGCCAAAATGGCATTGCGGCCGAACGCGACAAAAAAGCGCGCCAACCAAACCGGCAAGATATTGGCATTAAGAAGTGTCTGGCAGATAGCGAGGACCACCATCGATAGCCCAGTTGAGAGAAGTACGAAGCTACTCGTCCATAGCGATTTAATGATCGGAAAATATTGGCCCCAAATCAGGCCACCGAGCGACAGCATTACACCAGCGATTAAGAACCTAGCGAGTCCCTTGGTGGTCTTAGCATCCGTGTTGAATATTTGCGCAGCGATGATGCCGAGCAAGCACTGCGCAAGTGCAGGGAGCGTACTCAGTAGGCCCTCTGTGTCATAGCCGGAAGGCCCCTGCACCCAAACGTGTTGTCCGAGTACGGTCCGGTCAACCCAGGCAATAAAGTTCATACCGGGAACAGTCAGATTTGAGGCCTGGCCACCTGGACTTGGTATTAGCGTCAACGGCCAATACAGAACTAGGAGTGCGCTTGCCACAGCGACGAGAGTACGCGCCGATACCGTTCGATAGAGTATAGCCGCGGCGCCATAGCAAAGAGCAATTCGCTGGAGCACGCCCATTACTCGAAAGCCGCCGTCGAACGGCCAACCATTTATCCATTGATATAGGAAGTTACTAAGCAGGAAGCCGAGAATGAAAAGGCGAATCGTCCGCATGCAAATCCGTCGAATTGACGCTTTATCTAGACCGGCGCTGCTGGAAGCCGTTAGAGAAATCGACATTCCGACCATGAAGAGAAAGGCAGGAAATACAAAATCCGCGAACGTAAATCCTATCCATTCGGCATGAACGAGACCCGGGTAGACAGCAAACCCACCAAACCCGTCTTCCCCTAACGAAAAGTTGACGACGATCATCGCCGCGACAGTCAGACCTCGCATCACGTCCAGAGATACGAGTCGATCGGAAGGCGATTGGGCCGTGTGGCCTGCGATCGCCGAACTGGTCTGCGGGGTGGTCACGCTAGGCTCCAGAATGTCAGCAGATAACGTCACCGCTATCGGGGCATGCATATATCCCATTGCTTCTTGGAAGCGGGTCCGTGGCTATGAAGCTCCCCGGCATCCATAGTATCCGTAGTTGTAGGTCGAGAGTTGGACTGGCCGCTTTATCGCCGTGATTTCGGCTGCCCGATGTCTCAAAGTGGCCGCGAGCCGCCGTAACTGATCGGTAATCGAGCGAGCTGCGGCTATTAACTCTGTACGGCCGATCGTCAATGACCGCTTCCGAGGCGCTCAGTGCTCAGCTTGCGCGAGCCAGATTGTGTACCCGGCGCAATTCGGGTCTTCGACTATATTCGCCACAACGCGGAAGCCAGTGGATTGCAGCAACGTCCGATACTCTTCGGAATCCAAGCTGGCGTGATAGAGCGGTTCGTCGCGATATGAGCCAATGGCTTCACCGTGTGACGCCCCACTGGTAAACATCAGTGCGGCACCGGGCGAGGCATGTCGCTTAAAGATCGGAAACATCCGGCGCTGATCATCATGAGTGAGATGGAAAAAACTGTTCCAAGCCAGTAAGCCATCGAATGTATTGTCCAGCGCGAGGGCACGCATGTCGGCAACGCGCCAAGATCGCTGGGGAAATCGCTCACGGCAGAGCGATATCAACGTCGGCGAGGAGTCCACGCCATCTACCGCGAAGCCTCGATCGAGAAGATATCTCGCCACGGGCTCGCCGGAACCACAGCCAATGTCGAGTATTGATGCCCCTTGCGATAAGAGCGCGCCGAATCGGTCGAGCCACGCATTTTCGCCCACGCTCCGACGATCTGCGGCGAAGCCATAAGCATGCCGCTCGTACAGGCTAATGATGTTGTCCGCATCTGAAACCATGGGCTGAAATCCAAATGCGCAAAATCGCGTGGAAGACGCCAATGATGGTGATCTGGGGAAGGTCCCGTCGTCTTACTCTCGCAGTTTACCGCACGCTGTGAACGACTGCTTCCAGCCGTGCATTTCGGAGTGTCGAATGACTCAAAGTGGCCGCCTGCTGTCCGATTGTCCACTCAGAACCGGCCAATCAGTCAGGGGGTGAGTGGGGGTATAAAGATAGTGGCCAAGGCGGTTCGGGAGCGGCAGTCTTCGGGCCACCAATCTGACTGGAGTCAGCCATGACCGGTCTCACGATGCTCAAAGTGGCCTTCCGGTTAGCGGCCATTCACAATACCGTCGGATTGCCGGTACCAATCAACGCCTTCAGGGGGATGGGCACATGATCAGACATATCGCCGAGGTATTCGCGGCCGTGCTGGCGATCGGGGGGAGTGTCGCATGCTTCGTATGCGGCGGGGAGGCGAAAGCGGCGGGGTCGAGCGATGGGCAAGATCTGGCGGGCACACTTGGCGTGCTCGAGAGCAAGTCCTTCGAGGCATGGAAGGCTGGCGACAAAGCGTTTTGGACGACATTCCTGTCCGAGAAGTTTGTCGGCTGGGGTTCCTCGGGAAGGCTCGACAAAACCTCGGCGATGCGCGCGCTTAGCGGCGCGGACTGCCGGATCATCAGCTACCGATTATCGAACGAACAGTTCAGTCGGCTAACGTCCGATGCGGCTGTAGTCACCCACAAGACGGAAGTGGATGGTATATGCGGCGGTAAGCAGCTTGCGCCGACAAGTTACACCGCGACTGTTTATGTCCGCGAGGACAGGCAGTGGAAGGCGGCCTTTCGAGCCCAGTCGGCGATCGTCGATCCAATGAAAGCGGCCAAACCCGCCTCCAGTAACGATTGGACCGACGGCCCCACACGCAGCGACGCTGACACACAAGCATTACTCGTTCGCGAAACGGCGCTTTGGACCGCGTGGAAGGATCGCGATGCCAAGCGTCTCGGCGCGCTGGTGGGCACGGACGTCCAGTTCATAGACATCTTCGGCGATCATATTGGGACTCGGACAGATACGTTGAAAGCGTGGTCCGGCGAGGGATGCGACGTACAAAAATTTGAAATCGTCGGTGCGAAGGCGACGATGTACGCGCCGGACTTCGGCATCCTCACCCTGCGGGCGACCGTCGATGGGAAGTGCTTCGGGCAGGAAGTATGGCCCGTCTGGGGTTCGTCCATCTACGTCAAGCGAGGTGGTACCTGGGTGTGGAGCTTTGGAATCAATGTGCTGGCAGGTGCGGGCTGATGAAACCACCTTCGGTGGAACTTCCGCTGCGCAAGCGATGGGCAGCATCCGGAAGGGTCGCGCTCTGGCGCAACTGAGACTTCACCTAGCGGGTGACCAAGCAAGTCATTTGCAAGACGGCCTCAATCAGTTATTGACTGAGAACCCAACGGAGAGCGGTCATACGTGAACGTCTCCTTCGGGTCAAAAGCGCTGCCTGTGTCATCAATCTCCAACATGCCGATCCGTAGTGTCAGCGGAGCGTAACCGGCGAGCTAGAAGTATGGTGGTCGTGGCGAAGGCGATCAGCAGTAACAGTGCACTGCCCAGAGATCTGCCGGTGACCCTGCACTGAGCGTTTTTCAGGCAGCTCCAACTGCAAACAACCCACGCGACTAAAGCCAATGCGCTGCCGGCCGCTGCTAACGCGATATAGGTGTGCTCCGCCCAGCGCCAGACCAGCCTGCCTATCCTGTCCAGTAGCCCAAAATCACCGAGCTCTTTGGTGGCCCGCTGTTTCATTTGCCTAGTTTGCCAAAGGCCAGGGCGACGGGGAAGCGACCGCGGAATATGCTTTAAATAGTGTGAGTGACAGGCCCCACGGTCGACGCGAATTGGAGGCTCAAAAGCAATGGGATGGACGCCCCCACCCTCTAATCGGCATCGATGTGCCAGAGTGGAAGTGTCGAGCAACCACTACCGAGAATGGGAGCGTCCGCGATGAATATTACAACCGTTGGTATGGATCTGGCCAAGAACGTCTTTCAGGTCCACGGGGTCGATGCCCGCGGCAAGGTTGTGCTGCGCAAGCAATTGAAGTGCGATCAGGTGGCGCGGTTCTTCGTGAACCTGCCATCGTGCCTGATCGGGATGGAAGCGTGCGCAAGCGCCCATCACTGGGGCCGCACGCTCGAGCACTTTGGGCACACGGTCCGACTGATGGCGCCGCAGTTTGTGAAGCCGTACGTAAAGGCGAACAAGAACGATGTGGCTGACGCAGAGGCGATCTGCGAGGCGGTGAGCCGGCCGAACATGCGCTTCGTGCCGATCAAGAGTATCGAGCAGCAGTCGATCCTGTCGGTACACCGTGTGCGCCAGGGCTTCGTCAAGGCGCGCACGGCGCAGGCAAACCAGATCCGCGGTTTGCTCGGCGAATTTGGACTGATCATTCCGAAGGGCATCTGTCACGTCGCTGAGCGCGTACCGGCGCTCTTGGAGGATGCCGGCAACGAGTTGCCGTTGGCCTTCCGGCAACTGGTCGATCGCTTGACCACCCATTTGAAGGATCTAGATCGGCAGGTCCGTGAGCTCGAGCGTCAGATCATCGCATGGCACCGCGGCAGCGAGCTCAGCCGTAAGCTCGAGAAGATTCCCGGCATCGGGCCGCTCGCGGCCACGGCGCTCGTTGCCTCGATCGCTGACGCCAGGAGCTTCGATAACGGCCGGCAAGTATCCGCCTGGCTTGGCCTCGTGCCACGACAAAACTCGAGCGGTGGCAAGGCCACCCTTCTGGGGATAAGCAAACGCGGCGACGTCTACCTGCGCACGCTGCTGATCCACGGTGCACGGTCAGCCATCCTGGCAGCTCAGCGAAAGAGCGAGAACAGGAATGTCTGGTTGGCCGATTTGCTCAACCGGCGGCACACGAATATCGCCGCGGCCGCACTGGCTAACAAGAACGCGCGTACCGTGTGGGCGCTACTCGCACACGGCCGCGACTTTAAACCTGACTACGTGCCGGCTCGAGCTGCCGCGTAGCCATAACGATCACTGGCGACAATGTCGGCAACGGGAGATCCAGCCTCAGATTGCTAAGGCGATCACGCAATGATGGCAAACCAGGTTAGACCGTGGCTGGTCGAACCCAAAATGTCCGCAGCACATCGAGTGCGAAAAAGCGATTGGGAGCCAGCCAGCAGATCCCATCAGGGACAGCGGCACACGCCGCAGCGAAAGTCCGGATGTACGGGTGCAATCTATCCCTGCAAGCCGTCAGAAATGAGAGCCTGGCAAGGTTGGGGGCGTCCATGTACGGACAGTGACGACAGGCAGTTCAGGGTCATGATCGACAATTGCCCGCTTTCTCAATGAGATTGAGGAGACTTACGATGCGGAACGCCGGCTGGTTAACCGTCCTTACGGTAGCCCTTTTGTCTTTCTCAATGCAAACCCAGGCGCAGGACGCGGACACGATTGCGGACGTACGGTGTGTTGTTGTCGGCATCCGATTTTCTGAACTTACCGACCCTAAATTGAAGTCGGCTGGAACAATGTTGACGATGTACTTCGTTGGCCGGATCGAGGGACGTGCACCCAAGCTTGATATTGAGGAGCTATTGGTCAACGAAGTCGTCAAGATGACGAGCGCGGACTATGGTTCTGAGGCTAAGCGCTGCGGGGGTAGCCTAGCTCTAAAGGGCCAGGACATGACGAAGATCGGAAATGACCTTCTGGAACGCGCAAAAAAAATGCAAGATCAGGCTACTGCCCCACCAACGAGCTGATGAGCGCCGTTATTGCCTCCATCAGCAGTGCGCTGCGAGTGCTCGTTTTGGCGGAAATTTCGCAATTTCGCTTCTCGAAAGCCGCCAGTGGCGATCGGCTGCCATGGGTCATCATTGCCCTTTGACAATCGTCTTTCGCATCCGCACTGTTAAAGCGTGTCGGCGAGATCTGTCGACCGGTAGCTTTGCCCTCCAGCTTATGAATTTCACGCTTTGAACTTCCCTTCAAACCGTAGGAGTTCAAAATGCTGGCATCCCCCGTTGTATGTGGCCGCCGCGATCCCTGGAACAAGGGCAAGCTGGTCGGGCAGAAGGCACCGCTCAAACTCAGGGACATTTGGGCGATTCGGGTTCGTCTCGAACTTGGCGATCGCAAGCACGAGCTCGCGCTCTTCAATATGGCGCTCGACAGCAAGTTGCGCGGCTGCGATCTCGTGCAGCTGCGTGTCCGCGATGTCTCGCACGGCGACCGGATTGCCGCGCGCGCGATTGTCATGCAACAGAAAACCCAGCGACCGGTGCAGTTTGAGATCACCGAGCCGACCCGCAACTCTGTCCTTGCTTGGATTCGACACGCTGCCCTCAGGAGCGAGGATTATTTGTTCCCTAGTCGGCTGCGCCTCTCCCCGCATCTGTCGACTCGACAATACGCCCGAATCGTCGAAGCTTGGGTCACCGCAATCGGATTGGATGCGGGCGCGTACGGAACCCACACTATGCGCCGAACGAAGGCATCGCTGATCTACCGGCGGACGAAGAACCTGCGGGCCGTGCAGCTGCTGTTGGGACACACCAAGCTGGAAAGCACGGTGAGGTATCTGGGGATCGAGGTCGACGACGCGTTGGAGATGGCCGAACAGACTGAGGTCTAGGACGCGGACCGGAGGGCGCGCCGGCTGGAACGGTTCCGGCCGGCGCCGCCGCCCTTAAACTGGGGATTGCTCCCGAATGGGCCTGATTGACCCGTAGCCGCTAATCACGAGTGACCGCTTCCACGACTCGAAACGATGTCAAACTTTACCTGCCGAATGTTGCTGAGATCCCCACGAATCTCAACGGGCATGCTCTAGGGAAGCTGCGACCGACTCCAGTTGGCTATCTGGACGATCTCCCTGGCCGAAAATATGAACAAACCAGGCGTTCGCTCCGGTGATGACGCAATACATCACCCCATTCGTCGGGATGCCCTGCATGGCGCCAGTCCAAGTCGCGCGTGCGCCGATATGCCCCGCAATGCGAACGCGTGCCACCGTAGACTGCAAATAACCTGTCCGTCGACGTTCTACGCCCTGTAGCATTTGCTTCAAGTATTGCTCGGCACCCTGCGCATACATCTCCTCATTCACGTCCGGTGGCGGAGATCCGACAGCGTAGCGGGTTACTTCGACGACATCCGCCGCAGTGCGATCCTGGCCACGCGAGGAATAGGCAATTATTTCTGTCTTTGGGTCAGGTTCGCTGCGCACCGGACCTTGAAATGCCGGCGGCAGCGTAACAGTAACCGGTCCGACGCTAATCTCTGCGCTTCGGGCAGTTGTCGCCGACGCCAATAACATGACCACCGATAATGTTACGATCGCGCGCATTGCCTGGCTCCCGTTTGGGCAGTTGGAAATCATACGCACCCCGTGGCCGCACATATGTGCGCGCGTCACGAATGATTGATTCCGCCTGTTGCTGCAGTTGACCCGCAACTGCCGGTGGCCAGTGTCTGCTTTGCGGCCGTCTGTTGGGCGCGCGCTCGGTGCGGTGTGTCACGGTCCGCCCACATGAATATTTGGGAGTCCACGGTTTCCACAATACGCAGAGATCGAATACGCCAGGGCACCGGCCACTTTATTACGATTAGCTTGGGTACCGGATAAATGCCAAGGGTCACGGCGGTGAAATCAGGTAGCCCCCTCTCCAGATAATCCTCCGGGTAGGCCAGGCTGGCCGTGTTTCAAATAGCCGCGTTGGCGGCCACATTGCGATGCGTTCCGCACCAGCAGATCCTGAGCACTCGGCTACGGCCGGACCACGACCACCGGAGCTGGTACTACCGCCACGAAGCGTGGACCGTAGTAATAACCGCGAGCCGGAGCGACTACACAGCCGGCCAGCATCAGGGCGCTGAGGGGAATAATGTACATAAGCAAACGTTTCATTGGATAGCCTCCTAAACGGCAACCAGCGCACAAGACTGTTACCACCTAGAACGTCGAGGGCGCCTTTAGGCTGACACGGCCCGCGCAGGCCTGGACGTCGGCCCGCAGCTATCGGACAGGGATTCAGGAAACTAGGGAGCGTCACGGGAACAAGCCAAAGTCCCGGCGGAAGCTCGTAAGCAAACAAAGGTTCCTTCTGCGATGAGACGCTGAACAATGACCGGCGTCACATAATCCGCAGGTATTTCCCAAACTACGCTGCCTTGAAAGTTTTGGCGTCATCGCTCCCGCCTTCCTTGTGTCAACCGCCAGGGTATGCGCCCGTTTGATTGGATAACTGAAGCGAGTCCAGTGTGTCTGTTGGATTGCTATTTTTGAGCCGTGAATATTCTTTAGTCACAGTAGGAGAATCCATGAATAAGCCGAAACTTACACTGGCGTATGTCGCGCTGATTGCACTGGTATGGTCCGGCGGTAGTGCCATCGCCCAAACCTCTGCTGGCGTGGCAGATCCCGGCCATCCGCGCATCAACGAAGTTCAGCAACGCATCGACAACCAACAGAGTCGCGTCGATCGTGGCATATCGGACGGCCAGATCAATGCCAAGCAGGCCACCCGCGACGACGCGAAGCTTGCCCGTGAGCAGAACAGCCTGAACAAAGATGCGGCGAAAGATGGCGGCCACATTACCAAGGGTGAGCAGGCAAATCTGAACGGGCGCCTAAATAAGGGCAGCGGGCAGATTTATCGCCAGCGGCATTGACTAACGGGCCTCCGAGCTGGAAGTGAGCAATTACAGTCCGCCAATTGGATAGGGGGTGAGCTTGCGCTCGCCTCCTACTCAATGTCGTTGACATTGGGACTCAAGCAAGCGCCCTGAGGTCCGAAGACTTCGCGTGGCTTGTACTGACCCCAAGCAACCAGTCACGAGCGACCGCTTACGCGAAGGCAGATCACGAACGTTTTCATAAGCGAGCATTTACGAGCGCTCCCGTTCCAGAAGATCGCGTCGAGCAATTGCCCCCAGCTACTGTGGTGGGGCGGCATTATCGGGTTGGTCCAGAAACTCCCGTATTGCGAGATCAACCAGCTCCGGTGGTTTGTTGAATGTTCCGTGGTTGCTAGCTGGCACAATAATGAGTTGCCCATTCGGCAGATCTCGGAATATCTCGGCATTTTCTTCGACGGAGGCAAAGTCATGGTCGCCAGCCACCACGAGTACTGGTATCGAAATCCTCTTGAGGTCTGCTGGCTCCATGACCACGGGCTAAAGGCACATGTCGTAACTCTTCGCCAACAATGTCATCCGGTGCTCAGGGCCGTCGGGACTGACCTTCCAGTTCGTCCGCCGCCGAGCGCACGGTCTCCTGGGCTCGTGCGCGGGGCGCTGACACGAGAATGAGGAGCACTGCGAACAATGTGAGTTTCATGCTGGCGGGAGGACGTTCAGAAAGTTGAGTAACTTGTGCTATGAGGACATGGAGCCAACTTACGACTGTTTGCTGCAAATAGACTTACGGCGTGCGGGTAAGGATTTCAGCAAGCCTGTTGGAGCAGTGCTACGTCAAGAGCCGACGCGCGTGCCGTCATAGATCCAGTTTACTTCCCAGGTCTTGCCGCCGTCCTGAGAGAAGGCCTGCTCGAAGTGTGTCTTGTCGTGGCCGATCGCCTGCCAGGAGTAGCGCACGGTGATGGCACGGCCCTCCCAGCTGTCTTGGCCGTAGAACTCACCGTGCCCGTTGCTGAATTGCCCGACCACCGCGGGATCGAATACGCCGGTCTTGAGGCTCGAGCCGTAGATGCTCCACTGGCGCGAGTCGGGGTTGTAGAGACGCACGGCCAGCAGCTCGATTCGCTTGTGGGTGAGCGCGTTCTCAACACGCATCTCCGACTCGTTCCAGCCTTCTAGCATCGGAAGCGTGCGGGTGACCACGGTGCCATCGTAGTCCTCCCAATCGACCGCCGCGGAGAGGCGATGATGCAGTGTGTGTACGTGGGCCTTCCAGGTGCCGACTTCAAAATCGAAGTCACGCCGGCCGTCGGGCAGCGCCGGCACCAATGCCGGCTTTGACTCCGGGGTATCCGAAAGGGCAGGTAGAGCGATAAGTGCCAGGACGACAAACGAAAAAGATGTAGTCACGTTCACCGACATTTCTCCTCGGCAGTATTATTAAGTGCAGATCGCGCGGCCGACGTGGCACAGCTACGGGAGTTGTAGTAGCATTGACGCAGCATGTAGGAGATGTCAAGAGTTATGCGACTGTCGAAAGCCGAATTGCGGGTGCTGGAGCAGTTCTGGAAACTCGGAACGGTCTCGGTCCGCGAGGTCCTCGAGAGTCTCCCGGCGGATGAGCGCGTGGCCTACACGACGGTGCAGACGCTCGTGTACCGCCTAGAGCAGAAAGGGGCGGTGCGACGCGTGAAGAAGGTGGGCAACGCTCAGCTATTTGAGTCGCAACTTGGTCGCAGCGCCTTGCGCAGCGGCTTAGTGCGCGAACTCCTGGATATCTTCGGCGGCTCGCCACGGCTGCTCGTGTCGAATCTGTTGGAATCCGGCGCTCTTACGCTCAAGGATCTCAAGGCCTTGCAAGACGCAGCCGGCGACCACAAGCCGAGGCGCCGCTCGCGTGGCTGACCACGTCGCGCCGGCGCTGTATTTTCTGCAGGTGCACCTATTGGCCGCCACTTTAGTTGCGCTCGGCGCCTGGGTGCTCACGATGCGCTCGCGCGCGAGCGTGACCGCCAAATTCTGGATCTGGACTGCGGTGTCCTTGAACTTCGTGTTGCCGCTGGGCGGCTTTGTCGACGGCTTCGGCGCTCGCAACCTGCCCGGGGCGCAACAGCTCGTACCGCTCGCCTCGTTGGACGCGACGCTTGCTCACCACTTGAAGGTGGTAACAGTCGCCGGGGGCTTTTATCTTGGTGGTGCGATGCTGCTGCTAATGCGCCTGTGGCAGCGCATACGCGCCGAACGCCGCGCTGAACCCGGCCGCGTGGCGACCGATGCACCGCTGTGGAAGGTCTCGGGTGTGCCCGTACATTACACCGGCGATACGGGCCCCTCGGTAGCGGGCATTTTGTACAGCCGTATCTGCCTGCCGCAGGGCGTCGAGCAGCTCCTCACCGCGCCGGAGCTCGAAGCGGTGTTGCTGCATGAAGTCACCCACGCCAAGCGGCGCGACAATCTACTGCGACTGATCCACGAGCTAGTTCAGTGCCTGCTGTGGTTCCACCCGCTGGTTTGGCTTGTCGGAGCACGCCTCGCCCTCTACCGCGAGCTGTCCTGCGACGAATCTGTTTTGCAGTGCGGCCGCGGCAGACTGCTGGTGAGCGCACTGGCGAAACTCGCCCTTCACGAGAACACTCCGGTGCTGCGGTCGGCGGCGACGGCGCTGGTGAGCGAACGGCTCGAGCGGTTATTGACCCCCGCACTGCCTGCGACGCTTCGGCTCACCAACATTGTGCTGGTGGCTGCTTTCGTCGGGCTGCTGCTCGCCGGGACTCTATTCACAGTCGCGCACACGGCCTGCTGTCTCGTGCCGGTCCGCTGACCTCCTCGTCCTTGCTCGCGTCCCGCCCGCGCGCGTTCGGCCGCTACAAACGCAAGACCGGCGGGCGGTTCAACACCGCCCCCGTAATCCTATTAACCGTGCTGGATTTGCCCGGGCCAGACAGCGGTAAAAGCTGACCCTGCTGGAATGCATTGCCTTCAGAGTTGCGACCAACCGCCATCGACCGGAAGTTCCATCCCGGTCGTGAAGGTCGCATCGAACCCAAGGAAGAGGACCGCCGTCGCGATTTCCTCCGACTTTCCAAAGCGCTTCATCGGGATCATGCCGATCGTCTTCTCCCTAACCTGAGCGACCACGTCTTTATCGGGAAACACTTTGTTGAGGATCGGCGTGTCGATGGGACCGGGCGTCACCGCGTTGACGCGAATTTCGCGAGGAAGCAACTCGACGGCGAGCGTCCGAGCGAGTGATCGCAGCGCGGCCTTGGCGGCTCCGTATGTGGCTTGGCCTGGCAGTCCCTTGACGTTGGCGACGGAGGTCGTGAGGACGACAGCGCCTCCCTGGTTTATTAGCGGCGCGAGCTTCTGCACCGCGAAAAATGGTCCCTTGGCGTTCAGGTTGAACATCTCGTCGTAGATGGCCTCGGTCACGCTCCCGAGAGGCGTTGGAATGCTGAACCCGGCGCTGACGGAGAGCAGATCGAAGGTGTTGAACTCGGTCTTCACCCGAGAGGCGAGGGCGTCGATGTCTGTCAACGACCGCGCGTCGCTCGAAACCACAAGGGCGTCCTTTCCAAGCTCTTTCTGCGCCGATTCCAGGCCGGCCTTCGAGAGACCCGTCACCAGAACACGCGCACCCCCATCGAGGAGCATCTTCGCCGTCGCGAGCCCCATGCCGCTCGTGCCGCCGATAATCACCGCCTTTTTGCCTGGGTACCGTTCCATGTTTATTTCCTCGCGAGGTTAGGGTCGCTTTGCTGATTCTGAACTATTCAGTACGATATTAGACACGATGGCCCTGGTCAAGAACGTTTTGAACTCTTTATTTCAAAATGCGGTAAGACCCCGCGAAAATCGACGCCCGAGACATTGACGACGGCCTGCCACGCAGCTTCCTGGTTGGCACCATCGAGGAGGTGTGGGTGGCGCTGCGCCTCAATCGGGCCTGAGAACTTCCCTTGAGCCGAGGCGAAGAATTGCCCTGAGACGTCGGTTCCGAACTCTGACGCCTGCAGGTACCGACGGGCCGCGGTCTCCGGCGTCTGATTCATGCCGGGAATGAGGTTCACGATTGGGATAAACAGATACTTCAACATCGGACCAGCGCTTCGCACCACGTTGGTGGCGGTCGCCCCACCGGGCGAGACAGCGTACACGGCCATGCCGGAGGGCAGCCGGCGGGCCAGCGCCGCGACCCACCAAGCAACGATGAGCTTCGCGTCGGCATACGCATTGTTGGGCACGTACTTCACGTTCGGCCCGTTGCGAATCAGGGCTTCCACAGCGGCGGTTTGGTCACCCTGGTGGTATTTGGCCGCGAAGGCTGGTACGTCGGTGTACTTGAACATGGGGACGCCCCCTCGGGCAGGCTCCGCACCGGCGATAACAATCCGCGCGTTAGGGCTCAGCAGGTTGGCGCTGAGCAAACCGACAGTCAGTTGATGATGGCCGATTAGGGGGGCCTGAGACGCCTCGATGCCCGAAGCAGTGAGTGCGCGCTTCTTGAATGGAACCAGCCCTGCATTGAGCAGTAGGAAATCGATAGGCTGACTTCGCTTGACGAGCTCGGCAACGGCGGACTGAACGCTGGACGGCTTGTCCAGATCCAGCGCCAGCGGCGTGAAGACCTGTTTTTTGGTCTCGGCCGCGAGTTGAGCGGCCGCTTGCCGGGCCCCGGCCAGGCTGCGCCCGGTGATGATGATCTCGTGCCAGCCCTCTCCGGCGAGCAGGCGGGCTGCCGCTTGGCCGAGCCCGGAAGTGGCGCCGGTGACGAGAGCGATCGAATGTTCCATAGGCGTCTCCATGGTGAACGGTGAAGGCCGAGTCGTGAGGCACCGCGAGGCCAGTAACCGGCTTGCTAATTTCGAACTATGCAGTTATATATTGGTGAGGGAAATTGTCAACGAGTTTTGAACCAAATGATTCAAAAGACCGCTAGGCCAGTGGGTCGACCGCGCAGCTTCGACGAGAACGGGGCTCTGGAAAAGGCGACTCAGGTGTTTTGGTCGAAAGGCTACGACGCAGTGACGATTGACGATCTCGTCGCCGGAATGGGCGTGGGGCGGCCGAGCCTGTATGCCGTCTATGGGGACAAGCGGGCGATATTCTTGCGCGTCCTTAAGGCGTACGCAGAACGGAAGGGCGCATCAGCCGCGAAGGCACTCCTCTCGCCACAGAGTCTTCGCGACTCGATCGCGGACTTTCTGAGGTACGCCGTCGAAAGTGCGACCGAAAAAGGGTCCGCCCGGGGCTGCCTTATGATGTGCGTCGCACCGCTTGTAAACGACGCTGAGGTTCAGCGGTTCCTGCAGAGCGCGGTCGCGGGCGGCGCGTCGCTGCTGGAGCGGCGTTTCCGGGACGGGATCAGCGCGGGAGAAATCCCATCTGACTTTCCCGTAGCCGCGCGCGCAATCCAAGTCACGGATTTAGCGCGTGGGCTGACCATGCGTGCGCAGCTAGACACGCCGCGCAAGGCGCTCCTCAAAGATGCTGAGGAAGCGGCCGACTTGGTGCTCCTGCCGCGGCGCGTCTGACTGGTTATCGGAAACAATTCACTGAGAAATGACCATGACAACTGACATGAGCGGGGGACCCGGGGCGTTTCGTCGTCTGATGAACAAAGTGGCGACGTGGTCAGAAGCACTGAATTACTCGGGCGTTGATTACACCCTGGACCGGATCGCTTTTATCGAGCGGGAATTAGCAGAAATCAAGGATCGGATGCGTCAATTCGAAGCGTCACGGCATGACCCGTCAGAGGCCCCTCCTATCCGCTAACTCGCTGAGCCGCGGCGCGTGGATCACGGCTTCCAGGCATGAAATGCCATGTGCTGTAGTTCCGCTTTTGGCCGCGAGCTCCCGTAACTGATCGGTAACCGCCGAGCGACGCATGTTGACCCCGTATCAGCCGTTCGCCAGTGTCTGGTTTGGAGCAAGCAAATTAGTTCACGGCGCGACTATTGTTCGCGCCTCAATCGACTTAAATGCTGGTTCGTCGCGAATAGGATCGAGCTGCCAGTCCACCCGTAGCAACTGCAGGCCCGGAGCTCGCTGTTTCTCTGCTGTGCTCAGCCACTGCAAGGACTTAGCCTTGTCGCCCCATTGGGCATAGATCTCGGCAAATCCGTACGCCGAAGCATCCCCGTTTAGCGTTCTCAGTCTCTCTAACTCTTTGGAAGCATCTTGTTGTCTTCCCAACGCGTGGTATGCCAACGCCAAGCAATGGTGGCGAAAATCTTCGTCTATCGGCGTCGTGCGCGATTCACATAGCTGCTGGGCCTGCTGGACTCGCCCTGAAGCAAGCAGCGCCTCCGTTATCAGTGTTTGCACATGGTGCGAACCAGGGCTGAGCGCTTTGGCATCTTCCAAAGCTCCCAGGGCTTCTTTGTATCGGTGTGCTTCAAGGAGGCACTGACCGAGCATGGTATGCACGCCGACATCCAGCGGATTGAGGAGAACTGCGCGGCGAGCGGCTGCCACGGCTGGCTCATGGTGCCCCAGCAATGAGGAAAAACCGGCAAAAGCGGTTTGTACTTGTGCGCTTCCAGGCTTCAACGCTAACGCACGCTCGAACTCGGGGGCGGCGCCAGCGTAATCCAGAAGAAGAAACGCACGTATCTGTGCCAGTGAAATGTGTGTTTCGCCGAGCTCCGGTGCAAGAGCGACAGCCCGCTCCGCTGCAGCGCGGGCCTGCTCGCGCAGACCCTCTCGCTCGCCGGGTTTGGCGTTGAATATAGCAAAATTGGCCACCGCCGCTGCGCGCCCCGCATAAGCGAGAGCGTAACCTGGATCGAGTTTGATGGCTTCATCGAACGCCACGATGTTGGCCATGTCACCGGCCTCATCCGTGTCACCTCTTAGCAGCAGCTGCTTGCCACGCAAGAACGCATCGTAGGCTTCTGGATTTTTGGTACCACCCGCTTCTATCTTTGTCAGTTCGTCGCTCACGAGCTGAACTTTCAGCCGCTGGGCAACTGATGTCGCTACATCTGTCTGAAGTTTTAGGATGTCGGTTAACTTCCGATCGTAGGTCTGCGACCAAATATGAAAGCCGCTCACGGCATTAATCAATTGCACTGTTATGCGGATCGTGTTGCCGGCTCTACGCACGCTGCCCTCTAAGACGGCACCGACATTCAACTGGCGAGCGATTACGGCGACATCGACATCCTTGCCCTTGAATGAGAATGAAGAGGTCCGCGCCACGACTTGCAGTTCGTTTAAGCGCGAGAGCGCATTGAGTAGCTCTTCGCTGATACCGTCTGAGAAGTAATCTTGCTTTGGATCACCGCTCATATTCACGAACGGCAGCACGGCGATGGAGTGCGGCGGCGGATTGAAGGCAGTTGCTGATGCGCTCTGAGCCGTCGGCGCCGATACCGCTTCAACTGCCGCGTCACGCCTGAATGGCAGGAGTCTGTTTGCCCCGAGATAAGCGAGTGCCCCGACCCCTACGGCGATCGTTAGGACGAGCGTACCCTTCGACGGCCAGGATGCAAGGACGTGCTGCCGGGTCGTCGGTGCGGCAGACACCAGAGCGGCGGCTTCCGAGACGGTCGTTGTCGGCCCTTGCGACAGCCCGCCTGCCAGCAAGCGCTGTACACGCTCCACGAAGGCGGCCGGTGGGACCCCGCCCGGCAGCCGCGTCCATTGCACTTCCCGAAACCGATCTGGGACTCGATCATCCTGGTCGGGTGTGTCATCGACTACAACCGGCAAGAGAAACGGGAGGTCCGATGCCATCAGGTGGCTACGGTCGACTGCGAGTTTCCATTCGAGCCGAAAATATCCCTCACCCCGAGCGTGCGTGTTTTTCGAGATCATCGGAATGAACAGCGCGCAGGTCTTGATCTGGCGGCGGATCGATGCATCCCAGTCATCCCCGCCGCGGAGCTCGCTCTGGTCGAACCAAACCTCGACGCCCGCGGCTCGAAGCGCAAAGCAGAGGTGGCCGGCTGCTTCCGCATCCTGGGACGCATAGCTCAGAAACACTGCCTTTTGCAGATCGCTCACGGGCCCGACTCGCCTATGAGGCCCAAGGAAGTTTTTGTCTCGGCGCGGTCGGCCATGTGCAGGCGTTTCGCTAGTTTGCCGATAGCCTATCCTAAGCCGCGAGTGACTGCTTCCGGGCAGCTATTTCAGGTCATCAGTGACCGGGTTTGGCTGCGGATTCAACCGGTCGACGCAACACATTGGCTAAATCGTTTGGCTGGCGTTTCGAAGTTTAGCGTTTTGCGTGGCCGTTCGTTGAGCTGTCGTGCCACGGCATTCAGCTTGGCCTGCGTGTGAACCGATAGGTCTGTTCCTTTGGGGAAGTACTGCCGGAGTAAGCCATTGGTGTTCTCATTCGAGCCCCGTTGCCATGGGTTCTGCGGGTCGCAGAAATACACCTTGATATCAGTCGCCAAGGTGAAGTGCTGGTGATCCGCCATTTCCTTACCCCGATCCCAGGTCAGTGATGCATAGAGCTCCCTGGGCAGCTGCTGAGCGTGTTTAACCAGGGCGTTGATCACGGTCTCGGTATGCTTGCTACTCACCTTGGCCATCATCACGTAGCGTGTTTGCCGCTCCACTAAGGTGACGATCTGGCTGTTGTTGGTACCGAAGATCAGATCTCCTTCCCAGTGACCCGGTACGGCTCGATCCTCTACTGAGGCCGGGCGCTCGCTGATGGAGATCGTGTTGCTGATCCTGCCGTGGTCATCCCTCTTCTGTGTGTATTGGCGCGAGCGACGCATCGCCCGGGTTCGGCGCAGGTGCTGCAACAGCTCTTTCTTCAGGGCTCCACGGGCCTGGATGAACAGGCTCCGGTAAATGGTCTCCTGCGACACCTGGTAGCTCTCATCCTGCGGATATGCGCTCTTGAGCCAGCCGGCGATCTGCTCGGGTGACCACAACATCTTAAGCTTCTGGGCCACGATCCGGGCAAGCGCGCGGTTCCTTACAAGTTTACAGCTCTTGGGACGGTGAGCCTTATCCCAGGCCGCCTGATCGGCCTGGCTCGCTCGATAGTCCTGGCGGCCGCCGTTGCGCCTGATCTCACGACTGATGCTCGAGGGCGCCCGACTGAGCGACACGGCGATCCAACGAATCGAGCGGCCGGCGACCACCCCGCGGGAGATCTCTTCACGTTCCGACAACGAAAGTGCCAGCCTTGAGCGCACTCTTTGCGCTGGGCGTATCCCGCCACTCTCAGAGAGGATCCGTTGAATCGAGGAATGGCCACGGTCAAACAGAGCAGCGATATCGTGTAGCGACTCGCCTCGCTCCCATCGATCCCACATCATCGCCTTCTGGACTTCGCTGTAATAAATCTTTGGTCGCTGCTTCATACACAACATCCTCCTCTCTATACTTAGAGCCTAGGTGTTGCATCCACCGGTTGAATCCGCAGCCGATATGCGCCAGTTCGACGGCGCGCTAGCCATCATTCGAAGTCGATTCCGGCCGCTACCGACACGATACGACGGTCACAGACCGGTCGTCCTGGCGGCCCACGCCCTCGTTGACTTGCATATCTGCATGGCCCGCTCGTAGGCTGGGCGTGCCTTAGTCCGCGCCACGTACACCTGCTCTGCACCGCCCAGGACCACGCCTCCACTCCGTTGAGCCAATTGAAGGGCGTAGGTCACCGAAATGTCGGCAGCCGAGAAGTTCTCGCCGGCAAGATAGGGCGAGCGCTCAAGCTGGCGCGTCACCAGTCCCAGTCTGCTCTCGAATACCTGCAGCGCCTGGCCGGCGCTCCAGTTCTGCCGCTCGGACTCGGGCGCGAAATTTCGGGCGCCGACAACGAAGTAGATGGAGGCTGCAAGGCCGGCTTCACCTAGATGAAGGAACTGTTGGTACGCGGGGAAGGCGGGATCGCGCGGGTCCGGCGCGAGGGGCGTCGGCCCGTAGCGGGCTATCAGATACTCCATGATCGCAATCGACTCGACCATGGTGACGTTGCCGTCCTGGATGGCGGGGATGAACCCGGCGGGGTTGATGGCGAGAAACTCCGCGTCGTTCTCGACTCCGGCCATTAAGTCCACCGGCCGCAGTCGGTACGCGAGCCCCATCTCCTCTAGCAACCAGACGACCCGAAAACCCCGACCTTCGCCAAAGACAGTGATCATGCTCGCATCCCTTGACCATGCTGTGATGGTCTTCTGGCAGGTCCACTACCCTGCAATACCCGAGCGACGAACGGCTCGACCGGAATTCGACAAAACGCCATAACGCCTGCCGTTTTGGCTGGGCTGGAGGCATCTGTCTGCCGCCGGTATCGGAACGTCACGCATCGTTCAACCGATTACCGATCGCTCACGCTAACTGGCGGCCAGCAGCGATAGCGCAACGCGCAAGATATTTGCCCAAGAACGCCATTCCGGTGATCGACAAAGCCTTTGTTGCCAACGCAGATTGCTTCCCGGAACATACCTCAGGCTCGACGAGGGAGACAGTAGCGGTGAATGGGGTGGACAGCGCGGGGCCAGAGATCGCTACCAGCTCCGATCTGGGCGCCATATTCATCAGCTATGCCTCCCAGGACGCCGCCGCAGCACAGAAGCTATGTATGGCTTTGCGTTCTGCGGGCATCGAAGTGCGGTTCGACCAAAGCGAGCTTCGCGGCGGCGAAGTTTGGGCGGGTACGAGCCTTCAGGCACAAACCCCCTCCATCCAACCGACGCAAGCTCGAACGAAGGCGCCGGGCACGGCAAAGCCTCGCGCAGGCCCACACATTTCAGAGGAAATCATGTTTGACCACGTCAAATTCGGAGTCAGCGACTATGAGGGGAGCAAAGCATTCTTCCTAAGGGCACTCGAACCGCTCGGCGTAGCTGTCGTCTCGGAGGGAGCGCCGTCGTACGGTGTCGAGCTTAGCTCCAAGGATGAGGCTTCATTGTGCCTGCACCAGACCGATGAAAAGCCGGCGCCTCTTCACTTGGCGTTCAAGGCCAGGAATCGCCGGCAAGTCGACGCTTTCTATCGCGCGGCTCTGGACGCGGGTGGCAAAGATAATGGTGCCCCCGGCCTGCGGCCGCACTACGACGCGAACTACTATGCGGCTTTCGTCATTGGTCCTGACGGGCACAACATCGAAGTGGTTTGCCACGGACTTGAGGCCTTATAACGAATCGAATCGCTATTCTAGATAGGGCGCGAGCACATTTTCGATCCATTTCATGAATGCGCGGACTCGGCGCGACAGGTTGCGCCGATGCGCCACTACGAGGGACACGGCGAGCGACCGGCGACGTAAGTCAGGTAGGACCTCTACCAGCGCTCCACTCTGCAAGTATCGGCCAATCCCAAGAAGTGGTGCCTGAATCAGGCCCAGACCGGCGAGGGCAGCGGCTTCGTAGGTTTGTGCGCTGTTGACGTGGAGCGCACCTGGTAACTGAAGTGTCGCGTAGCTTTCGCCGTCCGGGTATTCCCATCCAAGGGGTCTTGCGCCCAGCGTCGTCTCGAAGTGAATTGTACGGTGTCCTTGGCCCTGGAGATCTCCCAGCGATCGAGGGACGCCATAGCGCGCCAGATAGGCAGGACTGGCGGCGTTGACTATGCCTAGCTTGCCCAACGGGCGCGCAATCAGCGTCTCGTCTCCGATGGGACCCAGTCGCAATACGCAGTCGAACCCCTCTTGAACCAGATCAACTTGGCGATCCGTGCTCGACACCTCCAGTTCTAGCTCGGGATGAGTCGCCATGAAATCCGGTAAGACCGGCACGATCGTTGTCCGTGCCACCTCGGTCGGAAGATCGACGCGTAGACGCCCGCGAAGTGCCACTTCATCACTTACGAACATTGAGTGCAGATCATCAACATCCGCGAGCAGATCGCGCGCCCGTGCATGAAATACCCGTCCGTCTTCCGTTAACTGCACGCTACGCGTCGTCCGGTGCAGAAGCCTGACACCGACCTCTTCTTCCAGCTTCCGGACGGCCGTTGAGGCTCTCCCTTTCTGAATCCCCAAGCTGTCGGCTGCGTCGGTGAAGCTCCCCATGTCCGCCACCGTTGTGAAAATGAGGAGGGGTTCGAGATTCTGCATTTTCGTGCCTCGCTATTGTTCACAGCAAAGAGAACAGTGAGTTCATTCCCCCGGTGATTATCACACCCAAGAGGCACAGTAAGCTCCAAATATTGGGATTCCCCCATAGGAGAACGACAAGTGTTCGAAACCCTAAGACTGCCTCGGGTGCCTGAAGGGACGAGCTTGCATGGCGCCCTGTGGGCCGGCCGAACAATGAGCGCGCTTGTCGTTATCGCGCTGGTGGCAGACGGCACTGTTCAGCTTTTCGCGCCGGCACACGTCGCGAGCATGTTGCGGGAAACGGGGTTCGGGATCGAACTGACCCGTGTCTTGGGTCCGATCATCCTCGCTTGCGTCATTCTTTACGCCATCCCGGCCACCGCCGTCCTCGGTGCGATCCTAGTGACGGGCTTTTTGGGAGGCGCCATCTGCGCCCATGTCCGTATTGGCGAGTTGGGATCGCCGCCTGAAATCATTTCACTACTTTTGGGCGCGATGGCATGGGGCGGCCTCTACGCTCGCGATCCTGGCATCCGGGGCATTCTCCCGCTCATCCACTGAAACCAACCGGGGCAGCGCTCTGTCCCTCAACAATCAGGAGAACACACATGTTTTTAGTAATGGGAATCACAGGAAAGGTAGGCGGCGCGACCGCAGAACATCTGTTGGCGCACGGCCAGCGAGTACGCGCACTCGTTCGCGATCGCCAGAAGGCGTCAAGCTGGGCGAACCGGGGCGTGGAACTGGTTGACGGTGATTGGAGTGATTCGGCAGCCATCGAGCGGGCGCTCAAAGACGTGGAAGGCGCGTTTGTCATGTTGCCGGCAGTCTGGGCTCCCTCGCCCAATTACAAAGAGGCCAAGAGTGTAATTGCAAACTATGTCGAGGCGCTCACCAAGGCAGCGCCGCCGCGGGTGGTAGCGCTTTCGTCGATGGGTGCGAACAGGACCACTGGGCTTGGGATGATCACGGCCCTGTCGCTTCTGGAGCAAGGGTTTCGCGACCTTCTATCGCCAATCGCATTTGTGCGCGCAGGGGGATTCTTCGAAAACTTCCTCTACGGCTTGCAAGTCGCCCAGGGCGGAACGCTACCGGTCTACTACAATCCGACAAACCGGAAATCGACCATGGTCGCGACGAACGACATCGGCGCGGAGGTCGCAGCCCTTTTGACCGGACCAGCGTGGTCAGGGCAGCGCGCCGTCGAGCTTGGTTCGATGGTCACCGCCGATGAAGTCGCGGCGCAACTGGGTGAAGTTCTGAATCTCGACGTGAAGGCCTTTGCAATCCCGCGTGCAGGGTGGGCGAAAGCGTTCGAGCAGTTCGGCATCCCGAAGGGCCACACCGGACCTGCCGAAGAAATGTTTGACGCCGTGAATGCAGGATGGATGGACCTCGGAGTCGAGGGTACAGAGCAGGTAGCGGGTACGATGTCGGCACGCGACGTCTTCGCGGCGGCCCAGAAGGCCGTGACGGCATGAACCGCGACGTTCACACCAATGAAGATCGAGATCGAACCTGAACGTTCTGGTTTGTTACAACGGGCGGAAGCGGACGGCTGATCGTCCGCGCCGCCCAGACGGAAGTGGAGCGGGTGATGGGAATCGAACCCACGTTAGCAGCTTGGGAAGCTGCAGTTCTACCATTGAACTACACCCGCGCCCGGGGCTGATTGTATTCAGTCTGACCGCAGGGCGGCAATCGGAGATCCGCGGGAGCGTCTCCCCTACTCGTTGGCGACTGTCTCCGAGCCGGGGTCATCCAGCAGGCAGGACTCCGGGAATGTGACGATGCCCGGCACCTCGCCCGCGCGCAGCGTCTGCTGCATACGTTCCCAGTAGTCGACCGTCAGTAATTCCTGGTGTGTTCCCCGGAAGGCCCGCCTGAGCTGGCGGTGATCCACGCGCAGGCCCGATTCGATTTCCTCCGGCAGGAACACCACGCCCGGTTCAAAGAACCAGCCGGGCACGTCTTCCTCACCGTCGAAGCGATCCACGTTGGTGCGCACCTTGACGTCCGTCAGGAACTCGAGCGCGTCATAGTCGTAGAGATACACCTTGAGGTAGCGACTCACCCCATAGTTACGAACGTCAAAATCCTTGTTGAAGACATTGGCGGCGGCGTTGTTACGGATGCAGTGACCGAGATTGACGATGGCGCGACTGGCCTTGTCCTCCGGCGCCACCTCCAGGAAGACGTTCAGCGGGGTAAGTTTGCGCTGCACGACGAGGTATTTGAATACCAGTGCGCCCTCCTGCAGACGCACCGCATTGCTCGCTTCATTGACCAGCTCATCCAGCAGCTTCGGCGCAAACCAATCGCTATCGAGCTTGAGGTTGTAGTAGAGAATGTTGTCGAGCATGCTGCCAGTGCGGTTTATCTCATGCACGCGCTTGTACTTCTCCAGTACCGCCTCGACACCCTCGAAACTGTCCCACTTGTAACCGGCCGTCGGCCGATCGCGAATGACTTTCAGGATGTAAGCCGAGCGCGGCGAGGTGAACGCCATGGCAACCGTACCGGGGCTGCCGGGCGCCGTGTCGAGCATTTCGCGCTGGCGCCCCAATAGCCGCCGGACCTCGTTCATGACGGCGACCTTGCTGACATGATGAAAGCCGATCGTCGAATAGTGCAGGCCCAGCGGCCGTGTCGGCATAATGCTGTGCAGGAAGTCGCTGAGTTCGTGGTAATGGCGGTTGGTTACCTGGAACGGCGCTTCGGTCGAGCTGAAGAGGTTGTGCACATGGGGCGTGGAGTGCAGCAGCGCTTCGGCCCGAACGCCGTCGGGACCGTTGGATAGCGCAATGACGAACGGACGGTACTCGCTTCTGCCCAGCACCAGGCGCCCCACAAGATAGGCGCCCCGATTGCGGAAGAAGCCGGCGCGTATCATTTCGATGGCAAACAGGCCGGCGCCGGACTTGCCGGCCAGCAGGTCGTTGAGTCGCCTGGCGACACGGGCCGCGTCGGCCACGGGTTCCGCGAAACGGGTGGCGAGCTCCGCTACCTGGAGAATGCGCTGTACTACCCGGCCCTCGACCGGCCAGGAGCAGGCGAAAGTCTCGTACACAGCGTCGCGCATGCGCGGTACCGCGCGATGCTCGCCAAAGGCGTATTCAACCGGCTTCCAGTCGCCACGATAGAGCCGTCGTCGCACCGAGTGCAGATACGCCAGCGCCAGATCTGCCTCATAGCTGCCCTGCGCCGCCGGTACGTACGTGGCCTCGAGTTGGCCCCACAGCGCTTCACTCTCGGCCAGCGTGGGAAACGCGGCGCGCAGCTCCTCGGCGAGTGCATACACAGTGGCGTTGTAGAGACCGAGCCGCTTCTTGGCCTGCGCGACGGAAGCTGGCGGGTCGCGATTTTCGAACGCCGCCTTCGCCAGCCACGTCAGTCGCAGAAACTCATCGTAGAACTGATCGAAGACACTGCCGATCCATTCGGCACTCAGCTTGATGCGTTCGCGCTCCGACGTCGCCGCCGACACCAGCGCCGCATAATCCGCGGATTGCCACTGCGTGTTCAGTGCGATCCCTTCACTGCTGTGCCCATGACTTCGAACCGCGCGCCGCGCACCAGTTTGCTGGCGCCAATGAAGGCCCGCGCCGGAAAGTGGCCATGAAAGTAGGTTCGGTACACATCGTTGAAAGTGCCGTAGAGATCCAGGTCGGTGCAGTAGATCGTGACGGAAACCAGGTCGTCCATCTTGAACCCGGCCGCCTCCAGCGCGTGCTTGACCGCATCGAGGGCAAAGCGCGCTTCATCGGCGGGCTCGGCGGCCACGCGCGCCGTCTTTGGATCAGACAGCGTACTGGGGTCCATGCCCAGCGTTCCTGCCACGTAGAGCGTATCGCCGACATGTACGGCATCGCTGAAAGGCAGCTGGGCACGCGCCGGGGAGGGATCCAGGACCAGGAAGCGGGGTGTCGCAGCGGCGGCGGACGCAATCATGGGCGCGAGCAACGAGACCAGTACGACGATCTTAATCATTGTTTTCATGGGAATTTTCACCTCGGGTAGAGAATGCGGCGCGCCCCTTTTGAGGGCCGTCCGACTCTATCGCGTGGGGTCCTCGAATGGAACTGAACGCGGCCCCCAAAATTACGGATTTGGCGCTGATTGCCAGCAAACGCTGCCGCGCGTAAATTTCCGCGCTTCGATGCTTGATTCAAGAAGATCAATCAACAACAGGGAGATTCTCCGTGAATAAAATTGTACTCACGGCGGTGCCGGCATTGCTGCTGTTGCCCGCCTTGTCGATGGCGCAGAGCGCTCTGGTCGGTACCTGGAAGGCCGACCTGAGCAACATGCAGCAGCCCACCAAGCCAAGCCGCATGTTGCTCTCGAAAGGTGTCTATCACTGTCAGACCTGCGTTCCCGCCTACGCGGTCAAAGCCGACGGGCAGGACCACGCAGTGACCGGTCACCCCTACTACGACTCCGTCGCCATCACGATCGTCGATGCCAACACGATCCAGGAGATCGACAAGAAGGGCGGCAAGACGGTGACGACCAGCAAGACGACCATCTCGTCCGACGGCAAGACGTTGATGTTTGAACAATCGGATAGCAGCAACAGCAATGGCGCCCCCGTGCTCGTTAAAGGCGAGGCAACGCAGGTTGCCAAGGCCCCGGCCGGTTCGCATGCCATTTCAGGCAGCTGGCGCACCACGAAGTTGACCAACGTCTCCGATAACGGCCTGCTCACCACCTACGCGCTCAGCGGCACCACGCTCACGATGACCGCGCCGACGGGGCAGTCCTATAGCGCCCCGGTGGACGGCACCGATTCGCCGTTCATGGGCGATCCCGGCCAAACCAGCGTCTCGATCAAGCGCGTCAATGACAACACGGTCGATGAGACAGACAGGCGCGATGGCAAAGTCATCGGCTCGGCTCACATCACCGTTTCAGCCGATGGCAAGACCATGACGGTGGTGTGGAAGGATGCGTTGCACGGCAGCTCCGGCTCTTACACGGCCATGAAGCAATAAGAAGTAGAACTCCGGGTATCGCTGGCGCCAGTGGGCAACTGGCGCTAGCGGTACTCGCGGTGGCAATCCTCGCAGGCGTCGTCGATCTTCTTGGCATCCTCGACGGCTTTACCGCATTCACCGGTCGCGGCAAGATCGGGATGCACGGCGCTGCGCAACGCCTCTGCGCGTTTGTAAAACTCGGTGTCCTGCGCGTACGCCTTCGGAAACGCCTCGAGCAACTCGCCGTAGATGCCGAACAGGCGTTCGCGCTCCTCGACAAAGTTGCTGCACTGCCCGGCCTTGGCCGCGGTGGACAATCGAGCCATATGGAACTGTGCCAGCACCATGACGGCGCGGGTATGCTGATGCTGGCGTGCGTTGTAGCGCGTGATGGCGCTACTGATCGTTCCACCGACCAGCAGCATTGCCACTGCCAACAGCACGGTCTTGGCCATGGCGTCCTTCAGCCCGCTCGCGGCAGAATCAGCGCCGGCAGCTCATCCAGCGAATCGATCCAGTCATCGCAGGGCAGCGAGCGCGGGTCCTGCCCCTCGTTGTAGCCATAAGTCACGCAGACGACCGGTATGCCGGCGGCACGGGCCGCCAGCACATCGTTAATGGAATCCCCGACCATGAGCGTCCGGGATGGAGTCAGTCCCAGGGTGGCGCAGGCATGCAGCAGTGGCTGCGGATCGGGCTTACGCCGCTCACAGGTATCGCCGCCAACGATCAGATCGATGCTGTCGCTTAATTGCAGGCGTTCGAACAGCTCGACCGCAAACCGGTGCAGCTTGTTGGTCACCACGGCGCTGCGCAGTCCGGCCGCGCGCAGCCGCTGCAGCGTCGCCACGGCGCCCGGGTACGGTTTTGCCACCGCCTCGTTGCGCGCTTCGAGCTCACCGTAATACTCATAGAATCGATCGACGATCTCGGTGAGCTGCGCCGGCGCGAGAGTTCGCCGCTGCAGTTGCGCCGCGCGTTCCACCAGGACCTGGCCGCCGCGGCCGATCATCAGCCGAACGTCGCTCTCCGGAATGAATTCCCACCCGTACTCGTGCAGCGCCCGATTGAGGGCGAGCGCGATATCCGCGGCCGTATCCAGCAAGGTGCCGTCGAGGTCGTATAGCACGCCCGCGAACGTCCGCTCCCGCCAGGAGGCACTCAGGACGGGTTCCCCTGCGCTGGCGGCGCGGTGGAATTGCGCAGAATCAGTTCGAATTCCAGCAGCCGGCGCGGCACGGGCGTCGGCCATCCGCGGCGTCGTGGCGAGTGTTCGATGATCAGCTCCGTGGCGGCGCGGGCCATGGCAGTCACAGGCTGGCGGATGGTCGTCAGCTGCGGCCAGATCATCGTCGCGACGGGCGCATCGTCGAATCCCGCGACCGAGAGCTGCTCGGGCAGCTTCAGCCCCAGGCGCCGCGCCACCGAGATTGCCGCGGCCGCTGTGTCGTCGTTGCTGGCGAAAATTGCGGAGGGCGGATGTCGCGCGCGCAGCATCTGCTCCGCGCACACCAGCCCGTCGGGAAATACGAAGTTTCCAGGTTGCACCAGCAAGGGATCGATGCTCACCCCGCGCGCCTTCATCTCGTCACGGAAACCGCGATGTCGCTGCTCGCTCGCGGCGTGGCCGGCCCGGCCAAGGATGAAACCGATGCGGCGATGGCCGAGATCGACCAGATGGCTGGTCATGCGCCGCGCGGCAGCGTAATCATCGATGCCCACCGAGGGTGAGCTGCTGCTCGGCTCGTTCTTGGGCGCAATACGCACCGTGGGGATCGAAACATCCGCGAGCCTTCCCAGGATCACGGGGTGATCGCTCAACGGCGGCAGCAGGATCACGCCCTCGAGCCGCAGCGTGCGCAACAGCGTCTTGACCTGGCGGCCGATATCCGGACTCTGGCTGTCCCACGGCTCGACCATCAGGTGAAATCCGGATTCGCGGCACCGCTCGACAGCGCCCGCCTGGAAGTTGCTGAGGTAGTCGCCAGGCTTGTCGCAGAATAATCCAATCAGGAACGATCGATCACCGGCGAGCCCACGGGCGTTGAGATTCGGTCGGTAGTCGAGCTGCTCGATCGCCTTCAGGATACGGCTGCGCGTATCGGCGCGCACGCCGGGTTCATCGTTGATAACTCGCGAAACCGTCTTGGTCGCGACCTCCGCGAGATCGGCGACCTGTTGAATCGTAACTGACTGTGGAATGAGTGCCATGGGACATCTTGATTGTGCGAGCGCGAGATTACCGTACACGCACGACCGTGACATCACCGAATCGCGTTCGCGAGGCCGATTGCCCGCTCCAGATAATGTCGAATTGACAGCGCTGACATTCCGGCCTTTAATCGGCACCCGGAGTATGGGTAGCGGGGGGCTCCCGATCCAATGAGTGTCTGCTTGCGTATCAATTTGCGGCTCACTGTCGGCGCGATCTGCGTTGCCGGTGCTATCCACGCGGCTACGCCCCTGCAGGCGGACGAGATGCAACCCGGTCTCTGGCCGGCCCCTGCGCACTCCGCCCAAACGCGCCCCGCGGATGTCGAGGCGCAGGTAGACCACCTGCTCGCCAGCATGACGCTCGAGGAAAAAGTCGGCCAGATGATCCAGGCCGACATCGCCTCCATCACGCCCGCGCAACTGCGACAGTACAAGCTCGGCTCGATTCTGGCCGGCGGCGGCGCCGCGCCCGGCGATGATGTCCGAACCACTCCCAAGGCGTGGTTCGATCTGACCAGCGCGTTCTTCAGCGCGTCGCTCGAGACCGGCAACGCGGCGCATCGAGCCATTCCCATCATTTTTGGCATCGATGCCGTGCACGGCAATGCCAAGATCGTGGGTGCGACGATATTTCCGCATAACGTCGGTCTCGGGGCGATGCACGATGCCGCTCTCATGCGCCGTATCGGCGCCGCTACCGCCGAAGAAGTGGCCGCCATCGGCGTCGATTGGACCTTTGCCCCCACAGTCGCCGTGGTACGCGATCCGCGCTGGGGTCGCTCCTACGAGAGCTATTCCGAATCGCCGGAGCTGGTGGCGCAATACGCCGCGGCCATGGTCGAGGGGCTGCAGGGCAGTCCGGGCGATGCGGGCTTCATGGGGCCGGGGCGCACGCTGGCCTCGGTAAAACATTTTCTCGGTGACGGCGGCACGGTCGCCGGCCGCGACCAGGGGGATGACCGGGCGAGCGAGGCGGTGCTTGCCCACGTGCATGCGGCGGGCTACCCCGCGGCGATCGAGTCCGGCGCGCAGATTGTCATGGCCTCCTATAACAGCTGGCGCGGCACCAAGCTGCATTCCTCGCACTACCTGCTGACCGACATTCTCAAGGGACGCATGGCATTTGCCGGCTTTGTCGTCGGGGACTGGAATGCGCACGAGCAGATTCCGGGCTGTACCAAATTCGACTGCCCGGCGGCCTATCTCGCGGGTGTCGACATGCTCATGGCGCCCGACAGCTGGCAGGCGCTCTACAACAATACCCTCAACGAAGTGCGGTCCGATGTGATCCCGGCAGCACGCATCGACGACGCCGTGCGGCGCATTCTGCGTGTGAAGGCTATGGCAGGAATTTTTGAACGATTGCCGCCACAGCAACGGCCGGACGCGGGGCAATTCGGCGTGCTCGGCGGCCCCTCGCACCGAGCCATTGCGCGCCAGGCCGTGCGTGAGTCCCTGGTATTGCTTAAAAACGAGCACGGCACGCTGCCGCTCAACCCGCACTCGCGCGTGCTGGTGGTGGGATCAGCAGCCGATGACATCGGCGTTCAGTCAGGCGGGTGGACCATCGATTGGCAGGGCGATCCCAACAGCAACGAGGATTTCCCGGGCGCCACCTCAATCTTCGCGGGCATCCAGGCCGCCGTCGCGGCGGCAGGTGGCACGGCCGTGTTGAGCACCGACGGCAGCTTTGATGTACGCCCCGATGCGGCCATCGTCGTTTATGGCGAAGGGCCCTACGCCGAATTCCAGGGGGATCGCGAGACGCTTGAATATTCGCCGGGCGACAAGCGGGATCTGAATCTGCTGCGTCGTCTGCATTCACAGGGAATCCCGGTCATTTCGGTATTTCTGTCGGGTCGAGCCATGTGGGTCAATCCGCAAATCAATGCTTCGGACGCTTTCGTGGCCGCGTGGCTTCCCGGCAGTGAAGGCGAGGGAATTGCGGATGTCCTGTTCCGGACATCGGACGGCGGTATCGGCCATGATTTCACCGGCCGCCTCAGCGTTTCCTGGCCGAGCACAGCCATGCCGGCGACATTTGACGGCGATAGTGAGCAGGCGCACGGCGCACTGTTTGCGCGCGGATATGGACTCGACTATGCGCAGAGCGGAAGCGCCGTCCAGCTGGCGCATCTCAACGAGAACGCGCGCGTGCCCGCGGATCGGAACGGTCGCGATGCGCTTTACCGTGCAGCACATGTGACGGCTCCCTGGTCCATCTATCTCGCCGATGCCGGGCTCGGGGCCGGGGCCGAGGTGCGGTTGACGACGCAGCGGCAGGAAAGCCCGTTGCGGGGGCTGCTGGTAGCGCAGGATTCAAACGGCATCACGGCTAGTTGGAACGGCGCCGCGCCATCGATCTTCCGCATCGCCGGACGCTCCATGGATTTCCGCTCGGCAGACGATGCCAACACCACCATCGATTTCCATTACCGGCTTGAAGAAGTCCCGACCGCGCCGGTACTGGTCGGCATTCGCTGCGCCCCGCCCTACTACCGGCACCCGTCGGCCGCGCCAGGGAGCGCCGCGGCCATGCCGACGGCATGGAAATGCGGCACCGAGCGCGGTGCGCTCGTGGATCTGACCGCGATGTTGCAGTCGGCGCCTCTCCACACCTGGCGCACCTATTCATTCTCTCTGGCATGCCTGGCTGCACACGGCGCCGATCTCTCTAATGTCGAGGCGCCATTCGCAATCGCCACCAGCGGTCGACTGGCGCTGACGATCTCCGAGGTCCGGCTGGTACGGCATGATGCCCCGCCACGCTGCGGCGAAGGCTGAAATCGCCATGCAAGAGTCTAAGATTCGTCAAATTGACAGCGCTGTCTTTTTGAGGGACACTGAGGCTGCATAGATCGCAGCCGATGCGACGCACCGACTACGTAGATAACAGATGGTCTTTGGGGGATTTCGCACATGAGCACTGGATTCAGAAGCTACGGCTACTCGCGCGCCATCCTGATGGGCAGCGCATCGTTACTGGCATTGGTCGCCTACTCGACTGCCAACGCGCAACAGGCTCCGCCAACCCCGGCGCCGGCCGCATCGAAGCCCGATGCCGCGCAGAATTCCAGCGATCAGCTCACCGAGGTGATCGTAACGGGATACCGTGCCTCGCTGCAGACCGCGCTCGATGAAAAGCGCAATTCAGATCTGCCGATCGAGTCGGTTGCGCCCGAAGACATCGGCAAAATGCCGGACCAGAACGTCGCCGAGTCGCTGCAGCGCCTGCCAGGCGTGCAGATCGACCGCGGCCCTACCGGTGAAGGCACCGCGGTACTCATCGATGGTCTGCGGCAGAATCTCACCACGCTCAACGGCGATGTGTTCCTGACGGGCCGGGAATTCTACGTCACGGGCGAAGCCTCGGGCGGCGGCGCCGGCAGCAATGCGCAATACGGCTCCCTCGAAGGCGTTCCGAGTGAGGAGATCGGCGGCATCGATGTCTACAAGAACCCGAAAGCGTCGATGACCGAAGGCGGTCTCGGCGGCACCATAGATCTCAAGACGCGCGATCCGCTCGCGCAGCCCGACGGGCTGAGCCTGGGCGGCAATTTCCGCGAGTCCTATGCGCAGCACCAGGGCGATTGGACACCCAATGGCACTCTGGTCGGCAGCTACAAATTCAGCGATTCGCTCGCCTTCACGGCCAGCTTCTCCTATGACGATGAGAAGACGCTGGATGAGCAATTCCAGGATCAGAACCGCAATCAGTGGCTGGTCACGGACTCGGCAACGGGACCCTATGTGGGCGCACTCACGCCTGCAGGCCTCGGTGTCACGCCGGGCGGCACGATCGTGGCCCCGGCCGTCAAGAACGCTGCGGGTTGCTCGGCTACCGCACCCTGCGGTGTCGGCGGCAAGTACTACATTGATCCGCAGCTGGCCTATTTCACCAACAACAACGACGAACGCAAGACCTACGGCGCCTCCTTCGGCGTGGCAGCGAAGATCACCGATTCCATCACGACCAGCCTGAACTACTTCTTCTCGCGCGAGCAGGAGACCAGTCTCAGCTACACCGACAAGGTGTGGTTCAACGGCCAGGGCACGGCGTCCGGATTCCTGTTGCCCGCCATCGACCCGACGCAGCCCTACTCGATCGATGGCAACGGCGTCGTGCAGAGCGGCGTGTTCAACTCCAACGGTGCTGAAACCGCGACGCTCTACCAGCAGAACACGGATATCGCGCACAACATTCAGTGGCGTGCGAAATTCAACGATGGCGGACAGCTACGCGGCGACGTGGACGTCTCTTACGCGAATGCCACCTCTAATCTGCAGGCCGACCAGGCCGACGTCGAACACGGCCTCTACACCACCAGCGCCGGCGTGGCGACCTCGCCCGCGGCACCGGGATGCAACAACGGCTCCTCGACCTGCACCAATGGGCCGGGCAGCCACGGTTATGAGTTTGCCTGGAACAATGGCGGCACATCGGGACTGCCCTCAGTCAGCTACCTGGCTCCCAATGCCAACATTCTTAACAATCCGGCGGACACGACATTCAAATCGAACTGGGCCTGGGCGAACCTGACATCCCAGCATCAGTTCGCGATCAAGCTCAATGCCCAATACGACCCCGCCTTCGTCCAGGGAATCGACTCGACCATTTCGGGCGGCCTGGACTACGCCGGACGCGATATCAGCCAGATCTTCGGGCGCTACCTGATCAACGGCACGCTGGCTGATGGCGACATCGCCGGCAATGCCAATGGCACGCCCAACTCCAATAACCCCGGCGCCGGCAACGGGCCGTATCTCTACTACCAGGACCCGGGCTACGGCACCCCCAACATCCCCTATTCGACAGCGCTGTCAAATCCGGGGCTGGCCATGAACGTCAACAACTTCGGCGCCGGCAATATCCTCGTCAAGAATCCCAACACCGGCGGCATGACCAACCCGTCGACCTACCTGCAGAGCGTGTGGGCCGGGGCGGGAGTGCCGAACAACACGGAGCGCTTCTTCGAGGACGGCCTGAGCTCATTCGGTGTCGAAGAGCGCACCTACAGCGGCTATCTGATGGAGGACATCGGCTCACCGTCGAATCACTTCCACGCCAATTTCGGCGTGCGGGTGGTCAAGACGGATCTGACCATCAACAACGGTGCATCGGCCGAAGACCCGACCTACTTCGGCACAGCCTCGTGGAACGGCGTCGATTCCAATGTAGTTCCGCTGGTGACCAAGCGCAGCTATACGGATGTGCTGCCGTCGCTGAACTTCGTGCTCGATGTGACCGACGATCAGAAGGTGCGCTTCGGCGCCGCCCGCGTAGTGTCGCCCCAGGATCTGTTCCTGCTGGGCCTCGGCGATTCGTATAACTTCACCCGCCAGACCAATACGCGTATCAACGTCCACACCGGCCTTGCGGACGGATTCGCGTTCGACGGCGGCAGCTCCGGCAATACCCAGCTCGATCCGTATCGCGCCACGCAATTCAACCTGTCCTGGGAGTATTACTTCGCGCCCGGCGCGATCGTGAGCCTCGGCAGCTTCTACAAGCAGGTCGACAACTTCGTGGAGATCGAAGCCATACCGACCACTGTCGTGGATGACTTCGGTGGCACTACGGCCGACGTCAATACGCCAGTCAACGCCGGCAACGGGCAGATCTATGGCTTCGAATTCGGCGGCCAGTATGCCTTCGGCTACGAGCTGTCCCCCTGGCTCAAGGGCTTCGGAATAGCCGCCAACTACACGCATACGCATTCGCAGTCGAACGCCGCGCCGACCAGCTTCTCGGCCAGCAGCTCGATCCCGGGGGTCGCCGATGATGCAGTCACCGGCACGCTCTACTACGAGCGCGCCGGTTTCTCCGCACGTGCCTCCTATTCTTGGCGCAGCAAGTCCGTCAACGACTCACTCGTAGGCGCGACCTTCTCGTTCCCCGATCAGAACGGTGTCAATAAGACCTACCAGGTCTTCGAAGCCGCCTACGGGCAGCTCGATGCGCAGGTGGGCTACGACTTCGGCAACCATTTGGGAGTCTTCGCCCAGGTCCAGAACGCGACGGACCAGGCGCAGCACACCTACCTGCAGTGGCCTGACCTGCCCTTCACCTACGACAACTCCGGCCGTCGGTACTTCCTGGGCTTCAAGTTCAAGCTGTAAAGCCTGGCTGGCCGCCACACCCCGCACCGGGTGTGGCGGCTGTAACATGGGGGCCACCATGCAGATCCGTCAGATCGCTATCGTCGGCGGCGGGACCGCCGGCTGGATGGCCGCCAGTGTCCTGGCGCGCGCCCTGCCCGGCTCGGGCTGCTCGATCACGGTCATCGAATCGCCGGAGATCGGCACCGTGGGCGTGGGCGAAGCGACTATTCCGCCCATCATCGATCTGCTGCGCTTCCTGAGCATCAACGAAGCGGATTTCATCCGGAACACGCGCTCGACCTTCAAGCTCGGCATCAAATTCCGGGACTGGCATCGGATCGGCGAGAGTTACTGGCATCCCTTCGGCACCTTCGGCTCCCCCGTGAACCGGCGGCCCTTCTTTCACGCCTGGCAGCGGGCGCAGGCCGATGGCATGGCGCCACGGTTCAACGATTTCAGTCTTTGCGCCGCGCTCGGCGATGCAGGCAAGTTCCGCCATCCGGACCCGAAAGCGCAGAACCCCGCCGCGGGTCTGCGTTACGCGCTGCATTTCGATGCCAGCCTGGTGGCGAAATATCTGCGCGCCTATGCCGAGAAGCTCGGCGTGGTGTGCCTGCAGCGCACGGTAGCGCAGGCCACGCAGCGCGCCGACGGCCTGCTCGAAGAACTCATCTTCACCGACGGCTCCCGGCTCGGGGCAGAGCTGTTCATCGATTGCAGCGGCTTTCGCGGGCTGCTCATCGAGCAGACGCTCAAGACCGGCTATATCGACTGGAGCGACAATCTGCCTTGCGACCGGGCCGTCGCCGTACCGACGGAACTGGCCTCGCCGCGTGCGCCCTTTACACAGGCCAGCGCACGCGCTGCCGGCTGGCGCTGGCGCATCCCCTTGCAGCACCGCGCCGGCAACGGCTATGTCTACTCCAGTGCCCACCTCGCAGACGGCGAGGCGCTCGATGATCTGCTGCGCGAGGTCGGCGAGAAGACCCTCGCCGAGCCACGCCAACTGCGCTTCCTGGCGGGCCGGCGCAAACTCTTCTGGAACCGTAACTGCGTGGCGCTGGGGCTTGCCTCAGGCTTCCTGGAACCGCTCGAATCGACCAGCATCCACCTGGTGATGAGCGGGCTCTACAAGCTGCTCGAGCACTTCCCGGACCTCTCGTTCGAGCCCGCGAACATCGAGTCCTACAATCGCGAACTGATCGGCGAAATGGAATCGATTCGCGATTTCATCATCCTGCACTACTGCCTGACGGCACGCGATGACACACCGTTCTGGTCCTACTGCCGCACCATGAAATTACCCGACAGCCTCTCGCAGCGTATCGAACTGTATCGCCGCACCGGGCGCATCCGACCGGGGGCACGCGAACTGTTCACCGACATGAGCTGGTTTTACATATTCGAAGGCATGGGTGTCAGGCCTGATCGTTACGATCCGCTCATGGACATCGTCAGCCGCGAGCAGCTGGGGAATCTGTTTGGCAGCCTGGCAAAATCCATTGCGGCATTGACTGCCGCCGCACCCTCGCACGACAGCTACTTTCAGGCGGCTTCCCCGAGTAGCACGGCCGCGAGCGCCACCTCCACCAGCGCGGGATGAATGGGCCACTGCTGGCCGGCGTCGAGCTCGGCGGCACCAAGTGCATCTGCCTGCTCGCGAGCGGGCCCGATGACATTCGCGCCCAGGTCTCCATTCCCACCGGCGACGATTCGGATGCCACGTTGCGTCGGATCGCAGGCACGCTGCAGGAATGGCAGCAGTTGTATGGGCCGATCGCGGCGCTCGGCATCGCCTCGTTCGGGCCGGTGGACCTGTCCGTGACATCGCCGACGTATGGCTTCATTACCTCAACGCCCAAGCCCGGATGGGGCCACACCGACGTCGCGCGGCGCCTGCAGCGCGCCCTTGACGTGCCGATGGCCTTCAACACCGATGTCAATGGCGCGGCGCTCGCCGAAGGACGGTGGGGAGCGGCGCAGGGACTTCACGACTTCGCGTACATCACCGTGGGCACCGGCATTGGTGTCGGCCTGATCGTGGCCGACCGGCCGGCGTTCGGTTTTACACACCCGGAGCTGGGACACATTCGTGTTGCCCGCCGCAAGGGCGATGACTGGCCGGGCTCGTGCAGCTTCCATGGCGACTGCCTCGAGGGCCTGGCCTCGGGGCTATCCATTGAGCGGCGGCTCGGAGTTCGCGCCGAGCATCTCTCACCCGATGATCCGGCCTGGGAGCTCGTCGTCCATGCACTCGCGCAGTTGTTGCATACACTCGTGCTGGCGACCGCGCCCCAGCGCATTCTCCTCGGGGGCGGGGTGATGAATTCACAGCGACACCTCTTCGTTCGTCTTCGCCGCGAGCTGCAGCGCAGTCTGAATCACTATGTCGAGGCGCCCCAGCTCACGAGCGATATCGAGGCGTACATCGCACCACCGGCCCTGGGCGAGCAGGTCGGTCCGCTCGGATCCCTGGCCCTGGCACTGGACGCGCTGTGAGCGAGCGAGCGCGGCGGCTGCTGGCGGCCTCCATCACCGTGACGACGCTGTTCTTTGCGTGGGGTTTCATTACCTCCATGGTCGATCCGCTGATCCCCTCGGTGCGAGCCATCTTCAGCCTCAACTACACCGAGTCGATGCTCACGCAGTTCGCCTTCTTTCTGGCCTACGGCGTCATGTCGCTGCCCGCCGGCGTGATCGTGATCCGATTCGGCTATCCGTCCTCCATCCTCGGCGCGCTGCTCGCGATGGTCGGCGGCAGCCTCATCATCGCGCTGGCGACCCGGATCGATACCTACGTGCTGGTGCTGCTCGGACTGTTCGTGATCGCCAGCGGCATGACGGTGCTGCAGGTGGCGGCCAATCCGCTGGCGGCATCGCTTGGATCTCCCGAGCGTTCGCACTTTCGGCTGACGCTGTCGCAGGCGTTCAATTCGTTCGGGACCGTGCTGGGACCGAACGTCGGCGCGTGGCTGATGCTGCGCGGCGGCGTGTTCGCGGGCAGCACGACCGTGGCGAATCTGGCCGCGGCCAGAACCGACTCGCTGCGAAGCATTTATCAGTCGTTTATGATCGTGGCCGCACTGCTGGTGCTGCTGGTGGTTTTCATCTGGTCGTCGCGACGTCGTCTCAGCGGCGCGGCGCCTCCGGCAGCAGCCTCATCGGCCGGCGCCGCCGTGCTGCAGGCGCTCAAATCCCCCTGGGCGCTATACGGAGCGGCCGCGATCTTCTTCTACGTGGGGGCCGAAGTAGCCATCAGCAGCATCATGATCAATTTCCTGCACCAGGACGATGTGTTCGGCGTACCGCTGGAACGGGCCGGCAAGCTGCTCGGTCTTTTCTATTGGGGCGGCGCCATGCTGGGACGATTCATCGGCAGCGCGCTGCTGACGAGGATCGCCGCGTTCCGGCTGCTGTCGGCAGTGGCGATCGCCGCCACGGCCTTCTGCCTGATCGTCAGCCAGGGCCATGGCGCACTCGTGGGCTGCGTGGCGCTGTCGATCGGCATCCTCAACGCCATCATGTACCCGACGATCTTCACACTGACGCTCGAGCGTTCCACGGCATCGACCGCGGCCACTTCGGGCGTGCTGTGCATGGCCATCGTCGGAGGAGCGGTGCTGCCGTTGATTGCTGGCCGCATCGTCGATGTCGCAGGCCTGCAGGCGGCCTTCCTGCTGCCGATGCTGGCCTATGCCGGCATCGCGGTGTTCGCGACCGCGGCCGGCCGCGCACGCACCGTCGTCCCGGCAGGCGAAGTCGCCGCCGGCCTGGCGCACTGAGGCGCACTGAGACATGACCGGCGTCATCGCCGCACAAGCCTGTCAGCAGCAGCTCATCGACTGGCTGCGACACAAGGCCTATCCGATCTGGGCGCATCTGGGCGTGGATGCCGGCAACGGCGGATTCCAGGAGCGGCTTTCACAGGATGGGACGCCGCTGCTCGAGCCGCGGCGCGCACGCGTGCAGCCACGGCAGATCTACGCCTTCGCGCGTGCGCCTCACCTCGGCTGGCACGGGGACGCACATCGAATCGTCGAGCGCGCCATGGGATTCTTCCTAACGCACTACCGCCGGCCCGACGGCCTCTTTCGCACATTGGTCGCGCCAGACGGCTCACCGCTCGACAATTCGGTATTGCTCTACGACCAGGCTTTCGCGCTGTTGGGCATTGCCTCGGCGCGCCGTCTGCTGGGAGCTGACCCGGCGCTCGAGGAGTCCGGCGACTCTTTGTTCGAGTCGCTCTTCAGTCATCTCAAGCGCGTCGGCCAAGGGTTCTATTCTGGTTTGCCGGAACGCTTCCCGCTGCTCTCGAATCCTCACATGCACTTGTTCGAATCGGCGCTCGCCTGGTGCGAGGTCAGCAACGATCCGCAATGGCGCACGCTCGCTGACGAACTCGGACAGCTCGCACTCGCGCACCTGATCGATCCGGTCAGCGGCGTCGTACGTGAGACCTACGATGAAGCCTGGGTGCCGGTCCCGGGTCTGGAGGGACGGCGTGTCGAGCCGGGGCATCAGTTCGAATGGGCGTGGCTGCTGCTGCGCTGGCACCCTGAAAACGACAGCCTGGCGCGGCGCGCGGCATTGCGCATGATCGATATCGCCGAACAGTATGGCGTTCGGGATGGACTGGCGCTCGATGCGCTGCTGGACGATTTCAGCGTGCACGATGCCAATGCCCGGCTCTGGCCGCAGACCGAGCGGCTCAAGGCCGCGGCGTTCGCCGCCTCGCTGACCGGCGAGCCACGTTACTGGGAGTGTGTCGTCTCGGCCGCGCGCACGTTGCTGCGCTACTTCGAAACACCGACGCCCGGACTGTGGTACGACCGCATCAGCAGCGCCGGCGTGCTGCACGATGTGCCCGCTCCCGCCAGCAGCTTTTATCACATCGTCACGGCGATCGATGTGCTGACCGATGCAGTCAAGGATTCCGATCGGACCGCGCCCGCGTGAGCGCGCAGAAGCGCTATCTCGGCATCACGATCGTCGCGAGTCTCGCGGGCCTGCTGTTCGGATTCGACACCGCCGTTATATCGGGAGTCACGCAATCGCTGCGTGATGTCTTTCATCTGTCACCCGCAGCGCTCGGACTTGCCGTCTCGAGCGCGCTCTGGGGCACGCTTGGCGGTGCGCTCTTCATGGGCAAACTCGGCGACCGGTTCGGTACGCGCGACATGCTCAAGATCGTAGGCCTGCTCTACCTCGTCAGTGCCGTCGGCTGCGCGCTCTGCTGGGACCTTGATTCCTTCATTGCCTTCCGTCTCATCGGCGGCATCGCCATCGGCGGCTCCTCGGTACTCGCGCCTGTCTACATCAGCGAGATCGTGCCGGCGCAACGCCGTGGGGCGCTGGTGGGATTGTTTCAGTTCAATATCGTGCTCGGCATCCTGGTCGCCTACCTCAGCAATTTCGCGCTGGCGATCCTGCTATCCGGTGATGACGTATGGCGCTGGAAACTGCTCTCCGGCGCGGTGCCGGCCGTCATCTTTCTGGCGCTGCTATTCGCGATTCCGCAAAGCCCGCGCTGGCTCGTGGTCAAAGGGCGCCTGAAGGAAGCGGACGCGGCACTGCGGCGTCTTGGTGTTGAAGAAGCCGCCGCGCAGATCCAGACATACCAACGCGCAGTGAGCCCCGCGGGCAATGCAGCGCTGTCCTGGCGCGCCCACCGGCGTCCCATCCTGCTCGCGATTTGCTTGGCGCTATTCAATCAGCTCTCCGGTATCAACGCGATCCTTTACTACCTCAACGATATTTTCCGCGACGCCGGCTACAGTGCGATGACGGCTGATTTACAATCTATCGCCATCGGCGCAGCAAATCTTCTCGCCACGGTCGCCGCGCTCTACCTCATCGATCGCGTCGGCCGTAAGACACTGCTGCTCATCGGCGCGGTGGGCACTGCACTTTCGCTCTCGGGCGTGGCGCTGATCATGGGCAGCGGCACTGGCCGCGCCTGGTTGCTGTGGCTGTTGATCGCCTTCATCGCAAGCTTTGCATTCTCACAGGGCGCCGTGATCTGGGTGTATCTGAGCGAGATATTCCCATCCGATGTGCGCGCACGCGGCCAGGGACTGGGCAGTGCCACGCACTGGCTCGCCAACGCCGTGATCTCGCGCTACTTCCCGGTCGTGGCCGCGGTGACCACGGCACTGCCATTCGCGTTCTTTGCAGGCTGCATGGTGCTGCAATTCATTGTCGTCCTGGCGCTGTTTCCCGAGACCAAGCGCGCGACCCTCGAGTCGCTCAGCGAGTCGCTTGACGAGGCGGGTTCACCATCGGCGCGCGCGCTCGGCGCGCCGCAACCTTGAGCGTCACGCCATGCGCGCAGCGCTCATAGCGACTCTGACGCTTACGGCGACGCTGCTGCTGAGTCCCGGCGGCAGCAGCCGCGCCGATACCGCAGCGGCACCCACGGCCGGAACCTCCGGGCCCTACAACATCACCGCACTCCAGGGCGGCGTCGGCATGGCGCGTTCGCTTCCGGCCGATACTTCGATCCTGCACGCCGGCGCACCCTGGTCGATCACAAGCTGGGTCAAGATCGACCTGGCGCAACCGGGACCTGTGGTGCTGGCAGCAATCGGTGATGCCTCCTCGAGCCTGCTGCTGGATTCGGGGCGATTAAGTTTGCGCTCGGGCAACCTCACCGTCTCCCAAACCTCAGTGGCATTGCCGACCGGCTCGTGGCAGGCCATTGCTGCGACCTGCGATGGCACCGGCGTGCGGCTCTATGTGGGTGGCATCCAGCAGGCAGACGGCAGACTCAGCGCGCCATCCTCAAGCCCGCTGCTGCAGCTGGCGCCCGTGATCGGTTACCCGCTCTCGGTGCAGCACTTCGGTGGCTCACTGGCGCAGTTCCAGCTGCACGACGCCGCGCTTTCGCCCGACGAGGTGAAATCGATCGCCGCGAATCCGCCGGTTTTCGATCTGCTGACGCTTACACCACTCGGTGTTGGCTGGCCGGTTCAGATCAAAGCCTGGATCGGACTGACGGCGCCGCAGGATCCGTGGACACTGCCTCACGGGCATACGCCCGCAAGCACGCCGGTGGCGCTGCCTGTGCACGAGCTGGCCGCGCTCTCACCGCTGGGCGATTGGTCCTGGAAGCTCGGCGCGTGGCGCATGGCGGCGGCATCCAGCCTCGATGCCGACGGCGCCTCGATTTCACGGGCTGGCTTCGTTGACACCTCCTGGTACGTCGCCACGGTGCCCGGCACGGTGCTGACCACCTTGATAGACCGCGGCGTGTATCCGGACCCCGACTACGGCCTGAACAACCTGGCGATTCCGGAGTCGCTCGCGCGGCAGGATTACTGGTATCGCGCGCAATTTGTCGCGCCAGCGCAGATGACCGACAAGCGTCTGACTTTGGTATTCGATGGCATCAACTATGCTGCCGAGGTGTGGCTCAACGGCAGGCGACTTGGCGATATCCGCGGCGCCTTCATTCGCGGCGTGTTCGACGTTACGCATGAACTGCTGCCCGGTCGCGCCAACGCACTGGCCGTACGCATTCATCCACCGCCGCACCCGGGCATTCCGTCCGAGGAATCGATTGCCTTCGGTCCGGGCGAGAACGGCGGCTCGATGGCCATCGACGGTCCGACCTTCATCGACACGGAAGGCTGGGACTGGATCCCGGGCATCCGCGACCGCGACAGTGGTCTATGGCAGGACGTGCGCCTCGAAGCTTCCGGCGCGGTGCGCATTCTCGATGCCAATGTCATCACGCAACTGCCGCTGCCCAGAACCGACCAGGCGGCATTGACGCTCATCGTGCCGCTCGACAATGCGGGCTCTACGGCGCGCGAGATCACGCTCGAGGCGGTCATCGAAGGCATCCGGTTGCACAAGGACGTCAGCCTGCCGCCCGGCCAGTCGGAGATTCGGCTGGATTCGCGCGAGTTTCCGCAACTGACTCTGAGCCATCCGCGCCTCTGGTGGCCCAATGGCTATGGCGAGCCGGCGCTATACACACTGCAGCTTCGCGTTCGCGAAGCCGGCGGCCAGGGCGCCGCGCCGGCCGGGGCGGGCGGGCGCATTTCAGCCACGAAGACCCTGCGCTTCGGTATCCGTGAAATTACCTACGAGCTCTCGCTGTTCGACCACGAGGGTCGCCTGCGGCGTGTCGAGATCGACCCGACGTTGGCGGGCATGCGCGGCGAGCGCCTCGTGGATGTGCGCCACTCGGCCATCAAGCAGGTCCCGAACGGCTGGGCTGAGTCCTTGACGCCAGCCGGCGAGCATTCCCCCGCCGTGCACGACATAGCGACGCAGTCGCTCTCGCCGTTCCTCGCCATCCGCGTCAACGGCACCCCGATTGCCGTTCGCGGCGGCAGCTGGGGAATGGACGATTCGCGCAAGCGCAGCTCACGCGAGCATCTCGAACCCTTCTTCCGACTGCACCGCGAGGCGCACCTTAATATCATCCGCAACTGGCTGGGCCAGAACACCGAAGAAGTTTTCTACGACCTGGCTGATGAATACGGGCTGCTGATCCTCAACGATTTCTGGGAATCCACCCAGGACTTCCAGCTCGAGGCGCAGGATCCGGCGCTGTTCCTCGCGAATGCGCGCGACACCATCCTGCGCTACCGACACCATCCCTCGATTGCAGTGTGGTTCGGCCGCAATGAAGGCGTGCCGCAACCAATCCTGAATGAGGGACTTGATGAGCTGATCGCGACGCTCGACGGCACGCGCTATTACACCGGCAGTTCCAATCGCGTGAACCTCCAGGACAGCGGCCCATACAACTACCGTCCTCCGGTCGGCTATTTCACGACCCTGGCGCGCGGCTTCTCGGTGGAAGTCGGCACACCATCGCTCGCGACACTGGAATCCATCGAAGCCTCCATCCCCGAGGCCGACCGCTGGCCGCTGAGCGACACCATCGCCTATCACGACTGGCACTTCGGCGGTAATGGCGATGTGGCGAGCTTCATGCGCGCGTTGGATACTCAGTTCGGCGCGCCGAGCAGCCTCGAGGATTTCGAGCGCAAGGCTCAGATGATGAACTACGTGGACTACCGCGCGGTGTTCGAGGGCTTCCTGGCGCACCTATGGACCCAGAACAGCGGCCGGCTGCTCTGGATGACGCACCCGGCATGGCCGAGTAACCACTGGCAGATCTACAGCGCCGACTACGACACGCAGGCGTCCTACTACGGCGTCAAGAAAGCCACTGAACCACTGCACGTGCAGATGAACCTGCCGGACTACGCCCTGGCAGTGGTCAACACCACGCGCGAGACGCAGGCGCAGCTTGCCCTCGAGAGCCGGCTCGTCTCACTCGACGGCCGGACACTGGCGACGCGACATGATCGGCTCGATGCGCCGGCGAACCAGACGACGACGCTGGCGCCGCTGGACCTGGGACGCACCCTGTCAAAGGAGGGCATCGTGCTGGTCAAACTGGTGCTGACCGATGCACGCGGCCATCGTGTATCCGACAATCTCTATTGGCAGGCACGGGACGAAGCCAGCCTTCAGGCGCTCAATGCCCTCCAGATGCAGCCCCTCCGGGTTGCAGCCCATTCAACGGACCTTAACGGTGAGACGGTAGTTCGCATCACGTTGGAGAACCCCGGCAGGACCCCGGCCCTGGCCGCCAAATTGACGCTGACGGATGAAGCCGGGCAGCGGATTCTGCCGGCGTTCTACACTGATAACTACGTGTCGCTGCTGCCGGGGGAGCATCGTGACCTCGAGATCCGATACGCCGGTGACCAGCGCGCCCGCGCGCAGGTCCGGCTGCGCGGCTGGAATGTGACGCCGGCAACCGTTGCGGCACACTAGAAGCGGGGACCAGCGCAAGCGCCACGTTTCAGATGAGGCGAAGTGGCGCCTGATTGCAGTCACAATACCGGTGTCGACTATAGGAGCCGATTAACATGTCTTTGATGTCCACTCGGTCGTTCCGGTCCGCCGGCAGGAGCCTCTTGCGGGCAGCACTGCTGCCCCTCGCGCTGGCCATGACGCTGGTCTCGCAGCCGGCGGTTTCGGTCGCATCAGCCGCCGACCAGCATCCCGTGCACGCGCTCAAGATCACCGTGCTGGTCACTAACGTGGCGGGCGATCCGCGTGCAGGCGATGGCGAGTGGGGGTTCTCGGCGCTGGTCGAGGTCGACGGAAAGAAGATCCTGTATGACACTGGCGCCTCTTCCGATCTGGTACTGCGCAATGCGCGCGCGCTGCATCTGGACCTCTCGGATGTCGAAGATGTGGTGCTGTCGCACAATCATTGGGATCACGTCGGCGGCCTGCTGGCACTGCGCGCGGAGTTCTCGAAGTCCAACCCGAAGGCCATGAGCCGTGTCCACGTGGCAGCGGGCATTTTTCGGCCCCGATGGACGTCGATCAACGAGGATCACAATGGACTTAAGGATATTCGCGCGCAGTATCTGGCGACGGGCGGCAACTTCATCGTGCACGATGGCCCGACCGAACTGATGCCGGGCGTCTGGTTCACCGGGCCGGTGCCGCGACCCAACAATGAGAAGAACTGGAGTCCCGGATTGTCTCTCGATACTCCCAGCGGGCGCATCGAGGACAACGTCCCAGAAGACGGCGCCTTGCTTTTCGACACACCGGAGGGGACGGTCATCCTGACCGGCTGCGGCCATGCGGGGGTCATCAATATCGTGGAATATGTGCGCCACCTTCAGGGCGCCCGGCCGCTCATCGCGATCGTGGGTGGCATCCATCTGTTCGCCGCCACCGATGACGAAATTGCATGGACAGGGCAGAAACTCAAGCAGTACGGACTTCAGAATCTGCTCGCGGCACATTGCACTGGCTTCGAGGCGACCTACCGTTTGCGCCAGATCATAGGGCTGGGTCGCGCGAACGCCGTCGTTGCCGCAACGGGCTCGTCTTTCACCCTCGGCAGGGGAATCGATCCGCTATTTCTCGCGAAATAGTTGCCAAGGCAACGACATTTGCCAAGACCGCCCCCATTTCGGCCGGAAGCCGGCTGGGCGAGAGGGGCTTAGCGCGCCATCTCTAGCAGCGCTGAAACGGTGCGCCAATTACGTGCGGTCGCGTTCACGCCCAGGTGTCGTTCCGCGGCGGCAGCGAGCTTGGAGGTGCCCATGCCATCGGGCGCGTGCAGGTAGAAAACCTTCCCCTTGATGGCGAAGATCTCGCGGCCAGCGCGCAGGCGATTCAGCGCGGCCAGATCCACCGACTTGGGTTTCTCCGACAAAAAGAAAAGGTGCAGGCGGTTGGGCTCGGCCTCCCCTGCGGAAAACGGATTGGCGTCGGCCGCTCGTTGCAGATCGGCCACTGCGAGTACGAACACCTTGGGAGCAAAGCCGTGCGCCTGCGTGACGGCGTGGACGATGCGTGCTGCCAGTGAGTTCGCCGTACCCGCCTTGCTTCCAAAGACGACATTGCCGCTTTGGATATAGGTTCTTACATCCGAGAAGCCAGCCGTCTGGAGCGTGGCAGTCAACGCCTTCATGGGCAACATATTCCTGCCGCCCACGTTGATGCCACGGAACAAGGCGATCCAGACGCTCACGGGGCGAAGCTATCACGGTCCCGCGCATGCGGTACGATGAGTCCCAGGGGGTCTCATGTCAGTACTGGGCCATTGGGATTGGACGGTCGTGGCCGCCTATGGTGTGTTGCTGCTGGTCGTCGGCTTCTCCACCTCGCGGCGGCACGCACGCGCCGAGGATTATTTTCTAGCATCCCGCAACTCGCGCTGGCCGGCGATCGGCATGTCGTTGCTGGCTTCCAACATCTCCTCCACGGCATTGATCGGCCTGGCGGGGGCGGCCTATGCCACGGGCATCTCCGTTTACGACTATGAATGGTCGGCCGCCGTCATCCTGGTCATTTTCTGCGTATTCCTGCTGCCCTTCGTGCTGCGCAGCCGCGTCTACACCATGCCCGAGTTCCTGGAGCGCCGCTACGACGTGCGCTCGCGTATGTATCTGGCGCTGCTGACGCTGTTCCTGAACATCTTTCTGGATTCCGCGGGCTCTCTCTACAGCGGCTCGCTGGTGTGCCAATTGCTGCTGCCCGGGGTACCGCTCTTGATAATTACGGCAACGCTGGCTGGCGTGGCGGGCATCTACACCATCCTGGGCGGCCTGCGCGCCGTCATCTACACGGAAACGCTGCAGGCGGTGGTGCTCATCGGCGGCGCCACGGCCATCGCGGTCGAGGCATTTCATCGCGCCGGTGGCTGGCACGCGGTCATGACAGGTGTCGATCCGGCGGCGCTGTCGCTGATCCGGCCCATCGGCGATGCCGCGGTACCCTGGCCGGGTCTTGCCTTCGGCATCCCGGTTCTTGGTTTTTACTACTGGTGCACGAACCAGTTCATCGTGCAGCGGGTGCTGTCGGCGCACAATCTCGAGCACGGACGCCGCGGTGTGCTGCTGGCCGGCGTGCTCAAACTGCCGGTGCTCTTCCTGATGGTGCTGCCGGGGACCTGCGCCATCCTGCTGTATCCCCACCTCGCCCATGCCGATGCGGTCTATCCCACGCTGATATTCCATCTGCTGCCGGCCGGCCTCATGGGACTGGTGGTCGCGAGCTTTGTCGCGGCCACGATGGCGTCCGTGGCCTCGACGCTGAATTCGGCCTCGACCTTGCTGACGATGGACATCATCAAGCGCGCGCGGCCCGGACTGGCCGATGTGCGACTCGTGCGTATTGGCAAGATCAGCACCGCGGCCTTGCTGGTGTTCGCGGTGCTCTGGTCATCGAGAGTCGCCAGCTTCGGCTCGCTGTGGCAGTACCTTCAGGCGGTCCTGGCATATGCGGTGCCACCGATCGTCGCTCTGTTCGGGGTCGGGCTCTTCTGGCGCGGTGCGAACGCGGCCGGTGCGTGGGTCATGCTGCTCGTTGGCACGGCCTGCGGTTTCGGGCTGTTCCTGTCGAATGTCGTTTTCGGCATCACGCACCTGCACTTCTTATATGTGGCGCCGCTGCTGCTGGTCATCGATGTCACCGTGCTCGCGATCGCCAGTTACGCGATGCGGGGCGCGGGCGGTCCAAACATCGATGCCCTGATGTTCACCTCGGCGGCGCTGCGCGAAGACAGCCGTCAGCTCGAGGGTGTGCCGCTATGGCGCAACTATCGCTTTCAGGCACTGGTACTGCTGGCACTGACGGCCGGCATCGTCTGGGCATTCCGATAGCCCGGAACGAAGAGACCAACTACTTCGGCGGCTATCCGGTGCTCCCGCGCGCAAACAGTTCCGGTCATGTCGGCACCACGTTGAATGTCATATAGTGTTCATCTGTCAGATCTTTCGAAAGCGCAAGCAACAAGACATGGGCTCCGACTGGACCCGGCGTGACTTTCTTGGAATCGTCCCGGGCATCGCCACCGCGGGCACGGCCAGCCCCGATCTCTGCTACCGCAGCGTGCGCGAGACCGCAGGATTGCTGCGCACGCGGCAACTCTCGGCGCGCGAACTGATGTCAGCGCATCTCGAGGCCATTCGGCTCTGGAACCCGCACCTGAATGCCATCGTTGGCGGGCTCGCCGATGACGAATGCCTGAAACTGGCGGAGTCCGCCGATGCGCGCAGCGCGCGCGGCGAGCCTTTGGGTGCGCTGCATGGTCTGCCATGGGGGTTCAAGGATCTCGAGCCGGCCGTCGGATTTCCCTGGACTCGCGGTTCGAGCATCTTCAGGGACGATCATCCCAGCAGCGATTCAGTGCTGGTGCAGCGGATCCGGCAAGCGGGGGTGATCCCCATCGGCAAGACCAATACGCCGGAATGGGGCATGGGCTCTCAAACCTATAACGCCGTCTATGGCACCACGGTCAATCCCTACGATCTCAGCAAAACAGCCGGCGGATCCAGCGGCGGAGCGGCGGCTGCCGTCGCAGCCGGCATGCTGCCGGCCGCGGATGGCAGTGATCTTGCCGGCTCGTTGAGGAATCCCGGCAACTTCAACAACGTCGTCGGCTTTCGCCCCACCGTAGGGCTCGTGCCGATGGCGCCGAACACGCTGCCGTTCCTGGGGTTCGCCGTCAAAGGGCCTATTGCGCGCTCGGTATCCGACGTCGCCTTCATTCTATCGGTGATGGCAGGAGCGGACGGGCGCGACCCGGCCTGCTATCCCTCCGATCCCACCCTGTTCGCCGCACCACTGTCGGGCAGCGTCAAGGGCACGCGCATCGCGTGGTGTCCGGACCTCGGCGGTCTGCCGCTGGATCGTCGCGTGCGCGCCGTGCTGGAATCGCAGCGGCATGTTTTTGAAGACATGGGTTGCATAGTCGAGGAGGTCCATCCGGATCTAACGGACGCCGACGAGGTATTCCTGACGCTGCGGGCATTCCGCTCCTGGACCAATCTGGCACCGCTGCTGGCGTCGCATCGATCAGAGTTCAAGCCCGAGGCAATCCGCGAGATCGAACACGGCGGCAGTCTCACCACCGCGCAGGTGTCGAAGGCCATGGTCCGACACGCTGCGTTAATCGATCGCTTCACATCTTTCCAGCAGGCCTATCCTTACATGCTCGCCGCCGTCAATCAGGTGCCGGCATTCGATGCCCAGCTGCACTGGCCGACGGAGATCGAGGGTGTCGCCATGGAACACTACATTGCCTGGATGAAGTCCGCTTACTGGATCACGACCACCTTCTGCCCGGCAATATCGGTGCCCGCAGGCTTTACACCCGAGGGGCTACCAGTAGGAATCCAGATCGTGGGTCGCCGCTGCGATGATTTCGGCGTGCTAGAGCTCGCTTATGCCTTCGAGCAGGCGACCGGCATCGGCAAGCGCAAGCCCCTGTTGCCTGCAGCACTGCTGCATAATCGCGGCACCCCCGCGTAGCAAGGGCCTCAGGCGTTGCTGCGCACGCGCCGGCTCGTATCCACGAGCCGCAGAATCATCGGCGTGAAGATCAGCTGCATGGCCAGCCCCATCTTGCCTCCGGGGCAGACGATGGTATTCGGACGCGACATCATCGAGTCGTGCAGCATCGACAGCAGATACTGGAAATCGATGCCCTTGGAGTTTGAGAAGCGGATCACCAGCATGCTCTCGTCGGCCGATGGCACATCGCGCGCCACGAATGGATTGGACGTGTCAACGATCGGCACGCGCTGGAAGTTGACGTGTGTGCGCGAGAACTGCGGACAAATGTAGTTCACGTAGTCGGGCATCCGGCGCAGGATGGTGTCGACCACGGCTTCAGAAGTGTAACCGCGCGCCACCTTGTCGCGATGCAATTTCTGGATCCATTCGAGATTGATCGTGGGCACCACGCCGACCAGCAGGTCCGCGTGTCGCGCGACATTAACGTCACCGGTGACCACCGCACCGTGCAGGCCTTCGTAGAAGAGCAGATCGGTCTTGGCCGGCAAATCCTCCCAGGGCGTAAAAGTCCCCGCCTTCTGCCCATAGGGCGCGGCTTCTTCAGCGTTGTGCAGGTACTTGCGCGCCTTGCCGGTACCGGTCTGGCCGTAGGCGCGGAATAGTGCCTCGAGTTCCACGAAGAGATTCGCGTCGGGACCAAAGTGCGACAGTGAGGTACCCGACTGCGCGGCCTCTTCCAGCAGGTGGCGCATCTCGGCACGGTCGTAGCGATGAAAGGCATCGCCCTCGACCAGGGCCGGTGTCAGGTGCTCGCGGCGAAAAATGTGCTGGAACGTGCGGGTCACCGTGGTGGTACCGGCGCCGGACGAGCCGGTGATCGCGATGACAGGATGTTTTGCCGACACAGTGCCTCCTTAACCGCGGCCGCCGAAACGGAATTCACCGCTGAACAGCGACTTGGTGTTGAACAGGGGCGACGCGAAGGCCTCGTCCGTGCCGGCATCGAACTCCCGGTGGTAGCGCTCGATGCGCTCGACTTCGTTCTTGGACCCGAGAATCAGCGGCACGCGCTCATGCAAGGACGCTGGCTCGATATCCAGCACGCGGCCTCGCCCCGTGGAAGCGCGGCCGCCGGCCTGCTCCATGATCATCGCCATGGGATTCGCCTCGTACAGCAATCGCAGCCGTCCCGGCAGATTGGCGTCCTTGTTGTCGCGCGGATACATGAATAGACCACCGCGCATCAGTATGCGATGAACTTCGGCCACGAGCGATGCAATCCAGCGCATGTTGAAGTCCGCCTCGCGTACTCCGGTCTTGCCGCGCACGCATTCGGACACATAGCGCTGCACCGGGCGCTCCCAGAAGCGCTCGTTCGAAGTATTGATGGCGAACTCGCGCGAATCCTCGGGCACGGTCATGTTGGGGTGGGTGAGAATGTAGGCACCGATTTCCGGGTCGAGTGAAAAGCCGTGAACGCCCCGCCCCAATGTCAGCACCAGCATGGAAGCCGGGCCATAAAGCGCGTAACCGGCGCAGACCTGCCTGACGCCCGGTTGCAGGAAGTCCTCGGCGCGGGCCGGCTCGTCGCCGCGCGGTGCGCGCAGGATCGAAAACACCGATCCCACACTGACGTTGACATCGATGTTCGATGAGCCGTCGAGCGGATCGAAAGCCAGCAGGTACCGTCCGCGCGGATAGCCGTCGGGGATCACATAGGGCTCGGGCAATTCCTCGGACACCATGCCCGCGAGCTGGCCGCCCCACTCGCAGCTGCGCAGCATGATGTCGTTGGCGATCACATCGAGCTTCTGCTGGGTTTCGCCCTGCACGTTGCGCGTCGCGTTCGAGCCGTGCGCGCCCTGCAGCGGGCCGCGCGCCACCGCCGTGGAAATGTACTTGCAGGCGGTCTGGATGTCGTTGATCAGCGCCGTGAGCTGCTCGTCACGCTCGGCGGTCTGGCGCTGCTCTTCGATGATGAACTTGGATAGCGTCGTGCGTCCGTATTGCATGGCGGTCAGTCGCTCCTGCTGGATTCGGCGAATACGCGGCTGGCGCGTATGTCCTCTTCCGTGATCGTTGACAGCGCCTTGGCATCGACCTTTCCGGCGATGCGGCACAGCCGGCTCGCCTGCCGTAGCCGCGCGCGGTCGAGGGCATTGCGGATCGAGCGCGCGTTGGCGAAATGCGGCAGCAGCTGCCGGCGCTCGATGTATTCATCGAAGGCCCGCACTGCCGAAGCGTCGAAGTGATACTGCATGCGCTCGAGCATGCCCTCGGCAATCTTGCCGAGTTCACCGGCGCTGTAGTCGGGGAAATCGATGTGATGCGCGATGCGCGATGAGAAGCCTGGGTTCGAGCGGAAGAAGGTATCCATGCGGTCCTTGTAGCCGGCTAGTATCACGACCAGGTCGTCGCGCTGGTTCTCCATCACCTGCAGCAGGATCTCGATGGCCTCCTGGCCATAATCGCGCTCGTTCTCGGGCCGGTATAGATAGTATGCCTCGTCGATGAAGAGTACCCCGCCCATGGCGCGCTTGAGTACTTCCTTGGTCTTGGGCGCCGTGTGGCCGATGTACTGGCCCACCAGGTCATCGCGGGTCACCGAGATCAGATGGCCTTTGCGCACGAACCCCAGGCGATGGAGGATTTCGGCGATACGCTGCGCCACGGTGGTCTTGCCGGTGCCGGGGTTGCCCGTAAAGGACATGTGAAGGCTGGGCGCGCCCGAAGCCATGCCAAGCCCGCTGCGTGCTTTTTCCACCGCCAGAAAGGCTGCGATTTCGCGCAGCCGCGTCTTCACCGGCGCCAGCCCCACCAGATCATGATCCAGCTGCTCGAGCGCATCGGTGACGCGCGCCTCGCGCAGGATAGCGGCCAGGTCGACGCTGGCGGGCACGTCGCTCGGGGGAGCGTCGCCGACGGGCGCATCGGCTGCGCTCTGCAACGGCGCGGGACTGCTCATTGTCGCTCGGTCATGGCGGTGCTCAGTAGCGCTCGCTCTCGGGCTTTTCGGTCGCGTATGAGCGCACCGTGTAACGGATCGAGCGGCCCTCGCGCTCCTCGCGCATGAGCATGAAACCCGGCTCCACGGCGGGGCGGTTGACGATGTACGACATCCGCGGTGTTTCCCAGCCGCGGGTCGCATCGAATGCGGTCACGCGGATGTAGTGACGCGGAAAGGCCTTCCGGCAATCGTTGATCTCCTTGAGGATGCCGGCGGGGTCCTTGAGATCGAACATGGGATTGCCATACATGTCCCAGTAGGTATTGCGCGGATGAGGATCGTCGGTGTACTCGATGCCGATGGCCCAGCCGCGCTCGAGCGCGTAATTGATCTGCGCGGTGATCTGCGCATCCGTGAGATCCGGCAGGAACGAGAATTGCCCCTGCGTCAGTCGTGATCCGATATTGGTCATCATGGTCGCTTGACTCCTTTGATCGGGCGCGTGATCAGGCGCTGGCCGTGGCTGTGGGTACGAAGTCGGCGGTGTCGGTGGATTCGTAGTTGAAGCTCACCTCGCCCCAGGTATCGATGGCCGCTCGCAGCGGCGCGCACCACTTGGCCGCATCGCGCAGAATCTGCGGACCCTCGCGCAGATAATCCCGCCCTTCGTTTCGCGCCATGATCATGGTTTCCAGCGCGACGCGGTTCGCCGTGGCGCCGGCCTGGATGCCTTGCGGGTGACCGATGGTGCCGCCGCCGAACTGCAGCACCACATCCTCGCCCAGGTAATGAATCAGCTGATGCATCTGGCCGGCGTGAATGCCGCCGGATGCCACCGGCATGACCTTGCGCAGCGAGGCCCAGTCCTGGTCGAAAAACAGTCCGTGCTCCAGGTTCGCCACCGTGCGTGATTCGCGCAGCGTGTCGTAGAAGCCCTTGATCATCAGCGGATCGCCCTCGAGCTTGCCGACCACGGTGCCCGCGTGGATGTGATCGACGCCGGCCATGCGCATCCACTTGCAGATGACGCGGAAATTCATGCCGTGATTCTTCTGCCGCGAGTAGGTGGAATTCCCCGCGCGGTGCAGGTGCAGGATCATGTCGTTCTTGCGGGCCCACTTGGCCATCGACTGGATGGCGGTGTAGCCGATCACGAGGTCGATCATGATGATGGCCGAGCCCAGCTCGCGCGCGAACTCGGCGCGCTCGTACATGTCCTCCATGGTGCCGGCGGTCACGTTCAGGTAGTGACCCTTGACCTCGCCGGTGGCGGCCGAGGCGCGATTGACCGCTTCCATGCAATAGAGAAAGCGGTCGCGCCAGCCCATGAAGGGTTGGCTGTTGATGTTCTCATCGTCCTTGACGAAATCGAGGCCGCCCTTGAGCGCCTCGTACACCACGCGGCCGTAGTTGCGTCCCGAAAGGCCGAGCTTCGGCTTGGTGGTCGCACCGAGCAGCGGCCGGCCGAACTTATCCAGCCGCTCGCGCTCGACCACGATCCCGGTGGCCGGGCCCTGGAAGGTCTTCAGGTACGCCACCGGCACGCGCATGTCCTCGAGCCGCAGCGCCTTGATGGCCTTGAAACCGAACACGTTGCCGATGATCGAGGCCGTCAGATTGGCGATCGACCCCTCCTCGAACAGATCGAGGTCATAGGCGATCCATGTGAAGTACTGCTGCTCGGTCTTGGTGCCCGGCCCGGTGTTTGGCACCGCCTCGACTTTGTAGGCCTTGGCGCGATAGAGCTCGCAGGCGGTCAGCCGGTCAGTCCAGACGACGGTCCACGTGGCGGTGGAGGATTCGCCGGCGACCGCCGCGGCGGCCTCTTCCGGATCCACACCCGCTTGCGGGGTGATCCGGAAGACCACCACGAGGTCGGTTTCGAGCGGAGCGTAGTCAGGTTGCCAGTAACCCATTTCGACATAACGCAGTACTCCTGCCTTGTAGCGCTTGGCAGTTGCGGAGGTAGGGGTGGCCGTGGTGGCGGTGTCGGTGCTGATGGGGCGTACGTTCGACATTCTTCGGCCTCCTGGGGCGCAAATCGGGTTTCGCTGGACCATACGGGAGCGAAAGGATAAGGAACAGTCAGTTCTATTGACTCTTTAGATAAGCTTCTTATTATCTATCGATGTTGAACGTCTCCATCCGGCAGCTGCGCATCTTCGTGGCCGCAGCCAAGCACGGCAGCTTCGCGCGCGCCGCCGAGGAGATGCACATCAGCCCGCCGGCGGTCTCGATGCAGATCAGTGACCTTGAAACCTCGGTCGGCCTGCCGCTGTTTGATCGCGTGGGACGCACCGCCTCATTGACGATGACCGGCGAGTATTTCCTCGTGCACGCGCGGCGCATCCTAGGTTCGTTGCGCGAAGCCGAGGACACGATTGCGCGCTTCCGTGGGCTCAAGGGCGGAACGCTGCGCATAGGCATGGTCAGCACCGCCAAGTACTTCGTGCCGCGATTGCTGGCCCGCTTTCGCACCGAGCACCCCGCCGTCGAACTGCGGCTCTCGGTGGGCAACCGCGAGTCGCTGGTGGAATCCCTCACGCGCAGCGATGTGGATCTGGCCATCATGGGGCGGCCGCCGCGCGAACTGGCGACGCGCGCCGAGCCTTTCGCGGCGCATCCCTACGTCATCGTCTCCTCGCCCACCCATCCGCTGGCGCAACTGGAGCATGTGCGCGCCGCCGCGCTGGCATCGCAGCCCTTCATCGTGCGCGAACCAACATCAGGCACGCGCGCCTCGATGGCGCAGTATTTCCGCGATCACCAGATCGAGCCGTTCGCACTCATGGAAATGCCCAGCAACGAGACCATCAAACAGGCGGTGATCGCCGACATGGGGATCGCGTTCCTGTCGCTGCATACGCTCGGACTGGAACTGCAGTTCGGGCTGCTGAAAATCCTCCCCGTGGAGGATCTGCCGCTGATGCGGCGCTGGTTCGTGATCCACCCGCAGGCGAAGACGCTATCGCCGGCGGCCGAATCCTTCCGCTACTTCATTCTCGAGCAGGGCGAGAAGCTGCTCGCAGCACAGTTCGGGACGCTGGCGCCGCACCCCTGATGGGGCCGCACCCCTGATGGGATTGAAATGAAGCATTCATCCACCGAGAAGTCGACGTGCGAGCAGAGATTGCATGTCCCGCCGGCCATCCGTTATGAGGTAAACGATCACCTGCTGTCCGACCACTCGATAGATCAAGCGATAAGGTTTGAAGAAGATCTGCCGATATTCCAGGTCCCCTACCGACCTGAGTTCCTTCGGCTTGGAACCGCGATCGGGCAAGGCACTGAGACGGTCCGTTATCGCGAATATGCGGCTGAGCACATGTTCTGCGTTGCGCCGCGAATCGTGTGTCGCGATATAGCTGAATAGATCTTCGAGGTCGCGTTCCGCGTCCTCTGTAAGAACTACTTCGAATCGCATCAGTCTTCTTCGTTTACCTGACTGCGCAACCTCTTTAAGACGTCGGCCAAGGGCTTTACCCGGCCTTGTGCTACTTGCTGGTTACCGAGCGCCAGTAGCTTGAGCAGCGCCAGTGTCTCCTGCGTTTCCTCGTAGGAGGCCACGTCCTGAATAACCGCCCTGGCTTCGCCATTCTGCGTAATAACCATAGGCTGGCGCTGTGCGGTCAGCTCTTGAAGTACTTCCGCGGCGTTGGCCTTGAGATAGCTGATGGGCTTGATTTGCGTCGAATATTTCATAGCTGCTCCCAATTGCGCCATAGGACCATATATAGTCCTTTATCGGTCCTATCGCAAGGTGCCGAAATACGAGAAAATTCAATGCTTGCCGGGGAGATAACCTTGTCCACGCAGCACCTTGCCGGGTAGCGCACCGGTCATCTGACCGTCGGCGATCACGGGCACGCCATTCACGAGCACGTACTGCATGCCCTGCGAGAGCTGATTCGGTTCTTCGAAAGTCGCAAGATCGCGGATCGTCTCCGGATCGAAGATCACCAGGTCCGCCCACATGCCCTGCTTGATGACGCCGCGATCGGTCAGGCGCATGCGCTGTGCCGGCAACGCTGTGAACTTGCGAATGGCATCGGCCAGCGTGAGGGCGTGATCCTCACGAACATACTTGCGCAGGATGCGCGGAAAGGTGCCGTAGGCGCGCGGATGCGGGTGCTCCTTGCCGAGCAGACCTTCCGGTGAGGTCCCCTGGGAATCATTGTCGATCGACACCCAGGGCTGTTTGAGTGCCAGCAGGATGTCGGGCTCGCTCATGCCGAACACGGCCACGTTGGTGAAGGCGCGATCCTTGATCAGCAGATCGCACAACGCGTCGATCGGATCCTCGTGCCACAACTCGGCGACTTCCGATAATCGCTTGCCCTGCAGCGGCAGCAACTCCGGGTTCTGTACCACTGCCACCAGGATCGCCTCCGGTCCGGGTATCTCCTGCCATTCGTTGTCCCAACTGCCGTCGGTCGTCAGCAGGGCCTGCCGGATCCTGGCGCGCGTGGCAGGGCCCTTGAGCCGCTCGATGAGAGCCGCGTCCCCGCCGTCATGCGCCCACGGCGGAATGAAGGCGGACATGAGATTGAACCAGGCCGGATAAGCATAGGTGTTGGCACTGACATCGATGCCCGCGGCGCGCGCGGCTTCGATCTGCGCGATGACCTGCGGCATCCTGCCCCAGTTGGCCTTGCCGGCGGTCTTCAGGTGCCAGATCTCCACCGGGATATGCGCTTCGCGCCCGATGCGAATGGCCTCATCGATGGCCGCGGTTTCCGCATCGCCTTCACTGCGCATGTGCGTGGCATAGATGCCGCCGTGCCGGGCCGCTTCGGAAGCCAGCGCGATGAGTTCCTCCGTGTGAGCATAGGGCGCCGGCGCGTACTGCAGGGCCGTGGAAACGCCGACCGCACCATCGTCCATAGCCTGTGCCACGAGCGCCTGCATAGCGCGCAGCTGCGCGGCCGTGGGCTGCACATCGCCATCGCCGAGCACCATGCGCCGCACCGTGGCAGCACCCACGTAGCTTGCGAGGTTGATGCCCATGTGCGCTCGCTCGAGCCGCGCGAAGTACTGTCTGAATGTCCGCCAATCGGGCGTGATCTGCAGATGTTCGTAGGTTGCTCGCCCCGATGCGACGATCAGGTCATTCAGCGGTGCGGCCGATTCGCCTTCACCGGTGATCTCCGTGGTGATGCCCTGGTAGATTTTTGAGGGCAATCGGGGCTCAACCAGCATGGTCAACTCCGATTGACCGAGCATGTCGATGAAACCCGGTGCGACCACGCGACCGGCGGCATCGATGGTGCGCCGGCGCGGCGCCGAAGCCAGGTCGCCGATAGCGTTTATGTGACCATCGCGGATACCGACATCACCGGAATACCACGGCGAGCCGGTGCCATCGATGATGTGGCCGCCCACGATCACGATATCGAAGGAAGTGGGCTTCGATCCTGCCGCATCGCTGACCCCGATTGAACAAGTCAACGCCGCGGCGGCAAATGTAGACAGGCAGGTGGACGTGGTACGCATTCCCCTATGCTAACCTCTCGCCATGCGCCGTACCTTCCCCGCCCTGGCGGCGGCGGTTGCCTGCATGGCAACCCTCGCCGCCTGCCAATCGATGCACCCGCAATCCGGCGCCTCACTCGAGTCGCGCCTGGCCATGCAGAACGCCATCTTCCAGGAGGAATACGAACTCGACCTGAAGATGCATCCGGAAACGGCTACCTCGTACGGCGACTACCGTTACAACGATCGGCTAGATGATCGCTCCCTCGCTGCGGCCGAAAGCCTGCACCGGGCCGACGAGCGCTTTCTGGCCAGACTCGCCGCGATCGATACCGGCGGATTCGGCGAGCAGGACCGGCTGTCGAACGAGGTCATGCGACGCATCCTGCAACGGCACATCGAGGACTATCGCTTCCGGGAATTCGAGATGCCTGTCAATCAAATGGACGGGGTGCATTCCGACCTGGCCGACTTGCCGCTGGCCGTGCCGCTCGATTCGACCCAGCAATACGAGGACTACATTGCGCGACTGCACCAGATCCCGCGCGCCTTCGAGCAGACCAAACAGGTGCTGCGCGCCGGCATGAAGGATCACCTGATGCCGGTACGGTTCCTGCTCGAGCAGATCCCGGCGCAATGCCAGGGCATCATCGACTCTGATCCCTTCCTGCAGCCAACGGAAAAGTTTCCTGACAGCATCGGCCCCGCAGATCGCGAGCGGCTGACCAAAGCCATCAACGAAGCTGTCACCAACGAAGTCCTGCCGGCGTACCGTGATTTCGCCAGGTTTATCGCCACCGAATACGCCCCGCACGGCCGCACTACGCTCAGCGTTGCCTCGCTTCCCGGCGGCGAGGCCCGCTACCTGAACAATATTCACTCCGCAACCACCGTCACTAATATGACGCCGGCACAGATTCATGCGCTAGGCCTGCGCGAGATCGAGCGTATCGAAGCTGAAATGCTGGCAATCGCCCGCACGCAGGGTTTCGCGGATCTGGATAGCTTTCGAAACTCGCTGTACAGCAATCCCAAATACGTGCCGACCTCGGCGCAGCAGATCCTCGATGACTACCGGCACTACATCGCGCAGATGGAGCCCAGGCTGCCGGAGCTGTTTGGATTGATTCCCGCCTCGCCGGTCACCGTGGAAGCCATTCCAGAGTTCCAGCCCGCCGCGTCAACCCACTACGTGCAGGGCACGCCCGATGGGAAACGGGCCGGCCGGGTAGTGGTAGCGACGTCTGACTTTGCTGAGCGCAGCCTGCTCGATGATGAAGCGATTGCCTATCACGAGGGAGTTCCCGGCCATCACCTGCAGATTTCGATAGCACAGCAGCTGACAACGCTGCCGGAATTTCGCAAACACGAGGAGAACTCCGGCTACGTCGAGGGCTGGGCCCTGTATTCGGAGCAGCTGGGCAAGGAAGTGGGGTTCTACCAGGATCCGGGCAGCGATTATGGGCGGCTCGCGAGCGAACTGTTCCGCGCGGTGCGCCTGGTGGTTGATACCGGCATCCACTCGATGGGATGGAGCCGCGAACAGGTGGTGGAGCTTTTCCGCCAGTCACACGCCGTGGACGAACCCACGGTGCAGTCCGAGACGGACCGCTACATCGCATGGCCCGGACAGGCGCTCTCTTACAAGCTCGGCCAGCTCAAATTCCGCGAATTGCGGGAGCGCGCGCGCACTGAGCTTGGCGCCAGATTCGACATCCGCGCCTTCCACGATGAAATGCTGAACGCCGGCGTGCTGCCGCTGGACCTGCTGGAGGCGCGCACTGACCGCTGGATCGAAGCGCAGAAGCAGATCCGCTGACGCTCCACTGAAGCTCCACTGAAGCTCCACCGAGACGTTCAGGCCAGATAATCCGCCAGCACGGTCTCGTCGATGGGGCTCGCGGCGCTCATCCGATTGAACAGTGGTGTCAGCGCCGCCGCCAGCGCGATATTGAGGATCACGGTGAACAGCGCCGTGTAGCCGGGCAGCGTGTAAGACCCGAAGGTCAGTACATAGGTCGGCGTCAGATGGGTGGCGATCGCCATCGCGGTTCCAGCCGTGATCCCCGCGGCCCATCCCACCAGCAGCGCCCAGCCGTTGAACCAGCGCGTGTGCGCCCCGAGCATCACGGCCGGCAACGTCTGGATGATCCAGATGCCGCCCAGCAGCTGCAGCTGCACCGCGTACTGGGTCGGGATGTAAAGAATGAACACCAGTGCGCCGGCCTTCACCAGCAGCGACGCCCACTTGGCCACCTGGGCTTCCTGCCTGTCCGAGCAACGCGGGTTGACGAATTCGCGGTGAATATTGCGGGTGTACAAATTGGCCGCCGCGATCGACATGATCGCCGCCGGCACCAGCGCGCCGATACCGATGCCTGCGAACGCGATGCCGACGAACCACGCCGGAAAGCTGTGCATCAGCAAGGCCGGCACGGCGAAGTTATTGCCGAACTGTTTGAAGCCGGCCGCGAACTGCGGCAGCTTGTCGACGCCGGCCGCCACCGCGAGAAATCCGAACAGTCCCAGCAGACCGAGCATCAGGGTGAATGCCGGCACGATGATGGCATTGCGGCGCACGGCCCGTTCACTGTTCGCACTGAGTACCGCCGTCAGCGAATGCGGGTACATCCATAGCGCCATGCACGAGCCCAGCGCCAGGGTGGCGTAGGCGCTGTAGCTGCCCGTGGTATGCGGACCCGGCGACGCCAGCAGCAGCCGGGCCTTGGGCACGGCGGCAAACACCTTGCCGAAGCCTCCGAGCTGAATCGGAATCACGATGATGGCCGTGAACACCGTCACATAGATAAGGATGTCCTTGACGATGGCAATCGAGGCCGGCGCGCGCAGGCCGCTCGAATAGGTGAATGCGGCCAGGATCACGAATGCGATGATGATCGGGATCTCGGACGCAAGGCCGGTGCCTGACAGTCCCAACGCGCCGATCACGACCTGCATGCCCACCAACTGCAGAGCAATGTAGGGCATCGTTGCCACGATGCCGGTGATTGCGATCGCGGTCGCGAGCCAGCGATTGCCGAAGCGCCCGCGCACGAAATCCCCCGCGGTGAGGTAGCCGCGCTTGCGGCAGACATTCCAGAGTCGCGGGAAGAACATGAACAGGATCGGATAATTCAGCAGCGAATACGGCACGGCAAAGAAGGCCGGCGCACCGACGGCAAAGACGAACGCAGGCACCGCGATGAAGGTGTACGCGGTGTAGGTATCGCCCCCGATCAAAAACCAGGTGACCACGGTGCCAAAACGGTGGCCGCCCAGGCCCCATTCGTGCAGCAGATCCAGATCGCCCCGGCGCCAGCGCGCGGCCGCAAAGCCCAGCCAGGTCACGAAGCCGAACAGACTTGCGAAGACGCTGAGCGTTATCCAGTCGATGTGCGGCACGGCGGCTCGGGGTCGTTGTTGTTATCGAGCGCGGTAACCTATGCGAATTCCTGCCCCCTGACAAGAAAGCCCCGCCGACCTCGAAAGATCGGCGGGGCTCACTGTCAGCTCGACATCTTCGGGTTCAAATGCTCATGCAGATCGACTTGGTCTCCAGGTAGTTCTTCAACACTTCCTGTCCCATCTCGCGACCCCATCCCGACTGCTTGTAGCCGCCGAACGGCATCGAGGCGTCGAAGATGTTGTAGCAGTTGATCCATACCGTGCCGGCCCGCAGCTTGTTGGCGATGCGATGCGCACGCTGGATGTTGCTGGTCCAGAGGCCCGCGGCCAGTCCGTACACCGAATCGTTGGCGCGACGAATGATGTCATCGTCGACCTCCTTGAACGGCATCACGGTCACGACGGGCCCGAAGATCTCCTCTTTATATACCTTCATGCTGTCCTTGGTGCCGTCGAGCACGGTCGGCTGCACGAAGAATCCGGTCTCACCGTGGCGCTGTCCGCCGGTGACCGTGCGGGCACCCTCGTCGCGGCCCGATTTCAGGAAACCGGTGACGCGATCGAACTGCACCTTTGACACCAGGGGTCCCATCTCGCTGGCCGGGTTGAGGCCGGGTCCGATCTTGATCTTCTTGGCGGCAGCGCTGACGCCTTCGAGCACCTGGTCGTAGCTCTTCTCCTGCACGAACAGCCGCGAGCCCGCGCAGCAGCACTGGCCGTGGTTGAAGAAGATGGCGTTGGATGCGCCGGGAATCGCAAGGCTCATGTCGGCATCGTCGAGCACGATGTTCGGCGACTTGCCGCCCAGTTCGAGCGTGACTTTCTTCAGATCGTTGGCGGCCGCCTTGACGATGAGCTTGCCGACTTCAGTCGAGCCCGTAAAGGCCACCTTGTCGACACCCGGATGCGCAGCCAGCGGCGCACCGCAGGTCTCACCGAAACCGGTTACCACGTTGAGCACGCCCGGAGGCAGGCCTGCATCCAGGCAGATCTGCGCCAGCAGCAGTGCCGACAGCGGCGTTTCCTCGGCGGGCTTGAGTACCACGGTGCAACCGGCCGTCAGCACCGGGCCAAGTTTCCAGGCCGCCATCAGCAACGGGAAGTTCCACGGAATGATCTGCGCGACCACGCCGATCGGCTCCTTGCGCGTGTAAGCGTGGTACTGCGCATCGGGCGTATACGGCACCGACAGCGACAGCGTGCTGCCTTCGATCTTCGTGGCCCAGCCGGCCATGTAGTGAAACAGATCTGCCGCCAGCGGCACGTCGGCGCCGCGCGCGACACCAATGGGCTTGCCGTTGTTGAGCGACTCGAGCTGCGCGAGTTCCTCGAGATGCTCGAGGATCAGATCGCCGATCTTCCACAGGATCTTGCCGCGCGCCGACGGCGACATGCTCGGCCATGGGCCTTCTTCGAACGCCTTGCGCGCCGCGGCCACGGCCAGATCGACATCAGCCTTCTTGCAGTCGGCCACGTGGGCGATCACCGCCTCGGTGGCCGGATTGAACACCTCGAAAGTCTTGCCATCCTGCGCGTTCTGCCACCGACCATTGATCAGGGCCTGGCGCGGCTGACCGACGAATTTTTTGACAGGTGCACTCAGCGCCACCATATCAATAGCTGCATTCATATAAATCTCCTGTTACAGGCACCCCAAACGCGGACTCGGCGGCTCTGGAGGCTCGCGCGAGCAGGACCGGCTGCTGATGAGCCGGGGGGCGATTATAGGACCCCTGCGGCCAGGGGGCGCAATCGCTGTCCCCCGCATGAGACAGTTTGTGTCACCGCCGGCGGAGGCGTACAACTGGATGCCATGGAAAGCCGGGAAGTACGCAGCCACGTGGATGAGGTCCTGCGGACCGTCGACGGCGTCGCCGACACCCGCATCGCCCGCTCCTGGGCCCGCTGCGCGCGTAACTATCACCTCGCGCCCGATCACAGGCGGGCTCCCACGGTCATCGAGGCGGGGGCGTTGCGCGAGCGCCTGCAGCGCCACGAGGAGCTGATCGGGGTCGCCGCGGCCGAAATGGACCTGCTCTACGAGCAGGTATCAGGCTCGGGCTACGCGCTGCTGCTGACCGATGCCAGCGGCGTCATCCTCTGCCAGCGGGTCGACCCCACGCTGGGACAGCTGTTCCGCGGCGCGGGGCTACTGCCGGGCGCGGACTGGAGCGAGCGCAGCGAAGGCACCAACGGCATCGGCACCTGCCTCGCCGAGCTCAAACCCGTGACGGTGCACCGGGATGAGCACTTCAACTCCAGCCACATCGGCCTGTCCTGCTCCGGCGCCCTGATTCGCGATCCACGGGATGAAGTGGTGGCCGTACTCGATGCCTCCTGTGTCGACTCGTACGACACGCGCGGCAGCCAGGTCCACACGATGACGCTCGTCAACATGTCGGCGCTGGTGATCGAAAAGAGTCTCTTCATGCAGCGCCACCGCCGCGGCACCGTGCTGCGCTTCCACTGGCGTCCCGAATTCGTAAACCTCGTCAATGATGGCGCGCTGGCGCTCGATCGTGACGGCAGCGTGGTGGCGGCAGACCGGGCCGCGATTGCGCTGCTGGGTGCCAGGTCCCGCTCGGAACTGATCGGGCGTTCGATCGAAGAGATTTTCGCGATGCGTTTAGAAGAGCTCAAGCTTTCCTCGCACCGTGCCGGCAGTACCATCTGGCCGGTACGCTCTCCTGGGACAGGGCATCGCTATTTCGTTGGGGTTCACGACAGCGCGCTGCCCGCAGGCACCCCGCGCCTGCTTACCACCGCCGAGGAGAATTGCGTGCCTCCCCAGGATTCCCCGCGCGAGGATCGCGCCCCGCAGGCCAGCGACCACTCAGAAGTGCTGGCCGCCATCGAACGCAGCCGCTGGAACATGACACACGCGGCGGCCCAGCTCGGCATCAGCCGCAACACGCTCTACCGCCGCATCAAGCAGCTCGGGATCCCCCTGCCACACGCGCGCCGCTCCTGAACCCTGCCCAACGTCGAGGGTCGCCCTGCTCTATGATGCGGGGCATAAGAACCAAGGGACTGGGAGCTTTTTGATGCAGCCAAGCAGCCTCGCGCCGGCCGCCAGCGCGCCCGCGACCTTGAGTCGTTCGCTCTCCCCGCGCCACGTCACCATGATCAGCATGGGCGGCATGATCGGCGCCGGCGTGTTCGTCGGCAGCAGTGCCGCTATCGCCGGCGTGGGACCGGCGATCGTGCTCAGCTACCTGATCGCCGGCGTGCTGATCCTGCTGGTGATGCGCATGCTCGCGGAAATGGCCACGGCACTGCCGAACGTGCGCACGTTTACAGAATTCGCGCGATCAGGTCTGGGTAACTGGGCCGGCTTCGTGGTTGGCTGGCTCTACTGGTACTTCTGGATCATTGTCGTGGCGGTGGAAGCCATCGCGGGCGCGGTGCTGCTGCACGCCTGGATTCCGCTGCCCACCTGGCTGCTCGGCTCGGGCCTGATCGCCATCATGACCGGCGTGAATCTGATGTCGGCGCGCTCCTTCGGTGAGTTCGAGTTCTGGTTCGCCTCCATCAAAGTCAGCGCCATCATCGTGTTCACGGTGCTGGCGCTCGGCTACGCCAGCGGTCTGCTGTCGCCGACAGGCCCCACCTGGAGCACCCTCGTCAGCCACGGCGGTTTCATGCCGCGCGGCGGCGTGGCCGTGCTGGCCGGCGTGACCACGGTGTTCTTCTCTCTCACCGGCGCCGAAATCACCACCGTGGCAGCGGCGGAGTCGCGCGACCCGGCGCGGGCACTGACGCGCATGACTACCTCGATCATCACGCGCATCGTGTTCTTCTATGTCGGCGCGATCTTTCTGATCGTGACGGTGGTGCCCTGGGACAGCATCGTCCCCGGCCAGTCGCCCTTCACGCTGGCGCTGACGACGATGCACTATTCCTGGGCAGGCCTGGCGATGAGCATCATCATTCTCACCGCCGTGCTTTCCTGCCTGAACTCGGCTTTCTACGTGACCTCCCGCGTGCTGTTCACACTGGCCGAGCACCGCGATGCACCGCAGTGGATGGTGAAACTCAACGCCGGCCACGTTCCCGCGCGCTCGGTACTGGCCGGCACGGCCGCCGGCCTGCTGGGCATCTTCGCGGCGGTCTGGTCGCCGAACGGCGTGTTTGCCTTCCTCGTCAATGCCTCGGGCGCACTCATTCTCTACGTCTACATGCTGACCGCGTTCGCGCAGATCCGGCTGCGCCGGCGCATCGATGTCTCGAAGCTGGCGATCCGCATGTGGTGGTACCCCTGGAGCACTTACGCGGCGATTCTCGGGATGATCGCCGTGCTGCTGGCGATGGCCGTGACACCGGCGCACGCCAGCGAGTTCTGGGTGAGTCTGGCATCACTGACGGTGGTGCTCATAGCCTATGCCCTGACGGCACGCTTCCGGCAGCGGGCCTGACGATGCGCACTTATTTGTGTGCAATTTGGACTACTCTATCGCTATGAGCCCGTGGCTTATCGGCATCATCGCCGCAGTCGTACTGCTGGTAAGCATGCTGTTCCTGCTGCGCCGGAACCGCGCGCCCGGTTCCGGCAGCGCCCCTTCCGATGCCCAGCTCGCAAGCGCGGCGAAGGAAGCCTACGCGGAATCCGATGCCGAAGGCCCGGCCGATGCCGATGCCAACGCTGATGCCGCGGCCGCGGCACTCGAGTCACCGGCCGTCCTGACTGTGCGTGCGGAAACGATCCGCTCGATGCGGGAGATCGCCTTCGGTACGTCGCTGCCGCCAGTGGCGTTCCAGATCCAGCCCGGCGATGAGTTTGCCGCCAGCGTAGCCGCCACGCTCACCAACATCGTCGACAAGCCCAACTACGCGCCGCGCCGCCCGATGCAGTTGCCGAAGCTGCTGCAGGCGATCAACGATGAGACTGCCTCGCGCGGGGCGCTATCGCAGATCATCGCCGGCGATCCGGCACTGGCCGGCAACCTGCTGCGACTGGCCAACAGCCCGTTCTACCGCCACAGCCCCGAACCGATCGAAAGCCTGGATCGCGCCGTGGCCATGCTCGGCATCGAAGGCCTGCGATCGATGATTGCCGCGGCGCTCATGCAGCCGGTGTTCCGCATCAGCGGCGGCGGCTTTGCGCAGTTTGGTGATGTGACCTGGGAGCATTCGCTGTTTGCGGCCAATGCCGCGGAGACGCACGCGTCCATGGTCGACAGCGCCGACCCCTTCGCCGCGCAATTGCTGGCGCTGATCCTGGGACTTGCCACGATCGTGGTGTTCAGCGTCGCGCGCGACGCCTTCCTCGCACGCCAGCGAAAGCCCGATGCCGCGTATATCTCGGCACTCATCGATAAGCACGCCACCGGCGTTGCGCGCCAGATCGCCGCCAGCTGGGAACTGTCCGAGCGCATTGACACCGCACTCGCCGAGCAGGTCGTGCCGCAGGCCACGCCCCAGGGCGCCCCCCAGACGGCACCCCGCAGCCCGCTCGGCCGGGCGTTGCAGTTCGGCAGCTTCATCGGCGCATTGGCCGTACTGCGGGGCCGCCGCGCCATCAATGATGAGATCGCATCCGAGGTTCTGAAATCGGCCGGCCCCGCCAGCAGCGCGGCCGAGCGGGTCTGGACGCGCCTGGGGTTCATGCCCGACTGATTCACGCGCCGTTGCGCATTACCTCGGCGGTCAGCGCCAATGAGCGGCGGCGCGCCTCCTGATCGAAGACGTGCACATTGACCATGAGTTCATCGGGCGTTGTGCGCGCGAGGAAGCGGTCCAGCTCGGCGCGCAGCGTGGCCGGCGAGCCAACGAACGAATAGTGCATCTGCTGCCCGATCATGGCCTTCTCCTCCGCCGTCCAGAAGCTGCCCATGTCGTCGATGGGAGGCGGCAGCTTGCCGGGGCGGCCGCGGCGCAGTTCCGTAAAGGCCTGCTGATGCGAGCTGAACAGGCGCTGCGCTTCGCGGTCGGTGTCGGCCGCCACCACGTTGACGCAGATCATGGCGTACGGCTTCTCCAGGTGCGCCGAGGGCGCAAAGCGGCTGCGGTAGGCTTCGAGCGCATGCAGCAACAGCTCAGGGGCAAAGTGCGCCGCAAACGCAAAGGGCAGTCCGAGCATGGCCGCCAGCTGCGCGCTGTAGAGACTGGAGCCCAGCAGCCAGATCGGCACCTTGAGTCCCGCGCCGGGCACCGCGCGCGTGGGCTGCCCGGCCGGCGCCTCGAAATACGCCTGCAACTCGAGCACATCATCCGGGAAGTTGTCGGGATTGCCGGCCAGATCGCGGCGCAGCGCGCGTGCGGTCCGCGGGTCAGTGCCCGGTGCGCGCCCGAGCCCCAGGTCGATGCGCTCGCCGTAGAGCGACACCAGCGTGCCGAACTGCTCGGCGATCACCAGCGGCGCGTGGTTGGGCAGCATGACGCCACCGGAGCCGACGCGGATCGAGCTGGTGCCACCGGCCACGTGCGCAATCACGATCGAGGTGGCGGCGCTGGCGATGCCAGGCATATTGTGATGCTCGGCCAGCCAGAAGCGCCGGTAGCCCAGCGCTTCCGCGGCGCGCGCGAGCTCGAGCGAGTTGCGCAGCGCGTCGGCCGCAGTGGCGCCTTCGACAATGGGGGAGAGATCGAGGACGGAGATGGGGATGGTCTGCATGATGGCTCAGAGTACCGCAGCCAGGATCACTCCCCAGGGACATTTCTTACCCGCTTATAGGGCCAAGACGAATCGCGCGAGGGGTATCTATGTGTCACAACAATAGTTCTGATCCAAAGAAGAAACGGGTGTTACATGCTAGAAAACCTGCCCCCGACTATAGGTGACAGCCTTCGCTTCCAGCGCGCCGGCATCGAGAATACGGTGTTCTACCGCCTTGACCGGCCGCAATTGCCCGGCTTGAAGGTGGAAAGCGCTGCCTTTCATGCTGGAGGCCCAATTCCGGTTCTATACACTGCGGACGGCCTCGGGTATTCACCCCCACTGCGGTGGCATGGAGTCCCCACAAATTCCGCCTCGATCCTATTGATCGTCGAAGATGCGGACTCACCGACCCCCCACCCGCTCGTGCATGCCATCGTGGTTAACATGGGCGTCGATGATGCGGAGCTCGAACAGGGCGCTATCAACAGCCCTGACCATGAAGGCCGGAGACTTCAGGTCGGCCGCAATTCATTCCTGCAGCGGTCATGGCTACCGCCAGATCCACCGCCTGGGCACGGTGAGCATCGCTACGTGTTTCAGATTTTCGCGCTCGGTGACGGTGAGCTTTTCTCCGAGGTGCCGGGGCGCCAGGAAGTCTTTGAAGCGGTCAAGACACGCGCGTTAGCGGGCGGCTATTTGATCGGCACATACAGTCGCGAGCAGAAGGTGAAGTCGACCGCGGCGGAACAAGAGGACGCAGTCGTACAGGAGAATTTCGATCTTGTCCCGGCGGGGACTGCATGATGAGGAGCGGACGATGCGAACTGTGAGCGCCGCTCCAAAAGCAGGACGAAGGCTGGCTTTCAAGTCGAAACTTGAAAATTGGGCGGACGGTATGGACTACTGCGCCATTCCCGTTCCAGCAAACATCACCGAGGCGTTGGGAACAAAAAGCGCCGTATTGGTCATGGCGCGCGTCAACGCTTCGGAACCCTTTAAGGTGAGCCTCTTCCCTGTTGGCGGTGGAAAACACTTCATTCGCGTGCGAAAGCAGGTTCGCAAAGAAGCCAACCTCAATGAAGGCGATCGGGTAACGGTGCAAATTACGGTTCTGGATCGCGCCGACATCGAAATTCCAAGCGACTTGTCCGCCGCTCTTCGCCGCAAGAACGCCTTGGCTCGCTTCAACGCTCTAACTGCCGGCAAGAAAAACTACATGATTCGGCGCATCGATGATGCTGCAAAGCCGGAAACTCGCGCGAAACGCGTGCTAGAGGTGGTCGACGAAACTTGCCGGGCGAAAGGAACGCTGGCTGAGTAGAGTTCTCAGGACGGAAACTTCAACTCGCGCTCAATCGCCTGGAAGCGCGGCTCCTTGCGCAAAGGGTCCATGAGCGGGTCGGTCTTCAGTTGTTCCAGGCCCGGGTCCCGCAGACGCCACGCCGTCTCGAGCCATTCGAGCGCCTTAACCGGATTACCCCACTGCGCATAGATCGCGGCGTACTGAAACGCCGTGCCATCACCCATCGCTGTATACATTTTGGACAGCACCGCTTCCGCGTTCGAGTGCCTGCCGAGCTTGTCATAGGTCAGCGCGAGGCACTGTTGACTCAGCCAGTGATCCGGCGTGGTTTCGCATGAAGAGCGCGCTCTCTGCAGATCACCGAGCCCGTAATAGGCGAGTCCGCGAAGCCCGTAGGTCTGCTTGAATTCGGGCTCGAGACTGATGAGTTCTGCCAAAGCCGCAACCGCCTCGTCATATCGGCGGGCAAAATACAATACCGAGCCGAGGTAAAAATGGCTTTCATGAGCGAGCGGATCGAGCACAACGGCGCGGCGGGTGGCTGCAACACCCACATCGAAGTGACCCATTTTGGCGGCCAAAAGGCCCATAGTCCGCAGGACTCCCGCATTTCCAGGCGCGAGGGCGACTGCGCGATCGTAAGCTTCACTCGCCAGCGTGAAGTCGAGGTTCCCTCGTTCCGAAACCCACCCCAATGCGAGGTGGGCCTCGGCCAAATCTGGCGCGAGCGCGAGCGCGCGGCGCGCGTCCGCTTGCGCCTTGTCAAAGCCTTCACGCATCGCGGCCCCGGTTGTGACCTCCTCAGCGTAGGCGGTGAGGGCCATTGATCGGCCTGCGAGCGCGAGCGCGTAGTTCGGATCCAGTCGAATCGCTTCCGTATACGCCGCGATTGCAGCCGGCATGTCCCTTGCTTCGCGCATCGAGTTATACACTTTCGCGCCGCGTAGATAGGCATCGAAGGCGGCGGGATTACGTGTCCCGCCGAGTTCGACTTTGGCCGCGACATCGCCGAGGAGCGTGACTTTCAGGGCGCCGGCCACCGCGGTGGCAATCTCGGTCTGAAGTTTCAGCACATCCCCCAAATCCCGGTCATAGGTCTTGGACCACAGGTGAAAGCCCGTGACGGCATTGATCAGCTGCGCGGTGACACGAATGGTATTCGCCGAGCGCCGCACACTTCCTTCGAGTACTGCGCCGACATTGAGTTTGTGCGCCACGGTAGCAATGTCCGGACGCTCTTTGAATGTGAACGACGATGTGCGCGCCGCAACCTGTAATCCGTCGATCTCGGCAAGGGAATTAAGCAGTTCTTCGGTGAGCCCATCGGAGAAGTACTCCTGCTCCTTGTCTCCGCTCAGGTTTACGAACGGCAGCACCGCGATCGAGTGTGGGGGCGGCGTAAAAACGGCAACAGAATTCGCCGGGCCTTGCGCGGCGGATGCGGCAAGAGGGTTCACACTGACTCTGGCCTGCGCAACGTTCTGGCGGTAGCGCATATAACCCACCGCGGTCAGAGTCGCGAGCACGGCTGCAGCGCTGACGGCGAGCAGCACTCGGTTACGCGATATGAATTTTTCCGCTCGGTAGGCGAGGCGTGCCGGTCGCGCCCGGATGGGTCTGCCTTCCAGATAGCGTTGCAGATCCTCGGCCATCGCGGCGGCACTCGGATAGCGTTGCGCGGGCTCCTTCGCCAGAGCTTTTAGCACAATGGCATCGAGGTCCCCGCGCAGTTGCCGCGCCAGCTGTTCTGCGGTGCCGTCGCGGGCAGTGGCCGCCGCCGGCTCGAGCTGCAGGCTCGGCTTCTTCACCTCAATGGTGGCGATGGCCTGATCGAGCGCCCCGATCGAGGCTGCGCTCCTGAGTCGATAGGGTCGAGTACCGCTCAGCAGTTCGTAGAGCAATATGCCCAGGGAGTAAAGATCACTGCGCTCATCGATCGGATCGCCGCGCAATAACTCGGGACTGGCATAGTCCGGTGTCAGCGCTCGGCCATAGAGACTGGTCAGTGGCGTTTGATCCGTCTCTTCAGCCTCCAGCAGCCGGGCGACGCCGAAATCCAGCAGCAGCACCTGCCCAGAGTCGGTCACCAGGATGTTCGAGGGCTTAAGATCCCGGTGGATGATCTGCTTCTCATGGGCGAATTGCACGGCCTCGAGCACCTGCAGGAAGAGCCTCAGGCGCTCGGGTATCCCGAGCCCATGGGCGTCGCTCCAGCCCGTCAGCGACTCACCCTGCACATATTCCATCGCCAGGTAGGGCAAGCCTTGCGGATCGACACCGGCATCGTAGAGACGCGCGATATGGGGATGCTCGAGACTGGCCAGGATGTCGCGCTCGCGCGCAAAGCGCGCCTCCAGACCCGCCTGCGCGCGAGCGAGCATCGGCAGCTTCAGCGCCACTTCGCGCCTGAAGGCACCATCGGCGCGCCGGGCCAGCCACACCTCCGCCATGCCTCCGGCACCCAGCAATCGGATCAGCTCATACGGGCCCACGCGGGCGCCAGGTTGCAGGCCGCTCGCGGCCGGCGTGCTTGCCTCATACAGCGCGTCGAGCTTCGGCGGGCTCATCAGCGCTTTCAGTTCCGCTGCCTGCGCCGCTCCCGGCAGTAGCGCATCGCGAAGTGCAGTGGCCAGATCCTGATGCTCGAGGGGTAGACGTGTCAGCCAGGCGCGGCGAGCGGTCTCATCCAGCGTCAGCGCCTCCTCCAGGAGCTGGCTCATCCGCGTCATCTGAGGAATTGATAGCGCCATCGGGCTGGCAAATCGCCTTAACGCAAACTAGGGGGAGCCCGACCCGCAATTGCCGCGCCAGGGCTTGGCATCAAGCCGCGCACGCACCCAGTCGAGCTGCAGGTCGATAGTTTTCTCCATGAGCGGATCGTGATCGAGGCCCGGCCGGTGCACGAATTCAATTGGCAGGTGATTGCGGCATGCCTGCGCGACGCCAGCCTGAATGTTGGCAAAATTCACCGAGGCATCATCATCACCGGCCAGAACCATGAGCGGTCCGCGGATGGGCTCGTTGGTGCTGAGGCTGTCCCGATTGTAGCGCGCGAGTTCAGGCAACTCGTTCCAGCCGGGCCGGACTGCCGCTTGCCGTCCGATCTCGTCGGCCGCGGCGTAGGCGAAATACCAGCAGCCTTTCGTTGTCATATCCTCGTAGCGTTCCAACATGATCGGCGACAGAAATTGCCCCACGTCGAACGAGGGATAGCTCGCCTTGACGCCAAACGCGGTCAGGGGCCAGTACAGGTTCGTGACGGTGTCGAAATCAACCGCATCGTGGGCTTCGAAGCTCTCGTAGTTCATGTCGCCCGCGACGGAAATCGCGCCACGGTAGCCCGCATCCTTGAGCCTTGCCTCGAGCTCGGCAACGCCCCATACCGCGACTCCGCCCTGGGAGTGGCCGACGGCCACCCACCGTTGCCCGAGTGAAGGCACTGCGGCGCGAGCGGCGGGAACCGAGTAAACGACATCATTGGCCTGGGGAATCTTGTTGTCGTACTGATGAGCGCCGGGTGTCCCCAGACCGGCGTAGTCGGTCGCCACCACGGCGAAGCCCGCCGCCACCATCGGCATGAGCCCTTCGCTGCCATATTCAACGTCCTTCATCAGCGAGGGCGCGCACATGCGGGCAACTCCGCTGGTGCCGTGTGCCCAGGCGATCACCGGCCAACCGCGGCGCGGCCTTGCTCCGGCAGGGATCAGCACCACCCCAGAGGCAGCCACGGGCGTGCCATCGAGCGCGCGCGACACATACAGGATTCGCACCGCATGCGCTCCCGGCGGCAGGCTGTATCCCTGGAACGCTTCGGAGCGGATCAGCGCACCGGGAAGGCGCGCGCCGAGCGGCTCCGGCGGATCGTAGAAACTTGTGAGCGGAAGAGCGTCTTGCGCCTCGATGGCGAGCGCCTCGGCCCGTGACTGCGGGAGTACATCGTCCGAGCTCGCGGTGACGGTCGCGAGCATGCTCAAGGCTGCGATCAGGATTGGCGTCTTTTTCACGGGCTCTGAGGCAACGGTTGGGCCACAGGAGAGCCCCACCGGAACGTCGTGTTACTTCGTGTCGAACTTGATCGCCAGCTGCGCGCAGCCGGACACGGGCGGCCCGCTTGACGATGTCTCTGGCCGGTAGAAAGCCGAGCCGGATGCTGCGATTCTCACAGCGGCCTGATCCAGAGAGGCCGTTCCCGAAGAGTGGACGATCGTCGGATCCTGTTCGAGTTTTCCCGTTTTATCGACGCAGACATGCACAGTCACGCTGTTGGCCTGGCCGCTGGAATCATCCTGTCTCGCATTGGCCGCTATCTGCGCCGGCGCGCCCGCGATGGGTTCGGACGCTCGAGTGGGCCCCGATGGCGGATTTTGGGAGCTCATCGCTCTCGTCTCGTCCGAATTGCCTGGAATGGCCCATCTGAAGGCAATTTGCTGCCACGAGTCCATCGGATCGCCATCGCCGAGCGAGGTGGCGGGTGCGAATCGAAGCCTCGAGACGCAGCTGATCGCCGCGGAATCCAGAGCACTCGAACCCGAAGAGGACTTGATGGAGATCTGTGACGGCGCGCCTCCGCGTGGCACCCAGAAAAGTACCACTGCGATGATTCCCTCATCTGCGATGCGTAGATCCGGACACCTTGCCTTGGGATTAACTCCCAGATACGTTTGCGCCCACATCGGATTGGCGGGAACGGGCTGGGTCTGAGCGGCATGGATGTCTGATGCAACGCTCAGAACCACGCACGTGAGAATCGCGTTAAGCCACTTATCCATTAGGCCCCCATGTCCAGGCACTGTCCCGCGAGAACGCGAACGGCATGAGGGTATTATTGCTCTTTACAGGCCTTCGTGCTCCACAGAGTTGCCCAATTCACTGGAGGGTCGCGACATCCATGTCGCTCAGTCACCGTGCCTGGCCAGGCTCCCCCCGTCGGCACACTGCGTGACGACGGGAACTTGAGATCCGCGGATCAATCGATGGTGCCGGCGCCTGTTGTCCCGGTGCTGGCGCCACGTTCTTTGGGCGAAGCCGATTAAGGCTCACGCTTATAAGTACGGGAGTTGGTGGCGCGCGATTCGGGTACCAATAATTTGAAAGAAATGTGGACCAGCTTGGCGGCAGGCAAGCCGGCGGCGCGACCGGGTGGGGTGGACCCGTTTACCGTAAACTGGAAAGACTGCTACGTCGGACCGGGGCGTTGAAAGCATAGGGAGTTAAGAACAATGAGGACAAATTGCGACGCCGTAAGGCAATTCATCGAGCAAGTTATTAACAGAGGGGAAATCGACGCTGTTGATCAGTTCTTCTGGGAGGAAATGGTTGAGCAGGTTCCCTTTCCGGGCCAGGGTCCAGGAATTGAAGGCTTGAAAGACGTGTTGCGCGGACTGAAAGCTGCGTTTCCCGATATGCACTGGACGATCGAAGAGCAGATTGCCGAAGGAGATAAGGTTCTTTCGCGATTCGAGTGGACCGGAACCCATAGCGGTCCGTTTCTTGGAGTGCCCGCAACGCATCGTCCTGTTAAGACCTGGGGAATGGTAATCGACCGATTCGAAAGCGGAAAGATCAAGGACACCCGCATCATTATGGATACGTTAGGTCTGATGATGCAGTTGGGCGTGATACCTAAGCCGAATGCAAGCAACGCATGAAGTCGGCATCAGCCGGTCGGCTACAACAATGGTCCGTCCACGCTAGTTGATGGCTGCTTGCGGCTAGGGTGGTTCCGAGTAAGTCCAAAGTGGCGTGAAAGCTCTTCTGTAACGCCAAGCTAATCCCGCAAACCAGACCAAGTTCAAAGTACCCCACATCCAATTCCCGGACAGCACCAGATGAAATAGGAAGATCACAAGAACGACGGGCGCGAGCACTGCGATACCTATCGGCGCCGTGCGACGAATGAGCAGAGCCGCGCCTCCGAAGAAACACGTCAATGCGAGCAAAGGGTCCATAAAGTGACTTTCCGTAAGTGCCTTTTGGAAAGCACTGGCGCCAGCCGCTACCTCGGGATGCGACGCGCCGTGCCCCGTGGCATGGGCCACAAGCCATGCGGCCCCGGTAATGAGATACCAAAGGCCAAATATCCAACGACCGGCGATGGCAATGTATTTCAGCGACATCAGATCGTGTGGCTTCCGGAGTCGTCCAAAATCATCGCACTCAGTTTTGGGCGCGCTACCAAACGCGGCAGCGGTGCTCCGTAACCATTGCGTCCCCTGCCTTGCAGGTGAAGGCCTGCTGGAATTCCGGCATGTTGATCACGAGGCCATTGACCCGATAGCGACCGGGCGAATGAGGGTCTGTCTTTGCGCGCAGGCGTAGATTTTCAGGTCGGTCGTTTTCGCAGGCCCATTGCGCGTAGCCAACGAAGAATCGCTGCTCAGGAGTCAGGCCATCCCGGTCCGCTAGCGTCTGTCCGGCAGTCTGCGCGAGCCAGGCCATGTGCGCGAGAATTAGCCCACCCAGATCTGCGACGTCCTCGCCCAAGGTAAGCTTGCTGTTGATATGAATATCATCAACCACGACATACTGGGCGTACTGATCGACGATACATTGCGCCCGCTGTTTGAACCTCTGCTCATCGGCGATGGTCCACCAGTCCCTCAGGTTGCCGGCAGCGTCGAATTGACGACCCTCGTCATCGAAAGCGTGTGTGAGTTCATGACCGATGGTACCGCCCGTATTGCCGTAGTTGGGGGCGTCGTCCATCGAGGCGTCATACAACGGCGGCTGCAGTACTCCGGCCGGGAAATTGATATCGTTCATCTGCGGGTCGAAGTAAGCGTTTACGGTCGGTGGTGTCATCGACCATTCCGCGCGATCCAGCGGCTTGCCGATCTTGTCGATCTGCCGCCGCGCCTCGAATCGCGTGGCGCGAATGATATTGCCGTAGTAATCGTCACGGCGGATCTCCACTGAACTGTAGTCCCGCCAATGATCGGGATAGCCAATTTTGTTGGCGATCGCATCGAGTTTCACGAGTGCCTGATGTTTCGTCGTATCACCCATCCATGAGAGCTGTTCGATGTCAGCTCGCATGGCCTGTTCAATCTGGGTCGTCATCTGGAGGGTCGAAGCCTTGAGCTGAGGTCCAAAGGTACGGGCAACGAATTCCTGACCGAGCGCTTCACCGAGCAAAGTATCCACCTGTCGAACACAGCGTCTCCACCGTGGCGGCTGTGCCGATACCCCTCGAAGGGTGTGGTCATAGAATGCAAAGCGCTCATCCTCGAAAGCGGACGAGAGAAAGGGTGCGGCGCCGTGCGCGGCATGCCAGCGTAAATAGGTCTTCAGGTCGGCAAGGCTCGTATCTCTCAGAACTCCTTCGAGCGCAGCGAAAAACCGGGGCTCGCTGACGTTGAGCTCGTTGAGGTCCGCCAGCCCCAAGGCCCGAAGATAGGAGGCCCAGTCGAACTCCGGCGTCAACTTCTGCAAAGCGGCCCGATGGAGCTTGTGAAAAAGATTATGGGGATTGCGGCGGTCAACACGTTTGAGGGATGCCTCTGCCAGCCTGGTTTCGATGCGCAGCACGACCAGGGCGTTTTGGCGCGCCACGGCTGGTGCATCGCCGAGAAGCGCGAACATTCGCGCTACATGCTCGGTGTACTGGCCGCGCAACAGAGTCGAGTGCGCGTCGGTGTCGGTGTAGTAGTCCCGATCGGGAAGGCCCAGGCCGCCGGCGTCGGCGAACGCGATGACTTGCGTTGAATCCGCATAGTCCTGATTGGAATCGAACCTGAACAAAAATCCGGCGTCGTGTGTCTGCAACTGCAGATCGACCAGCAGAGCGGGCAGCTCGTGCTTGGATCGCAGGCCAGCAATGCGCGTGAGCGAGGGGATCAGGGGCTGGGCGCCGAGGCGCTCAATGCCCGACTGGTCCATGCACGCGGCAAAGAAGTCGCCGATCTTCTGCTGACTCGCCGTGCGCTCGCTCGTGGCTCGGGCCAGACCGTCGAGGATACCCCAGAGAAATCGTTGATTGTCCTGATAGAGTTTGCCGTAAACGCTCCAGGAGGCCTGATCCGGGGGAATGGGGTTATGGTCTCTCCAGCCGCCGCAAGCGTACTGGTACAAGTCGGCGCAGGGGTTTGCTGTACGGTCCATGGCGCTGACGTCCAAGCCGGGCGTATAAGGCAGGGACTGCAGTGGGACGTCTGCACCTTCAGTAGAAGCGGCAGCCGCCGTCGATTGGGCAAGACAGTCGGCTCCAGACAGGGCCAACGCCACATACGCAAAGAGACTTACCGCTGAGATTGCGCGCATTGCCCTGCCCTAAGGAATATCTTCCACGGCAGTCTATCGCAACCGAAATGGTCTGCGTTGTACATTAGCCACTGCGTCGGCGCGCACCCAGCGCTGCCAAATGCGAGCTGCGAATGTCGAAACTCCCAACGGCGAGTCTTGGCCGCTTGCCGCCGTTGGGCGTAAGGGCTGTAAGCCACTACTGCTTGTTATAGACCTCAGTTGTCTTCTCCGACTCTTTGCCGGGTGCCCAGGAGACGCTGGTCAGCAATTTTCCATCAGATGACACCGTGTCCGTGCCTTTCCACAGCACGGTGCCCTTGACAGCATAGGACCATGTCAGCTCCTTCGGGCTCGATTGGATGTATGCAATCGTGGCGCCTTCCGGCTCGGTTGGGCCCTGAACGTGCAACGGCGTGCCGTCCACCGGGCCTTCCGTGATTTCTTTTTGACTGGGAAATTCGTACCTGACATGGCCGGCCGAGGGAACGGAGATGATCATCGTCTCGGTGGCACGGCTGACCTTCACTTCTTTCCAGGTACCCGCCAGACCGGGACCGCCGGAGACACGTGCCCTCACGTCTGTCTCCTCTGCGGTTGTCCCGTCCGCGTGAAAATCCGTCGAGACCACAGTCATTGTTTTGCCGTCGGCGGAAAGCACTCTGTGGACCTTGCTCACGACCGTCCCTTTGCCATCCCTATAAACGCTATCCCAAGTACTGTCTCCACTTTTTGTCCACGATACTGTACGGCCAGGAATCACGGGATACTCTTTACCGTCCAGAGCGAAATCGAACTTGACGGTACTGCCGTTTGAAAACTGGAACCCGGTCGCCGTAACCGTATAGGCCAACGTCTGCCCCGCAAGTGAGCTTTTTTCGACATTTAGTTTCCATGTGCCCGCAAAAGGGCTGTCGGCGGCTGATGCCGCGCCGGCGCTGGCCGCAAGGAGAACGACCGTGAGTGCGAGTGCAATGTATTTCATGAGACCTCCGTATCAGGGAACTTTGTAATTGAACCTTTGCTCCGTCACGCGGCCGGCGGTACTTGCAAAACAAGGGGCCGCGTCGAACTTTCTACGAGTCCTTCAGCTTGACGCGAATTCGCGCCATAGTTTGGCCTACACCCGCGTTGCAGCACAACCCAATTTCAGCCATTTGGAATGAAGACGCGCAGTAGGTGTCAGTGCAATCAATGGCGTCTACTAAGTCCATGAGAATGTCGAATGGCGGCTTTAGTCGTTAAGCTGGATATGGCAGTAGACCGCATTTGGCCGGGTACTGCCGTAACTGATCGGTAATCGCCTGAACGACGCTAGTTGATCTGAGGCGACGGTCGGGAACGACATCTTTGCGGCGATTGCGAATGTATTAAGCGTTGGCTCGCGTAATTAACGCGGTGATTGCGCCGCGGATACGGCTTTCCAAAATTCGGCTTCGTCGGACTTGCCTTCCGCCAGCGCTTCACGGGCTGGCTTTGCCGCATACTGCCCCGCGTTGCGTCCATGATCCTTGAACCACCGATGAGCCGTTCTTGATACTTCTACGTAGTCCACTGCGCTCACCGTTACCTCCAAGACAAAAAGCTACCGAAATGCAGCTGCTGACCCTAACCCCCAGCCACAAACGACCGCTATGGATCAAGCAGATTGTTATTGCGCTTTGATTCATCCATACATATTTTGCTAAATCCTACGAAAGTTGCGTCAGCGCAGGAGGGAGCATTTGTTGCGAAGAATCGTAGACCGGTCACTCGCGGTGCTATTAATAATCGTAGCTGGCGGCGGTCACGCCGCTGGCGCTATCGCGACATACCACGACCAGCCGATCGCACTGCTATCGGCGCTGGGCATGAGCGTATTAGCAATTTTAATCGGTGCGCTCAACCTTTTGCGCACTAATCGGCCAAATGATCGCGCCCTAGCGTGGTTAGCCGTCGGCGCAACAACGGCCTGGTTCATCATCAGCGTGATCTTTGGCTTCCTGATTGGAAACTTGCTTGATCTGCGCGTAATCGGTTTCGTGCTCATTACGGCTGGATTGATCTATTTCGGCCTGACGACCGCTCTTGCACCTGATCAAAGCCTTCATTGTCGGTAACTGAAGAACGTCCGGTAACAGGCATTCAATCCAGTGTGGCACCAGAGGCGGGACGCGCTACGACGAGGGATACGGCGTACCGTCCTTACGTACAAATTTCCCGTCGGCGTTGGCGACTTTCATGTCGATATCGCTATAGGTTGTAAGGTCCAGCGGATTTCGAGAACCGACGTCTAGATAGACAGCCGCCGCAGTGGACTTGTTGACCAGATGGTGGCCATTGCCTGTGCCTTTTGGGAACGTAGCGCAATCCCCTGCTCGTAACACTGTCTCACCGCCGTCCTCGATGAGCGTCAACTCGCCTTCAAGCAGATACACGAACTCATCTTCGTGGCTGTGCCAATGGCGCTGACTGGACCAGCCTCCGGGCGGCAAGGTCATAAGGTTCACGCCAAAATCGCGAAGCCCACCAGCGTCACCAAGGCGACGCCGCGTACGCGCTGCACACGGTTCATCGAATGGTCGTGGATAACCGGAGCCTTTCCGTGCGGATACGGAACTCATGTCAATCTTGGGCATGCACTGTTTCTCCTTCCGGAATCCAAAGTTTAACGAGAATTCGATCTGATTGCTGACCGCCTCCCCACCGCTAAGGATGGTGTCGACCCAACCTGCGCGTCACCCTCCGGCCGAGGGCGCGCGTCGGCTCCAAATCGCGAGGGATCGAGCGCCGTCGCTACCTCGAAGTCGCCGACGACGTTCCGTACATGTATGTTTGTTTCCTTTTGGGGAGATCAGTCATGCAAGAAACCCTGCGGACGCCTCGCGGCAATGCCAACCCCCGCGCTTCGGTCAAGTTCCTCCGAGCTGTTGGCTTACTCGTGGCAAGCTTCATATTTGTCGCAACAAGTCAGTGGGGCCTCGCACAGCCGCAAGCCGCGAAAACGCCAACTGCGGAACAGGTAACCAAACCGGCGAGCTTTGAGCCTGGACGGCTGGACCGGGTTAAATCGCTGGGTGATCCATTGCTCGAAGGCATAATTCCGACCTACTACACGCCTGGCTACAAAGCACGCGCACGCAAACTGCAGACCTTCTTTTCAGACGAGCTAAGCTTCGCGCAGCGCCGAATGCAATTTCACCTGGCGGTTTCGCTCGCCGTCCTGAACTCCGCTCAATATGGATTGACGGAGCACCAGATGCCTTACCCGACGCCCTCGTGCACAGGCGATCCGCCGGTAGCCATGATGCCGGTAAACTGGGTCGGCGGTCCGGACGTATTTCCGAAGGAGAAAGACGCCGCGGCTGGCGTGCGGCAAGCAGTAAGTGCGCATCATCTTCCGTGGAGTGAGGCAGCTGGCAGCGCGTACGATCTTTGGGGTGGTCACGAACTTGGCCATGCGATCCTCGATGCCTACGGAATCAATCCGGGAACGCGCTGGCTAAACGAACTGGTGGCTTCCTATATCGTGTATGCATATCTCGCGAGCGAACATCCAGAGCAGCTGTGGTTGATCGATGTTCTCGAAGTCGGCGGCCGACCGGGTCAACCGCAACGCTACGTCTCGCTCGATGACCTTGAGTCGAACTTCCTGGAGATCGCTGTGAAGGACCCGCGGAACTACCTCTGGTACCAAGCTCAGTTTTTTGAGCAGATCAAGCAGGTGTATAGCCGCCACGGCGTTGAATTTTTAGAGGCATTGCGACGAGCCTTCCCCGACGGGGCGTATAAATTTGCGACGCTCAGTACTGCCGAAACACTGCGTCGCCTCGATACGATTGACCCCGAATTTAGCTCATGGGCGCGCGATTTGAAGTCGATGCCACGAACGACACACGCCGAGTGACCAGCCAGTACTAGGCGCGAGTGTATGAGCGAGAAAGTAAGTGGCGGATCTGCGCCGGTTCGACTGCCCGATAGCGGTCGCGCTGGGTAGTGACGCCGGATTTCCGCAGTTGACCCTCTGCCGCCGGTCGCCACCGGCCGCTTCCGAGCAATCAAATCGCGAACTTTCCCAAAACGAGTATTGGCGCCGGTGCGTCGTAGAAGGATCAAATCCTGGCGCCGCTATGATGTCGGTCCCTTACTCGTTCAATTAAGGTTGAAAATGGGAATGTCTAGACCTCAATCTCGCCCATCGCCGCCCTCGCCTAGAAACCAGCGCTGCCAGCTTCTCGGCACTGTGTTGAGAAACGCGATGCTGCGTTGAGGCTTACCGGAGTAGGTCCTTATGAGTACAAACACCCCGGCGACAACGAGAAAGCTTACCCATATAAGAGCCATCCAGTGGTCCAACGCGTGGTAATGCTTATGAATGTCCATCAGCGTCCCGAACACGGCGCAGAACACTGCGAACTCCAGCCAACCTTTGGCGGCCGGACTCATGGCCGACGCAAGAAACGCCCCCAGAAGCTGAGCTCGCACACAGCCGCGGCAACGATCAGCACTAAGCCTATCCGTGTCCCGGCGGCGTTCAGGCCGGACACCCACAGGACCATCGCCGCGAGAATCAACGCCGCACTGATCAGATGGTATTTCATTGAGCATCTCGCAAACTTGGGAGGTTGCAGGAACTGGCCCGACTATGCATCAGGTCAGCTTACTACGAGCCGGGGGCAACAGCTAAATGGCGGCCCATCTGGAATTGTCACCGACGGCTCTTGACCTAGGCTGCGTGAAAACGCGGGGAAGCGTTTTGCTTGCTCGCAAAATGGAGGACCTACGTGCTGTTCTGACGTGCTTAGCTTGGTTGAGAGGCGATTCATAGCACGTACCAGAGCAATAACTTTTGATGCGCAGTGTTTTCACACTGCCTAGACCCTTAGCCGACACTGATGGATGGCCGCTGTTCGGTCTATATTTCTCTGTCCTCGGGACATCGTCGTTAGGCTTTGACTTGCACATATGAACCGGCGTGGCAAATTGGGTTCTACTACGGCGTGCCCATTTGCTGCGGGGGTAAAGTTCTATTGGGCTCAACTGGTCGTCCATCTCCGTCGTTTCGACTATTGATTATCGGGTCGATATGCCGCATGAATAACACAGGCGTAGTTCGCAAGAGAGATGAGCCCGAGAGCACGTCGACGCTGATCGACGTGAGATGGGTCCGCTATCGGCGCGGGCACTAGATTACCTTCGCGCTCATCAAATTGAGTGCCATACCGTTGGGGCTTCCCTTCGGCCCGCAGCACACGGTCCGTCAATAGGGCATAGGCATTACCGCTGATCTCGCCCGCATGAAGTCGTCGGGTAACCACTTTCAACATCTTCTTCTGAAATGATGGATCAGTATCAGCATGCTGTATCAATAGGAACGCGGCATGCACTCCCTCCACGCCTACCATGCCGATAGTTGGAAAGCCGTTTTGGTTGATGATGTGCTTAAGTCGCCGCAGGTTGCTTTTGTCGGTTTCGGCCGTGTAGAGGCGCAGCGCTTCAGCGTCTGCGTTGTTGCTCTCCAGAGAATCCATCCAATGCTTGCGCGCATCCTGATCTTGCTGCTGCATAAGCAGCAGATTCCTCTGCAACGCGGGCCGGCCAACGGCAGCTACATCCTTTGGTTTAGACCGGCCTGAGTGTAAGCGTTCGCGCTCTTGCGCAGCCTTGGGACATCGAGCATAGGGATCAGGAGCGGGACTGTAGCCGTAGCTGTTCTGCGCGCTGAATATGCTCAACTGCGTCAAACAAACGAGCAGTGCCACTTTGCTGCAATTGGACACGTTGCCAGGATGCCTCATAACCGAAAGATTCTATGGCAGCAGCAATGACTGCTATCGGGCGCCCATTTTAGCTGACATGGAGTCTGCAAGTGGCCGCCTGCTGTCCGATTGTCCACTCAGAACCGGCCAATCAGTCAGGGGGTGAGTGGGGGTATAAAGATAGTGGCCAAGGCGGTTCGGGAGCGGCAGTATTCGGGCCACCAATCTGACTGGAGTCTATTGGCCGCGCGGCGTATTCAGCGAATCAGCGGCTTGCTACATTTGTCGCCCGGAAGTCGACAAGGAGAGCGCCGATGTTTGAGGGGAGTTGCCTCTGCAGAAACGTCAAGTATGAGCTCGGCTCAGAGCCCGGCGATTTCGGCTATTGCCATTGCACCAGTTGCCGCAAAGCGAGCGGTACGGCGCACGCTGCGAATGCGCCAATCAGTCGAACGGACTTTCGACTTCGTAGTGGTGGTGACACACTTCGCGAGTTCGAGTCTTCGCCTGGAAAATTTCGTGCGTTCTGCTCGCGCTGTGGTAGCCCGATTTACGCCTATCTCTCAGCATCGCCGGATATTCTTCGGATAAGGCTAGGAAGCCTCGATACGCCTTTTACCAAGCAGCCAAAGGCCCACACATTTGTCTCCGACAAGGCGCCTTGGGAGCCCATCGTCGACCGGATACCGCAGTTCGACACGTGGGCACCCAAAGACATCTTACGTCAGCTCGGATCTCGGCAGGATCTCTCATGAGCGCGCGCCTCGCCCGACTCTGGCCCATTCTTTAGGAAGCTCCTATATCTGCTTTTTATCGCGCACGGTGGATGACCGCTTACAGGCGGCCGTTCTGGCGATCGAATGCCTCAAACCGGCCGTGAACAGCCTAAGCTTGATCGTTATTCGCCGCCTCGGCGTGTGACCCGAGTTACCGCCTGCAGCCGCACCTCGCGACTGGAAGGCCCGACGTAGAGCGCACGCGTGCCACCGGCTATCGCCCAACCGCCCTTGGCCGTCGACCAGTACTCCAGCGCGCGCGGGGCCACATGCAACGAGATCCGCCTGCTCTCCCCTGCCCGCAGGTGCACGCGATCGAACGCGGCCAGTGCGCGGCGCGCGAACTGGGCGCCGCCGGTGCGTTCGGCGGAGCGCTCATCCGGGGCCCCAAGATAAAGCTGCGGCACTTCATCGGCATCGACGCCGCCCACGTTGGACAGATCAAAGCCCGCATCGAGCCCGCCATCGGCTGCGCGATGCACTGCCAGGTGCGCATACTCGAAGCGCGAGTAAGAGAGCCCAAAGCCAAACGGGAACAGCGGCTCGATGCCTTGCTGATCGAACCAGCGGTAGCCGATGAAGATGCCCTCGGAATAAGTGGTGACGCCATCCAGACCTAACGATGAGCGCTCGGGGTGCGCCGGATCATTGGCCACGCCATCCGCGAGCCGCCGCGGCCAGGTGAATGGCAGCCGGCCTCCGGGACTGGCGGCTCCGCGCAGCAGATCCGCGGCTGCAGGTCCGCCTTCATCACCCGGGAACCACATGAGCAGCACGGCACGGACGCGGTCCAGCCACGGCATCGCCACCGGCTCGCTGACATTCAGCACCACGATGGTATTGGGATTGGCAGCGGCGATGTCCGAAATGAGCTGGTCCTGATCGCCGGGCAGCGCGAACAGCGGCGCGTTGCGGCCCCACGCGAACACCACCACCTTGGAGGCGCCGCGCGCGGTGTCGATGGCAGCCTGATAGTCGGCGGCGCGCTGTTCCGGCGTGACCCATGCCAACCGGACCTGCACGGGCTGTCCCGCATCTTCACCGACCACCTGCACCAGCACCGGGTGATCGCCGGCGGTGAGCTCCACCTCGCTGCGCAGATCATCGAGTCCATCGCGGGTCGGGCAGCACGTTGTGCTGCGCGGGCTGCAGCAGATCGCCGTGATGCGGCGTGAGCAGCGCGACCGCGACACGCTTGCCATCGATGCTCAGGCCTGCGCGCGCGCCGAGCAACTGCAGGTAGATCCGATAGCGGCCGCCGCGCGGCACCCGCAGCACGCCCGACCATTGAACGCGCGTACCCGGGGCCAGCGCCGTCCTGCGCTGCGTGGTGAAATCGAGCATCGCGTCGACTCCCAACGGGCGACCCTCGAGATCCTCACGCTGCAGCCCGCTGCCGCCCGCGTGCGCCAACTGGGTGGCCGGGATCGCTGTACCGGTCATATCGTCGGCAACGGCGCTCACGACATCGACACCGGTGGCCGCGCGCAGTGCCGCGACCGGGCTGACCTGTCCCTCAACATGCCCGAGGGATTGTTCGCCGGCCTGGCCGGCCGCGACCGTTTGCAGAGCGCCGGGCCCGATCAGGGCCACACCTGGCAGATCCGCCGCCGATAGCGGCAGCGCGCCGCCCTCATTCTTGAGCAGCACCGCCGCGTCCCGGGCGGTGCGCCGCAGGACGGACGCGTGATCACCCGTAGGCCTCGGCACCGCGGGGCGCTGGTCCGCGCGATCGATATACCCGAAGCGCTGCAACTGGCGCAGCACTCGCCGCGCTGCCTCGGTGATGGTGCCTTCGGTGACCGTACCCTGCCGCATGGCAGCGACTAAGCCGATGGGCTGCGAACCCTGGAGTTTGGGCCCCGGGACGTCGGGCCACAGCGTCTCCTCGGGAATGTGGTAGGGCGGCCAGGGGCCGGAGAGCGGACCGGGTACTTCGAGCACAGCGGGCACGCCGGCATAGAAAGAAGCGATATCGCTGCCCCGCCCCGGCATTTCCAGATCGGTGCCATCGTTGATGAAATCGGTACCGTGCATCGCGCCCCAGTCGGAAGTCACGAAGCCGTCGAACTTCAGCTCGCCGCGCAGGATCCCATTGAGCATGTCGCGATTGCCGCAGGCATAGGCACCGTTGACGACGTTGTAGGAGCACATGATCGAGGCCACTCCGGCATCGATGACCGCCGCGAACGGCGCGAGATACAGCTCGTGCAGCGTCTGCGAATCGACGGTGACATCGTTGGCGCCGTCATAGGCGATGAAGTGCTTCGCCTGGGCCATGATGCCGCTGGCCTGGATGCCGGAAACCTCAGCCGCCGCCAGCTGGCCGGTCAGCAGCGGATCTTCGCCCAAGGTGTTGAAGGCGCGCGGGAATGTTTGATCGCGATGGAGGTTGATGAAGGGTTCGAGCACGACGCCGACCCCCAGCGCCCGCGCGTCCGCGGCGATGACTTCACCGTTGGCGCGTGCGTCCTCCAGACTGAAGGTCGCGGCCAGCCCCATCGTGGCCGTCAGCCCGGTGGCCGGCTGGCGCGTCAGCACACCGGGCGGCCCATCGGCAAAGCGCACGGGCGCAATGCCGAGGCGCGCGTTGCCCGACAGGAAACCGGCCTCGCCCTGCGAAGTCGCGGGTGCTTCGGCCGCGCCATTGATCAAATCGATCTTCTCGCCGAGTGTCATGCGCGATAGCAGTGCATCGACCTGCGCGTCACGGTTCGGCGGGCTGTGGCAACCCGTCATGAGACCGGCCGCCATCACAGCGAGTGAAGCGACGACCGCTATACTGCGCGCATGCAGCAGCCCCCGGAGTTCCGACGCAGCGTGCGCTCGTACGTTATGCGCGCCGGGCGCATCACCGACGCCCAGCAGCGCGCACTCGAGCAGCATTGGCCGCGTTATGGCATCGAGTTCGCACCCGTGCTGCTCGATCTTGATGCGCTCTTTGGGCGCACCGCGCCCAGAACGCTCGAGATCGGCTTCGGCAACGGCGATCACCTGCTCGAGCGTGCGCTCGCAGCGCCCGAGCGCGATTTCCTGGGTATCGAGGTGCATCGTCCCGGCATCGGCCATCTGTTGCTGGAGGCTTCCAAAGCCGGCGCGTCGAACCTGCGTGTCATCGCGCACGATGCGGTCGAGGTGCTGCAATGCCAGATCGCACCGGACAGCCTGGACGAGTTGCAGCTGCTGTTTCCCGATCCCTGGCCCAAGGCGCGGCATCACAAACGCCGCATCGTGCAGCCCGCGTTCGCAAGCCTGGTGGCCACCCGGCTCAAGAGCGGCGGCCGATTCCACCTGGCCACCGACTGGGATCCATACGCCCAGGACATGCTGAGTGTGCTGCGCGGCTGCACGGCCCTGAGCAACTGCATGTCGCACGGAGGCTTCAGTGACCGGGTCATGGAGCGCAGCGCCACCCGCTTCGAGCGCCGCGGCGAGCGCCTCGGCCACACGGTGCGCGAGCTGCTGTTCATGCGCGCGCCAGCCTAGGCAGTAAAGCTGCCGCGCAGTCCGTCGATGACGTATTGCACGGCCAGCGCGCCGAGCAGCACACCAAACATGCGGCTGATGACATTGGTGCCGGTGACGCCGAGCACCCGCATAGCGGGCGTGGCCAGGTACAGCACGCCGAGCGTGAGCAGCAGCACCACGAAGACAATGACCAGCAGCCCCGCGAACAGCTCCGGGTTGCCCGCGGCGCTGCCAAAAGCCAGCAGGATCGTGGCCAGGGCCCCGGGACCCGCGATGAAGGGAAAGGCCAGCGGAAACACGGAGATGTCCTCGCGCTCCTCACTCTCCTTCTGCTCCTTCGAGGAGGTGCGCGTGCCCGGTGAACGCGCGAATACCATCTCGAGGGCGATCAGGAACAGCAGCAAGCCGCCGAAGATGCGGAACGATTCGATATTGATGCTCATGATCTTGAGGAAGGGACCGCCCACGATGGCGAACACGGTCAGGATCACAGCCGAGATTATGACGGCGCGCAGCGCCATCTGTCGGCGTTGCACCTCTTCTATCCCCTCCGTCAGTCCCACAAACAAAGGCAAAAGTGAGATCGGCTCCACAACTACGAGGAACACCACGAAGAATCGCGCCAATTGTTGGAACATGATGCCGTGCGGAACCAAATTAATCTTGAAATGCGTGGCGCGTCGGGCGCAACATCAAGCTGGCATGCGCGCTGAGTTGCAGCGTAATGGATTCCACTTCGGCTGAATACGGGAGCGATAACTAATGAGCGCAAAACCCGAGGTCGGGGCCTGGTACCGTCTGCGAGACGGTGAAAGCTTTGAAGTTGTCGCTATCGATGAGGACGACGGCACTATCGAGATGCAGACCTACGACGGCACCGTCGAAGAAATGGACATGGAAGATTGGGAAGCCCAGCGCGCCAGCGGCGAGCTGCAGAATGCCCAGGCCCCCGAGGACTGGAGCGGTTCGGTCGACGTGGATGATGAAGACGACGCGCCATCGCCCAACAGCGGCTATGAGGGCGATTCGCAAATGGCCGGAGGTCTCGAAGGCCTCGATCTGTTCGACGAGCCCGATATCTTCCGCTAGCCGCTAGCTGATATCCGCCGCTAGACCAGCGCGCGGAAGTCCCGGCGTCGCGACAGCACATATAAAAGGAGCAGTGCCGGGATGCTCAGGGACGCCGTGTACAGATAAAACGGCGGATAGCCGATCGCATCCACAACCAGCCCCGAAGTGCCCATCAAAAGCTTGGGCAGCAATGAATAGAGCGAGGACAGCACCGCGTACTGAGTCGCTGTAAACGAGGCGCTCGTCAGCGAGGACAGAAACGCGATCAGTGCCGTCCCGTGCACGCCCTGGGCGAAATTATCCAGGCTGATGACGGTGGCGAGACCCGGCACGCTGGCGGTGCCGTGCGCGGCCAGTATCGAATAGCCGACGTTTGAAATCATGACCAGCGCGCTGCCCAGCAGCAGCGAACGCACGCGCCCGAGCCGGGCGACCGCAAAGCCTCCAAAGAGAATACCGGCCACGGTCCAGGCCGTGCCGAAGATCTTGGCCACCGCGGCGATCTCCCTGAGGGAGAACCCCAGGTCGAGATAGAAACGGTTGGCCATCGTCCCCATCGTGAAATCGGTCAGCCGGTAGGTACTGATGAACGCGAACATCAGCAGTCCCAGCACCAGCCCGAAGCGCGTGAAGAAATCCAGGATCGGGCAGATCACGGCGCCAAAAATCCAGGCGCCGGCGCGGCGCAGCCAGTCCGGCCAGTGGCCGCGCGACGCCAGCCAGTCGACCACGCGCTGCTGCGTGAGAACCGACTCGCGGGGTGCGATGCGCTCGGGCTCGCGCACCACCAGGGTAGTGAGTACGCCAATGCCGATCAGCGCCGCCATCGCCGCATAGCAGTACCCCCAGCCTGCATCGGCCGCCACCCAGAGCGCGCCGGCGGAACCCACCAGGATCGCAATCCGGTAGCCGAGCTGGTAGGCCGCGGCCATGGCGCCCTGTTCTCGCACCGGCGCCGATTCAATGCGCCAGGCGTCGATGGCGATGTCCTGGGTGGCCGCGGAGAACGCCAGCCACAGCGCCAGCAGCGCCACATGCGTGATGTGGTCCGCGGGCGAGCTGATCGAAATCGAGAACAGCGCCGCCGCGCACGAGATCTGCGCCAGCAGCATCCAGCTGCGACGCTGCCCCAGCACTCGCCCGATCAGCGGCAGCTTCAGACGATCGACGATGGGCGACCACAGGAACTTGAAGGAATACGCCAGCGAAACCCAGGCCAGCATGCCCACCGTCGCCCGCTTGATGCCCACCTGGCTCAACCACGCCGACAGCGTGCTGAAGATCAGCATGAACGGCAGGCCGCTCGAGAACCCCAGGGCGAGCATCGAGAGCATGCGCGGGCGGGTGTAGATGCGCAGCGCCTCCAGCGCACCGGCTGACGGCTCAGGCTGAGGCGCAGACTCAGGCTCAGGATTCACGATACGAACCATCCGTAATGATAACCTGCCGCTTTCCAGGGGAGGGGTGGGCGTTGCGCGACTATCAGCGACAGTTCATCGAGCTCGCGCTCGCGCGGCAGGCTCTGCGTTTCGGCGAGTTCACGCTCAAGTCCGGCCGCGTCAGTCCCTATTTCTTCAACGCCGGCCTGTTCAACGACGGCGCCTCGATCGCTACCCTCGGGGCCTGCTACGCCGCCACGCTGGTGCAGGCGAAGTTTGAATTCGACATGCTGTTCGGGCCGGCCTACAAGGGCATCCCGCTGGCCGCCGCCACCGCCATCGCGCTGGCCACGCACCACGGCCGCAATGTGCCTTGGGCCTATAACCGCAAGGAGCCCAAGGACCATGGGGAGTCGGGGGTCCTGGTGGGCGCACCGCTCAAAGGACGGATCGTCATCATCGACGATGTGATCACGGCAGGGACCGCGATCCGCGAATCCATCGAGCTGATCCGGCGTGCCGGGGCCACGCCCGCGGCGATGGCCGTGGCGCTGGACCGGCAGGAACGCGGCCTGTCCGACCGCTCCGCCGTGCAGGAAATGACCAGCCAGTACGGTCTGGAGTGCCTCGCCATCCTGACCCTGGACGATCTCATCGCGGCACTCGAGTCTGCGGGCACCGGTCTGGGGATGGCTCCCACGGGCGCGCAGCTCCAGGCACTGCGACTCTATCGGCAAAAATACGGCATTGCGGCCCCGTAGCTTGCAGATGCCCGCGCGTCGTGGACAATGCTCTGGCGTGAAAAATAGCAACATAATGGGGGCATTGGCCTGCTTTATGGCAGCGCTTGCCCTGAGCCTGGCGGTTGCCGCGGCGGACAGCAGCTCCGGCGGCGGCAAGGTCTATCGCTGGACCGATGACAAGGGCGTCGTGCATTACGGCGACAGTGTCCCGTCCGAGTACTCACAGACCGAGCGCTCGGTGCTCAACAACCAGGGCGTCGAAGTCGGTCACATCGAGGGTGGCAAGAACGCGCAGCAACAGGCCGAGCAGGCCCGGGCGGCCGGCGTCGCGCAGCAACGCGCGCAGCACGATCAGTTCCTGCTGGCCACCTATCTTTCCACCAAGGATATCGAGCAGCTGCGCGATGAGCGCATCGAGCTGATGGACGCGCAGATCAAATCCGCGACGATCTACATCGACGCGCTGTCGACGCGGCTCGCGGCCCTGCAGGATCGCGCCGAGCACTTCAAACCTTACAGCAGTGACGCCAAGGCGCGGCGCATGCCGGACGAGCTGGCCGAAGAACTCGTCCACACGCTCAACGAAGCGCGCACCCAGCACCAGGCGCTGGACGCGAAGCGCAACGAGGAAGTGGAAACGCGCGCCCAGTTCGACGGCGACATTCAGCGCTACCGGGAACTTACCGCCAAGCAGCGCAATTGATCAGCGCTCAGTGGCTGAGCAGCTCAGCGGCTGCCGCTGTGACCGAAGCCGCCGGCGCCACGCGCGCTGGCGTTGAAATCCTCCACCACCTCGAGCGCCACCTGCACCACGGGCACGACGATGAGCTGCGCGATGCGCTCACCCACGGCAATTTCATAGGGCACCGAGCCGCGGTTCCAGCAGGACACCATGAGCGGACCCTGGTAGTCGGAGTCGATGAGCCCCACGAGATTTCCCAGCACGAGGCCATGCTTATGGCCCAATCCCGAGCGCGGCAAAATCATGGCCGCCAATCCCGGGTCGGCAAGATGGATCGACAAGCCCGTCGGTATCAGCTCCGCCTGGCCCGGGATGATCCGCAGCGGTGCCTGCACACAGGCGCGCAGATCCAGCCCTGCGCTGCCTTCGGTGGCGTAGTGCGGCAGCGGAAATTCGGAACCCAGGCGTGAATCGAGAATCCGGATCTGAAGAGTCCGGCGCGCAATGACATCCATCAGCGCAGCTTACCTCAACCCTTGCGCAGGTCCCGCAGTGGAGCCGGGGTGGCATCGTGTGCCTGGCGGGGTTCGCGCGATTGCTCGAGGAAACGCTCGACGATCAAACCGGTGAGCGCATGAGCGAGCTCGGCCTTGGTGGCCGTGGGCAGTTCCACCCGGCCACCGCCGCGCCAGAGCACCAGCAGCGCATTGTCATCGCAATCGAAAGCCTTGGTGTGTCCGACCTCGTTGGCCGCGATCATGTCCAGGTTCTTCGCCATGAGCTTGGCGCGCGCATGCTGCTCGACCGCATTGGTTTCGGCTGCGAAGCCCACCACAAAGGGGCGCGGACTGCTGGCACTGACCTGCGCCAGGATGTCGACCGTGCGCGTCATCTCAAGGCCGAGCGTGTCGGAGGTCTTCTTGATCTTCTGCGCGGCGCACTGAATGGGCCGATAGTCCGCCACGGCCGCCGTGCCCACGAAGATCGCCGTGCCCGGCAGCTCGCGTTGCACGGCCGCGTGCATCTGCTCTGAACTTTCCACGTCCAGTCGCTGCACACCGAATGGCGTCGCGAGCGAGACCGGGCCCGTCACCAGTACCACTTCCGCACCGGCTTCCTGCAGCGCCTGTGCCACCGCGAAGCCCATCTTTCCCGAGCTGCGGTTGCTGACGAAGCGCACCGGGTCGATGCACTCGCGCGTGGGGCCCGCGGTGACGATGACACGGTGACCGGACAGCGGCCCTTCCTGGCGCAGCACGGGCACGGCCAGGGACACGATTTCGAGCGGCTCGAGCATGCGTCCAGCACCGGTCTCGCCGCAGGCCTGGTCGCCGATGCCGGGCCCGAATACGCGCACGCCGCGCTGCTGCAGCACTGCAACGTTGGCTTGCGTCGCGGTGTTGCTCCACATGAGGTGATTCATCGCCGGGGCAATCGCGATGGGGGCCGAGGTCGCGAGTGCGATCGTGCTCAGCAGGTCATCGGCCATGCCGTGCGCGATACGCGCGATAAAATCAGCGCTAGCCGGTGCGACCAGCAGCAAGTCAGCCCAGCGCGCCAGCTCGATGTGGCTCATCGCCGCCTCGGCGGCCGCGTCCCAGAGTTCGCTGCGCACGGTGCGGCCTGAGAGCGCCTGGAAAGTGGTTGGGGTCACGAACTCGAGCGCACCGGTCGTCATGACGACCTGCACTTCGGCGCCGCGTTCTCGCAGGCGGCGCACCAGGTCTGCGCTCTTATAGGCTGCGATGCCGCCGGTGACCCCGAGCAGAATCCGTTTGCCTTTCATATCCCAATTATCAGTCTTTTGGGCAATGCGCACATGATATGAGGATCGCACCCCGCGGTCATGTCCCATCAGACTTGGCGCACAGTTTTTGCCAGGCGGATAAGCGGCGATGAGTATCAGGGACTGGCCGGAGCGGGAGCGGCCGCGGGAGAAGCTGCTCGCCGGGGGCGCCCAGTCGCTGTCGGACGCGGAGTTACTGGCGGTGCTGCTGGGCCGCTCCGGGCGGCCGGGACTGGATGCCGTCGCCATGGCCCGCGAGCTGCTGGGCCGCCACGATTCGCTGCGGGCGCTGCTCTCGGCTGGACAGGGCGCTTCTCTGGCTGCACCGGGTTTAGGCGTGGCCGGCTATTGCCGCCTGCAGGCGGCGCTCGAGCTTGCGCGGCGCCACTACGCCGAAGCGCTGCGCGTCGGGCCGCCGCTGCACTCGCCGGCCGCCACGCGTGAATTCCTCGTGTCACGGCTACGCGACATCCCGCACGAAGTGTTCTGCTGCCTGCACCTGGATAACCGCCACCGGCTCATCGCGTTCGAGGAACTGTTTCGCGGCACCATCGATGGCGCCAGCGTGCATCCGCGCGAAGTGGTCAAACAGGCGCTCGCGCGCAACTCGGCCGCCGTTATCCTCGCGCACAACCACCCCTCGGGCGTCGCCGAACCCAGCCATGCCGATGAGCTCATCACGCGCCGCCTGCGCGAGGCGCTGCAGCTCGTCGACATCCGGGTACTCGACCACCTGATCGTGGCCGACAATGGTTGCCTGTCGTTTGCGGAGCGGGGACTGATTTAAAGCCACCACCGGCGAGGGCCTGGACTATCTCACGAGCTCTGCAAACGAGCTCCACCGACAAGCCGCGCGAACGCGTCCGCGGCCGAATCGTGGACCGCGGCCAAAAAGCCGTCCTGACAGTTGATGTGGGCCACCCCGCCAAAGTGCATGCCGAGGTATGTGAAGGTGTCGAGGAACGCCTCCATGAATGCCCCGGAAGGCTGCTCTCCAACCGACGTGCAGACAACATACGCGTTCTTGCCACGCAACCGGCGGCCCTCATCGAGCAGGTCTGGTACGTCCAGAAGATCAGATAGTCGATCGAGAAATACCTTCATTGTGGGAGTTACCGCGTACCAATAGATCGGGGATGCAAAGATGATCTGATCGTGCGCCAGCACGCGCCGCATCAGAATCTCGAAGTCGTCGTCTCTATTGCGGTGATCGTAGTCATATCCCGACATTCGTTGGCAGGCCAGATCGATGACCTCGATATGCAACTCCGATGCAATGCGATCGATCAGTCGACCGGTATTGCCGAGGCGTCGTGAGCTGGAAAACAGCGCTATCGTGCTCAGCATGTTCCGCAGAACCTTGATTGTATTGGAGTGCCAGCGTACAACCTCAAGTGCACTTGAGGTCAAGAGGAGATGACGGTGGCGCGCATGCAGCGGCAAAGGGCGGATCGATCGTTGTCCGCCGGCGAGGTGGCCGTTAGAAGCGGTGTCGCGGTTTCAACTGTGCACTTCTATGAAGCCAAGGGCCTGCTGGAAGGTTGGCGCAGTGCCGGAAATCAGCGCCGTTACAGCCGGGATGTTCTTCGGCGAGTTGCGATCATCAAAGTGGCACAGCGACTGGGCCTGCCATTGTCCATGATCAAACGGGCCATCGATTCGTTACCCGGCGGCCGCACGCCCACCGCGCGGGATTGGCGGCGACTGTCAGGCGATTGGCGCGTAGAGCTGGACCGGCGGATCGACTTACTGCAGAAACTGCGTGGTCAGCTGGAAAACTGCATCGGCTGTGGCTGCTTGTCGCTGAAGGTGTGCCAGCTGCGAAATCCTGGGGATACCATGTCGGAGCGGGGCCCTGGGCCGCAACTACTCTCCGCGGATCTCACTGACATTTGAATCGTCGGAAGACGCCGCTTCCCGGACGGGATCCGTCTCATGGCAAACTCGTATCCATGAACGCGCGACCGCATGCGAAGGCCATCCTGCTGGCATTCGCCGGCATCTACATCATCTGGGGCACGACCTTCCTCGGCATCGCACTCGTGGTCCGCACGATGCCGCCGTTCTTCAGCGGCGCGCTCCGATTCTTCATAGCATCGCTGCTCACGTATGCCTGGCTGCGGAGCCGCGACCGGCACCCCTTCGCTGGCCTCAACATCGGCGGCTCTCTGCTGTGCGGCGTTCTGCTGAGCGGCATTGGCAATGGCTTCGTGCTCTGGGCACAGCAGGGTGGTCTGCCCTCGGGCATCGCGGCGCTGTTCGTGGGCGCATTGCCGGTCATGATCCTGGCCCTTGACTGGCTGTTCTTCTCGCGCCGCCCACCCACAGCGCGGGGCGCGCTGGGCGTGGCCATAGGGTTGGCGGGCGTGGTCGTGCTCACGCTGCATACGCATACGATGTCCGGCGCGGTCAGGCCCATCCATGTGGCGGCGGTGCTCACCGCCGAAATGGGCTGGGCGGTCGGGTCGATGCTTCAGATCCGCTACGTGAAGGTGGAGCGGCTGGTGAGCTATACCTGCCTGCAGATGTTCGCAGGGGCCGTGTTCCAGCTCGTCATGGGGTGCCTTGATCGGGAGTGGATCGGGTTCTCCATCAGCCAGATTTCACTGCAGTCGCTGCTTGCCCTGGGATACCTGGTGGTATTCGGTAGCATGATCGCGGTGAACTGCTACTCCTACCTGCTGGCGCATGTGCCGGCGCAGAAAGTCAGCACCTACGCGCTGGTCAATCCGGTCATCGCCCTGGCCCTCGGCGCCCTGGTGCTGCATGAGCAAGTCGACCCGGTGGCCCTGCTCTGCGCGCTGATGGTGCTGGTGGGGGTGGCGCTGGTATTGTGGCGCGGTCGCGCTACGGCCCCTGCGCCCCTTGCCGTGGCCCCCCGCCGGCTGATATAAAGCGCCCCTTTCGCGAAGCTTCGGCCTCGTCGCCAGCGCGTAACTCATTGATTTAAGGACGTCGCTCATGTCTCGGGTTTGTCAGGTCACGGGTAAGCGCCCCATTTCGGGAAATACGGTCTCGCATGCGAACAATCGCAGGCGTCGTCGCTTCCTGCCGAATCTGCACCAGCAGCGTTTCTGGCTCGAGGACGAGAAGCGCTGGGTAAGCCTGCGCGTTTCGACCAATGCGCTTCGTACCATCGAAAAGAACGGCCTTGAAGCGGTGCTCGCGGATCTCAAAAAGCGCGGCATCAAGCTCTAAGGGGATTACCGCATGCGCGAAAAAGTGAAACTGCTCTCCTCCGCCGGTACCGGCCACTTCTACGTGGCCATGAAGAACAAGCGGCTGCATCCCGACAAGATGGAAGTTCGCAAATTCGATCCGAAAGTACGCAAGCACGTCGCGTACAAGGAAACCAAGATCAAGTAGGCGCTGGCCTCGGTGCCTGAACTGCCCGAGGTCGAGACCACACGCCGCGGCATCGAGCGTGCCCTCAAGGGCCGCCATGTCGAGTCGCTGCGCATCTACGATCGCCGACTGCGCTGGCCGATCGAACACAATCTGCCTGAGGAAGTCGCCGGCCAACGGGTAGTCGCCATCGGCCGGCGCGCCAAATATCTGTTGATCGAACTCGAGCGCGGCACTCTGATTGTGCATCTGGGCATGTCGGGGAGTCTGCGGCTGCGCGAGTCCGCCGCGCCGCTGCTCAAACACGACCACTACGCCCTGTTCATCGACTCAGGCAAAGAGCTGCGCTTCCACGATCCGCGGCGCTTCGGCAGCCTGCACTACACGCGCGAGGATCCGGCCGAACATCGCCTGCTGCGTTCGCTGGCGCCGGAGCCGTTCGACAAAGCCTTCGATGCCGCCTACCTGCGGCGCATCACGCGCGGGCGGCGCGCGGCCATCAAGCAGGTCATCATGAATGGCCGCCTCGTCACCGGCGTCGGCAACATCTACGCCAGCGAAGCCCTGTTCCGCGCGCGCATCAACCCGCGCCGCGCCGCGCGACGCCTGACGCAGAAAGAGATCGAGCGGCTGGTCCGTGCCGTGCGCGGCACCCTGCAGGCGGCCATTCGCGCCGGCGGCACCAGCCTGCGCGACTACGTTGACACCGAAGGGGATCCGGGCGCGTTCCGGCAGAAGCTGTACGTTTATGAGCGCGACGGAAAACCCTGCCGCGTCTGCAAGACCCCGGTGCGAAAGATTACGCAGGGACAGCGCTCGAGTTATTTTTGTCCGCAGTGCCAGACTTAAACACTCGGCGCTGAGCACCCCGCCCCCACATGCATCGAGCCGCGCACCGCATTCTAAAGACCGACCCGGTGATGGCTGCGCTGATCGATGCTGCCGGGCCCTGCAAAATCCGCTCGCGTAAATTGCAGGAACCGTTCGAAGCCTTGTCGCGCGCCATAGCCCACCAGCAATTGCACGGCGTGGCGGCCGAGCGAATTCTCGGGCGCTTTATCGCGCTGTTCGCCGCCACGGCATTTCCGGCCCCGCAGCAGGTCATCGATGCGCCCGAGGAGCAATTGCGCGCCGTGGGTTTTTCTTACGCCAAGATTGCCGCGCTCAAAGACCTGGCGCGTAAGACCCTCGAGGGCATCGTGCCACCGGCTGCCGAACTGGCATTGCTTGGTGACATGGAGATCATCGAGCGGCTCAGCAGCGTGCGCGGTATTGGCCGCTGGACCGTCGAGATGATGCTGATGTTCCAGCTCTCCCGCCGCGATGTGCTGCCGGTCGACGACTTCGGCGTCAGAAACGGCTTTCGCCTGGCCTATGGACTCAAAGGCATGCCGACCCCGCGCGCATTGGCGCAGTTCGGTGAGCGATGGAAACCCTGGCGCAGCGTCGCCGCATGGTATCTGTGGCGCGCCAGCGAACTCGCGCGCGATGGCAAGCTTGCGACCTGTGCACTGCCGCCGCGCCTGGCGCTGGTGAAACGCAAAGCCGTCAAAAAGCTAAAGGACAAAAAGCCAAGGAAGAAGACGCCGCGCAAGAAAGCGAAGGGCAAGCGTGCTGCGGCAAAGACCGCCACGAAGGGACGGCGCGCCGCCTAAACTGCACGCGCCGTCCGCTGACCCGCATCACGAAAAATTGTTTGCAGTTAGGCAAACACTCCGTACTCCACCTGCAGGATCTCACCCGAGTCGGTGCTGATCAGCATCGCATCGCTGCCATCGCGCACCCACTCGTAGCCTGCGGGCGGTACTTCGAGCGCGAATAGCCAGTAGTCCGAGATCAGGTACTGCGGCGCCCAGTAGGCGCGCGGCAGGATTTCACCATAGCCCCAGTGATGCGCTGTCCATCCCGGCGGCCGGCGATACGGGCCAATGTGGTAGCTGCGCGCCGCCTGGTAGTTGTGCTGATAGGAGCCGCGGTCGACCGTGGCAGGACGCGCGTTCCAGCCCTTCGGTTCCTCAACGCGTTGATATCCCTTCGGACCCTGGTGGGGCTCCGCCGGATGCGCCGCGGGTCGGGCCGCCTCGTGTCCGTGCTGCTCTTCGGCGGCGCCGACACCGCCCGCTAACACCAACGCAGCTGTGACACAGAGACCGATCTTGGCAGCGTGCACCATGGATTTTCTCCAAATGGAAACAGGGACGCGGATCATAGGGCGAGCTCAATGCAGGCGCCAATCAGTCAAGTCCGAATTACTGTCGGATTAATCCAATTAAACTTTTGTTAATACAGCGAGGCAATGCAAACGACGAAAAGAAGAATTTATTGTCGCTTAGGCAACTACTTTTTTGGAAATCACTAGGGCATCAGGCCTAAATGTTTGAATTCGCCGGCGATGCCCGCCTGCGCGACCCCTGCGGTCGTTGCCGCGACGGTCAATGCCGCGATAGTTGACGCTGCGACAGTCGACGCCACCGAGGGTGCCCGCCGCACCGAGTTCCAAAAGCATTCTGAGCTCGCGCGCGCTCATGCGCAGCAGTTTAGCGCTGATCCTTCGATGTCTTCGCCAATGCTATGCTCGATTGATGACACGACACACAGGGGCGCTGGGACGCACGGGAGCACCGGCAGGCATCACGCTGCTGCTCATCGCCGCCGTGGTCGGCGCCTGGTCTTTGTCGGGGTGTCGGTCCCCCGCCGCGCCTTCAACGGCAACGCCGTCAACGACAACCGCGCCGGCGGTCAGTGGTCCGCGCACCGCGATGGTAGTGGCGGCGAATCCGTTGGCGGCCAGGGCAGGCCTCGAGGTGCTGCGCAAAGGCGGCACGGCGGCGGATGCGGCCGTGGCCGTGCAGGCGGTGCTGGCGCTGGTCGAGCCGCAGAGCTCGAGCCTCAGCGGCGGCGCGTTCCTGACGTATTTCGATGCACGCACCGGCGAAGTGCGTGCCTTCAATGGCCGCGAGACCGCACCCGCGGGGGCGACGCCGGATATGTTCCTCGGGAGCGATGGGAAGCCGCTGCCCTTTTTCACCGCGGTGCTCAGCGGCCGCTCGACTGGCGTGCCCGGCGCGCTGGCGGCGCTCGAGCTGCTGCAGCATGAGCATGGCAAGCTTGCATGGCGGGATCTGTTCGATGAGGCCGAGCACCTCTCCGCCGATGGCTTTGCGGTGAGTCCACGCCTCGCAGGCATGATTGCGAGCCGCCTGCCGCAGGCCTCGGCACCCGATGCCGTGCGCTACTTCAGCAAGAGCGATGGCACGCGACTAGTGGCCGGCGACCTGCTCAGGAACCCCGTCTATGCCTCGGTGATCCGGCGTCTCGCGCTCGAGGGCACACGCGCTCTTTATTACGGACCGATCGCCGAAGACATCGTGCGGCGCGTTCACGAAGGCGAATACCCGGGCTCGCTATCGCTCGAGGACATGGCTCGCTATCGAGCCGAAGAATCCGCCGCGCTCTGCCGTCCGTGGCAAAGCTACGTGGTATGCGCGCCGCCGCCGCCGGCCGGCGGCGTGGGCGTGCTGCAGGCGCTGCTGCTGCTCGAACACACGGACATCGCCAAGCGCAATGCGGCCGACCCGATCGCGTGGGTGCAGATCGGCGAAGCCGAGCGCCTCATGTATGCCGATCGCGATCACTACGTGGGCGATCCGGATTTTGTCAGGGTGCCGCTCGGCGGGTTGCTCGATGCCAGCTACGTGCAGGAGCGCGCCTCATTCATTGGTGAGCGAATCGCCGCGAAGCCTCCGGGCCCGGGGACCCCGCCCGGAGCCGGTGCGGTCGGACCCGACCACACCGTGGAACCGGGAGGCACCACGCACTTCATCATCCTCGATGCCTTCGGTAACGTCGTGTCGATGACGACCACGGTCGAGAGCGTGTTTGGATCCGGTCGCATGGTGGACGGCTTCTTCCTCAACAACCAGCTCACCGATTTCAGCTTCGAGCCGACCGATGAGACGGGCCACCCCGCGGCCAACGCCGTGGCACCCGGGAAGCGACCGCGCTCGGCGATGTCGCCGATGCTGGTGCTCAACGGACAGGGGCATTTCGTCGCCGCGGCGGGATCGGCCGGCGGACCGGCCATCATCGCCTATGTCCTCAAGACGCTGATCGCATCGCTGGACTGGAACATGTCCATGCGTGATGCGGTCGCGCTGCCGAACCTGATTGCGCACGGCGCACGCTTCACGGGCGAGACGGATAAATTCGGCGCAACGTTGATCGAGGGCATGAAGCTGCGTGGCCTCGACGTGCAGCCAGTGCAGTACGAGGAGTCAGGGTTGACGGGGCTTCGAGTGTTGCCCGATGGCACGCTCGATGGCGGTGCCGATCCGCGCCGTGAAGGCATCGCAGTCGGCTATTGAGCTGGCTGCCGCGATTCAGCGCGGCGGCTTGCCGGCCAGCTGCTGTCTGAATGCCTCCTGCACCAATGGGTGCACGAAGCTGCTGATGTCGCCGCCGAGCGTTGCGATCTCGCGCACCAGCGTCGATGAAATGAAAGTGAATTTTTCCTTCGGCACCATGAACACGGTTTCGATGTCCGGCTGCAGATGCCGGCCCATGTTGGCGAGCTGAAACTCGAACTCGAAGTCCGACACCGCGCGCAGCCCGCGCACCACCACGGATATGTCGCGCTCGCGCGCGAAGTGCACCGTGAGGCCGGTGTAGCCCACGACTTCGACGTTGGGCAGATCGGCGAGCACGCCCTTGGCCAGTGCCACGCGCTGGTCGATCGCAAAGGCCGGGGCCTTGTTGGGATTGGCGGCAATGGCGAGCACCACGTGCTCGAAAATGCTGGCTGCGCGGCGCACGATGTCTTCGTGCCCACGCGTGATCGGATCGAACGTACCCGGGTAGACGGCCCGCGTTTTCATGTTGTTGTCTCGCTCCCCGGCGGCATGGCGTCACCGGCACCGAACAGATGATACCCGACCTCGCCGGCGTGCCCTGAACGCAGTTCCTGCCAGGCGGCCGGCAGTGCCGGGAGCGGTTCGCGCCGCGCGCGTTCAACATAAATCCGGGCCCCGGGCGCGAGCCAGCCGGCTAGCAGTCGCCGCGCGCACGCGGCCAGTGCCGAGGAGCCGTAAGGGGGATCGAGGAACACGATATCGAACGGCCTGGCCGGCGGCCGGGCCGCCAGGAAGCCCTGCGCGTCAGCGCACAGCACGTGGCCGCCGCTGGCCTGCCAGTCAATGAGCAGCTTTTCGATGGCCTTGGTGGCGGTGCGCTCCTGTTCGATGAAAGTCGCCTCGGCAGCGCCACGCGACAGCGCCTCCAGCCCGAGCGCGCCGGAGCCGGCGAACAGATCCAGGCAACGCGCGCCCTCGATGCGCGTTTGCAGCCAGTTGAACAGCGTCTCGCGCACGCGATCCGGTGTCGGCCGGATGTCGATCGGCGGAAAGCGAAATTTCCGGCCGCGCCACTGCCCGGCGATGATGCGCAGCGTTCGCTCGGCGGTTCTCATGCGACAATCCTCGCATGTCCACCGACGAAGAACAGTCTGATGAGCCGCGCGGGTTCCTGGCGCGCCTGCGGGCTCGCCTCAATCGCGGTGGCGCATCGATTGCGCGGGATCTGCGCAGCCTGTTCCGCGGCCGCAAGATCGATGCGGCGGTGCTCGAGGATCTGGAGTCACGGCTGCTGACAGCCGATGTCGGCGTCGAGGCCACCAATGAGATCCTGGGTGACCTGAATCGCCGCGTGGCGCGTCACGAGCTGGATGATGTCGAGGCACTGCTCGCGGCGCTGAAGGCACGCCTGGTGGAGCTGCTCAAGCCCTGCGAGCAACCGTTGAAAATCACGCGCGGCCCCAAGCCCTATATCGTGCTCGTCATCGGCGTCAACGGCTCGGGCAAAACCACCAGCATCGGCAAACTGGCGCGCCAGCTGCGCATGCAGGGGCTGAGTGTATTGATGGCGGCGGGGGATACCTTTCGCGCAGCCGCAGTCGAACAGCTCAAAATCTGGGCCGAACGCACCGGCGCGACCTTCAGTGCGCAGCAGACCGGTGCCGATCCCGGCGCCGTCATCTTCGATGCGCTGCAGGCGGCCCAATCGCGCCATATCGATGTGGTGCTGGCCGACACGGCCGGACGGCTGCACAGCCAGACGCACCTCATGGATGAGCTCAAAAAGGTCAAGCGCGTGATCCAGCGGCTGGACGCCGACGCCCCGCAGGAAGTGCTGCTGGTGCTCGACGCCAACCAGGGCCAGAACGCGCTGGCACAGGCGCAGCAGTTTCACGCGGCATTGGGCGTCACCGGCCTGGTGCTCACCAAGCTCGACGGCAGCGCGCGCGGGGGCATCGTGGTCGCCATCGCCCGGGCGCTGAAGCTGCCGATCCGATTCATCGGCGTGGGCGAGAAACCCGAAGACTTCGGCCCCTTCGATGCGCAGGCCTTCGCCAATGCGCTGGTCGATGGCGCGGTTCAACCGACGGATGCGGTCACGTGATCCGCTTCGATCGCGTCCACAAGCGCTATCCCAACGGCCGCGAAGCACTTTCGGACCTGAGCTTCGAAATCGCCGATGGCGAGATGGCCTTCCTCACGGGGCGCTCGGGCGCGGGCAAGAGCAGCGTGCTCAAACTCATCGCGCTGCTGGAACGTCCCACGCGCGGACAGCTGATCGTCAACGGCCAGAGCACCTCGCGCCTGCCGCTGCGCCGCGTGGCGCTGTTCCGCCGCCAGCTGGGCATCGTGTTCCAGGAGCATCGCCTGCTGATGGATCGCCCGGTATTCGACAACGTGGCGCTGCCGCTGATCGTCGCCGATATCTCCTTCAAGGAGATCGACCGGCGCGTGCGCGCGGCGCTCGACCAGGTGGGACTGCTTGGCAAGGAACGCGTGGCGCCGCTCGAACTGTCAGTGGGCGAGCAGCAGCGCGTCGGCATTGCACGCGCCATCGTCAGCAAACCGCCGCTGCTGGTGGCCGACGAACCCACCGGCAACCTCGATGCCACGCTGGCGGCCGAGGTCATGGAACTGTTTCGCCGCTTCAACGATGTCGGCGTCACAGTCGTCATCGCCACGCATGACCGGCGCCTGGTCCAGGCCGCGGGCCGGCGCGAGATCATGCTCGAGGACGGCCGCGTGCAGCTCGACAGCGGTGCGGCGATGGGCTCGACGACCGCGCTGGATGTCGCAGCGCTGGGCCCCATCACCACCGACGGCCCCGATCCGGGGTTTCCGTAATGTCGAGCCTCTCCAACTGGAGCGCCCGGCACGGCCACGCACTGGTCTCCTCGATGGGATACCTGGCGCGCCACGGCTTTGCCACCGTACTGGCGATCGGCGTCATGGCGCTGGCAATGGCGCTGCCGCTTGGCCTTTCAGTGCTGGTGCGGAATATCCGCGGCGCCACCGGCGACTTCTCCGATGCCGTGGGCATGCAGGTGTATCTCAAAACGCAGGTCAGCGAACAGACCGCGCGGCAGCTGGCGGAGAACCTGCGTGGACACGCAGGTGTTGCCGACGTCACCTTGATCACGGCCGCGCAGGGCCTCGAGGAGTTCCGCGCACACTCCGGCTTTGGCGCCGCACTCGATGCGCTGACCGACAATCCGCTGCCGCCTGTGCTGATCGTGCGCCCCACCGCCGCTGCGACCTCGCCCGATCAGCTCGAGTCGCTGCGCCAGGCCGTCATGGCCTGGCCCGAGGTCGACGCCGTGCAGCTCGATCGCGACTGGTTGCAACGCTTCGGCGCGCTGCTGGATCTGCTGCGGCGTGCGCTGTGGATCAGCGCGGGGCTGCTGGGCGCCGGCGTCATCATGGTCGTCGGCAACACCATCCGGCTCGAGATCCGCAGCCGCAGCGCCGAGATAGAAATCACCCAATTGGTGGGCGGCAGCCGCGCCTTCGTGCGCCGGCCCTTTCTCTACACCGGCGTGCTCTATGGCCTGGTGGCGGGCGCGCTGGCGTGGGGGATCGTCGCGGGCGCCACCAGCGCGCTGGCGCCGGACGCGGCACGACTGGCCGCCGCGTATGGTCAGGCGTACTCGCTGGCCGGGCCAACGGTGGATGAACTCGGTCTGCTGGTGCTCGGCGGGCTGGTGCTCGGCTGGATCGGAGCGGCGCTGGCGAGCGGTTACGAAATTGCGCGCAGCGCGCCGGGACGCGGCTGAGCGATTGGTCTGAGCGTCACGCCAAAATTAATTCGACCAGCCGGTTCGCGAGAGCCCGCGAACTTCGGATTAGAATGGCCGCATTAACCCGCATCGAATGAGCTAACGAGATGAATAAAACATCCCGGCTGGCTGCCGCGGCATCGCTTTGCCTGATGGGCTCGGCGGCGGCGCTGGCGGCCAAACCCGCAACTCCTGCGCAACCGCCTGACCTGCCCAGCGATATCCCGCCCAGATTCGTGGTCAAGACGGACAGCTTCGATTACATCAAGCGCGACGAGATGGTGCCGATGCGCGATGGCGTGAAGCTGCACACGTTCATCCTGATTCCGAAGGGCGCGCACGGAGCGCCGATACTCATGACGCGCACGCCGTATCACTCGGCGATGCGGGTCATGAATTTCAACAGCCCGCACCTGGCTGCCGCCGTGCCGCAGATGGACGATACCGCGGTCGAGGCCGGCTACATCATCGTCTACCAGGACGTGCGCGGTAAGTACGGCTCCCAGGGCAGCTACGTCATGAACCGGCCGCTGCGCGGGCCGCTCAACTCCAGCGCCACCGACCACGCCACCGATACCTACGACACCATCGAATGGCTCGTTCATCACGTGCCGGAGAGCAACGGGCGAGTCGGCATGATCGGCGGCTCCTACGAAGGCTTCACGGCGGCGGTCGCGGCCATACATCCGCACCCGGCGCTCAAGGCCACCGTTCCGTTTGCACCCATGGTCGATGGCTGGATGGGCGATGACTGGTTTCACAACGGCGCCTTCCGCCAGGAGTCGCTGGGCTACTACTACGGCCAGGAAGCCACCGCGGACGGCGCGCTGCAATGGTGGAGCGGCGCGCGCGATACCTACACCGAGTTTCTGCGCACCGGCTCGGCCGGCGCCATGGCCGCAACCCATGGACTGGACCAGGTCGGCTTCTGGCGCGACACCGTGGCGCACCCGGCGTACGACGCGTTCTGGCAGCAGCAGGCAGTCGACCGCTGGCTGGCCGATGAGCCGATCACGGTGCCGATGCTGATCGTGAGCGGGCAGTTCGACCAGGAAGACAGCTACGGCGGCCCGGCGCTGTTCGCCGCGCTGGCGCCGAAGGACCCTGAGGGAAAATTCATTCACCTGGTGCTCGGACCCTGGAATCACGGCCAGGGGCGGCGCGAAGGCCGCGCGCTGGGGCCGATCCTGTTCGAAGGCGACACCGCCACCTGGTTTCGCCGCGAGATCATGCAGCCCTTTCTTGACTACTACCTGAAGGATGGGCCCAAGCCCGATACGCCGCGTGCGCTCGTTTACGAAACCGGTGCTGATCAGTGGCACCGCTACGACGCCTGGCCGCGCGCCTGCGCGCGGGGCTGCCCCACGACTTCGCGCAATCTCTACCTGCTGCCGGGTGGGCGGCTGGGCTTCGACGCCCCGGCGGCTGCAGGCAACGGCGGGGACTACGATGAATACATCTCGGACCCGGCGAAGCCCGTGCCTTATCGCGCCTCGCTGCCCACGTTGGCCGGATCCGCCAAGGACAACACCTGGGGCGAGTGGCTGGTCGATGATCAACGCAACGCCGCGTCCCGCACCGACGTGCTGGTCTACGAAACCGAACCCCTCAAGGCGCCGCTGCACATTGCCGGGCAGACCTATGCGGATCTGTTCGCCTCGACCAGCGGCACCGATTCGGACTGGGTGGTGAAGCTGATCGATGTCTGGCCCGATGAAGTGCCCGACCACCCGCAGATGGGGGGCTACCAGCTCATGATCGCGGCCGACATCTTTCGCGGCCGGTATCGCGAGAGCCTTGCGGAAGCGCATCCGCTCACGCCCAACGTGGCGCTGCCCTATCGCATCCGCCTGCCCAATGCAGACCATCTCTTCCTGCCTGGCCATCGTCTGATGGTCCAGGTTCAATCGAGCTGGTTCCCGCTTTATGATCGGAATCCACAGCGCTTTGTGCCCAATATTTTCCTGGCTCAGCCGCTGGATTATGCCAAGGCCACCCAAAGGGTCTGGCATACGCCCGAGGCGCCGAGCGCCCTCGAGTTGCCCGTCGTAAGTGACTGACCCACTGGGCTTTATTGGAGGTTAAAAGGGGTTAGCACTCCTCGATAAAGAGTGCTAATATCGGCTCCAAGGTACTCATGGGGAGTACCCAAGGAGGAACCGGAAATGAATGCTCAGACTGCACTGATTGCCGCACAGGCGGGCTTGGGTCTGGCCGGTCCCATTGGTAGCTTTGATGCCTACCTGGAGCGGGTCAGCCGCATTCCCGTGCTCGATCGCGACCAGGAACAGAAACTCGCGCAGCGCTTCCGCCAGAACGACGACCTGGGGGCAGCTCGCGAACTCGTATTATCGCACCTGCGCTTCGTGGTGCACATTGCCCGCGGCTACGCCGGCTATGGCCTGCCGATGAATGACCTGGTGCAGGAAGGCAATATCGGCCTCATGAAGGCCGTCAAGCGCTTCGACCCCACGGTGGGCGTGCGCCTGGTTTCGTTCGCGGTTCACTGGATCCGCGCCGAGATCCACGAATACGTGCTGCGCAACTGGCGCCTGGTCAAGGTGGCCACCACCAAGGCCCAGCGCAAGTTGTTCTTCAACCTGCGCCGCCTGAAGCCGAATCTCAGCTGGCTCAGTGCCGAAGAGACCCGCGCGGTGGCCAAGGACCTGGGGGTGAGCCCGGCGGAAGTCACCGAGATGGAACGGCGCCTGTCGGCGCGCGATCTATCGTTCGACATCGCGCCCGACGCGGACGAGGAAGAAGGCTACGGCCCGGCTTCCTACCTGCCGGCGGCCGATGCGGATCCGGCCGAGCAGGTCGAGGCAGAAGAGTGGAGTGCTTCTTCGTCGCAGAATCTGTCTGCGGCCATGGAGCGGCTCGACGAACGCAGTCGCGCCATCCTGCAGCGCCGCTGGATGAGCGACGACAAGGCCACGCTGCACGAGCTGGCAGCTGAGTACGGGGTATCGGCGGAGCGTATCCGTCAGATCGAGGCCGGGGCGATGACCAAGCTCCGCGGCCTGCTGCCCGCCGCCGCCTGACAGCGACCGGCTTAGAAGCCCCAGCTAGGGAAATCCTGGCTGGGGCAAGCCGAACACCACTTCGACGCGACGGTTCTGATCACGCCCCTCGGGCGTGTCATCGCCGGCCAGTTCATCACTCGAGCCTTGTCCGCCGCCGGTTACCCGCGCGGCCCGCACCGATGCGGCATGCAATGAAGCCAGCAGCGCCAGCGCGCGCTGCTGCGTAAAGCCGCGGTTGGCGTCCTGGCCGCCGATACTGTCCGTGTAGACATTGATCTGGGCCGCAAGCCGGTAACGCCGGCGCAGCAGTTCAGACACGGCCGCCCAGGGCAGCGCCTGCGGACCCGGGTTCTTCAACTGCGCGATATCCGGGTCGAACAGCTCGCGCGCCGGGATTCGCAGCGTCAAGCGGTCATCCTCGCGAACCATGACGATCTGATTGCCCACCGGCAGCGGCTCGAGTCGTCGGCGCAGCAGCGTCTCGGCGGAATCCAGCTCGCGTTTCACGGCCTGCTCATGCACGGAGGGCGCTGCGGCCCACGCCGCCGGCGCGGCGATGCCGAAAGCGATGCCTATGGCGATGCTGACGATCAGGGCGGTGCCCGCGATCCGTACCGAGGCGAGTAAACCCGCGTTGTTGCGCATCCCCGGATTCTAGGCGGGATTGGCGGATTAGCGACAAAAGGCCCGTTGAACATATTCCAGCCGCCCCTATTCTGTTCAAGGTCCGTCTGATCGACACCACAGATTCGGTAATTCGAACTGAGACCTTCGTCGCATAATGGCGACGGATGCGTATCAATCCATTGATCCGTTATAGTTTTATGCGCCTGGAGGCGATATAGTCGCCGGGCATTGCCGCAATGCGAAACATTGCGGCAAAAATCGGACAACCGAGTCCTGCGCAGATTTCCATTGAAGAAACTCGGGCTGTCCGGATGGACACAGACTGCGGCAAGGCACCCATTGTGGCCAGCCGCGAGTGGTCAGAAGCGCGAACTGACGCGCACGTCCCGCACTTTCGGGATGGGCCTCTTAAGGCCGGATACTCAGGTCTGCATCATTGATGTCCATCCGAGACAGACCTGTGTCGACTTGAGAGCCTGAAACCCCGCATTGCGGGGTTTTTTTTACCCGTCCGACACTGGATTGAGAAAGTCTCCTACGGAACGCGGCTCATCGCTCGCCCACGATTCGTGCGCCCGCGATGCATCTCAAACGCCGTATCTAAATCTAATTAATAATTGGAGAACAGCCGTGCCTCAGCAAGTCCGCACCCTCGGTCTGGAAGAAGCGCGCCAACTGATCAGCGCCGCCCAAAAGAAAGCTGAGGAACTCGGAATTCCTTACAACATTGCCGTCGTCGATGCCGGCGGCAACCTGATCGCGCATGCACGCATGGATGGCGCGTGGCTCGGCAGCATCAACATTTCCATCAACAAGGCATGGACAGCGCGCGCTTTCGACATGCCCACGGGTGAGCTGGCGAAAATGGCGCAGTCCGGCAAGCCGCTGTTTGGTATCAACAGCACCAATCATGAAAAGGTCGTGATTTTCGCAGGCGGCAATCCCATCAAAGTCGGCGATGTGGTCATCGGTGCACTGGGCGCCAGCGGCGGCACCGTGGATCAGGACCAGAAGGTCGCCGACGCCGCGGTGGAGGCGTTTCAAAAGAGTCATTGATCATGGCACCGCTATTAGCGTACTGCGGAACGCCACCTTCTCCCGGCGAATTACTGCATCGATTCAATCTGGACCCGGTACTGATCGCGGCGCTCGCGTTGCTGACACTGGCGCACTACGCGCTCGCACACGGCCCCAGGGCCAAGCGCTATGCGCTGTGCGGCTGGCTGGTGGCTGCCGCCGCATTCGTCTCGCCGTTGTGTGCCCTGTCGGTTTCCCTCTTCGCCGCGCGTATCGCGCAGCACATGATCCTGCTGCTGGTGGCCGCGCCGCTGATTGCCCTGGCGTGGCCGAAACCTTTGGAACAGCGCAGCGCCTGGACGGCCTGGATCGCGTCCGCGGCATTCTTTGTTGCGCTCTGGTTCTGGCACATGCCCGCGCCGTACGACGCCACATTTTCGTCCTCCTTCATCTACTGGTTGATGCATGTGACGTTGTTCGGCAGCGGCATCGCGCTGTGGCGCGAGCTGCTGCACCATCGGCGTTCGCACACCGGCGAGATTCTGCTGGTCAGCACCTTGAGCTCCATGCAAATGGGACTGCTCGGCGCCCTGTTCACACTGGCCACCAGGCCATTGTTCCTGGCACATCTCTCAACCAGCGCTGCGTGGGGTTACTCCCCCCTGCAGGACCAGCAACTCGGCGGCGTCCTCATGTGGGTGCCCGGAATCCTGCTCTTCCTGTGGGTTGGACTGCGCGCTATCCGGCGGCTGTTCGGTATGAGCGTGCTGTCCGCATGAGCGCGACGCCGCTCAACTATCTGGTATCCGCCGGCCGGCGCGCCGACGTCGTTTTGCCGCTGACGTGGTTCACACTCCTCATCTCCATCATCGTCTGCCTTGTCATTGGCGCCCTGCTCTGGATCGCGGTACGCCGTGCTCGCAGCAATGGCGGTGCGGCCGAAACCCGCGCGGCGACGGTTGAGCGGGGCGGCGATGGCATTCGCTGGATCAAGGTGGGACTGATGATCTCGGCGGTGCCATTGCTGGTGACTTTCGTCTGGACCATGGTGGCGTTGGCATCGGTGGCCGGTCCGCCGCGCAATCCCGCGCTGACGCTCGACGTCACAGGGCATCAGTGGTGGTGGGAAGTCAAATACGACTCGTCGGAACCGTCGCAGGAATTCTTCACTGCCAACGAGATCCATATCCCCGTCGGCGTGCCGGTACTGGTGCGGTTGCACGGCGATGATGTCATCCACAGTTTCTGGGTGCCCAAGCTCTCGGGCAAGACCGACACCATCCCGGGACAGACCAACCTAAGCTGGCTGCAGGCAACGCAGCCCGGCCGCTTCCAGGGTCAATGCACCGAATACTGCGGCCTGCAGCACGCCCGCATGGCGTTCGAAGTGGTGGCCGAAAGCAACGCCGATTTCGAGCGCTGGCGCGCGCACCAGCTCGAGCCCGCGGGCGCGCCGAGCAATGCCGAACAAAAGCAGGGCATGGAGCTGGTGCAATATCGCTGCGGCCTCTGCCACAGCGTTCGCGGCACCAGCGCCGGGGCCATCAGCGCGCCCGATCTGACGCACCTGATGACTCGCCGCATGCTCGCCGCGGGCACGATCCCCAACGATGCGGGCCACCTGGTCGCCTGGATCCAGAGTCCCCAGGGGATCAAGCCCGGCTCGCTGATGCCCAACCAATTCCTCTCTGCAGAACAGCTCGTCGACGTGCGCGCGTACCTGGAGACCCTGCAATGAACCCTGCGAATGTGCGCACGCCCGGCATCGGCATCGACTCGGTCGCACAGCAGGCGCGACTCGTGGGCCTGTGGGACACGGCACCGGGTCTCAAAGGTTTTCTGAGCACCGTCGATCATAAGCAGATCGGCATCCGCTACATCGTCACCGCCTTCATTTTCCTCGCGTTGGGCGGCATCGAAGCACTGATCATGCGGCTGCAGCTGGCCGGCCCGAATCTCTCGCTGTTGACGCCGGATCAGTACAACCAGCTGTTCTCGACGCATGGCATGACGATGATCTTCCTCTATGCCTCGCCGATTCTCTCCGGCTTCTCCAACTATCTGTGGCCGCTGCTGCTCGGCAGCCGCGACATGGCGTTCCCCAGGCTCAACGCGCTGAGCTACTGGATCTACCTTGCCGCGGGCATCTTTCTGTACGCCGGATTCCTGACCGGCAATGGCCCGAACGACGGCTGGTTCAACTATGTGCCATTGGCCTCGCGTGCCTATAACCCCGGACTGAACGAGGATTTCTATTCCCTCGGCATGGTGTTCCTGGGGATCTCGACCACGGTGGGTGCCGCCAATTTCATCGTGACGGCGATGCGGACCCGCGCGCCCGGCATGTCGCTCAACCGCATGCCCATTTTGATCTGGGGCACGCTGACCGCCAGTGCCGCCAATCTGATCGTCGTACCCGCGGTGAGCCTGGCGTTCCTGATGCTGTGGATGGACCGGCAGTTCGGCACGCATTTCTTCGATACCGCGGGCGGTGGCCAACCCCTGCTGTGGCAGCACCTGTTCTGGATCTTCGGACATCCCTGGGTCTACGCCATCGTGCTGCCGGCCATGGGCATGGTGTCGGATGGCTTGCCGGTGTTCTGCCGCCGCCCGGTAGTCGGCTATTCGGTGCTGGCATTGTCGACCGTGGCCACGATGATCCTGGGGTTTGGCGTCTGGGTGCATCACATGTTCGCCACCGGATTGCCGGGCCTCGGCCTGTCGTTCTTCTCCGGCGCATCGATTGCGATCACGATCCCCTCGGCAGTGGCGGTGTTCGCCTGGCTGGCCACCATCTGGCTGGGCCGCCCCGTGATCACGACGGCGTTTCTGTTTTTTGCCTCGATGATCCTGCTGTTCGTGATTGGCGGGGTGTCGGGCTTCATGACCGCCAGCGTGCCGGTGGACTGGCAGCTCACGGACACGTACTTCGTCGTGGCGCACATTCATTACGTGCTGGTCGGCATCAATGTGTTTCCCGTGGTGGGCGCCGTCTATTTCTGGTTCCCGAAGATGACCGGCAAGCTGCTCGATGAGCGGCTGGGGCGCTGGAATTTCTGGACCATGTTCATCGGCTTCAATCTCGCATTCCTGCCCATGCACCTGACGGGACTGCTTGGCATGCCGCGACGCGTCTATACCTACGCCGATGGCATGGGCTGGGACACGCTCAACCTGATCACCTCCGTCGGCAGCTTCATTCTCGCCATCGGCGTGCTGCTGCTGTTCATCAACGTCTTCAGGAGCCTGAAAGTCGGCGCGGCCGCCGGCGACAATCCCTGGGACGCCCCGACCCTCGAATGGAGCGTGCCCTCGCCGCCTCCGTCCTACAATTTTGCCGTCATTCCAACGGTGGCCTCGCGACATCCCCTTTGGGAAGACCGGCTCCAGGAACAGGGCGAGGGCAAATCCTCGCTCACCCGCGGCATGCTGCTGGTTGAAGGGAAGGAGACAATCGGTACCTCAACGCTCGATGCCGCTCCGGACATGATCCTGGAAATGCCCGAGGATAGCTTCGCACCGCTGCTGCTCACGATTGCCTTATCAACCGTGTTCGTGGGACTGCTGCTCAAAGGCTGGATCACGGTCGCGGCAGGTTCGCTGCTGATCGGCATCGCCTTGCTGGCATGGATGTGGCCTCGCCGGCAGTTAAGAGAACGCGAAGCGGTGCCCGGCGATGCCGCACCGGAGGCGCCCCATGGCTGAGGTGGCTTTAGCCGAACCGCGCGATCTTCCGGTCGGCCCCACGGGACGGCGAGGCCTTGGCTCCTGGGGCGTGGCCACATTGATTGCGAGCGAAGCGGCGCTCTTCAGTTACCTGCTGTTCGCCTACTACTACACGGGCGCGATCTCCAATCCGGGCTGGCTGCTGGAACCAAGCCCGTCTCTGAAGCTCGCGCTGCCCAACACCATCCTGCTGCTGGCCTCGAGCCTCGCCGCGTGGTGGGGCGAACGCGGCATCCTGACTTCACGCCGTAGCCAGGCGCTGCTGGGATTTTCGGCCGCCTTCGTCATGGGAGCCGTATTTACCCTGGTGCAGGTTCAGGAGTGGCATGCCAAGCCGTTCGGACTCGGGGACAACAGCTACGCCTCGCTCTACTTTCTGACCACGGGCTTTCACATGGCGCACGTGCTCGTCGGACTGCTGGTGCTGGCCGCGCTCTTTGTGTGGACGGTACTCGACTATTTCAGCCCGCGACGGCGACTGACGGTGACCGCCGGGGTCTTCTACTGGCACTTCGTCGATTTGATCTGGCTGTTCGTCTTCACGACCTACTACCTGACTCCTTACCTGGGATTTGCCAGATGACGCAGCCCAGCGCCTTGAGCCAGCACCCGGCGCCCTTGCGACACCAGCTGTCGCTGGGCGAGGCCCTGTTCAGTGTCTTCGGCGGGCCATTGGCGTGGTTCGTCCAACTGTGCGCGGGCTATGTCCTGGCCACCTGGCCCTGCTTTCCAGAAAACCATCGCTTGCCGCTGCCACAGCTCGGTTACACCTGGAGCTTCCCGCTGATGGTCGCCTTGCTGATTGCAGGCGTGCTGGTCTCGCTGGCGGCTTTCGGTGTTTCGTGGCGCGCGTATCGGCGTACGCGCGATGAGGCCGGCGGTGATCATCGGCATCTCATCGAAGTCGGCGCCGGCCGCACGCGATTCCTGGCGCTTTGGGGCATGCTGCTCGGCGCCGGCTTCGCCGTAGCAACCAGCCTCACCGCGATAGCCTTTCTGCTGGTGCCGCGATGCGACGGCTGAACCACCCTTTACTACACACTGGAACAGCACCGATGAGATCGCTCGTTACCATCCTGCTCCTGTCCGGGGCTTCGCTCGCCGTGCGCGCGCAGACCGTCACCATGCCGGCACCCGTGCCCGACAACGGCGTGTTCACGCTCAAGGAGATCGGGCACGCCATCGCCGATCCAACGCCACAGGCCGGCCGCACCATGCCGAGCATTGCGAATGCGCCGGCCGACGACGGTCAGTGGACCATGCCATCGAAGAACTACGCCTCGACCCGCTTTTCGTCCCAGGCTGAAATCACGCCGCAGAACGCCAAAGACCTGAGGGTTGATTTCACATTCTCGCTAGCCGTCAATAAAGGGCAGGAAGCCGCTCCCATTATTGCGGACAACACGCTGTTCGTCGTGACGGCGTATCCGAACTATGTGTACGCACTGGATCTCACCAAGCCTGGTGCGCCACTGAAGTGGAAATTCGCACCCAAGCCGGCGCCCGCCAGCCAGGGACTGGCCTGCTGCGATGTGGTCAATCGCGGTGGCACCTACGACAAGGGCAAGTTCATCTTCGACACGCTCGATGGACAGGTGATTGCACTCGATGCAAAGACCGGCACGGCCGTCTGGCGCACCCGTCTCGCCAACCTGAGCAATGGCGAAACCATGACGATGGCCCCGACCGTGGCCAACGGACGCGTCTATGTGGGTAATTCCGGCGGTGAGATGGGCGTGCGCGGCTGGATCATTGCGCTGGATGAAGACAGCGGCAAATTGATCTGGAAGGCATTTAACACCGGCCCGGACAAGGACGTCATGATCGGGGCTGATTTCAAGCCGTTCTATCCCTCCGATCACGGCACTGACCTGGGCATCAGCTCGTGGCCGCCGGATGCGTGGAAGATCGGCGGCGGCAATGTCTGGGGTTGGATCACCTACGATGCCGAACTCAATACGCTCTATCACGGCACCGGCAATCCGGGACCGTGGGATGCCGATCAGCGGCCCGGCGATAACAAGTGGACCACGGGCATCTTTGCGCGCGATCCCGCCACGGGCGCTGCGCACTGGTACTACCAGATGTCACCGCACGATGAGCACGACTACGATGGCATCAACGAGCAGATTCTCCTCGATATGCCGTTCCAGGGTTCAATGCGGAAAGTGCTGATTCACTTCGACCGCAACGGCTACCTGTATGTCATCGATCGCAAGACCGGACAGGTGCTGTCCGCCGATCCTTTTGGTCCCACCAACTGGACCCGCGGCATCGATCTCACGACGGGGCGACCGATTCTCAATCCGGACAAGAACACCCACCAGGGCCAGGACGTACGCGATATCTGTCCGACGGCCTCCGGATCGAAGGACTGGAATCCCAGCAGCTTCTCCCCCGACACCGGCCTGCTCTACATCCCGCACGAAAACATGTGCATGGACAAGATGGACGTCAAGGTGAACTACATCGCCGGCACACCTTATGTCGGCGCCGAGGTTCATATGAAGCCCGGCCCCGGCGGCAATCGCGGCGAACTCACCGCGTGGGATCCGGTCGGGCGGCATCCGGTGTGGGCCGTCAAAGAAAACTTCCCCATCTGGTCGGGAACCGTCGTCACTGCCGGCGGCCTGGTCTTCTACGGCACCATGGATGGCTGGTTCAAGGCGGTCGATGCCCGTACCGGCGCGCTGGCGTGGCGATTCAAGGTCGATAGCGGAATCATCAGTCAGCCGGTCAGCTATCGCGGACCCGACGGACATCAATATATCGCGGTGCTGTCCGGCGTCGGCGGCTGGTCGGGCGCCGTGGTTTCAGGGCCAGTCGATCCGCGCGACGGCACGGCCGCGCTCGGCATGGTCAATGTCATGTCGGATCTGCCCAAGTACACCACCGCCGGAGGGACGCTGTATGTGTTCTCGCTTGCTCATTGAAACCGCGGTGATCTGCGTCCTGGCGCTGAGCGGCTGCAGCAAGGGCACCGCGTCGCTGGCCCCGACGCAAAATCCGGCTGCCGCTCAAAACTCAGCTGCGGATGTGATCGACTCGGCGCTCGATCCGGGGGTCGACCACAGCCTGGTTACTTCCGATCCGCACGTGGCCGCTTTGCTCGACAACCCCGAGGCCGTGCAAACGGGCATGCGTTTATTCGCTCAGTACAACTGCAATGGCTGTCATTCGAGTGGCGGCGGCGGCATGGGGCCCGACCTGATGGACGACGAGTGGATCTACGGCGGCCGACTCGAACAGATTCATCAGACCATCGTGCAGGGTCGGCCTAATGGAATGCCTTCCTGGGGCGGCAAGATTCCCGACGAGCAGATCTGGCAGATCACCGCCTACGTACGCTCGATGTCGCTGCCCGCGACTCTTGCAGCGCAGACCGGACCGACGCCTTCGCAGACACCGGCGGCGCTGCCGCGGGACCTCGAACAGGATGCAGGCTGGGCATCCCCCGAAGACGCCACCAATCACTTCACGACCACGACCAAAGGCCCGTGAAGCGGGTCAGCCGGCCGCTGGCCTTATTCGTATTGCTGCTGGCTTCGCCGCTGTATACGGACGCGAAGGCGGTCCCAGCGCACGAGCGGCTGGTGGTGTGCGCCGATCCCGACAATATGCCGTTCTCCAACCGGGCCGGCGATGGCTTCGAGAACAAGGTGGCGCAATTGATTGCGCATGACCTGCACGCACAGCTCGAGTATTACTGGTGGCCCCAGGTGCGCGGCTTCGTGCGCAAGACGCTCAATGATGATAAATGCGAACTCTGGCCCGGCGTTGCCACACGCCTGGATTCGCTGCTCACGACACATCCCTACTACGAGTCGACCTACGTGTTCGTCACGCGATCGGATCGGGGCCTGTCGGGCCTGACGCTCGATGACCCGCGACTCGGCACACTCTCCATCGGAGTGCAGATGATCGGCAATGATGCGACCAATACGCCCCCGGCGCACGCCTTGGCACAGCGCGGCCTGGTCGACAACATCCACGGCTACATGATCTATGCGCGCGATCAACGGGACGGACCGCCGATTCTTGCGGCGGTGGCGAACCAGCAGATCGACGTGGCGCTGGTGTGGGGTCCTACCGCCGGCTACTTTGCACACCGGTCTTCCGTGCCGCTGCGCATCGACCCCGTGGTGCCGAGTGTTGATGGCGGCCAATGGCCGATGGTTTATCCCATCTCCGTCGGTGTGCGTCGCGGCGATACCGCGCTGCGCGACAAGGTCGAGGGCGTCCTCGAGCAGGAGAAGCCTCGTCTCGACGCGCTGCTGCGCAGCTACTACGTACCCTTGAGCCCTGTCAGCGCGCCCGCGCCGTAGCGACAACCGTGCCAGGACCGAGACGAACCAGCGCTGGAATACTGCTGCATCGGATGCGTTCCGGGCTGCTCGAGGTTTTCCTGGTGCACCCCGGGGGTCCCTACTGGGTTCGGAAGGACAACGGCGCGTGGGGCATTCCCAAGGGCGAAATCGAGGAATCCGAGGACGCGCTCCTGGCCGCGCAGCGGGAGTTTCTGGAGGAGACCGGCAACGCGGTGCAGGGTCCATTCACCGCGATGACGCCGGTCAAACAGCGCGGCGGCAAGTGGGTTCGGGCCTGGGCGGCGACCGGTGATCTTGACCCTGCGGCACTCAAGAGCAATCTATTCTCGATGGAGTGGCCGCCCGGGTCAGGACGGATGCAGTCCTTCCCGGAAGTCGATCGCGGCGACTGGTTCGGCCTCGATGAAGCCCGGGTCAAAATAAACCCAGGTCAGCTGCCGTTGCTCGTGGAGCTCGCGACGCTGATCAGCGAGTGACGCCCGCGACACGCTGGCGTTGTTTCAGATCATTGGTCAGCGCGATCATGCCGGCCGGCAGCATCGGCAGCAGGAACACATTGGCCGCGGCACCGATCAGCTGCACCAGGGTCTGTCCCGCGGCATCTGCTCCGGCGACCAGTTGAATGACGCCGGCGACGAAGCCCGCAAACATCGAAAATGCGAGCGCGATCAGGATGGCAACTGCCAGCACGGTGGACGCATGCCACCAATTGCCCCGAATGAGCTTGCGGCTGGCATCCAGTGATTGAATGGCGCCCGCATCGTCGACGTACATGGCGATGGGCCAGAGGCTCAGGATGCCGGAGAGATAGACCCCCGGCACGATCAACAGGCAGCCGGCGACGATCAGCACCGTCGAGACGACCGCCGCAATCACGCAGCGCCCGAGACGCGCGAAGCCGACACCGAGGGCCTGCATGGCAGAGGGCCCCGGCTCACCGTTGGAGACGGCGTTCTGCGTGACGATGAGCGCGCCGAACAGCGCCAGCAACAGAACGATCTGTAGAAAATTGAGCGCCATGATCGGCGGCTCCTGGTACACGCGAACCAGCGATTCCAGGCTCGTCAGCGGCAGCCCCTCGCGATGGGCCAGTTCGATCACCATCAAATCGAATGCGGTGGACACCATGGCCCCGAGCACGCCGATCGGGGCGCAACGGCGGAACGATTCGCGATACAACTTGATTGCATCGTCAATGACCCCGCCTACCGGACGTGGCGCCCCGGGTTTTTCGTACATTTATGGTGACTGCCCGAGCAGAAGTGGCTGTTATGCGACACTATAACGCGCAAGGGTGATCCCCGTCCGTGACACCTCGCCGTCAGGTAAATGACACTGGGCCTCGTGAACGACGAACAGCTTCACATCACGGGCTTGACAGGCGTCGAGCTCAATCTGGCCGTCGCGGGACCTGGCAGCCGCAGCTACGCCTTTATTACTGATTGGTGCATCCGCGTCTTGCTGAGCCTGGCGTGGATGATGAGCGTTTGGTTGCTGCTGCGGACACTGAAGATCCCGACGACAGGCGCGCTCATCGGCTGGCCGGCGCTGGCGATCTACCTGCTTTATCACCCGGTACTCGAGATTCTGATGCAGGGCCGAACCCCGGGGAAGCGAACCGCCGGCGTGCGCCTGGTCACCCGGCGAGGCGGTCAGCCCTCGGTCAGCGCCCTACTGATCCGCAACGTATTTCGACTGCTCGATTCGGCGCCGGCTTTCTACATGGTCGGGCTCACCTGCTGCATGTTCACCAGGGATCGCGTGCGCGTCGGTGATCTCGCCGCCGGCACCGTGCTGGTGCTCGACGACGCCAAAGCCGCGCGAGTACTCGAGATCATGCCCGGGCTGGCCACCCAGACCGGCCTGGATCCGCGGCTGGTCGAGTTGATCCAGGACCTGCTGGAACGCTGGGCGTCACTGTCTTCGGAGCGACGCCAGGGGCTTGCCCGTGCGCTGCTCGCGCGCGCCACTCCGGCGCAGGATCACGCAGCGATGGCCACGCTCCGGGAATCGGAATTACATCAGCGGCTGCGCGCCCTGCTCGCAGGCACGGCATGAACGAACCGCGCGCGCTGCTGGCCAATGCGTGGCTGCGCTCACGCCAGGGCTCCTGGACACAATGGCTGCGCGAGCGGCAGCAGCAGCCGCGCAATCTACCCGTGCAGCAGGCTCAGCACTATGTGGAGCGTTATCGCGCATTGGCAGGGGATCTGGCGACCGCGCGTCGCATCCTGCCCGGCAGCGCGACCACCGCGGCGCTCGAATCACTCTATGCCAACGCCCACGCGTCGATCGATCGTTCCCGGCGCCAGACGCTCGCAGCGCTGGGCCCGCTGTTTCGCCGGCGCATTCCGGCGGTGATGGGCGCGCTGGCGCCGACTGTTCTCTGGATCGGATTGCTGTTCGTGATCACGACCGCTGCAGGCTACTGGCTGGTGTCGCAGTATCCGGACCTCGTTCGCCTGGTGGCGAGCGGCAAGATGATCGAGAAGGTCGAGTCCGGTCAGCTCTGGACGGACGACATTTTCAATATCATGCCCTCCTCCGTGATGTCGGTGCGCATCCTCTCGAACAACATTGCCGTGTCGCTGTTCGCTTTCTGCTCGGGCGTATTCTTTGGACTGGGCGCCTTCTATATCACGACGCTCAATGGACTGATGTTCGGGGCACTGCTGGCCTTCACGCACCAGCACGGCCTCGATGGCGATCTGCTGAAATTCGTGGTCGCACACGGCCCGGTCGAGATATCGGTTATCTGCATAGCGGCAGCGGCCGGCACTGCGCTCGGCGAATCTCTGATCCGTCCCTCGGCACCGACACGGCGCGAATCCTTTCAGCGCACCGCCCATGAGCTCGGCCCGGTACTGCTGGCCTGCGCACTGCTGCTGATCGGGTGCGGCTTCATCGAGGGATTTGTGTCACCGAATCCGCATATACCGTTCGTGCCGCGCGCGGTGATCGGGTTCGGTTACTGGATCGCGATGGTGCTGCTGCTGCGTGGCGGACTACACGCGCCGCCGGCGGCGAAACTCTAGATAGGCATCCAGCACGGCAGCATCGAGCGCGTTCGCGGGAGCCAGCACGCAGGCCGCGCCCAGTGCCCGCAAGGCATCGACGTTGCGCGACAGGCCGGCGCAATAGCGCTGCGCGGCGATGGCCTGGAACACATCGAGCTCATCCGCGGCGTGTCGCTGCGACAGCGCCTGTGCCGCCTCGCTCGCCACGCTGGCAAAGAAAGGCAGATGCTTGGGGCGCAGCAGGCGCGCCGCACCGATCAATGCCGAGGCCATGCCCGCATCGTCCAGGTCGGTCAGCATCACCACCAGCGCCCGTTGGCGCGCCAGCGCGCGAATTCGCATCGCGGCAAGCGCCGGGTTGGCTTCGACCAGCTGCGTGCGCGCCCGCGAGAGCAGGCTGCGGACACGGCTGACCGCCGCCGAGCCGCGACCCGGAGCGAGCGCTGCCATGGGCGCATCGGCATACAGCAGCACTCCGACGCGGTCATCGAGCATGGCGGCGCGTTGCGCCAGTCGCGCGGCGATATTGACGTACAGCGCGAGGCGATCGCTGCCACCGGCGGCAAGAGCGCTGCTGCGGCTCACATCCAGCGCGACAATGATTTCCAGGTGCTGGTCCTCGGAGAAATCGCGGCTGATGAGCCGCGCGGCACGCGCACTGGCTTTCCAGTCGATGGCGCGCGGCGCGTCTCCGGCGCGATAGTCGCGCAGCTGCAGGATCTCCCCGCCGGCACCGGCCCGCGCGGCCGCGCGCGCTCCACCCACGGTGGCATCCAGGGCGCGCTCGTCCTGGTGAACGACATCGGGCACGACCTCCACCGGGAACTTCGCCTCGATGCGCCGGCGCCAGGAGGCCAGCCCGAGCACGCCGTTCAGCCGCGTTTCCTGCGGCGGCCAGTCGAACCTGCCGAGGCGGCGTGGAGTGGCGTTGAGCGACAGCACTCCCGCCCGCGCGGCTGGAATCTCCAGTGATTCGACGGTGCGGGCCATGGCAAATTCGTCCGGCGCCGAGACGGCGATGTCAGCCGATACGGTGCGCGCAAGGGCTGCGCGCCATTCCATCCGCAGCGGTGCCGAACGACACAGCAGCCATTGCGAGGCCCCCTTCACGGTCAGCTGCAGCCCCGCGCGACGATTCATCGCCGCTTCATAGGCCAGGCCCAGCAGCAGCAATCCCACCGGCGCGCGCCACCAGCGTTCCAGCGCTGGGTCATCGCTCCAGGCACCCGCGATGGCGATCAGTGCCGCCAGCAGCATCAGCAGCAGTGCATTCTGTCGCAGACTCAACGCGGCACCGCCACCTGCTCGGAGACGCGCTGCATGATGGCCGCTTCGGTGGTGCCTTCCAGTATCGCCTCGCTGGAGAGCACCAGCCGGTGCGCCACCACCATTCCCAGCACGGCCTTGACGTCATCGGGACTGGCGAAATCCGCGCCCCGCAGGCCGGCCTCGATGCGCGCCGCGCGCAGCAACGCCAGCGCACCGCGCGTCGACAGGCCGAGTGCGATCTGCGCGTGCTCGCGGGTTGCCTGCGCCAGGTCGAGCACGTAGGCGCGCAATTCGGGCGCCACGTGGATCTGATCGGCACAGGCCCGCGCCGCGGTGAGACGCTGCTCATCGGCCACGGCCGCGATCGGCGACACCTCGCCTGCCCCGCTGACGGCTATGGCACCGTAGCGTTCGAGAACCGAGGCTTCGGTGCTGCGCACCGGATAGTCCAGCTCCACGCGCAGCATGAAGCGGTCCAGTTGCGATTCGGGCAGCGGATAGGTGCCCTCGAAATCGCGCGGATTCTGCGTGGCGATGACGAGAAACCCCGGCGGCAATGGGAAGTTGGCGCGATCGACCGACACCTGGCGCTCTTCCATGGCCTCGAGCAGCGCCGACTGGGTCTTGGGTCCGGCGCGATTGATCTCATCGAACAGCAGCACGTCGGCGAACAAAGGGCCGGGGCGAAAAACAAATTCGCCGCGCGCCGTGTCGTACACGTGCACACCGATGATGTCCGATGGCATCAGGTCCGCGGTTCCCTGGATGCGTTTGAAATTGCCGCCGATGGCGGCGGCCAGGCTCTTGGAGAGCAGCGTCTTGCCCAGACCCGGAGCCCCCTGGATGAGCACGTGCCCACGCGCCACGACGGCGATCGTCAACGCCCGGATGGCGCGCTGCAGTCCCACGACGTTGACGGAGAGCGCCTGTTGCAGCGCCTGCTCGAAATCCTGAAGTGCTGTGCTCACCTGAGTTGTCCTTCTAGCGTGATCAGAAAATTGTGCAGCCGCGGCAGATTCACGCGCTGCTGCGCACACACGCGGGCGTAGAGATCCTGCAGCTCGGAACGCTGGTCCGTGGTAATGGCGGCCTGCAGCCCCAGCCATTCCCAGACCGGCTCGCCGTTCTGCGCCCACCCGAGGCGGCGACGCAGACCATTGAAGAAGTTCTCGAACAGCGTGCGGCGCGCATCCGCCGGATCGACCGCCGCCGTGTAGAACCGCCCGCTGGCTTCCAGCAGCGCGGTTTCATCCACGGCATGCCAGGAATCCGCGGCGCCTCGCAGCCGCTGCGGACCGAGCACGAATACCAGCCACAGGATCAAAATCCACAGCAGCGTCCGATGCAGGCGCGGGTCGGCGAAAAAATGTGCCGGATCGTAGAACGACACCAATCCCTGATGCGCATCATCGAAGATGACCCGTCCCGCGGGCGCGCGAGTCCAGGCGATGATGTTCGATAGCAACTGCGCATTGTCCGCCTGCGCGATGGCGCGATTGCTGAATGGGGTCGCAAACGCGCAGACAATGATCTGTCCGTTGCCCGCCCGCTTGAGCCACAGGACTGTCTGATCCAGGTCGGCGCGTCGCGCGATGCCGAGGGCAACGCTCATATCCAGCGGGTGCGCCAGCCAGCCGGACGCGGGCAGATCCGAGATCGCATACAACGATCCTACGCCGCGCAGCAACGGGTGCTGACCCTGCGGCACGAACGGGATCGGGCGTGGCGCCAGCACGTCGCGCAGCTGCTGCGTCTTGGTTTCCTCGCGCTTGACGGAGTCGGCTTCGAAATGCAGACCGCTGAGCCGCTGCAGCGCCGTGCGCGGATCCCGCCCCAGCGCCCAGCGCGGCGTGTCATCCATCGCCGCGAGCACCAGCAGGGTGTTGCCCGCAGCCGTCCAGCGATCGAGCGCCTGCCATTCGGCGGCCTGAAACGGCAGCTCCGAGGGCAACGTGATGATAAGGACATTGCCAAAGGCAGCCGGAGAGAGCGCGACATCCCCGATCCGATCGTAGCGTTCACGCAAACTCGCGACCGGAATGTGCTCCTGCGACAGCCACCGCCAGGCCACCTGGTAGCCATCGTCGCCGGGCTCGGTGCTCAACGGCTTTGACTGTTCGCCCGCCGGTGGCGAGCGCGGCACGAACAGCACGTAGAAGCACAGCAGCGCCGCGATCGCAAAGCCTGCGGTTTGCAGCCGCTCTTTCATGGGTGCGCGCCCGCGGTGGCGCGCAGCTGGGCATATAAAGACAGGCCATCGGCGAGTGACTCGCGCAGCCGCTCATCCGCATCCGGCGAAGATGGTTGCCTGCGCGCACCGTAACGCTGCCGTTCAGCCAGGCGCGCTATGCGCTGGAAGCGAGTCCGCTGTAACTCATCATCAAGCTTCGCGCGCTGCGAGAGCTCGCCAAACGTCAGTGCGCGTTCCAGGCCCAGCCGATCCGACTGCCGCAGCGCCTGCACCAGCAGCTGCAGCAGCAACGAGGGCCGCTCCCACAGCGGCAGCCGGTCCAGATCATCGGCGCGCATCTCGCGCGCAAGTCCTTGCGGCGCCCATTCCATGCGCCCTGGGCTGCTGGAGGGCCTGCGGCGTCGCGTGAGTACGTTCGCGTAACGCAGCTCCCGCCACACCACCCAAAGTGCCAGCGCGATCACCAGTCCAATGGTCGTATAACCAATCGCCTGTCCCACCCATGGCTTGAGTTTCAGGTGCGAGAGCAGACGCTCGAGCCAGCCGGTATCCGCACGCGTCGGCGCCTCATCCTGCCGCAGCAGCGATCGCAGCCAGGCCTTGAAGCGTTGCCACCAGGACTGCGGCGCACTCTGGACGCGCAGTGCGCTGATGACCGAGGCGAGCGAATCGACGCGCGGCGCATCGAAACGTGGTTCGCCGGCGTAGAACTGCTGCAAATCGGCGAGCTGTCCGAGCGCCAGCGGATTGAGACGACCGCGCCATTCCTCGCCGATCTGCTCCGTCAGTCCAAGCGCCGACAGCGCCTGCGTCACACCCGGGCAAAGTGCTTCGATCTGCTCCAGCCCCCGGAGATGTTGCCCCGCCAGCGAAGGAGAGCGCGCGCATGCCTCGAGGACCGCCTGAGGCGGCGTGGGCTCGGCCGCAAACGCCGTCGGCGATAGCGCCAGAAGAATCAGCCAGGGCAGCAGTGCCCGCACCATTCAACCCGGGGGCAGCGCCCCGAGCCGCGCCGCAAGGTCGGAGCCCTCGTGGCGCAATTTGAGGTCGCGATAAGTGGCAACCAGGACGGCCGGCATCATCGGCAGCGTAAAGATGGATACGGTTACGCCAACAGCCTGGAGCGAAAGCTGCAGCGTCGTCAGATCCCGCCAGAAAATCCCGATCAATGCTCCGACCACCACACCCGCGATGGAAGACAGCACCATCATCAAGACCAGGCCAAGGAAAATGATGGTGCCAACGCGCCACCAATGTCCGTCGATCAGCTCCATACTTTGTCCCAGCGACTTCAAGGGACCTGCTCTGCCGACAAACAGGCAGACGGGCCAGAGACACAGTGCGCCAGCGAAGTAGATTCCCGGAACCACAAAAAGAATGGTACCGACCGTGACGACCACCCACCACGCCAGGGTCGCCAGCAGTCCCGGCACCAGCCGGCCCAGCATGACGCCGAGGGCTCCTCGCATGGACGGCGTGCCGCCAGCCTCGGCGAGCGTATCCTGATAGATGATCATCGCACCGTAAGCGGCGAGGCGAACCGTAGCATCCGCCAGATAGACCAGGAGCACCGTGGGCTGGCGATACTCAGTGAGGATCTGCATCGGCGCGCGTGGATTGAACACCACATTGCCGAGCACATGCAGTGTCAGATAGATGCCGATGGCGCCCATGATCACGGAGGCAGCCGCGGCAACCGGCCAGCAGGCGCGAAAAGATTCCCGGTAGAGCTTGATCGCGTCATCGATAACGCCGCCAATGCTCTGCGGCGATGTGGGCCTGACGTACATGCGGACACCCCGTGCTGCTGGCGCAACTTACCAGATCGGCGCGATTACGAGCGGAACAGGCGCGAATATTGCGACTCATGCAACGCACTCGCCATCACCTGCGACACCGCGCTCACGCCGATGGCTTGCTCCGGCAGCGTCAGCGCGCGCTCCACGATCTGCGGTAAAGCATCGGTAAGCCGGTGCAGCAGCCGTTGCCCCGCGGACTGTCCCAGCGGTACGAGCTTGATGGCCGCGAGCACCTGGTTCTCGATCCAGGCCCAGAGATATCCACTCAATGTCGCCTGCGGCGCAATCTGCCAGCGCACCGCCGCCAGGCTGAACATGGTGGCGAACGCCGGAGACTGCTCCAGCCAGGCGCGCGCCTCGGCGATCTCGAGTTCCATGAGCACGCGGGCGAGCGCGGTTCCGAGATGCCGCTCCTCGGCGCGCAACTCCGCGGTTTCGCGCGCGGCGATGAGCTCGCCATTCCAGCGCTCGAGCGCGGGCGTGTCGTTGGCCTGCCAGGCGGCATGCAGCCGCAGCAGAATCGGCAGATCCAGTGTCCCCAGGGCATGGCGCGATAGGCCCTGCAGCCAGTCGAACGTACCCGCCTCGTCGGCGACCCAGCCCACCTGCACCGCGTACTCCAGTCCCTGCGAATACGCATAGGCCCCGATCGGCAGCGCCGGACTCACCAGGTGAAACAGGCGCAGCAGCGCCAGTGGCTCAATGGCCGTGATCGTGTTCGTGCCCGTGATCGTGCTCGTGCTCGTGCTCGCCATGGTAAGCGCCGGCTTCAGGTTCGAACGGCGCCTGCTCGACTGTCACTCCCACCCCCAGGCCGCGCACCATATCATCGAGCACGTGATCGTGGCCGTAGCGCAGCCAGCCATCCCCCACCTGCAGTGCGACGTGCCGATTGCCCAGGTGGTAGGCCGCCCGCGCCAGCAGGCGCGCATCCGGTGTGCGCAGCGTGCTGACCGATTCGGGCGCCGCGCGCACCTCGACCACGCGCCCATCTTCCGTCAGCAGCCGATCCCCGCCACGCAGGATCTGGCCGCGCATGAGCTGCACGCCCACCTCCTCGCCGCTGAGCAGCCGCGCGCGGAAGCGGCTGCGTGAACGCAGATCGAACGGCAGCACCAGCTGCAGCTGCGCATCGCGCGTCCCGGTCAGGCGTTGGAGAATGCGCAACACGCGCGTCTCAGAACAGAAAGTAGCGCTGCGCCAGCGGCAGTACGCTGGCCGGCTCGCAGGTCAGCAGTTCGCCGTCGGCGCGCACTTCATAGGTCTGCGCATCCACCTCGATGTGCGGCAGGTAATCGTTGAGCAGCAGATCGCGCTTGCGCAGCGTGCGCGTACGCGAGACCGCGACCAGGCGCTTGCGCAACCCGAGGCGCCTCCCCACATCCCCGTCCAGCGCCGGCTGGCTCACGAAGGTCACCGAGGTGGCAGTGCGCGCGCCACCGAGGGCGCCGAACATGCGCCGGTAATGCACCGGCTGCGGTGTGGGTATCGAGGCATTGGGATCACCCATGGGGGCGGCGACGATCATGCCGCCCTTGATGATCAGCGCCGGCTTGGCGCCAAAGAATGCCGGGCGCCAGAGCACCAGATCCGCCAGCTTGCCGACTTCGATCGAGCCGACCTCGTGCGCGATACCGTGCGTGATCGCAGGATTGATCGTGTACTTGGCCACGTAGCGTCGCGCGCGAAAATTATCATTGCGATCGGAGTCCTGCGGCAGCGGGCCGCGCTGCACCTTCATCTTGTGCGCCGTCTGCCAGCTGCGCGTGATCACTTCCCCGACTCGCCCCATCGCCTGTGAGTCCGAGGAGATCATTGAGAACGCGCCCAGGTCGTGCAGGATGTCCTCCGCCGCGATGGTCTCGCGGCGGATGCGCGATTCGGCGAAGGCGACGTCCTCGGCGATGCCGGGATCGAGGTGATGACACACCATGAGCATGTCGAGGTGCTCATCGATGGTATTGACCGTGTAGGGGCGCGTCGGATTGGTAGATGAGGGCAGCACGTATTCGACGCCGCAGGCCTTGATGATATCGGGCGCGTGGCCGCCGCCCGCGCCCTCGGTGTGATAGGTGTGGATGGTTCGGCCCTTGAACGCGGCGATCGTGTCCTCGACAAAGCCGCTCTCGTTGAGCGTGTCGGTATGGATCGCGACCTGGACGTCGAAGCGATCGGCGACGCTCAGGCAATTGTCGATCGCCGCCGGCGTGGTGCCCCAGTCCTCGTGGAGTTTGAGCCCCATGACGCCCGCCATGACCTGCTCTTCGAGTGGCTCCGGCAGGCTGGCGTTGCCCTTCCCCAGCAAGCCGACATTCACCGGCAGCTCCTCGACCGCCTGCAGCATGCGCGCGATAAACCAGGGTCCGGGCGTGCAGGTGGTGGCCGCCGTGCCGGTCGCAGGTCCGGTGCCGCCGCCAATCATGGTCGTCACGCCGCTCATGAGCGCGTGATCGACCTGCTGCGGACAGATCATATGAATATGCGCATCGACCGCGCCCGCGGTCATGATGAGGCCTTCGCCGGCGATCACCTCCGTGCCGGGGCCGATCACGATGTTGACGGCCGGCTGGATGTCGGGATTGCCCGCCTTGCCCAGCGCTGCGATGCGGCCGTGCTTCAGACCCACGTCGGCCTTGATGATCCCCCAGTAATCGAGAATGACCACGTTGGTGATCACGGTGTCGACCACCTCGGCAGATCCGCGCTGTCCCTGACCCATGCCGTCACGGATAACTTTGCCGCCGCCGAACTTTACTTCCTCGCCGTAGATGGCGTAATCGTGCTCGACTTCGATGATGAGCTCGGTATCGCCCAGGCGCACGCGATCGCCGGCCGTGGGGCCGAACATCTCCGCATACGCACGCCGCTCCATGCGTGCCATCAGAGCGCTCCCATGATGCGGCCCTGGAAGCCATAGACGATGCGGTCGCCGGCGAGCTCCACCAGCTCGACCTCGCGCATCTGGCCGGGCTCGAACCGCACGGCGGTCCCGGCCGCGATATTGAGGCGGAAGCCGCGCGCGCTTTCGCGGGCGAATTCCAGCGCGCGATTGGTTTCGTAGAAGTGGTAGTGCGAGCCCACCTGGATGGGCCTATCGCCGGTGTTGGCGACGGTGACGGTGCGCGTCTGACGTCCCGCATTGAGTTCGATACTGCCCTCGGCCGTCATGATTTCGCCCGGGAATCATAGGGACCTTAAGTTATCGGATGATGCACGGTCACCAGCTTGGTGCCGTCCGGAAAGGTTGCCTCCACCTGCACTTCGGCGATCATCTCCGCGACCCCGTCCATGACTTCGTTGCGCGTCAACAAGGTTGCCCCGTAGCTCATCAGTTCCGCGACCGTTCGCCCATCGCGCGCGCCCTCGAGGATGGCCGCGGAAATGTAGGCCATGGCCTCAGGATAGTTGAGCTTCAGCCCGCGTGCCTTGCGCCGTTCGGCGAGCAGCGCCGCCGTGAACAGCAGCAGTTTGTCTTTCTCTCTTGGCGACAGTTCCATGGCGCGCTCACGTTGACCAGATCCGCGGTATCACCGCCTCGCGCGCCAGCAGTGCGGGCCGCAGGGCCTGCCACCAGTTTACGAAGGCCTGTTTGAGGCGATCGGTTCGCCGCGCCGTCGCGCGACAAATCAGCACGCCGTCGATGAGCGTACAGGCAAGCAGCAGCTCCGCACAATCGCCCTGTTCCCGCGCGATGGTCTCGAGCGCCAGATCGAGCGCGGCCTTGCCGGCCGGAAAGGCCAGCGCGGTGCCGAAGGCCACATGGCCCCCCAAGCCCCAGCGCGCCGCCAGCGAGGGCCGCGAGATATTCAAACGCTCGAGCAGCAGCGGCGTGCGGCCGCGCCACAGTTCCAGCCGCAGCTGCAGTGAACCCTGGTTCAGATCCTGCGCGCTCGCCGGCAGCCCGAGGCAGGCCATCTCCCAACCCATGAAGGACGCGGCCGCCGGCGCATCGGGCAGCCGCACGGTGGTGAGCAGTTCCGCGGCCGCATCCGGGTAGAAGATGCTCTCCTGGGGCAGCCATTCGAGTACGCCGCTCTCGACACGCAGCGCCTGCTCCACCCGGGCCAGCCCGGCGCTTCCGCGGCGATAGAACTTGGCCGCCGCAGGGGTCGTCAGCAGCGCATGGGCACCTTCGCGCACATCGACGTCCAGGCGCAGATCATCGCCGCTGGCGATGCCGCCGGGGGGATGAATGATGTAGACGTGACAGGGCTCAGCGGCGCCTGCGGCGGCGCCAACACCGGCGGCGGGTCCTTCGGGATAGAACGCCCGCTGCACCAGCAGCGGACCGAGATGCGCCCGGTGCGTCAGCCGAGTGCGCGCATCGCGTGCTTCGAAGCCCAGCGCCAGACGCGCACGCCAGCCGCGTGCCACATTGCCCACCTGGGCCACGCCATTCATACCGTGAGATGCGTATGCACCAGTTCGTCGGTCAGCGCGGCAATGTTACCCGACACCACGAGCCGTCCCTTGTCGAGCACGCGCAGTTCCGTGGCGACACGGCGGGCAAAGGGCAGCTTCTGTTCCACCAGCAGCACCGTCAGGTTCGCTTCTTTGTTGAGCCGCTGAATCACATCCCCGATCTCGTGCACGATATTGGGCTGAATACCTTCGGTGGGCTCATCCAGTATCAGCAGCGTCGGGTCCAGCACCAGCGCGCGCGCGATCGCCAGCTGCTGCTGCTGTCCTCCCGAAAGATCGCCGCCGCGCCGCCTTAGCATACGCTTGAGTACCGGGAATAGCTGGTAGAGGTGTTCGGGCACCTGGCGCAGTTTCGGCCGCCGCACCGAGAGTCCAATGCGCAGATTCTCCTCCACCGTCAGCTGGGAAAAGATCTCGCGACCCTGCGGCACATAGCCGATCCGCCGGTGCGCGCGCTCCTCGGCCTTGAGCGGACGCAGATCCTTGCCCTCGAAGTCGATCGAACCCGAGCTCGAAGGCAGCAATCCCATGATGCACTTGAGCAGCGTGGTCTTGCCCATGCCGTTGCGGCCCATCAGGCAGGTGCAGGAGCCGCGCGGCACGCTCATGTCGATGTCCCAGAGCGTGTGACTGCCGCCGTAGAACTGGTTCAGGCCTTTGACGATAAGAGCGTCATTCAACGGCGCGTTTTTCAGCGGGGCACTATTCACCGAGGTACACCTCGATGACCTTGGGATTGGCCTGCACCTCCTCGATGCTGCCCTCCGCGAGCACGCTGCCCTCGTGCAGCACCGTTACGCGCTTGGCGATGGAGCGCACGAAATCCATGTCATGCTCGACCACGATGACCGAGTGCGCCCCGGCCAGCGACACCAGAAGTTCCGCGGTGCGCTCGATTTCCTGCGGCGTCATGCCGGCCACGGGCTCGTCGACCAGCAGCAGCTGCGGATCCTGCATCAGCAGCATGCCGATCTCGAGCCACTGCTTCTGGCCGTGCGAGAGTGCGCCTGCGCGATCGAATCGGCGCTGCGTCAGTCCCACCGTCTCCAGCACCTGTTCGATCTGTTCCAGTTGCGAGGGCGTGGACTGAACGAAGAGCCACTTCCAGAACGATTTGTCACCGGCCATCGCCAGCTCGAGATTCTCGAACACCGTGTGGTGCTCGAAGATGGTCGGCTTCTGGAACTTGCGGCCGATACCGGCCTGCGCGATCTCCGGCTCGTTGAGCGACAGTAGATCGATGGTCTGGCCGAACCAGGCCGAACCGAAATCCGGCCGCGTCTTGCCCGTGATGACATCCATCATCGTGGTCTTGCCTGCGCCGTTCGGCCCGATGATGCAACGCAGTTCGCCGACCTCGACATACAGCGTGAGGGCGTTGAGCGCCTTGAAGCCATCGAAGCTGACCGTGATGTCCTCCAGATACAGCATGATGCCGCGCGAGGAATCCGGGCCGGTCTCGATGCGATCGCTGTCGAGCAGCGGGCCCACGCGCGGCGGGCGCGTGCTGCGCGAGCGCCCGGAGAAGCGATCGAGCACGGTGCGGATCATTCCAATGCCTCGCTCGCCGGCACGCGCGCGGCTCCGCCGACGTGCGGTCAGCAGGCCGACCACGCCGCGCGGCAGGAACAGCGTCACCGTGACGAACAGCGCACCGAGCGCGTACAGCCACATGCTGGGCAAAGCAGCTGTGAAATACGTCTTGGCATAGTTGACGATGAAGGCGCCGACCACCGCGCCGTAGAGCGTGCCGCGGCCGCCGATGGCGACCCAGATGACGATCTCGATCGAATTCGCGGGCGAGAACTCGCTTGGGTTGATGATGCCGATCTGCGGCACGTAGAGCGCGCCGGCCAGACCCGCGATCAGCGCCGAGAGCACGAACACCCAGAGCTTGTACGATTCGACGCGGTAGCCGATGAAGCGCGCGCGATTCTCGGCATCGCGCACGGCCTGGATGACGCGGCCGGCGCGCGAGGCAATCACGAAGCGGCACAGCAGGTAAGTGCCGGCCAACGCCAGCGCGGTCACCAGGAAGAGCACCATGTGCGTGCCGGGGGAGGCGAAGCTGAAGCCGAGGATGTCCTTGAAGTCGGTGAAGCCGTTGTTGCCGCCGAATCCCATGTCGTTGCGGAAGAAGGCCAGCATCAGCGCATAGGTCAGTGCCTGCGTGATGATGGAGAGGTAGACGCCCGAGACCCGCGAGCGAAACGCCAGCCAGCCGAACACCAGCGCCAGCAGTCCGGGCGCCAGCAGGATCATCGCCAGGGCGAAGGGAAAGGACTGGAAGCCGTGCCAGAACCAGGGCAGCTGCTTCCAGTTCAGGAATACCATGAAATCCGGCAGCACCGGATCGCCGTACACGCCGCGCGTCCCGATCTGACGCATCAGGTACATGCCGATCGCATAGCCGCCGAGCGCAAAGAAGGCCCCATGGCCGAGGCTCAGAATGCCGCAATAGCCCCAGACAAGATCCACGGCGATGGCCAGCATCGCGTAGGTCATGTACTTGCCCAGCAGCGTCACCGTGTAACCGGACAGATGCAGCGCTGAGGTATCCGGCACCAGCAGATTGAGCACTGGCGCCAGCACGGCCGCAGCCAGCAACAGTGCGAGGAAGATGCGGCCGCCGCGGTCGGCCTGAATGGCTGCCAGTAGTGGCCCGCGTGGCATCGCCAATCGCTGCGGCGGCGCTGTCACGGGAGTGTCCAGATCAGCCTTCGGCGGCGCGGCCGTGCTGCGGGAACAGTCCCCGCGGCCGGCGCTGGATGAAGAGAATCAGGAACACGAGCACGAAGATCTTCGCGAGCACCGCGCCCGAGTAGGGCTCGAGCACCTTGTTGACGATGCCCAGTGCATTGCCGCCGAGCTGCGTGCCCCAGAGATTGCCGACCCCGCCGAACACCACCACCATGAAGGAGTCGACGATGTAGCTTTGGCCGAGGTTGGGGCCGACGTTGGTGAGCTGGCTCAAGGCCACACCCGCAATACCGGCGATGCCCGAGCCTAAGCCGAAGGTCATGGCATCGACCCACTCGGTGCGGATGCCCATGGCCTTGGCCATGGCCCGGTTCTGCGACACGGCGCGGACTTCGAGCCCGAGACGCGTGCGCTTGAGCACGGCCAGCAGCACCAGGAACAGCGCGAACGTGAAGACGATGATGTAGAGGCGGTTGTAGGTGATCGACAGCACCTCGTTGATCTCCAGCGATCCGGCCAGCCAGGCCGGCGTTTCCACCGGGCGGTTGTTGGCGGAGAAGATGTCGCGCACCGCCTGCTGCAGGATCAGGCTCAGGCCGAAGGTGGCCAGCAGCGTCTCGAGCGGCCGGCCATAGAGATGGCGCACGATGCCGCGCTCGATCGCCACCCCCGCCAGACCCGAGACGAAGAATGCCGCCGGAATGGCGACCAGGATCGAGGCGCCGATGTGCTGCGGCATCAGCTGCTGCACCACGTAGGTGGTATAGGCGCCGAGCATCATCAGCTCCCCGTGGGCCATGTTGATGACGCCCATGACGCCGAACGTGATTGCAAGTCCAATAGCGGCCAGCACCAGCACCGAGCCCTGGCTCAGGCCGAAGAGCAGCGTCTGCACCATGCCATACAAACTGCGCTGCCGATCGATGGTGTTCAGTGAGGTCTTCGCTGCCGCGCGGACACGCTCATCGCTTTCACCGAAGCTGCCATCGCTGGAGCGCTGCATCATGGCCGAGAGCCGGTTGTAGACATCGGTGTTGAGGCTGCCCGAGAGCGTCTTCACCGCCGCGAGCCGAACGTCCGCCTCGCTGCTGTCGAGGTCCGCCAGCGCCAATCCCGCGCGGATCTCGCGTTTGACTGCCGCGCTCTTCTCTTCCGCCAGCCGCGCCTTCAGCAGCGCCCAGGCTGTCGGCATCGACGGCGCGCAGCATCTCGTGCACCGCCGCCAGGCGCTTGCGCGGATCCGGATCCGAGAGATCGAACTGCGCCAGCGCCACGCGCAGGGCCTTGCGCAGCTGATTGTTGGCGCCGATGCGGGTCAGCGAATCGGCCGGCACCTGTGTGGACGCGCCGCTCAGGGGATCGGTGACGATACCCTGTTCGGGGTTCTCCGAGATCAGCACGCGGCCGTCCTGGCCCCCGGCGTACAGATGACCCGCCAGCAGGGCCGCGAGCACTGCGCGCACACGCGGGTCGTGCAGCTCCGCCATCTGCCGGATGAGCGTCTGCTTGGTCGGGAAGTCAGCGGTTGGCAGCGCCGCCAGCGCGGCCTCAAGGTTAGCGGGTGCCGCAGGCGCCTCGTCCGCCAGGCTTACGGTGTTGGCGCCCAATAGCAGCGCTGCGAGCACTCCCAGTATTGTGAGTCCCCTGGTCCGTCTCGCCAGCGTCGCAGCGCACCCCATGCCTCTACTCCAAGCAATCTTTGAGCCAATACGGCCCCGGCCGCTCTTTCGGCGGTCGGGGCCGTAGCCCTCCCTCCCGTTTCAACGCATGCTGTCGGGCTATTTGTAGTTCTGGCCCGAACAGACCTTGGTGGCGGTGTTGTAGTTGCCGCACTTGAGCGTCACCCAGTCGGCGACGATGTCCTTGTCGGCCGGCAGGTAGTGCGACCAGGCTTCACCGGGCACCGTGCCCGGCGTCTTCCAGACCACGTCGAACTGGCCATCGGCACGCACCTCGCCGATGTACACCGGCTTGGTGATGTGATGATTCGGCAGCACCTTGGCGATGCCGCCCGTCAGGTTGGCAACCTCCAGTCCCGGGAGCGCCGCGATGACCTTTTCGGTGTCGGTGCTGCCGGCCTTCTGCACCGCCTTGACCCACAGCTGGAAGCCGATCACGTGCGCCTCCATCGGATCGTTGAAGGTGCGCTTCGGGTTCTTGGTGAAGGCATGCCACTTCGTGATCCACTCCTTGTTGGCCGGCGTGTCGATGCTCATGAAGTAGTTCCACGCCGCCAGATGCCCGACCAGCGGCTTGGCATCCAGGCCCGAGAGCTCCTCCTCACCCACCGAGAACGCCACCACCGGGATGTCTTCCGCGGAGATCTTCTGGTTGCCGAGTTCCTTGTAGAACGGCACGTTGGCATCGCCGTTGATGGTCGAGACCACCGCGGTCTTCTTGCCCGCCGAGCCGAAGGCCTTGATCTTGGCCACCTCGCTGGTCCAGTCGCTGAAACCGAACGGCGTGTAGTTGATCATGATGTCCTCGGGCTTGACGCCCTTCTGCTGCAGGAAGGCCTCGAGGATCTTGTTGGTGGTGCGCGGATAGACGTAGTCGGTGCCCTCCAGCACCCAGCGCTTCACGCCGACATCCTTCATGAGGTACTCGACGGCCGGAATCGCCTGCTGATTCGGCGCGGCGCCGGTGTAGATGACGTTCTTCGAGGACTCCTCACCCTCGTATTGCACCGGATAGAACAGCAGGCCGTTGTCCTTCTCGAACACCGGCAGCACGGACTTGCGGGACACCGAGGTCCAGCAGCCGAACACCACGGCGACCTTGTCCTTCTCCAGCAGCTCCGCGGCCTTTTCCGCGAACAGCGGCCAGTTGGACGCCGGATCGACCACGACGGCCTCGAGCTTCTTGCCGAGCAGGCCGCCCTTCTTGTTCTGCTCGTCGATCATCATCAGCACCGTGTCCTTGAGCGTGGTCTCGCTGATGGCCATGGTGCCGGAGAGCGAATGCAGCACGCCGACCTTGATGGTGTCCGCCGCGCGAGGCGAGCGCTCGATGCCGCGATCAATGTCGCGGGCAGCCGCCCATTTGAATAGTTTCCTCATCTTCATTCTCGTGATCTCCATTTCTGATTAGTGTGAGGCTTACATCTGCAATTGCAGTTTGAGGCCGAATTCGTTGGGCGAGCTGTCGGCGAGGTCGTCCTTCTGATTGAGGTAGTAGAAGCCGACGCGCGCGTTGAAGGTCTTGATGATGTAGTTGAGATTGATCTTCGGCGGTCTTGAGCTTGTCTTCGACCGGCAGCGCATCGATGGTCTTGTGGCTGTACTTGCCCAGCACCTGAATCTTGCCGATGCCGATCACCTGCGGGAACAGATAGGCGCCCAGCGCGTACCAGCCGTTGCTCGAGGGCGTGGCGGTGAGGCCGTTGTCGTGCATGTATTCGGCTTCCACCGTGACCGCACCGAGATTGGGGAGCTTCTTCTCCATCAGGCCGTCGATGCTGAAGGTGGTCTTGCTGTCCTGATCCTGCGCGGCGACACCCAGGGCCAGAATGTCCTTTCGCCGTAGTACGTACCGTTGAAGTAGTAACCGGTTTCCTGTCCCAGAAATCATACGTCAGTCGGCCGGCATAGAGCAGCTTGCTCTTGTCGGCCACGGCGCTGTTGAGCGTCTCGCCGTCGAACACGCCGGCCTGCACTTTCAGCATGCCGAAATCGCCCCAGTAGGCCACGCCGTTGTCGCGGCCGATGGCGACGTCGGGATAGAAATCCGCCACGCCGTCCGCGAACGGCGCCCAGTCATTGGCGTAGTACGGACCGTAGAGATTCGCGCGATCGCTGGGCGGCAGCAACCGGCCGGCCCAGATATTGAAATAGGGGCGAACTCGAAGCGGCCGATCGCATCCAGCACCTCGACCTTGTTGGCGCCGGACCACTGCCGGTACCGGTGTACTCGGTGTTGAACGTCATCTTGATCGTGTCGGTGACGCTGCCGTTGATGTAGAGACGGATGCTGTCAACCGCGACGCCCTGGACATTGCTGTCGCCGGGTGCGACCGTGCTGGGGCTGTAGATGCAGGCCTTGTCGCAATCGTAGAGGCTGGTCTGCAGACCGACGCCCACGGTAATGGCGGCAGAGCCGGCACGGCCACATCGGCCTGCGCCGTGCCGGCAGCAGCTGCCGTGAGCACCGCGCCGAGGGCGGCCGCGAGGAGGGGTTGTTTGGGGTCCATAAAAAATTCCTTTTTGAGTTGTTACTCGCCTCGCCGCGGGCTTCCGATCCCGCAGCGCCCTGTACCGACGCGAGCAGAGGCGGCGCGAATTTGGTGCGCCCAGGCCTGCTGGGTCGCTAATTTGGTCCTGGCCTGTCCCGCGTCCGCTGTCGCGTGTCTGCGGAGCTAACCTACGGGAGCGGGATGCGGCGCTGTATGCGTCGTTTGACGTAGACGCTGCGGGTGCAGGCGCCTGCACGCTCGCGCCAAAATGGTGGCACATGGATTGCTTCACTTAAATCCCAGGGGCGCTTCCGGCGACAATCCAGAAAAACATGGGCGCACAACAACGAATCGTCCGGGAGCGCCGGCAGTACAACCAATGGGTCGCCACGCAGACGCTGGAGGACTACGCGTTGCGCTACACGGCCGGCAGCGCGCGCAAGTCCTCGTTTCGCGTCGGCAATACCGCGCTCGGGCCGATCGCGTTCCTGGCCTGCGAAGCCATCGGCGGCGCGACTCACGATTGCCTATGGATTCCCCAACACGCTGTGGGCCATCGTGGCCTTCATCGTGCTGATGTTGCTGATCGGACTGCCGATCGCCTACTACGCCGCCAACTACGGCGTCGACATCGACCTGCTGACTCGTGGTGCGGGCTTCGGCTATCTCGGCTCGACATTGACCTCGCTGATCTACGCCTCGTTTACGTTTCTGCTGTTTTCGATCGAGGCGAGCATCCTGTCGGTGGCGCTGCAGATGCTGTTCGGTATTCCGCTGGCGCTGGCGCACGTGATCAGTTCGCTGGTCGTCATTCCGATCGCCGTCTATGGCATCAGTCTCATCAGCCGCATGCAGCTGGCCACGCAGCCGATCTGGCTGATCCTGCAGTTCCTGCCGATCGGCTACATCGCCTGGAAACATCCCGCGGATCTTTCGGCCTGGACGCATTACGCCGGCACGCAGGGCGGCAGCGGCGAATCGATCAATCCGCTCATGCTGGGCATGGCCGCATCGACGCTGCTGTCGCTGCTGCCGCAGATCGGCGAGCAGGTCGATTACCTGCGCTTCCTGCCGCAGCGAGACAAGCGGCGGCCTTTCAGCTGGTGGACGGCACTGCTCACCACCGGGCCCGGCTGGGTCCTGATTGGCGGCTTCAAATTGCTCGCCGGCTCGTTCCTCGCGGTGCTGGCGCTGCGCGCCGGCGTGAGCCTGGCCGAGGCGGCGCAGCCCACGCAGATGTACTTGGTGGCGTTTCGCGAAACGGTCGGCTCACCCGCGGTGGCGCTGGTGCTGACCGGCGCGTTCGTGATCGTCTGCCAGCTCAAGATCAATGTCACCAACGCCTATGCGGGCTCGATCGCCTGGTCGAATTTCTTCTCACGCCTGACGCACAGCCATCCGGGACGCGTCGTCTGGCTGGTATTCAATGTGGTGCTGGCGCTGCTGCTCATGGAAATCGGCATCTTCAATGCCATCGACGGCATCCTGCGCATCTATGCCAACTTCGCAGCCGGCTGGATCGGAGCGCTGACCGCGGACCTCGTCATCAATAAGCCGCTGGGACTCTCACCCCGTTCGATCGAGTTTCGCCGCGCGTACCTGTACGACATCAATCCCGTGGGCGTCGGCGCGCTGCTGCTGTCCATCGCGTCCTCGAGCCTGGCCTATCTGGGCGTGTTCGGCAGTCTCGCGCAGATACTCTCGCCCTTCATCGCGCTGCTGACCGCATTCGTCGCTGCGCCGCTGATCGCCTGGGC
>CAVYUK010000012.1:0-49625 GCA_963771665.1 uncultured Gammaproteobacteria bacterium | reverse complement strand
ATCCATCAGGAAGCTGCGCAGCTGCTCGCTGCGGCTCGGATGCCGCAGTTTGCGCAGTGCCTTGGCTTCGATCTGCCGGATGCGCTCGCGGGTAACGTCAAACTGCTTGCCGACTTCCTCGAGCGTGTGATCGGTGTTCATGTCGATGCCGAATCGCATGCGCAGCACCTTGGCCTCGCGTGGCGTCAGTTGCGCCAGCACCGAGTGGGTGGTCTCGCGCAGCGATTCCATGGTGGCCTGGTCGATCGGCGAGGCCACCGACTGATCCTCGATGAAGTCCCCGAGGTGCGAGTCCTCGTCATCACCAATCGGCGTCTCCATTGAGATCGGCTCTTTGGCGATCTTGAGTACCTTGCGAACCTTGTCTTCCGGCATCTCCATGCGCACGGCCAGTTCTTCCGGCGTCGGCTCGCGTCCCATCTCCTGCAGCATCTGCCGCGAGATGCGGTTGAGCTTGTTGATGGTCTCGATCATGTGCACCGGGATACGGATGGTGCGTGCCTGGTCGGCGATTGAGCGCGTGATGGCCTGGCGGATCCACCACGTCGCATAGGTCGAGAATTTGTAGCCGCGGCGATACTCGAACTTGTCCACCGCCTTCATCAGGCCGATGTTGCCTTCCTGGATCAGGTCGAGGAACTGCAGGCCGCGGTTGGTGTACTTCTTGGCGATCGAAATCACCAGGCGCAGGTTCGCCTCGACCATCTCTTTCTTCGCGCGGCGCGCCTTGGCCTCGCCGATCGACACCTCGCGGTTGATCTCTTTGATCTCGTTGACCGACAGGTGATAGAGCTCTTCTAGCCCCGTCAGCTTCTTCTGGCGGCGTTCGATTTCGTCCTTGAGCTTCGCCAGCGGTGCGGAGTACTTCTTGCCGGCCTTCACGTGCTTGAGGATCCAGCGCGGGCTGGTCTCATTCTTTGGGAAGGTGGCGATGAAATCCTTGCGCGGCATGCCGGCATCGCGCACGGCAATGATCATGATTTCCTTCTCGATCTGCCGGATCTCGCTGATGTGCGAGCGCAGCTGATCGGTCAGCGCATCGAACATGCGCGGTGACAGCTTGAGCTCCATGAACTCGGAGGCGAGCTTCTTGCGGATCTTCTGCGTCTTCGGATCCTCGACGCCCTGCTTGGCGATACCCGCCAGCGCCTGCTGCAACAGCTTGGCGAGCGAGCCCATGCGGCGTGCGACTTCTTCCGGATCCGGGCCGGTGTCGATGACCTCTTCTTCGGCCTCATCGCCATCCTCGGCATCCTCTTCCTTGGACTCCGCGTCGGCCGCTTCGAGGTCGATCTTGGTCGGATTCTGCGGCTGCGCGATCACATCGGGCGCGTTCGGATCGATGAATCCGACCAGCAGATCGATGAGACGTGCCTGGCCCACCTTGACCAGTTCGTAGGTGCGCAGCAGGTGCTCGAATGTGGCCGGGTACTTGCCGAGCGCGGTGCGCACGGCATCCAGGCCTTCTTCGATGCGCTTGGCGATGCGGATCTCGCCCTCACGCGTGAGCAGTTCCACCGTGCCCATCTCGCGCATGTACATGCGCACCGGGTCGGTGGTCCGCCCGAGTTCGGCATCGAGCGCAGCCAGCGCCGCGGCCGCTTCCTCGATAGCCTCATCGTCAGCCGGAGCTGGCTCGCTGGCAAGCAGCGACTCGGTATCCGGTGCCTTCTCGTACACCGGAATGCCCATATCGTTGATCGTGTTGACGATGCCTTCGATCTGTTCGGGATCGACGATTTCGGCCGGCAGGTGATCATTGACCTGCGCGTAGGTCAGATAGCCCTGCTCCTTGCCGCGTGCAATCAGCAGCTTGAGCTGCGACTGGCGATCCTCGGGCAGGCCATGGCCGCGGCGCAGGTCGGTGCTGATGCTCGAGGTCGTAAACGGGGCCGTGCCCTTGTGTACTGCAGCCGCGGTGCCACCCGCGGCGTGGGACTTGTCGTGCGGCTTGCCTGCGGGCGCCGCTGCCGGCGCGGCGGCCTTGCCAGCCGCGACCTTTTTGTGCGGTTCCTTATGGGGCTCGCTCTTATGCGGCTCACTCTTGTGATGCGGCTCGGCGGCCTTGAGTGCGGTCTGAAGCGGACGCGGAACCGGAACCACGGCAGCGCTCTTGCGATGCGTAGGGGCTGCGGCGGCACGTGCGGCGGGCTTACGGGAGGCAGGAGCTGGTTTGTGTTTTCGTGTCATGGCGTCTTCAGAGAGGTTGCAGGATCAACTAAGACGACAAACCCGCCCGTCCTCATCGCTTGCGACGAAAGGTGGGGAAGGTGCTCGCTCATGGGAAAGTTGACAATTGTACCCAAATTTTGTTGCACCGAGGCCAAATTTCAAGACCTGCCAGGCTTAACGGCGCCGGCGGGGCTTAACTTAAGCGGCAACGGACCCGAATGGAACCGCCATCCGGCAGCGTTCATCCCGGGCCCGGCTTGGTTGGACTGGTCGTAAGTGCCTGAAGTTCCTGTTTTTCCTGCGCAGTCAGGGACGCCTCGCGGGCCTTGGCAATGAGTTCTCCGACGCGTCCGCGCAGCTGCGCATCGAGCAGCCGCGCAATCGCCTGGGTCAGCTCCCGTGCCGCCGCGGAACCGTCCGCGACCAGCGGCTCGCTGGCGGCCAGCTCGCACAGGCGCCGATATTCGGGCCGGTCGCGCCAGCGCTCGAGCGTCTGCGCCATGCTGCTGGCGGGACTCGCCAGCTGCTCTTCGAGCAGTTCGCGCAGCACCGCCACGCCCGGCATCGTCAGCCCGCCCAGTGCCTGTCGTTGCACGGCCGGTACCGCTGCGGCGGCGCTCGGCGCGTGCAGCACCAGCGCGATCGCCTGTGTCAGCAGGCTGCCGCGGCCGGCGCGCTCCATCGGCGCCCGCGCCGGGCGGTGCGGCTCGGCAGTGCGCGCCACCGCCGAAGGCGCCGCAGTGCCCGCCGGCGTCGAGAGCCATTGCGACAGCCGCGTGCTCGAAATGCCCACGGCCTGCGCGACGCGCTCGAGCAATAGCTCGCGGTAGACGCCGGGTGCGATCTTCTCGATCAGCGGGCGCACCAGCGCCACAAAATGCGCCTTGCCATCGGCATGCGTCAGGTCGGCTTCTGCACTGAGCTGGGCGATCAGGTATTCCGACAGCGGCAGGGCGTCGCGCAAGCGGGCTTCAAAGGCCTCTCGGCCTTCAGCGCCTACCAGTGAGTCCGGATCCTCGCCATCGGGCAGGAACAGAAAGCGGATCTCGCGCCCCTCGCGCACCTGCGGCAGCACGTTTTGCAGCGCGCGCCAGGCGGCGGCGCGCCCGGCGCGATCGCCGTCAAAGCAGAACACGAGCTCGCTCACCAGGCGAAAAGCGCGTCGCAAATGGTCCGGCGTCGTGGCCGTGCCCAGCGTCGCGACTGCGTAAGTGACGCCCGCCTGGTGCAGGCGCACCGTGTCCATGTAGCCCTCCACGATCAGCAGCCGCTTCGAGCTTTGGCGCGAGCGCCGCCACTCGAACAGGCCGTAGAGCTCCTTGCCCTTGTGAAACAGCGCCGTCTCGGGCGAATTCAGGTATTTCGGTTCCCCCTGATCGAGTATGCGGCCGCCGAAGGCGATCACGCGGCCGCGCGAATCGCGGATCGGGAACATCAGTCGGTCACGGAAGCGGTCGTAGAAGCCTTCGCTGCCGCTGCTGCGTTCGATGATCAGGCCCGCGGTGGCGAGCTGACGGCGTTGCTCGGCATTGCCTCCGAACTGCCGCATGAGCTCGTCCCAGGCATCGGGCGCGTAGCCGATCTGGAAGCGCTCGATGATCTCGGGCGCCAGGCCGCGCGACTCGGCGTAACCACGACCGCGCGAGCTGGATTTGAGCGCCGCGGCGTAGAAGGCGGCGACGCGTTCGAGCAGTGCATACAGCGGCGCGAGATCATCGACCGGCGCGCGCACCGGTGCGCCTTCGTGCGGCACGGTCAGGCCGAGTCGCCCCGCCAGGTCCTCGACCGCTTCGGGGAATGGCAGCTGGTCGTACTGCATCAGAAAGCCCAGCGCTGTGCCGTGCGCGCCGCAGCCGAAGCAGTGATAGAACTGTTTGTCGGGGCTGACCCAGAACGAGGCGGTCTTCTCGTTGTGGAACGGGCAGCAGGCCTTGTATTCGCGACCGGCTTTCTTCAGCGCCACGCGGCTACCGATGACTTCGACGATGTCCGCGCGCGCGATCAGCTCATCGATGAAGCTTTGCGGGATGCGTCCGGGCATCGGGCGCCGTCCCGCTTAAGGCCCTGACAGACGCGCCTTGATGCGAGCGCCAACCACGGCCATGTCGGCGCGGCCCTGGGCACGGGTCTTGATGATACCCATCACCTTGCCCATGTCCTTGATGCTCGCCGCACCAGTCTCGGCGATGGCGGCCTGGATCAGGGCATCAAGTTCGGACGCGTCGAGCTGCGTCGGCAGATAGGCGCTGATGACTGCGAGCTCGGCGTTTTCCTTGGCGGCGAGATCCGCGCGATTGCCGGCCTCGAACTGCGTGATCGACTCGCGGCGCTGCTTGACCATCTTGTCGAGCACCGAGAGGACCTGCGTATCGTCCAGCACGATGCGCTCATCGACTTCGCGTTGTTTGATGGCGGCGAGGATCAGCCGCACGGTCGCGAGGCGTTCCTTCTCGGCCGCGCGCATTGCGCTCTTCATGTCTTCCTGGATGCGCTCTTTGAGAGTCATGGAGGCTCAAACAATGCGGCCAATAGAACAGGCGCCGCGACTAGCGGCGCCATCCTCGAGCAGGCAATGATGCTACTTCAGCGGGCTGGGCGCACGAAGTCGCGCGACACGCGCTTCATGTGCCGCTTTACCGCGGCAGCCTTCTTTCTTTTACGTTCCTGCGTCGGCTTTTCGTAGAATTCGCGCCGGCGAAGCTCGGCGAGCACGCCCGCCTTCTCGCACGCTCGCTTGAAGCGCCGCAGGGCGGCATCGAAATACTCATTCTCGCGTACACGCACACTCGGCATCGAAAACCCAACCTCTTGATTATGAAGTGCTTTTGCCCAGTGGCCGCACGACTTCGGGCCGGGATTCTAAAGAGACTCGACGCAAAACGCAAAATGTGCGTGGAGCGGGAGGACTTTAGGGGCCCGCCGCGGTACCCATCCCCACTATCTGCAGCGCGGCTGCCACCTATATAAGGATAGGCGATGCGCGTGCTTGCCATAGAAACCTCCTGCGATGAAAGCGCCGTGGCCGTGTTCGATGAGCATCGCGGCCTGCTGGCGCACCAGCTCTGGAGCCAGGTCGATCTGCACCGCGCCTTCGGCGGCGTGGTGCCGGAGCTGGCCTCGCGCGATCACCTGCGACGGCTGCTGCCGCTGCTGCGCACTGCCCTCGAGGAAGCCGGCACGGCCGCGGCGGAGATTGATGGCGTGGCCTACACCGCCGGTCCCGGCCTGGTCGGTGCGCTGCTGACCGGGGCGGCCCTGGCGCATTCGCTGAGCTTTGGCTGGGGCGTGCCGGCGATCGCCGTGCATCACCTCGAGGGGCATCTGCTAGCGCCCATGCTCGAATCCCCGGCGCCGCCCTTTCCGCACGTGGCGCTGCTGGTATCGGGCGGCCACACCATGCTGATCGAGGTGCGTGCCATCGGCGACTACCGCATCCTGGGCCAGACCCGCGACGATGCGGCCGGCGAAGCTTTCGACAAGACTGCAAAGCTGCTGGGCCTTCCTTATCCCGGCGGCCCGGAGCTGGCGCAGCTCGCGACCAGCGGCCGGCCCGGCATTTATACGTTTCCGCGACCGATGATTGATCGGCCGGGCTTCGAATTCAGCTTCTCCGGACTTAAGACCGCGGTGATGCAGGCGGTGCGCGCCGCGCCGCTCGATCAGCAGGGGCGTGCCGATGTCGCGCACGCCGTGCAGGAGGCCATCGTGAGCACGCTGTGCGCGCGCGCACTGCAGGCGCTGAAGTTCACGGGTCATCGTGCGCTGGTGGTGGCCGGAGGCGTCGGCGCCAATCGCGAACTGCGCAGCCGCCTGTCGCGCGAAGCGGCGGCACAGGGTGCGCGGGTGTACTACCCGCGCACCGAGTTCTGCACCGACAATGCGGCCATGATCGCGGTGGCGGGATTGCATCGATTGCGCGCCGGCGAGCGCGCGGGCAATGCGATCGCGGTGCGCGCTCGCTGGCCGTTGTCGGAACTGGCACCGCCCGGACTTGCGGCGGTGGGCGCGGCCCCGCAGTTAACCTAGACTTCCCCCAATGGACGAACCTGACCGCATATTCCTGCGCGGACTGAGCGCACAGTGCATCATCGGCTTTATCGACTGGGAACGGCGCACGCCGCAAACCCTGCTCGTCGACCTGGAAATACCGTGCGATTGCACGCGTGCCGCACGCAGCGACAATGTCGAGGACACCATCGACTACAAGCGCGTCGCCAAGCGGGTACTCGGCTGGCTGCCGACCACGCAGTACCACCTGGTCGAAACGCTCGCGCACAACCTGGCCATGCTGCTGCTGTCGGAGTTTCCGATCGAGTGGATTCGCGTCAGCATCAACAAGCCCGGCGCCATCCGCGACTCGCGCGATGTCGGCGTCTCGATCGAGCGTCGTCGTGCCGAAGCGACCGATCCGGCGCAACCATCCGGCGCGCTCCAGCGCGGCGAATGAGCGAGGTCTTCGTCGCGCTCGGCAGCAACATCGATCCGAATGCGCGATTGCAGAGCGCCGCGCGCCTGCTCAAATCCCACTTCCCGGACGCGAAGTTCTCCACCTGCTATCGCAATGCCGCGGTCGGCTTCGAGGGCGACGACTTCGTCAATGCCGTGGTGGCCTTCTCCACCGATCTGGCAGTGACGGAGTTGCTGCGCGTGCTGCACGCCATCGAGGAGCAATGCGGCCGCAGCCGCGCCGACTCCAAGTGGGGACCGCGCGCAATGGACCTGGATCTGCTGCTTTACGGCGATGAGGTCGGCGAGGGCCCAGGCTACGTTCTGCCCCGTCGCGATATGCTGCGGCGTGCCTACATGCTGGGGCCGCTGGCGGAGCTGGCGCCCGGGGTGTCGCATCCGGTGGCGCGCGAAACCATCGGCGCGCTATGGCGCGCCTTCCCCCAGGCCGAGCATCCGATGATCCCGACGCCGCCTGACCTTAATGCCGCCTGAGCTCAATGCCGCCTGAGCTCAATGCAGCGCAAGCTCACCAGCCGACGCTGCGCCCGCCATCGACGGCCAGGATCTGTCCGGTGACGAACGGCGAGTCGGCGGCAAAAAACAGCACCGCCCGCGCGATGTCGGCCGGCGACCCCGGCCGATGCAGCGGCGTCTGCTCGAGGATTTTCTCCTTGCGCTGCTCGTCCATGCCGGCCTCCGGCCACAGCACCGCGCCGGGCGCCACCGCGTTGACGCGTACTTCAGGGGCAAGCTCGCGCGCCAGCGCGCGCGTCAGCATGATGAGTCCGGCCTTCGCGGTGCTATACACCGCGTGATCGAGCAATGGCCGCAGGCCGTGTATATCGACGATATTGATGATGGCGCCGCGGCTGGCTTTCAGCGGCGGTGCCGCGGCTTGCGCCATGAAGAGCGGTGCCTGCAGATTGGTCCCCATCAGATCCTGCCACTGGGAAAGCGTGATGCTGCCCAGTGGAGTCGGGTAGAAACTTGAGGCGTTGTTGATGAGCAGATTCAGTCCGCCAAATCGTTCGCACGCCTGCGTTACGAGGCGCTCCGGCTGCGAGGCATCGCGCAGGTCGGCGCCGAGCACCTCCGCACTGGCCGGACGCACGGCGTTGAGTTCGGCCGCCAGGCTCTGTGCCGCCTCGAGCGAGCGATGGCAGTGGATGGCAAGATTGGCGCCCTCGGCGTGCAGCGCGCGCACGAGCTGCGCGCCCACCCGACGCGCCGAGCCCGTGATGAGCGCGGTCTGTCCTGCCAGCCGGGATCCGGTATTCATGGGTGCAGCTTAAGATGTCCGGCGAGATTTCCTCAATGCTGCCGTCGCTGACGCCCGAGCAAGCCGGGCATTCGGCGCTGGTCGCCGAGGCCGTGCGGGCCAGCATCGAGGCCCACGGCGGTTGGCTGGCATTCGACGACTATCTGCGGCTGGTGCTCTATGCACCGGGCCTTGGCTATTACTCGGCCGGCAGCGTGAAATTCGGACCTTCGGGCGATTTCGTGACCGCTCCGGAACTGTCCGGCCTGTTTGCGCGCTGCCTCGCCAGCCAATGCGCGCCGCTGCTCAAATCCCTCGGCGGCGAGATCCTCGAACTGGGAGCCGGCACGGGGCGAATGGCCGCCGGGCTGCTGACGCGGCTGGCCGAGCTCGGTGAAGTGCCGAAGCGCTATTGCATCCTCGAACTCAGCGCCGATCTGCGCGCGCGGCAGATGCAGACGCTGGAGGCACTGCCCGAGCCGCTGCGCTCGCGCGTGCAGTGGCTCGATGCGCTGCCGGAGACACCGATTGGAGGCGTGATGCTGGCCAATGAGGTGCTCGATGCACTGCCGTTCCGTCGTTTCGTGATCGATGATGCACGGCGGCTCGAGCGTGGTGTCGGCCTTTCGGCCGCAGGAGAGTTGATCGATGCCGACCGCCCGGCGGGCGGTGAGTTGCGCGCGGAGCTGGCGCGGCTGGCTCCCGCGGGCTGGCCTCCTCATTACGAGTCCGAGCTCTGCCCGATGGTCGAGCCCTGGCTCGACAGCGTTGCGCAGTCGCTCGCGCGCGGGGTGATGCTGCTCATCGACTACGGGCTGCCGCGCCACGAGTACTACCACTCGCAGCGCGATCGCGGCACGCTGCGCTGCCATTTTCGCCACCGCGCCCACGACAATCCGCTGCTCTATCCGGGCCTGCAGGACATCACCGCCTGGGTCGATTTCACTCGCGTGGCCGAGGCCGGCGTCGATGCGCGACTCGAGGTCGCCGGCTACTGCACGCAGGCCGCCTTCCTGTTGGCGAACGGCATCGAAGCGGAGGTTGCCGCCGCGCGCGACGAGCTCGAGCGGGCCCGGCTGGCTTCGCAGGCGCAGTCGCTGCTGCTGCCCGGAGAGATGGGAGAGCGCTTCAAGGTCATGGCACTCACGCGTGATTTCGATGAGCCCATGCAGGGCTTCGGCCTGCAGGACCTGCGGCGGATGCTCTAGCCGGCAGCCAGTCTTTCGATGCGCGCCGCGCGCAGCGCTGCCGCAATCTCGGGACCCGCCAGCTCGCGCATGCGCGCAGCATCGAGCGTGACGGCCGCCGCAGCCGCCGCCGCTTGCCGCAGGCGATCGAATGAGCTCGCGCTGTTGGCAGCCCTCGGCACCGCTGCGGCTCGGGCTGCGGCGCTCAGCAATAGCCGTTCGAAGCGCTCGGGCCGACGCAGGGCGTCGGCTTCATCGAGCAAATCGAGCAGATCGGTTGCATCGAGTGTCGATGCTCCCGCCAGGCGTTGTCGCAGCCGTGCGCACAGTAGCGCCAGTTCGCTGAAGCGGGCCGGCGTGCGCAGGCGCTTGCACAGCGATTCGATCTCCGACAGTCCGCTGCCGGCCACCAGTGCCGCAAATCGGACGCTGGCATCGCTGGTAAGACGCGCGGCCGAGCGCAACGCGTCGCGGTCCTCGCTCTCCCAGCGCAACTCCGGCAGCACGATCGGCAGGGCGCCGCAGCCATCAAGCGTGTCGACAAACGCCTCGGGCGTGGGCTCGCCCATCGCGCGCTCCATTTCGCGCCATACCCGTTCGGGGACGAGAGCGCCGACCTCGCCGTTGGCCGCCATCGCCTGCATCAGCGCGCGCGTTTCCGCTGCCACCTCGAAGCCCAGCGAGGCAAAGCGTGCCGCGAAGCGCGCGACGCGCAGTACGCGCACGGGATCTTCGGCAAAGGCGGGGGAGACGTGCCGCAGCTGTCGTCGTTCGAGATCGGCGCGGCCGCCGTAGGGATCGATGATTTCGCCGGCACTGCCCGCAGGCGTTGTCACGCGTGCCATCGCATTGATCGTCAGGTCGCGGCGTTGCAGGTCCTGCTCGAGAGTCACTTCAGGCGAGAACTCGGTGACGAAGCCGCGGTAGCCGGGCGCGGTCTTGCGTTCCAGCCGCGCGAGTGCGTGCTCCTCCTGGGTCTCTGGGTGCAGGAACACCGGGAACTCGCGGCCCACGGCGCGATACCCGAGCTGCTCCATCTGCTGCGGGGTTGCGCCCACGACCACCCAGTCGCGCTCGCCCACTGGAAGACTAAGCAACTCGTCCCGGACCGCGCCACCAACCAGATAGACTTGCATGGAAACGCATGTTAACCGAGAGCCGCATTCGATCCTCCACACGGCTGCTGCTGTCGCTGCTGCTGTGCGGCGCCGTCTCGGGCTGCGGCGTTTCCTACCTGGCGCAGGCCACACAGGGCCAGTGGCGCCTCATGCACGCTCGCCGTCCCATCGACAAGGTGCTGGCCGATCCGGCCTCGAGCGCGGAGCTCAAGGCAAGGCTGGAACTGGTACGCGATGCGCGCGACTTTGCCGTCAGTTCGCTCGGGCTCCCCGACAATCGAAGTTATCGAAGCTACAGCGATCTGAAGCGACCGTACGCGGTCTGGAACGTGGTGGCGGCGCCGGAATTCTCGATTCAGCCGCTGCACTGGTGCTTTCCGTTCGTCGGCTGTCTGAGCTACCGCGGTTATTTCAAGGAGAGCAATGCGCGCGCGCTGGCCGCCGCGCTGGCGGCGAAGGGTAATGACACGCTGGTCGCCGGCATCGCCGCCTATTCGACGCTCGGGCATTTCGCCGATCCGGTACTCAATACCATGATGCGCTATGGCGACTTGGAGATGGTGTCGATGCTGTTTCACGAGCTCTCGCACCAGTTGATCTATTTCAAGAACGATACTGTCTTCAACGAATCATTCGCCATGACCGTGGAAGAGGAGGGACTGCGGCGCTGGTTGATCGCGCGCGGCCGCGGGCCCGAGCTGCAGGAATTCCTCACGCGGCGCGCCGCCGACCAGGTGATCGCAGGCACTCTTTCCGACGGACGCGAGGAACTTGATCGGCTATATCACGAGCCGCTGGATGTCGAGGCCATGCGCGCGCGCAAACATGAAGTACTCGTGACGCTTGGCGAGAACGTGAAGGCGATCGAGCGTGAGCATGGGCTCCGCACCGGCTATGACCGCTGGATCGACGCCGGGCTCAACAATGCCCACCTCGCCTCGATCGCGACCTATTCGGATTGCGTGCCTGGATTCCAGCAGCTGCTGGCGCAACAGGGTGACGACCTGTCCCGGTTTTACGCCGCCGTGCGTAAGCTCAAGCGTGACCCTGCCGGGCGGCGGGCGTTATGCGCGGTGAAGGTTCCCGCGGCGCCGCCAGCGCCTGCGGCGTCAGCCATGGACCCCACGGCACCCATTCTTTAAGTGCGCCGGCCGCCAAAACGGCCGAAGCCGGTGTCGGTCAAGACATCGGCTTCGTGTCGATGGCAGCCAGCGTCAATCGCCGCTGCAAAAGTCCTGCCTCGAGACCTGCGTTAGTGCGTCTCGACGCTGACCTTGCGGGGCTCCGGGGTCGGGGTCTTCGGGATCGTCACTTCGAGTACGCCGTTCACATGGCGCGCCTTGATCTGATCATCCTGAACGTTGTTCGGCAGCGTGAAGCGACGCAGGAAGGAGCCTTCGACGCGCTCGAGGCGCTCAATGCCTTTCTGGTTCTCCGAACGCTCAAACTGTCGCTGGCCGCGCAGGGTCAGCACGCGGTTCTCGGCCGTGATGCTGATGTCTTTCGGTTCCACGCCCGGCAGATCCGCGCGTACAACGAACTTATCCTGCTCCTCGTGGATGTCCACGGTCGGAACCCACGCAATCGAGCTCTCACCGCTGGCCGCAGGGGCGGCAAAGCCGTCGCCGAAGATCTGCTCGATCTGGCGATGCAGCCCCAGGTGCCAGGGCTGGTAACGAATCAATGTCATGGTCGTAATCCTCCAGTATCGGGTTTGCAGGGCCGTGTGGCCCTTGCCGTTGCGCATAGATCTGTGGGTGCTCGCGGCGCTTTCAAGTCCTATACGCGGCGAATCGGGCAGGGCCCTTGTGGACAGGCTGTGCATTGCCTGTGGGCTACCGGGGATAAACCGGTGAACACAAGATGTAGGGGTGCGCTACCGCACTGAATCCGACTTGGCCGGAAACTTTTTTATCGCGATGTTGCTGCGAATAACCTTATATGTATTTGAAATAACTGGATTAAATTTCCGGAAAAACATATTTCATAATCTTGACGGTGACCATTCCGCTTGATTACCCTCCCGCCCTCGCACAACAAGATCTTGTGTTGCGGTGATGGGGATTTTGAGCGATTTTGGGGAGACAGGGGAGCCGCCTTTACTATGAATTCTGTGATGAAACTCGTGCCGCGAGACGTGGATTCCATTCCCTTCCAGGAAGCCTCCCTGGATATCTGGGATAAGAAATATCGCCTCAGTTCCAAGGACGGCCAGGCGCTGGATGCGACCATGGACGACACTTATAAACGTGTCGCCCGCGCCTTGTCTGATGTCGAGCGCGAGGAGCTGCGCGAGAGCTGCTACGAACGTTTTCTATGGGCGCTGCGCCGCGGCGCCATCCCGGCCGGCCGCGTGACCTCGAATGCGGGTGCCTGGGAGCACAAGCCGGCCACCTCGACCATCAATTGCACGGTCTCGGGCACGATCCGGGATTCGATGGATGACATCCTCGGCAAGGTCCATGAGGCGGGTTTGACGCTCAAGGCCGGCTGCGGCATTGGCTACGAGTTCTCGACGTTGCGGCCGCGCGGCGCGTACGTGTCGGGCGCCGGCGCGTATACCTCGGGCCCACTGTCGTTCATGGATATCTACGACAAGATGTGCTTCACGGTGTCCTCGGCTGGCGGCCGCCGCGGCGCCCAGATGGGTACCTTCGACATCGGCCATCCCGATGCCATGGATTTCATTCGCGCCAAGCGCGAGAACGGGCGGTTGCGGCAGTTCAATCTCTCCTTGCTCATCAGCGATGATTTCATGCGCGCGGTCCGCGAGGAGAGTGAATGGAAGCTGGCCTTCCCGATCACACGGCGCGAGTTCGAGTCGGAGCCGGTTGATCTGAGCGATGGGCAGAAGTTCGTCTGGCGGGAATGGCCCGTGCACGAAGGTTACGTCTGCAACGAGGAAGGACTGGTCGCCTGCCGGATCTACAAGACGCTGCCCGCACGCCGTATGTGGGACGTCATCATGTCCTCGACCTACGATTTCGCGGAACCCGGCTTCATCCTGATCGACCGCGTCAACGAGATGAACAACAACTGGTGGTGCGAGAACATCCGCGCCACCAACCCCTGCGTCACGGCCGATACGCGCCTGGCGACGCAGTTCGGCATGGTTCGCATCGGCGACTTGTACGAGAGCGGCGCCGATCTGCAGGTGACCGTCGACGGCCGCGCGCTGGGTAAGGGCATGGGCGTCGAAACGCGTCCCGCCGTACCCGCGTTCATGACTTCCGAGTGCGCCGATGTCTATCGCGTGGTCACGGAGGCTGGTTACGAGATCAAGGCGACCGAGTGGCACGATTTCTACACCAGTCGCGGCAAGATCAAGCTGCGGGACCTCAAGCCCGGCGACGAGCTGTTCATCCAGTCCGGCAAGGGCCAGTTCGGCACGGATGGATCGCCGGAGCTCGGCACGCTGCTGGGACTGCTGACCGGCGATGGGCATTTCACCAATCGCGGCAAGGGCGAGGACGCGGCGGTTATCAATCTGTGGGGTCTGGATCGTGACTTTGCGGAGACAGTTGTTGGCTATGTGAATGCAATGATCGCGGGCCTCTCCGAGAACGCGCGCGAATACGCCGTCAGCGCCGTCGCCGTGCCCCAGCGCAACCTCATCATGATTCGTTCAGTGATTCTGGCTCGTGTGCTGGAGCACTATGGGTTTTCGGCAAAGTCCAAGTTGGAAGTTCCGGAAGTTATCTGGCGCGGCAGCGAGGCTTGCGTAAAGGCTTATCTGCGAGCGCTGTTTCAGACGGATGGGACGGTTCAGCGCTCCGATACGATCGCGCATTGCACGGTCCGGCTCGCATCCAGCAAACCGACATTGCTCAAGGACGTGCAGGCGCTGCTGGCCAACTTTGGAATATTTGCACGCATCTATCGTCGCCGTGCAGCAATGAGCCGCCTTATGCCAGATGGAAAAGGCGGAAAAAAATTATATAACTGCAAAGCGGACTATGAGCTGATCATTGGTGCGCAATCGCGCGATCTCTTCATGCAGGAGATTGGCTTCCTTACGGATTCGAAGAATCAGAAGTACGCGGGATGGCGTGCACAACACCCCAATACTCTGACAAAGAAATTTGTCAGCCGGGTGCGTTCAATTGAGCACGTGGGTTATGCGCCCGTGTTTGATACGACGCAAAAAGACAAGAATAATCTGATATTTAACGGCATTGTGACGGGCAACTGTGGTGAGCAACCATTACCGCCCTACGGTTCTTGTTTGTTAGGTTCGGTGAATCTCACGCGTTTCGTGCGCGAACCCTTCACGCCGCAAGCACGTTTTGATTGGGACGAATATCGCGAAGTGGTGCGCGTGTTCACGCGCATGCTCGACAACGTGGTCGAGATCAATGGTCTGCCGCTGAGCTATCAGCGCGATGAGATCACGCGCAAACGCCGCCACGGCATGGGCTTCTTAGGTCTGGGCTCGACCATGACGCTGCTCTGCATGAAGTACGGTTCGAGCGAGTCGGTGCAGTTCACCGAGGATGTGTCGCGCGAGATGGCGCTCGCTGGTTGGGAAGCGGCACTTGAGCTGGCGAAGGAAAAGGGTCCGGCGCCGATCATGAACGAGGAGTTTACGGTCACCAAGGAGATGCTGCGCAAGCGTCCAGAAATGGTGGGCGACGGCTGGAAGCCGGGTGACCGGATCGCCGGACGGGTGCTTCACGCGCGCTATAGCCGTTATATGCAACGCGTCGCCGAGGCCGCGCCGCAGCTGGTCGAGCAGCTCGCGCAGGTCGGCGCGCGTTTCACGCACCACACCTCGATCGCGCCGACCGGGACGATCTCGCTGTCACTGGCGAACAATGCCAGCAATGGCATCGAGCCCTCGTTTGCGCACCACTACTTCCGCAATGTGATCCGCCCGGGTCGCAAGACGAAAGAGAAGGTCGACGTCTTTTCCTTCGAGCTGCTGGCCTACCGCGAACTGGTCAATCAGCGTGCAATGCCCGGTTCAACCGAACAGGGGGAAGTGCTGCCGGCGTACTTTACGGCGGCTGATGAGGTGAATCCGACCCAGCACGTGGATATCCAGGCAGCGTCCCAGAAATGGATCGATTCTTCGATCTCGAAAACGGCGAATGTGCCCACAAATTATCCTTATGAGGACTTCAAGGGCATCTACCGGTACGCGCACGAGCAGGGCCTGAAGGGCTGCACCACCTTCCGGTTCAACCCGGAGGCCTTCCAGGGCGTGCTGGTCAAGGAAGCGGACCTCAAGAACACCACTTACGTGTTCACGCTCGAGGATGGCACCGAGCTCAAGGTGACCGGGGATGAGGAAGTTGATTACGACGGCGAGAAACACAGCGCCGCCAATCTGTTCGACGCCTTGAAAGAAGGCTACTACGGGAAATTCTGAACATGGCTACCAAAATCGAAAAGCGGATCGTGAAATTCCACGTGCAGAAGCCCGAGGAGGCCCCACCGGCGCCGGCGGCTCCCGTGGAGGAACTCGCGCACAGTCGCGATGGCCGCACGGCCAAAGTCATTCGCATGCACGAGGAGATCCAGCGCCCCGAGGTGCTGATCGGCTCGACCTACAAGATCAAGACGCCGGTGTCGGATCACGCGATGTACGTGACCATCAACGACATCGTGCTCAACGAAGGTACCGAGTACGAGCAACGCCGGCCGTTCGAGGTGTTCATCAACTCGAAGAACCTCGACCACTTCCAGTGGATCGTGGCGCTGACGCGCATCATCTCGGCCGTATTCCGCAAGGGCGGCGATGTCGCCTTCCTGGTCGATGAGCTCAAGGCGGTGTTCGATCCGCGCGGCGGCTACTGGCAGCCGGGCGGCAAGTTCATGCCCTCCATCATTGCCGAACTCGGCTATGTCATCGAAAAGCACCTGCAGACCATCGGCATGATGCGCAAGGTCGAGCTCGATGAGCATCAGAAGAAGATGGTCGAGGAGAAGCGCGCGGAATTCGATGCGCGCGCCAAGCAGCAGGATGCCTTCGCCAAGTCGCACTTCCCCGATGGCGCCGCGCTCTGTGCCAAGTGCAGCACCGCCGCGGTGGTCATGATGGACAACTGCATGACCTGCCTGAATTGCGGCGATTCCAAATGCGGCTGAAATAGCCTGTCGGTGGCCGCTTCGCGCGCTGTGGGCACACGGACGAGACTTGCCTGCGCCACCTCAGTAGTTTTGATCCTGGCCGCGTCTCTGTCGGTACGCGCGGCCGATCCCTTACCGGAGATCGGCGCTGTCATGCCGGACGGGACGGTGTATGCCGGACTGTCGATGGATACGGGCAAGCCGCTGTTCGTTCCCGCCCCCGGACGCACGATGCCTGATGGCACCATCTACGCGGGAATCTCGCCGGATTCCGACAAGGCTCTGTACACCACACCTCAGGATGCGCCCGCGGTGTTTTCGTGGGTCAAAGCGCAGAAGTATTGCCGCGCGTTGTCCGCCTCCCGCCAACGTGACTGGCATGTACCCAGCCTGGGAGAGCTCGCTGTGCTGTTCATCAATCGTGCGTCGATTGGCAGCTTCAATGAAACCGGCTACGTCAACAACGCTCCCGGTTATTACTGGAGCTCGCTGCAGATCGGTGACGCCTCTGCCTGGGGTCAGCGTTTCAATGACGGTTACCACGAGGACCTCAGCAAGACCCAGGATTCCCTGGTCCGTTGTGTGCGATCCAGTTAGGACAAGATGAGGTGCTCATAAGCTGCGTTTTGGACCTCACGACCTGAACCCCCGCAGCGTGCGGCCATGTGGCCCAACCAATGATTCAAACCCCGCTCAGGCGGGGTTTTTTTAGGAGGAGGTCCTACACCCAGCCCCCCCTTTTCATGCTGTAATGACACCAAAAGCAGGGGTGAATACTCAGGGGATCGGTAATTCCCGTGGACCTTACTGCTCGCGGTCAAAATGGCAGCCACTGACTTTCCAATCGTCGGCATCGGCGCCTCCGCCGGGGGCATCGAGGCATTTCACAGCTTCTTTGCGCACATGCCGGGCGACAGCGGCATGGCGTTCGTGGTGATTCTGCATTTGCCCGCCGGTCGCAAGAGCATGCTGACGGAAATACTCGCTCGCTGGACTCCGATGCCGGTAGTGGATGCGACCGATGCCTTGGCCATCGAGCCGAACTGCGTGTACGTGGCGCCGCCCCACGCGCTGACCACCATATCGGCAGGGCATCTCCGGTTGAGCAGCCCGAGCAGGGATGACGACCGGCTGTTCCGCCCTATCGATGCGTTCTTTGATTCCCTCGGCTCTGCGTTGTGTGAACAGGCGATTGGAATTGTCCTTTCCGGCTCGGGAAGCGACGGCGCGCTGGGACTCAAGGTCATCAAGGAATCCGGCGGATTGACGATCGCGCAAGGCAGCAACGGCACCGTCCCGCAGTATGGCGAGATGCCTGCCGGGGCAATAGCGACCGGAGCCGTTGATCTGATCGCCCCGGTCGAGGAGATTCCCGCGCATCTGATGCGGATGAAGCGTGGCAATACGGTTTCGCTTGAATCGGTCGAGGATTCGAGCCAGACGGAAGCGGCCAGGCTCGAGATTTGCGGCATCCTGCGGGCACAGCTGGGCCACGACTTCAGCGGCTACCGCCCCCCGACGTTCCTGCGGCGCGTGGAGCGACGTATGCAGGTTGTCAACGCCGCGAGCCTGCAGAAATATATAGTGCGTCTGCAGAGTGATCACAACGAGGTCGTGCTGCTGTTCCGTGATCTGCTGATCCGGGTCACAAGCTTTTTCCGCGATGCCCAGGCCTTCGAAGCGCTCGAAGCGAAAGTCATCCCTCGTCTGTTCAGAGGCAAGACGGCCGACGGCGCTGTGCGGGTCTGGATACCGGGATGCGCCACGGGAGAAGAGGCCTATTCGCTCGCGATCCTGTTGCGCGAGCAGCTGGACCGGCTCAAGGGAGCGCCGAAGGTTCAGGTTTTTGCAACCGATATTGACGATGCCGCCATTGCCACTGCACGACAGGGGCGTTATCCGGCGACTCTGCTGGATGGGCTCTCGGATGCGCGGCGAGAGCGATTCTTCTCGCTCCGGCAAGGCAGCTACCTAGTGACCAAGGAGATTCGGGATCTTTGTACCTTTTCCAGCCATAACCTCGTACGTGACCCGCCCTTCTCACGCATGGATCTGGTCTCGTGCAGAAATCTGCTGATCTATATGAATACCGATCTGCAGGCGCAGGTCATTCCCACGTTCCACTATTCCCTGGTGCCTGGAGGCATTCTGCTGCTCGGGGGATCCGAGTCCGCTGCACAGCATCGGGAGCTGTTCGAACCGCTCGATAAGGCTGCACGAATTTTTCGACGGCGCGACACGCAGAGCCCCGATTTGCAGCTTGACGCGCAATTGAATCCTCCCAAACAGGCCAACTCATCGCCAGCGATGGTTGCTCAGGACGGTACCCAGAACATGAGCGGCCGAAACTCCAGATCCTCCGCAGGCAATGGCGATCGCAAGACGCTGGACAAGGCAAAAAGTGACGGCGCGCAGATGCCGCCATCGTCGGATTTCGAGGCGCTGTTACAACCCCTGGCTGTGAGTGGGGAAAACCTGGTGCGTGTTCAAGATGCACTTCGCAGTACCGAGGAGCGGTTGCGATCGCTGGAGGAGGAGCATCAGACCGCCCTGGAGGAACTGCGCAGTTCCAACGAAGAGCTCCACTCGGTCAATGAAGAAATGCAGTCCACCAACGAGGAACTGGAGACATCGAAGGAAGAACTGCAATCGCTCAACGAAGAGCTTCACACGGTCAATAGCAGGCTCACGGAGAAGGTCGACGAGGTCGATAAGGCCAATACCGATCTGCGTAACCTCTTTGCGAGCATCGAAATTGCCACTGTGTTTCTCGACCGGCACCTTGTCATTCGCGGCTTCACCCCCGCCATTGCGACCATCTACAACCTCATTCCGAGTGATGAGGGCCGTCCCTTGGCGGACATCGTCACCCGCCTGAACTACAAGACCTTGCGCGAAGACGTCGCGCTGGTCTTATCGACACTCGAGCCGCTGGAGCGTCGCGTGGTCAAAGATGATCACTCGGCGCATTACCTCATGCGAATGCTGCCGTATCGAGAGCCCGACAGCACGGTCAGCGGCGTTCTGATTACCTTCGTCGACGTCACCAACATCGTGCATGCCGAAGCAGCGCTGCTCGAAGCCGATGTTCGCAAGGACGTATTCCTGGCGACCCTGTCACACGAATTGCGCAATCCGCTGGCGCCGATTCGCACGGCCGCCCAACTGCTGCAGGCTCCCAAAATAGGGCCGAACGAGTTGGCGCGGGCGCAATCCATCATTGTGCGTCAAGTGGGGCACCTGAGCTCCCTGCTTGATGACCTGCTGGATGTGGCGCGAATCACCCGCGGTGCGTTTCTGCTGAAGAAGGAATACGTTGACGTGCGGACGCTGATTGAGCCGGCCGTGGAAGCCGTGCAGTCAGCAGTTGACGCCAAACAACATACGCTCAGAGTAGACATTCCCGCGCAGCCGATCCTGTTGGAAGTGGACCCAGTACGCCTGACGCAGGTACTCGGCAACCTGCTCACCAACGCTGCCAAGTACACCCCCGCCGGGGGGCTCATATGGGTCGGAACGCGCTTTGAAGGCCAATCGCTGGTGATCTTCGTGCGCGACAACGGCGCCGGCCTGGCATCCGAGACCATCCCCAAACTGTTCAACATGTTCATGCGAGTGCAATCGGCGATTGGTCACTCCGAAGGCGGGCTCGGAATCGGGCTGGCACTGTCCAAGGGGCTCATCGAGCTGCATGGGGGGCGCATCGAGGCCCGGAGCAGCGGCCTGGGTCAAGGCAGCGAATTCTGCGTCATCCTGCCGAGGTCCCTGATTGTCGATGCGGCGGCGAAACCAGTGACGTCACTGAGCAATGGAAACGGCGCCGGCGCTGCGCGGCGTATCCTGGTTGCCGATGACAATCGTGACGGCGCCGAGACCTTGAGCATGCTGTTGAGGTTGTCGGGTCATGAAGTGCATCTCGCGAGTTCTGGAAAGCAGGCGTTTGATGTCGCCAGGCGGGAGCGGCCTGATATAGCGGTGCTCGATATCGGCATGCCGGATCTGAACGGCTATGAGCTGGCGCAGCTGATCCGCCATGAAGCCTGGGGCGAACACATGAAGCTCATCGCCGTAACCGGGTGGGGACAGCTGGAGGATCGGCAACGAGCACTCGCCGCTGGATTCGATCACCATCTTACCAAGCCGGTCGACGCGGCAGTCCTGGAGAAGATGTTCGAAGCTTAAGCGGCGATGCGTCGCCGCTAATTCTGATCGCCCGAATTCTCGGTCAGGTGTACCGTCTCCAGGTTCAACTTTTTCCTCGTTGAACTGACCGCGGAGTCAGATATGGGCGCTGCCTGATTGCCCCAGCTGTTGCGGATATAGGTGGCGACATCCGCGATTTCCTGGTCCGACAATTTCCAGGCGAAGCTCGGCATGGCCAGGGGCGATGGACGGGACGCACTGGTGCCGATGCGTGTGCCAGCCAGGATCAGGTGCAGAACCCCCGCCGGATTCGCCTGCTGCAGCATCGCGTCGTGCCCGAGGGGCGGAAACAGTCGCGGCTGTCCGACGCCGTCTTCGAGATGGCAGGATGCGCAGGCATCCGAATAAATCCCGGCCCCTCGTCGCATTGCGTCAGGGTCCGGCGCGGATGCAGCGGCAGTGGGGCTCGCGGCCTGGCTCTTCAAATAAGTGGCGATCGCATGCCGGTCCTCATCATTCATGAGCGATGTGGAATACGTGATGACATCGGCCATGGGCCCACCGGCGGCAGCGCGGGCGTTACGGCCCGTATGCAGGTACTCGGCAATGTCCTCGGGGCTCCAATCGCCGAGCCCGGTGCGGGCATTTGCCGTCAGATCGGGCGCGACCCAGGTTTCAAGATCGCCGCCGCGCAGAAGCTGCTTCGATTTGTCCGCGCCAAGCGCGTTCTTCGGCGTATGGCATCCGCCGCAGTGGCCCAGGCCGGTGACGAGATAGGCGCCACGATTCCACTCGGCTGATTGCCCCGGGTCGGCTTTGAATTCCTGGGAGTCCAGGAACAGCAGGTTCCAGCCGCCGACGGCCGAGCGGATGTTGAGCGGGAAGGGCAGATGGTTCTCGGGCGGCGTGTAATTGACCGCCGGCGTGGTCTTCAGAAAGCTGAGTATCGCATCGTCATCGGCGCGGCTGGCAAGCCTGAACCACGGATAGGGGAACGCCGGATAGAGATTCTCGCCATGGACACCTTTGCCGTCGTGCATGGCCTGGTAGAACTGCTCGCTGGTCCAGGCACCTATTCCGGTCTGCGAGTCGGATGTGATGTTCGAGGAATAGATCACGCCGAACGGCGTGTTCAATCCCAGCCCACCTGCAAACGGTTCGCCGCCATCGCGCAGGTGGCAGGACATGCAATCGCCCACCGCGACCAGGTACTGGCCGCGCGCGAGCTGCGCGGAATCGGGCGCTGCGTTATCGATGGTCCGCGTCAGTAGTTCGGTCGGCAGCGCGGCGCTGCCGGAATGCTGGGGCGGTGCGGTCGGTGACGGCAGCTGACTGACCGCAACCCCAGCCAATCCGAGAATCGCGATCACCGCTCCAATCGTGACGGCGCGCACGGGATCAGGCCCGCACCAGGGGGCCGGGTGTCTTCAGGTACTGCGACTTGATGGCATTGGCCGACATATAGGCGAGAGCAGCCAGCGTGGCAGTCGGGTTGTAGCCGGCATTCTGCGGAAAAGCGCCCGCGCCCATGGAGAAGACGTTGGGCACGTCCCAGGTCTGCAGGTACTTATTGACGACACTGTTCCTGGGGTTGTCGCCCATGATGGCGCCGCCGGTGTTGTGCGTGGTCTGGTAGGGCACAACGCTCCAGGGTCCCGTGCGACGGTTGAGTTTGATCTCCCGGGGATTCATCGCGCGCGCCACTTCGGCAGCGCGATCCGTCAGGTAATCCGACATCTTGTGGTCATTGCCGGTGAAATCGAAGGTCATGCGCAGCATCGGCCGGCCATGGATGTCGCGATAGGTGGGATCCAGATCGAGGTAGTTGCCGCGGGCGCTCATGCACGAGCCGTGAATGCTCAGTGAGAACGACCGCAGGTAGTTTTTGGCGGCAGCGTGCTTCCACTCCAGGCCCCATGCAGGGGTTCCCTGCGGCGTGTAGATCATTTCGATGGGGCGGCCACCCGTGACCATGCCGGCGATGTAGGCGCCGCCGATAAAGCCCAGGCCAGAGTGGTCGAAGTTGTCGCCATTGAAATCGTCTATCACGGTGGCGAGTGCGCCGGCGCCGATGAACGGATTGATGATCTTGTCGTCGAAGAACACATTCACCGACGACATGGTCTGGTAGGCGTAGTTCCTGCCGACCACGCCTTCGCCGGTCTTGGGATCGTATGGCTTGCCGATCCCCGACAGCAGCAGCAGGCGGACGTTCTGCAGGATGTAGGCGGACAGGATCACCATCTCGGCGGGCTGGAAAAACTCCTCACCGGCACTGTTCACATAGGTGACACCAGTAGCGCGCTTGCGATCGGGCGTGAGTTCGACGCGCAGCACTTCGCACTCGGTCTTGAGCGTGAAGTTCGACTTGCGCATCAGGTACGGCAGGATGGTGGTCTGCGGACTGGCCTTGGAATAATTGCCGCAGCCAAACTTCTCGCAGAAACCGCAGTACGTGCAGGCACCGAGCTGTGCGCCCAGTGGATTGGTGTAGGCCTCGGAGAGGTTGCCGGTCGGGTGAGGAAACGGATGGCGCCCAAGTTCCGCCGCTGCCTTGCCGAACAGAGTGGGCCCATAGGTCTGCGGCATCGGCGGCGTGGGATATTCGTTGGCACGCGAACCTTCGAACGGATTGCCACCGGACTGAATCTGTCCGCGGAGATTGCCGGCTTTGCCGCTGGTCCCGCACACCTTGTCGAACTGATCGTAATAGGTCTCGAGTTCCTCGTACGTGACGCCCCAGTCCTGCACCGTCATGTCATAGTCGGTGACGGCCTTTTTGCCATAGCGCTGCTGGTTGTGACTTTTCGTCAGAAAGTCCGTGGGCAGGAAGCGCCAGATCTGTCCGTTCCAGTGCACGCCGCCGCTGCCGACGCCGGTGCCGAGCAGAAAGGAACCGAGATGACGCATCGGCAGCGCTTCCTGGTTGACGTTATTGCGCACCGTGAGCGTGTCGTCGGAGACGTTCTGAAACAGGTGGTGACGCCACATGTAGCGCAGTTCGTCCTGCGCGAAACCGGTGGCGAAGTCCGTGGCGGTGTCGCGCCAGGGGCCTCGCTCCAGGGCAACCACTTCCAGGCCGGCGTCGCAGAGCTGCTGTCCCATGATGGCGCCCGTCCAGCCGAATCCCACCAGCACCGCATCGACAGGTTTGAGTGTCGTCGTCATGATCAGGCCTTGCGCCAGCCGGGCCGGCCTTTGAATCCTACCGTGGGATAGGGAACGCGCTCTCCGTGGCGCGACACCCACTCCTTATAGTCGTAGTGCGCGCCGGGGAAGCCGATCATTTTCCAGGCTGCCATGTCCTTGTTACCGCCGTAGATCGGATCGGAAAAGTAACCCTCCTTCGTGTTCTGCAGCAGCATGGCGAAGAATGATTTGCTGTCGACACCGCCTTCGAGAGTGATCGTGCCGCTCTCCAGGCCCTTCAACGCCTTGTCCTGATCCGCAACCGCGAGCTTCGCAAACGATGCGGCGCCCAGATTGGCCCGGACATAGGTGTCGATGGCCACGACCGCCGCGCGGTAGAGTTGCGCGGGAGTGAATCGGCTTTGATAGCCCTGCTCGGGCGTGCCTTTGGGCCACGGACCGCCGAGATAATAATGATCGCCGCGCCCAAACGGCCCGGCGAGCTGGCGGTCCAGAAAAAAAGGAACATTCGCCTCGACAGCGCCCGGCCCGACTGTGTCGTTGGGGATCAGACGGCTGAGAGCCGCTTCGATGAATGCCGCTTCTTCGGGAGTAAAAAAAACGTAGCCTGCGCCTGCCGCTTCGGGTGGGGCATCGGCCGTTCCCTCCTGCCACGGCACCGATCCGCGAAATGTCTGCGGAGGCGCGCCCAGTTCACCGTCATGCACGGCTGCAGCGGCTCCGGTAACTCCCGCGGCAACCCCGCCGAGCAGGAAATGACGGCGATCAAGGCCAGATTTCTTCGACATGACGGTTGCTCCAGCGATCGGCTCGCGCAGCAGATGTTCATATCGCTCGAACGCGGCGCGATACCAAGCTAGACGTTAGCGTAACCCCGCACACGGCTCGTGTCTTGACCATTGTGGCGTACTTTGTATGGCATTGCTCCGACCGCCGTGCGAGCACGGCGAAGACGGCCATGCTAATTTTCCGCCCATGAAATTTCGCCTGCCGTTGCTGTTCTGCCTGCTCTTCATGTCGCCCCTGGTCTCCATGGCGGAGGATCTGCTGCCGCGGCCGCCTGAACTCGAGCCGGATATCCAGTTCTGGATCAAGGTCTACACCCAGGTCACCACCAACGAGGGCTACCTGCACGACCAGCACCGGCTCTCGGTCATCTACGAGACGCTGCATTTCGATGCCGATACGCCCGTGCACGATCGCAAGGCCCGCGTCGAGGCGCAGCGCTCGCGCATCGAGGAAATCCTGCGGCATCTTGCCAGCGGCGCACCGGCGGAGAACGCCGATGAGAAGAAGGTACGGGATCTGTGGGGAGAGAACACCGCACCCGAGCGTTTTGCCGAGGCAGTAGACGATGTGCGCTTCCAGCTCGGCCAGGCCGACCGCTTTCGCGCCGGTCTCATGCGTGCCGGGACCTGGGAGGCGCATATCGGCGAGGTGCTCGCCAACCTCGGGCTGCCCGCCCAGATCGCGGCGCTCCCGCATGTCGAGTCGTCGTTCGATCCGGCCGCCTACTCCAAGGTCGGCGCCGCCGGCCTGTGGCAGTTCATGCGGTCGACCGGGCGCCGCTTCATGCGCATTGATCCTGCGGTCGATGAGCGCATGGACCCGTTCCGGGCCACCGAGGCAGCCGCGCAGCTGCTGAACTACAACTATCGTCTGCTGGGCACCTGGCCGCTGGCGATCACGGCCTACAACCATGGCGCGGAGGGCATGCTGCGCGCGCGTGAACAGCTCGGCACCACCGATATCGTGCGCATCCTGCACGAGTACCGGAGTCCGACGTTTGGCTTCGCCTCGCGCAACTTTTATCTGTGCTTCCTCGCCGCCCTGACGATTGCCCAGGATCCCGACAAGTACTTCGGACCCCTGCACCGCGGCACCGAGCCGCAATTCGTCGAGGTGAAGCTCAGCTCCAGTGCCTCCAGCGCCGCGCTGGTAAAGACCCTGGGCGTCGATCGCGACACTCTGCGTTCGCTCAACCCGGCATTGCGTCCGGTGGTCTGGTCAGGCCAGCGCGCGGTGCCCGCGGGCTACGTGGTGCGATTGCCCGGATCCTCATCAAAGTGGAACTCGGACCTGCTCGCTGCACGGCTGGGCGAGGTGAAACCTGTGGTCGTCGCCTCGGTGACACCGCCGGCAAACGTGCTGCCGCCGGCCGCGTCCGCCACGCAGGCGCAAGCGGCCGTCGCCGCCTCGCGTGCGAACCCTCCGGCCACCGCTCCCGCCCCGGCACCCGTGACCCCTGCCGCCGTAGTCGCCTCGGCGGCCACGGCACCCGCGACCGCCACGCCGCCTTCGGCCGAGGCGGCGGCGTCCGAGTATTACCTCGTGCAGAACGATGACACCGTGCAGAGCATTGCGTCGCGCACCGGGGTCACGGTCAACAAGCTCATGGAGCTCAACTCGATTCCGGACCCGGACTACCTGTACGGCGGGCAGCGCCTGCGGCTGGTGGCCGCGGCGCCGGAGCCTGAAACGGATACCACGGCCGCGACGCTGGCTTCGGCCAAGGAAGCCGTCAAGGAGAGTGAGGAAGAGGATCAGGCCGTGGCGGCTGCCGACAAATCGGCGGCCGAGACCGAGCCGGTCTCCGCTGCGCAGGCGCAGGCCGAAGGTCCCCAGCTCGCACCGGGAGTCACCGGCCAGGACACGGCGGATCCGGTCGATTATTCGGTCGCCGCCGATGGCACGATCCACGTGGTCGCGGCCGAGACGCTCGGCCACTATGCCGACTGGCTCGGCACTTCCGCTGGCCGCCTGCGCACGCTCAACAAGCTGCGCGGCCGCAAGCCCGTCGTGATGGGGCATCTGTTCAAGCTCGAATTCGAGCGTGTCACGCCGGCCCAGTTCGAGCAGCGGCGTCGCGCCTACCATGCGCAGATCCAGGCGGCCTATTTTGCATCGCACCGCATCGCCGGCACCGAGGTCTATATCGCACGCAAGGGCGACTCGCTCTGGAGCATCACTCAGCGCAATGTGCAGGTGCCCATCTGGCTGTTGCAGCAGTACAACCCCGACCAGGACTTCAGCGACCTGCGCCCCGGCACACAGATTTCCTTGCCGAAAGTGGAGGATGTCGCCGGGCTGTGAACGAGGCACGCTCGCCCCGCGGCGGGCGTATGCCTATAATTCAACCCGATGCAACGCATTGCGACGAATTTGCTTTCACTGTTTCTGATGTTGCCGGGCGCTGCCTGGTGCGACATCGGAACCACGACCATCGACGATTCGGCCCACGCCGCGCCTACGGCAGCGGACCCGCAAGGGGCGCCGGTGGCGCCGGTGGCGCCGGTCGTCGCCATGGCCATGCCCGCTGCGGGCCCGGCCACGGGTGCCGGCGCCGACGCTGCGCCGCCGGCTGCCGCCTGGTCGGGCACCATACCGATTGCCGATCGCATCGTGGTGCGCAAGTCCGAGCGGCGTCTGCTGCTGATGCGCCGGGGAGAAGTATTGCGCTCCTACCGCGTCGCGCTCGGACTGCAGCCGGCCGGACCCAAAGAACGTGCCGGGGACTTCCGCACGCCCGAGGGCCGCTACCTGCTCACGCGCCGTAACGCCCGCAGCGATTATTTCCTGTCGATCCAGGTCTCCTACCCGAACGATGAGGATGTGCGCCGCGCGCGCCATCAGCACGTCGATCCGGGCGGCTCCATCATGTTGCACGGACTGCCGAATAATCTGCGTCACCCACCCGAGTACTATGCAACCGCGGATTGGACCGACGGCTGCATCGCCATGTCCGATTCCGATATGGTGGAGTTGTGGATGATGACGCAGGACAACACCCCGATCGATATTCAGCCTTGAGGCCAGTCAAAGCTCGGGAGGGTGCGCCGGTGGCCGACGCTGCCGTAGTGGTGGCCGAGTCGGTCGACGCACGTGTGGCGCCACGCGGCAGCCTCGAGAATCTCTCGCAGGCCGAAATCGACAAGCTGCTGGATACCAGCCAGACCGGCCTGTATACGCTCTTCCGCAATTGCGCACTCGCGGTGCTCAACTCCGGCAGCGACAATGACAATCCCAAGGAAATCTTCGAGCGCTATCGCAACTTCGACGTGCAGATCGTGCGCCACGCCTGGGGCATCAAGCTCGAGATCAAGAACGCACCCCCGGCCGCCTTCGTCGATGGGCAGATGATCCACGGCATCAAGGAGCACCTGTTCGCGGTACTGCGCGACATCATCTACACCGCCAACGAAATCATTGGTGTCGGTCGTCTGGACGGCCAGGACACCGCATCGATCACCAACGCGGTATTCAACATCCTGCGCAATGCGCGGGTACTCGAACACAAGTCGAAACCGAACCTGGTGGTCTGCTGGGGCGGACACTCGATCGGCGATGCCGAGTACCAGTACGCCAAGCGGGTCGGCTACGAACTGGGCCTGCGGGCGCTCGATGTCTGCACGGGTTGCGGGCCAGGCGCCATGAAGGCGCCGATGAAGGGCGCCGGCGTCGGCCATGCGAAGCAACGGATTTCACGCGGACGGTTCATCGGGCTCACCGAGCCCGGCATCATCGCCGCCGAACCGCCCAACGCCATCGTCAATCAGCTGGTCATCATGCCGGACATCGAGAAACGACTGGAGTCCTTCGTGCGGCTGGCGCACGGCATCGTCGTCCTGCCCGGCGGCGCCGGCACGGCCGAGGAGATCCTCTACCTGCTGGGCCTGCTGCTCGATCCGGCCAATGCCGCGCAGCCGCTGCCGGTGGTACTGACCGGACCGAAGCACAGCGCCGCGTATTTCGAACAGATAGTGCGCTTCGTCGAGGGGACGCTCGGTGCTCAGGCGCTGTCGCGGTTGAAGATCATCATCGGCGATGAAGCGGCCGTCGCGCGGCACATGGTGACTTCATTCGAGCAGGTGCGCGAGTTCCGCCGACGCCAAAGCGATTCCTTCAACTTCAACTGGCTGCTGCACGTGCCGTACGACCTGCAGCAGCCCTTCGAGGTGACGCATGCCTCGATGCGCGCGCTGCAGCTGCATCGCCAGCAGCCCGTGCATCGGCTGGCCGGCAATTTGCGCCGCGCCTTTTCCGGCATCGTCACAGGCAACGTCAAGGAAGCCGGCGTGGCGGCTATCGAGCGCTACGGCCCTTACGAAATCGCAGCGGATCCGCAGATCATGCCGTTGCTCGATGAACTGCTGGCGGGTTTCGTCGCGCAGCAACGCATGAAACTGCCGGGAAGTGTCTACCGGCCCTGCTACCGTCTCGTGACCTGATTCGCAAGTGCAGCCGAGCCGCGCGCCGCATTATTGAGCGTCGTGCTTCGCGTTTTCAGCAGCCTCCGGGAGAGCGCGCGGCGCAGCCCGATAAGGGCCGTATCGCTGTGATCCAGTTCCTGTATCCCCCCGCGGCGCAGCCCTAGTCTGATTGCCACGGAGGATCCTGAACCCCCATGAGCAAACCTGAACTTCCCATCGACGAGAGTTCGATTGAAGCGACGGGCGCCAAGCGCTCGCCGCAGAGTGGTGCCGAAGCCTATGCGCGCTGGCTGGAACACATGCAGCGCTCGCGCACGCGTCACGCCGCCATCACGCGCAATCTCTACACCTGGTCGAACTACAAGACCTGGGCGGACAAGATGCGCATCGACTGGAAGGACGACAGCAAGCCCTGAGGTCGAGCCCTAACGTCGAGCCGACGAGGCCATGCCGCCACCCTGGGCGCGGTGATAGGTCGGCGATTCCAGCCACTCGAACATCGTCGACCAATCGGCCCAATCCTCGGCCACCAGGTTGGCCTTCATTTCCGCCAGCCCATAGCCGGTTTCGGCCGATCGCACGTAACTTTGCGAGTCGCGCAGCGTCGCGACGATCGGGATGTTCAGCGTGCCGAGAAAGCGGATCAGCGACTGATAGATCAGGGTGCTGCGTCGAACCCGGTTGGCGATGATGCCGAGGCGGTTCTCATCGCGTTTGATCTTCGCCACCAGCAACAGGTTCTGCACGCAGCGTGAGCAGGCGTGAATGTCGATATCCGAGGGCAGCACGGGCACCAGGATCTTGTCGGCGCCGCGGATGAGATCCGGAATCTCGTTGGCTTCGAGTGCGGCCGGGGTATCGACCACCACCCGGTCAGTGCCGTGGGGCACCCGCAGCTGAAAGCTGCGCGTGACGCCGGGGTGGCGTTCGAAGGCAGCGATCAGCGCAATGTGAGGCTGCGTGTCCTGGCGCTTGCTGAGCCAATGCGCGGAAGAGCCCTGCGGGTCGTAGTCCATCAGCACGAGCCGTTCGCCCCGTTGGGCATAGTAGCTGGCGACGTTGATGGCGATGGTCGTCTTGCCCGATCCGCCTTTCGGGTTCAGCACGACGATACGCTGCATAAAAAACCCGGTGTCTTCAGATTATGTCCCTGCGCAGCCTACGCATGCGCGACACAGCCCGCAAGCCGCAATGTCGCTCTGTTGAGACATCGGCGGCTGTGAGCTGCGGCACTCCTGCTGTGGGGGGCGATCCCTAGCATCGCTGCACCTTCAATCGCGGCAGCTCTCTTATGGAAGTATTCTTACTCTGGTGGGACGACCTGGACGACTGGGTCGGCGCCGCGGCGCATTGGCTGCGAGGGCTGGCTTGAAAGCATAGGGCATCGGCCCCATACCGCCGTTTGGTCCGCGGACGGACCCAAACCGGCGGGTGATGACATGTCGAGTGAGCGCGAAAGCCTAAGCTTCCAGGCCGAAGTCCGGGAGCTTCTGCAACTGATGATCCACTCCCTGTATAGCCACAGGGAGATCTTCCTTCGGGAACTGATTTCCAACGCCTCGGACGCCAACGACAAGCTGCGCTTTCTGGCGCTGTCGGATCCGTCCCTGCTGGGCAAGGAAGGCGAACTGGCCATCTGGATCGATGCCGATCCGGTCGCCGGAACGCTCACCATTCGCGACAACGGCATCGGCATGAGCCGTGAGGAGGCGATCTCGCACCTCGGCACCATCGCCAAGTCCGGTACCGCCGAGTTCTTCAAGCGCCTCACCGGCGATCAGCAGAAGGACGCGGCACTGATCGGCCAGTTCGGCGTCGGCTTCTATTCGTCCTTCATCGTCTCCGATCGGGTCGAGGTGCTGACGCGCCGCGCGGATGCGGATCCTGCCGCCGCGGTGCGCTGGGAGTCGAGTGCCGACGGCCAGTTTACGGTCGAGACCATCACGCGAGCCGAGCGCGGCACCAGCGTGGTGCTGCATCTGAAGGAGGACGCGAAAGAGTTCGCGGAGGCCTACCGCCTGCGCGCCCTGGTGCGCCGTTATTCCGACCACATCGGCTTTCCGGTACGGATGCGCAAGGAAGGCGCCGCCTCCCTCGAGTACGAGGACGTCAACTCGGCCCAGGCGCTCTGGACGCGGCCGCGCGCCGAGATCACGGACCAGGAGTACCGTGATTTCTACCGCTATGTCGCCCACGACGACGCCGATCCGCTCGCCTGGAGCCACAACCGCGTCGAAGGCAAGCGCGAGTACACCAGCCTGATGTACGTGCCGGCGCGTGCGCCTTTCGACCTGTGGCAGCGCGAAGCGGCTCGCGGACTCAAGTTGTACGTGCGGCGCGTGTTCATCATGGACGATGCCGAGCAGTTCCTGCCCCTTTACCTGCGCTTCATCAAGGGCGTCATCGATTCGAACGATCTGCCGCTGAACGTCTCGCGCGAGCTGCTGCAGCAGGATCACGAAGTCGAAGCCATGCGCAGCGCGCTCACGCGGCGCGCGCTGGAGATGCTGACGAAGCTGGCCAAGGACGAGCCGGACAAGTATCAGCAGTTCTGGCGGGAATTCGGGCGCGCGCTGAAGGAAGGGCTGGGCGAGGATCCCGGTAACCGTGAGCGGCTGCTGCCGTTGCTGCGATTTGCCAGCACCGAAAGCACCGACAACGAGGAGCGCACCAGCCTGGCGGATTACATCTCCCGGCTGCGCCCGGGCCAGGAGCGCATCTACTACATAGTCGCCGAGAGCGTGGAGGCCGCGCGGGCCAGCCCGCACCTGGAGCTGCTGCGCCAAAAGGGCGTGGAGGTGCTGCTGCTGGGCGACCGCGTCGATGAATGGGTCATGGGCCGTGTCAGCGAGTATGAGGGCAAGCGTTTCAAGGATGTGGCGCGCGGCGAACTCGAGCTCGGCGGGCTGTCCGAGGCAGCCGACAAGGCGCGTGTGGAAGTGGATAAGCGCGAGCACAAGGGCCTGCTCAAGCGTTTCAAGGACGAACTGGGTGACAAGGTTTACGAGGTCCGTGTCAGCGAGCGTCTGCTGGATTCACCCGCAGTGCTGGTTCGAGGGGAAGCCGAGCTGTCGGCGGCGATGCGCCGTGTGCTGGCCGCGAACGGGCAGACTATTCCGGCCAGCGCACCGGCACTCGAGCTCAACGTCGGCCATCCGCTGGTTCGCTACATGGATGGACTCAAGGAGGCCGAGCCTTTCGCCGAGCTGGCCTCGCTGATGTTCGACCAGGCCAGCCTCGCCGATGAGGGCCAGATCGCCAACGGCGCGGACTTCGCGCGCCGACTCAACAAACTGCTGGTACGCCTGGTCGAGCCAGGCAGCAAGCCTTGAGTTTCCGGCCGCCGCGCGCGGAACTGCTGAGCATTACCGGCCCTGCCGGTCCGATCGAAGCGCTGCTCGAGGATCCGCAGGCGGACTCGAGGACCGGATTCGGCGTGGTATGTCACCCGCATCCGCTCTACGGCGGCACCATGACAAATAAGGTGGTGCACACGGTGGCGCGTTCGCTGCAGGAGCAGGGGATGCCAACCCTGCGCTTCAACTATCGCGGCGTGGGCAAGAGCGCGGGCCAGTACGATGAGGGCACGGGCGAGACCGCTGACGCATTGGCCGTGGTGGCCTTCGGCCGGGAACACTGGCCCGGCGTGCCTTTGACGCTGGCCGGCTTTTCCTTCGGCGCCATGGTGGCATTGCTCGCGACGCCGGCGGCGCAGCCCGCGGAACTGATCACCGTGGCGCCGGCCGTTGCAAATGTGCGCTATTCGGCCATCGAGCGACCGGCCTGCCCGTGGCTGATTATTCAGGGGATGGCGGACGAGGTGGTGGACTACGTCCAGGTGGAAGCGTTCGCGGCTGGCTTCACACCGCCGCCAGTGTTGCGCCTGCTACCGGGCGTCGATCACTTCTTCAACCGGCACCTGTCCGAGCTTCGGGACACGGTGTTAGCGCGCTGAGCCAGGGAGTTGTTGCGGCGCGTGCAGCAGCAGCCCGTAAAACAACAAGCCCGGCAGGTGAGACCGTGCCGGGCCTGTTTGTGCGAAATGCAGTGCGGATGAATCGACGGTCAGTTCACGAACGACTTCAAATTCTTCAACGGCAGCGCACGGACCTTCTTGCTGGCGGGCTTCGCCTTGAAGGTCATCTTCTCCCCGGTGAAGGGATTGACGCCTTCGCGGGCCTTGGTGGCCGGACGCTTGACGACTTTGAGCTTCAGAAGACCAGGAAGTGTAAATAAACCATTGCCCCGCAGGCTCTTCTTGATAATGCCGTTGAGGGACTCAAACACTTCACTGACCTGCTTGCGGGAGAGTTCCGTGTCCTTAGAAACCGTAGCGAGAATCTCCGACTTGGTCGGCGCCCCACCTTTTTTTGCCATTGCTGAATCTCCTCGAGTGTATGTCCGCGCCGATTGCATCGGCGCTTGACGAGTAAAACCATCTATAAACGGCGCGCAACATAACACACCGCTGCGCCGGCGCAAATGGTTTTTCTTTTTCGACGGTGAGCAAATGCCTGCTTTTATAGGCCCGCGCGCACCGCCGTTTCCGGGGTGCTCGCCGCGCGGCTTGTTTACAGGGATCCGCGCAGCAGAATCAGCAGTGCGTAAATGAGGATTCCGGCCCACATCGGCGACAGATCGAGGCCGCCGAGCGGCGGTATGACGCGCCGGATCGGCCGCAGAACCGGCTCACACAGCGATACCAGCAGGCTCTGCGCGGGTGAGTAGACGCCGGGCGCAATCATGGACAGTAACGCGTAGAGGAAGATCGCGAACAGGTATGTCTTGAGAACGGTTTCGATGATGTCGATGGCGGTCAAGCGCAACCAGATGACCAGCGGTGGCGGACCAAAGCCGTTCAGCAGCGACGCGACCGACACTTCGATGAAGGCAAACACGATGACGGCGACGCAGGAGGCCGTATCGACTCTGCCGATGGCCGGCAACAGACGTCGCAGCGGGACGATGACGGGATTGGTCACGTGCACGATCGAGCGCGCCAGCGGATTGCGGAAGTCCGCCCTCGACCATTGCAGCAGCAGCCGCAACAGCACGGCCAGCATGCACAGCGACAGCAGTGTTTCGACTATGAAAATCAGGGCTGCCATGAGCTTATTCTCAACCAGTGTCCGAATGACGATCGACGCTGGACGAGAGGGCGTCGGCAAGCTCGGCACTGCGCGCGGCGGCGGCGCGCAGTGCGCTGCCTACCAGGGCGCCGAAGCCGCCTGAGTCCAGTGTTCGCAGCGCTGCCTCGGTGGTGCCGCCGCGGGAGGTGACCGCCGCACGTTCCTCGGCCAGCGTGGTATCGCCGCGCGCCAGCGCGCCGCTGCCGTGCAGCGTCTCGGTCGCCAGCAGCAGCGCTGTCGCGGGGTCCAGGCCAAGTTCGATGGCGGCTTGCGCAAGCTGCTCGGCCAGCAGAAAAAAATAGGCGGGGCCGCTGCCCGACAAAGCGGTGACGACATCGAGTTCGCTCTCCGCGCGCAGCCAGACGAAACGGCCCGCGGCGCCGGCAATCTGCTCCGCCATCGAACGCTGTGCGGCGGTCACGGTCGGCGCCGCAAACAGACCGGTGACGCCCTTGCCCAGCAAAGCGGGTCGGTTGGGCATCGCGCGGACAATCGGCAAATCGACGGGGAGTAGCTGCGCCAGGTCCGCGATTCGAAGGCCCGCGGCTATCGACAGCAGCAGGGGACGATGCGCCAGAGCCGCGGCGGGCAGGGTTTGCAGCACCCCCGCGGCGGCTTGTGGCTTGACCGCCAGCACGATGATGCGGGCACCGGCGATCGCGATCCCATTGTCAGCCTCGGTACGAATGCCGAATTCACGTCCGAGCGCCGCGCGCGCGTCCGGGAGCGGTTCGCCGACGCTCAGGGCCTGGGGCGGTGCGCCCTCTCGCAGCAAGCCTGCGATCAGCGCGCGCGCCATGTGGCCCCCACCGATGAAGGCGGTGGCAACGGCAGCGTCATTGTTCATGGCAACATTCTAGCCGCGCGGCCCCGAGGTACGTGGTCCAAATAATGCCGTGCCAATGCGCACCAGCGTGGCACCTTCCAGGATGGCTGCGCGGAAATCCCCGCTCATTCCCATCGATAACGTATCAAGCGCGAGCCCGCGTGCGTTGATCCGTTGCCGCAGCGAAGCCAGGCTGGCGAAGCTGCGGCGGTCGGCCTCCATGCCTCGACCCTCCGGCAGGATGCACATCAGTCCGCGCAGCCGCAGCCCGGGCAGCTCATTGACCGCCAACGCGAGTGCCTCGGCCGCATCGGGATCGACACCAGCTTTGGCCTCCTCCCGCTCGATATTGACCTGCAGGCAGGCCTGCAGGGGCGGCGCATGCTGCGGTCGCTGCGTGGCGAGGCGCTCGGCGATCTGCAGCCGGTCGATGCCATGCGCCCAGTCGAAGTGCTCGGCGATCGCCCGGGTCTTGTTGGCCTGGATGCGGCCGATGAAGTGCCAGGTCACTGCGAGGTCGGGCAGCGTTCCGATCTTGGGCAGCGCCTCCTGCAGATAGCTTTCGCCAAAATTGCGAATCCCAAGTCCGGCGGCGCTACGGACCGCATCGGCTGCATGCCCCTTGCTGACGGCGACGAGCGTGACACAGTCCTCAGTCCGGCGCGCAGCGCGCGCGGTTGCGGTGATTTCCTGTTGCAGCGCCAATAAATTTGCTGCCAGCGCGGCGGTCACCGGCGAATTCTGCGGAGCGATTAACATATTGGTGGTAAAGGCCCTCCGCTATACTCCGTGTCCATTGCCTGCTTACCTCGAAGGCACCCCGGATGGCTGTCGATATCGCGCAACTGCTGGCGTTCGCCGTTAAGAATAACGCTTCCGACCTGCACCTGTCGGCGGGTGTACCACCCATGATTCGCGTGGATGGCGACATCAAACGCATCAACATGCCCGCACTGACCCACAAGGAAGTGCACGGCATGGTCTACGACATCATGAACGACAAGCAGCGCAAGGCCTACGAAGAGTTCTTCGAGACCGACTTTTCGTTCGAGATACCCAAGCTGGCACGCTTCCGTGTCAATGCGTTCAACCAGAATCGCGGCGCCGGCGCCGTATTCCGCAATATTCCCTCGGCGATCCTCAGCCTCGATGATCTGCAGGCGCCGAAGATCTTCCGTGACCTGTGCATGTTGCCGCGCGGCCTGGTGCTCGTGACCGGCCCAACCGGCTCGGGCAAGTCCACGACACTGGCCGGAATGATCGACTACTGCAACGACAATCGGCCCGATCACATCATCACCATCGAGGACCCGATCGAGTTCGTGCACGAATCCAAGCGCTGCCTGATCAACCAGCGCGAAGTCAAACGCGACACGCTCGGATTCAGCGAAGCGCTGCGCTCGGCGCTGCGCGAGGATCCGGACATCGTGCTGGTAGGCGAAATGCGCGACCTGGAGACGATCCGCCTGGCGCTGACGGCCGCGGAAACCGGCCACCTCGTATTCGGCACCCTGCATACCAGCTCCGCCGCCAAGACCATCGACCGCATCGTCGATGTGTTCCCCGGCGAGGAAAAGGACATGGTGCGTTCCATGTTGTCTGAATCGCTGCGCGCGGTGATCTCGCAGACGCTGCTCAAGCGCACCGGCGGCGGGCGCGCGGCCGCGCACGAGATCATGATCGGCACGCCCGCCATCCGCAACCTGATCCGCGAGGGCAAGATCGCGCAGATGTACTCCTCAATCCAGACCGGGCAGTCCTCGGGCATGCAGACGCTCGATCAGTGCCTCACCGAGATGGTTTCCAAGGGAATCGTCAGCAAGGAAGAAGCCCGCTTCAAGGCGCAGAACAAGGACGCCCTGTAACGGCTGGAGTGCCGCGGCCGCACACGGATGCAAGACAGGACGCAAGCAATGGATCGCGAACAAGGCATCAAGCTGATGCAGGAGCTTCTCAAGCGTGTCGTTGAGAAGCAGGCGTCGGATCTTTTCATCACCGCGAACTTTCCGCCGGCGATAAAGCTCGACGGCGAAATCCGCCCGCAGATGGAACGCGCGCTGAGCCCGGAACAGTCGGCCATCCTGGTGCGCGCCATCATGAACGACCGGCAGACCAAGGAATTCGACGCCACCAAGGAGTGCAATTTCGCCATCGCGCCGCCGGGTATCGGCCGCTTTCGCGTCAGCGCCTTTGTGCAGCAGAGCCACGTAGGCTGCGTGATCCGCGTCATCAACGCCAAGATCCCCACGTTCGAGGAGCTGGACCTGCCGCCGATCCTCAAAGAGGTGGTGCTCTCCAAGCGCGGCCTGGTGATCATCGTCGGCGGCACCGGCTCGGGGAAGTCAACCACTCTTGCCTCGATGCTCGGCTACCGCAACGACAAGACTCGCGGCCACATCGTCACGATCGAGGATCCGGTCGAATACGTGCACCCGCACAAGGGCTGCGTGGTCACGCATCGTGAAGTCGGCGTCGATACCGATTCGTGGGAGGCCGCGCTCAAGAACACGCTGCGCCAGGCGCCCGATGTCATCCTGATCGGCGAAATCCGCGCCCGTGAGACCATGGAATACTGCATCCAGTTTGCCGAGACCGGGCACCTGGTGCTCGCGACGCTGCATGCCAACAGTTCCAACCAGGCGCTGGACCGCATGATCAATTTCTTCCCCGAAGAGCGCCGCGAGCAGCTCCTCATGGATCTCTCGCTCAATATTCGCGGCTTGATCTCGCAGCGGCTGATACCGCGCGAAGCCGGCAGCGGACGTATCGCGGCGATGGAAATTATGCTCAATTCGCCGCTGATCCAGGACCTCATATTCCGCGGCGAAGTCGCCAAGATCAAAGAAGTCATGGCGCGCTCAACCCGTGTCGGCATGAAGACGTTCGACCAGGCGCTGTTCGACCTGTTCGAGCAGGGCCACATCTCCTACGAAGACGCCTTGCGAAACGCCGACTCGAAGAACGAGCTGCGGTTGCGCGTCAAGCTGGAGAGCAAGCGGGAAAACAAGCCGATCGAGGCCGGCGATGATCTACAGATCGCCGAAGAGGCCCAGCAGGGTAAGAATTTCTAAGAATTTGGATTTCAAGTCATACCCATGTCAGCAGACCCACTCGAGCTCACCGGTGCCGATACGCAGCCTTCTTTGAATACCAAGCCGCTGTTCAAGCTCATGGTCGATCGCGGCGCCTCGGATCTGTTTTTTACCTCCAACGCGCCGATCAAGATCAAGATCCAGGGTCAGATCTTTCCGATCAACAAGCAGGTGCTGCCGCCGGCGGCCGTGCGCACCATCTGCTTTGGCCTCATGACGCCGGAGCAGATCGTCTACTTTCAGCGCGAGCTTGAGATCGACTTTGCGCTTTCCGAACCGGGCCTGGGTCGCTTCCGCGTCGCTATCTTCATGCAACGCGGCTACCCGGCCATGGTGTTGCGCTACATCACCGCCGACATGCCGCGGCTCGACAGCCTCGGGCTGCCGGAAACGCTGATTGATCTGGCGATGGCCAAGCGCGGGCTGCTGCTGGTGGTCGGTTCGACCGGCTCGGGCAAGTCGACGACGCTCGCGGCCATGATCAATCACCGCAACGAATCGGTCTCCGACCACATCGTTACGATCGAGGATCCGATCGAGTTCCTGCACAGCAACAAGCGCTCGATCATCAATCAGCGCGAGGTCGGACTCGATACCAAGAGTTACGACCGCGCACTGCGCGGCGTCATGCGCGCGGCGCCCGATGTGATCCTGATTGGTGAGATTCGTGACCGCGAGAGCATGCAGGCGGCCATCAACCTGTCCGGTACCGGGCACCTCGTGCTCGCCACACTGCATGCGAATAATTGCGCCGAGACGCTCGATCGCATCATCAACATGTTCCCGCTGGACCAGCACAAGCAGGTCACGCTCGACCTGTCGCAGTATCTGCGCGCGATTCTGGCGCAGCGACTGGTGATGGGCACCGACGGCAAGCGCGTCGCTGCCATGGAAGTGATGTTGAATACGCCGCACATCTCCGAGCTGGTCAAGCGCGGCGATGTCACCGGCATCAAGGAGTCGATCATGGCGAGCGGCGAAAAGAGCGTCTGCAGTTTCGACACCGCGCTGCACCGGCTCTACAAGGCCGGCCGCATCGGCCTCGAAGAAGCCCTCACGCACGCCGACTCGCGCAGCAACCTGGAAGCGAAGATCAACTTCGGCTGATCACGCCCTTTGCGCAATGGTTGTGCGCGGAATCCCGGCGGTGCATGCTCACCCCTAAGGGGGCGAGCATGAGAAATGCCTGGCGGGTGGCGGTATTGCTGATGGGTGCGGTCGCACCGCTGTGCGGTGTGCCGCCGGCGAAGGGGCAGACCACCGTGCCGGCCAACGTGCCGGAAATAGCGTTCGATTCGGTGCCGAATTTCCTCAAGCTGCCACCCGATCTGTATCTCGGCGAGGTCGCCGGCATCGCCGTCAATTCCAGGCGCCATGTGTTCGTGCTCTCGCGCGGCAACACCACCGGTCCCGCCTACGGAGCGGCCGCGGCGCAGCTGCTCGAATTTGACCCCCAGGGGAAGTATCTGCGCGAGATCGGCCACAATCTCTACGCCTGGTCCTATGCGCATTCGGTGCGCATCGATAGCCACGACAATATCTGGGTCGCCGACAAGGGTTCGGACGTGGTGGTGCGCTTTGATCCGGCCGGGCGCGTGGACCGCGTGTTCGGGCGCAAGGCGGAAGCTGCCGATGAGTCGGCGCATCCCTTGGCGCATCCCCGTCCGCCGCTGCCGGCCGAAGACGGCCTGTTCCGGCAGGTGACCGACGTCACCTGGGACAGCGACGACAATGTCTACATCAGCGATGGCTACATCAACTCGCGTATTGCCAAGTACGACCGCGACGGCAACTGGGTCGGATCGTGGGGCGAACCGGGATCGGGACCCGGCCAGTTCAATACCCCGCACGCGATCGTGGCCGACCGGCAGAATCATATCTACGTTGCCGATCGCGGCAACCGCAGGATCCAGGTATTCAATACTTCGGGAGCACTGCTGAACACGATTCACATCGATGTGCCAGCGCCGGCCAATGCGCCCGTGCTGATCGGCAACCGACCCACCGAAGCGCCGGGCAGCGGCTCGGCCGCCGGCGCAACGATGCAGCCCGGCTCGCCGTGGACGCTCTGCATCACACCCGGCACGACCCAGTACCTGTTCGTCTCGGATGCCTACCCGGGCCGCATCTATAAGCTGGCGCTCGATGGCACCGTGCTCGGCTGGCTGGGCGGCGCGGGCCGGACGCCGAAGAAATTCGGCTGGATTCACGCCCTGAGCTGTCCGTCGGAACAGGAGATCTACGTGGCGGAACTGCTCAACTGGCGCGTGCAGAAACTGCTGCTGCACTAGCAGCCTGACACCTACGGCGGGAACACCGCCGCGGCATCGAACACCGGCCCGTCCACGCAGACGCGTTTCATGGCCGTGCCCGTGGCCGTGCGCACAGCCACGGCGCAGCCGGCACAGCCGCCGACCGCGCAGGCCATGAACTCCTCCAGCGCTACCTGGCAGGGCACACCGAATTCACGCGCGAGCCGCGCAGTGGCGGCGAGCATGGGTGTGGGGCCGCAGGCGAAGATTTCGGTCTGCGCGATCTGCTGAGGTGAGCGTGCCGTAAGCCAGGCGTGTGCCAGTTCGGTCACGAAGCCGTCGTAGCAGCCCGCGAAGCCTGCCTTCGTGGCCAGGCGCGAAGGTATTCCCATGTCATCGAGCAGCGGCATGCCGCCGATGACCGCGTCCGGCATCCCGGGCAGCAGGATGGTCGAGGGCCGCACGCGGAACGGGTAGGGCAGTTCCGATCCCATGAGCACCAGCGGTTTCCAGTCGGTGGCCTCATCCTGCGCGAGGCGCTCGGCCAGGAAAACCATCGGCGGTATGCCGACACCGCCGCCGATCGCGAGCACGCGCGGGCGCTCGGGATGCGGCGTGAAGCCGACGCCGATGGGCCCAAGCACACTCAAGCTGCTCTCGGGCAATGCGCGGCTCAACGCGCGCGTGCCGGCGCCCGTCACCTTGTAGAGCAGCTCGATCCAGCCCTCCTGCGGCTGCGCGCGCATGATCGACAGCGGCCGGCGCATCGGCAGCTCGGCGGCACAGCGCAGATGCACGAAGCTGCCGGGCGTGGCGCGCCCGGCGCAGCGCGGGGATTGCAGCCGCAGTACGTGCTGATCGCCCTCGAAGTGCGAGTGCGTCAGCACGCGCGCTTCCTCGAGCAGGATGGTGCCGCGGTGCGCAGCGCTCAAGCGGCCATCCCGCCCGCGACGGTCTCGAGCACCGCCATGCGCACCGCCACGCCATTGCTGACCTGGGCGCGGATCACCGATTGCGGGCCGTCGGCGACATCGGAGGCGATCTCGATGCCGCGGTTCATCGGCTGCGGGTGCATGACGATGGCACTGGGCGAGGCGCGGCGAAGGCGCTGCGCGCTCAGGCCGTAGCGCGCGAAGTATTCATCGCCGTCGGGGATTTCGGTTTGCGCAAAGCGCTCCTTCTGAACCCGCAGCATCATCACCACATCGACTCCTGCCAGGCCGTCCTCGAGTGTCTCGAAGCGCGCCGCGCCGGCGAATTCGCCGGCTTCGGGCATGAGCGCGGGCGGCGCGACGATGCGCAGTTCCCGCGCCTCGAGCGCGCGGAAGATCTGGTAGGCCGAGCGCGCCACGCGCGAATGGCGAATATCGCCGACGATGGCGATCGACTGTCGGTCCACCGGTCCCTTGAACTGACGGATGGTCAGCGCATCGAGCAGTCCCTGCGTCGGGTGCGACAGGTGAGCCTCGCCGGCGGAGAGCACGCTCACATGCGGTGCGACATTTGCGGCCACGTGCGCCAGCACGCCCGGCTCGGCGTCGCGGATCACGAACACGTCGAAGTGCAGCGCCTGCAGCGTGAAGATGGTGTCGAGCATGGTCTCGCCCTTCACCCGCGAGGAGAGCTGCACCTCGAGATTGACGACCTCGGCGCCCAGGCGCCGGCCGGCGAGTTCGAATGAGACGCGCGTGCGGGTGGAAGGCTCGGTGAAGAGATTCGCGATCGTGACGCCAGCGAGTCGGCGGCTGCCTGGGGGACGCTGCCCGATCGTGCCCACGTAGGATTGCGCGCGCTCGAGCAGGGATTCGATTTCGGCGCGATGCAGGTCTTCGAGTGTGATCAGGTGGCGCAGCGAGCCGTCGGCCCGCCGCTGCTCAATCCTCGCTCCAGGTCTCATCGCCATTTCCCCGTCCCGCGTCCCGGTCCAGCCAACGTTCCAGAATGATAGCGGCTGCCGCGCTGTCGATGTCGCCGCGTTGTACGCGGCGGCGGCGCTGGCCGCTGGCACGCTGTGTCTTGAGTTCTTCGGCCGCCTCGAGCGAGGAGGCGTATTCATCGGCGCGCCGCACCGGCAGTCGGGAGCGCTCGGCGAGCGCGGCGGCAAAACGGTCGGCAGCGGCGCTCAAGGCGCCGGCGGTGCCGTCGGCGTTCTGCGGACTGCCGACCACGAGCAGATGGGGCTTGAAGGCATGGATCGCGCGATCGATGGCGGTCCAGTCGATGCCCGCCGCGGGGACTGTCACAGCGCTGTGTGGTGCGGCGCGCCGGCTGACGGTGTCGCCCGAGGCGATACCGATGCGACGCAAACCGAAATCGAAGGCGAGGATGACCTGGGCGGATGCCCTAGGCATGACCTGCGATGAAGCTGACGCGGGAGCTGTCCACTCCCAGCAGCTGCCAGGCCGCCTGCCAGCGATCCTCGAAGGGCAGGCCGAAGACGATGCTCTCATCCACCGGCAGGCTCAGCCAGGCGTTGTCGAGCATTTCGCGCTCGAGCTGTCCGGCTTCCCAGCCGGCATAGCCTAGCGCCACGAAGGCATCCTGTGGTCCGGTGCCGCGGGCGATGGCCGCGAGCACGTCGCGTGAGGTGGTCACCTGCACATGATCGGAAATGCGGTGCGTCGAATCCCAATCGCCGCCGGGTCGATGCAGCACGAAGCCGCGATCGGTATGCACCGGACCGCCGCGCAACACCGGCTGTTCGCTGATGCCGATATCGATGGTCTCGAGCTTCATCTGCGCCATGACATCGCCGAGCTTCATGCCGAGGGGCTTGTTGAGCACGATGCCGAGCGCGCCGCGGTCAGAGTGCTCGCAGACGAGCGCCACGGTCTGGGAAAAATGGCCGTCGCCGAGTGACGGCATCGCAATGAGCAGCTGATTGGCCAGAGAACTGGGATTGCCCATGCTTTCGAGTATGGGGGCAGCCACTGTGTCTCTCAAGGTCCCGATTCCGTATCTGACGACACAGTCACAGCGCCGGTTTGCAGGCTGCCGGCGACGAAATCCCACTGGTAGGCGAAGCGCAACTGTGAGTACTCCGCGGCGAGGTCAGGTGGAAAGGGATCAAACGGGCTGGCCAGCTTCAGGATGCTCAAGGCCGACTCATCCAGCGACCCGAAGCCGCTGCTGCGACGCACACTAGCATCGATCAGCTTGCCATTGGCACCAATCTGGACTTCGACCACCGGGCTGCCCGACAGGCCGCGGTTGCGCGCGGCCGTCGGAAAATTGAGCGTGCCCACGCGCTCGACCTTGCGCTTCCAGGCGGCCAGATACGGCGCCAGCTTCGATGCGCGGGTGTCGGGTGTGACCCAGTGCTGCGCATCGGCCTTGCCTTTGAGCAGCAGCTCCACCGCATCGCCACGGCCGCTGCGCGGACTGCCTTCGGTGTCGCCGATGATCAAGGGCAGCGCCGGGCCGGCGGTCGGAGTGATGTCACCGATATAGCGGATCTCGGGGGTTTCGCCCGTGGTGGTCAGGTACTGCCTGTCTCCGGGGTTGTTGCGGGCCGTGTCCGCCGCGTCACGGGCGGTGCCTGCGGTGGCGCTGCTGGCCAGGGCGCCACGACTGGCCGGGCTGCCTGTGCGTTGTGAGCGTTCGGTGTTGCCCGCGCCGATCTGCGTGCGCTGTGCCAGGTAAGCGGCGCGATCGTTGGATTTCGCTTCAGGGACCTCGTCGGTGACCAGCATGACATCGAGCTCCGGTGTTTTAGCCGGGCTCAGCGCGCTGCCGGAGGTGAAACTGAGTCCCAGCAGCACGATGGCATGCAGCATGGCGGTCAGCAGCAGCATGGCCATCAGGCGGTCGCGGACCGGAGCGGCCCCCTCGCGCAGCGCCAGGGCCGGGCGGCCGCGTTGGAGTTGGGGGGCAGCCGCCACGTTCAACGCGCGCGCGCCGAGTGCGCGCGCTCTATCGCCGCCATCAGCAACTCGCCAATATCCAGGTGGAACTGCTTGTCGAGCTCGCGCGCGCCGGTGGGACTCGTGACATTGATTTCGGTCACGTAGCCGCCGATGACATCCAGCCCCACGAACAGCATCCCGGCGGCGCGCATCGCCGGCCCGATCTGCTGGCAAAGCCAGCGATCACGGTCATTGAGCGGTCGGCCGACGCCTTGGGCACCCGCGGCAAGATTGCCGCGATGGTCGGTGGCGGTCGGAATACGCGCCAGCGCGTAGGGCACCGGCTCGCCGTCCACCAGCAGCACCCTCGCATCGCCGCCCTGCACGATTTCGGGCAGATACTTCTGCACGATGGCGAAATGGCTGCCGTCCTGGGTCAGGTTCTCGAACACCACGCGCGAGTTCTTGTCGCCGGGTTCGAGCACGAAGATCGAGCGTCCGCCCATACCATCCAACGGCTTGCAGACGATCTTGCCGTGCTCGCCAGCGAACGCCGCCATCTCCTTCATGTCGCGCGTAACCAGCGTCGGCGCGCAGCATTGCGGGAACCAGGCGGTGTAGACCTTCTCGTTCATGTCGCGCAGGCCGCGGGGACGGTTCACGACCAGGGCGCCCGCGAGCTCGGCGCGTTCGAGGATGTAGGTCGTGTAGATGAATTCCATGTCGAACGGCGGATCCTTGCGCATCAGGATGGCGTCGAACGCACCCAGGGGCGCAACGGCAGGCTCGCCGAGGGTGTACCAGTCGGCCGGATCCGCGCGGACCGTCAGCGCACGAACGTTGCCCTCGGCCACGCCGTCGCGCAGCCGCAAATCAGCCTGCTCCAGGTAGTGCAGCGACCAGCCGCGCGCCTGCGCCGCCAGCAGCATCCCCAGCGTCGTGTCCTTGGCAAATTTGATTTTGCCGATCGGATCCATGACCACGGCCACTCTCAGATTGGTGCCCATCGACTCTCCTCTACGCAGAACGCAGTTTATCGCGCTGATTATGTTCTGACGCGCGTGCGAGCTCTCAGAAACGTGACGGAGGCGGCATAGCAGGGGGTGTGCCGATATGTTAAAACGCGCAGTGAATTTGCTGACTTTGGGGCTGTGCAACATGGAATCGACAGCGGAAGAGCGCGGCGCTATTGCGCCGGGCGCAGGCCCGAATCTCAAGGGACTCAAAGTCCTGGTCATCGACGACAGCAAGACGATCCGCCGTACGGCGGAAACGCTGCTGGCGAAGGAGGGCTGTGAGGTATTTACGGCCGTCGATGGATTCGATGCGCTTGCGAAAATAGCCGATCACCAGCCCGACATCGTGTTCGTCGATATCATGATGCCGCGCCTGGATGGCTACCAGACCTGCGCGCTGATCAAGCACAACAAGGTGTTCCGCTCGATCCCGGTCATCATGCTGTCCTCCAAGGATGGCCTGTTCGATCGCGCACGCGGACGCATCGTCGGCTCGGAGCACTACCTGACCAAGCCCTTCACCAAGGATGAGCTCTTGAGCGCCATCGAGTCGCACGTCGGGAGATGAAGCCATGGCGCTGATCCTGATCATCGATGATTCACCGACCGAGGTGCATGTCATGCAGAAGGCGCTCGAGCGCCACGGCTATCGCACCGCCATTGCGGTCGACGGTGCCGAGGGCATCAAGCTCGCCCGCCAGATGCGCCCGGACCTCATCTTCATGGACATCGTCATGCCCGGCGTCAACGGCTACCAGGCCACGCGCACGTTGCTGAACGACCCCGAGACCCGCGCCATCCCGATCGTGATGGTCACTTCCAAGGGCCAGGAGGCTGATCGCGCCTGGGGGCTGCGGCAGGGGGCGGTCGACTATTTGATCAAGCCGGTGTCGCCCGACCAGCTGGTCGAGAAGGCACAGGCTACACTTGCTGCCTGACATGCAGGAGAGCGTAGCGCTCAAGACCCTGAGGGACAGGCCGTTTGAGCTCCTGGCGGAACTCGAGCGTCGCGGACGCTCGGTCACTGCCAGCAGCGCCGCGGATGCCAGCCAGGCGGGCGAGTGGGTCGGCGTGGCGCTGCGCATGGCGGGTGAGCTGTACCTGGTGGCGCGGGAAGAAGCCCGCGAAGTGCTCGGCGTGCCCTCGCCCCTGACACGCGTGCCGGGGGCCAAGGGCTGGATTCTCGGGCTGGCGAATGTTCGCGGCCAATTGCTGCCGATCATCGATCTGCGGGCTTTTCTCGGCAGCGGGCCCACGCCCTCGTCGCGCAACACCCGCATCATCGTGGTCAACCACCGCGACATCCCCGCGGGGCTGCTGGTCGATGAGGTACTGGGGTTTCGTCGCTTCTCGGATTCCGAATTCACCGCGGACGTGCCATCAACCATCGTGCAGTGTGATCGCTACATCGCCGGCTCATTCCGTCGCGCCAACGAGCAGTGGCCCGTCATCGGGCTGCGCTCGCTGCTCGAGGATCCGGCCTTCACCGGGGCCAGCGCATGAGCGCCCCGGGCAACAGCGGCGGCGGCCGTGCTCAAGGTCTGGCGATTGCCTCGGCCGTGCTGATCCTGGTGGCGGTCGCTGCCTGCATCGGGTTGCCGCTGATGCATCTGCCGGCATGGCCCGCGGCCGTCGTTGCGCTCATCGCGCTCGCGCCGCTGGCAGTGCTTTTCGCCCACCTGCGCCGCGCGGCTGAAGCCGCCTCGCAGGCGCAGCGCCGCGCGGATGCGCAGCGCCTCGAAACCGATCGCAATCAGCAGGCCATCATGCGGCTGCTGGATGAAATGTCGAGCCTGGCCGAGGGCGATCTCACCGTGCAGGCCACTGTGACCGAGGACATCACCGGCGCCATAGCCGATTCGGTCAATTACGCGGTGGAAGCATTGCGCAAGCTCGTCACCACGATCAGCCAGTCAGGCATCCAGCTCGATGGCGCCGCGCGCCAGACACAGGCACTGGCCTCGCACCTGGCCCGTGCGAGCAGCGCCCAATCCAAACAGGTAGGCGCCGCTACCGAATCGATCGGCGCGGTCGCATCCTCGATCGAAGAGGTTTCCGGCAACGCCGAGCGTGCGGCGGATGTCGCGCGTCATTCGGTCGATGTCGCGCACAAGGGCGGCGATGCCGTGCGGCGCACGATCGACGGCATGAACACCATCCGCGAGACGATCCAGGATACGAGCAAGCGCATCAAGCGGCTGGGCGAGAGTTCGCAGGAGATCGGCAACATCGTCGAGCTGATCAGCGATATCGCCGAGCAGACCAATATCCTTGCACTCAACGCCTCGATCCAGGCTTCGATGGCCGGGGAAGCCGGCCGCGGTTTCGCCGTCGTGGCGGATGAAGTGCAGCGGCTCGCTGAGCGCGCCGCGAATGCCACCAAGCAGATTGAAGTGCTGGTGCGTACGATTCAAACCGATACCAACGAAGCGGTGGTGTCCATGGAGCGCAGCACCACCGATGTGGTCGGCGGCGCGCTGCTCGCCGAGAACGCGGGCGCCGCATTGCAGGAGATCGAGCAGGTCTCGAACCAGATCGCGAGCCTGGTACAGAACATCTCGGCCAGCGCCCGCGGCCAATCCTCCGCGGCGCAGAACATCGCGCGCAATATGCAGGTGCTGCGGGAGATCAGCGCCCAGTCGGCCGATTCGACCAGCGCCACCTCCCAGGCCATCGTCAAGCTGGCCGATCTGTCGGCGGCGCTGCGCAAGTCCATCACCGGTTTCCGCCTGCCGGGAAGCTCCGATACCACCGGCATGCATCGCATGGGCACCAGCAGCAGCATGACTGCCGCTGCAAGCGGCCTCAGCGCCAGCCTGAGCGGCGCGTCCCCCGGCATTGCCGCGACCGGCAGCTCGCCGCCCGGGAACAGCGCCACGGCGGCGCGTTCCTTTTCCGGAACCAAGATCAAGGCACTCGGCTCGTAACGCATGACTGAGCTGGCGACGCAAACGCTGCAGACGGTAGCGCGCGAAATTAGCGTGGCGCTCGGTGAGGGGCGGGTCGCGCTCGAGGCGCATGTCGAGCAGCCGCAGAGCACCGCGATGCTCGAGCGTGTTCGCTTCGAGCTGCACCAGGTGCAGGGTGCGCTGCGCGTGCTGGAGATCTACGGTGCTGCCCTGCTTGCCGAGGAAATGGAGCAGGTCTCGCGTTACCTGATCGGTCTCGGCCAGGAACGCAAGAACCAGGCCGAAGCGCTCGATGCGCTGATGCGTGCCATGGTGCAGCTGCCAGGATACCTGGAGCGGGTGCTGGCCGGCGGCCGCGATCTGGCGCTGGTACTGCTGCCATTGCTCAACGATCTGCGCGCAGTGCGCGGCAGTGCGCTGCTGTCGGAAGGCACGCTGCTGTTGCTGAACCTCAAGTCGGACCGGCAGGCGCAGCCTGCCGCGCCGTCGCCCGGTGAGCCGCCGCTTACGGCTTCGCAGTGGGCGCGCCGTTTGCGCGCACGCTTTCAGACCGGCCTGATCGGCTGGATCCGCGGCGAGCGCCAGGAACAGAACCTCGAGATCATGGCCGCGGTGTCCGCCCGGCTCGAGCAGGTCGCCACGCAGCAGCCGGTATTCCAGCTTTGGTGGGTGGTGGGCGCGCTGATCGAGGCGATGCGCGAGAACGGCGTCGAAAGCAGCATTTCGCTCAAGCGGCTGCTCGGGCTGGCCGATCGCGAGATGAAGCGCCTGTTCGAATGGGGCGAGGCGCGCTACGCGCAGAGCCCGCCCGTGGAGCTGCTGAACAATCTCCTTTATTACGTGGCGCGCGCCACCAGCGGCGGCCCGCGGGTCGCGGCCGTCCGCGCCTCTTTCCGGCTGGCCGAATTGCTGCCGGTTGACGAATCGATCGAGCAGGAGCGCGAAAATCTCTCCGCGCCCTCGATCAAGCTCATGCACACGGTGGCCGCGGCCATCCGCGAGGACCTGTCCAAGGTCAAGGATGTGCTGGATATCTTCGTGCGCCGCGGCGGCGGACAGCCTGAGGAACTCGCCCCCCAGGTGGTGCTGCTGAAGAAGATCGGCGACACGCTCGGTGTGCTCGGGCTGGGCGAGCTGCGCGGTCGCGTGCAGGAAGCCACCAAGCGGCTCGAGGGCATCGTCGCCGGCCGCGAAGGCGGCGGAGAAGCCGCGCTGGTGCAGGTAGCGGCCGCGCTCATCAATGTCGAGGATCACCTCGACGATCAGCTGGTCGGGCTGATTCTGCCGCGCAAGAAAGCCGATGGCAGCGAGGGCGAAACCGAGTCGCAGGACCAGGATTTCCACCAGGTGCAGAGCGCGGTGCTGCGCGAGTGCGTGATCAATCTCGCGCGCATCAAGGAATACGTCGCGCAGAATGTCGGCGGGACGCTCGATGCGGCCGGCTTCGACAGCTGGCCCGAGCTCATGCGCGGCATCAAGGCCGGGCTGTTGATGCTCGGCAAGTCGCGCGCAGTCGAAATCATCGAAGAGATTACCCAGCATCTCAAGCGCGTCATGCAGCCCGGCGGCGTGGCAATGGCGCCGGATTACCTGGATCGCCTGGCCGATGCGATCGTCAGCCTGGAGTACTACATCGAGACGCTGCAGGCCGGCCGCAGCGATCCCTGGTACATGCTCGACAATGCGCGCACCTGCCTTGATGCGCTGGCGAACGCGCCCGAACGCGTGCTGCCGACCGTCGGCCCGGCCGATGCCGCCGCGGTGGCTTACACGCGCACGCTGCTGATCGAGCGGCCC
>CAVYUK010000011.1:0-26466 GCA_963771665.1 uncultured Gammaproteobacteria bacterium | reverse complement strand
TTACCTGGATCGCCTGGCCGATGCGATCGTCAGCCTGGAGTACTACATCGAGACGCTGCAGGCCGGCCGCAGCGATCCCTGGTACATGCTCGACAATGCGCGCACCTGCCTTGATGCGCTGGCGAACGCGCCCGAACGCGTGCTGCCGACCGTCGGCCCGGCCGATGCCGCCGCGGTGGCTTACACGCGCACGCTGCTGATCGCCCCGCCTGCTGCGAATGCGGATTCGGCCGACCTGCGACGGATGGCCGTTTCCGAGCCCCCGATACTGGCAGCGGCGGCTGATGATCGCTCGATGCTTGCGAACACCACGCCGGATCCGGAGTTGATCCGCCTGTTCGTCGATGAAGCCACCGAGGAGGTGGCCAGGATCCGCCAGCAGTTCCCGATCTGGGATCACAATCCGCTGGAATCCGAGCCGCTGCATACCGTGCGCCGCTCCTTCCACACCCTCAAGGGCAGCGGCCGCATGGTCAACGCGCGCGCGCTCAGCGAATTCGCATGGGCCATCGAAAATCTGCTGAATCGAATTCTCGATGGCACGCAGCAGCGATCCTTGCCGGTGCTGGAGACGTTGCGCGCTGCCGTCACCGTGCTGCCGGCCCTGGTGGCGGATCTGGAATCCGGCCACGGCGGCCGTACCGATGTGTCGCGGCTCGCCGCGCGGGCGCACGCCCTCGCCAGCGGGCGCGATCCGGCACCGGCCGTGCCGGCGCCGGCCGAGTCCAGGCGGGAGATCCCGCCGGCATTTCCACGGGACTCGGTGATGCCGGGTGCCGGGTTGCAGCCGCCGCCAGCCGTACCTGAGGCAGCAGCGCCAGTCGCCCCAGAGCCAGTCGCCGCCGTCCCGGCCGCCGCAGAGCCGGCGGCAGCGGAGCCGCCCGCCGCCGAGCCGCTCGCAGCTCATTCGGTCGCAGAAGAGCCGGTCGCGGCGGAGCGGGGCATCGACGCGCCGGTGTTCCCCGATGCGAGTGTTGCCCTGGATTCGGCGACCGCCGGGAGCGAGCAGGACGATCCGGCGCTGCGCGAGATTTATGCCCGTGAGACCTCGAGCCATGTCGCGGCCGTGCGCACCTGGATCACGCGCGAACAGCGGGTTCCGGCGCCGCATGTACTGCCCGAAGAGATCTACCGTGCCTGCCATACCCTGCTCGGCAGCTCCACGATGGCGGAGGCGCGCCATGGCATGCGTCTGGCCGAACCGCTCAATCACTGGCTGCGCAAAGCCTACGACAGCGGCGTCGGTCTCGATGCGTCAGACCTGCCGTTGCTCGCCGAATGCATGGAGGCCATGGAGACCGTGGCCGGGAATCTCGATGAGGGCACGGGCTTCTTCTACGTGATCCATGACACGCTGCGCGCGCGCATCGCACGCGCCGAGCTCGACCTGGACCGCCGCATCGTCGAAGCCACCGATATCGCGCAGATGAGCAGCGTCGGCCTGGAGTTGCCCGAAGAGCCCGCGCAGCCGGCTATGTCCGAGATGGAAGTGGCAGAGTCGCTGCTGCAGGAACCGCCGCCACCGCCGGCGGAAGCATCATCGCCGCCGCCGCCGCCGCCGCCGCCAGCGCCGGCAGCGCAGGTCGAAGAAGCTCGCGTCATGGATTTCGATCCCGAGATCGCCGCGATCTTCTGCGAGGAAGCCGTGGAGTTGCTCGATGCGGCCGAGACCGCGCTCGAGTCGTGGAACGCCTCCCCGCACGACAGCTCGCAAGCCGCGGCACTGCGCCGGCCATTGCACACCCTCAAGGGTGGCGCCCGCATGGCCGGAATCGGCGCCATGGGAGAGTTGTCGCACGAGCTCGAGAGCCTGGTGACGCGCATCGAAAGCGGCCAGGCCAATGCCGACGAGGGTGCTCGGCTGTTGGCACAGCAGGCACTGGATGAACTATCGAAAATGCGCGATGCCGTCGCCGAAAGCCGGCCCGCTATTGCCGCACCGGCACTCATCGCGCGCATTCAGGCAGCCAGCGGCACCGGTTCGCCCGCCGCGGCGGCGGCTGTCGAAGCGGTGCCGGCTATCGCAGAGCTACCAGCGGCCGCAGAGGCGCCCGCTGTCGAAGAAATGCCCGCAGTGGCAGAGATGCCAGTTGCAGACGTGCTCCCGGTTGATATGCCCACGGCGGAGTTGCCTCTAGTCGTTGCGCCGGAGCTGCCGCAGGTTTTGGAACCGATCAGCGCGGCTGACGCGGTGCCCGATCTGGCGACCGATGAAGCCTTCTCTGTCGAATCGCTGTTCGAAGAAGCTAAACCCGCTGAGCTGCCTCCTTTCGAGCACCCGGCCGACGAGCCGTCGCTATTCGAGGCGCCGGTGGTCGAACAAGTCGCGGCCGATCAGCTGACGGCCGATGAAACGTCGCTGCGCTTCGAGACGCCGCCTGAACTCGCGGCCGCTGAACCGCCGCAGCTACTTGATATCGCGCCGCTGCCGGAAGCGCTCGAGGTAATGGCGCCAGCCGAACCCGGAATTGCCCACGTCGATCCGCAGCCGTTGCCGCCACTGCAGATGCCGCCATTGGAAATCCCGCCGGCCGCACCGGTGGCGCCGATGGTCTCGACGGCCTCGATGGCGTCGGTGGCGTCGGTGGCGTCGTGGCGCCGCCAGAGGCGCCCGCGCAGGTAGCGCCGCTGCCTCCGGGTCGCGAACCCGTGGCGGGTTCCGATCGTGTCGAGATGGCGCGCGTCAGCGCCGAGCTGCTCGATGAACTGCTCAACAACGCCGGCGAAGTCAGTATCGCTCGCGCGCGACTCGAGCAGCAGCTGGGCTCCATTGAATTCAATCTGGGTGAACTCTCGCGCACCGTCACGCGCCTCAAGGAGCAGCTGCGCAAGCTCGAGATCGAGACCGAGGCGCAGATCCTGCACCGGCACGAAAAGGACATCACGCAACGTCACGACTTCGATCCGCTGGAAATGGATCGATACTCCTCGATTCAGCAGTTCTCCCGCGCCCTGGCCGAATCGGCCAGCGACGTCGGCAGCATCCAGGGGCTGCTCGAGAACCTGATCAGCGAAGCGCAGAATCTGCTGCAGCAGCAATCGCGTACCGTGACGGAGCTGCAGAACGGGCTCATGCGCACGCGCATGGTATCGATGCAGCGCCATGTGCCCCGGCTCGCGCGCATCGTGCGCCAGAGCGCCACTGAAACCGGTAAGCGCGCGGAGCTGATTGTCGACGGCGCCTCGGGTGAACTGGATCGCCAGGTGCTCGAGCGCATGCTGCCGCCATTCGAGCACATGCTGCGCAACGCCGTGGTACACGGAATTGAATTGCCGGAAGTGCGCCGCGCGGCCGGCAAGGATGAGGCAGGACACATTCACCTGAACCTGCGGCGCGAGGGCGCGGAGGTCATCGTCGAAGTCACCGACGACGGCGCGGGCATGAATCTGCGCGCCATCCGCACCAAGGGACTCGAGCTTGGACTGATTCGTCCGGACCAGGATCTGTCGGATGAGGATGTGATGCAGCTGGTGCTCGAGCCAGGATTTTCCACGGCCGGCACGCTGACGCAGCAGGCGGGGCGCGGCGTCGGCATGGACGTGGTGGCGGTGGAGATCAAGAAGCTCGGTGGCGCGCTGCACATGGAAAGCACACCGGGGCGCGGTTCGCGCTTCACGATCCGCCTGCCGTTCACGCTCGCGATCAGCCATGCGCTGGTGATACGCACGGGCGACGAGTTTTACGCGCTGCCGTTGCCCACGGTGGAAGGCGTGGTGCGCGTAGCGCGCGCCGAAGTCGAGGCGCATCTGCGCGCCGACGCTCCGAGCTTCGCGCACGGCGGACAGAAATACCGTCTGCAGCCGCTGGCGCTCTATGTGGGAATGGAAGCTTCGCCGCTGCCCGAGCAGGACGTCACGATTCCGATCGTGCTGGTGCGCGCGGGCGAGCACTCGACCGGGCTGATCGCCGATGAACTGATCGGCAGTCGAGAGATCGTGGTCAAGCCCGTAGGGCCGCAGATCTCGAGCATTCGCGGCATCTCCGGCGCCACCATTCTCGGCGATGGCCGCATCGTCGTTATTCTCGACATCGGTGCGCTGGTGCGCGCCGAGTGGCGCGGGCGCGCCGCCCCGACCGTCACCCGCGACAAGACCGATCGCCGCACGTTCGCGCTGGTGGTCGACGACTCGATCACCGTACGGCGCGTGACCCAGCGCTTGCTCGAGCGCAATGGCATGCGCGTGCTGACCGCGCGCGATGGCATGGATGCGGTCGCGTTGCTGGCTGAACACGTGCCAGACATCATCCTGCTCGACATCGAGATGCCGCGCATGGACGGTTACGAAGTGGCCGCCCATGTGCGCGCCGACCCGCGTCTGCACGACGTGCCGATCATCATGATCACCTCGCGCGTCGGGGAAAAGCATCGCGCGCGCGCGATCGAGCTCGGTGTCGACGACTATCTCGGCAAGCCCTACCAGGAAAGTCAGCTGCTCGATGCGATCACGCCGCTGGTGGCCCTGCGTCGCAGCGGGGCCGTGGCATCCGGTTCCAGCCGATGAGCGAGCGGATAGCGGAAATCTACAGCCTGCTGATCCCCCTGGCCGATTCGCGCCTGCTGGTGCCGCGCGCCTGCGTGGCCGAGGTGATCGGCTATCAGACTCCCGCGCCGATGGAAGGCGCGCCGCCGTGGTATCTCGGGCTGGTCAACTGGAACGCGCGCTCGCTGCCGCTGATCTCGTTTGAATGTGCCTGCGGACAGCCGATCCCGCCCACGGGGGGGCGGTCGCGCGTGGTCGTGTTTCATGCCATTGGTGGCCGGCTGGATGCTGGTTACTTCGGCATCGTCTCGCAGGGATTCCCGCAGCTGGTGCGGGTGAGCAACGATGTGGTGCGGCCCGATCACTCGCGCAGCTTCTCCGACCGTGCGCCGGTGCTGTGCCAGATCCGCATGCTCAACGAAACCCCGCTGATCCCCGATCTCGAGCGCCTGGAAATCATGATCGCCGAAGAAACCTCGGTGATGCCGGAGCTCGACGCGGGATGACGTGCTGGCGCGTCGCGCTCGCTGCCGCGGGCGCTGTGTCGCTGCCATCGTTCGCGGGATTCCCGGGTGCGCCGTCCCCGACGACACCCATAGAACACCTGATCGTCATCATCGGCGAGAACCGGACCTTCGACGCCGTGTTCGCCACCTACCAGCCCTCTTCCGGCCAGCACATCGAGAATCTGCTCTCGGAAGGCATCGTGCTGGCCGACGGCAGCCCGGGTCCGAATTTTGCGCGCGCCGTGCAGCGACAGGCGCAGGCAGCCGACCATTACTCGATCAATCCCGTGCGCGGGGCCGTCTATGACAGCCTCCCGCAGCCCACGCTCATCGGCGTCTCGGATGCGAATTTTCACGAGCTGGGCAACGGGGTGGACGAGCGCATTCCGGCGGGACTGCCCAGTGGGCCGTTTTCCCTGTCGCGCTACGTTGCCTATCCGAAGCAGGATTCACCACCGGGTTTTGCGGTCTCCACGGCACAGCTCACCAGCGCTGCCGGCGATCCGGTGCACCGTTTCTTTCAGATGTGGCAGCAGTGCGGCATCGAAAATCGCACGCCGGACCTGTTCACCTGGGTGGCCGTCACGGTGGGAATGGGAGGTGATACCAGCGGGGTGACGAGCACATCGACCGGGCAGGGCGGGGAACTCATGGGCTTCCTCAACATGGCCCACGGTGATGCCGGCTACCTGCGGGCGCTCGCCGATCGCTACGCACTCAGCGACAACTATCACCAGCCGATGATGGGCGGCACAGCCATGAATTTCTTCATGCTGGTCACCGGCGATGCGCCGTTCTACAACGAAGCCGGCCACGCCGCGGTGCCGCCGGAGAACCTGATCGAGAATCCCGATGCGGTTCCAGGCACGGAGAATTTCTATCGGCGCGACGGCTACGAGGGCGGCTCGTACGTCAATTGCGCTGATCGCAAAAGCCCCGGCGTTGCGGCCATCGCCGATGCACTCGACAGCCGGCACATCGAAAGCCGCTGCGAGCCGGGTCACTACTACCTGGTGAATAATCTGACGCCCGGCTACGACCTGGAGGGGCGCCCACAGCCGCTGGGTCCGCGCCACTTCACCTATCCGCCGCAGACCGTGCCGACGATCGCGGAAGCACTGGCGAGGCGCGGCGTGAGCTGGAAGTGGTACATCGGCGCGCGCGATGCGGCGGATCTGCGCACCGAGATGCGCACGCTGCACCTGTCGCTGGAAGCCGCGCGGCGCGTGCAGTACAACGCCGATGCCAATCCGCTGATCGCTTCCGAAGGCGTCATGACGCGACCGGAACTGAAGGCAGGGATCCAGGGACTGAGTTCGTTCTATCGCGACCTCGAACGCGGCACGCTGCCGGCTGTATCCTTCGTCGTACCGAAGGCGCGCGATAGCGGTCATCCCGGTTATTCGGAAGTGGCAAGCTACGAAAATCTGGTCCACGACATCGTCCAGCGCGTGCAGCGGCAGCAGCGGGTGTGGTCGCACGCGGCCATCATTGCGACCACGGATGAAGGCGGCGGCTATTTTGATTCCGGCTACGTCCAGATGATCGATTTCTTTGGCGATGGGCCGCGCGTGCCGCTGCTGGTGATTTCTCCTTTCGCGCGGCGCGGCCAGGTCGATCACACCTACAACGATCATGTCTCCATTCTGAAATTCATCGAGCGCAACTGGCGCCTCGATGCGCTCTCGACCCGCAGCCGCGACAACCTGCCCAATCCCCTGCCGGACGCCGAGGATCCTTATCGCCCGTCCAATTCGCCGGCGATCGGCGATCTGACGACGCTGTTCGATTTCTGAGGCGGCCGGCCAGCGGACACTGGACGGCGCCGGCTAGTAGACTCGCAGGCTCGCTTTCAGTGGAGGTCAACGCATGGCGTCACTGTCACTCGCCCAGGCCGGAACGATTGTGGATGAGGCCCTCGCCGAGGCACGCCGCCGCTCATTCGCACCGCTCTGCGTCGCGGTCCTCGACCCCGGCGGGCACGTGGTTGCGCTCAAGCGGGAGGATGCTGCCTCCAGCGGCCGACCGGCCATTGCCACCGCCAAAGCCGCCGGTTGCCTGAGCATGGGGTTCGGCGGCCGCGAAATTGCACGCCGTGCGCAGATAGTCCCCGGTTTTTTTGTTGCCTTGGCAACTATATTTCCCCAAGGGATCGTGCCAGTGCCCGGTGGCGTGCTGATTCGCGACGACGCCGGTGGGCTGATCGGCGCGGTGGGCATTTCCGGTGACACCTCGGACAACGATGAGGTGTGCGCGGTCGCGGGAATCCTGGCGTCCGGCCTCAAGCCGGATACGGGCGCAGCATCGTGAGCGCGGTTCTGTTTCGCGACGTACGCATCTTCGACGGCACGGGCAGCGCGCCCTACGCCGGCGAGGTGCTGGTGCGCGATCAGTCGATAGCAGCCGTGAGTCCGCAGGGTTCCACCATTCCAGCGCCGCCGGATGCCCGGATCGTGGACGGCGCCGGCGCCACGCTGATGCCGGGACTGGTTGAGCCGCACGCGCACCTGAGCTGGCCTTCCTCGATCGGCAACGTCATCAATGCCATGAAGCTGCCGGCGGAGGAGCACCTGCTCATCACGGCTTACAACGCACGCGTCACGCTCGATCATGGCTATACCAGTGCCTACTCAGCCGGCTCGCTGGGCCAGCGCTTCGAGGTGGCTTTGCGCGATCAGATCAATGCCGGGCACCTTCCCGGGCCGCGGCTGCGCGCCTCCTCGATCGAGAACGCACCGGTGGGCGTGCCCGGTGTTCCGGCAGCACAGGACGGAGCGCATGCGCGCGGGGTCGAGGGATTGCGCACCTATGTGCAGCAGATGGCGCGCCTGGGCGTCGATACGATCAAGATTCTGCTATCGAGTGATGAGGGCTTCGCACCGGGTGGCGCCCAGATGCTGCTGTATACGGAAGCGGAAGTCGCCGCGATTGGTGACACGGCGCGCGCCGAAGGCGTGTGGCTCGCCTGCCACGCCCAGGCCGCCGAAGCCGTAAAAATGGCAGTGCGCCACGGGTTCCGTCTCATCAACCACTGCACCTACGCCGATACCGAGGCGCTGGATCTGCTCGAAGCCAACAAGGATCGCCTGTTCGTCGCGCCGGCACCGGGGCTGCTGTACGCGCGCGTGCACGAAGCCGCCGAGTTCGGGATCGATCGCGCCGCGGCCGAACGACTGGGCGCGGTATCAGGCCTGGAGCTCATGCAGCGCATCTATCCCGAGATGCACCGTCGCGGCATCCGCGTGCTGCCCGGCGGCGACTACGGCTTTCCCTACAATCCGATCGGACGCAACGCGCGCGACCTGCAGCTGTTCGTGGACCTGTTTGGCTACGAGCCGGCCGAGGTGCTGACCGCCGCCACCAAGCTGGGCGGCGAACTCATGGATCTGCCGGTGGGCGAGATCCGGCCCGGGTACCTGGCTGACCTGCTGCTTGTCGATGGCAATCCACTGCTGGATCTGCGAATTCTGCAGAACAAGGACCGGCTGCTGGCCATCATGCAGGATGGCCGCTTCCACAAGCCCCCGGCCCGTCCCACTTGAAATTGCCTACCGCCGGCCCCAAGCCGATGGGTTCATGGACAACGAAACCACCGCCAGCACAGATCTTGCCGGCGTAGAAGCCGCACCGGACGACACCGCCGCACTCGATGCCTACTCGCGCACCGTGGTCGAGGTCGTGGAACGCGTCGGCGCCGCCGTGGTCAGTGTGCACATCGGACGCGAACGGCGCGGCGAGATCGTCACTGCGGGCGGCGGCTCCGGCGTCATCGTCACGCCGGACGGCTACCTGCTCACCAACCAGCATGTGGTGCAGGGCGCGGCGCGGGTCGAGATCACGCTCATCGACGGTGACAGCGTCGAGGCGCGCGTCATCGCCGAGGATGCCTCCACGGACCTGGCAGTGCTGCGCGCCAATGCCACCGGACTGCCCCACGCGGGACTGCTGACAAAGCAACAGCCTCGCGTCGGCCAGCTGGTGGTGGCGATCGGCAATCCCTTCGGCTTCGAGGCCACGGTTTCAGCCGGTGTACTCAGCGCCCACGGCCGCACGCTGCGCGCTGGCGATGGTCGGCTCATCGAGGGCATCCTGCAGCACACGGCGCCGCTGAATCCGGGCAATTCGGGCGGTCCGCTGGTGGATGCGCGCGGACGCGTCGTCGGCATCAACACCGCCATCATTGCCGCCGCGCAAGGCATCGGCTTCGCCGTGCCGGCGCCGACTGCGGAATGGGTCATCTCCGAAGTGCTGACGCACGGCCGCGTGCGGCGCGCGTACTTAGGGATCGCCGGCCGGACGCGGCGGCTCGACCGCCGGCTGGTGCGCGCGCTGTCGCTGCCGAGCGATCATGCGCTCGAGGTGATCTCACGCGAACCGCAGACACCCTCCGCTGATTCTGACCTGCGGGTCGGCGACATCATCCTTGCGGCGCAGGGCCACACGATCTCGAGCGTTGACGAGTTGCATCGATTCCTCAGTCGCTGGAACATCGGTGAACCGCTGGAGCTATCGGTCCTGCGGCGCACGCAGCAGCTGGCGCTTACCATCGTGCCGGTCGAAATGCCCAAGCGGTAGGCGCCCCGCGGATCGAGCAGGCAATGCGGCTCTACGACAAATTGGCGACGCGCTTCGGCTTCATCGTTTACGATAAAGTGCTGTGATGCGGATCGATATCCTATATGGCACTGCATGGAAGCAGGACGACACGGAGCGGCTGGTCAAGCGCGCCATCGAGACCGGCTTCCGCGGCATTGATACGGCCTGCCAGCCGAAGCACTACAACGAGGCGGGGGTAGGCGCCGGCATCGCGGCGTGCCTGAATGCGCGCCTCAGGCGTGCGGACCTTTACATACAGACCAAGTTCACGCCGCTCTCGGGCCAGGAGCCACGGCAGATACCTTACGATGCGAAGGCGTCGCTGGCCGAACAGGTGGCGCAGTCCGGGGCGCTGTCGCTGAAGAATCTGCGCACCGACTACCTGGACTGCCTGATCCTGCACTCACCGTTGCCCGATCCGCACGAGACCCTCGAAGTCTGGCGCGCCATGGAGCAGCTGCTGGACAGCGGCGTCACCCGGCAGCTGGGCATCAGCAACTGCATCCGCGTCGAGCAGCTCAAAGCGGTCTGCGACATCGCTCGCGTCCAGCCGGCGGTGCTGCAGAACCGCTTCCACGCAGATTCGGACTATGACCTCAAGCTGCGCTCCTTCTGCCGCGAACGGAACATCATCTACCAGAGCTTCTGGACGCTGACCGCCAATCCGCATCTGCTGGCGCACGAGACTGTCCACGCGCTGGCGCGCCAGCATGGACGCACCCCGCCTCAAATCCTGTTTCGCTACCTGACGCAGATCGGCATCGTGCCGCTGACCGGCACGCGCTCGCAGGTGCACATGCGGCAGGATCTGGCGATCTTCGACTTCGAACTCTCGGCGGACGAGTGCGCCTCCATGGAGGCCATGCTCTATCCGCCGGCCGGCCGCGACCGGCGCGTGGCGCCGCGATGAAATACGTCTTCGAAGTGCGTATCAAGCCCGGCCACAGCGCCGAGCAATATGCCGCCGCCTGGGTCAGGGTCAGCGAGATCCTGCAGCGCGCCCCGGGGGCGCAGGGCACGCGGCTGCATCGCAAGATCGGTGACCCGCATCGACTGCTCGCCATCGCCAGTTGGGATGAGAAAGCCTCGCGCGATGCGATGGAACAGCGCCGGGATCCGCTGGTTCGCTCCATCCTCACTGAGGCCGCGCAGCACTGCGACATCGTATTGATCGGCGAGTTCGAGGAGCCCGAGTGGGTGGTCGAACCCGGCCACCCCGTCTCCGAGGCGGAAGCCTCCGATCTTTAAGGCTCAGCTCAGCTGCGCATCGCGCGCCGCGAAATCTCCCAGCAGTCCCTGAATCACTGCGAGCGCCGCGATAGGCGCGGTCTCGGCACGCAGCACGCGCGGCCCCAGGCTGCAGATCTGAAAGCCGTGTTCGCGCGCCAGCGCGATTTCATCATCACTAAACCCACCCTCGGGGCCGATCATCACACTGACAGCGGTCAGAGGTTTGAGCGGCGGGGACTCGAGCGTCTGCGCGAGACTGCGTGCTGCGGTGGGATCCAGCAGCAATCGCGCCTGGACTGCGGCGCCCGCGGCGACGGCCTCGCCCTCGTCCGTGCACGCCACCTCGAAGCTGACCGGGGCGTGCAGTTCGGGAATTCGATTGCGGCCGCACTGCTCGCAGGCACCGGTCGCGATCGCCTGCCAATGCCGTTGACGGCGCTGCATCGCCGACTCATCCAGTCGCACCACACCATGCCGGCTCTGGACCGGCACGATGGCTGCGACACCCAGTTCGGTGGCCTTCTGCACGATGAAGTCCATGCGCTCGGCGCGGATCACACATTGCAGCAGCCTCACCGCCACCGGGGCTTCGCGCTCGATGGCGTGATGGACGCCGAGCTGCACACGCACGCCGCGCTTCTCGACTTCCAGGATGGCCGCCTCGAATTCCCCGCCGCGGCCATCGAACAGGGTCAGCGCAGCGCCCGCCCGCAAGCGCAGCACGCGGGCGATATGGGTCGAGGGACCTTCGGGCAGCATCAGCTGGGAGTGCCCGGCGAGGGCGGCTGGCACAAAGCAGCGTGTCAGGCGCATCGGCCGGGTGGTGACTGTGTGAACACGGGTGCATTTTGGCATCATGCGAGCGGTTATGACGGCTGCGCTTCGCATCGATGGGGAGACCGGGCTGCTGCTGGCGGCACGCCAGGTGCTGTCTCCGCACTGGGACGCGCGGCCGGCGGGCGTGGTGCCGGATCTGATCGTCGTGCACGGCATCAGCCTGCCCGAAGGGGTGTTCGGCGGTCCCTGGATCGACCGGCTGTTCTGCGGCAATTTGCCGGCGAGCGCACACCCGGGCTTTGGCGACATCGCGGCCTTGCGCGTCTCGGCGCACGCGGTGATACGGCGGGATGGCGCGGTGACACAGTACGTGCCCTTCGGCGAACGGGCCTGGCATGCCGGGCGGTCGCGGCACGAGGGGCGCGAAGCCTGCAATGATTTCTCGGTGGGTATCGAGCTCGAGGGCGCCGACACCGTGCCCTATGAAGGCGCGCAGTACCACGCGCTCGGGCAGCTTATCGGCGCGCTGTGCGCGACGTATTCGTCATTGAGTCCGCAGCGTGTGGTCGGCCACAGCGACATCGCACCTGGCCGCAAGACCGATCCGGGTCCCGCCTTCGACTGGCCCCGGCTGCGCGCGCTGCTGACCTGAACGTCAGTTGCCGGGGCCGGATGTTCCGTCCGGCTCGCTGCGCCGGCTGCGGTTCCAAAGCGGCTCGGTGCCGTGTTTGGCGCGCGCAAAACGCCGCGCCAGTACGAACAGCAGATCCGACAGGCGATTCAGATAGCGCAGCGCCATGGGCGACATCGACTCGCTGCGGGCCAGCGCCCAGCAGCTGCGTTCGGCGCGACGGCAAACCGCGCGGGCGATGTGGCTGGCCGAAGCGGCGGTGCCGCCGCCCGGCAGCACGAATTCCTTCAATGGCGGCAGATCACGATTGAATTCTTCCAGCTGGGAGTCGAGCCAGGCCACGCGCTCGTCGTCGACGGCAACGGCGCCGGGAACCGCAATCTCTCCCCCCAAGTCGAACAGGTCGTGCTGCACCTCGGTCAGACAGGCCGCTGCCGTCTCATCGTTCAGCTCATTCGACAGCAGCACACCGAGCGTGCAGTTGAGTTCATCAACACTGCCCAGTGCCTCGATGCGCGCCGCATCCTTGCGCACCCGTGTCCCATCGCCGAGACCGGTGCTGCCATCATCGCCGGTGCGAGTGACGATGCGCGACAGTCGATTTCCCATGCCGCTACTGTACCTCGCCGCACTTGGGTCCGCGAGCAGCTGACTGTAAAGTCGCAGCCATCGTGTCACCTGAACTCAAAGCCGCGGTCGATGCGGCGCGCGCCGCCCACGAGGTCATACAGACACTCTACCAACGTAATCTTGCGGTCACGCTCAAGGCCGACAAGTCACCGGTCACCGAGGCTGATGTGCGCGCCGAGGAGGCCATTCGCGCGGTGCTGCTCAAGCGCTTTCCAGAGTATGGCTTCATCGGCGAGGAGACCGGGCGCGAGCGCGTGCAGTCCGAGAGCGTCTGGCTGGTCGATCCCATCGATGGCACCAAGAGCTTCGTGCGCGATTGTCCGTTCTTTTCGACGCAGATCGCACTCATGCGTGCCGGCCAGCTCATTCTCGGTGTATCGAGCGCACAGACCTATGGTGAGCTGGCGTGGGCGCAGGCGGGCAAGGGCGCCTTCCTGAATGGCGAGTGCGTGCACGTGAGTACGATCGCGCAGCTCGAATCATCGATTCTTTCCGTGGGCAATCTCAAGACACTGGCGGCATCGCCCACGGGCTGGACGCGATTCGGCGCGCTCGTCGGCCGCGTCAATCGCCTGCGCGGCTACGGCGATTTTCTGCACTACCACCTGCTGGCGCGCGGCGCGCTGGAAGTGGTGCTCGAATCGGATCTGAATATTCTTGATATCGCGGCATTGACCGTGATCGTGCGCGAGGCTGGCGGCGTGGTGACCGATCTGGCAGGCGCGGCCATCGACATGACGACCACCTCGCTGCTGGCCGGAAACCCGGCGATGCATGCGGCCGTGCTGGCCGCCCTGCGCACAGCGCCGGAGATTTAAGCCGGCAGGAACGCGCGCCGCGGCGCGCTGCCGAGCGACTCGATCGGCGTCAGGTAAAGCGCCGAGAGGGATTCGCTGTTCAGCACCTCGGCGGCCGGCCCGATGCGATGACGGCCGTCGCCATGCAGCAGCAGCACGCGATCCGCGAAGCGATCGGCCAGCGTCGGATCATGCAGCGTCGCGATGATGCAGGCGCCCTGGGCGCACAGATCCCGAAAAAGACCCAAGACCTGCATCTGGTGATGCGGATCCAGGTGATTGCTCGGTTCATCGAGCAGATAGATGCGTGGCTGCTGCGCCAGCAGTGCCGCCATGGCGGTGCGCCGCTGCTCCCCGCCCGAAAGCGTCGTGACCGCGCGCAACGCGTGCTCGGCAAGACCCAGACGTTCGAGTGCCGAGTGCGCGATGGCCAGGTCGCGTTCGCCTTCCCGCTGCCAGAACTGCAGGTGCGGATGGCGCCCGATCATGACCGACTCCAGCGCGCTCATACTCAAGGACTCTTCGCGATCCTGCGGCAACAGTCCCAGTCGTTGCGCGATATGACGGCGCGAGAGGTCGCGTATATCAGCCTCGTCGATGTAAATGCGGCCGTGACGCGGCGTGGACAGGCCCGCCAGCGCGTGCAGCGTCAGGCTCTTGCCGCAGCCGTTGCGCCCAAGGATGGCAAGGAACTCACCGCTGCCGACCGAGAACGACAGGTTCTGCACCAGCACGCGGGTGCCGGCCGATATCGTGAGCTCCTCGGTGCGCAGCGTCGTCACGGCTGCAGGCGGGTGACGCTCCAGACACCGGCGGTGAAGCCGGCCGTGGCAGGTTCGAGCTTGCGCGACCAGCGCGCGCGGTCGTGCAGCCGACCCGCGCCTTCGACCCACAGTTCCAGCGATTCCGCCCATAGCTGGTAACCGCCCCAATGCGGCGGCCGCGGAATGACGACTCCGGGGTCGGGCGCATCATCGGCGCTGGCAAGCGGCGATGGCACACCGAAGCGCCGCGCGGTGCGCTCGACGGTCGCCGCGAGCGCTGCGCGCGATGGTACCGAGGCACTCTGGCGGCTGGCCCAGGCGCCGATGCGGCTCTGCCAGGCCCGCGAAGCGAAGTAGGCATCGCTCTCTTCGGCCGAAACCGGTACCACCGGTCCCTCGATCCGCACCTGCCGCCTTAAGCGATCCCAGTGCATGACCACGGCCGCGTGCGGATTAGCGGCGAGTTCGGTGCCCTTGCGCGACTCGTAATTGCTGAAGAACGTCACATAGCCCGGCTGCGGTCGAATCTCCTTGCACAACACCACCCGCGCCGAGGGCTGGCCGTGCTGGTCCGCGGTTGCCAGCACCATGGCATTGGGATTGGGCTGTATCGCGGCGCGCGTTGCCTCTGCCAGCCAATCGGCCACCAGCGCCAGTGGGTTGGAGGGCAGCGGATCGGGCAGGTATTCCTGGTGCAGGGCCATCGCCGCATATTGGACGCTTGCAGGCGGCGCAACAATACCGATACAAAGACGCCATGAATCTCGATGAACTTCGCAAGCAGCTCGATCAGCTCGATCAGCAATTGCTGCAGACCATTGCCGCCCGGCAGGCCACCAGCCGTGAAATCGCGCGCGTCAAGCGCTCCACCGGTCATCCGACCCGCGACTACGGACGCGAGCGCGACGTGCTGCTCGGCGCGCGCAACTACGCGCAGAACCTCGGCGTCTCACCCGATGTCGCCGAAACGGTGATGCGGCTCCTGATCCGCTCCTCGCTGACCACGCAGGAGCGTGCCAGCGTCGCGGCCCAGGCTTCGGGCAGCGGCCGCCGTGCGCTGGTGATCGGCGGCGCGGGCAAGATGGGCGCCTGGTTTGCGCAGTTCCTGGGATCGCAGGGCTTCGAGGTCGAGGTGGCCGATCCGAAAGCACCCCCGGGCGGTCCCGATCGGCTCGTCGACTGGAACACGTCGCCCCTGGATCACCATCTGATCGTGGTCGCCGCGCCGCTGGGCGCCACCGATGTGATCCTGCGCCAGCTCGCGGCGCGCGCACCGCGCGGTGTGGTGTTCGACCTCGGTTCGCTGAAGTCGCCGCTGCGTGCCGGGCTCGATGCGCTGCGCAGCGCCGGCGTGGCGGTGACCTCCCTGCATCCGATGTTCGGCCCGGATACGGAACTGCTCTCCGGCCGCCACGTGATCTTCATCGACCTCGGGCACGCCGAGGCCTTGCGGCAGGCGCGCGCGCTGTTCGCCGCCACCATGGCGGAGCAGGTGGTCATGGGACTGGATGAGCATGACCGCCTGATCGCCTACGTGCTCGGCCTGTCGCACGCGCTGAACATCGCCTTTTTCACGGCGCTCGCCGAGAGCGGCGAGGCCGCCCCGCGACTGGTGCAACTCTCGAGCACCACCTTCGATGCGCAGTTCGATATCGCCAGCAAGGTGGCCGAGGAAAGTCCGGAGCTTTACTACGAGATCCAGAAACTCAACGACTTCGGCGCCGAGTCGCTCGATGCGCTGGCGCGTGCGGTCGAGACGGTACGCAGCGCGGTATCCGCCGGCGACCAGGCACGCTTCACCGCGCTGATGCGCCAGGGACACGACTATGTGCAGGGCCGGCGCGATACGGCGGCACGCAGGCCGTAGCCGCGGCCGCGGCCGCGCGAATTCGGCTTCAGCGCGTCTGCCGGCGCAGCAGCAGGATGAATACCGGCGCGCCGATCAGGGCCATGATGGCGCCTACCGGCAGTTCGCGCGGTGCGGCCAGCGTGCGGCTCAAAAGATCGGCCAGGCAGAGCAACACCCCGCCGCCGAGCGTGGCCGCCGGCGCGACGATGCGGTGATCACTGGTGTGGAACGCCAGGCGCACGAGGTGGGGCGCGACCAGGCCGACGAAGCCGATCATGCCGCCGCCGATCACGGCCAGCGCGGTCAGCGCCGCGCTCAGCAGGAACACCGCCACGCGTGCGCCGCCGCCGTGCATCCCGACGGTGGCACTGCGCAGCTCCCCGGCGCCAAGCACATTGAGCCAGCGGCCGGCAAACGCCGATACGGTCAGCGCAACCGCCAGTGCGATCAGCTCAACCAGGGGCCGCTGTGCCCAGCCGAGGTCACCCGCCAGCCAGAAGACCATGCCGCGCAACTGACCGCTATCGGCCAGTGTCAGCATCAGCGTGATCAGGGCACCGCAGGCGCTCGCCAGCACCACGCCACAGAGCAGCAATCGCGTCGCGCCACCGCCTCGCGCCAGCAGCAGCACCGCGAAGCCCACGATGGCGCCGCCGGCGGTGGCGGCCCAGTGCAGCGCCACGAAGCCCAGTCCCGCCAGCATGCCGGCCAGGGCGCCGACCGCGGCTCCGCCCGACACACCGAGCACCAGCGGGTCGGCCAGCGGGTTGCGGAACAGGGCCTGGAGCAGGACGCCGGCCAGTGCCAGCAGGCCCCCCACCGAGAAAGCCGCCACGGCGCGCGGCAGCCGCACCGACCAGATGATCAGGCGGCTGAAATCATCGCCCCCGCCGAGCAGTGTCTGCAGCGCCCGTGCCGGCCCCAGTCCCGCCGAGCCCACCAGCAATGTGAGACAGAATGCCGCGGCGGCGATCACCGCCAGCCCGGCGAGCCCTCCCACATCGCGTCGGCGTAACATATGACAAGCCTACCGGATGAAGTCTCAGTCCGGAGGGCGGCAGATTGGCTTGATGGACCGGCGCTGGTAAAACACTCCCATGGGCGACCTCATCGATCGGGACGGGTTTCGCGCCAACGTCGGCATGGTGCTCATGTCCGATGATGGGCAGCTGTTCCTGGCACGTCGTGCCGGCGGCCGCGGCTGGCAGTTTCCGCAGGGAGGCATGCGCAGCGGCGAGAGCGTCGAGGATTCTCTCTATCGCGAGCTCAACGAGGAGATCGGCCTTGGGGCGTCGGACGTAGAAATCGTCGGCCGTACCCGCCACTGGCTGCGGTATCGGCTGCCTGGGCGCTACCTGCGCCGTAACGTGCAGCCGCTGTGCCTGGGTCAGAAGCAGCGCTGGTTCCTGTTGCGCCTGCGCCGCCCCGATGCGGCGTTTCGCTTCGATATGACGGCCGAGCCCGAGTTCGACCGCTGGCGCTGGGTCGATTACTGGCAGCCCATTCGCGAAGTCATCTATTTCAAGCGCGCGGTCTATACGCGCGCGCTGCACGAACTGGGACAATCGGCCTTTCCAGGCGGTCTTCCACCCTACCCGTCGTGGTGGCGTGTGCGATCGGCCGTGAACGAGTCCGCGGCCGCACCGGCCAGCTGAAGCCAAAAGTCGTGTCGACGCAGATCCCGGGCAAGATGGTGGTCCGCACCTATGCTCCGGTGCGGCGCTGGATCATGGGTGCGATCCTGCTGCTGCTCACCGGGCTCGCCTTCTATGTGATGTTCGAGCTGGGACGCTACAAGGCCGGATACGACGCCCTGCAGGCGGCGGCACAGCGCGATGGCCTGCAGGATCAGATCGACAAGCTAGAGCGCACGCAGCGCGAGTTGCGTGTGCAGCTGGCCGCGGCCGAGGAAGCGCGCATCGGTGAAGGGCGCGAACGGACCGAGATCGCGCGCACCATCGGCGAACTGCAGGCGCAGGTCGCGCGCGATCAGCAGGAAATGGGTTTCTATCGAGGCCTGGTGGCCCAGCCCGGCCAGCCGGCCGCCGACGCGGTACGCGTGCAGCAGCTTCGCGTGGTGACGTTACCCGGTGATCAGCACTACTCGGTGCGTTTCTCGTTGAGCCGCACTCAGCGGCCGGAAGAGGCCGTGAACGGCACCATCGCGATCAGCATCGACGGCACTAGCAACGGCAGCTCCGCCAGCGTGGATCTGGCGACCCTGACCGGCGGGAAGAGCGAACTGCCGTTCAATTTTCGTTATTTTGCCGCGATTGAGCAGCCGGTCACGCTCCCGGGCGACTTCAAACCCGATCACATCACGATTGAGGTTCGACCGGGACGCAAAGGCGTGGCACCCTACCGTCAGACGTTTGTCTGGAACGCCGATCCGGTCTCCTGATGTTCAAACGAACTGACAAGCTCGCTGACGGCCAGGTCGATACGCTGATCGGCAAGACCGTCAATGTGCAGGGCGACGTGGAATTCGCCGGCGGCCTGCACATCGATGGGCGCGTCACCGGCAGTGTGCGCGCCATCGCGGGAGTACCCGCGGCACTTTCGATCAGTGAGCACGCCGTCATCGACGGTTCCGTGGAAGCACCCAGCGTGGTACTCAACGGTCGCGTCAACGGCGACATCGTCGGTCGCGAGCGCGTGATCCTCGGCGCCAAGGCGCGCGTACAGGGCAACGTGCATTACAGCGTCATCGAGATGGCGCTGGGTGCGGAGATCAGCGGCCGCCTGGTCCCGAGCACCAGCGAAGTCACGGCTTGAAACCGCGCATCGCCGCCCTGTGCGCCTGGCTGCTGTTCCCGCTGCTGGCCGCCGCGCACGCGCACCTCGAATCAGCCCAGCCCGCGCAAGGCAGTGTCATCACCGCGGTGCCCGATCAGTTCGTCCTCAGGTTCTCCGAACCCGCACAACTGACCTCCCTCCGCCTGTTGAAGGCCGGTGTGAGCGAGCCGCAGAAAATCACCGCGACGCCCGCCGCCGGCGAGCGCCCAGATCAGCATCGCCGCGCCGCGGCTCGAGCCGGGCAGCTATGAGCTGCAATACCGCGTGCTTAGCGCCGATGGCCACATCATGTCCGGTAGCGTTCACTTCAAGATCGCGATGCCGTAGGGTTCCGGCGTGAACCCGGATGTCACTGCAATCGCCGTTCGGGCCCTGGCGCTGATCTGCCTTTACCAGGCTGCCGGAGCGGCGTTCTTCGTGGCGCTGTTCAACCGGCGCTCCCCGATCGTGCTGCGGCGCGTGTGCCGCCTTGGCGTGCTCACCGCTGTGCTTGGCATCGTGCTGGTGCTGCTGCAGACGCCGCTGGAAGCTGCGCGCATGGCCGGCGATTTCGGCGGCGCCCGCAATACCGCGCTGCTGCGGCTCGCGCTGCATTCCAGCCGCGGCGATGCCCATGCGCTGCAGGCGGCGGGACTCACGCTGCTCGCGGTGGGGCTGTGGTTTCATCGCGCCAACGGCCTCGCAAAATGGGCGCTGTACATAGCCCTTGCGGGAGCGATGCTCGCGGCCGTGGCGCTGACACTTACGGGACACACCAGCGTCAATCCCATGCGCGCATGGCTGGTGCCGCTGCTGGCGGTGCATCTGCTGGTGGCCGCATTCTGGTTCGGCGCTCTCTGGCCGCTCTGGCTGATGCTCACGCACGAAACCGATGGCGCTGCCGAGGCCGTGCTCCGGCGCTTTTCGCAAATCGCAATCTGGCTGGTGCCGGGCCTGGCATTGGCCGGTGCCGGCATGGCGTTCCTGCTGATCGACAGCTGGAGCACCTTCAGGCGAGCCTATGGATTGATCCTGATTGCGAAGGCAACCGTGTTTGCACTGCTGCTCATACTCGCGGCATTGAACCGATGGCGCTTCACACCTGTGCTGGCGGCGGCGCGCGGCGCGCTGCGGCGCTCCATTGTCACGGAGTACCTGCTGATCGCGGGGGTCCTCGCGATGACCGCGGTACTCACGAGCCTGTATTCGCCCGAGCACTGACACCATGCGCCCGCTCTGTCGCCAGTTCCGTCGACCGGCGTTCTGGCCGCTGGCGTGCCTGCTGCCGGCCATGGGTGCAGCTGCGGCCGCAGATGGCAGCGGCGATGCCGCCGCGGACGCGACGATGGAAATGCCGGACATGCCGGACATGCCGGGCACGCTTGGCCCCTACATGATGGCGCGCGAATCGTCGGGCACTAGCTGGCAGCCGGATTCCACGCCAATGGGTGGCCTCATGCGCATGCATGGTGAGTGGATGACGATGTGGCACGGCATGCTCGATCTCATCTATGACGATCAGGGTGGCCCGCGGGGCTCTGCCAAGGCTTTTTCCACCAGCATGCTGATGCTCATGGCGCGACGCGATTTGGCGCAAGGTGCACTGGGCCTGCGCCTGATGCTGTCGGCCGATCCGCTCATGGGACGCTATGGCTATCCGGAGCTGTTCCAGACCGGCGAGACGGCCGATGGCGTGCATCCGCTGATTGACCGGCAGCACCCGCACAACCTGCTGATGGAAGCTTCGGGCAGCTACAGCCGCAACCTCTCGAAGCAAAGCGCGGTGTACCTGTACGCGGCGCTGGCAGGGGAGCCGGCGCTCGGGCCGCCGGCCTTCATGCATCGCTTCTCCTCCGAAGACAATCCCGAGGCGCCGCTGACGCATCATTGGCTCGACTCCACGCACATCACTTACGGCGTGGTCACGGCGGGCTACGAGTGGGATCGCGTCAAACTCGAGGGCTCGGCTTTCAATGGCCGCGAACCGGACCAGGATCGCTACGCGGTCGAGCTGCGGGCTTTCGACTCATGGTCGGGGCGACTGTCGTGGAATCCGCTGCCCGATCTGGCGCTGCAGGTCAGCACCGGGCGGCTGGCCAGTCCCGAACAGCTCGAGCCCAATGTCGCCATCCGCCGCACGACCGCATCGGCGAGCTACAACCGCATGCTGGGCGGCCTGCAGTGGCAGACGACCTTTGCCTGGGGCCGCAACCAGCCGCAGCCCGGAGCTGCCAGTGACGGCTGGCTACTGGAGTCGGCGCTGCGCCTTGCCGCTACGCACACTTTTTTTGCTCGCGCCGAACGCGTGGGCAAGGATGAGCTCTTCACTCCGGGCGAGCCCCTATACGGGCCGACCTATACGATCGAGGAGCTGTCCCTGGGCTACATCTATGACTTCGCGCATTGGGGCACGCAGCTCGGGCCCATCCACGCTGGGGTGGGAGCGATGGTCACGGCGTACCGCTATCCGGGCGTGCTGGACGGCGTATATGGCGACGATCCGACCTCTTTTCTAGTGTTTCTGCGCGCCCGGCTGTAAATGAGAGCTGCGTTGGCCGTCAGGCTTTGACGCCCCCCGGCACTGGGCCTACACTGGCTCCCATGAGTGCAACAGATACCCTCGAAGCCGTTGAAAATGAAGTGGTTGCGGATGACGCCGCGCCGCTGGTGTTCACCGATGCGGCCGCCCGCAAGGTCAGCGCGCTGATCGCCGGGGAAGGCAACCCGAAGCTCATGCTGCGGGTGTACGTGCAGGGCGGCGGTTGCTCGGGTCTGCAGTACGGGTTCGAGTTCGACGAGCAGGTTCAGGACGGCGACACCTGTGTCGAGAACCACGGCGTCAAGCTGCTGGTTGATCCGATGAGTTTTCAGTATCTCGGCGGCGCCGAGATCGACTACCGCGAAGGTCTGGAAGGGGCGCAGTTCGTGATTCGCAATCCGAATGCCCAGACCACCTGCGGATGCGGCTCCTCCTTCAGCGCCTGATTTCGTTTATTCCAGCCCTCGCGGCCTGACGCCGCGCTACCCGCGCCATGTCAGATGTCATAGCGGCGGTTGATCTCGGTTCCAACAGTTTCCACATGGTGGTCGCGCGTTATTCGCATGGCCAGCTGGTCATCATCGATCGTCTGCGTGAAATGGTGCGATTGGGTGCCGGGGTCGACGAGGACGGCCGCATCGACAAGGCCGCCACCTCGCGCGCGCTGGCCTGCCTGGAACGCTTCGGTCAGCGGCTGCGCGACATCGATGCGCGCAAGGTGCGTGTGGTCGGCACCAATGCACTGCGTATCGCGCGACGCAAGCAGGCCTTCCTCGAGCGCGCGCGCGAAGCGCTCGGGTCGCCGATCGAAATCGTCTCCGGCATGGAAGAAGCGCGCCTGATCTACTCGGGCGTGGCGCACAACCTGCCGAGCGAACCGGGCCGGCGCCTGGTAGTCGACATCGGCGGCGGCAGCACCGAGATCATCATCGGTGAACGCTTCGAGCCGCTCACGCTCGAGAGTCTGCAGATCGGCTGCGTCTCGCTGAGCCAGCGCTTCTTTGATGATGGCCGCCTCTCGGCCAAACGCATCGAGCGCGCGCGGCTGGCCGCGCGGCTCGAGCTCGAACCGATCCAGGCCGCGTTCCAGCGCTTGGGCTGGGAGCGGGCAGTCGGCAGCTCCGGCACCGTGCGCGTGATCGCTGCCGCCATTCGTGAGATCGAACCTTCCGCCAGCGCCATCACGCCGGATGGTCTCGACAAACTGCTGAAGCGGCTCGCCGATGCCGGCAGCCTGCGCTCGCTCGACCTGGACGCGGTGTCCGAGGAGCGCCGGCCGGTGTTTCCGGGCGGCGCGGTGATTCTCGCGGAAATCATCAACTCGCTCGGCATCGAACAGATGCGCTTCGTCGAGGGTGCGCTGCGCGATGGGCTGCTCTACGACATGGTCGGCCGCATGACGCGTTCCGATGCGCGCGAGCGCACGGTGGGCTCGATGCAGCGCCGCTACCACGTCGATGCCGAGCAGGCCGAGCGCGTCGAGGCCACCGCGATGCTGTTTCTCGAGCAGGTCAAAGCCGCCTGGGAACTCACGGATCCGCTGGCGGAGCTGTCGCTGCGATGGGGCGCGCGACTGCACGAGATCGGCCTCGATGTGGCGCACAACGGCTACCATCGTCACGGCGCCTACCTGCTCGAAAATGCGGATATGCCGGGGTTTGCGCGCGAGGAGCAGCAACTGCTCGCGCGCCTGGTCGGCTCGCACCGCCGCAAGCTCACCCTGGAGCGGCTCGAGGATCTGATTCCGCCGTGGGATCAGCTCGCCACCCACCTGATCGTGTTGTTGCGCATAGCGGTGCTACTGCATCGCGGCCGCAGCGCGGTGGCGCTGCCGAACATCGAGCTGACCCCGCGCGGACGCACGCTGGAGCTGCGATTTCCATCGCGCTGGCTCAGTGAACATCCCCTTACCGTCGGGGACCTGCAGCTGGAGACGGAGTTTTTGCAGCCGCACGGCCTGCGGCTGCGTGTGTTCTCGGGCGGTCGCGCGAGCTGACTGCGACTCGGGGCCTAGCTGGCGCTCGGGGTCAGGATGCCGGCGAAATGCTCGAGCAGCAGCGCCTGCGCATCGCTGGCCGAAGCATTGCCCGCAGCGATGCGCGCATAGGTGCCGTCGGAGCGCAGTTCCCAGGCGTTGGTGTTGTCTGCGAGATAGGTTTCGAGATCCTTGGTGATGCGCTCGCGCAGCTGTTTGCGCAGCACCGGGAAGGCGACCTCGACGCGGCGGAAGAAATTGCGCTCCATCCAGTCCGCGCTGGCGAGATACAGCTCCGCTTCGCCGCCGTTCTCGAACCAGTACACGCGCGAGTGTTCCAGGAATCGGCCGATCACCGAGCGCACCGTGATGTTCTCGGATACACCTGGAATGCCGGGCCGCAGTGCGCACACGCCGCGCACGATCAGGTCGATGCGCACGCCGCTGCCGGAAGCCGCGTAGAGCGTCTCGATGATCAGCGGTTCCACCAGTGCGTTGAGCTTGACGATGATGCGCGCGGGTTTGCCCGCGCGTGCGTTGGCGCTCTCGCGCTCGATCATCGCCTGCAGCGACTCGTGCAGGTTGAAGGGTGACTGCAACAGCCGGCGCAGTTTGGAGGTGCGCGTCAGGCTGGTGAGCTGCAGGAAGATTTCGTGCACGTCACTGCCGATGTCCTCATCGCAGGTGAAGAGACCATAGTCGGTGTAGAGGCGCGCGGTCTTGGGGTGATAGTTGCCGGTGCCGAGGTGACAGTAACGGCGGATGCCTTCGGCCTCGCGCCGCACCACCAGCGTCATCTTGGCGTGCGTCTTGTAGCCGACCACGCCGTACATGACGTGCGCCCCGGCCTCCTGCAGCCGCGTGGCCAGTTCGATATTGGCCTCTTCATCGAAGCGCGCACGCAGTTCGATGATGACCGTGACGTCCTTGTCGGCCTGCGCGGCAGCCACCAGGGCATCGACGATGGGCGAGTGATCGCCGGTGCGGTAGAGCGTCATCTTGATGGCGAGCACGCCGGGGTCGGCCGCCGCCTGGCGCAGCAAGTCCATCACCGGACCGAAGCTGCGATAGGGATGGTGCAGCAGGATGTCGCGCTGGCGGATGACGGCAAAGAGATCGGTCGCGCCGACCAGCCGCGGCGGCAGGCCCGGCGTGAACGGCGGGTACTTCAGATCGGCGCGCTGCGCCAGCGCGTAGATGGCGGAGAAGCGGTTCAGGTTCACGGGACCTGGCACCTGGTAGCAATCCTGCGGCGCCAGCGCGAATTCGTGCAGCAGGAAATCAATCATGTCCTGCGGGCAGTCGGCGGCGGTCTCGAGTCGTACGGCCGCGCCATAGCGGCGTTGCGCGAGTTCGCCCTCCAGCGCCCGGCGCAGATCGTCGACTTCTTCATCGTCGACGAACAGGTCGCTGTTGCGCGTGAGGCGGAACTGGTAGCAGCCGAGCACTTCGACGCCCTCGAACAGGCGCTGAACCATGGCTTCAACAATGGTGGACAAGGCGACAAAGCGTCTGCGGCCGCCGCCCTCGGGCAGCGCCAGGATGCGCGGCAGCGAACGCGGGGCCTGCACGATCGCCAGCTCGCTGTCGCGCCCATAGGCGTCCTTGCCGGACAGCTTGACGATGAAATTCAAGCTCTTGTTCTGGATGCGCGGAAAGGGACGCGCCGGATCCAGCCCGAGTGGACTCAATACCGGTTCGACCTCGGCCGCGAAATGATGCTCGACCCAGGCGCGCGTGGGCGTGTCCCAGTCCTCGGCATCGAGCACATCGATGCCGGCCTCACGCAGCGCGGGCAGCAGCACATCGTTGAGGCAGGCGTACTGATCACGCACCAGTTCCTTGGCGCGCGCATGAATGGCGGCGAGTTGCTCGGCGAGCCCGAGACCATCGGCACCGATGGTCGTTGAACCGAGCTCGAGCAGCTGCTTGATGCCGGCGACGCGGATTTCGAAGAACTCATCCAGGTTGCTCGACGAGATACAGAGGAAGTTGAGCCGCTCGAGCAGCGGCACCCGCGGGTCCAGGCTTTGCGCGAGCACGCGCTGATTGAACTCGAGTGAGGAAATTTCCCGGTTGATGAAGTTCTGCGGTGCGCGTAATGACGGCGCCGCCGCGGCGGACGCGTCGACTGCTGCTGGCGCAGCCGCGGGAGTGACCAGCGGTGCCGAATGTGCTGTCTTGTGCGCAGCCGCGGCCTGGGAGGCCTCGTAGACCGTCAATCTTTTCGCCATGAATCCATTGTAGCTGCGCGACCTGTTACAGCACTGTTACAGCGCACGCCCGCGGAAAAGGGCGCCCAGCGGCACTTCGTGGCGGGCCCCTGTCACCGAGGGCAGATTGCCTGTCTTTCCGGATACATAGCGATGGGCCAGCCAGGCGAAGCCAGCCGCCTCGACATGCTCGGCGGCGATGCCGCGGGCCGCCGTGGTCGCCACCTGCGTCAGGGGCAGCGCGCGGGCCAGCCGCTGCAGCAGGTCGGCATTGAATGCCCCGCCGCCGCAGACAAATAGGTGATGCGGCGCTGCAGCATGAGGCTGCAGCAGCGTCCCGGCGATGGTCAGTGCGGTCAGTTCGGCCAGCGTCGCCTGCACGTCCTGCGGCGGCAGTGATCGGCCGGCCAGCGCCAGCTGCAGCCAGGCATCACTGAAGGTTTCGCGGCCGGTGCTCTTGGGCGGCTGGCGGGCAAAGTAGGGCTCGGCCAGCAGTCGCGCGAGCAGTGGCGCGTCGATGCGGCCGCTGGCGGCCCAGGCGCCGCCGGCATCGTGGCTCTTCCCCAGGTGAGTGCGCGCCCAGGCATCGAGCAGGCAGTTGCCCGGGCCAGTGTCGAAGCCGATCACGCCGCCATCGGCCTGCAGCAGCGTGACATTGGCGATGCCGCCGATATTCACCACCGCGCAGGCTTCACCTTCGAC
>CAVYUK010000010.1:0-19036 GCA_963771665.1 uncultured Gammaproteobacteria bacterium | reverse complement strand
CTCGCAGCAGATCGAAAAGCGCGTGATGTTCCGCCGCGCCATGAAGCGTGCCGTCATGAGCACGATGCGCAGCGGCGCGCTCGGCATCAAGGTGCGCATGTCCGGCCGCCTCAACGGTTCGGAAATCGCGCGCACGGAGGTGTACCGCGAGGGCCGCGTACCGCTGCATACCTTCCGCGCCGACATCGATTACGGTCTGGCCGAAGCGCGTACCACGTACGGCGTCATCGGCATCAAGGTCTGGATCTTCAAGGGCGAAGTGTTCGACCAGGCGCAGCTCGACCGCCAGGCCGAGAACCAGGCCCAGGGCGAAGCCGCCAATGCTGCAGCAGCTGCTGCCGCAGCCGCCGCGCCCGCAGCGGTGCCGGTGCCGCCGGTAGCCGTAGCGGCACCGCAGGTGGAGGCCGCTCCGTAAGGACTCGAACCAATCATGCTGCAACCCAAGCGAACCAAATACCGCAAGCAGTTCAAGGGCCACAATGCCGGCCTGGCGCTGCGCGGCAGTACCGTGGCCTTCGGCGACTTCGGGCTCAAGGCGACCGAGCGTGCGCGCATGACGGCGCGCGAAATCGAAGCCGCGCGTCGCGCCATGGCGCGCTACGTGAAGCGCGGCGGCCAGATCTGGGTCCGCGTTTTCCCGGACGTGCCGATCAGCAAGAAGCCGCTCGAAGTACGCATGGGCAGCGGCAAGGGCAACGTCGAGTACTGGATTGCCAAGGTCAAGCCCGGCAAGGTGCTGTTCGAAATGGAAGGCGTCACCGAGACGATCGCGCGGGAGGCCTTCCGCCTCGCCGGCGCCAAGCTGTCCGTGACCACGACCTTCGTTAAGCGACAGGTGCGCTGATGAAAGCCAGTGAACTGCACAAGAAATCGATTGAAGAGCTGCACAACGAGATGCTGTCGCTGCGCAAGGAACAGTTCGCGCTGCGGCTGCAGCGCGCGACTGGCCAGGCCGTGAAGCCCGATCAATTTGGCAAGGTGCGCAAGAACATTGCGCGCGTGAAGACGATACAGCGCGCCAAACGTGCTGGAGGCAAGGCATGAGCACCGACACCACGATCGAAGCCAAAGGCGCTCGCACGCTGACCGGGCAGGTCGTCAGCAACAAGATGAACAAGACCATTGCGGTCGAGATCGAGCGCGTGGTGCGCCATCCGATGTACGGCAAGTTCATTCGCCGCACCACCAAGGTGCTGGCGCACGATGAGAACAACGACGCCAAAGAGGGTGACACGGTGTCGATCACGCCGTGCCGTCCGCTTTCGCGCCGCAAGTCCTGGCGTCTGCTGGCCGTCGTCGAGCGCGCGGCACAGGTTTGAGCACACTGCCATGATTCAGCTACAAACCATGCTCAATGCCGCCGACAACAGCGGCGCGCGCACGTTGAAGTGCATCAAGGTGCTCGGGGGCTCGCGCCGTCGCTATGCGACCGTGGGTGATGTCATCAAGGTCGCCGTCCAGGACGCGATCCCGCGCGGTAAGGTCAAGAAGGGCGAGGTCTATGACGCCGTCGTGGTGCGGACGCGCCGTGGCGTGCGACGTGCCGACGGCTCGCTGATCAAGTTCGATGGCAACGCCGCCGTGCTGCTGACCAACAAGCTCGAGCCGATCGGCACCCGCATCTTCGGGCCCGTCACGCGCGAGCTACGCACGGTGCGATTCATGAAGATCATTTCGCTGGCACCGGAAGTGCTTTAGGCGCCAGGCAGACCCGTCAGGTACAGCATATGGAAAAGATCAGGAAAGGCGATCAGGTAATTGTGCTTTCCGGCCGCGATAAGGGCCGGCGCGGAGCGGTGATTCGCGTTGGCGACGGCGAAGTCGTGGTCGAGAACGTCAATCGCGTCAAGCGGCACACCAAGCCGAATCCGCAGGCCAACAAGCCGGGCGGCATCATCGAGCACGAAATGCCGCTGCCGATCTGCAAGGTCGCGCTGTGGAATCCGGGCTCCAAGCGCGGCGACCGGGTCGGCGTGCGCACGCTGGCGGACGGCAAGAGGGTGCGTTTTTTCAAGTCCAATGGCGAAGTCATCGACGCCTGAGGATGGGAACATAGATATGGCCAACGACATAGCAAGGCTGCAACAGTTTTACCGCGACACCGTGGTTCCGAAGCTCAAGTCGGAGCTGCAGCTCGCCAACGTCATGGAAGTGCCGCGGATCACCAAGATCACGGTCAACATGGGCGTGGGCGAGGCAGTCGCGGACAAGAAGGTCATCGATGCGGCTGCCGGCGACCTGGCGAAGATCACCGGCCAGAAGGCGCAGATCTGCAAGGCCAAGAAGGCCATCGCGACCTTCAAGGTGCGCGAGGGTCTGCCCATCGGCGCCAAGGTGACGCTGCGCGGGCAGCGGATGTATGAATTTCTCGATCGCCTGATCAGCGTGGCGATACCGCGCATTCGCGATTTCCGCGGCATTTCGCCGCGCGGATTCGATGGGCGCGGCAATTACAGTATGGGCGTGCGCGAGCAGATCATCTTCCCCGAAATCCAGTACGACCAGGTGGATCAGCTGCGCGGCATGGACATCACGATCACGACCACGGCGCGCGACAACAAGCACGGGCGAGCGCTGCTGGATGCTTTCAATTTCCCGTTCCGCAAGTAGCCAGGAATAGTACGCAATGGCCAAGACCAACATGGTGGAGCGCGAGAAGCGACGCTCGCGGGTGGTGAAGAAGTACGCGGTCAGACGCGCACAGCTCAAGGAAATCATCCGCAGTCCGAAATCGACGCCGGAACAGCGCGCGGCCGCGCAGGTCGGCTTGCAGAGCCAGCCGCGCGATGCCAGCGCGAGCCGTCACCGCAACCGCTGTGCCATCACCGGCCGCTCGCGCGGGGTGTATCGCAAATTCGGCCTGGCGCGCGTGAAGATTCGCGAAGTCGCGATGCGCGGCGAGATTCCTGGGCTCGGCAAGGCGAGCTGGTAGGAGCCAAACGATGAGCATGACCGATCCGATCGCCGACCTGCTGACTCGCATCCGCAACGGCCAGTCCGCGCGCAAGACCAACGTCACCATCGCCTCTTCCAAAGTGAAGATGGCGATCCTGGCGGTATTGAAGGACGAGGGCTACATCGCCGACTTCAATCGTTCCGAAGCCGATGGCAAGCCGGTGCTGACCATCGAGTTGAAGTATTACGAGGGCCGCCCCGTCATCGATCGCATCGAACGCGTCAGTCGCCCGGGACTGCGCATTTACCGCGGCAAGGATGAAATTCCGCGCGTGCTCGGCGGCATGGGCACCGTGATCGTCTCGACGCCCAAGGGCGTGATGACCGACAAGGCGGCGCACGCGATCGGCCAGGGCGGCGAAGTCCTGTGCATCGTGGCCTAAGGTAGAGCGAACATGTCCAGAGTTGCCAATCGAATCATCGACCTGCCGAGCGGCGTGACCGTCAGCATCGCCACCGGCGCCGTCACCGTAAAGGGCTCGCGCGGCTCGCTGTCGCTGGTGCTCGGCGAGGGCGTCTCGGTGGAGCAGAAGGACAAGACGCTCTCGGTCAAATACCAGGGCGACGATGCCGTGCGCATGCGCGCCGGTGCCACACGTGCGCACCTGGCGAACATGGTGCAGGGCGTCACCAAGGGTTACGAGCGCAAGCTCGAGCTGGTAGGCGTCGGCTTCCGCGGCCAGGTCGCAGGCAAGGCGCTGAACCTGACGCTTGGTTTCTCGCATCCAGTGAGCTATCCGATTCCGGAGGGCATCACCATCGAGACCCCGAGCCAGACGGAGATTCTGATCAAGGGTAACGATCGGCAGCGCGTCGGCCAGACAGCGGCCGAGATCCGCCACATCCGTCCTCCCGAGCCGTACAAGGGCAAGGGTGTGCGCTACTCGGATGAGCAGATCATTCTCAAAGAAGGCAAGAAGAAGTAGCGCGGCGAGAGACACGCATGAATATCACCAAAAAAGAGCGGCGCCAGCGCCGCGCAGCGCGCACCCGGCATCGCATCCGCGAGCTCAAGGTCGAGCGCCTGACCATCCATCGCACGCCGCGTCATATCTATGCGCAGCTGTTCGACGGCAAGGGCGAAAAGGTCCTGGCCGCGGCCTCGACGTTGCAGAAGGACGTCGCCGAGGGGCTCAAGGGCACCGGAAACATCGAAGCTGCACGCGCCGTCGGGCGCGCGATCGCCGAGCGCGCCAAGGCCGCGGGCATCACGCGCGTCGCCTTCGATCGCGCCGGCTTCCAGTATCACGGCCGCGTCAAAGCGCTGGCCGAAGCGGCCCGCGAAGCGGGACTCGAGTTTTAGAGCAGGCACGCACATATGGCACGAATGGAAAAAACGCAGAGCGCCGACGAGCTGGTGGAAAAGCTGGTCGCCGTCAACCGCACCGCGAAAGTGGTCAAGGGTGGACGGCAGTTCGGCTTCACCGCGCTCACGGTGGTCGGTGATGGCGCCGGCCGCGTCGGCTTCGGCTTCGGCAAGGCGCGCGAAGTGCCGGTGGCGATCTCCAAGGCCATGGCGCAGGCGCGCAAGAACATGGTGGTCGTCAGCCTGCGCAACGACACGCTGCACTACGCGGTCAATGGCACCCACGGGGCCACCCGCGTGTTCATGCTGCCGGCATCGGAAGGAACCGGCGTCATCGCCGGCGGCGGCATGCGCGCGGTGCTCGAATGCGCCGGGGTACGCAACGTGCTCGCCAAGAGCTATGGCTCGCGCAACCCGATCAACGTGGTGCGCGCCACCGTCAATGCGCTCGCCAACGTGCGCTCGCCGGAAGATATCGCGGCCAAGCGCGGCAAGACCCTCGAAGAAATCCTTGGGAGCGCCTGATGAACGCGGCGGCGGCTGACAACAAACAGGTGACGGTGACGCTGATGCGCAGCGTGCACGGTCAGCTCAAACATATCGCCTCGTCGGTGCGGGGCCTCGGGTTGCGCCGCCGGCATCAGAGCGTGACGGTCGCCGACACGGCGGCCAACCGCGGCATGATTCGCACCGCGGGCCACCTGCTCAAAGTGGAGTCGAACTAGAGATGAGCGCAATGCGATTGAACGACCTCAAGCCGGGCGCGGGATCGCGCCGTCCGCGGCTGCGTGTCGGTCGGGGCGCATCGGCGGGGCAGGGCAAGACCTGCGGCCGTGGCGTCAAAGGCCAGCGCGCGCGCAAGGGCGGCTATCACAAGGTAGGCTTCGAAGGCGGCCAGATGCCGCTGCAGCGCCGACTGCCCAAGGTGGGTTTCCGCTCGGCGATGAAGAGCCTGCGCGCCGAAGTGCGCCTGCACGAGCTCTCCGGCATCGAGGCCGCCGTGATCGATCTGGCCGCGCTGAAGAGCGCCGGCATCGTGCCGCAGGGCGCCGAGCGCGCCAAGGTCGTGTTGTCGGGTGAACTGAAGAAGGCCGTCACTCTCAAGGGTATCGGTCTCACCAAGGGCGCGCGCGCGGCTGTGGAAGCGGCCGGCGGCAAGATAGAGGACTGAAGTGGCCAATTCCGCCTTCCAGAACCCAGCAGCTGCACTCGCCGAGGCCGGACGCCTGGGCGATATCCGCAGTCGGCTGCTGTTCCTGATCGGCGCACTGGTGGTCTATCGCATCGGTACCTTCATTCCCGTGCCCGGCATCAATCCGGACGCGGTGGCGCGCTATTTCAACGACCAGTCCAACACCATCCTCGGCGTGGTGAATATGTTCTCCGGCGGCGCGCTGCAGCGGCTGTCGATCTTCGCGATGGGCGTCATGCCCTATATCTCGGCCTCGATCATCATCCAGATGCTGTCGATGGTGATTCCGTCGCTGATGGAAGCGCGCAAGGAAGGCGAGTCGGGCCGGCGCCGCATCACGCAGCTGACGCGCTACGTCACGGTGGGCCTGGCACTGTTCCAGTCCTTCGGCGCCGCGGTGGCGCTGGGTAATGGCGGCATGACCAACGCCAAGGGATTCTTCGACTGGCTGGTGCCGGCGACGATCACGATGACCACCGGCACCATGTTCCTGATGTGGCTGGGCGAGCAGATCACCGAGCGCGGCATCGGCAACGGCATCTCGATGATCATTCTCTCCGGCATCGTCGCCGGGCTTCCGGGCGCCGTGGGGCGCACTTTCGAGTCGGTCAGCACCGGCGAAATGAATCCGCTGTTCGCCATCCTGCTGATCGGTATCGTCATTGGCGTCACCGGCTTCTGTGTCTATGTCGAGCGCGCGCAGCGCCGCATCACGGTCAACTACGCCAAGCGCCAGGTGGGACGGCGTATGTATGCCGGCCAGAGCAGCCATCTGCCGTTCAAACTCAACATGTCGGGCGTGATTCCGCCGATTTTCGCCTCCAGCCTGTTGCTGTTCCCGGCCACCATCGCGAGCTTCTTTGGTTCCAACCCCGATTCCCGGTTCAGCGAAGTGCTGCAGAACATCGCCACCTCGCTGGGCTACGGGCAGCCGGCGCACCTGGTGCTGTACGCCGCGCTGATCGTGTTTTTCTGCTTCTTCTACACCGCGCTGGTGTTCAATTCACGCGAAACGGCGGATAATCTCAAGAAGTCCGGGGCGTTCATTCCCGGCATTCGTCCCGGACAGCAGACCGGCGAGTACATCGACAAGGTGCTCACCCGCCTGACCCTCTGGGGCGCCATCTACATCATGGCGGTGTGCCTCGTGCCGGAGATCCTGGTCTCCTCGCAGGGCGTGCCGTTTCAGTTCGGCGGCACATCGCTGCTGATCGTCGTTGTCGTGGTGATGGATTTCATGGCGCAGCTGCAGGCGCACATGATGTCCCACCATTACCCGGGCCTGATGAAGAAGGCCAATCTTCTGGGCGGCGGCCGCAGCGGCTCCGCATGAGCGCAGGTGAGTCATGAAAGTACGTCCGTCAGTCAAGAAAATCTGCAAGAACTGCAAGATCGTGCGGCGCCGTGGCGTCGTGTTCGTGATCTGCAGCACCGATGCGCGCCACAAGCAGCGCCAGGGCTAAGAGAAGGGTTGAGGTAGTAAAGCAATGGCACGTATAGCCGGCATCAACATCCCGATGAACAAGCACGTCAGCATTGGGCTGACGCATATCTTTGGCATCGGGCGCTCACGCGCGCTGCTGATCCTCGAGAGCGCGGGCATCACCCCGACCACGCGCGTCAAGGATCTGACCGATGCCGAAGTGGCGGCCATCCGCTCCGCGCTCGCCAAGTGGCCCGTCGAGGGCGACCTGCGACGCGAAGTGTCGATGAACATCAAGCGGCTCATGGACCTGGGCACCTGGCGTGGCATGCGGCACCGCAAGGGATTACCGGTCCGGGGTCAGCGCACGCGCACCAATGCCCGGACCCGCAAGGGGCCGCGCAAGCAGGCCGTGAAGCTGAACGCACCGCCGGGCAAGACTTGAGCCCGGAGCTGGACCCCGAGTTGGACCAGGAGTTGGACGACATGGGCACCCATTTGACCTTGAGATTGCAGGCAGGCGACCACATTTATGGCTGATCCGAAGACATCGCAGCAACAGGCCGGCGCTGGCGGGGCTAAGAAGCCCAAGAAGGCGCGCAAGAACGTGCTCGACGCGATCGCGCACGTGCATGCCTCATTTAACAATACGATTATCACGATCACCGACCGGCAGGGAAATACGCTCTCCTGGGCCACCTCCGGCGGTTGTGGTTTTCGCGGTTCGCGCAAGAGCACGCCCTTTGCAGCCCAGGTGGCCGCCGAGAAGGCCGGCAATGCGGCCCAGGAACACGGCGTCAAGAACGTCGAGGTTCGGGTCGGCGGCCCCGGTCCCGGCCGCGAATCCGCGGTGCGTGCCCTGAACGCCTGCGGTCTGAAGATTACGAGCATTTCCGACGTGACGCCGATTCCGCACAACGGCTGCCGTCCGCCGAAGAAGCGTCGCGTTTAAGGCGGCGAAGGAACACATATGGCGCGATATCTTGGTCCGACCTGCAAACTCGCCCGGCGCGAGGGTACTGATCTGTTCCTCAAGAGCGGCGCCAAGCCGCTCGAGAGCAAGTGCAAGCTGCAGGTACCCCCGGGTGGCATCAAGGGTGAGCGCCGGCAGCGGCTCTCAGACTACGGCCTGCAGCTGCGCGAGAAGCAGAAGCTGCGCCGCATGTACGGCGTGCTGGAGCGGCAGTTCCGCAATTACTACCAGGCCGCGGCGCGGCGCACAGGCGCCACCGGCGAGACGCTGCTCAAGCTGCTCGAGAGCCGCCTGGACAATGTCGTCTACCGCATGGGTTTTGCGGCCACGCGCGCCGAGGCGCGCCAGCTGGTCGGGCACAAGTCGGTGGTCGTCAATACCAAGGTGGTGAGCATCGCCTCCTACCAGTGCCGCGCGGGCGATGTGGTCGAGATTCGCGAGAAGTCGCGCAAGCAGCTGCGCATCCAGAGCGCGCTTGCGGTGGCCGCGCAGGTCGGGTTTCCCGACTGGCTCGAGGTCAACGACAAGGAGTTTCGCGGCGTATTCAAGACGGTGCCGGCGCGCGATGACGTGCTGCCGGACATCAACGAGAACCTGGTCGTCGAGCTGTATTCGAAGTAATCGGATCGGCGGTCGGGTTCGTCATCGGGTAATGAAGTTATCGAGTCTTAAGTTTGGGGTGATGTAGCAATGCAAGCATCTGTATCGGAATTCTTGAAGCCGCGCGTCGTCAAGGTGCAGCCGGTGGCCCCGCGTCAGGCGCGTGTGGTCATCGAGCCCTTCGAGCGCGGATTCGGTCATACGCTCGGCAATGCGCTGCGGCGTGTGCTGCTCTCCTCCATGCCCGGTGCGGCCATCACCGAGGTGGAGATCGACGGTGTGCTGCACGAGTACACCAGCATCGAGGGCGTGCAGGAAGACGTGGTCGACGTGCTGCTGAACCTGAAATCTGTCGCGCTGCGCATGCATTCGCGCAACAGCGCGGAACTGCGGTTGCACAAGAAGGGCCCCGGCCCGGTCACCGCCGGTGACATCCAGGCCGACCACGATATCGAAGTCGTCAATCCCGACTTCGTCATCGCCAACCTGACCAAGGCCGGCGAGCTGAACATGCTGCTCAAGATCGAGCGCGGCCGCGGCTATCGTCCGGCAGTGCAACGCGTCGCCTTCGAGGAGCAGAGCCGCCCGATCGGCCGCCTGCTGCTCGATGCCTCGTTCAGCCCGGTGCGTCGCGTGACCTACTCGGTCGAAGCCGCGCGCGTCGAACAGCGCACGGACCTCGACAAGCTCATCATCGACATCGAGACCAATGGCACGATCGAGCCGGAAGAGGCCATCCGTCGCGCCGGCGGGATTCTCAAGGACCAGCTCTCGGTCTTCGTGGACCTGCAGGGCGAAGACGAAGCGGTTGCCAAGACCACCGAGATGCAGTTCGATCCGATCCTGCTGCGGCCGGTGGACGAACTCGAGCTGACGGTGCGCAGTGCGAACTGCCTCAAGGCCGAGAACATTCACTACATCGGCGACCTGGTGCAGCGTACCGAAGTCGAACTGCTGCGCACGCCGAACCTCGGCAAGAAGTCGCTGACGGAAATCAAGGAAGTGCTGCAGAGCCATGGCCTCATGCTCGGCATGCGGCTGGACGGCTGGCCGCCCGCGGGGCTCAAGCACGAGGAAGAAAGCAGCAGCGGGCTGATCTGATCCTGTCCCGTTGATATTTGTTGTAGAGAGAGACTCATGCGTCACAAGCTTTCCGGTCGCCAGCTATCCCGCAATGCTCCGCATCGCCACGCGATGCTGCGCAATATGGCGGCCTCGCTGCTGCGGCACGAAACCATCCGTACCACGCTACCCAAGGCGAAGGAATTGCGACGCGTCGTCGAGCCATTGATCACGCTGGCGAAGGTCGATAGCGAAGCGCATCGGCGCCTGGCGCTGGCGCGTCTACGCGACACTGACGTGGTGGTCAAGCTGTTCGGTGACCTCGGTCCGCGATTCAAGGCGCGACCGGGCGGCTACACGCGGATCCTGCATATGATGCCCCGTGCCGGCGATGCCGCGCCGATGGCACTGATGCAGCTGGTGGACGGGCCGGCCAGCGCGGAGGTCGCCGCGGAACCTGCCAAGGGCAAGCGCGGCCGTAAGAAGACGCCAGCGAAGAGCGATGCCGCAGCGGAAGCTGAAGCCGGCGCCAAGCCGCGCAAGCGCAAGGCTGCCGCAGCCTGAGGGATTGACAGGGCGCACCGCAGTTTAAAATGCGCTAAATACCCTATAGAATCAGAAATCGCGACTTTTATCGCGCTCACGAACTGGCTCGATTGCGTTCGATCAGGTCGGCTTACTTACCTACCATTCTGGGGATTCATCGATGAACACAAAGCTTGCTCTTAGCGCTTTTGCGGCGGCGCTCGTGCTTTCCGCTTGCAGCAGCAGCCAGGATTCCGCGACTCCCGCGGCTTCCCCGCCTCCGGCGGCAGCTCCCTCGGCAATGCCAGCGGCTCCCGCCGACAGCAGCAGCAGCGGTGGCGCCATGGCCCCGGCCGCTCCGGCATCCTCGTCCTCATCCGGTAGCTGAAGCCAGCGCTGGAGCTTAGGCGTAGCCTAAGGCTACGGAGCTCGTGGGAAAGCCCGTGCAGTCCGGATAAATCCGGTCTGCCGGGCTTTCCTGTTTCTAATCTTCACCATGCCTCAAGTTACCCTCAGGGATGGCCGCAGCGTACGCACGGACCGCAGTTGGATCGAAGGCGTTTATCGCGACTATCTGAATGATCTGGCACCGAGTGCAACCGGCCTCTTCCCGACGCTTGGAGAGGTGGGTCATCGCGAGCCGGATCAGCTGCAGCGCTGGTTTGATGACCGCAGCGCCCAGGTGCTTACAATTCTTTACAGTGAAGGGCCCGTGGGTTTCGCCATGGTGGTCCGGCGGCGTTCCGCGCCCCCAGGCGGTGTCTCGCCGCCGGCGGCTCCTGAATTCTCGATGGCCGAATTCTTCATCGCCCGGCCGTGGCGACGGCGCGGTATCGGTGCCGAGGCGGTACGGCTGCTGTTCGATCGCTTCGCCGGCCAATGGCTCATCTCCGAGCATGTGCGCAATACCGCCGCCGTGAAGTTCTGGCGCCGCGTCGTCTCCGGCTATACCAACGGCAAGTACCAGGAACGCGTGCTCAACGGCGAGGTGCAGCAGCACTTCGCATCCGGTCCGCAGCGGCGGTAGCGTTGGAAATCACTACACCAGGCCCAGCTGCCGTCCCCGCTGCCGCACCAGCGCCGGCGTGCGCTCGTTCAACAGTGGCTTCAGATATGCGCCCGTGACCGATTCGGCCACGGCACAGACGGCCTCGGGCGTGCCGCTGGCGAGCAGGCGGCCGCCATGCTCGCCGCCGCCGGGACCCAGATCGACCACGTAGTCGGCCGTCTTGATGACATCCAGATTGTGCTCGATGACCACCAGGGTATTGCCCGCGTCACGCAGCTGGTGCAGTACGCGCAGCAGCTGCGCGATATCGTGGAAGTGCAGGCCGGTGGTGGGCTCATCGAGGATGTAGAGCGAGCGCCCCGTGCCGCGCTTGGCGAGCTCACGCGCGAGCTTCACGCGCTGCGCCTCGCCGCCCGAGAGCGTGGTCGCATTCTGCCCGAGCCGCACATAGGACAGTCCCACATCCATGAGCGTGCGCAGCTTGGCGGCGATGGCCGGGACATTTTCGAACAGTTTCTGCGCATCCTCGACCGTGGTGTCGAGCACCTCGCTGATGCTGCGTCCGCGATACTGGATCTCGAGAGTCTCGCGGTTGTAGCGGCGGCCGCGGCAGACATCGCAGGGCACGTAGACATCCGGCAGGAAGTGCATCTCGACGCGGATCACGCCATCGCCCTGGCAGGCCTCGCAGCGGCCGCCCTTGACGTTGAAGCTGAAGCGGCCGGCATCGTAGCCGCGAGTGCGCGCCTCCGGGACCGAGGCGAACAGCTCGCGCACGGTGGTGAAGAGGCCCGTGTAAGTGGCCGGGTTGGAGCGCGGCGTGCGCCCGATCGGATTCTGGTCGATTTCGATGATGCGCTCGAAGCGCTCCAGCCCATCGATGCCATCGCAGGGTGCGGCACCATCCAGGCTCGAACCGTTGAGTTTCGCGGCCGCATGGCGAAAGAGCGTGTCCTCGACCAGGGTGGATTTACCCGACCCCGAGACCCCGGTGACGCAGATCAGCGTTCCTACGGGCAGCGCCACGGTCACATCGCGCAGGTTGTTGCCGCGGGCGCCGCGGATCGTGATCCATTGATCGCCCAAGGCCATGCGGCGCTGTTTCGGAACCGCGATGCGTTCGCGCCCGGAAAGATAAGCGCCCGTCAGTGAGGCCGGATCGGCTTCGATCTGCGCCGGGGTGCCCTGCGCGACCACATGACCACCGTGGGCGCCGGCGCCGGGACCCAGGTCCACCACGTAATCGGCGGCGCGGATCGCATCTTCATCGTGCTCGACCACGATCACGGTGTTGCCCAGGTCGCGCAGGCGTTTGAGCGTCACGAGCAGCCGTTCGTTGTCGCGCTGGTGCAGTCCGATCGAGGGCTCATCGAGGATGTACATGACCCCGGTGAGGCCCGAGCCGACCTGGCTCGCCAGGCGGATGCGCTGCGCCTCGCCGCCGGAGAGCGTGCCGGCGCCGCGATCGAGACCCAGGTAGTCCAGGCCCACATCCACCAGGAAGCGCAGCCGCTCGCTGACCTCGCGCACGATGCGCGCTGCCACCTCGGCGCGCCACCCGTCCAGGTGCAGCGCGGCGAAGTAGTCGCTGGCCTGCCCGACGGTCAGGTGCGTCACCGCCGGCAGATTGCGCCCATCGATCAGTACCGAGCGCGCGGCTTCGTTCAGACGCGCACCACCGCAGGCGACGCAGGCCCGCGTGCCCAGGTATTTGCGCAGTTCCTCGCGCACGGCCTGCGAATCGGTCTCCCGATAGCGCCGCTCCAGGTTCGGCACGATGCCCTCGAAGGCGTGACGGCGGCGCGTGTCGCGGCCGGCTCCTTCGCGGTAGCGGAATTCGATCTGCTCTTCGCCGCTGCCAAACAGCAGCAGCTGGCGCACCGACTCGGGCAGTTCATCCCAGGGCGCTTCGAGGTCAAAGTGATAGTGCCGCTCCAGCGACTGCAGCAACTGGAAGTAATGCGCATTGCGCCGGTCCCAGCCGCGCACCGCGCCGCCCGCCAGCGACAGGTGCGGGTGCACGATCACGCGCTCGGGATCGAAGAACTCCTGGAACCCAAGGCCGTCGCAGGTCGGGCAGGCGCCGGCGGGATTGTTGAACGAGAACATGCGCGGCTCGAGCGGCGGCACCGAGAAGCCGCACTCCGGACAGGCGTGGCGGCTGGAGAACAGCAGCGGGGTGAGCGCCGGCGTTATCGGGAAACACCACCTGGGCGATGCCATTGCCGAGTTCGAGCGCGGTCTCGAACGATTCGGCCAGGCGCTGCGCGGCATCGGCGCGCACGCGGAAGCGATCCACGACCACCTCGATGGTGTGGCGTTGCTTGGGGTCGAGCTTGGGTACCGCGTCGATCTCGTGCACGGTGCCGTCGATGCGCACGCGCACGAAGCCCTTGCCGGCAAGCTCGGCGATCAGCGGCGCGTGCTCGCCCTTGCGGGCATCCACCAGCGGCGCCAGCAGCAGCGCCAGTTCGCCCTGGGGCGCGAGCAGCGACTGATCGACCATCTGGCTCACTGTCTGCGCCGCCAGGTCGATGCCGTGGTGCGGACAGCGCGGCAGTCCCGCGCGCGCGTACAGCAGCCGCAGGTAGTCGTAGATCTCGGTCACCGTGCCCACGGTTGATCGCGGGTTGTGCGAGCCGCTCTTCTGCTCGATCGCAATCGCCGGTGAGAGTCCCTCGATGCTGTCGACGTCGGGCTTGTCCATGACCGCCAGGAACTGGCGTGCGTAGGCCGACAGCGACTCGACGTAGCGGCGCTGCCCCTCGGCATAGAGGGTGTCGAACGCCAGCGAGGACTTGCCCGAGCCCGACAGCCCCGTGAGCACGATCAACCGGTCGCGCGGCAGATCCAGATTGATGCTGGCGAGGTTGTGAGTGCGGGCGCCGCGGACGCGGATGGTCTGCATGGGGGTGATCGGGTACCGTTGCTGCGAAAGTCGAAACAACCACTATAAACGCAGCGGCGTGGCAGGCCAAAAAACACTGGCACGGCCGCCTGGAAGGACGGCCACCCAACTGCTGCGGGGGGATTCTTACTGCCCTTAAATGGGGCCAAATCAGCGACTTGGAAGGGGGCCGGGGCAGAAACTTCGCGCTCGGCGGGCGTGCGGTCAGCTCCACGCCTCGAAGCGCGCCAGGCAGTCGCCGAGGCTGCGTTTCAATGGTTCGAGCTCGGACTCGAAGTGCTTCCAATAGCCGACCGCCGAGCTGTAGAGCGGCTGCCGCACCTGCTCGGCGCTGGCGGTGCGCACCGAGCGCTGGGTCTGGTGGAAATTCAGGCAGGCACTTTCGAATGGCAGCCCGCAGTGGTGCAGCAGGTGCCGGATGGTGCCATCCGGATCCTTGACCAGCGCCTCGTACTGCACGTGCAGCACCTTGCCTGGCAGCACACTATTCCAGTGGTCCATCAGCGCCAGGTAGCAGCGATAGTAGCGGCCGAGATCCTCGAGGTCGTAGCCGAATGACTGTCCTTCGGCAAAATATTGTTTGAAGGTGCTGAAGCACGCATCCAGCGGATGCCGCCTGACGTCGATGATCGTGGCGCGCGGCAGGATCAGCTGAATCAGCCCGACATGGCTGAAGTTGTTCGGCATCTTGTCGATGAAGTGCGGACGGCCGCTGCGCAGCGGACGCGTCTCTGCCAGATAGCGCCGCCCGGCCTGCGCAAGGTTTGCGGGTGGCAGCTCCCGCAGCCGCTCGGGGTAGCCATCGCCCCTGGGATCGAGCCGGTCCAGCTCGCGCACCTGGGTGAGGATGTTGGGCAGCTCCATCGTGCCCTCGACGCTCGAGTGGCTGGCGAGAATCTGCTCTACCAGGGTCGAGCCTGAGCGGGGCAGGCCGACGATGAAGATCGGCGCCGGATCCTCGCAACCCGAGCCCGCGCGGCTGGCGAAAAACGCCTCATCGCAACAGGCGATGATGCGCTCTGTCTTGGACTCGAATGCCGTCATGTCGAATCCCGAGGTGCGTCGTCGCAGGCCATTACCGCGTGCATAGTGCACGAAGGCGTCGCTGTACTGCGCCCGCTGTTCGAGCGCGCGCGCCAGCGCGAAATTGATCTGGGCGCGCGCGTCACTGGCCAATGCAGGATCTTCCAGCAGCGTGCGCATGGTCCCGACCTCGGTGTCGCTGAAGAGGTAGTTCTTCAGATCCGCCAGACTCCACCAGGCGTCCGCATACGCGGGATCCAGCCGCAGACACTCCTGGTAGGCCTGCTCGGACGCTTCGCGATTTCCCAAAGTCTTGTTGGCGTGACCGATCGAGAGCCGCAGCCCGATCTGCGAGGGGTTCAGCTGTGACGCGCGCTCGAAAGCGACGATCGCATCGGCCTGGCGCAGGAGTCTGATATAGAGACTGCCGAGCGCCACCCAGTTCTGTGGATTGTCGGGCTCGATCTGCAGCAATCTTTGCGCCACGGGCAGAGCTTCCTCGAGGCGGCCGGCTGCCAGCAGTGTGTGCACCAGTCCGCGCTGCACCAGCAGCGCGTGCTCGGTCTGTCGCTGCGCGTGTCGCAGCAGCCGCTCGGCATGCTGGGTGTTGCCCACGCCCAATGCCAGCGCGGCAAGGCCGCACAGTGCCCCCACGTGGCTGGGGTCGGTTCTGAGCACTTCACGAAAACTCTGTTCGGCGCTGCGGTTGTCCAGCGTGACCAGGGCGGCCGTTGCGCTCTCGACACGCGCGCGCTCAGGATCAAGCAACCGCGCCTGCTCGAAGGCGAACCTCGCATCCGCGAACAATTCCAGATCCACCAGCAGATCGCCGTAGGCCAGCCATGCGGCCGGAAGCGTCGGGGCTTCCCTCACCACGACTCGCAATAGTTCGCGCGCCCTCTCCAGCTTCCCAGCCGCCCGACTGGCGCGTGCGAGTTCAACGCGCGCCAGCGGCTCTCCGGGCGCGGCCGCCACCGCTTGCTCGAGCGTGTCGATGGCCGGCGCTGTCTTGCCCTGCGCCAGCAAGGCAGCTCCCAGCAGCCGCAGGCTGTTGGCCTCGCCGGGAGCCGCGGTTTGTATGGCCTGCAACTGCCGCTCGGCGCTGCCCGCGTTTCCCATGCGCAACGCCATCAGCGCCTGCTGGTAGGCGGCGCGCAGTTTCGGAGGCAACGGAACCTGCATGCGACTCAATGCCTGGCGAGGATCGCCTGCCAGTTGATGATGGCGTTCCACAGCAGCCGCATATCGCCGCGATTGAGATCACGGTGCAGCGGGTTGAAATTGAAGGCGACGACGTGTCCAGCGCCTGATCGCAGGTCGAGGATGGCCGGGTGCCCGATGAGATTGTCTTCTCCCCAGGCCTGGCCGCTGACCACAAATGGCTGCCCACTGCGATCGCCCCATTCGAGAACGACGCCGCTGGGATCCAGCGGCCCGTCAAGACAGGTATTGCAGTAGGCCATGCGCAGCCAGCGCCGGGGCACGGAATAGATCGGAAAATTCTGCCGGAACACCACGGTCTGCGCACCGTAGCCGTAGGCGATCGGATGCTCCGGGTGCGTAAAAGTGACGCGCACGTGTGCGCCGGGCGTGCGTGTTTCGGCAGCCTGCGCCGCGGAAGCTGCCGCCGCGCCGCCACCCTGCGAGCTGCGGGGCACGCCGCCTGAATCGCGGCGCACGCCGCGCACGATGCCGGCTTCCAGCGGCAACATGCTGCCGCTGCCGAGCGTGATCAGCAGGCCGCCGCCATCGACGAAACGCTGCAGTTCGGCCAGTCCGCTCCAGCCGATGCCGCCGGTGATGTCGTCGGACTCGGCCGGCGTACCGAAGCTGGGCGTGGCCGCGGTCTTTCTGAACGGCATCGGACCCCACGCGCGCGGGATGCCCTGGATCTGTTCGGCCAGTTCCAGGTCGACATGACCATAGAGCAACACATCGAAACGGCGCTGCAGGTTGCCGGCGCGGATGTCTTCATCGCGCACGTACGTGTACGGAATGTGCCGCTGATCGAGCGCATAACGCGCCCAGCCGATGGTGTCGGTATCGGCCCAGGGCACCCAGAGGCCCAGCCGCGGTGCCTTGGCCGAATGTTTCGCCACCTCGGGCAGCGAGTCGACACTGGCGAACTCGAGCGCCAGCGCGCTCGCGGTGTCGCGCAGAGCCGCTGCGAGTCCGGGCTGGGCGCCCAGCAGCCAGGAGCCCGCCGGATAGTCGATATCGCCGATCCTGAAGTGCTGCTCGGCAATTTCGATGCGGAAGCGGCTCAAACGATAGCGCGCCTCGAGCAGGCCTTCCTGTCCTGAATCGCGCAGCACGAAGGCGGCAGCCGCGCCAGTGACATGACCCTGCGGCTGTGGCGCCTGCTGCAGCAGCGTCAGGTCGGCCGCGCGCACGCGGACATCGGCTATCGGCGTCACGGTCAGGTGGTAGTGCGCCGGGAACTCCCACGAAACATCGTCATAGGGCTCGGTCGCATCGGCCGGATAGTGCTGTGGCGTCAGCAGATCCATGGCGTAGTTTCGATAGGGCTGATCGAGCCGCACCACATAGGTGCCTGCCGGATAGCTGCCTTCCGTCAAGTCCAGGCCTGAGTTGGCGCGTTGCACTTCGATTCCCAAGCTCATCAGCCGCGTAATCAGCTGCGCGACGCGCATCGGATCTCCCTGATCGGCCGGGATCACGAAGGCGTAGGGAGCCTGCTGAACGCCTGCCTGCCAGGAGTGCAGGGCTTTCAGATAAAAGTTATGCAGCAGCGCCTCCGACTGTTGCGCGGCCGCGTTGAGTGCCACCAGCGCGCCCGTCTCGGTGTAGTTGAGATTGTCGCGCATCGACCAGCGGAATGGCGTTGATGGCGGCGGCAGCGGCCGATACCACTCGCGGCTCACCTCATCGGGTGGGGATTCCTGCAGCAGCGTTTCGGCGGTGCCATTGCCGAAGGTTTCGTAACCGCGCCCGTCGGAGTTGTGGTTGGTGGCAATCGAATCAAGATACAGGTGCGCAAAATCATCACCGAAATTCCAGGTCCAGACTCCGGGCATGCCGAAGCCGGTCATCGTCTCGATTTCCTGGAAACTGAGCTTGAGCCGTTCGCTGTACGAGAGCGGATCGATGTACTCGCTGGTCGGGCTGGTACCGTTCCAGGTGATCAGCAGCGCGACGCTCTCGTGCAGGTCGTGAATGACCTGCGGGTGCCAGTCGCGGAACATCCGGTACACCGCGCGCGTGGTTTCATGCACCTGCTGATGAGCATCGCGGTTGATGTCGACGAAGGCGTATTTGGACCAGTAGGGCGGCGCCTGTCGCGGCAGACTCGCCAGGTCCGTCTTGCCCTTCAGATACGCCTTGAACCAATCCACCTGCTTGTCACGGCCGTCCGGATTGGAGACCGGATTGATGAGCACCACGAGGTGCTCGCGGATCTGCCGGATCATCGGCTCTTCGGATACGGCCAGGCGATAGGCCAGTTCGAGCATGGCCTCGGTGGAACCGGTCTCGTCCGAATGCAGCGCGGCGTTGAAGTAATAGATCGGCCGCGCGGTCGCGATCAGTCGCTCGGCCGCGGCCGCATCGGTGCGGCGCGGATCGGCCAGCGCGGCGGTGGCGGCCTTGAGCCGATCGAGATCGGCGATACCATGTTCGTCTGCGATCGCGAGCAGCACGATGTCGCGGCCCTCTTCGGAGCGGCCGATGGTGAAAAGTTTCACGCGCGGCGAGGACTGCGCCAGCGCGCGGCAATAGCCATAAGCGATACCGGTGTCGGCGAGCGCACCGGCCGCCCCCGGGATTCGCTTGAGGAATGTACGCGGTGACACCACGCTTGGCGAAGCCGGCAGCGATGCCACCCACGGTGACAAAAAGCGCGGCTCGGTGGTGGCGTTCGCGATCTCGGCGGCCGAACCCGGCTCAGGCACATCCACACCTTGCGCCGTTGCGATGGTGCCGGAGATCAGTCCGAAAGCCGCAACGCACACGATCCGCAGCCGACACTGCTTCCGCATATCCTTCCCGCCTCTAGTAAAGCGGCGCCGCCGCCCGAACGACCCGGCCATCGATGCGGCCG
>CAVYUK010000009.1:0-40758 GCA_963771665.1 uncultured Gammaproteobacteria bacterium | reverse complement strand
GTGTTTCGGCAGCCTGCGCCGCGGAAGCCGCCGCCGCGCCGCCACCCTGCGAGCTGCGAGGCACGCCGCCTGAATCGCGGCGCACGCCGCGCACGATGCCGGCTTCCAGCGGCAACATGCTGCCGCTGCCGAGCGTGATCAGCAGGCCACCGCCGTCGACGAAACGCTGCAGTTCGGCCAGTCCGCTCCAGCCGATGCCGCCGGTGATGTCGTCGGACTCGGCCGGCGTACCGAAGCTCGGCGTGGCCGCGGTCTTTTTGAACGGCATCGGACCCCAGGCGCGCGGAATGCCCTGGATCTGTTCGGCCAGTTCCAGGTCGACATGACCATAGAGCAGCACATCGAAACGGCGCTGCAGGTTGCCGGCGCGGATGTCTTCATCGCGCACGTACGTGTACGGAATGTGCCGCTGATCGAGCGCGTATCGCGCCCAGCCGATGGTGTCGGTATCGGCCCAGGGCACCCAGAGCCCCAGGCGCGGTGCCTTGGCCGAATGTTTCGCCACCTCGGGCAGCGAGTCGACGCTGGCGAACTCGAGCGCCAGTGCGCTCGCGGTATCGCGCAGAGCCGCTGCGAGTCCGGGCTGGGACGCCAGCAGCCAGGAGCCTGCCGGATAATCGATATCGCCGATCCTGAAGTGCTGCTCGGCAATTTCGATGCGGAAGCGGCTCAAACGATAGCGCGCCTCGAGCAGGCCTTCCTGTCCTGAATCGCGCAGCACGAAGGCAGCAGCCGCGCCCGTGACATGCCCCTGCGGCTGTGGCGGCTGCTGCAGCAATGTCAGATCGGCCGCGCGCACGCGGACATCGGCTATCGGCGTCACGGCCAGGTGGTAGTGCGCCGGGAACTCCCACGAGACATCGTCGTAGGGCTCGGTCGCATCGGCCGGATAGTGCTGTGGCGTCAGCAGATCCATGGCGTAGTTTCGATAGGGCTGATCGAGCCGCACCACATAGGTTCCTGCCGGATAGCTGCCTTCCGTCAAGTCCAGGGCAGAGTTGGCGCGTTGCACTTCGATCCCTAAGCTCATCAGCCGCGTGACCAGCTGCGCGACGCGCATCGGATCTCCCTGATCGGCCGGGATCACGAAGGCGTAGGGAGCCTGCTGAACGCCTGCCTGCCAGGAGTGCAGGGCTTTCAGATAAAAGTTATGCAGCAGCGCCTCCGACTGTTGCGCGGCCGCGTTGAGTGCCACCAGCGCGGCCGTCTCGGTGTAATTGAGATTGTCGCGCATCGACCAGCGGAATGGCGTTGATGGCGGCGGCAGCGGCCGATACCACTCGCGGCTCACCTCATCGGGCGGCGATTCCTGCAGCAGTGTTTCGGCGGTGCCATTGCCGAAGGTTTCGTAACCGCGCCCGTCGGAGTTGTGGTTGGTGGCAATCGAATCAAGATACAGGTGCGCAAAATCATCACCGAAATTCCAGGTCCAGACTCCGGGCATGCCGAAGCCGGTCATCGTCTCGATTTCCTGGAAACTGAGCTTGAGCCGTTCGCTGTACGAGAGCGGATCGATGTACTCGCTGGTCGGGCTGGTACCGTTCCAGGTGATCAGCAGCGCGACGCTCTCGTGCAGGTCGTGAATGACCTGCGGGTGCCAGTCGCGGAACATCCGGTACACCGCGCGCGTGGTTTCATGCACCTGCTGATGAGCATCGCGGTTGATGTCGACGAAGGCGTATTTGGACCAGTAGGGCGGCGCCTGTCGCGGCAGACTCGCCAGGTCCGTCTTGCCCTTCAGATACGCGTTGAACCAATCCACCTGCTTGTCGCGGCCGTCCGGATTGGAGACCGGATTGATGAGCACCACGAGGTGCTCGCGGATCTGCCGGATCATCGGCTCTTCGGATACGGCCAGGCGATAGGCCAGTTCGAGCATGGCCTCGGTGGAACCGGTCTCGTCCGAATGCAGCGCGGCGTTGAAGTAATAGATCGGCCGCGCGGTCGCGATCAGTCGCTCGGCCGCGGCCGCATCGGTGCGGCGCGGATCGGCCAGCGCGGCGGTGGCGGCCTTGAGCCGATCGAGATCGGCGATACCATGTTCGTCTGCGATCGCGAGCAGCACGATGTCGCGGCCCTCTTCGGAGCGGCCGATGGTGAAAAGTTTCACGCGCGGCGAGGACTGCGCCAGCGCGCGGCAATAGCCATAAGCGATACCGGTGTCGGCGAGCGCACCGGCCGCCCCCGGGATTCGCTTGAGGAATGTACGCGGTGACACCACGCTTGGCGAAGCCGGCAGCGATGCCACCCACGGTGACAAAAAGCGCGGCTCGGTGGTGGCGTTCGCGATCTCGGCGGCCGAACCCGGCTCAGGCACATCCACACCTTGCGCCGTTGCGATGGTGCCGGAGATCAGTCCGAAAGCCGCAACGCACACGATCCGCAGCCGACACTGCTTCCGCATATCCTTCCCGCCTCTAGTAAAGCGGCGCCGCCGCCCGAACGACCCGGCCATCGATGCGGCCGCTTATCCTCGCGATGGCATGAGCGTCATCCGCCTGCCAGCGCAGCGACAGTGTGCCATGACTGCCGGCTGCATCCTGCAAGCGGAGGGCTGCGCGCACCAGTTTCCCGCTTTCCGCGGCAATCAACGTGCCCCGACACCCTAACATCCTCGCTCCACCGTACCTCGCGCAAAGTCAGCCGATAGCCGGTGCCGCGCGTCTCGACGCTGAATGAGCCGCCTCGCAATCCCACGAAATCTCCCGGACCATTCTGCTGCGCCCGCACCAGCGCATCGGCGCTGGCCTGCAAGGCTGCCGCGGTCTCCCGCAGCATCCGCTCGTCCGCCTGGTTGCCCCGCAGCGCCTGTGCCGGGTTCAACTCCCGTGAGGTGCGTGCGAAGCGCGTGAGCACCGGCACCGGCGGCACTCGAGCCGCGCATTGCTGATCGGCAATCGCCAGGTGGACGATGAAGTCACGTACCAGCTGCGCACCGCAGTCACTGCGCGCACGCGGCAACGCATTGACGTGAAAGCTGTTGGCGATCACGACATGGTGGGCGTGCGGGTAGTGACTGGCCGCGGCCTCGCCATCCGCGCTACTGGTCATGTTGTCGAGCTCGCCCGATATCACAAGCACCGGCACGTCCGGATAGGACGCCGGCGGCGGCACCAGTGGCGGAGTCGGGGCGCCGGCCGCGGGCGAGGGCCAGTCCAGGCACTCATCAATGAAGGCATAGTCGGGTGGCATGCCGCGAAACTCAGCGAGCGTAAACGGCGCGTAGGGCTCCGGCAGTGCCTGCTGCAGCCTTGCGAACTCGTGTTCGAACGCCGCCGGCCGTAGCGCTGTATCGAGCGACAGATCAAAAATCTGCGGCGGGTCCTGGCAGAACACGGCAGCGGCAAGTCCGGCACTGGATAAGGCCGGCGAGCGACTCGCATCGCGCAAGTCGACGCTGCCCAGCGACTCAGCCATCAATCGCAGCAGCGGCGCGCGATCGCCGGCGCTGAAGGCGCGGGCGGCCGCGTCGGTTTCCCGCACGGTGGCATAGGCAGGCGAGCCACTGAACATCACGATGGCCAGCGCGCTCGCATCGGCTCGCAGCGGCACCAGTTGGCCGGCATCATCGCTGACCGTGGTGTCGAAGGGGTGTATGCGCAGCTCCTCGAGGGCCGGCACAATGTGCTGCATGGAACTGCCCGGTATCGCACGGCAGTCTGGCGAGCGCTCGCAGGCGCGATCGAACTTGGCCCGCATGGCGGGCGCGAAGTTCGGATACCACGGATAGTCGGGCCCCTCGAGGGCATAGGCGCCATCCAGTACCAGCGAACGCAGCCGGTCGGCATGACGCAGCGCGAACACCTGCGCGAAGTACGTTCCGTAGGAATCCCCGTAGAGATCGATTCGCACTACTTTAAGCGCATCGAGCACGGCGGCCAGATCGTCCGCCGCCAGCGTGGTGCTGTAGAACGGCGCGCTCGTTCCCAGCGATCGGCCGCAGGCGCCGATGTCCTCGCGGGTCAGTGCCGGCGCCCGCTGCAGTGGCTCGCAATCGATCGCGCCCGACCGGCCGGTGCCGCGGTTGTCCATGAGCAGCACATCATGCGTCGGTCGCAGTGGCTTGAACAACGCCAGGTAATCCTCGCGCGATTCCGTGGTGGGATAGCCCGGACCACCCTCGGCTGCCACCAGCGTGCCAGCGGCCGCACCTGCCCCCGAGTGTGGATAGAATTCATAATAGATTCCCAATGTCCCGGCGACGGCTCCTGCGGGATCCAGCGGCCGGTTGAGATAGCCGCAGCGCGCTCCCGTCTCGCAGGCCGTCGCGGCCGTCGCGGCCGTCGCGGTCGCCAGCCACGCCACGGCGGCGGCGAGCCACGGCAGCAGACGGCGTCGCAGGAACTGTGCGAGCATGCGCACCGAATACGGGGAGTGAATCACGCCATGTTGCTTCGGGAATGGATGATTGGCGGCTGTGCGGTGCTGGCACTGCTCGCCTTCGAGGCGCCTGCCCACTCGCAGCCACTCGCCGCGCCCAGGACGCGCAACGTCGTGCTGATCGTCAGCGACGGCCTGCGCTGGCAGGAGATCTTCACCGGCGCGGACCCTCTGCTGCTCAACGAGGAAAACGGCGGCATTTGGGACAAGGAGGCGGATCTGCGCCGCGATTACTGGCGCGACAGTCCCGAAGCGCGCCGGCAGGCACTGTTTCCGTTTCTCTGGGATACGGTGGCGGCGCGTGGCCAGATCTTCGGCAATCAGACCAAGGGCAGCATTGCACAGGTTACCAACGGCCTGGCCTTCTCGTACCCCGGCTACAACGAAATGCTCAGCGGGCATCCGGATGCGCGCATCAACTCCAACGAGTATGGCCCCAATCCCAACCTGACCGTATTCGAGTGGCTCAACAGCCTGCCCGATCTGCATGGACAGGTCAGCGCCTTCGCAACCTGGAATACCTTCAAGGACATCTTCAACGTGCAGCGCAGTCACTTGCCGCTGCATGTCGGTTGGGACGCGCCCTACACCGGCAAGCTGAGCCCGCGAGAAGAACTCATGAACCGCCTCTACCGCACCACCACGCGGTTCGATGATGAGGATGTCTACGACTCCTTCGTGCAGGTGCCGCTGCTCGATTCTTTCCGCACGCAGCATCCGCGTGTGCTGTTCGTCGGCTACGGCGAGACCGACAACTGGGCGCACCAGGGCCGCTACGATCTGGTGCTGCATGCGGCCCACGACTTCGACGGCTTCGTGAAAGAGCTTTGGGACAGGATGCAGAGCATGCCTGCGTACCGCGACAAGACCACCTTCATCATCACCTGCGATCACGGTCGCGGCAGCGGGAAGGAGCAGTGGAAGGAGCACGGTGTCGAAGAGCCCGGGTCAGAGAATGTATGGATCGCGGTCATGGGACCGGACACGCCCGCGCTCGGAGAGCGGACCCAGATTTCTCGGGTCACGCAGTCGCAGATCGCGGCCACGCTCGCCGCTCTCATCGGCAAGGACTATCCCAAAGCAGAACCGGCCGCGGCCGCCCCGATTGCGGATGTGCTCGGCGGCGGCCGGCGCTAGCGTCCGGCTCATTCAGCCGTCTTCTTCCCCCAGCGGTAGCTGGCGCGCAGGCCGATGACGCGCGGCAGATTCGTGGTTTGCCGGCGATCGTAATTGCCGGTATTCGAGAAGATGACCGCATTGGTGTCGAACAGATTGCTGACGTAGAACTCACCCGTCCAGCGTCCCCCGGGCGGTTCCACTCCGATGCGCAGATTCGAGATCTCGTACGCCGGTTGCAACACGCGTCCAAAACCATTCGGGTTGGTGGCGCGCAGATCGCTCCAGGTGTCGCCTTTGTAGGCAATGTCGAACTGAGCATAGCCGCGCAGTGCCGGGCTGAGCGGACGCTCATAGCGGGCATTGGCACTGCCATTGAAGTACGCCACGAACGGCAGCCGCTCGCCGGGAAACACCACGTAGTCCGGATTCTGGAACTTGTTCGATGTGATTTTGGAGTCGTCGTAGCTCATTGACGCCTCGACGGTCAGGCCCTCGGTGATCCGGTAGTCGACGTTCGATTCCGCGCCATAGATACGGGCGTTGCCGATGTTGGCGTTGAAAGTACTCGGGCAGATGGCCAGGTCGTATACCGGCACCTGGTAATCCTTCCAGGGCATGTAATAGAGGGCGCCGTTCCAGGTCATGCGCCCATCGAGCAGCGTCGACTTCCAGCCAACCTCGAAATTATTGAGCGTGTCGGGCTTGAATTGGGTCGGCGCACCGTTCGCCACACATGTCGGGCCGATGCCGCCGTTGACGCCGCCGTCGCGGAAGCCCTGGCTGAAGATGCCATACAGCATCAGCTTGTCGGTGAGTTTGTAGTTGGTGCCAGCCTTGAAATTGAATTTATGCGAGCCACCTGAGGATTCGGTCGGCTCCTTGGGCTGCCAGGCGTAGCTGGCCCATTCGCTGCCGCCGTTGAACTTGGACTGGAAGTGCTGCACGCCGCCCTCGACGTTCCAGCGCGGCGTGAGATCGAAGCTCAGGTCCGCAAATTCGGTGTACTGCAGGTACTGCAGTTCATTCACGGAGCTGTACCACTCATGTGGCAGCGGCGTGGCCGCCTCGTTGGCGTAGACGTTGTAGTAGGAGATCTGGCTCTGGAAAGCTTCTCCACCCTGCTTCTCATTCGGGATTTCGTAGAAGGACGAATACTGCTCTTCGGTCTTCTCGAGGTACAGGCCGCCCAGCCAGTGAAAACGTCCACCGGCTTTGGATTGCAGCCGCAGCTCGTTCGACCAGCGCTGCGTGGCTGCGTTGTATCGATAGAACATGGTCGGCACCGCACAGCCGCTGTAGGCATCCTGCGGAAGGCCCTGGTAGGTGTTCGCGATCGTCGGCCCGGTCTGGCAGGCAAAACTCTGGATATTCGCGGCTGTGAATGGTGAGACGGTCGAGTACTGCACGTAATTCGAATACTCATCGATGATGTGCTGGCTCTGGGACCAATAGGTTCCCGCGAAGACCAGATCGCCGATGCCGGCATCGCCGTCGAGGTGCAGATCGAACGTGCGCAGATAGTTGTTGCCGTTCTCGGGCGCGAAGCGCGAGACCTTATCGTCGCCGTAGTTCGGGTCCTGGTCCCAGGCGCCATTGTGCAGCTGACGCTGGAAGTTGTAAGTCAGGTTGGCTTCCCACCCTTCCGCGATTACCTGCCGGATGGCCGCTCGGCCGCCCGCGACGCTTTGCGTGTTGTAGTTGGAGCGCGCCCAGGCCGCGTTGTTCGACACCACGCCGTTGACCCACTGGCGCGTCGTGAGCTCATTGTCGATGAAGCCGCCGTCGTGCACCGAATAGGCGGACAGCCGCAACCCGGTGCGGCCATCGATGAGCGGCAGATTGATGAAGCCCTCATAGGTGGTGTTGTCGGTGCCACGCTGGATCTTCCCGCCATCGAGATCCATGCCCGCGCTGAACGCATCCAGGTCGGGCTTCTTGCTGATGATGCGGACTGCGCCCGACATCGATCCGGCGCCGAACAGGGTGCCCTGCGGGCCGTTCAGAACTTCGATGCGTTCGATGTCGTAGCTGTGCAGGTCCGGCATGACGCCGTAGTAGCTCATCGACATGTCGTCGACGAAAAATCCGGTCGTGGACAGGTTCTGCGCGTTGGGACTGCTGCCGTCGGAAACCCCGCGCATGAAGAACTGCGTCTGCCCCGGTCCAATGCTGACGAATGTGATCGAGGGGGTCTTGGTGGCGTAATCCTCGAACTGCGAGATCGACAGATTCTCGAGGTCCTTCGACGTGAACACGTCGATGCTCTCGGGAACATCCTGCAGATTCTCGGTGCGCTTGCGTGCCGTGATCACGACTTCCTGCAGGGTCGTGCCCATCGAGCTGTCATCGTCGGCACGGGCTGTCTGGCGCGGCGAAGTCGCCCCGTAGAGCGCCACCGCGACCGCCAGTGCGATCTGAGAATGCCGGCGTCCGCGCCCCTTAAGCCCCCGCATGCGCCTGGCCGCGCGGGCAGATCCCCTCTCGGTTGCCATCGAGACCCCTGTCTTGCTGCAGCTAAGTGCTCATTCTGCCTCAACTATATGACCGAATAATATCCTTATATGGTCAAATAATTTCTTTGTGCGGTGCAAACTTCGAACCCGCCGCCAGCACTGCCGAGTAACTGGCTCATTGCCGCAATTACTCGCCCCGGCTAAATGCAGGGGCATTGAGTTAAGATCCTGCCCCTATTATCGGCGAGGCGGAACATGGCGCGGGGCATTAACAAAGTCATCCTCATCGGTCATCTGGGTGCGGATCCGGAGTCCCGGGCCATGCCCTCCGGCATGACGGTGGCCAACCTGCGATTGGCGACCACCGAGAGCTGGAAGGACAAGCAGTCCGGCGAGCAGCAGGAACGTACCGAATGGCACAACGTCGCGCTGTTCGGCCGGCTGGGCGAGATTGCCGCTGAATACCTGCGCAAGGGCTCGCAGGTCTATATCGAAGGCCGATTGCGCACGCGCAAGTGGCAGGACAAGGAAGGCCGCGATCGTTATACGACCGAGATCGTCGGCAACGAAATGCAGATGCTCGGCGGCCGCGGGGGCGCGGCAGGTAGCAGCGCTGCAGGCGGCTCCTCGGGTGGTGGCTACTCAGAGTCCGGCTCGCGGCCGGAGATGTCCGAGCACGCTCCGGCCGGCGCGGGCGCCGGCGCCTCGAACCAGGAATTCGACGACGATATTCCCTTCTGACCGGCACCGCTCGATCATCTCGCCGAAGTCGGCGAATGCGCTGTCCGAAATCACCGCGCCGATAGCTTCATCGCCCACAGCCGCATGCAATGCGGCGACTCCACCCATCGAGGCGCCCAGGACTCCGATGGCGCCTGGCGCATAGCCGCGATCGAGCAGGTAATCGACCGCGCCGATCAAAGGGGGTCTCCGGGGCGACCCCCCGAGAATACGAAATCGATGCGATGCTCGCCATGGCTGATCGTGACGAGCTGCCACGCAGCTGTAGTACCCTGCAGCGGTGCCCGCAGATGCCCGTAAAGCCTATTTCAGCGCTGCTTAGGCGCATGTAGATGATTGATTTAGAGAGCTTTTCTAATCAGGCCCCCAAAACCGTTACCCTTTGAGTTTGAGCCAAGAGCCATGTCCGGCCGCTATCACATCAAGACCTTCGGTTGTCAGATGAACGAGTACGACTCCGCTCGCATGGCGGACGTGCTGCACGCGCAGGTTGGCCTATCGGCGACTGACGATCCGGCGCAGGCCGACGTGCTGCTCATGAACACCTGCTCGGTGCGCGAGAAGGCGCAGGACAAGGTCTACTCGCTGCTCGGGGAATGGCGTGCGCTCAAGCAGCGACGGCCCGAACTCATCATCGGCGTCGGCGGCTGTGTGGCCAGCCAGGAGGGTGAGGCGATCACGGCGCGCGCGCCTTACGTGGACCTGGTGTTCGGGCCGCAGACGCTCATCGACTGCCGCAGATGATCAGTGAGGTGCGGCGCGGTGGCCGCGCGGTGATCGACCTGAGCTTCCCCGCCATCGAGAAATTCGACGCCCTGCCCGAGCCGCGTGCCGCCGGCGCGCGAGCCTACGTGTCAGTCATGGAGGGCTGCAGCAAGTACTGCAGCTTCTGCGTCGTTCCCTATACGCGCGGCGATGAAGTCAGCCGCGGCTTCGATTCGGTGCTGGAGGAAGTCCGCGCGCTCGCGCGCCAGGGCGTGCGTGAGATCGTGCTGCTCGGCCAGAACGTCAATGCCTACGCCGGTGCGATGGCCGATGGCGCCATCGTTGACCTCTCGACGCTGATGCACCACGTCGCGGCCATAGCCGGTGTCGAGCGCATCCGCTTTACCACCTCGCATCCGCTCGAATTCAGTGACAGCCTCATCGAGGCCTACGCCAATCTGCCGCAGCTTGCCAATCATCTGCACCTGCCGGTGCAAAGCGGTTCGGACCGTATCCTCGCTCTCATGAAGCGCGGCTACACGGTGCTCGAGTACAAGGAGCGGCTGCGCGCGCTGCGAGCCGTGCGGCCCGATATCGCGGTCTCCAGCGACATCATCATCGGCTTTCCCGGTGAAACCGCGCGCGATTTCGAGGCCACGATGCGGCTCGTGGCCGATGCCGGTTTCGATCAGTCCTTCCGCTTTCTTTATAGCCGCCGGCCCGGTACGCCCGCGGCATCGCTGCCCGATGAAGTGCCGCTCGAGGTCAAGCAACAACGGCTGCGAGCGCTGCAGGCGCTGCTCGATGCGCAGGCGCTCAGCATCAGCCGCGGCATGGTCGGCAGCGTGCAGCGCGTGCTGGTGGAACGCGCCGCGAAAAAAGGCGCCGCCGACGCGGGTCGCACCGAGAACAATCGCTGGGTCAATTTTCCCGGCCCCGCATCGCTGCTGCAGCGATTCGTCGATGTCATCGTCACCGAGGCGCGCCCGCATTCGCTGCGCGGCCGGCTGGTGGAGGCGGAAAGCAAGGCCGCGGGGACCTGCGCCGCGTGAGCGCAAACGCCGCCGCAACCCACGAGTTCGCGCTCGAACCAGCCGATAATGCGCGCCTGGCGAGCCTGTGCGGCCCGCTCGATGAGAATCTGCGCCTGATCGAATCGCGGTTGGGCGTGAAGCTCCGCCGCCGCGGCCAGTCCTTCCGCATCCAGGGCGAACACGCCGAGGCCGCCGAGGCCGTGTTGAAGGACTTGTATGCACAGGCGCGGCACCGCGATCTGTCCGCCGAACAGGTGCACCTGTGCCTGGTCGAGCACGCCAGCGGTGGCCAGGGTGAGGGTGCGGACAACGTGGTCATCGCGCACGGAGATGCCGAGCGCGGCGCGGCCGGCCGGCGCGAGAGCGTGCGCGCGCGCGGCGCGCACCAGCGCGACTATCTGGCTCACATCCGCAATCACGACCTGAGCTTCGGCGTCGGCCCGGCCGGCACCGGCAAGACCTATCTCGCGGTCGCCTGCGCGGTGGAGTCGCTGCTGTCGGAGCGCGTGCGCCGCATCGTGCTGGTGCGGCCGGCGGTCGAGGCCGGCGAACGCCTCGGCTTTCTGCCGGGCGACATGGCGCAGAAGGTGGATCCGTACCTGCGGCCGATGTACGACGCGCTCTACGAACTGATGGGCTTCGATCGCGTCGCGCGTTTCATCGAACGCAACGCCATCGAGGTGGCGCCGCTGGCTTTCATGCGCGGCCGTTCGCTCAACGAATCCTTCATCATTCTCGATGAGGCGCAGAACACCACCATCGAGCAGATGAAGATGTTCCTGACCCGCATCGGCTTCGGCTCACGCGCGGTGGTCACGGGGATCTGACGCAAACCGATCTGCCGAGCGGACGCATGTCGGGCCTGCAGCATGCGCAGCTGATCCTGCGCGGTGTCGCCGGCGTCGCCTTCACCTTCTTCGATGCCGGCGATGTGGTGCGCCACCCGCTGGTCCAGCGCATCGTGCAGGCCTACGAGTCGCACGAGCGCTCGAATCAGCCATGAAACTCACGTCACGCGCACCGTACGCGCGGGCTGGTTGCCGCCGGCGCGGGAGCTGCGCGGCTGGGCAGCGGCGGCGTGGGACGGCGCGCCGGGGCCTTCGAGCTGTCGGTGCTGCTGGCCGGGCGCGCGCGCAGCCGGGCGCTCAATGCCCGCTATCGGGGCCGCGACCGGGCCACCAACGTGCTGTCGTTTCCGGCCATGCCGAGGCCGTCGCGCAGGCGGGTCTGCTCGGTGAACTGTGATCTGCCCCGCGGTGCTGCGCGCGGAGGCGCGCGCGCAGCACAAGAGCGCGCGTGCGCACTGGGCGCACATGGTGGTGCACGGGGTACTGCACCTGGTGGGCTACGATCATGAGCTTCCCGATGAGGCGCGGCGTATGGAGCGGCGCGAGATCCGCACGCTGCGCCGGCTCGGCATCGCCAATCCCTATCGTAGGAGCGCTGACAGGTATGGCCAAGGGACCGGCGATAAATCGGGCGGCAAGAAGGCGGGCGCGAGCGGCCGCTGGCGCTCGCGCTTCACGCGCACGCTGGCCGCCGGCGTCAAGGATCGCGCCCAGCTGGTCGAGATGCTGGCCGAGTCGCAGCAGCGCGGCGTGCTCGACGCCGATCCGTTCGCGATGCTCGAAGGCGCGTTCGCCGTCGCGGATCTGCAGGTGCGCGACATCATGGTGCCGCGCACGCAGATGGTGTGCGTGGGTCGCGAGGATCCGATCGCGCGCATTCTCTCGGCCGTGGTCGAGTCGCGCCATTCGCGCTTCCCGGTGCTCGGCAGCGGGCACGATGATGTCGCCGGCATCCTGCTCGCCAAGGACCTGCTGCGGCTGTTCGCAGGCGAGCAGGAAACCTTCGACATGCGCGAGTACCTGCGCCCCGCCGTGTTCGTGCCCGAGGCGAAGCGCCTGAACGTACTGCTGAGCGAATTTCGCGACAACCGCAATCACATGGCCATCGTGGTCGATGAATACGGCGGTGTCGCGGGCCTGGTGACCATCGAGGATGTCATCGAGCAGATCGTCGGCGACATCGACGATGAATTCGACGTCGAGGACGATCAGAACATCCGGCGCGAGGGCGAGCGGCAGTTCAGCGTGCGCGGCACCACGCGCATCGACGAGTTCAACCAGTTTTTCAGCGCCGAACTGCGCCGGCGAATTCGACACGGTCGCGGGGCTGGTGATGAAGCAGCTCGGACGCATGCCGCGCCGGGGCGAAGCGTCATGCTGGCGAATTCGAGTTTCGCGTCATGCGCAGCGACCGCCGCCGGATCGACAGTCTGCGCGTGACCATTCCGCCGCAGTTTCACTCGGCCAAGCCCGCGGAGTGAATCCCCCGAACTCGCCCGTGATCAGTCATGCGATCGCGCTGGCCGCGGGCGCGGCGCTGGCCTGCGCCTTCGCGCCGCTGAACGCCTGGTGGATGGCGATCATCTGCCCGGCCTTGCTGATGTGGCTCTGGGAGGGCAGTACCGCCGCGGCGCGCGGCCTGGAACGGCCTCTGTTTGGAAGCGGCACCTTCGGGCTCGGCACCTGGTGGCTGTACGTGAGCGTGCACGGCTTCGGTGGTGCACCCATCTGGCTGACACTGGTGATCGTGATGGGCCTGGTGGCCATCATGGGCGCCTATCACGCGCTCATGGGCTTCCTGGCCGTGCGTTTCCTGCCGGCCGCGGGCGCTGCGCGCTATTTTGTCGGCCTGCCCGCCCTGTGGCTGCTGATCGAGTGGTGGCGCGGCTGGTTCCTCTCGGGCTTTCCGTGGCTGACGCTCGGTACCTCCCAGACCGATACCTGGCTGGGGGGCTTCGCGCCGATCATCGGCGCCTATGGCATCTCGCTGCTGCTGCTGCTGGGCAGCGGCTCGTTGCTCGCGCTGCTGCGCGGCCGCGCGGCACTGCGGGCGCTGGCCCTGGCGCTGCTGCTGCTGCCCTGGCCGCTGGGCTGGGCGCTTGGCTTCATCGACTGGACGCAGCCGGCGGGTCGCCGGTGACGGTCGCGGTGCTGCAGGGGGCCGTCCCCCAGGATCAGAAATGGCAGGCCGACAATGTGGAGCCCACGCGCGATCTGTACACCGACCTCAACCAGGAGGCGCTGGGGGCGCAGCTGATCGTCTGGCCCGAGTCGGCATTGCCGCAGCTGGTGAACGAAGTGCCGCAGTACCTGGGGCAGCTGTATTCCCAGGCAGCGCGCGCGGCTCCGACATCGTCATGGGGATCATCCGCGCCGACGATGGCGACAACTACTACAACTCCATCATGACGATGGCGGCAACGAGCACGTGACCTTCTACGACAAGCACCACCTGGTGCCGTTCGCCGAGTTCTTCCCGGTGCCGGCCTTCGTGCGTTCCTGGCTGCGGCTCATGAGCCTGCCGTATTCGGACTTTACGGCGGGGCCGCCGATCAGCCCGCGGTCGCCGCCGGCGGCACCATCCTGTCGTTGAGCATCTGCTACGAAGATGCCTACGGCAGCCTGAATCTGTCGGCACTCGAGCAGGCGCGGGTGCTCGTCAATGTCACCAACGATGCCTGGTTTGGCCGCTCGTGGGCGCGCTACCAGCACTTCCAGATCTCCCGCATGCGCGCCATGGAGGCCCAGCGCCCGCTGGTGCGCGCGGCCAACGATGGCATTTCGGCGCTGGTGGCGCGCGCGGCGAGGTATTGGCGCGGGCCCCGGAATTCCAGAGCACGGTGCTGCGCGGCAGCGTCCAGCCCCGCGCTGGCCGGCCGCCCTTCACGCGTTTCGGCAATATTCCCGTGGTGCTGCTGGCCCTGGCCGATTCGGGCTGCTGGCTGCACGACCTATTCGTGTCCGCCGACAGTAACGTAGGCGAATGACCGGAACCGCTCTATGGAATCCGGGTCTATCATGCACCTGTTATCCAATGGATCGGAGTAGATCAGATATGTCGCATCAGGATGTGGGCCCCCGGGTTCTGGGTGCATTGCGCTAGTGACCCTGTTCGCGGCCTGCTCGCCGCAGTCCTCGACGGCGGCGGGCACGGGCGATCCCGCGCAGCCGGCGCCGCTGCGGGTTGCAGCAGCGCCCGCGCCCCACGGCGCCCGCGGCTGCCCCAGTGTCGGTACGCGGCCTGCCGGACTTCGCCGATCTCGTGGCGCAGGTCGGCCCTGCGGTCGTCAACGTACAGGTCGTGGAACGGCCTGCGGGCCGCGGCAGTCGCCGATTCGGAGAATAACGAGGACGAGCAGGAGGATCCGTTCGGCGACTTCTTCCGCCACTTCGGCATTCCGCGCGGCGCCATACGCAGCAGCAGCCGCGCAATTTCGCGCCGGTGCGCGGTATCGGCTCCGGCTTCATCATCAGCGCGGACGGCTACATCCTCACCAACGCGCATGTCGTCAACAACGCCTCGAAGATCACGGTCAAGCTCACCGACCGGCGCGAGTTCGAGGGCAAGGTCATCGGCGTCGATGAGCGCACCGATGTCGCCGTCATCAAGATCGTCGCCAAGGGCAATCTGCCCGTGGTGCGCCTAGGGGATTCGAGCAAGCTGCGCCCGGGTCAGTGGGTGCTGGCGATCGGCTCGCCCTTCGGCTTCGAAAACAGTGTCACCGCGGGCGTCGTCAGTGCCACGGCGCGCAGCAATGTCGGCGAAGGCGGCAACGGCTACGTGCCCTTCATCCAGTCCGATGTCGCGGTCAATCCCGGTAACTCCGGCGGCCCGCTGTTCAATCTCGACGGCGAGGTGGTGGGCATCAATTCGCAGATCTACAGCCGCAGCGGCGGCTATGAAGGCATCTCGTTCGCGATTCCGATCGCGGTCGCCAACAATGTCGCCGAGCAGCTCATCAAGAGCGGCCACGTCAGTCGCGGCCGCATCGGCGTGACCATCCAGGCGGTGTCGGCGGCCACGGCCGAGAACTTCGGCCTGGATCGCCCGCGCGGCGCCGCGGTGTCCTCGGTTGAATCCGGCGGCCCGGCGGACAAGGCGGGTATCGAGCCGCTCGATATCATCCTTAGCGTCAATGGCAAGCCGGTGGATCTGTCCGATGAACTGCCGCCGCTGATCGCCGAGATCAAGCCGGGTCAGCCCGCACTGCTGGAAGTCTGGCGCGATAAAGCCATCAAGCGCATCAGCGTCACGGTCGAGGAACTCAAGGAGAAGACTTCGGTAGCGAACAATCGTCGCGGTGGCGGTGGGGATGCCAAGGGCGAAACCGCGGTCGTCAATCGCATTGGTATGTCGGTACGCGCATTGACCGGGGCCGAGAAGGCCCAGCTCAAGACGCACGGCGCCATCGTGGTCGTGGAAGCGAATGGTCCGGCGGCCGAAGCCGGCATCCGTGAAGGCGATGTCATCCTCAGCATCAATCGCGAATCGATCACCACCGTCGATCAGTTCCAGACCGCCGTGAAAGGCGCCGGCCACTCGGCGACGCTGCTGATTCAGCACGATGGTCAGCAGGCCATCGTCACGATCACGCTGCAGTAGAAGGTCCTGGCGGGGCGCGGCGGCAGGGGCTGCCGCGCCTGTCGCTTCGTGTATTCTTCGCTCCATGCAGGAACGTTACGAGGCCGCTGCGGTGGAGCGCGCGGCGCAGGAATATTGGGACTCCCACGCGAGTTTTGAGGCGCGCGAGACCGAGGGGCGCGCGAAGTATTACTGCCTGTGCATGTTTCCCTATCCTTCGGGGCGGCTGCACATGGGGCACGTGCGCAACTACACCATCGGCGACGTGCTGGCGCGGTTCATGCGCATGCAGGGCTACAACGTGCTGCAACCGATGGGTTGGGATGCCTTTGGGTTGCCCGCGGAGAATGCGGCCATCGCCAATCGCGTGCCGCCCGCGCAGTGGACCCGGGACAACATTGCCTATATGCGCCGCCAGCTGCGTTCGCTGGGCTTTGCGATCGACTGGAAGCGCGAGCTCGCAACCTGCGATCCAAGCTACTACCGCTGGAATCAGTGGTTGTTCCTGCGCATGCTCGAACGCGGCATCGCCTACAAGAAAACCGGCATCGTGAACTGGGACCCGGTGGACCAGACCGTGCTCGCCAACGAACAGGTGATCGACGGCCGCGGCTGGCGCACCGGCGCGCCGGTGGAAAAGCGCGAAATCCCGATGTACTACCTGCGCATCACCGCCTACGCCGAGGAGTTGCTCGCGGCGCTCGATGCGCTGCCGGGCTGGCCCGAGCGCGTGCGCGTGATGCAGGCCAACTGGCTCGGCCGCAGCCAGGGCGTCGAGCTCGCCTTTCCCTATGCCGACGACACGCAAGCGCTGCTCGGCAGCGATGGTGCACTCAAGGTCTTCACCACGCGCGCCGACACGCTCTACGGCGTCAGCTTCGTCGCCGTGTCCGCCGAGCACCCGCTGGCGGCCGCGGCGGCCGCCGGCAATGCCGCGCTCGCCGAGTTCGTCGAGGAATGCAGGCGCGGCTCGACGATGGAGGTCGATGTCGCGACCGCCGAGAAGCGCGGCATGGCCACCGGAGCGCACGTGCGCCATCCGCTCACCGGCGAGAACATCGCCGTCTGGGTCGCCAACTACGTGCTGATGGCCTACGGCGAAGGCGCCGTCATGGGCGTGCCCGCGCACGATGAACGCGATTTCGCCTTTGCGAAGCGCTATGGCCTGGCGATACCCACCGTGGTGACATCCGCCAGCGGCGCCTATAGCCACGTCGGCCCGGAGTGGCAGCCCGAATACGCCGAATACGGCCAGTTGATCGGCTCGGGAGAATTCAGCGGGCTGTCCTCGGATGCCGCCATCGATGCGATCGCGGCCGCACTCGAGGCAAAAGGACTGGGACGCAAGCGCGTGCAGTGGCGCCTGCGTGACTGGGGCATCTCGCGCCAGCGCTACTGGGGCTGCCCGATCCCGCTGATCCATTGTCCGGGCTGCGGCGAGGTGCCGGTGCCGGACAGCGATCTGCCGATCGTGCTCCCCGAGAACCTGGTGCCCGATGGCAGCGGCAACCCGCTCGCAAAACTCGCCGAGTTCGTTGAATGCACCTGTCCGCGCTGCGGCGGCCCGGCGCGGCGCGAGACCGACACCATGGACACCTTCGTGGATTCGTCCTGGTATTTCCTGCGCTACACCTGCGCCGATCAGGACGCTGCCGCGGTCGATGAGCGCGCGCGTTACTGGATGCCGGTCGATCAGTACATCGGCGGCATTGAACACGCGATCCTGCATCTGCTGTACTCGCGCTTCTGGACCCGGGTTATGCGCGATATGTCGCTGCAGCCGCTGTCCGAACCATTTTCGAACCTGCTGACGCAGGGCATGGTTCTCAACCAGATCTACTTTCGCACCGGCGCCGATGGACGCCGGCAGTTTCTCAATCCGGCCGATGTCGAACCGGTGTTCGATGCCGCCGGTACCCGCATCGGCGCCGTATCACTCAAGGACGATGGCCCGGTCGACTATGGTGGCCTCGGCACGATGTCGAAGTCGAAGAACAATGGCGTCGACCCGCAGACGCTGGTGGAGAAATACGGCGCCGATACCGCGCGGCTGTTCACCATGTTCGCAGCACCGCCCGAGCAGTCACTGGAATGGTCGGACGAGGGGGTACAGGGTCAGTTTCGCTTCCTGCGCCGGCTCTGGAAGGCGGTTTACGATCATGTCGGTGAGTCGCCTGCGCCGCGGCTCGACCTGCGTTCGTCCGCGGGCGAACTGACGCTGTCGGAAGCGGGGCGCGACCTGCGCCGGGCCGCTTACCAGACGCTGGCGAAAGTCACGGCCGATATCGGCCGCCGACGCACCTTTAACACCGCCATCGCCGCAGTGATGGAACTGCTCAATGCCGTCGGCCACTTCCAGGAGCACGACGATGTCGCGCGCGCGGTCCGGAACGAGGCGCTGGAGCTGGCCGTGCTCATGCTCTCGCCGATCGTGCCGCATGTCTGTCACAGCCTCTGGCATGCACTCGGGCACCCAGGCGCCGTCATTGACGAGCGCTGGCCGGAGACTGACCCGCGGGCGCTGACGCAGTCGATGGTGGAAGTGGTGGTGCAGGTAAACGGTAAGCTGCGCGCGCGCCTGAAGATGCCCTGCGGCGCGAGCCAGGAGCTCGCCATCGAGGCCGCGCTGGCCGAGCCGGGCGTGCAGCGCTTTGTTGCCGGCAAGAGCATCCGCAAGGCCATCCACGTGCCAGACAAACTGCTCAACCTCGTCGTATGAATTCACGGGCACGTCGCGCGCTGGGTGCACTGGCTGCGTCGGCGGCGCTCGCACTGGCGGCGTGCGGCTTTCACCTGGAGGGCAGCACGGCGCTGCCGCGATCGATCGCGCTGGTGCGGATCGAGACCAGCGACACCGAATCGGATTTCTACTTCGGGCTGCGCAAGGCACTCATCGCCGCCGGCACGCGCATCGATGAGAGCGGTCATGACGATTCGGCCACCATCATCCATGTGCTCAATGATGTGACCACGCAGAGGATCCTGACGGTGTCGGCGCTGAACGCGCCCACTGAGTATCAGCTCAGCTACCAGCTGAAATTCTCCGTCACCTCGCAGGGGCGCGATCTGATTGCGCCCGAGACGCACACCGTGGTGCGCGACTACAACTTTACCGAGAGCGAGCTGCTCGCCAAGGAACGCGAGACGCGGATCCTGAGCGAAGCGCTGGCGCACGACCTGGTGTCGGTCGTCATGCGCCGCCTTTCGAGTCTGTAGAACCGCGGCGGGCATTCGGGTGCTGCGGCTCTCGAGCATCGATCGACTGGCAGTCGTGCGCCTGCTGGCAGGTTTCGGACTCGATACCCGCGTGCTGGCACCGGATGCCCCCATCGACGGGTCCTACTGGGGCGAGAGCGAAGCGGGTCTGCGAGGCAACACGCTGTTCGCCCGTCACGACACGCCGCTGCATTCGATCCTGCACGAGGCGGCACACTATATCTGCATGAGCCCGGAGCGCCGCGCGGGCCTGGACCGGGATGCCGGCGGTGATGATGCCGAGGAAAGCGCGGTCTGCTATCTGCAAGTGCTGCTGGCCGATACGTTCGAGTCGATCGGACGCGAGCGGCTGTTCGAGGATATGGATGCCTGGGGCTATAGCTTTCGGCTCGGCTCCACCAAGGCCTGGTTCGAGCAGGATGCGCAGGACGCGCGGCTGTGGCTAGAGCGGCACGGCATCATCGACGCGGAATCGAAGCTCACGGGGGCGACGCGGGACTGACGGCACATAGAGAGGGGCTACATCAAACTCGCTCTATTGGCCGTCGCTACCTGCTTCGTCGCCGTGCGAACCGATTCGTTGCCGCCACCAGCTCGCGCGTGATGCCCGGCTCGAATGCCGAGTGGCCGGCGTCCGGCACTACGCGCAGCAGCGCCTCGGGCCAGGCACGGTGCAGGTCCCAGGCGCTGCGCATGGGGCAGACCACATCGTAGCGTCCCTGCACGATCACCGCGGGGATGTGCCGTATGCGATCAACCTGCCGCAGCAGCTGATCGTCAGGATCCAGGAAGCCGCGGTTGACGAAGTAGTGGGCCTCGATGCGGGCGAAAGCGGCGGCAAAATCCGGATTGTCGAACTTGGCGACGTACTTTGGATCGGTGCGCAGATGACTGGTGGCGCCTTCCCAGATCGACCAGGCCCGCGCGGCGGCGGTGCGGGTCGCCTTGTCCGGCGAGGTCAGCCGCCGGTAGTACGCCTGCATCATGTCGGAGCGCTCGGCCGCCGGGATGGGAGCGACGTATTGCTCCCAGAGATCCGGGAACAGCGAGCCGGCGCCAAGCGGATCCTGGTAGAACCATTCGAGTTCGGAACGCCGCAGCAGAAAGATGCCGCGCAGCACGAGCTCGGTGACCCGTTCGGCGTGACGCTGTCCATAAGCGAGCGCCAGCGTCGATCCCCACGAGCCGCCGAACACCAGCCAGCGCTCGATATTCAAATGGACACGCAGCGTCTCGATATCGCTGACCAGGTCCCAGGTGGTGTTGTCGCGCAATTCCGCGTGCGGGCGACTGGCGCCGCAGCCGCGCTGATCGAACAGCACGATGCGGTAGCGCTGCGGATCGAAGAATCGCCGCATGCTCGGATCGGTGCCGCCGCCGGGGCCGCCGTGCAGAAAGACCGCGGGCTTGCCGGCTGGATTGCCGGACTGCTCGTAATAGATCTCGTGCAGCGGCGAGACCCGCAGATAGCCCTTCTGATAGGGGCGGATTGCCGGGTACAGCGCATTGGCGGCGCGCGGCGCGCGCCGCGGCGTCTTGCTGGAGCGTTTGGCCACTGTCAAACCGACACCATGGGACCCAGGGGTTTGCCGCCAATGAGGTGCATGTGCAGGTGGTAGACCTCCTGCCCGCCGTGGGTATTGCAGTTCACGATCAGCCGATAGCCGTCTTTGGCAATGCCTTCGCGTGCGGCGAGCTGCGCGGCTACCACGAACATGTGCCCGAGCAACGCTTCATCGGCGCTGGTCGCATCGTTGGCGGTGCGGATCGGCTTGATCGGCACGATCAGGATATGGGTGGGGGCGCGCGGATGAATGTCCCGTATCGCGGCCACCAGTTCGTCCCGATAGACGAAATCTGCCGGCAGCTCGCCCTGGAGAATGCGCTCGAAGAGTGTCGGCATGACCGCCCGCCCATCGGTTTGTTCGTGCGGATCAGCTTAAGATACCGCCGTGATGGAGTACAACCGTTGAAATTGACTCTGGAGAACCTCGCCGCGCAGCTGGAACGAGGCGTCGCCGGCGCCTACCTGGTTTCGGGCGATGAACCGCTGCGGGTTGGCGAGGCGACCGATCAGATCCGCGCGCGCGCGCGCGCCGACGGCTTCGCCGAACGCGAGGTTTTTTTCATCGAGCGCGCCGTCTCGATCTGGGAACAGATCGAGCAGTCGGCGCAGTCCCTGTCGTTGTTCGCACCGCGCCGCCTGATCGAGGTGCGGCTGCCGACCGGAAAGGCCGGAGTCGCCGGCGGCGCGGTATTGCAGCGGCTGATTGCCGCCGCGGGTGATGACCTGCTGCTGCTCATCGTCACTGGCAGGCTCGACCGCGACACGCAGAACGCCGCCTGGGTGCGGACGCTGCAGGAACACGGCGCCTGGCTGCCGGTGTGGCCGGTGGAAATCGGCCGGCTGCCGCAGTGGCTGCACGCACGCGCACGCGCTGCGAAGATCAGCTTGAGCGAGGATGCCGCCGCCATGCTCGCCGAGCGCTGCGAGGGCAACCTGCTGGCCGCACAGCAGGAGATCGACAAGCTCGCGCTGCTCGCCACCAGCGGCGTCGCCGCGGGAGTCAAGGAGGTGGCGGCGAGCAGCACCGACAGCGCGCGCTTCGATGTCTTCCAGCTGGCCGAAGCGGTGCGCAGCGCGGATTGCGCGCGCGCGCTGCGCATCCTCGGCGGTCTGCAGTCCGAGGGCGCTGAGCCGCCGCTGGTGCTCTGGGCGCTGCTGCGCGAACTGCGCTCGCTGCAGCTGCCGCGCGCGCCTACCGCGCGCCTGATCGCGCGCGCGGCGCGCGCCGATCGAATGTCCAAGGTCTGCTGGCCCAGGATCCGTGGGATGAGCTGGCACTGCTCGCGGTCGAGATGTGCGGCGTGCGCACCCTGCCGCTGTCGCGAGCGGGCTAGGAGAGCCCTAATGGCGGAACCCATCGGGCTTTTCGGCGGCACCTTCGATCCGATTCATTATGGCCACTTGCGCACGGCTTTCGAGCTCTGGCAACTGCTCAAACTCGCGCAGGTCCGGTTTCTGCCCACGGGCAATCCGCCGCACCGCGAAGCGCCGCTGGCATCGAGCGAGCTGCGGCTGGAGATGGTGCGCGCCGCGGTCGCCGGTCAACCCGGCTTCGCGGTCGATGACCGGGAAATCCGACGCAGCGGTGTGTCCTATTCGATCGATACGCTGACGGATCTGCGGCGCGAGCACCCGCAGCGCTCGCTGTGCCTGCTGCTCGGCATGGACGCCTTCCTCGGCATGCCGACCTGGCACCGCTGGCGCGAGATCTTCGAGCTCGCGCATGTCGTGGTGGCGCACCGGCCCGGCTGGAAGGCCCCCATCACCGGACCGCTGGGGGAGGAGATGGTCGACCGCGGGACGGGCAGCGTTCGGGATCTGCACAGCTCGATCGCGGGCCGCATCCATGTGCATGCCGTCACCCAGCTTGAAATCGCCTCGACCGACCTGCGGGCGCTGATCCTCTCGGGGCGGGATCTGCGCTACCTGGTGCCCGATGCAGTGCGCGATCTCATCGTCCGCACCGGGTGCTATGCTCCGGGGGGCCGCTAAGGCCCTGAGGAGGATGAACCGACCCGCATGGCAACGACTGCTCGCCCGCGCCGCGCACCGCGACGCAATTCCGCCCTGGAAAAACTGGTACTCGCGGCGCTGGAGGATATGAAGGCAGTTAATGTCAAACTGCTCGATGTCCGCGGGCTCACCGATATCACCGACGCCATGATCGTGGCCTCGGGCACCTCCGATCGCCACGTCCGCTCCATCGCCGAACGCGTCGTCGAGAAAGCGCGCGCCGCCGGGCGGCGGCCGCTCGGCATCGAGGGCACGCGTGACAATGAATGGGTCCTGGTGGACCTCCAGGATGTGCTGCTGCACGTCATGCTGCCGCGGGTGCGTGAGTTTTACGCCATCGAGCAGCTGTGGGAGCCGCCGGCAACGGTTGCGCGCGCGGCCAGCGGCGGCGCTGCGACGCGCCGGCGCCGCGGACCCAGCCAGCGCGCCGCGGCTTCCTGAGTGCAGACGGAGCGGCCGCACGGTGCATCTGCGCGTGATTGCGGTCGGATCGCGCATGCCCGCCTGGGTCGATACCGCATTCGAGGATTATTCCCGCCGCCTCAGCGGCAGCTGGAAACTGGAACTGAAGGTCGTATCGCCGGCCAACCGGCGCGAGGCGGGTGACAATGCCGATGCGGCCAAGGCGCTCGAAGCCCGGCGCATCCTGGCGCTGCTTTCGCCGCGTGACTGGCCGGTAGCGCTGGATGAGCACGGCGAGCAGTTCAGCACCGTCGAACTTGCACGCTGGCTCGAGCAGCAGCGCGGCGTCGGCCAGCCCATCGTTTTCATCGTCGGTGGCCCCGACGGCCTGGCGCCGGAAGTCCTGTCGCGGGGTCGCCGGCTGTGGTCGCTGTCGCGGCTGACGCTGCCTCACGCGCTGGTGCGCGTCGTGCTTGCCGAGCAGATTTATCGCGCCGCCACGGTACTGGCCGGCCACCCCTATCATCGTGCCTGAGCACCTACCATGCCTGAGCCCACCCCACCCGCGGCGGTAATGCCGCTGCTGATCCTCGCTTCTGCATCGCCGCGCCGCAGCGCGCTGCTGGCGCAGATCGGCGTGCGCCACCACGTCGTGCCCGCTCGTATCGAGGAGCGGCGGCTGGAAGGTGAATTGATCGAGGACTGTGCGCGGCGCCTGGCCGAGCAGAAGGCGCTCAAGGTCTATTCGCGGCAGAAGAGCGATGCGCGCGCCGCCGCCGAGCCGCTGCCGGTGCTCGGTGCGGATACGGTGATCTCGCTCGAGGGCAGCATGTTCGGCAAGCCGCGTGATCGCGACGATGCGCTCGATATGCTCGCGCGTCTCTCGGGACAGGAACACGAAGTGATCTCCGCCGTGGCGCTGGCGCAGCGCGGCGTGCTGACCTCCAAGCTCAACCGCAATGTGGTGCGCTTTCGGGCGCTGACGCGCGCGGAGTGCGAGACCTACTGGGACAGCGGCGAGCCGCGCGACAAGGCGGGTGCCTATGCCATCCAGGGCCGCGGCGCGGTATTCATCGACATGCTGCGCGGAAGCTATTCGGGCGTCATGGGGTTGCCGCTGTTCGAGACTGCCGAGTTGCTGACAGCCGCGGGCCTTGCCGTGTGGCAGGCTTGAGCGATCATGAGCGCCCGCGCCAAACCCAGCGATGCCATCACGGTTGCCGCCGTGCAGATGACCTCGGCACCCGATGTGGCGGCCAATCTGGATACCGCGGGGACGCTGCTCGAGCAGGCGGCGCACGAAGGCGCGCGCATCGCGCTGCTGCCTGAGAATTTTTCCTTCATGGGTCTGCGCGATGCCGACAAGCGCGCGGTGGCGGAACGTGAAGGCGCCGGGCCGGTGCAGGATTTCCTGAGCCGGCGCTCGCGCGAACTCAATCTCTGGATCGTCGCCGGCACGACTCCCATCAGTGAAACTCCGGGCGAACGTGTCGCGGCCGCCTGCCTGGTCTACAACGATCAGGGCGAGCGCGTCGCGCGTTACGACAAGATGCATCTGTTCGATGTCGACATTCCCGGACGTGACGAGAAATATCGGGAGTCCAGCAATATCGCGCCCGGCTCGCGCCTCGGCCTGGTGCCGACGCCCGCGGGTCTGCTCGGACTCTCGGTCTGCTACGACATGCGTTTTCCGGAGCTGTATCGGCCCATGTCCGCCGCTGGAGCGCAATGGTTCACGGTGCCTGCGGCATTTACCGTGCCCACCGGCCGAGCGCACTGGGAGGTTCTGCTGCGCTCACGCGCCATCGAAAACTTAAGCTTCGTGGTCGCGGCCGCGCAATGGGGACGGCACGCCAACGGGCGCGAGACCTACGGTGACAGCATCATCATCGATCATTGGGGCACGGTGCTGGCGCGGCTCGAGTCAGGGCAGGGCGTGATCGTCGCGCAGCTGGATCTGGCGGCGCAGCGCGCGGCGCGCCAGGATTTCCCGGCGCTGTCGCATCGGGTAATGTGACCGCCATGACCGAGCTCATCTCCCAGGCTTTGACCGATCCCCTGCGCACCGCGCGCGAAGGCATTCTTGCGCCCGCGGGGCTCGACGTCGGCCGGGTCGAGCAGGCCCTTGGACTGGTACTGGGTTCCGCTGTGGATTCGGCGGACCTGTATTTTCAGCTCTCCCGCGAGGAAAGCTGGGGCCTGGAGGACGGTATCGTCAAGGAAGGCAGCGCCAGCATCGAACAGGGTGTGGGCGTGCGTGCACTGGCCGGGGAGAAAACCGGTTTCGCCTATTCGGACGAAATCATGATGCCGGCGCTCGAAGAGGCAGCGCGCGCAGCGCGTGCCATCGCCGTGCGGCAGGGCACCGGCGCCGTGCAGGCCTGGCAACCGGCGGCCGGGCACAGGCTTTATCTTCCCACCGATCCGCTGCACAGCCTGCCCGACGATGAGAAGATCGGCTGGCTCGAACGCGTCGACCGCGAGACGCGCCGCATCGATCCGCGCGTGGTGCAGGTGATGGCGAGCGTGCATGCGGTCCATGAACTCATCCTCATCGCATCCAGCGATGGCGTGCTGGCCGGTGATGTGCGGCCGCTGGTGCGCATGAATGTCACCGTCATCGTCGAGCAGGCCGGGCGGCGCGAGCAGGGCTACGCCGGCTGCGGCGGCCGCTACACGCTCGACCAGCTGGTGGCCAATGATCGCCCGCTGGCGCTGGGACGCGAAGCCGTGCGCCAGGCGCTGGTCAACCTCGAGGCCGTGCCGGCGCCGGCCGGCAGCATGACGGTGGTGCTCGGTCCGGGTTGGCCAGGCGTGCTGCTGCACGAAGCCATCGGTCATGGACTGGAAGGGGATTTCAATCGCAAGGGCACATCGGCCTTCAGCGGCCGCATCGGCGAACGGGTCGCGGCGCCGGGCTGCACCGTGGTCGATGATGGGGCCATGGCCGCGCGCCGCGGATCGCTCAACATCGATGATGAGGGTACCCCCACGCAGTGCACGACGCTGATCGAGGATGGCGTGCTGGTGGGCTACATGCAGGACCGGCTCAACGCGCGGCTCATGGGGGGCCGCTCCACCGGCAATGGCCGCCGTGAGTCCTTTGCGCATGTGACCATGCCGCGCATGACCAATACCTACATGCGTGCCGGTCCACATGACCCCGGGGAGATTCTTGCCTCGGTGCAGCGCGGGATCTACGCGGTGAACTTCGGTGGCGGCCAGGTCGACATCACGTCCGGCAAATTCGTGTTCTCGGCGAGCGAGGCCTATCTGATCGAGAACGGCCGCATCGGTAAGCCGATCAAGGGTGCAACGCTGGTGGGCAATGGACCGGACGTGCTGATGCGCGTCTCCATGGTCGGCAACGATCTGAAGCTTGATGAGGGCATCGGCGTGTGCGGCAAGGAAGGCCAGAGCGTACCGGTGGGCGTCGGCCAGCCGACACTGCGCGTGGATGCACTAACGGTCGGCGGCACCGCCTAGCCGCCTGGCGGCGAAGGCTCTCAGCGATCGCTGCGTTTACTGGCGGTTGCGCTCGGGCAGATCCGCGGAGCGCTCGTTGAGCACCGTGGTCGCACCGTGCTGATGCTCGGTTGAGTGGCGATGGCGCGCCCGCTCGTCGATATACAGCAACTCGTGCTGTCCGATCGTCACGACATCGCCGTCGTTGAGATTGTGATAACGCACGCGCTTGGAATGCAGAAAGATCCCATTGGTGCTGTTGAGATCTTCGATCACGCAGCTCTGTGCCGTGGTCACGATCTGGCAGTGATGGCGGCTGACGAACCGGCTGTCGATCTGCAGATCATTGGCGGGCGTGCGACCAATGATCAGCCGTCCCGGAAACAGCTCGTGCTCGCTGACGGTCTGACCCGCGGTGGCGAGCAGGATGCGCGCCAATGGCACCCCGCTGGAGCTTTCCGGCACCGAGGAGACATACGCGCCGCCCTCGGCATGTGCGACTCCGGCCGGATCGCCGCGAATGAGCCGTGTGCCGGTGCGTGAGGAATATTCGACCCAGTGCAGCTCGTTGATGGCGGCCTGCACGTCTTCGAGCATGACGACGTCGCGCTGATGCGTCGAGGCCGCCAGCATGGCCGTGTCGCAGAGTGAATTGATCAGTCGCGGCACTCCGCCGGTGTAGCGAAACAAAAGATCGAAAGTATCGGCGGCAAAAATTTCACGGCCCTGGGACCCGGCCACTTCCAGGCGATGACGGATGTAAGCGTGCATCTCGCCGCTCGAAAGCGCGGGCAGATGGAAACGCAGGCGCACGCGCTGCGTCAGCTGCTCCAGTTCCGGCGCGTCGAGCTTATCGTTGAGCTCGGGCTGCCCGGCCAGGATGATGCGCAGCACCTTTTCCTTGGTGGTCTCGACGCCGGAGAGCATGCGGATCTCCTCGAGCACACGCTCGGAGAGATTCTGCGCCTCATCGACCACCAGCATGATCTTGCGGCCCGAAGTGTACTGCTGGATCAGAAAGTCGTTGATGGTGGCCAGCAGCTCGGCTTTCTTCATGCGGAAGGGTTTGAAGCCGAAAGCCACCAGCACCGACTGCAGGAATTCGCTGGAGGAGACCTGCGTCTGGTTGATCCGGGCCACCAGTACATCCCGTTCCAGCTCGCTCAGGAAGGTTTCGATCAGCGTGGTCTTGCCACATCCGATCTCGCCGGTGATCACGACGAAGCCGTCGGTGAACCAGATGGTGGATTCCATGTACGCCTTGGCGCGCGCATGCGCCTGGCTCAGGTACAGGAATTCGGGATCGGGGCTGAGCCGGAAAGGCAGGTCCCGGAGTTTGAATACCTCGAGGTACATCGATGCGGGTCGGTCTCGCAGTCCTGTTGCGCGTGAGGATACTACGGCTGCAACGGCAGTTGCGGATAAAGCCGTTTAAGAATGCGTGCGGCGCGTAAATCCCGCCGACGGGCACTCGTTTCCACGATCGTGCAGTGGCCAAGTTTCCGGCCGTGACGCGGTTCCTTGCCGTAGTCGTGCAAATGCAACCCGGCTTCTGCCAGGAGCGACTTTCGCTCCGGCATCTTACCGATCAGATTGATCATGGCAGCGTGACCCAGGGCGCGGGTATCTCCCAGCGGCAGGCCGGCGATGGCGCGTACATGGTTTTCGAACTGACTCGTGCATGCGCCTTCCAACGTCCAATGCCCCGAATTGTGCACACGCGGTGCCATTTCATTGGCGATCAGCCGTCCGCGCCGGACGAAGAACTCGATGGCCAGCACGCCGACGTAGCTGAAGTCCTCGAGCACGCGCCGCAGCGCCTGTGTCGCGGCACGCAGCAGGGCCGGTGCGTGCCAGGGCGCCAGCGTCAGTCGCAGGATGCCATCGGCGTGATAGTTGCGATTGAGCGGATAGACCCTGATGTCTCCTGCCCGGCTGCGCACACCGAGGATCGATACCTCGTACTCGAACGGTACGAATTCTTCGTAGATCAATGGCACGTTGCCAATGAGCTCCCAGGCAAGTTCACGATCCTTAAGGTCACGCAGAACGAACTGGCCTTTGCCGTCATATCCCAGGCGGCGGGTCTTGAGTACACCGGGCAGGCCGATGCGGCCGATGGCGCGATCGAGTGCCGCGCGGGAATCCACCGGCCAGAACCGGGTCGTTGGGATAGCAAGGCGCTGGAAGGTGCGCTTCTCGCTCAATCGGTCCTGCGCGGCCGCCAGTGCCCGCAGTGGTGGTGCGATACGCGCGCGGGTTCCGCGCGTGGCGGCGCGTAATGCCTCGACCGAGATGTTCTCCCAGTCGAAGCTGATCACCTCGCTGCGCTCGGCCAGTTGCCGCAACAGCGCAGGATCGGTGAACTCACCGCTCAGCACCGGCGCGAAACGTCCAGCCGGCGTGGCAGCGCTGCGATCGAGAAACAGGAAGTCCAGGCCGAGCGGGTAACCTGATAACGCCAGCATCGCGCCGAGCTGACCGGCGCCCACGACACCGATGGTCATCGGCAGGTAATCATCATCCCGCCGCGCGTGATCCCGCGGCGCGTGGATCGGGATTGGCGAGCACCGCGTCGGTCTGCGCCTGGCGCGCGCGCTGCAGCGCGTCGGCTATGGGCGGATGCCGTGCGGCCAGTATCGAGGCGGCGAACAGTGCCGCATTGGTCGCGCCCGCAACGCCCACTGCAAAAGTTGCCACCGGCACGCCGGCCGGCATCTGCACGATGGAGAGCAGCGAATCGAGGCCATTGAATGCACGCGACTGCACCGGCACACCGAGCACAGGCAGTGTGGTCTTCGCCGCGGTCATGCCCGGCAGGTGCGCGGCGCCGCCTGCACCCGCGATCAGTACTTCCAGGCCGCGCGAGGCGGCCGAACTGGCGTATTCAAACAGCAGATCCGGCGTGCGATGGGCGGACACCACGCGGGTTTCATAAGCCACGCCGAGCTTGTCGAGACATTCGGCGGCCGCGCTCATCGTCTCCCAATCGGACGATGAACCCATGATGATGCCAACCAGGGCCTTCATCGCGGCATCTTAGCATCACGCGCCCGGGCGCCACGGGCCTTGAGGTCGGGCGCGTGCAGCGCCAGTGCCCGCTCGATCGGCGCCGGATCGATATCGCGCATCAGCCGGCCGATGTACTGGCGTGCGCGCGCGAATGCCGGGCGGCTGCGCAGGCGCTGTGTTTCGAGCAGTGCCTCGAGCAGCTGCGGCGGCAGATCGAATCGCTGCAGTTGCTGTGGCTTGAGCGCCAGCAGATGCTCGCCCAGGCGCTGCAGCGCCTCGGCTTTGCGCTTGCGCGCCGAGCGGCTCGGCCGCTCCTCGTCCAGCGGCTGCTGGTCCTGTGGTTCCTCGTCGCTGAGCTGACTCATTGAAATGACGCCGACGGGGCGCTGCTACAATCGTGGGTCCTCATGGTACAGCGCCGATAAGCCAGGCAGGTAAGGAAGGGATGTCGCAGCAGGTCGATGCATCACGGATCAGCGAGCTTAAGGACACTGTGGCCAGTGCGCTCGAGCAGGCGCGTGCCGCCGGCACTACCCACGCCGAAGCCGACGCCAGCCTGCAGCGCGGCCTGACCGTGACCGTGCGGCTCGGCGAGGTCGAGACCATCGAGTATCACCGCGACCGCGGCCTGTCGGTCACCGTGTACGTCGGCAAGGCCAAGGGATCCGCCAGCACCGCCGATCTGCGCATCGAGGCTGTGCGCGAGACCGTCGACAAGGCCGCTTCCATAGCGCGCCACACCGCCGCCGATGAGTGCGCGGGACTCGCCGATCCGGAGTCACTCGCGCGCGAGATTCCGGACCTGGATCTGTATCACCCCTGGGATATCACGCCGGAACAGGCCGTGACGCTGGCGCGCGACTGCGAGGGGGCGGGTTTAGGCGTAGATGCCAGGCTGCGCAATTCCGAGGGCGGCACCGTGACGACGCACAGCGGCGTGCGTGTCTACGGCAACAGCCATGGCTTCCTGCAGGGCTACCCGAGCACCAGTCACAGCATCAGCTGCGCGCTCGTGGCGCAGGATGGCGATGACATGCAGCGCGACTACTGGTACACGGTCGCGCGCCGCGCGCAGGCACTCGAGGATGCGGCCGCGATCGGCCGCACGGCCGCCCAGCGGGCGCTGCGGCGGCTCGGCGCGCGACAACTCACCACCCGGCGTGCGCCGGTGCTGTACGCGCCCGAGCTCGCCCGCGGCCTGTTCGGCCACTTCGTCGGTGCCATCCGTGGATCGAGCCAATACCGGCGCACCTCGTTCCTGCTCGAAGCCGCAGGCAAGCCCGTATTTCCGGATTTCCTGCAGATTGCGGAACGTCCGCACCTGCCGCAGGCGCTTGCCAGCAGTCCCTTCGATGCCGAGGGGGTCACGACGCGCGATCGTGAACTGGTGCGCGACGGTGTGTTGACCGGGTACGTTCTGGGCAGCTATTCGGCGCGCCGGCTGGGACTGACGACGACCGGCAACGCCGGCGGCATTCACAATCTGCTGGTCAGCACGAGCAGTGCCGACCGCGGCTTTGAACAGATGCTGCGGGAAATGGGCGAGGGGCTGCTGGTCACCGAACTCATGGGGCCCGGTGTCAACGGCGTGACTGGCGACTACTCGCGCGGCGCCAGCGGATTCTGGGTCGAAGGCGGTGCGATCGCCTTTCCGGTGCACGAGGTCACGATTGCCAGCAATCTGCGCGACATGTTTCGCGGCATCGTCGCGGTTGGCAACGACGTCGATACGCACGGCGCCATCCGCACCGGCTCGGTGCTCATCGACGCCATGACCATCGCGGGCGAATAGGCGCAGCGAGCAGGGATCGATCTCAGTGCGGCGCTCAATGCGGCCCTCAGCGCGGTGCGCCTATGAGCTCGCTCAGCGTCATGGAAGCAAACTGCTGCGCGCGGGTCCGATCCAGCTGCTCGCAAAACGCTTCGACCGCGGCAGGCATGGTCGGCGAGGCGTAAGTGGGCCGGCTGCTCTGCACCCGGGCGCTGAGTACCACATCGATCGGGCGAATTGCCGCCGCATCGCGCGCCAGTTGCAGCGTGCCGTCCTCGGCCGTCGCCAGATAGCCCGTAGCTGCCAGCCCGCGGCAGATGCGCGCGACCGCGACGTCCGGATATTCCAGGCGCGTGGCCAGTTCGGACACCGTCCAGGGCGGCCTGCGATCGCGCGCCCGCTCGGCGATCAGATACATGATGGCCAGCGTGAGGCGCTCGACGTCGGCGCCGGACAGACGCGGTTCGGACAGGCCCTCGCGCAGGTAGCCCGGATTCTGCGCATAGAAGGAAAGCCGCGCGCCGAGCAGCAGGATGGTCCAGCCGAAATAAGTCCAGAGCAGCGCCGCGATCATGATGGCGAAGCCCGCATAGACGAGCGTCAGGCGGGCCGAATACAGCACGAATTCGCTGAAGTAGCGCCCCACGGCCGCCCATACCACGCCGGCGGTGACTCCGCCGATGAGCGCCGGTCGCAGGTGGACGCGGGTGTTGGGAATGGCGATGTAGAGCACGGTCAGCAGCATCGAGACCAGGACATAGGGCGTCGCATGCAGCGCCCACTCCGTCACGCGATCCATCAGCGGCAACTCGGTGAGCACGCGCAGCGAGGTACTGTCGGCCGCGAGGCGCGAGAAGCCGGCGACCACGGCCAGCAGCAGCGGACCTGCCACCAGCAGGGTCAGGTAGTCGGCGCTGCGTCGCGCGAAGCTGCGCGGAACATCGATGCGCCAGGCGAAGTTGAAACCGTCCTCCACCTTGCGCATGGTGCCGATCAGCGTCCAGATCAGAAATCCCAGCCCGAGAAAGCTCACCAGTCCGCCGCGTACATTGCGCGCGTAGGCCATGACCCGATCGGTGAACTTGTCGGAGGCGCCTCCCATGGGAGCGAAGAAATCGTGCACCAGCGGCCGCAGCACATCCTGTGCGTGGAACGATGCCAGGATGCCGAAGGTCAGTGCCAGCAGCGGAATGATCAACAGGATGCTCGCATACACCAGGCCCGTGGCATGCAGGTTCAGCCGGCCATCGAGCAGGTCGCGTACCAGCGCATAGGGGAATCGTGCCGCGCGGCGCAGCCAGCCCCTTATCCCCGGCTGGCGCGAGGCGGGTCCGAACAGCAGTTGATCCGGCAGTGCGCACAATCGATCCCAGGCGATGCGCACCAGGTTGAGGGTGTCGGTAAGGGCGGTTCTCAAGTGTTGCGTGCGGGAACGGCGCCGTCCGCAGCGGTCAGGCGCCGCAGCGCTTCACGGTAGTTCTGGCTGGTACGGGCGATGATGTCGGCCGGCAGGCGCGGACCTGGAGCACGCTTGTTCCAGTCCAGGGTCTCGAGGTAGTCGCGTACGAACTGTTTGTCGAAGGACGGCGGGCTGGTGCCGACGCGCCAGGTGTCGGCGGGCCAGAAGCGCGATGAGTCCGGCGTCAGCACTTCATCGATCAGCAGGAGCTGGCCCTTATCGTCGACACCGAATTCGAATTTGGTGTCGGCGATGATGATGCCGCGCGCGCGCGCATGCGCCGATGCCATGGCGTAGATTGCAAGCGCGGCCGAGCGGACGGCCTCGGCCATCGGACCACCGATGAGGCCCACGATTTCATCGAAGGAAATATTCTGATCGTGCTGTCCCGGTGCTGCCTTGGTGGCCGGGGTAAACAGCGGCGCCGGCAGCTGCTGCGCCTGGCGCAGGCCCGCGGGCAGTGCGATGCCACAGAGGCTGCCGCTGGCCTGGTAGTCCTTCCAGCCAGAACCAATCAGGTAGCCGCGCACCACCGCTTCCAGCGGCAGGGCCCGCAGGCGCTTGACGATGACCGCGCGACCCTCGAGCAGCTCAAGGTCGGCGGCATCGCGCACGACGCTCGCCAGGCTCTGGCCGGTGAGGTGGTTGGGTATCAGGCTCGCCGTGCGCGCGAACCAGAACCGCGAGATCTCGTCCAGCACGTGCCCCTTGCCCGGAATCGGATCGGGCAGGATCACATCGAAAGCCGAGAGCCGGTCGGTCGTGACGATCAGCAGCCGCTGGGCATCGAGTGCGTAGATGTCGCGTACCTTGCCACGGTGCAGCCTTGTCAGGCCTTTGAGCTCGGTTTCGTATACGGTGCTTGGGCTGGGCGTCACGGGCTTCGTGGCCAAGGCTTGCTACCATAGCCGGCGCGTTGAAGGGGCGCGCATCTTGCCGCTCCCGCCGCACGAGGGTCAAGCGCAAGCGCGCGCACAGATATGAACTGGGTGGGGAAAGCCATTGGTGGCGTACTCGGGCTGGCAACCATGGGGCCGTGGGGTGCCGTGCTGGGCGCGCTGATCGGGCATCAGTTCGATGCGGGTGCCGGTGTCGGCTCGCTGCTGGGCGGCGGCGCCGATCCGGCCCGGGTCAATGCGCTGTTTTTCCCCACGACCTTTCGCGTCATGGGGCATATCGCCAAGGCCGACGGCCGCGTGTCCGAACAGGAGATCGCCTCGGCACGCAAGGTCATGCACGCGCTGCGTCTGACCGCGGCCCAGATGCTCTCGGCAATGGGCTATTTCAACGAGGGCAAGCAGGCCGCCTTCGACCTGGACGCATCGCTGCAGCAACTGCGCGGCGCGATCGCGCCTCACCCCGAGCTGGCGAATTTCTTCGTCGAGATCCAGTTGCAGGCGGCGATCGGCGGTGATGGGCTGTCGGAACTGCCGCGAGCGCGGCTGCGGCGAGTGGCGCTATTGCTGGGACTGGGCCCGGCTCAGTTCGCGCGCCTGGAGAACATCCTGCGATGGAGCCAGCAAGGCGCTGCTGCCGGCATGGGCGCGGGCCCGGGTGCCCGGCCGGGCGCGGAGGATCGCATTGCGCAGGCCTACAGCCTGCTCGAAGCCACCGCGTCGATGAGCGATGAGCAGATCGTGAAGGCGTACCGCCGGCAGATGAGCCGCCACCATCCCGACAAGCTGCAGGCCAAGGGCCTGCCGGAAGCGATGCTCGAGCGTGCCAAGGAACGCACGCAGCAGATCCAGGTGGCGTACGAGGCAATTCGCGAGCGTCGCGGCATGCGATAGACTCGAGCGATGCAGCTCATAGCGCCTTCGATTCTGTCAGCGGATTTCGCTCGCCTGGGCGAAGAGGTCGAGTCGGTGATCGCCGCCGGCGGCGACGTCGTGCATTTCGACGTCATGGACAATCACTACGTGCCGAACCTGACGATCGGGCCGGTGGTATGCGAGGCGCTGCGCCGCTACGGCATCAAGGCGCCCATCGATGTGCATCTGATGATCCGGCCGGTCGATCGCATCGTGCCGGATTTTGCGGCCGCGGGAGCGACCTACATCAGCTTTCATCCCGAGGCCAGCGAGCATGTAGACCGCACGATTTCGCTGATCCGGGAACACGGCTGCAAGCCGGGGCTGGTATTCAATCCCGCCACGCCACTTGATTGGCTGGATTACACGCTGGACAAGCTGGATCTGGTGCTGCTGATGTCGGTGAATCCCGGCTTTGGCGGCCAGAAGTTCATCCCCGGCGTGCTGCCGAAGATTGCCGAGGTGCGCCGCCGGGTCGCGGCCAGCGGGCGCGATGTCCGGGTGGAAGTGGACGGCGGCATCAAGGTGGACAACATCGCGGCCGCGGCCAAGGCCGGCGCGGACATGTTCGTGGCAGGGTCGGCTATCTTCGGCAGCAAGGATTACGCGGCGACCATCCGCGCGATGCGCGCGGCGCTCGCCACAGAGACCGCTTAATCCTCGTCGTCGTCGTCATCCTCGTCGGCTTCGACGGGTGCCACGGCGCGTGGCCGTTCCTGCGGCCGATCGCGCTTGGGCGCGGCCGGGACGATGACCGGGCGCGTCTTCATCTTCGGCCGGGCATTGAACACGACGATGGTCTTGCCGGTGGCGCGCAGCAGGCCCTGGTCTTCCAGCACCTTGAGCACGCGGCCGGCCATCTCGCGCGAGCAACCCACCAGCCGCGAGAGTTCCTGGCGCGATACCTTGATCTGCATGCCTTCCGGATGCGTCATGGCATCGGGCTCTTCGCACAGGCCCGTGATCGCATGTGCCACCCGTCCGGTGACATCAACGAACGCCAGGTCGCCGAGCTTGCGATTGGTGCGATCCAGGCGGGTGGCGAGCTGCGTTGCCAGCTCGAAGATCAGGCCGGGACTTTCGGTGGCGACCTGGCGGAAGCGCGGATAGGTCATCTCAGCGAGTTCGCAGGCATTGCGCGTGCGCACCCAGGCGCTGCGCGTCGGCTGTTCGTAGAACAGTCCCATCTCGCCGAAGAACTGGCCCTTGTTGAGATAGGCAAGAACCATCTCATTGCCTTCCTCGTCCTCGATCATGACTTCGACCGAGCCACTGATGATGTAATAGAGAACATCGGGCAGGTCGCCGGCGTGAATCAGCACGGTCTTGGAGGGCACCGTGCGAATGCGGCAATAGCTCAGGAAACGGTTGATCGCAGGAATGTCGCTTAAGGGTCTGACATTCTCTTCCATGATTAGCTGGCCTTCATAACGTAATGCAAGCGACGGCGCTTGCGGCCTTTTATTACACCTGTCGTGCCGGCCGCAAGTGACAATTGATCCATCGAACCCCTCAGAGCCAATACGCGGTGCCGGTCATGACTCTGGCCGCCACTCGCATCAGGCTCGGAATCGCCGTCGGCAATTCCGCGGCGCCGCGCGAACGCGCGGCCTGGCCGTGGGCCGACTCCTCATTTTTCATCTGCTGCACGATGCCGCGGCTGCGCACATCGGAAGCCGGTAAGCGGTCCAGATGACTCGCGAGGTGTCCTTCCACCTGCGCTTCGGTCTCGGTCATGAAGCCCAGACTCACGGCGTCGCCGAGCACCGCGGCGGCGCATCCTAAGCCGAAGGAGCCCAGGTACCAGAGCGGATTGAGCAGGCTGGGCCGCGATCCGAGTTCGCGCAGGCGAGCCTCGCACCAGGCAAGATGATCGGCTTCCTCATTGGCGGCGCGCTCGAGGAATTCGCGCGTCTGGCTGGAACGCGACAGGGCGGCCTGTCCGCGGTAGAGCCCCTGGGCTGCGATTTCCCCGGCATGATTGACGCGCATCAGGCCGGCCGAATGGCGTCTTTCCCCCGGGGTCATCGAGCCGGAATCGGCGGGGAGGTCGGGCTGGCGGGCGGTCCGGGCGGGTGCGAACAGCGTCCGCAGCGTCTGATCCGCGACATTGAGCACTGAATCGAGAACGTCGCCAGCCAACATGGCGACATTATATGTCATACCGCAGCAAAACCCCCGTCCCAGAACAGGTTGCAGGCGTTTTGCATTGCTGCGGCCCCTTAAGTACACTTCCGGCCCTTTTTGAGGTTCCAGGTTCCAAGGATTAAGTGGGATGAAGACTGAATTCGCCAAGCCGGCGACCGTCCGCGGGGATTGGTATGTCATTGACGCCAGTGGCAAAACACTGGGTCGTTTGTGTTCCCGCATTGCGCTGCGGCTCAAGGGTAAGCACAAGGCGGACTACAGCCCGCATGTGGACATGGGCGATCACATCGTCGTGCTGCACGCGGAAAAGATCGCGGTCACGGGCCACAAGCTCGATGACAAGATCTATTACCACCACACTGGCCACCTCGGTGGCATCAAGTCCATCGCACTCGGCAAGATGCTCAAGGAGCACCCCGAGCGCGCGATCCAGTTTGCGGTCAAGGGCATGCTGCCGAAGACGACGCTGGGCCGGAAAATGTTTCGCAAGCTGCACGTGTTCGCGGGCGATAAGCATCCGCACTCGGCGCAGCAGCCCAAGCCGCTCGAAATTTAAGGATACGAACGAACTGTATGGCTGCTTCCACGAACTACGGCACCGGCCGGCGCAAGAGCGCCACGGCACGTGTGCATCTCTCGCCCGGCAAGGGCCAGATCACCATCAACGACCGCCCGATCGATGAGTTCTTCGGTCGTGAGACCGGCCGCATGATCGTGCGCCAGCCGCTCGAGCTGGTGCAGATGGCGTCCACCTTCGACATCTCGGTCAAGGTCGCCGGCGGCGGCATCACCGGCCAGGCCGGCGCGATTCGCCACGGCATTGCCCGCGCGCTGATGGACTACGATGAGTCTCTCCGCAGGCCCCTGCGCCAGGCCGGGTTCGTCACACGCGATGCGCGCGAAGTCGAACGCAAGAAGGTCGGACGCCGCAAGGCACGTCGCGGTACGCAATACTCCAAGCGTTGACGTAGACTCGGGCGGTTCGGTACCGCTGGGGGATCGTCTAGTGGTAGGACTGCGGACTCTGACTCCGCCAACCTAGGTTCGAATCCTAGTCCCCCAGCCATCCTTGAAGGATGGCGCTCAGATCTGGTCGATGCCCGCGGCCGTGCCGACGATCAGCAGGTCGGCGCCCCTGCGGGCGAACAACCCCACGGTGACCACTCCCACGATGTGATCGATGGTGCTCTCGAGCGAGCGCGGATCGTCGATCGTGAGGCCATGGACGTCGAGGATGTGATTGCCGTTGTCGGTCACGACGCCGCAGCGCCAGACCGGCCGGCCCCCCAGCTGCTGCAGATGCCGGGCGACGTGCGTGCGCGCCATCGGGATCACTTCCACGGGAAGCGGAAACCGGCCGAGGGTCTCCACCAGCTTGCTGTCATCGACGATGCAGACGAAGCGATCGGCGGCCGCGGCGATGATCTTTTCCCGCGTCAGCGCAGCGCCGCCGCCCTTGATCAGCGCCCGCTCGCGCGTGGCTTCATCAGCCCCGTCGATGTAGAGCGGCAGTTCATCGACATCGTTCAGATCCAGCACCTCGATGCCATAGGAGCGCAGGCGCGCGCTGCTGCCCTCCGAGCTCGAAACGGTGCCGCGCAGCCGCAGTCTGCCGACTTCCTGCGCCAGCAGATCGATCAGCACATTGACGGTCGAGCCGGTGCCGACGCCCAGGATCGTGCCGGGGACGACGTGCTCGAGTGCGGCGCGCGCCGCCCGCTGCTTGCGCTGCTGTGCCGGATCGGAAGGTGGAATCGAAGGATTACTCATTGCCAGATACGACAGTGCCCGCGTAAGCGGGCACTGTTTGAAGCTTTGAAGTGCGGCGAGCGAGGATGTTATCCAAGCCCGCCGCTGCTGAAGGCCTTACTTCTTTTTGGAAGCTTTCTTCTTGGCCTTCTTCTTTGCTTTCGCCATGACTATCTCTCCATATGTCAGGTTAGTCCGGGGTCCGAGTATATACACGCATTGCAAAATTACAAGCAAGCGAGTATGCGAACTCGCATGTGTGATCTTGCTCACACAGCTCATGCGCCACTCATTCGAGCGCGATGATGAATTTCCAGTGAGCATTTTCGACCGGCATGACCGACAGACGATTGCCCGTGCGCAGCACGATCATGCCTGCCAACTCACCCCGGGCGTGCTTGCGCAGCTCATCGAGAGTGATGATCCGCTTCAGGCGCCGCACCAGCTTTACATCGAAGGTATACCAGCGCGGCTGCGCGGCGCTGCTCGCCGCATCGTAGTGATCGTCGCGAGGATCCAGCGCGCTGCGGTCCGGATAGGCCGCACGCACGACGCTGACAATGCCGGCAATTCCAGGCGTTTCGCAGCTCGAGTGATATAGAAAGGCCTGGTCGCCCTTGCTGATCTCATCGCGGATCAGATTGCGCGCCTGGTAGTTGCGCACACCTTCCCAGCTGGTGGTCCGGGCGCGAGCGGCCGCCAGATCCTCGACACCGAACACCGAAGGCTCGGTCTTGATCAGCCAGTGCTTCATTCAGAAGTACTCCACGCCGGTCTCGGTAACGATGGCATCCAGCGGCACGTCGTGCCTGCCGCGGTCGATATGATCGACGCGCTGGCAGGCGAAGGCGAGACCCACCAGCAGTGGCCGGTGCCAGCTATGCCGGCGGCGGCGGAACGAGAACACCCGATCGTAGTAGCCGGCACCCGACCCCAGGCGCGTGCCCGTGGCGTCAAAGCCGAGCAGCGGCATGAATACCACCGAGAGCGAGCGCGCGGGCTTGGTCTCGGTTGTGCCGGGCTCGGGAATGCCATGGCGATTGGAGAGCGGCAACTCGCCGTGATCGCGTGCGAACAGCATGGCGCGCGCCCGGTAGTTACTGATGCGGGGCAGGTAGACCGGGCAACTGCGACGGCGCGACAGCGCTCGCAGTGCTTCGGTGCTCACTTCCAGGCCCGACCGACACGTACAGGCCGATGGGGCGCGCGCCGTGCAGCCAGCGGGTGGCAGCGATATGACGGGTGATGGCGCGGGCGGCGGCGGCGCGCCCGGGGGCACCGAGTGCACGTCGGCGTGAGCGCAGTAGTTGTCGCAGTGCATCGCGCCTGGCGATGAACCCGTTCGCCGCTACGGGAACGAGCGGCGCGGTCGAAGAATTCAAAGGGCGTCACCCGCAGATGCCGTTGCGGACCGTTGCTCTCGACCGGAGCAACAAGTGGGATCACCTGCGACAGGTAAGGCTTTCTGCTGCAAGGCAGACCTGCACAGTGCTGTCAGCAAGGCTATCGATCCCTTGGGTGTTTCAATTAGGGCCGAGAGGTAACCCAGTCCACTTGTCGAACACCGCAGGCGACGCTTGAGATGACTCTACACCAAAGCGCGGCGGACTGGCGTAAGACACAGTCTACAGTTCGAGCTGCTGGCCCTTCTGCAAGGAGGATTCGACACGTTCACGCATGGTTTTGAGGCGATGTCCGACTTCCTGCTCGGTGCCGGATTCGCGCGCGCGTAATGTAATGAGTTCGTGTGCCAGGTTCAGTGCGGCCATGACGGCGATGCGATCGAGGCCGACGATCTTGCCGCTGTCGCGGATCTCGCGCATGCGGCCATTGAGATACTCGGCACTATCGAGCAGCTCGGTGCGCTCCTCGGGAGCGCAGGCCACCATGTATTCCTTTTCGAGGATGCGAACGCTCAACGGACGCGCTTCGCGCTCGCTCATGCGCTGTGCTCCATCGACTTGAGGCGCCCGATCATGGCTTCGACCCGGGTGCGCACCTGCTCGCTCCGGTGCAACAGCGATGTCTTTTCCGATGCAAGAGTGTCCTGGCGAGACCGCAGCGCGCGATTCTCTTCCTTGAGCTGATGCATGGTCGCAAGCAACTCGTCGATGCGTTTTTCGAGGCGCTTGAGCTCGAGTTCGACCGCGGAGGAACGATTGGCGTCTGTCATGGCAAAACTATAGTTCCCTCCCGTCAGACAGGTCAACGGAATCCTGAAAAATGCACGGTTTTTGTTGCGGTTGGCGCAGCGCCTGCATACCATTTTGGCGTGACCGGGCA
>CAVYUK010000008.1:0-800389 GCA_963771665.1 uncultured Gammaproteobacteria bacterium | reverse complement strand
CCCGCAGCGTGCCGCGCTTGACCAGCGCGGTCACGACCGCGCCGCGACCCTTTTCCATGCTGGCCTCGATGACGACACCCGAGGCGAGGCCGCCGCGCGGAGCCTTCAGTTCCAGCACTTCGGCCTGCAGCAGGATGGCCTCGAGCAGCGCATCGATGCCCTGGCCGGTGCGCGCGGATACCTCGACGAAGATGTCCTGGCCGCCCCATTCCTCGGGATTCACGCCCTGCTTGGCAAGCTCGGTGCGCACGCGATCCAGGTCGGCATCGGATTTGTCGATCTTGTTTACCGCCACCACGATCGGCACATTGGCCGCGCGCGCGTGCTGGATCGCCTCGATGGTCTGCGGCATGACGCCATCGTCCGCCGCCACCACCAGCACCACCACGTCGGTGGCGCGCGCGCCGCGCGCGCGCATGGCGGTGAACGCCGCGTGACCCGGGGTATCGAGAAAGGTGATCGACCCGCGCGGGGTCTCGACGTGATAGGCACCAATGTGCTGCGTGATGCCACCAGCCTCACCAGCCGCCACCTTGGCGGTGCGGATGTAATCGAGCAGCGAGGTCTTGCCGTGATCGACGTGACCCATGACGGTCACCACCGGCGGGCGCACCTGGGATTGCTCCTCGGCATCGACGCCCTGCAGGCCTTCTTCGATCTGGTTTTCCTTGAGCAGCTTGGCGCTGTGGCCCAGCTCCTCGACCACCAGCACCGCGGTATCGCGCTCGATGGGCTGGTTGATTGTCGCCATGACACCAAGGTTCATGAGGACCTTGATGACTTCGGTGGCCTTGATCGCCATGCGCTGCGCCAGCTCGGCCACCGTGATGGTCTCGCCGAGCGCGACTTCGCGCTTGACCGGCGCGGTGGGCATCTCGAAGCCGTGCTTGGCCTCGGAGCTGGAAGTGGTCGGGCGCGCCTTGAGGCGTTTCTTTTTCTTGTGCCGCGCGCTGACATCGCCGGCGATGTGCAGCTCGACGCGGCCGTAGCGCGTGCGCTGCTTGTCATCCTGCTCCTCGCGCGCGGCCGGTGCCGGGTGCACGGCATGCGCGCCATGCGGCGGATGGGCGTGCACGGGCGCCGGGTGAGCCTCGCGGGCATCGCGCGCCGGCTCGGCGGCACGGCGTACGCGCTCGCGCTCGGCCTCTTCGGCGGCGCGCTGCTCGGCGACGCGACGCGCCTCTTCCTGCGCCTTCTTGCGGGCCTGCTCCTCTTCGACGCGGCGACGGTTCTCGCTCTCGAGCCGCTCGCGTTCGCGCCGCTCGGCCTCGGCCTTCTCGCTCTGCGCGCGCTGGGCCTCCTCGGCCTCGCGCTTCTGCGCGTCGATCTGCTCCTGCTGCGCGCGCGCCTGGCCTTCGAGCACATCGCGCTTGATGTAGGTGCGCTTCTGCCGCACTTCGACATTGACGGTGCGCGCGCGACCCTGGTTGCTGGCGAGCTTGAGCTCGCTCTGCGTCTTGCGCCGCAAGGTGATGCGGCTCGGCGCCGAGCCCTCACTGCCATGGCCATGGCTGCGACGCAGGTGCGTGAGCAGCTCGAGCTTGGCTTCCTCGCTGATCATGTCTTCCGGGCTCGATACCGTGATGCCAGCCTGGTCGAGCTGTGCAATCAGGCGGTCCACCGAGACCTTCAGGACATCCGCGAATTGAGCGATCGTTACATCAGCCATGTGTTCTTTACCTTAGCGCCGTGCGCCGTACTTGCCTCGCCGCTGGCACCTCAGTGCTGCGCCTCGAACCAATGCGCGCGCGCCTTCATGATGAGGGCGCCGGCTTCTTCGGACGACAGTCCGTCGATGTCCGATATGTCGTCGATCGCCTGCTCGGCGAGTTCATCGCGCGTGCGCACGCCGCGGCGCGCGAGCGCCAGGGCGAGATCCGGCCGCATGCCGTCGAGGGTCAGCAGATCGTCCGCGGGCATCGACGCATCGAGCGATTCCTCGCTCACGATCGCCTGCGTCAGCAGCACGTCGCGCGCGCGATTGCGCAGTTCCTTGACGATGTCCTCGTCGAACTCCTCGATGCCGGCGAGCTCGGCCTGCGGCACGTAGGCCACTTCCTCGACGGTCGAGAAACCTTCCTGCACCAGGATGCTGGCGACGTTCTCATCGACGTCGAGCTGCTTCATGAAGGTCTCGACCAGCGCGCGGGCCTCGGTTTCGCTCTTGGCCTCCGCGTCCGACTCGGTCATGACATTGAGTTCCCAGCCCGTGAGCTGGCTCGCCAGGCGGATGTTCTGGCCGCCGCGGCCGATGGCCTGCGACAGCTTTTCCTCCGCCACGGCGATATCCATGCTGTGCGAATCCTCATCGACCACGATCGACTGCACTTCGGCAGGCGACATGGCGTTGATCACGAACTGCGCCGGATTCTCATCGTAGGGAATGATGTCGACGCGCTCGCCGGCGATCTCGTTGGAGACCGCCTGCACGCGCGAGCCGCGCATGCCGACGCAGGCACCGACCGGGTCGATGCGCGGATCCTGGCTGCGCACGGCGATCTTGGCGCGCACGCCCGAATCGCGCGCCGCGCCGAGGATCTGGATCAGGCCCTGGCCGACTTCGGGCACCTCGAGCTTGAACAGCTCGATCAGGAATTCCGGCGCCGTGCGGGTCAGGAACAACTGCGGCCCGCGCAGTTCGGCGCGCACCTCGCGCAGGTACGCCTTGACGCGATCCTGCGGCTTGAGCTGCTCGCGCGGAATCATGTCGGTGCGCGGCACGAACCCTTCGGCATTGCTGCCGAGGTCGACGTAGATGCCATTGCGGTCGATGCGCTTGACCACGCCGTTGACCAGCGTGTTGACGCGATCCTTGTAGGCATCCACGACCTGCGCGCGCTCGGCCTCGCGCACCTTCTGCACGATCACCTGCTTGGCCTGCTGCGCGGCGATGCGGCCGAAGGCCACCGATTCCATCGGCTCCTCGACGAAGCCGCCCGGCTCGGCATCGGCGCTGAGGTCGCGCGCATCGTCCATGCGCAGCTCGGCCGAAGGATTCTCGAGATCCTTGGAGTCGTCGGCGAACACCTTCCAGCGGCGGAAAGTCTCGTAGTCGCCGGTCTTGCGATTGATGGCGACGCGCACGTCCCAGTCCTCGCCGTGCTTCTTGCGGGTAGCCGAAGCCAGCGCCGCCTCCAGCGCTTCGAAGATGATCTCCTTATCGACGCCCTTCTCGTTGGAGACGGCATCGACGACCATCAGAATCTCTTTGTTCATAATCAGCAAGCTCCTGGGTCCGCGTCTCAGGACCACTGCGGCGCGAGTCGCGCACGCCCTATCTCACTGAATCTCACCGCTACGATGGCGCCATCCACGTCCAAATCAATGCCGTCCGGGCCGACGGTCTCGAGCCGGCCAGTGTAGCGCCGCCTCCCGTCCCGAGCGATCTTCAACTCCAGCCAAACACGTTCCCCGACGAAGCGCTGAAAATGCGCCGGCGTCCGCAACACCCGGTCCAGCCCGGGCGAGGACACCTCCAGCGTGTACGCCGTCGGCACCGGATCCTCGACATCGAACAGCGCCGCCAGCTCATGGCTGACGCGCTCGCAGTCCTCGACCCCGACCCCCTGGGGCTGGTCGATGAACACCCGCACCACGGCGTGCCCGCGTCCTGGCGCGTACTCCAGTTCGACGAGTTCATAGCCGAGACCCTCGAGCAATGGCTCGCTGAGCGTCATCAGCTTCTCGCGTACCAGCGCCGTCATATCAGTGCCCGACCGTCCGGATCCGTGACGCAAAAAATAAAAGCCCCATGTGGGGCTTCATAATCAAGCACTTGGCCGCAGTTCCTGCGGCTTTACGGCGCGCGGACCAAAGCCCGCGCCGTCCACCGGCGGCGTGATTCTAGTGCCGAAGGTCCAGCAAATTCAACCGTTGGCGCGATTCGCGGCAGCCCGGCGCAGTGCCGCGGTCAGGGCATCGATGTCGCCGGTCTTGAGAACCACCTCATCGGCGCCCGATTCCAGGCAGCGCTTATCGAGCTCATCGCTCTTGTAGCCGGTATGCACCACGATCACCGCCTGCGGGCAGCGCGCCCGCAACATGGCGATCAGCGGCAGGCTGGAGCCGTCATCGAGTGACAGGTCGAGCACGAAGCCGTTGGGTGAATGCGCCTCCAGCGCCGCCATCACGGCGGCTCGCGATGCCGCCACCGCGACGCATTCAATTCCCTGCTCGGCCTCGAACAGCATCGTCAGCGTCGTGGCCAGATCCGCGTTGTTCTCGCCGATCACCAGGCGCAACGCCGGGTACGGCCCCTGTTGACCGCCTGCCCCTAATGAATCAGCCATATACGCTCAAGTATACCCCGCCTCCATCGCGTCCCGATTCCACGGATAATGGCGTGGCCGCCGCGGGGTGTAAACGAGTAAGCCGGTCCCGATGAAGCTCTCCTGTCCACGGATTGCGCGGGCCGCAGCATTGGCTGCGGCACTGGCCGCGGCCATCACGGGCTGCGCCGAGGTCCCCACCATGCCGGAGACCAGCTCGACCGGATCCGCGGCACCCATCGCGGTCAATGGGCCGCGCGGTCCGCTCTCGCAGCGGCAGGCCAACGCGGTGCTCAAGCGCCTGGCCGCGCAGGCGCCCGACGCCGGGGCGCTCGAGCACCACCTGTCGATTGAACAGCTCGTGGCCGGCACGCCGCTCTCCGCCGGCAACCAGGTGACCATCCTGCGCGATGGGCCGGAATCGTTTGCGGCCATTTTTGCGGCGATCCATGCCGCGAAGCGGTACCTGTACCTGGAGTACTACATTTTCGAGGAGGTGCAGTACAACGGCGAACAGCTCAGCGACCTGCTGCTCGCCCGCGAGCGCGAAGGCCTGCACATCGTCATCATCTACGACAGCGTGGGATCGCTCTCCACGCCGCGGGCATTCTTCGATCGGCTGTCCCAGGCCGGCATTCCGGTGCTGGCGTTCAATCCGCTCAATCCCCTGACGCGGCACTTCGCCGTCAACGACCGCGACCACCGCAAGCTGCTGCTGGCCGACGGCAGCGTCGCGATCATCGGCGGCGTCAACCTGAGCGCCGACTACGAAAGCGGCTCCTTCAGCGGCTCCGGCGAACGCGCCGAAGCGAAGGCCGAAGCCAAGGCCGCCGCCACGCCCGGTGCCGCGCATGAGCCCTGGCACGACACCGATATGGAAATCGCCGGCCCCGCGGTCAGCGATCTGCAGCGGCTGTTCGAACAGCACTGGCGCCAGCAGGGCGGAGCGGCCGCGGCCCTCATCGCCGAGGGCACGGGCAACGCAGTGCCCGCGCAGGGCGACCAGGTGGTGCACATCATTGGCAGCCAGGCCGGGCAGCGTCTGCGGCCGCGTTACTACGCGACGCTGCTGTCGGCGATCCGCAGTACCGAAGTGCGCATCGATGTCACCGCGGCCTACTTTGCGCCCACCCACCAGGAGAGCCGGGCGCTGCGCGCCGCCGCGCGGCGCGGCGTACAGGTGCGCCTGCTGCTGCCCTCGCACAGCGACTCTTCCCCGGCCCTGGCCGTGCAGCACTCGCATTACAGCGGCCTGCTGCGCGCGGGCTGCCAGATCTATGAGCGCCAGGACGGCATCCTGCACTCCAAGACCGTGGTGGCGGATGGCGTCTGGTCGATCGTCGGCTCGTCGAATTTCGATCATCGCAGCGTGCTCTTCAACGATGAGATCGACGCGGTGGTGATCGGCAGCCGCACCGGGGACGAGCTGCAGAGCTACTTCGATGACGGCGTGGCGCATGCGCCGCCGCATCGAGGCGCAGAGCTGGAACCAGCGCCCCTTCTCCGAGCGCCTGCGCGAGCGTTTCTGGCGGCTGTGGGAAACCCTACTTTGACCCAGGCTGAGCCGCCGGCGCGAACACCTCCAGCTGCACGCTGAAGGGCCCGATGTCCTGGTGCGGCACGCAGGTCAGCTTAAGCTGCTGATCGCGCGTCGCGAACAGCGGCAGCACCTTGTCGCGAAACTGCTCCATGAGTTCGCAGTCGCCATCCTCGAGATTGAAGGGGCGATGCGGCGCCAATTGCACCGCGCGCCAGGCGCCCGCCACGGTGCTGGTCGGTGCCGCTGCAGCTGCCGCAGTTGCTGCCCCATTATCGCCGTCCACGGGTTGCAGAGTGGCGAACTTCATCGTCGCGCGTGGAAACCTGCTCGGCTCCCCAAAGCCGCGATCGCAGCCGAAGGCGGTAACTTTCGCATCCGCGCGCGCGCCCAGCTGGCGCAGCAGCAATTCCAGTTTCGACGCCAGCCCGTCACAGGAGTAGTGCGAGGTGAATCCCAGGTAAGCCAGCTCGATCTGGTGGTCCTGCCAGACCCCGGGTTCCGGCGCGGGTTCTGCCATTGCCGTGCCGGCCAGCAGCAGCCCCGCCAGGCTCGCGATCGCCATCGCACTTCGAATCGACATGGCCCGTACTCCTTTCACGCCTGTGGCTCATCGCTCCAACGGCTGCGCTGCCACCACGGTTGACCGTCAATGCGTCTGCTCAGGCCGCCTGCGAACTCGCGGCGCGTTCCAGGGCCGCCGCCAGGTCCGCGCGCAGATCCGCGAGCGCCTCGATGCCCACTGACAGGCGCAGCAGTCCATCGGTTAGTCCCGCCGCGCGACGCGCGGTTTCATTCATGGCCGCATGGGTCATCGATGCCGGGTGCGCGATCAGGCTCTCCACGCCGCCGAGGGATTCGGCCAGCGAGAAGCAATGCAGATCGGCGACGAAGGCCTTGACCGCGGGAATGCCGCCGGCGAGATCGAAGGTCACGATGGCGCCAAAGCCCGTCTGCTGGCGTCGCGCCAGTTCGTGCCCGGGGTGGGCGGCCAATCCCGGGTAGTACACGCGGCGTGACCTGCGGTTGCTGCACCAGCCACTCCGCCAGTTGCTGGGCATTGCGGCCATGCACATCGAGCCGCGCATGCAGTGTGCGCAAGCCGCGCAGCGTCATGAAGCTGTCGAAGGGGGAGCCGGTCAGCCCGAGGCAGTTGGCCCACCAGCACAGCGACTGGTGCATTTCCGCATCGGCCGCGATCACTGCGCCGCCGACCACATCGCTGTGGCCGTTGATGTACTTGGTGGTCGAATGCACTACCAGGTCGGCGCCAAGCCGGATCGGCTGCTGCCAGGCCGGCGACAGGAAGGTATTGTCGACCACCACCAGGGCGCCGGCCGCATGGCCGAGTCGCGCGGTGGCGGCGATATCGGTGAGGCGCAGCAGCGGGTTGCTCGGGGTTTCAATCCAGAGCATCGCCGCGGGCTTTGCCAGCGCCGCGCTGACCGCACCGGGGTTCGCGAAATCGATGAACTCGACTTCGATGTCGCCGCGCCGGTGCAGCGCATCGAACAGCCGGTAGCTGCCGCCGTAGCAATCATGCGGCGCCAGCACCCGCGGCTTCGCCGGCAGCACCTGCAGGCACAGCGTGACCGCGCCCATGCCCGAGGCCGTGATCACGGCGCCCGCGCCGCCTTCCAGGTCGGCGAGCGCATTGCCGAGCAGATCGCGCGTGGGATTGCCGGAACGGGAATAGTCGTAGGCGCGCTTGTCGCCGTAGCCCCGGAACGCATAGGTCGCGCTCAGGTGGATCGGCGGCACCACCGCACCGGTCCGGTCATCGCACTCAAGGCCAGCGCGCACCGCGCGCGTGATGGGATCGTCGAACTCGCTCACACAGACTCTCCATACAGACATTCGAACAGGGGCTTTAGCTGCGCCGCCTCTTTGAGGAAGGCGTCATGGCCGAAGAGGGAAGAAATCTCATGCAGCCGCGCGCGCGGCAGCCGGGCGGCCAGCGCCTGCATGTCGCTGAGCGGCACCAGCTGATCCTCGCGCACCGCCACCAGGGTGACGGGTACCGGGATGCGGCTCGCGTCCACCGCGTGCAGGTCGATCGACTCGGACAGGCACAGGAATGATTCGGGCAGGTAGCGCGCCGCATAGTCGCGACCGCGCGCCATCAGGTATTGCTCCACCGGGAAGACGAAGCGCCCGTCAGTCTCGGTCGGCGAAAATGCGAAGCGCGCGGCGAACTCCTGCGGGCTGCGATAGGTCGCCATGGCAAGAGCGCGCGCCAGCTGCAGCCCTTCGGCCGGATTGCCGGTGGAAAGCGCGAACCGCACGATGCGTCGCTGCACGCTGCGCCAGGCGGTGGCCATGGGGTGGGTGCGATCCGCGGCGCTCAGCACCAGGATCCTCGCCACGCTCTGCGGGTAGCGCTCGGCAAAGGCCAGCGCCACCATGCCGCCGTAGGAGGCGCCGACGATGGCGTGCAGTCGCTCCAGTCCCAGGTGCCGCATGAGGCCGCGCAGCGCCTCGGCCTGGTCGAAGCTGGAAAGGCTGGGAAATGCGCCGCCGCTGGTCGGCCCGGTCGATTCGCCGCTGGCGCCGAGGTAATCGATGCCGAGTACCCGCAGGCGCGTGCTGTCGAGCGCGCGGCCGGGGCCAACCGCCTCCGACCACCAGCCCTCACCGGCCGCATGCACATCGAACACGCGCCGATGCGCCGAGATGCCGCCCAGTGCCGCCACCACCGGCGCGTCGCCGGCACCGGCCAGGCGCCAGCCGATGTTCACGCGCGGCAGGCTGCCGCCGTGATGCAGCGGAAATTCACCGGGCCAGGTCCAGACGCCCTGCTCGACGCCGCTGTTGCTACCGGTGTTGGATGAGATCCTGGAAACGACGTTCAAACCGTACTCCGCAGTGCCTGTTGCGCATCATCTCGGCACTCCTGCGGACCGGCGTCGTGACGGCTACGTGACGACGAACCCTCATCTACCGGCTCAGCCCCGAAGGGCCGGTTACCGCAGGAGTTGGCACCATTTCGGAATTCCGACGGTTGCCCCGGCGTCTAAGGGCCTTTCCCTCAGCCGGTCTCGATGAGTGCGGAAAGTTTAGCCCGCAGACGGCGCACTTGCAACGCGTGATCGAATGCACTAGTGTGCTAATACACTATTACATTCGATCAAGCTGCGGGGCTAACCCCATGAAATCCCATCGGCTCCTGTCCGCCAGGCAGGAAGCGCTCGCCGAGCGCAACCTGTTCGCGGCCATCGCATCGCTGCGCAGCGTGGAGGAATGCCGCGCCTTCCTGCGCGATCTGTGCACGCCGGCTGAACTTCAGGCCATGGCGGATCGCTGGGCTGTGGTTGAATGCCTGCGCCGCGGGATGCCCTACCGGGAAATTCATCGCCAGACCGCGGTCAGTATCACCACCATTGGCCGCGTGGCGCGCTACCTGGCCGCCGGTAACGGCGGTTACGCGCTGGCCGCACAGCGCCTGGACGGAGCACCGCATGGATAGACCTTCCGCACGCATCAAGCTCGCGATCCAGAAATCCGGGCGCCTGACCGAGCCGTCGGTCGAAATGCTGACGCGCTGCGGGCTGAAGCTTTCGCGCGGCAAGGACCAGTTGATGGGATTTGGCGAGAACATGCCGCTCGATGTGCTGTTCGTGCGCGACGATGACATCCCGGACCTGGTGCAGGAGGATGTCTGCGACCTGGGGCTGGTCGGGCTGAACGTGATCGAGGAGAAGCGGCTGGAGCTGGCCGCGCGTGGCACCCCTGCCCGGTTCCAGTCGCTGCGCACACTGGACTTTGGACGCTGTCGCCTGAGCCTCGCGGTGCCGCTCGAATATGACTACGGCGGCATCGCCTCGCTGCAGGGCAAGCGCATCGCCACCACCTATCCCTTCCTGCTGGGTCGATTTCTTGCGCAGCATGGCATCGCGGCCGACATCGTCACGCTCTCGGGCGCGGTTGAAATCGCCCCGCGCCTCGGGCGCGCGGACCTGGTCTGCGACCTGGTCTCCACCGGCTCGACGCTGCAGGCCAATCACCTGCGCGAAGTGGAAACCGTGCTCGAGAGTCACGCGGTACTGATCCGTACACCCATCGCGCTCGGGCCTGAAAAGGACGAATGGGTGGAACGGCTGCTGCTGCGGATCGAGGGTGTCGAGCAGGTGCGCGAAAGCAAGTACATCATGCTGCATGCGCCGCGCTCGGCGCTGCCGGCGATCCGCAAGCTGCTGCCCGGCAGCGAATCGCCGACCATCATTCCGCTCGAAGGCTCGCCTGACCGCGTCGCGGTGCATGCGGTATGCCGCGAGACTGTGTTCTGGGAAACGCTCGAGAGCCTCAAGAAAGCCGGCGCCAGTGCGCTGCTCGTGTTGCCGGTCGAGAAGATGCTGGCCTGAAGCTATCGCATGCAGATCCTCGACTGGCAGTCCTTGGGTTCAGAGCAACGTGCGAACGCATTGGCGCGCCCCGCGGCCGGGCTCGCGGCACAGACGCTGGCCGAGGCGCGCGCCATCATCGATGAAGTACGCCTACGCGGTGACGCCGCGCTGCTGCGCTACGCGCGCGAATTCGATGGCGTCGAACTCAGCGGCTTTGCGGTCTCGAGGGCGGAATTCGCCGCGGCCCGCGCCGCGATGGCGGCAGCCGACATCGCCGCGCTCGAGCGCGCCATCGCCAACATCGATGCTTTTCATCGCGCGACGCAACCCACGGCGATCGCAATCGAAGTACAGCCCGGCGTTCGCTGTGAGCGGCTGATCCGGCCCATCGGCGCGGTAGGGCTCTATGTGCCCGCCGGCTCCGCGCCACTGCCCTCCACGGTGCTGATGCTGGCCGTGCCGGCGCGCATCGCGGGCTGTGGCCGCCGCGTGCTGTGCACTCCGCCGCAGCGCGACGGCGCCGCCAACGCGGCGGTACTGGTGGCGGCAGAAATGTGCGGCATCGCGCAGGTCTACAAGATCGGCGGCGCCCAGGCGATCGCCGCGCTCGCCTACGGCACCGAAACCGTGTCCAAGGTCGACAAGATCTTCGGCCCGGGCAATGCCTGGGTGACCGCGGCCAAGCAACTCGTCGCCGCCGATCCGGCCGGCGCCGCGCTCGACATGCCGGCAGGTCCGTCCGAAGTGCTGGTCATCGCCGATGAAAGCGCACGGGCCGATTTTGTCGCGGCCGATCTGCTCGCACAGGCCGAGCATGACGCCCGCTCGCAGGCCATCCTCGTGACCAACTCGCGCGCACTGGCGCAGCAGGTCGCCGCGGAAGTGGCGGCGCAGCTGCCCGCGCGCAGCCGCGGCTCCATCCTGGAAAAGTCCATCGCGGCCTCTCGCATTTTGATCGTGCCGGATCTGTCAGCGGCCGTCAGCGTCAGCGAGGCCTATGCGCCCGAGCATCTGATCATCCAGACCCGCGCGCCGCGCGCGCTGCTCGAGCAGGTGCACAACGCCGGATCGGTGTTCCTGGGCGAATGGTCACCGGAACCGATGGGCGATTACTGCTCCGGCACCAATCACGTGCTGCCCACCTACGGCTATGCGCGCAGCTACAGCGGACTGTCGGTCACGGATTTCACGCGGCGCATGACCGTGCAGGAACTCTCGGCCGATGGACTGCGCGCGCTCGGTCCCACGGCCGCCACGCTCGCGCGGCTCGAGGGACTCGATGCGCATGCGGCGGCGGTGGATCTGCGCCTCGAGGCGCTGCGGCGCGAGGATGCCGCATGAGCTGGCTCACCGAGTTGGCGCGGCCCGAAATCCAGACGCTCAAGGCCTATGAGCACGCCGCCTGGGAACCGGGTTTGGTGCGACTGCATGCCAATGAGCTGCCATGGCGGCAGCTGAACGACCGCTCGCAGGCAGGTCTCAATCGCTATCCCGAGCCGCATCCGCATGAACTCACGGCCGCGCTGGCGCGTTTCTATGGAGTCCAGCCGGAAAACCTGCTGGCGAGCCGCGGCAGCGATGAGGCCATCGATCTGCTGGTGCGCAGCTACTGTCGGGCCGGTGAGGATGCGATCCTGATCTGCCCGCCCACGTTCGGCATGTACGGCGTGGCCGCGCGTGTCCAGGGAGCCGAGGTTCTCACCGTGCCGCTGCAGCGCGAATCCGGCTACGGCTGCGACTTCGCCGCGGTGCGCGCGCGGTGCACGGCCAAGGCCAAGGTCAAACTGGTGTTTCTGTGCTCTCCCAACAATCCCACCGGCAACCGCTTCGACACCCAGTCGATCGTGGCCCTGGCGCGCGACCTCGAAGGCCGCGCACTGCTCATCGTCGATGAGGCCTACGTGGAATTCGCCGAAGCGCCCTCGCTCGCAGGCCAGCTCCAGGCGCTGCCGGGCGTCGTGCTGCTGCGCACGCTGTCCAAAGCCTACGCGCTGGCTGGCGCGCGTTGCGGCGCATTGATTGCGGATCCGGATATCGTGGCGCTGCTGCGCAAGGTGATTCAGCCTTACGCGGTGACGCAGCTCACCATCGAGGCGGTGTTCGCAGCGCTCGAACCACAGGCCGTCGCGGATGCGCACGCACACCGCGCCACCATCAAGACCGAGCGGGCGCGCATGGCCGATGCGCTCAAGTCGCACCAGTGCGTGCGCCGCGTGTGGCCCAGCGAGGCGAATTTCCTGCTGGTGGAATTCGACGATGCCGGCGCCGCACTGCAGCGCGCGCACGCCGTCGACGTGCTGGTACGCGACCTGCGCGCGGCACTTCATCCCGCGCAGGCGCTGCGCATCAGCATCGGCAGTCCTGAACAAAACGATCGGCTGCTGGCGAGTCTTCCATGAGCCCCCCATGAGTAACAATCCCGAACCCATCCTCTTCGTTGATCGCGATGGCACCTTGATCGAAGAGGTCAGTGACGAGCAGGTCGATCGCCTCGACAAAGTGCGCCTCATGCCGGACGTGTTCGCGCCCCTGCAGGCGCTGCAGGCCGCGGGCTACAGGCTGGTGATGGTCACCAACCAGGATGGCATCGGCAGCGAACGCTTCCCCAAGGCGCACTTCGATCTGGTGCACGAATTCGTGCTGCATCTTTTCAACTCCCAGGGCATCCACTTCGATGCGGTGTTCATCTGCCCGCACTTCGCGCACGAGGGCTGCGCCTGCCGCAAACCCCGCATCGGACTGGTCGAGGAATATCTGCGCCAGCACACCATGGATATGGCGCGCAGCGCGATGATCGGCGATCGGAGTACCGACCTTGAATTCGCGCGCGCGCTCGGCATCCGCGGCCTGTGCGTGGGCGGCGCGGCCCCCGAGCAGAGCTGGCCGGCGATCGCGCGCACCCTGCTGACGCGCACGGCCACCGTCGAGCGCAAGACTCGCGAGACCACCATCCGCGCGCGGGTCGAACTCGATAGCGATGCGCCCAGTCACATCGCCACCGGCATCGGCTTCTTCGATCACATGCTCGAGCAGCTCGCCAAGCACGGCGGCTTTACGCTCGAACTGGAATGCAGCGGCGATCTGCATATCGACGAGCACCACACGGTTGAGGATTGCGCGCTCAGCATCGGCGAGGCACTGCGCCGCGCGCTCGGCGACAAGCGCGGCATCGGCCGCTACGGCTTCCTGCTCGCCATGGATGAGAGCGAGGCGCAGGTGGCCATCGATCTGTCCGGCCGCGCTTATTTCACCTTCGAGGGACGCTTTGGTCGCGAGCAGGTCGGCGCATTGCCCAGTGAGCTGGTGCCGCACTTCTTTCGCTCGCTCAGCGACAGCCTCGGCGCGGCGCTGCATCTCACGGTGCGCGGTGACAATACCCACCACATGATCGAAGCCTGCTTCAAGGGCGTCGGGCGCGCGCTGCGCCCGGCGCTGCGGCGCGAAGGGCAGGATCTGCCCAGCACCAAAGGCATGCTGTGAGTTCAACCGCCGACGTGGCCATCATCGACAGCGGTGGCGCGAATCTCGCCTCGCTGCGTTATGCGCTCGACCGTCTCGGCGCGCGCTCAGTGGTCACCGATGACGCCCGGGTCATCGCCGATGCGCCGCGCGTCATGCTGCCCGGCGTCGGCGCGGCTGCCGATGCGATGCGACGGCTGCGCGATCGCGGGCTGACACAGCTGATTCCACAGCTGCAGGCGCCGCTGCTCGGCATCTGCTTAGGGATGCAGCTGCTGTTCGAACATTCCGCCGAGGGCGACACCGCCTGCCTCGGCGTGCTCCCGGGCAGCATCGCGCGGCTGACGCCGGCGCCCGGCCTGCCGGTGCCGCACATGGGCTGGAACACTCTCGCGATACGGCGCGAGGATCCGCTACTCGCGAATCTGACCGAGCGCGACCGGCTCTACTTCGTGCACAGCTTCGCCGGTCCCCTGGGCCGAGACACCCTGGCCTCGGTCGACTATGGCCACGAACTGCCCGCCGTTGTCCGGCGCGGTAATTTTCTCGGCGTGCAGTTTCATCCCGAGCGTTCATCCACCGCCGGCGCACGCGTGCTGCGGAATTTCCTCTCGCTGCCATGCTCCTGATCCCCTCCATCGACCTGCGCGGCGGGGCCTGCGTGCGGCTCTACCAGGGCGACTTCGACGCCGAGACCCGCTACGCGGCCGATCCGCAAAGCCTGCTGACCCGCTACCGGGCGCTCGGCGCCAGCTGGCTGCATATCGTCGACCTGGATGGCGCGCGCGATGGCGCGCTCGGCAATCGCGCGCTGATCGGTGAGCTCGCCGCGCAGCGCGCGCTGCATCTGCAGGTCGGCGGCGGCGTGCGCGATGCCGCCGTCATCGATGAACTGCTCAGCCTCGGCATCGAACGCGTCGTCATCGGCAGCGCCGCGGCGGAGCGGCCGGCGGAAGTCACCGGCTGGTTGCAGCGGTACGGGCCCGAGCGCTTGTGCCTGGCATTCGATGTGCGCCTCGATGCTGATGGCATCCCGAGGCTGCAGACACGCGGCTGGCGCGAGGCCACGGCGCAGTCGCTATGGGATGCGGTCGAGTCCTACGCACCATCCGGACTGCGGCATGTACTCTGTACCGATATCGGGCGCGATGGCGCGCTCGCGGGGCCCAACATCGCGCTCTATACGGAAGCGCAACGGCGCTTTCCCGGCATCCAGTGGCAGGCCTCCGGCGGCATCGCCCGCGGCGCGGATCTCGCCGCGCTGGCCGCCACCGGTGTCGCCGCCGCGATCAGCGGTAAGGCGCTGCTCGAGGAACGCATTTCAATCGAGGAGCTGCGGCTATTCTTGCCAAACGCATAATCCCCTGCCTCGATGTGCGCGATGGCCAGGTGGTCAAGGGCGTGCGTTTTCGCGACCATCGCATTGTCGGCGACATCCTGGAGCTGGCAATGCGCTACCGCGATGAAGGCGCCGATGAGCTGGTCTTCTACGACATCACGGCGAGCCCGCAGGGCCGCTCGGTCGATCGCGAATGGGTAGCGCGGGTTGCGCGCGTGCTGGATATCCCCTTCTGCGTCGCCGGCGGCATCCGCTCGGTCGAAGATGCCGAGCTGGTGCTCAATGCGGGCGCGGAGAAGATCTCCGTGAACTCGCCCGCCCTCTCCGACCCGCCGCTCATCGACCGCCTGAGCGCGCGCTTTGGTTCCCAGTGCGTGGTGGTGGGCATCGACAGCCAGAGCACGGCCGAGGGCTATCACGTCTATCAGTTCACGGGCGATCCGAATCGAACCGTCGATTCGCGGCGCGATACGCTCAGCTGGGTGCGCGAGGTGCAGCAGCGCGGCGCGGGCGAGATCGTGCTCAACTGCATGGACTCCGACGGCACCCGCGATGGTTACGACATCGAACAGCTTCGCAGCGTGCGTGCGATTTGCGATGTGCCGCTGGTCGCCTCCGGCGGCGCCGGCACGCCGGCACACTTCCAACTCGCCTTCGAGGAAGCGCACGTCGATGCCGCGCTGGCTGCCAGCGTCTTCCACAGCGGCACCATTGAGATCGGCGACCTCAAACGCGCACTGCGCCGCCGCGGCCTGGAGGTGCGACTGTGAACGCCAACGACCTCCAGCCTGTCGACCTGCAACCTCTCGACTTGCAGCGAGTCGACTGGGACAAGGGCGCCGGCCTGGTGCCCGCCATCGTCCAGGACGCGCGCGACGGCCGCGTGCTCATGCTCGGCTACATGAACCGCGAAGCGCTGCAGCGCACGCAGGACACGCGACGGGTCACCTTCTACAGTCGCTCGCGCGCATGCCTGTGGGAGAAAGGCGAAACCTCGGGCCACGGCCTGGAACTGCGCGCCATCCAGCTGGACTGCGATGGCGACACGCTGCTGCTCAGCGCGGTGCCCGGAGGGCCGGTGTGCCACACGGGCACGGCAACCTGCTTCGGCGACCACGCGCCTACGGTGGGTGCGCCCACCAATCTGATTTTCCTGACGCGGCTCGAGCAGTTGATCGCGCAGCGCATCGCCGAGAATCCCGAGGGCAGCTACACGGCGCGCCTGTTTCGCAGCGGCGTGCGGCGAGTGTCGCAGAAAGTCGGCGAGGAAGGGCTCGAGGTGGCGCTGGCCGGTTGCGTCGAAGACGATGACGCGCTGCTGGGCGAATCGGCGGATCTGCTCTATCACCTGCTGGTGCTGCTGCGCGCGCGCTCGCTCGGCTTCGAGCAGGTGGTCGAGCTGCTGCGATCACGTCACGAGAGCACGATCTCCACGGCCGGCTCGCGCAAGTTGTAGCGCGAGCTCATGGCGTGCCCGTAGGCGCCGACGTTGGCGATCAACATCACATCGCCCGCCTGCGTGGGGGGCAGCAGCCGCTCATGTCCCAGAAAATCGGCGCTCTCGCAGATCGGGCCGACGATGTTCGCGATTTCGCTCACCGGCTCGTCCAGGCGCGTGAGATTGACGATCTCGTGCCAGGCCCCGTATAGCGCGGGACGAATCAGCGAATTCATGCCGGTGGCGATGCCGACGTAGCGAACCTCGTCCTTGGATTTCGTCTGCGTCACGCGCGCGATCAGCACGCCGGACTCGGCCACCAGGTAGCGGCCCGGCTCGATCCAGAGCGCGATAACGGGCCGGTTCTCGCGCGCCGCCAGCAGCACCGTGTCGAGCCGCTTCAGGTCCAGCTCGGGCTGATCGTGGCCGTCCGGCACGCCAAGGCCGCCGCCGACATCGATCACCCGCACCTGCGGAAATTGTTTTGAGAGGTCGAGCAAGCAGCCGGCCACTTCCGACCAGTTGTCGGCATTGAAAATGCCGCTGCCCGAGTGCGCGTGCAGGCCCACGACACTGATGCCGTATCGCGCGACCAGTTCGCCGAGTTCGGCAGCATCCGCCAGCGGCACGCCGAATTTGGCGTGCGCACCGGCGGTTCGCACGTGATGGTGATGCCCGCGCCCGGTACCGGTGTCGATGCGAATGAATACGCTGCGGCCGCGAAACATCTCGCCCCATTGGCGCAGCACGAAAAGGTTATCGATCGTCAGCGTGATGCCGGCTTCAAGCGCCCAGCGATATTCGTCGCGCCCGGCAAAGTTCGGGGTGAAGAGTATCCGGCCCAGATCCAGTCCCGGCACGGCGGCGCGCAGATGCTCGATTTCTCCGCGCGACACGCATTCGAAGGCGAGTCCCTCGGCGGCCAGCAGCCGCAGGATCTGCGCGTTGGGATTGGCTTTCATCGAGTACAGCACCCGCTCGACGGCGGTTAGACTTTTGAGCGCCCTCGCCCGCGCCGACACCACGGCCGGATCGTAGACATAGGCGCAGTCGTGCTGCTTGCCCAGCCCCAGCAGTTCCGCGCGCCGCGCGCGCCACCAGGTCGGCGTCGCGGTCGTGGGTTTGTCGGGTCGTGCGAATAGTTGCTCCCAAGTCGGCCCCAGGATGGCGCCGGCACGCACCGGACGGATCAGGCGTTCATGCAGTTCGTTGACCAGCCGATCGCCCTGCGCCTCATCGACGACGAAGCTGAAATTCAAGTCATTAGCGGCCTGGCTCAGCAGATACACCCGTTGTTCGGCGAACAGCTCGAAGGCTTCGCCCAGCTGGTGCAGGATGCCGCGAATGTTGCGGCCGACCAGGCTCACGGACGCGCATGGCCCGAGCACCTGCACCCGACAGAGCTCCGAGAGTTCCTGCACCAGTTCATCGACGAGCTTCTGGTCCAGTGAATTCGCGGCCGGATCCAGTGACACCGTGACGTTGGTTTCGGAGGTGGAAACCAGGTCGACCGACAGACCGTGACGCTTGAACACCTGGAATGCATCGGCCAGAAAGCCGACCTCGTGCCACATGCCCGGGCTTTCCAGCGATACCAGCGTGATGCCTTTCTTGATGCACACCGCCTTGACCTGCGCGATGCCGTCGCCACCGTCGGCGCTGACATGCGTTCCCTCCAAGGTCGGGCTCTGTGTCGCATAGATCGCAATCGGGATGCGCTGCGATTTGGCCGGCAGGATGCAACGCGGATGCAGCACCTTGGCGCCGCTCGAGGCAATCTCCTGCGCTTCATCGTAATGCAGCGAGCGCAGCAGCCGCGCCTGCGGCGTCGAGCGCGGGTTGGCGCTGAACAGCCCCGGCACGTCGGTCCAGATCTCGAGGCGCTCGGCGAGCAGTTTGGCCGCGAAATACGCCGCCGAGGTATCCGAACCGCCGCGCCCTAGCAGCACGGTGTCGCCGGAAGCATCGCTGGCGATAAATCCCTGGGTCACGACCACTCCCGTCAGCGCATCGAGTCGCGCGCGCAGGCCCTCATCGGGCGCGTAGTCGCAGGTGGCGGAGAGAAAATTCGCGCGTGCGCTGGCACCGCTGCGTTCGTCGGCCTTGAGCCCAAGGCGCGCATCCCACCACTGCGCCTCGATACCCGAGGCGGCCAGATACGCTGCGCCGAGTTCGGTGGCCATGAGCTCGCCGGTGGACATGACACGCGCCCGCGTGCGATCGCTGACCTCGCCCATGAGCGCGATGCCCGCCGCGATGTGCCGCAGCTCCGCAAAGTAGCGTTCGAGCGCGGCACTGACGCCGACGCCCAGTTCCGCAGCCAGCGCGATGTGGCGCTGCTCGATGGCCTTGAGGGTGGATTCGTGGGTACCGGCCAGTGCCGAGACCAGTAATGTCTCGAGTCGATCGGTGATGCCGCTGACCGCGGAATGCACCAGCAGCAGGCGAGTGCCCGCGGCCAGCCGCGCGCGCACCACCGAGGCAATATTGCGCCAGTTGATGAGGCTCGAAACGCTGGTGCCGCCGAACTTGAGCACGACCCAGGGCGTGCGGTCGCGGGCAACCATAGGCTATCGGCTCGCCGAAGCTAGTCGCGCGCCGGCGTCAAAGCTCTTCGTCGTCGAAGATGTCGCGCAGATCTTTTTCCAGCTTACGGTCCGCAAGGACCTCTTCCAGCCGGCTCCACGCCGCCTTGCCGCGCTTACCTTGCGCGCGAACACGTTTATCGACACGGGCCAGCAAACCGTCGTAATCGGTGCTGTCCTCGGTCTCTACGGTGAATTCTTCGTCCAAATCAAACGTCTCGTTGTCGCGTTCAGACATCGTATTTCGCAGAATAAATGTCGTCTAATCAGTTAGTTACACAGGCATCGCCTGCCAACCGGCAGCGAACTATAGCTGATCTGCGCCGCGGTTCAACCCGCTACCCCCTTTAATAGGGCTATTTGTCGATATTGCCAGCGGCGACAGCGTCATTGCCCGAGGACTGTGAGCCGGCCCCAGGCGCCACCGACGGACCGCCTACGGCGGGCGCGCCCCGCGCCCCGGCTTCGGCCCCCGCCCCCGCCCCCGCCGCTGGCATCGTCGCTGCGGCCGGGCCGCCTGGTGGCCCGCTGACGGCAACCGGATCCGGCGGCGCCGACAGATCAGCCTCCAGGCCCACCGTAGCCAGCACGCCGTCCGCCTTCTGCAGCACTTCGCGCGCGTAATCCCAATGAATCGCGACCGTGCTATCGCCCACGGCCGCCTGCAGCAGTTGAGAAAACTGGTCGACGTCCGGTTCGAAGCTCTGACCCTCTGCATCCACGGGCGGATGTGCCTCGAGCAGCAGCTCGCCATCCACCCAGGCCACCTTGACGGGCTCGTTGATCAGACGCACCGGCGTACCCACCGGGATCATCGGGAATAGTGCCGCGACATCGTCCGGGTACATGCGAATGCAGCCGTGGGTGACCGCCAGCCCCACTGCGATCGGGTTGTTGGTGCCATGGATCAGATAGGTGCCATTGCCGGCGGCCAGCCGCATTGCGAATGCACCAAGCGGATTGTCCGGGCCCGGAGGCACGAACGGTGGCAACGGATCGCCCGCGGCCGCATGCTCTTTGCGCACCGACTCGGGCGGATACCAGATCGGGTTTTTGATCTTGGCAATGACGTGCGTGAGCCCTATGGGCGTGTGCCAGTCCATCTTGCCGATGCTGACCGGATAAGTGATGACCTGCACCGGCTTACCGCGCACGGGCTTGGGGAAGTAGTAAAGCCGGTGCTCGGGCAGATTGACGACGATTCCCTCGCGCGGACCTGGCGGCAGAATGTGCCGGTCAGGGATCGTGATCAGTTTGCCCGCGCCCGGAATCCACGGATCCACGCCTGGATTGACGCGGATGAGTTCCTCCGAGCCAAGACTGTAGGTACGCGCCAGGTCGTAGAGCGTGTCCTCATAAACGGTGGTCACGGTTTTGTCGCCGCCGACCACCGAGTCGGTGGGGCTCGACAGGGTGTACGTGGTCGCGCTGGTCCGGAGCGGTATCGCGGCGACCGCAATGGCGAGAACGATCCCAGCTATCGATTGGCCGTAATGCGGCATGGGCGAATGAAGTGAAGCCAATACAGTAACTTAGGGTATCACGTTGCAGTGTCAGGTGCTGACCCGACGGTCGCATTACTGCGCATCATTCCGCGTCATGCTCCGCACGGCAGGCAGTCTGCAACAGGCCGAGCGTCGCTACTCGAGCCGGGCGGTGAAGAACCCAGCGCAATGCGCGAGCCGGCGGCGAGGCGCGATACCATTCGCTCTGGGAGGCCCATGCGTGCGAGGCGACGTACCCGGCCATTTCCGTTCGTGTCTGCGTGGAGGGCCAGGTTCGATTGCTGACGAACCGCAGACCGTCCCGCGCCGAGTGAGACCACTCAAAGCCGGCGAAGAATGTCATTCGCAATCGGGACAGGGAGACATCAGACAGTCTGTGCCGGTCCGCCGCATATCGCAGCATCGCGGGACACTCGTTCGCTGTCTGCTGCATCACCCAGCGTGGCACCGATCCGCTGTAATAGCGCTCGACCATGGCCAATGGCGCAAATAGCCACCAGCGTGGTGCGCCCTGACTCGTAAGTAGGCGCTGCCACTCGCCAACGGCCAGGCGGCCCGCGAGGGATGCGATGTCATGCAGCTGAATGAACCTCAGGGAATGCGCCCGCATGTTGCCTGCCGCGTGCAGCAGCAGGTGGAGCATCAAGGCGGACAGCGAAGCGTAGTAGTGCAGACCCGGTTCGGCCGCGGGCATTGCCAGCGCGGCGGTGATGTCGACCTCCTGGACGGGCAGTCGCTCGGCTATGTGGGTGTGCAATTCGATTTTCACCGGGTTGTCGCGATGCTCGCCGAAAGGACGCACTGTCCCAGCCTGTTGTGGACCAAAGGTCCGCTCGCGGCGCGAGTCATATAGCACCTGATAACCGAGTTGCAGCAGCAGTTGCGATGCGCGCTCCAGTTCGGCTGGGCGGATCAGCAGGTCGATGTCCGCCATCGGGCGCATTCCAGGCGCATAGATCTGCAGCTCGTGCAGAGCCGCACCCTTGAGCGCTTGAACGACGATTCCCGCCCGCCGCGCCGCTTGGTCGACTTGCTCCAACAGGGCGGCGAGCCGGAAATGCCTGGCGGCCGTGTGTTCACGTTGCGCGTGGATGAATGTTTGCCAGCGCGGCGGGGCTGACAGCCAGAGCTTCGAACTGAGCAACGGCGCGATGCCATGCATCGTGGCGACAGCCGGAGCCAGCCACCATTCCGCCCCCTCGGCGATGGCCTCATCGCCCCCAGGCGCCTCGCGGTTCAGTCGCGCGCACTCGCGTGTCAGCCATTCAGTGGTGTCGCGTAGCGCACGCTGCAGTTGGCGCAGCGGCGGCAGGTGCCGCAGCGGTGGTAGTTCCTCGGGGCGGCTGGAGGAGTTGGCAGGGTCCAACGGCATACCATGAGTGCTCGGGATGTAGCAGCATGGTTGTGACATCGGATACCATACAAATGTATGGTATCCCTGCCCGAATTACCCCCTCTGAGCGTCCGTCAGCAAGAGCTGCTGCAGCGGATCGCTGAGTTCATCGCGCAACAGGGCCGGCCGCCCACCCGCGCGGATCTGGCACGCGCAATGGGACTGCGCAACCGGCAAGGCATCGATCAGCACCTGCGCGCACTCGAGCGCAAAGGCTATCTCCAACTCGACCCCGGCATCGCGCGTGGGCTGCGTCTCGTGGACAGCGCGGCATCGCGGGACACACGCAGCGCCCTGCTGCCGCTTTATGGGCGCGTCGCTGCCGGCGTACCCACCTTCGCCCCGGGTAACATCGAGGAGGAAATTTCGATCGATCAGTCGCTGTTTCGCCCGCGTGCCGATTTTCTGCTGCGCGTGCATGGGCGGAGCATGCGCGATGCCGGCATTGCCCACCGGGACATCCTGGCCGTGCACCGTACCGCCGAGGCTGCCAATGGCCAGATCGTTGTTGCAAGGTTGCATGAAGAGGCGACCGTAAAGATCTATCGCCGCAAAGATTTTCGATTGCGACTCGAGCCCGCTAACCCTGAGTTCAAGCCCCTTGAGATCGATCTGCGCAGTGAGCCCTGGCGGATCGAAGGCATCGTAGTCGGCGTGCTGCGCACCGAGCTGCCGCGGCATCCAGCAGGGGCCTAAGCATGAGTGCGCGCAGCCTGACGCTCGAGCAGCTCTCGCGCCTGTGTCACGACGGCGAGTGGCGCCGCGGTCAGCATGAGGCCGCGCCCTCCGGCTTCGCCGAACTCGATGCGAATCTGCCCGGTGGCGGCTGGCCGGTGGGAGCGATCTGCGAGCTGCTGCTCGAGACGATGGGAATCGGGGAGCTGGGGCTGCTGGTACCGGCGCTTGCCCGGCTGGTGCAAGCCGGACGCTACATTGCCTGGATTGCGCCGCCCTACCTGCCCTACGCGCCCGCGCTCGCACAAGCGGGCCTGGCACTCAAACACGTGCTGGTGGTGCAAACGCGAAGCGTGCAGGAATCGCTGTGGGCCACCGAGCAGACGCTGCGCTGTCCCGCCTTCGGCGCGGTGCTCAGCTGGCCTTCCGGGATCGCTGATAAGAATGTCCGTCGGCTGCAGCTCGCCGCCGAGGCCGGGGGCAGCCTCGGTGTTCTTTATCGTCCTGCCGAAGCGGCACGCGAGCACTCGCCGGCGGCGTTGCGACTCTGCCTCGCGCCCACGGACTCAGGGCTCGCCATCAACATTCACAAATGCCGCGGCGGCCGCCCTGGCGCGCGATTGCAGTTGCGCACCGATGTCATAGCTGTGGGCTGATCACGCCACCGGCGGACCTTACCCCTAGCCGTTATCCTTCCGCGCCGGGCCCCCTACCCGTCCCAATCCGGAGCCATGAACCAGAGCTTGCGGTTGATGTGGCACCGCTCCGGTGGCACGAATCTGAATCGATCGCGGCGGACGATCCCCTTCACCGCCCGCTCGATGGTCTGGTTCACCGCCTCCCCCGTCCTGCCGAAATTGCGCGCGTTGGTCTCATCGGCCGCCGCGGCCACGCGGGGGATCACCGCGCGCCCTGCCGCCGTCAGCCTCAGGATCAGGGCCCGGCGATCCGAGAGGGATTTCTCGCGATGGATTAACCCTTTGATTTCAAGTCTCTTTGCCAGTCTCGAGACGTGGCTGCGGCTCAGGCCGAGCCGCCACGCGAGCCGGCTGGGCATCTCGCCCTGCTCATGTTCGGACAGCTTACGCAGCAGCACCCATTCGGCAGCCGTCACGCCAAACTGGCGCGCCCGTAGGCGAAGCTCCTGGCAGAGGCGGTAGCCCACGTAGCGCAACCAGTAGGCCAGGTGGGACTCGACGGGGCTGATCTTTTCAGGCGGGCGTTGCATAGGGTTTCCATCTTTTTTTGGTCGTCTAGGCAACTATTTTTTCAATCGGACGCCTCTTTTCACAGCCTCCCAAACGGGGGGCTTTCGCCAGAAATTCAGGCAGCAGCCGTCACGGGCAGCGGGCGGGGGCAGCCCACCCCCTCCCGATAGTCGCATTTCCTCCAATCGGACTTGCCAGCCTGAGGAGGGTAACTGTATATCCGTACAGTGATCTCCTACACCCAGCTATGGCTGTGCATCAGGCTGCCGCGGCTCGCGCGCGAGGCACTCGCCGATGAGCGCTGCGCACTCGAGCGGCTGGCGGCGTGGGCGTATCAGTGGAGCAGCCTCGTCAGCTATGCGCCCTCAGGGAAAGTGTGTTCCGAGCCGCTGCTGTGGCTGGAGCTCGGCGCCAGTTGCGCACTGTTCCAGGGCCACCTGTCGCTGCTCGCGAATATCGAGCGCGAGCTCGAACAGCTTGGGTTAAGCCATGTCTGTGCGCTGGCACCCTCACCCACGGCCGCGGCGCTGCTGACGCGCGCTGCGGCGCGTGCTGCAGCGCGCGAACACGCTCTCACCCGGGCACAACTGCGGACCCAGCTGGATAAGCTGCCGCTGCAATTGCTGGATCTGCCGGAAAAAACGCTGGCAGCCCTCGCGGCCTCGGGGCTGCGTCGCATAGGCGAGGTGCTGGCGCTGCCCGCGGCGGCGATTGCGCGGCGCTTCGAGCCCGAAACCCTGCGTTACCTGCGGCGGCTGTGCGCCGAGGTTGCCGATCCGCGGCCGGCCTGGCAGCTGCCCGAAACCTACCAGGCGCGCTGTGAGTTCGGCGTCGAAGTGCGCACGAGCACGGCACTGCTGTTTCCGCTGCAGCGGCTGCTGCTGGAATTCCAGGGCTACCTGCGCGCGCGCGATTGCTCGGTGCAGCGTTTCACGCTCGAGTTCGAACATTACCGGCAGCCGGTGAGCCGCGTGACGATCGGTTTATCCGCCGCGGGTCGCGATGCGGCCCAGTTCCTGACATTGGTGCGCGAGCGCCTGCACTCGCTGGTACTGGCGGCACCGGTGAGCGCACTGCGGGTGACGGCAGATGAATTCACCGCGCCCGCCATCGCGCAGACCGATCTTTTCGGCAACGATGCGCAGCCACTGCAGCAGCTGCAACGGCTGCTCGATCGGCTGCGCGCGCGGCTCGGCGATGACAGCATCCAGGCTCTGGCGCTCGAAGCTGATTATCGGCCGGAGCGCGGCTGGCGCTTCATTGCGCCCGAGAAGCTGGGCGCAGGCAGCACAGGCCCCGATGCCAACCCCGATTCACCGCCGCGGCCCTGCTGGCTGCTGCGCGAACCGATCCGGATCCAAACGCCGGCATCGCTGCTGCGCGGACCCGAGCGCATCGAGAGTGGCTGGTGGGATGGCGCGGATGTGAGCCGCGACTATTACCTGGCGCGCACTCACCAGGGTGCGCAGGTCTGGGTATTTCGCGATCGCCGCCAGGACGCCTGGTACCTGCAGGGGCTGTGGGCATGAGGGAAGATCCGCCGGGCGACTATGCCGAGCTGCATGCCATCAGCAACTTCAGCTTCCTGCGCGGCGCTTCGCATCCGGCCGAGCTGGTTCAGTGCGCGCATGTGCTCGGCTATCGCGCGCTGGCACTGACCGATGAATGCTCGCTCGCCGGCGTGGTACGCGCGCACGAGGCCGCGCAGGCATTGAGCCGCAGCGATGGCAGCAGGGACACGGACTTCAAGCTCATCGTCGGCGCCGAATTCACCACGGTCTGCGGCATGAAGCTGGTGCTGCTGGCGCCCTCGCAGGCGGCGTATGGCCAGATCTGCCAACTCATCACGCTGGGCCGCCGCCGTTCCAAAAAGGGCGAGTACCGGGTGCTGCGGTCGGATTTCGAGAGTGGCCTCGCCGACTGCCTGGCGCTGTGGGTGCCCGCGCCGCAGGCAGACGAATCCCAGGCAGGCGAAACCAGGGCGGCGTGGCTGCGCGATTTCTTCGGCGATCGCGGCTGGCTGGCCGTGGAACTGCATCGCGGACCCGACGATCGCGCGCAACTCGCACACTGGAGCGCGCTCGCTGAGCGCCGCGGTGTACCCGCGGTGGCTGCCGGCGATGTGCACATGCATGTGCGGGCACGGCGGGCGCTGCAGGATGTGCTCACCGCCGTGCGTCACGGCTGCACCGTCGATACGGCCGGCTGGCGGTTGCATGCGAACGGTGAGCGGTATCTGCGCCCGTTGGCCACATTGAATGCGCTCTATCCGCGTGCGCTGCTCGATCAGAGCGTGGCGATCGCCGAGCGCTGTACGTTCTCGCTCTCGCAGCTTCACTACGAGTATCCGCCCGAACTCGTGCCTGCGGGCCGCACCGCCAGCGAGCACCTGCGCGCGCTTACCGAGACGGGTCTGCGGCGGCGCTGGCCGCGCGGCACGCCGAAATCGGTGCAGGGGCTCGTCGAGCGCGAACTCACACTGATCAGCGAGCTGCGCTACGAGCACTTCTTCCTGACGGTGCACGACCTGGTCGATTACGCGCGCGGCAAAAGCATTCTCTGCCAGGGCCGCGGCTCGGCCGCCAATTCCGCGGTCTGCTATGCGCTCGGTATCACCGAGATCGATCCGGCACGCACGCAGCTGCTGTTCGAGCGCTTCATCAGCCGCGAGCGCAACGAGCCACCGGATATCGATGTCGACTTCGAACATGAACGGCGGGAAGAAGTCATCCAGTACATCTACGACAAGTACGGGCGCGAACGGGCCGCACTCGCCGCCACCGTGATCTGCTATCGCACGCGCAGCGCGATCCGCGATGTGGCGCGCGCGCTCGGCATCGGCGATGAGGACATCGACCGGCTGACGCGGATGCAGATGTGGTGGGAATCGCCCGCGCAGCTGCACGAAGCGCTCGACCGCTGCGGACTCGGCATCGAGCCGGCGCGGCTGACCCTGCTGGCGCAGCTGGTGCGCGAGCTGATCGGTTTCCCGCGCCACCTTTCGCAGCACGTCGGCGGCTTCGTGATCTCGGGCGAGCCCTTGAGCACATTGGTGCCAATCGAGAATGCCGCCATGGCCGATCGCACCGTGATCCAGTGGGACAAGGACGATCTGGAATCCTTGGGGTTGCTGAAAGTCGATGTGCTGGCACTCGGCATGCTCACAGCGCTGCGGCGCTGTTTCGATCTGATCGAGCGCTTTCGCGGCAAGCGCATCTCGATGCAGGACATCCCGGCCAAGGACACCGCCACCTTCGACATGATCTGCCGCGCCGAGACCGTGGGAGTTTTCCAGATCGAGTCGCGGGCGCAGATGAGCATGCTGCCGCGTCTGCGGCCGCGCAGTTTCTATGACCTGGTCATCGAAGTGGCGATCGTGCGGCCGGGCCCGATCCAGGGCGACATGGTGCATCCCTACCTGCAGCGGCGCGAGGACCCCCAGAATGTCAGCTATCCGAGCGAGGCACTCAAGGCCGTGCTGCAGCGAACGCTTGGCGTGCCGATCTTCCAGGAGCAGGTCATGCAGATCGCGATCGTCGCCGCGGGCTTCACGCCGGGCGAGGCCGATGGGCTGCGCCGGGCGATGGCGGCGTGGAAACGCCGCGGCGGACTCACGCCCTATCGCGAGCGGCTGCTCAGCGGCATGGCGAAGAACGGCTACCGCAGCGAGTTTGCCGAACAGATCTACAAGCAGATCCTGGGCTTCGGCGAATACGGCTTTCCCGAATCGCACGCGGCTTCTTTCGCCCTGCTTACCTACATTTCCTGCTGGCTCAAGTGCCACGAGCCCGTGGCCTTCGCCGCAGCGCTGATCAACAGCCAGCCCATGGGTTTCTACGCTCCGGCCCAGATCACGCAGGAGCTGCGCCGCACCGGCGCCACGGTACTGCCGGTCGATGTGACGGTAAGTGAGTGGCACTGCACGCTCGAGCGAGGCTCAAGCAGCCCGGATCCGGTACTGCGGCTGGGACTGTGCCTGGTGCGCGGCCTGGCGGAAGCCGATGGCCAGCGCATCGTGAAGAAACGCAGCGAGGGACCCTTCAGCAGCATCGATGAACTGGCGGCCCGTGCGCTGCTCTCGCGCCGCTCGGTGCAGTCGCTGGCGGCCGCCGGCGCGCTGCGGCCGCTGAGTGTGCACCGGCATGAAGCCCACTGGCGCGCGCTTGGCGTGGAAAAACTCCCGGGGCTCATCGAGGGGTTATCGGCGCGTGAAGCACCGGCGCCGTTGCCAATGCCCACCGAAGGAGAGGAGATCCTGGCCGACTATCGGCATCTCGGGCTGACCACGGGCCGCCATCCGCTGGCGCTGCTGCGGCCGCGGCTGGCGCGACGGGGTTTTCGCAGCAGCAGCGAGTTGCAACAGCTGCCTGACGGCATCCAGGTACGCGTCGGCGGATTGATCACCCACATGCAGCAGCCCTCGACGGCCTCGGGCGTGGTGTTCGCCTCGCTCGAGGATGAAACCGGGCTCGTCAACGTGATTCTCTGGCCGAAAGTATTCGCCGACCAACGGCGCTGCGCACTCGAATCGAGCCTGCTGGTGGTCGATGGAGCACTGCAGCGGCGCGATCGGGTCGCGCATGTAGTGGCGCGACGGCTGTACGATGCCTCGGCTTGGCTTAGTGGCTACACGCGCGAGTCGCGGGATTTTCGCTGACGGCTGGGCTGACTACCGGGCTGACTACGGGGCTGACTACGGGCCCAGCGCGCTGCGCAGTGCGGCCAGCTCCTCGGCGGACTCGGCCATCAACGCCTCGCAGGCCTCAGGCGTCAGCTCCAACCGCGCGGCCGCCTTCAGCGGACCGATGCGCTGACCGAGCAGCTCGGGCATCTGCTTGCAAGGCGCCAGAGTCAGCGCCACCTCGAGAACATCGGCCAGGACGGCGCCAGGACCGCGTGTCTGGCGCGAATCATCGGTATGCGACTCCACGGCGTTTACTACTTCCTCCGCCATGCCCCAGTTCTCGAGCAGCACCTTGGCGATGGAGCCGTGCCAATCGTTGACGATATGCTGATACATCTCCTGATCGGCAAACAGGGCCGGGTGCCGCACCGAGCGCGTCAGGATGTAGAGCTTGCCGACCCCGTGGACCAAGCCCGTGAGCATGGCGGTATCGGAACTGATCTTGCCGACCCGGCGCGAGACCACGAAACACAGCGATGCGATCAGCACGCTCTGCTGCCAGAGCGCATCAAGGTAACGCTGCAGACCTTTGTATTGGCCGGCCGAGCGCAACTGCGCCATCGCGAAGCTGACGGTGGCAGCGCGCAGTGCATCGAACCCGAGCCGCGTCACGGCACTGCGCAACTCGGAGATCTGCTTGCCGCCGGGATTTAGTGCCGCGGAGTTGGCCATGTTAAGGACGCGCGTAGCCAGCATGGGCTCCGCGCCCATCACCCGCACCACCCGCTCGCTGCTGCTGTTCTCCTCCGAGAGCACCTTCTGGACCTGCGCGGCCACCTCCGGATAACTGGGCAGCTCGATCTTGCTGGCACTCAGCTCCGCCGACAGGTCGCGCACGAATTCGAACGCCGCCGTGCTCGCATCACGTTGCGTCGGCGTCTTCGACTCGGCACTGGCTTGATTGTCCGTTAAGGCCATCTGCGTCCTCATGCGCCAGGAGCGACAAGTTGTATCTTAACCTGAACGTCTTTCATGATGTTCAGAACAGCTCGATGTCATTGCCTACCGGCTCGCTATCAAGCGCCTGCAGGTAGCTGCGCTCGCGCTCGAACAACGTATTGTTGCGTACCGCGTTGAGTTTCTTGACCCGCAGTTTGCCGGTGGCCGGGGCATAGTGGACTTTGCGCGGATAGATGTCACCGAGATCCTCGCCCAGCACGCTGAAGCCTTCATCGGCGACGTACTTGCGCACGAATTCGATATTGCGTGCGCCGATGTCCATGGCGATACCATCGACCACCCGGCCGCCGCCAACCAGCTTCACTTCCAGGCTGTCGCGACGACTGCCCAGCTTCAGAATGTCGTTGATGAGTCGTTCCATGGCGACGTTGCCATAGCGGGTGGCCGCGCTGACATTGCTGCCCCAGCTGCTGCTGCCCATGGAGGCGTCGCGCGGCAGCATAAAGTGATTCATGCCGCCGATTCCGGTGCGCCGATCGCGCACGCATGCCGAAACGCAGGAACCGAGCACCGTGCTGATCTGCTCCCCCGTGGTCGTGACGTAGTATTCCCCGGGCAGCAGCTTGGCCGCGTAGCACAGGTGCTCGCGATCCCAGAAGCGGCCGACGTGCTCGAACTGCGGCAATGCCGGTGGCAGTCCATCCGCGCCTTCCTCCGCTCTGAGCCGCGCACTGGTGGAATGTCGCTTGTGGCCACTCACGCTATCCCGAGCCTCAAAGCACACGCGCCATGGTGGCGAGCAGCTGATCGGGATTGAATGGCTTGACGATCCATCCGGTCGCACCCGCGCGTTTGCCTTCCAGTTTCTTCTCCTGGCTCGACTCGGTCGTCAATAGCAGCAACGGCGTCAGACGATAGTGCGGCAGGCTGCGCAGTTCATGCACCAGCGTGATGCCGTCCATGCGCGGCATGTTCACATCGCTGATCACGAGATCGCACGGATTATCGCGTGCGTAATCCAGTGCCTCCTGCCCGTCGACGGCCTCGACCACCTGGTAGCCCGCCGAGGTGAGTGTCGCGCGCACCATCTCGCGCATCGACGCCGAGTCGTCCACCGTCAGTATCAATCGCGCCATGATGCTGCTCCGTTGATATCGCCAGATATCGTTATCGAGCTGCGCTCGACTTGATGTTCCAGGGCCGGTCGGATGCGCGCCGCTCGATCATCTCTGCTGCGCTGACACTACCGCCGACGCTGTAGTTGCCGCTGCTGCCCTCGTTCACGCGGTAGCCCGAGATCATCTCGTTCAGTGCGTGCGCCTGCTCGACGATGGCCTGGCTTGCCGCGGCGGCCTGCTCGACCAGCGCGGCATTCTGCTGCGTGGACTGGTCCATCTGCATCACGGCCTTGTTGACCTGCTCGATGCCGGTCGACTGTTCGCGGCTGGCGGAGGCAATCTCGGCAACGATGTCGGTCACCTTCTTGACCGCATTCTGGATCTCCTCGAGCGTCCGGCCCGATTCGTCCACGAGGCGCGTGCCCTCTTCCACGCGAGCGACGCTGTCGCGAATCAGCGCCTTGATTTCCTTGGCCGCCGTCGCGCTGCGTCCCGCCAGATTCCGCACCTCGGTGGCGACCACCGCGAAACCGCGGCCCTGCTCACCAGCGCGCGCTGCTTCGACCGCGGCATTCAGTGCCAGCAGATTGGTCTGAAAGGCAATCTCGTCGATGACACCGATGATGTCGGCGATCTTCTTCGAGGCGGCATTGATGCCCCCCATCGAGGCGACCGCGGCACCGACCACGGTGCCGCCCTTTTCCGCCTGCTTGCGGGCCGCGATCGCCAATTGATTGGCCTGGCCGGCATTGTCGGCCGTCTCGCGAACCGTGGAGGTCATCTGTTCCATCGAGGAGGCGGTCTCCTCCAGGCTCGACGCCTGGTGCTCGGTGCGCTGCGAGAGATTGAGGTTGCCCTTGGAGATCTCCTCGGCGCCGGTCTTTACCTCGGCCGCCGAAGCCTTGATCTGCTGCACCAGGCTCATCATGTTGTCGATCAGCACATTGATTCCCGAGGCCAGCTTGCCAAAGGCCCCGGACTTGCCGACGCTGTCGACCCGTGCGCTCAGATCGCGCTGCCTCGCACACTCGACCACAACGTTCACGTCATCGACTACCGCGCCGATGGTGTCGAACAGCGCGTTCACGCCACGGCTCAATGCCTCGACGTGTCCGGTCTTGCCCTCGAGAGAAATTCGCTGCGATAAATCCCCGCCCAGTGCCGCCTTCACGGCCGCCTGCGTCTGCTCGACCGTTGCCTGCAGTTGGCGTGAGGCCAGCACCTGTGCGGTGACGTTGGTGGCGTAGCTGATGACGCCGACCGGCTTGTCGCTGGCGTCCAGCATGGGGGCGTAGTAGCCCTGCAACCAGACTTCCTTGCCGCTCTTGCCGATGCAAAGGTACTCGCCGGCCTGGAATTCCCCGCGCGCGAGCTTCGCCCACAGCTCCTGATACTCCGGGCTTGCGCGGTATGCCGCGCTCACGAGCATCGAATGATGCTTGCCCTTCACTTCCTCGAGCTGGTAGTCGAGGTGCTTGAGGAAGTTATCGTTCGCGAAGCGGATCGTGCCATCGAGCTCGAACTCGATCATCGCGCGCACGCGACGAATCGCATTGATCTCGCTCTGGAAGATCGCGTTGCGCTTGCGCTCGCTGTCCAGCGCCGCCCGCAACTCGTCGAGCTCGCGCGCATCGATGGTGACCTTGCTGCGTTTCGCTTTCATGATTCCCTGCCGTGAGTAAAGTTCATCCGATTGCTCCCATGCGTGCTGCCGCGCCGGCACTGTCGCCGGCACCGACTACCAGGCGCATGAGCGCCTCGGCAATCCGTTCCAGGGGCAGCACCTCGCGCACGCCGCCGTGCCTGACTGCGGCGCCCGGCATACCCCAGACCACGCTGCTCGCTTCATCCTGGGCCACCGTGGCGGCGCCGGCATCGAGCAGTTCCTTCAATCCGCGTGCACCGTCATCGCCCATGCCGGTGAGAATGGCTGCCACCGCATTCGGTCCTACCTTCTGCGCCACCGATCGGAACAGCACATCGACGCTGGGCCGGTGCCGGTTGACGGGCGGACCCGCACTCAGGCGGCACAGGTAGCGCGCGCCGTCGCGATCCACCATCAGGTGTCGATCGCCCGGTGCTATGTAGACGTGCCCGGGCACTATGAGCTGCCCATCCTTCGGCTCGCAGACCGACATCGCCGAGATCGTGTCCATGCGGTGCGTGAAGGCGCCGCTGAATGCGGCCGGAATGTGCTGTGCGATGACCACCGCCGGGCTATCGGGGGGCAGCGCCTGAAGAACCACGCGAATGGCTTCGGTACCGCCAGTGGAGGCGCCGATGGCGATGATGCGCTCGGTGGTGCGGAAGTTGCGCTGCCCGGCTAAAGAGGGCAGCACCGCATCGGCGGACAGTTTCGGAGTCAACGGGGCCACCGATTCGGATCGCGCCCGCACCCGCGCCTGCGCCGCGGCCCGCACCTTGCCGCAGATCTCCTCGGAGAAATCGCGCAACGTGCCGGCCAGGTCCGCCTTGGGCTTGGAGACGAAATCCACCGCGCCCAGCTCGAGCGCGCGCAACGTCGTCTGTGCCCCGCTCTCGGTGAGGGATGACACCATGATGACGGGCATCGGGCGCAGCCGCATCAGGTTGGACAGGAAGGTGAGCCCGTCCATGCGCGGCATTTCCACATCCAGGGTCAGCACATCGGGGTTGAGCGCCTTGATGCGTTCGCGGGCGAACAGCGGATCGCTTGCCACGCCAACGACTTCGAGATCGGGGCTATCGTTGAGAATCTCGGTCAGCATCTGCCGCACCAGCGAGGAATCGTCGACGATCAGCACGCGGATTTTCCTGCTCATGCCGGCAATCCCGTCCGCCGATAGATCGTGCGGCCGATTAGTTCGTACTGATCGCTGATGCGGTAGAGATTCTCCGAGTGGCCGAGGAACAGGATGGCGCCCGGCCGCTGCATCTCGGCCATGCGCTGGAACAATGCGCGCTTGGTCGCGATGTCGAAATAGATGACGACGTTGCGGCAGAAAATCACATCGAACGGGCCGCGCATCGGCCAATCGTGCATGAGGTTGAGCTGCTTGAAGGTGATCAGCTGCCTGAGCGCAGGTGACACTTTGACCACGCCCCGCAGCGAACCGTTGCCTTCACGGAAGAATTCCTTGGCCCGCGATGGCGCCATCTGCTGCAGCCGCTCGGCCGGGTAGACGCCGGCCTCGGCGGTGGCGAGCACGTTCGAGTCGAGATCAGTCGCCAGGATCTTGGCGTCGATACCGTTGAGAAGCTCCTGCTTCTCGCGCAGGACCATGGCAATGCTGTAGGGCTCCTCCCCGGTCGAGCAGGCACTGGACCAGATGCGCAGCCGGCCTGACGCGCGCGCTGCCGGGGCGATGGCCGGCAACAGCTCTTCCGACAGATAGTCGAAATGATGCGACTCGCGGAAGAAGGAAGTGAGATTGGTCGTTATGGCGTTGGTGAATTCCTGCAGTTCGAGCGGCTCGCCGCACTCGAGCAGCCGCACGTACTCGGCAAACCCCGGCAACTGCAGCGCCCGCAGCCGCCGTACCAGTCGCCCGTAAACCATCTGCCGCTTGCTGTCGCCGAGGGCAATGCCGCTGTGCTCGCGCACCAGTTGGCAGATACGGCTGAACTCGGCGTCGGACAGCACGAATTCACCCGTGCCTCCGCCGTCCGTTTCCAGGTTTGCCGCCTGCGCCGATGCCATGCTGCTGCCCGCTGCTTCAGCCGTTGAGCGACCGCGGCGAGTCGGTCTCGACGCACGCTGCAACCAGTGAATCGATGTCGAGCAGCATCACCATCTTGCCGTCGACGGTCGCTATGCCGCGCACACAACTGCCAGCAGCGATGCTGCCGAGATCCGGCACGGGCTGGATGGCGTCGGCGACGACGCTGTAGACCTCCGATACGGCATCGACCACGATGCCGACGGTCTTCTCGCCGCGCGAGCTGCGCACGCGCACCACGATGACGACGGTCGAGGCATCGAAATTGCGTTTTTCCAGGTTCAGGCGCGTGCGCAAATCGATGACCGGCACGATCATGCCGCGCAGGTTCATGACACCGAGGACGTACACGGGAGCGTAGGGAACACGCGTCACGTGATCCCACCCCTTGATCTCCTGCACGCGCAGGATCTCGACGCCATATTCCTCGCCGCCACAGACGAAGGTCAGGTACTGCGTGCCGGCTGCGGCTGCGTTCGGGGCCAAAGACTCAACGGTGCTCATCGATTGCGCCATGCATCATCTCCTCAGAATTCCTGCCATTCCTGATCGCTGACCGCAGACTCATTGACGGCCTTGCGGGCCGGCGCTGCGGCAACGGTGGTGCGCGCCGGCGGCGCGGTGCGCGCCGGAGAGGCGGGGCGCGCCGGAGGGGCGGTGAGCGTCGGGGCAGCGGGCCGGGCCGCGGGGCTGCTCACATTGCGAGCAGGCACGCGATATTTGGCGATCAGCGCACCGAGCGATTTCGCGTGATCGACGATCGCGCGACTCGCCGTCGAGGCCTGATGCACCAGTGTCGAGTCCTGCTGCGTGGCCGCATCCATGTCGAGTACGGCCCGGTTGACCTGCTCGATACCGGCCGACTGCTCGCGGCTCGCCGAGGCGATCTCGGCCACGATGTCAGTGACTTTCTTTACAGCGCCGACGATCTCCGCCAGCGTCCTGCCGGACTCATCGACCAGCTTGCTGCCCTCTTCGACTTTCGCCACGCTGTCCCGGATCAGCGCCTTGATCTCCTTGGCGGCCGTGGCGCTGCGCCCGGCGAGGTTGCGTACCTCGGTGGCCACCACCGCAAAACCGCGGCCCTGCTCGCCGGCACGTGCCGCTTCGACCGCGGCGTTGAGCGCCAGCAGATTGGTCTGGAAGGCGATCTCATCGATGACCCCGATGATGTCGGCGATCTTCTTGGAAGCACCGTTGATGCCGCTCATGGCAGCAACAGCCGAGCCAACCACTGAGCCGCCTTTCTCCGCCTGCTGCCGCGCGGCCATGGCCAGCTGATTGGCCTGGCCGGCATTCTCCGCCGTCTGCTTCACCGTGGCGGTCATCTGTTCCATCGAAGAGGCCGTCTGCTCCAGGCTCGCGGCTGTCTTCTCGGTACGCTGCGACAGATTCACGTTGCCCGCGGCAATCTCCGCCGCGCTGTCCTGCACGGCCGCGGCCGCGGATTTCATCTGGCCCATGACGTGCATCAGATTCTCGAGCAGGCCGTTGAGCCCGAGGCTCAACCGGCCGTGAAAGTGCTGCCGGCCCGCTGATGCCATGCGGGCCTGCAGATCGCCGGCCTGCGCGGCGCCGATGACGGCCGCCACTGCTTCTTCGAACTGAACTTCCTGGGTTCGGTCCACCCATTCGACGACCGAGCCGAGGCGCTGCCCACCGGTATCCGTGACCGTGGAGGCCGTGACGGCAAAGCTCAAACCCCCGAGATTCAGTTCGGTGATGCCCGCGTCGAACGAACCGGTAGGCACGCGCAGCGTGTCCAGGCCGGCACCGATGAGTGCCTCGGGATCAAAGCCGGCCAATTCGCGTCGCAATGGCGCCGCGTTGGCGCGGAACATCTCGCGCAAAGAGGGATTCATGTACAGGATCGTATGGTCCGCATCGGCCAGCATGATGTTGACTGAAAGCCGGTCGAGCGCCGCGTTGACCAGTGCACCGGCGGCGGCGAGCTGCTTCTGGCTGGCGCCCAGCGCGACACTCTGTGCCTCGGCGCGTGCGGCGCGGACACGCTGCTCATCGAGCTCGCGGTTGCAGGCGGCCAGTTGCGTGCCCAGCGCGGTCAGCTCGGCGGCATGGCGCGCGGTCTCCACCGTGACGCGGGCGCGCTTCGCCCTCGCGGAGTTCGAACCGCGTTTGCTCGCTTTCACGCCAGCATTTCGTGCCATGTAGTTTTTCCTTTGAAACCGTGTCAGTGCAGCGAGCCCACGGCCAGACGCGCCGCATTGAGCAGAATGAGAGTCTTGCCATCGGCCTGCGCCAAGCCGTGCACGACGTCGGCCGAGGCGGCGCTGCCGAGCTCCGGCAGGCGGCAGAACGTGGTGCAGTCGATGTCGTAGACTTCCGAAACCGCGTCCACCACCAACCCGACGGTGCGCTCCTGCCCGTCGTTGGGCACGCGGATCACGATCACCACGGTCGATGGGCCAAAGCTCCCCGGCGCGAGTTCGAACCGGCGGCGCAGATCAATGACCGGCACGGCCACGCCGCGCAGATCCATGGCACCAAGGACCCAGGGCGGCGCATGCGGAATCGCCGTGACGGCCGACCAGCCGCGGATCTCCTGCACCATGAGGATACCGACGCCGTACTCCTCATCGGCGAGCTTGAAGGTCAGGAACTGCTGCGAGCCATCCGCCGGCTGATTCAAGCAGCCTCCTTGGACGACTCGGCCCGCGCCGGCTGCCCCAGGTAGCGCGCGATCACGCCCGGGATATCGAGAATCAGTGCCACGTGGCCGTCGCCGAGCATGGTCGCGCCCGCGAGCGAGGTCACCGCGCGGAAATTGGTCTCCAGGCTCTTGATGACCACCTGTTGCTGCGACATCAGCTCATCGACAAACAGACCCACGCGCTTGCCGTCGGCCTCGACGATCATCAGCAGGCCATTGACGAGGTCGGTGTTGTCGGCCTGGATGCAGAACAATTCGTGCAGCCGCACGATGGGAATATATTCATCGCGCAGCCGGAAGAGCTCCGCCTTGCCGGCGAGCGAACTGACATGGTCGCGCTTGATCTGGATTGTCTCGACGATCGAGACAATGGGCACGATGTAGATCTCCTTGCCCACCCGCGCGAGCTGCCCATCGAGGATCGCCAGTGTCAGCGGCAGACGGATGCGGACCGTGCTGCCCTTGCCCGGCGTGGAGTAGAGCTGTACGTGGCCGCCGATTTCGTTGATGTTCCGCCGCACCACGTCCATGCCCACGCCGCGGCCGGAGACGTCACTGACGACTTCTGCGGTGGAGAATCCGGGCGCGAAGATCAGGTTGTTGATCTTGTCTTCCGACAGCTCCTCGTCGGGGCCGACCAGGCCGCGTTCACGGGCCTTGGCCAGAATGCGATCGCGGTTCAGGCCCGCGCCGTCGTCCGACACTTCGACGATGACATTGCCGCCCTTGTGATAGGCGTGCAGCGAGATCGTGCCCTGTTCTTCTTTGCCCGCCGCGCGCCGCAGGTCGGGCGTCTCGATGCCGTGATCCACCGCGTTGCGCACCAGGTGTACCAGCGGATCGCCGATCTTTTCGAGGACGGTCTTGTCGAGCTCGGTCTGATCGCCGCTCATCTTCAGTTCGAGCTTCTTGCCGAGCCGCTGTCCGAGGTCGCGGATCATGCGCGGGAAGCGATTGAAGATCGACGCGATCGGCAGCATGCGTACGCGCATGACGTTTTCCTGCAGCTCGCGCATGTGACGCTCGAACTGCACCAGTGCGTTGCGCAGAGCGTCTGCCGGCCGGCCTTCGAGCGAGGCGGCGAGCTGACTGCACACCGACTGCGTGATCACCAGCTCACCCACCGAATTCAGCAGCTCATCGATCTTCTCGATGCTGACGCGAATCGACCCGCCCTCGCCCGAGGTCCCGCGCGCGGGTTCCGCGGCAGGTGCCAGAGCCGCTGCGGGGGCAGTCACCGCCGGCGCCACTACCGCCGCCACCGCCGCGGCGACGCTTACTCCAGCAGGCTGGGGCGACAGTGGTTCTATCGACAGCGTGCACTCGCCGATGGCCCAGTCGAAAATCTGCTCGACCCTGGCCTGCTCGGCATCCGTGCGCAGCTCCATCTGCCAGGAGAGCACGCAGACTTCCGGATTCAGCTCGGCGAGTGTCGGCAGCTTGCCCGCATCCACCCGCGTGACCAGCGTGCCCAACGCTGCCAGCTCGCGCATCATGCGCAGCGGGTCGTTGCCGTGCTCCATCATCTGCGCGCCGGGGGCCAAGCGGATACGCCAGCCACGCACCGCAGCTCCAACCGGCGCGGCCGCGGCCGCTGCCGCTGCCGCTGGAGTGGATGCCGGTGCGGCCGGCGCGGCCGTGGCGCCCGGGGCGGCGCCCACCGCGCTATCGGCGGGGCTACTGACGATGGCCTGGAGTTCCGCATGCAGCCCGGCGGCCAGCGCGGCATCGGCAGGCTGCTTGAGCTGAGTGGCGGCCAGCATCGCCCGCATCACATCGACCGATCGCAACAGCAGATCGACGGTACCTGACTGCACCTGGCGCTGCCCGCTGCGCAGCTGATCCAGCAGCGTTTCGAGCGTGTGGGTAAACGCTGCGACATCGGCGAAGCCGAAGGTGGCGCTGCCGCCCTTGATGGAGTGCGCCACACGAAAGATGGTATTGATCAGCTCCGCGTCGGCCTCGCCCGCGCTGAGCTTGAGCAGGGCCGCCTCCATCGAGCCGAGCGCTTCGAAGCTCTCCTCGAAGAAGGTCTGGTGAAATTGTGCGAGGTCCAGCGTCATGGGGCCACGGCCATGCCTGGGCTTTCCAGCAGTGCGCCGACGCTCAGGAGCTCGATCGCCTGCTCCAGTGTCGGCGAGCGTCCGATCCAGACGTACTCCAGGCCGCGCTCCATGCAGTCGAGCGCGAAAGCAACCAGCAGCTGCACGCCGGCGGCATCGACCCGGCTGACGGCGCTGCCGTCGATCTCATAAGGGCCCGGGCGCGCGAGCTGCTCGAGCATGTGAGCCTTGATGGCCGCGCCCTCGTGAATGGTGCAGCTTCCGCCCAGCACAACGCGTCCGCGCGGCGGGGGAGGCGCAATCTCCGCGGTTGTCTGCATGCCCTCTGCCACGTTGCGATTACGTTCCATCAAGCTGTTACGGCTATCCGGGCGGATTACTTGAAGGGACCTGGATCACATTAAAGAAACCCGGGCCGGGGGCCGATAACCGCCTAACGCAATGGAGGCCACTGTGAGTGCACAACCTGGCATGAGTATTCTTGTGGTCGATGACTTCTCGACCATGCGACGCATCATCAAGGGCCTGCTGCAAGACCTGGGCTTTCCTAACATAACGGAAGCCGACGACGGACTGACCGCACTGCCCCTGCTGAAGGCCGGCAATTTCGACCTGCTGATCACGGACTGGAACATGCCGGGGATGCAGGGCGTGGAACTGCTGCGGCAGGTGCGCGCCGATGAGCGCCTGAAAAAGCTGCCGGTACTGATGCTGACCGCCGAGGCCAAGCGCGAGCAGATCGTCGAGGCCGCGCAGGCGGGTGTCAGCGGCTACGTCATCAAGCCGTTCACGGCGGCTACTCTGAAGGAGAAGATCGACAAGATCTTCGCCGTCAAACCCTCCGCCGCGGCCTGATCGCGGCCTCATGGATTTGATATCGCGCCAGTTGGCCGACTACCGGCCATGGGTCGAGGCGATGCAGGCCGCGTTGGCGACCGGCGACGAGGCGGCCTTCTCGGCCGCGATGCGCGGCTTCAACGGTCTGCAGGATTCCTCCGTCATGACCAGCGTGCGCAAGGTTCGCGGCGACCTGCAGGCCGCGCTCGAACGCTTCCGTGCCGAATCGCGCCTGGCCGAGATGGCCGAGCGCCAGGTGCCCGATGCGCGCCAGCGGCTCGCGCATGTGCTGAAACTCACCGACGATGCCGCGCATCACACCATGGACCTGGTCGATCAGTCCTGCCCGTTGGTCGATGCCGTCACGCAAGAGGCGCAACGATTGCAGCAACTGCCCGATCTGAGCGCCGATGTCGGCCGCTTCCTGGAGCAGACGCAGGCCCATATGAAGACCGTACGTGCACGGCTGACCGACGTGCTGCTCGCGCAGGGCTACCAGGATTTGAGCGGACAGATCATCCGCAACGTCATGCTGCTGGTCGATGAGCTGGAGCTGGCGCTGGGCGACCTGGTGCGCATCGACCGCTTTGAATTTGACAATCAATTTGACGGCGGAGCGATGACATCCCTGACGGGGGCCGCTGCCGCGGGCGCCTATGGTCCGGTCGTGCCCGGCATCGGGCACGGCGAAACGGTCGGCGGCCAGGAGGACATCGACGCGATGCTCTCGGGCCTGGGCGTCTAGAAGAGCTCCAGTTCCCCGGGCGCCGAAGCTTCGCGCAGGCTCTGCAGCGCCTTGAGCATCTGCTCGGCGCGCAGTCCACGCATCATGAAATCAAACAGCACGCGTTCCTCGACCATGCTGTAGCGCGCCCGTACCTGATCGAGAATGTTGTTCCAGTCGACGTTGGTGGCGGCGCCGACATCGGCGGTCGCATCCGCGGGAATGGCCAGTCCCGAGCGCACGTGCGTCAGGCGCTGCACCAGCTTGTCATAGAACTGCAGCGCCTTGACCGCCGCGGCCACCGAACTGCGCACCGAGGCCACGAGCTCGGCGCTGTTGGCATCCGGGGTGAACTGCTGCATATCGGTCGCGATGGCAGCGAGACTCTGTGCAATCTTGTCGACCTGGGCATCGCTTTCGCGCACGGCTGCGTCCAGCTGTGCCACGCCCAGATTGAGGAACTGATGCAGTCCGCGCGCTACGTTCTGCTCGCTGGATGGATTCATGGTTAGCCGCCTTGGGCTTGGGCCGGCATCTTCGCCGAACCGCTCAGCACGCGATCGAGCGTCGCGAGCAATTGATCGGGATGAAAGGGTTTGACCATCCAGCCGGTGGCACCGGCCTGTTTGCCCAGTTGCTTACTCTGCTGGCTCGATTCGGTCGTCAGCAGCAGCAAGGGCGTCAACCGGTAGCCTGGAAGAGCTCGAAGATGGGCCACCAGCGTGATGCCATTCATGCGCGGCATGTTGACGTCGGCCAGGACCAGGTCCACCGAATGGTCGCGGGCATATTCCAGCGCTTCATCGCCGTCAGCTGCTTCCACCACTTCGTAACCTGCCCCGCGCAGGGTCACGCAGACCATGTTCCGCATCGAGGGTGAGTCGTCGACGGCCAGAATTCTCTTGGACATTCAGCCCGCTCCGTTGATCGCTTGGGTAACCGGCTTTCATTGGAGATATCGGCTGTGTCGGCTCGGGACTTTAGCCCCCGCGGGGGAATACGCGCAGTGAGCGGCGCGTCACAGATTTGGCGCTGGTCAGTTACCCCGTCAGTTACCGTCGCTGATGAGCGTACCGCCGTCGACGATGAGATTCTGGCCGGTGATGAAAGCGCCGGCGCGCGCCGCGAGCATCACCGCCACGCCGGCAATCTCGGCGGGCTCACCGACCCGGCGCAGGGGGGTCAGTTCCAGCCGGCGCGCCAGCACCGTTTCATTGCCGGTCAGCGGACGCGCGAACTCGGTGGCAATGACACCCGGCGAGATGGCGTTCACCCGCACATTGGAAGGTCCCCACTCCACCGCGAGATTGCGCGCCAGTTGCGCCACGCCCGCCTTCGACAGGCCATAAAGCCCGATGCCTTTGTTGCCGCGCACGCTGGAAAGACTCGCGGTCAGGATGACGACACCGTCGCGCCGCTGCGCCATGGCCGGAATGACCAGGCTGGTGAGCCACAGCGCGCTGCGCAGATTGACCGTCATGGTCAGGTCCCAGTCCGCATCGGTGGCGCTTGCTATGGGTCCGGCGTGCGGCGCCACGCCCGCATTGCAGACCAGCACATCGATGCGCGAACGTTGCGCGAGCGCCTCTTTCACCAGCGACTCGAGCTGTGCCCGCTCGCCAACCTCGCAGACGATGCCGATCACATCCAATCCCTGGCGGCGCAGATCCTCGGACACCTGCTCGCAGGCCCGCGGCTCATTGCTCGAGATGATCACCGCAGCGCCCGCACGCGCCATTTCCGTGGCTATGCTCAACCCGATGCCGCGCGTCGCGCCCGTGACGAGCGCCACCTTGCCCGTCAGGTCGAACAGCGAGGAGGCCATCAGTCCGCGGCGGTCACGGCGTTGCCCGCAGATGAGGCCAGGCGGCGCGCAGGTACAGTGCCATCGAGAACAGCGTCAGCGCCGCGGCCACGATAGTCAGCCATTGCCCCAATCGATAGATCGGCAGACCCAGCAGATCATGGTGGTACAGCAGCATGGTCAGGCCGGTCATCTGCACGATGGTCTTGTACTTGCCGATGCGCGACACGGCGACCGCCGTGCGCTGGCCAATGCCGGCCATCCATTCGCGCAGCGCCGAGATGGCGATCTCGCGGCCGATGATGACCACCGCGGTCAGCACCATGACCGGGCGCGAATCCTGGCTGACGATCAGCACCAGCGCCACGGCCACCATCAGTTTGTCGGCCACGGGGTCCAGGAAGGCACCGAGCCGCGTGATCTGGCCCAGCCGCCGCGCCAGGTACCCGTCGAGCGAGTCGGTAATGGCGGCGGCCGCGAACAGCAGCCCCGCAACCGGATCGGCCCAGCTCGCGGGCGTGCGGTCGCCGAGAAAGAACAGCAGCACGACCAGCGGGATCGCCAGAATGCGCAGCCACGTGAGTATGTTCGGCAGGTTCCAGATCATCACGCCCCCGGATGCAGATGATCATAGATCGAACGCGCCATCGCCGCGCCGACGCCGGCGACTTTTTCCAGGTCCACCACCGCGGCCCGCATCACACCCTGCAGCCCGCCGAAGTGGGTCAGGATCGCGCGCCGGCGCGCGGGTCCGAGCCCCGGCACGGTTTCCAGGATCGATTCGCGGTAGCGCCGCGCACGCCGCCGGCGATGGCCGGTGATCGCAAAGCGGTGCGCTTCATCACGCACGCGCTGGATGAAATGCAGCGCGGCACTGTCGGCCTCGAGAATCACCGGTGTCGGGTCTCCAGGCAGATGCAGCCGCTCCTGGCCCGGACGGCGGTCCGCGCCCTTGGACACTCCCACCACCGACAAGCCATCAGCGCCCGCCTCCTTCAGCGCCGACACGGCGGCGTCGACCTGCCCCGGCCCGCCATCGATGAGCAACAGGTCCGGGCGCGGGCGCTCGCCCGCGGCGATGCGCGCGCCATGGCGCCGCAACGCCTGGTGCATGGCACCGTAATCGTCACCCGCCGTGACCCCCTCTATGTTGTAGCGCCGATAGTCGCGCTTGTGCGCACCGTCGGGCCCGAACACCACGCACGACGCCACGGTTCCCTCACCCGCGGTGTGGCTGACGTCGAAGCACTCGACGCGCTCGGGCGGCCCGGGCAATTGCAGCACGCGCTCGAGAATCTGCCGGCCTTCAGTTGCCAGCTCCGCCTGCGCGCGGCGCATGCGCAGCGCGTTGTGCGCATTCTCCTGCGCGAGTTCGATCCATTTGACCCCGCGCCCGCGCTGCGGCACGCGCAACTGCGGCACGCGGCCCAGTGATTTGCCGAGCGCCTCCATCAGCGGCTCGCGATCGGGCAGCTCGAGGTTGATCAGCACTTCAGGCGGCGGCGGTTCGCGGCCGTAGTAGAGCAGCAGGAACCCGGCCAGCGTCTCGCCAGGCTCGGAAAGCGCGCTGGCCGGAAAGTAGCTGGCGGTACCAAGGTTCTGGCCGTCGCGCACCGGCAGCACGCAGATGGCGTACTGCCCGGGCTCGCCAACAATGGCGACCACATCGGTATCGGTGGGCCGCTGCGTGTGAGCGATCTGCTGCGCGCGGATCTCCTGCAGTTCGCGCAGCTGATCCCGCAGCCGCGCCGCATCCTCGAACTGCAGCGCTCCGGCTGCCGCCTCCATGCGTCCCTGCAGATCGGCGATGACGTCTAGGTTGCGGCCCTCGAGTACACCGATCGCCCCCTCCACATCGCGCCCATAGCTCTGTGCATCGATCAACCCAACGCACGGCGCCGAGCAACGGCCTATCTGATACTGCAGGCAGGGACGGCTGCGATTGGCAAAAAAGGAGTCGCGGCAATTGCGGATTCGAAAGACCTTCTGCAGGTGCTGCAGCACTTCCTTGACGGCTGAGGCACTTGGAAACGGTCCGTACTGGCGGCTTCCCGGCTGCCGCGGGCCGCGATAGAACACCAGCCGCGGGAATTCATGCCCCGCCGGGCAGAGAATATAGGGAAAGGATTTGTCGTCGCGCAGGACGATGTTGTAGCGCGGACGGTGCGCCTTGATGAGGTTGCTCTCGAGCAGCAGCGCCTCGGCTTCGGTGTCGACGACCGTGACCTCGATGCGGGCCACGCGTGCCACCAGGGCTGCGACCTTGGGCGAAAGCTGCCGGCTGGAAAAGTAGCTGCCGACCCGATCGCGCAAGCGCGCGGCCTTGCCCACATAGATAAGGTCATCGCCGGCGGCGTACATGCGGTACACCCCGGGACGCTGCGGCAAGGTCGCAACGAAGTCTTTGGCGTCGAATTCGACGTTCAGTGCGCGCGGCGCCTCATGGCTTGCGGTTGCCGCGCTCGGCGATCAGCATCGCCAGCTCGAGCGCCTGCTCGTAGTTGAGCCTGGGGTCGACCTGCGAGCGGTAGGCCCGCTGCAGATCCGCATCGGTGAGTCCGCGCGCGCCACCGGTGCACTCCGTGACATCCTCGCCCGTGAGCTCGATGTGCGCGCCGCCCAGGTAGGAGCCCTGATCGGCGTGAATGCGAAACGCCAGATCCAGCTCCTTCATGATGTTCTCGAAGCGGCGTGTCTTGAAGCCGCCGGTGCTGGTTTCGGTGTTGCCATGCATCGGATCACAGCACCAGAGCACCGAGTGGCCCGTGCGCTTGACCGCCGCGATCGCAATCGGCAGCGACTTCTCGATGTCCTTGGCGCCGAAGCGATGAATCAGTGTCAGCCGCCCGGGCAGATTCTGCGGGTTGAGCGTGGTCACCAGCTCCTGCAGCCACTGCTCGCTCATCGCCGCGCCGATCTTGATGCCGATCGGATTGGAGATGCCGCGGAAATACTCGACGTGCGCGCCTTCGAGCGCCGCGGTGCGCATGCCGATCCACGGCATGTGCGTGGAAAGGTTGTACCAGCGGTTCTGGCGCGCGATGTAGCGCGTCTGCGCCTGCTCGTACAGCAGGTGCAGGCCTTCATGACTGGCGAAAAAATCCACGCGCGTGGCTTCGTGCACGCGCTTGCCGCTCAGGGACTCGAAAAAATCCAGCGCATCGCCGATCGAGCGCGCGGTGCGTTCATAGGCCTCGCGCAACTGCGCGTGACGCACGAAACCCAGGTCCCAGTATTCCGGGTGATGCAGGTCCGCGAAACCGCCGTCGACCAGCGCGCGCACAAAATTCAACGTCAGCGCGGCGCGCTCGTAGCCGCGCAGCAGCAGCTGCGGGTCCGCGCGCCGGGCCTCGGGCGTGAACTCGGGCCGATTCACCAGATCGCCGCGATAGGCCGGCAGGGTCACACCTTCCCGCGTCTCCATGTCGGCCGAGCGTGGCTTGGCGTACTGGCCGGCCATGCGGCCGACGCGGATGACGGGCTTTTTCATGCCCGACAGCAGCACCAGGCTCATCTGCAGCAGTACCTTCAGCTGCTTGGCGATGCGGTCGGACTCGCACTCGACAAAGCTCTCGGCGCAATCGCCGCCCTGCAGCAGGAATCCCTCGCCGCGCTGGACCGCGGCCAGCCGCTCGCGCAGGTTCTCGACTTCCCACGAGACCACGATCGGCGGCAACCGCGCCAGTTCCGCCACCACACTGGCCAGGGCCTCGGGGTCCTCGTAGACGGGCTGCTGCGCGGCCTTGCGCGATTGCCAGCTCGCCGGATGCCAGGAATTGCTGTCGGTGGAACGCATGCACCAATGCTAACATGCACGCCTTTTTCGGGGGCATGGCATGCGTAAGGTGCTGGTTCTGGGGGCCGGCAAGATCGGCGCGCTGATTTCGGGCCTGCTGGGCGAATCCGCGGACTACGAGGTATATCTGGCCGACGTGGACGGGGTTGCGGCGGCGGGTGTCGCACGCGCGCACGGCTTGCCCAACGTTCATTCCATTCAACTCGATGCCACGGACGCCAAGGCGCTGCAGGCGCGACTGCGCTCTGATCCGGTCGATGCGGTGGTTTCGAGCCTGCCCTATCACTGCAATCCAACGGTGGGGACCGCGGCGCGCGATGCCGGTGCCCACTACTTCGACCTGACCGAAGATGTCGAAGTCACGCGACAGATCACCGCGCTCTCGCGCGGGGCCTCGCAGGCATTCGTGCCGCAGTGCGGGCTCGCTCCCGGATTCATCAGCATCGCCGGCGGTGAGCTGATCCGCCACTTCGATGCCGTGCGAAGCGTGCGCCTGCGCGTTGGCGCGCTGCCGCAGCATCCACACAACGTACTCAAATATTCCCTGACCTGGTCGACCGAAGGCCTGATCAACGAGTACGGCAATCCCTGCGAGGCGATGGCCGATGGACGGCTGGTGGAGATCCGGCCGCTCGAGGGCCTGGAGGAAATCGAGATCGACGGCACACTGTACGAGGCCTTCAATACCTCCGGCGGCCTGGGCTCGCTGGCGCAGACCTGCGGCGCGCACTGCGAGAGCATGGACTACAAGACCATCCGCTACCCGGGGCATTGCGCGCAGATGCGCCTGCTGATGAACGATCTGAAGCTCAACCACGACCGCGCCACGCTCAAGCGCATCCTTGAAAATGCGGTGCCGCAGACGCTGCAGGATGTCGTGATCGTGTATGCCGCCGTAACCGGCCAGCAGAACGGGGAGCTGCGCGAGGAAAACTACGTCAGCAAGATCTACCCGCAGATGATTGCCGGCCGGCTGTGGTCGGCCATCCAGGTGACCACGGCTTCGGGACTTTGCTCGGTGCTGGATCTCGTGCTCGACAACCCCGACAGCCATCACGGACTGGTGACTCAGGAGTCCTTCCGCCTGCCCGACATTCTCGCCAACCGCTTCGGCCGGCACCTCGCCTCGGGCGGCAGCAAGGACATATCTGGCGATGTGGTGCTGAGCGGCGCACCGGGCCGGCAAAGGACGCTGCGGTCATGAACGACACAGCCACCAACACCCCGGCGAAGCTGCTGGCGCATTTCGGCATCAAGACGGCGCGGGAAGGCGACGGCGCACTCGAGACTTTCAATCCCGCCGACGGCAGCCTGCTGGCGCGCGTGGCTATCAGCAGCGCCGCGGACTACGAGGCCACGATGGCGCGCGCCCTGGAGGCGGCGAGCCGCTGGGCGCAAGTGCCGGCGCCCGCGCGCGGCCAGATCGTGCGCCACTTTGCCGACGAGCTGCGCGCGCACAAGCAGGAACTGGCGATGATCGTGGCCATGGAGAATGGCAAGATCCTGGCCGAGGCGCTCGGCGAGGTGCAGGAGATGATCGACATCGCTGATTTTGCGGTCGGTCAATCACGCATGCTCTACGGCCGCACGATGCATTCCGAGCGCGTGCAGCACCGCATGTACGAGCAGTGGCACCCGCTCGGCGTGGTCGGCATCATCACCGCCTTCAATTTCCCGGTGGCCGTGTGGTCGTGGAACGCGCTGCTGGCCGCCATTTGCGGCAATGCCTGCATCTGGAAGCCCTCGGCAAAGACCCCGCTGTGTGCGCTGGCCGTGCAACGCCTGTGCGAGCAGGTACTCGAACGGCACCAGGCACCGCCGATCTTTCAGCTGCTGCTCGACCAAGGCAGTGAACACGGCCAGCGGCTGGCAGCTGATCGCCGCGTGGCGCTGCTTTCCTTTACCGGTTCGACTGCCGTTGGCCGCGGCATCGCACAGACCGTGGCCGCGCGATTGGGCAAATCACTGCTGGAACTGGGCGGCAACAACGCCATCATCGTCGATGAGACCGCGGATCTGGATATGGCCGCGCGCGCCATCGTCTTCGGCGCGCTCGGCACCGCGGGACAACGCTGCACCACGACCCGGCGCGTGATCGTGCAGCGCTCGCGGCTCGAGGCGCTGCAGCAAAAACTGGTGCATGCCTATAAACAGGCGCGTATCGGCGATCCACTCGATTCCAAGACGCTGGTCGGCCCGCTGATCGACCGGCAAGCGGTGCAGAACTTCGAGCGTGCCATTGCGGCCGCGCGCGCCGCGGGCGGCAAAGTGCTCGTGGGCGGCACGGTCATAGCGCGGCCGGGCAACTTCGTCGAGCCGGCGATCATCCTCGCAGACAACGGCTGGGACATCGTGCAGCGCGAAACTTTCGCGCCAATTCTTTATTTGATTCCGGCCGACTCGCTCGATGAGGCGATCGCCATCCAGAACCAGTCCGCCTTCGGGCTGTCCTCGGCGCTGTTCACGCAGCGGCTCAGCCATGCCGAGCGTTATTTGAGCCACGGCGGCAGCGACTGCGGCATTGCCAACATCAACATCGGCACGTCGGGGGCCGAGATCGGCGGCGCGTTCGGCGGCGAGAAGGACACCGGCGGCGGACGCGAGGCTGGCTCGGATGCCTGGCAGACCTATATGCGGCGGCAGACCAACACCACCAACTGGAGCAGCGCGCTGCCGCTTGCCCAGGGCATCGAATTCGATTCAACGGCCGGGTAGCTGCAGCTCGACGCGCGCCCCGCCGAGCGCGGGCGAACTGCCGATCAGGAACTCGCCGCCATAGAGCGCCACGGTCTCGCGCACCATGGCGAGGCCAAGGCCGTGACCAGGCACCAGTTCATCGGCGCGCACTCCGCGCTCGATCACGCGCACGCGATCGGCCGCGGCAATACCGCCACCATCATCTTCGACCACAATCGAAAGCCGTCGCGGCAGCTCGCGCGCCGGATCCAGGCGCGCACTGACCGCGACGCGCGTGCGGCACCACTTGCAGGCGTTGTCGAGCAGATTCCCCAGCAGTTCCAGGATATCGGCCGTGTCGCCGACGAATCCGGCCGCTGCGGCAATGTCCACATCGATGCGCAGATCCTTGCGCGCGTGCACTTTGAGCATCGTCAGGCGCAGATCCGCCACCAGCGGCAGCAGCGGCACGCTGGCCTGCCCGAGCGTGGTGCCACCGCCCGCGGCGGCGCGCTTTAGCTGATGATCGACGATCTGCGCCATGCGATCGATCTCGGTCTGGATGGCGCTGCTGTCCGGATTCGCGCGCATGACGGCCAGCGGCGTCTTGAGACTGTGGGCCAGGTTGCCAAGCGTGTCGCGATAGCGGGCGATGCGATTGCGCTCGGATTCCAGCAACGCGTTCATCCCCCTGGTGACACCGGCAAGCTCGCGCGGGTAGGCGCCGCCCAATGCCTGCGCCTGGCCTGCCTCAACCGCGCCGATTTCCTGCTCGAGCCGCCGCACGGGCGCCAGCGCGCGTCGCATCATCCACGCCATGGTCGCGAGCAGTACCAATACGAGTCCGCCGAACCAGCCGGCCATCTGCTGCCGAAAGTGCAATAACTGGCGCCGCTGCGGCTCGGTCGAGTCGGCAGCGGTGAACACCAGGTCCCTGGATGTTCCCGCGGCGTAGTCCCACTGCAGTCCCCGGCTCAGCGCGGCCACGGTGGTACCGTCCCTGGCCACGAGATAGCGGAAATCCGTGCCGCCGACCGGAAGCCGCATGCCAAGCTCGAGACCGGTGCCCGCGAGTGAGGCCGAGCTCCACACCAGCCTGCCATTCTGATCGCGCACCGCCGCGTACAGTCCCGAGGACGGCATCTCCAGGCGCGTCTCCGGATCGAGCATATTCACCTCGATATTTCCGTCGCGATTCAGATCCACCGCCGTGACGAGTCCGACTACCTGTTCGGCCAGCAGCTCGCGCAGCGCCGTGTGCTGCATCTGCCGGAAAACGCTGTCGAGAACCGCGACCGTGAGCGCGAAGAACAGCACCAACGGCACGGCCACCGCAAACAGCAGGCGCCGGCTGACCGACGGGGAGGCGCGCGGCATCAGCGCGCGGGCGCGGTCACGGCTGCGGCGGCGCCGCTGCGCGGCAGGCCCAGGCGATAGCCCCTGCCACGCAATGTCTCGATGGGCTTGAGCGTATCGTCGGGATCGAGCTTGCGGCGCAAGCGGCCGATGAGCACCTCGACTACATTGCTGTCGCGATCGAAATCCTGCGCATACAGCCGTTCGGTGAGTTCGGTCTTGGACAACACTTCACCCGCGCGCAGCATCAGGTGCTCGAGAATGCGGTATTCGAAACTCGTCAGCTCGACGGGCACGCCCTGCACGGTCACCGTCTGTGCATCCGAGTCGAGCTCGATCGGACCGCATACCAGCCGCGGGCTGGACCAACCCGCCGAGCGGCGCAGCAGCGCAGACAGCCGCGCCTGTACCTCGGCGAAATGAAACGGCTTGGCCACGTAGTCGTCCGCACCCGCACTCAGGCCCTCCACCTTGTCCTGCCAGCTGTCGCGAGCCGTCAGGATCAGGATGCCGAAGCTCTTGCCGCGCGCGCGCAGCTGGCGGATCAGCTCGAGACCGGGAAGCTTGGGTAAGCCCAGATCGACGATGGCCACATCGATGGGATATTCGGTGCCGGCGAACAGCCCCTCTTCACCATCGACCGCCGTATCGACGGTGTGCCCGGCGGCGGTCAGATCGGCCTTGAGCGCTTCGCGCAGCGCTGCCTCATCTTCGACTATGAGTACCCGCATCGCGTATCCGCTGGACTCTCAGGGCACTTCCGCGCCGTTGTGCGCATCGACCCGCACGATCCACACCTTGCCGGCTTCGGACAGCAATTTGAAGACATAAAGGTGGCGGCCGCCTTCGTTGGCGTCGGAGGCCCGAACCACCCGCGCGCCGTAGCGCTTCTGCACGATCTGCGTGGCCTGAACGCGTGTGAGTTCGTGCTCGACGCGGACACTGTCCTCGGCATGGGCCAGGGGCGCGGCAAACGACAGCAGGCCCAGCGCACAGCGCGGACGCGCAAGCGCAGGCTAATGATCTTGGTGCCGCTCCCATCAGTCGGTCGCCCCCGGGCTTTGGCCTCGTGTAAGCAAGCGCGCATTTTAAGCCGGAAGCCATGAACCATCGCTGAACTGACAATTCTTCAACAATTACCGCTTGTCGCTCAGGGACTTGGCAGCCTCCCAGAGCTGCTCCCATTGCGCTGCCGACAGGCTCTCGAGCTTCAGCCCGGCGTGCTGCGCCTGGCTCTCCATGGATTCGAATCGCTGCTCGAACTTGAGCGATGCGGCCCGCAGCGCCTGTTCGGCATCCAGATCCAGGTGGCGAGCCCAATTGGCGATCGTGAAGAGCAAGTCACCGAGCTCCCCGGCAATCTCATGCTTGCGGCCGGCTGCGGCCGCCCGATCCAGTTCCGCCAGTTCCTCATCGATCTTGGCACGCACACCGGCGGCCGCGTCCCAATCGAAACCGACGCGACCCGCACGCTTGCCGAGCTTGGCGGCACGCGTAAGCGCAGGCAGCGCCGCGGGCACGTCGGCAAGTACGCCGCCGGCACCGCGCGCCGCGCGTTCGCTGGCCTTCTGCGATTCCCAGGACACGTGCAGCGCCGCCATGTCTTGCTTCGCCGCGGCCTGCGGCGAGGCGAACACATGCGGGTGGCGGCGCACGAGCTTCTCGCGGATGCCCTGCGCCACATCGGCAAAATCAAACTGCCCGCGCTCCTCGGCCATGCGCGCATGGAACACCACCTGGAACAGCAGATCCCCGAGCTCATCGCACAGGCGGTGCAGATCCGCGCGGCCGATGGCGTCGGCCACTTCGTAGGCTTCTTCGATCGTGTAAGGCGCGATGGTCTCGAAGGTCTGCTCGCGATCCCATGGGCAGCCGCCCTCTGGATCGCGCAGCGTGCGCATGAGCGCCAGCAAGGCCTCCAGTTGCTCGGCGGCGCGGCTCACGCCTCGTCTCCTGCCAGCAGTTCCCGCAGGTTGGCCAGAATGCCCGCCGTCGCGCCCCAGATGTTGCGCTCGCCGTAGGGCAGCTCCCAGATCTCGAACCCGAGGCCGCGCGCGCGCCCCGGCCGCGAGCGGTAGTTGCCGGCAGTCAACGCGAACTCGAGCGGCAGCTCGAACACCTCGGCCACTTCGGTGCTGTCAGCGGTGACCGTGAAGCCGGGCCGCAGCAGCGCCACCACGGGCGTGATGCGGTAGCCGCTGCGGATGATCTGGTCGGACAGAAACCCGAGCAGCTCGATGTGCGATGGGTCGACGCCAATTTCCTCCTGGGTCTCGCGGACCGCGGCAGCCGCAAGATCGCTGTCGGTCGGTTCCAGGCGACCGCCCGGAAAGCTGATCTGCCCGGCGTGTGAGCGCAGATGGCTGGCGCGCAGGGTCAGCAGCAGCGAGGGGCTCTGCGGATGGAGCACGATGGGCACCAGCACCGCGGCCACCGTGATGACCTCGGGCAAGATCTCCATGCTCGAGGCGCGCCGCGTGCCGACACGGCACTGCGCAAGATCGTGAATCGGCGCCGCGCCCAGGCGGCTGCGCAGTCGTGCCTGCCAGTCCGGCGGCAGCGCCGGCGCCACCGTCAGCTAACCCCCGCCCCCGCCGCCACCCGCCTTGATGCCGCCGCGGGTAAGTTCGGCCGGGTCGAGCAGCGCGTCCAGTTGCTCGCGTGGCAGCGAGGTTTCGCGCGCGGCAACTTCGCGGATCGGTTTGCCTTCGGCGTACGCCTTCTTGGCGATTGCAGCGCCTTTTTCATAGCCGATAACCGGATTGAGCGCGGTCACGAGAATGGGATTGCGCTCGAGCGCCTCGGCGAGCCGCGCGCGATTGACTTCGAAACCCGCGATGGCGCGATCGGCCAGCAGGCGCGAGACGTTGGCGAGCAGGCGAATACTCTCGAGCAGATTGTAGGCAATCACCGGCAGCATGACATTGAGCTGGAAGTTGCCCGACAGGCCGCCCAGCGTGATCGTGGCATCGTGTCCGATGACTTGCGCGGCGACCATGGCGGCTGCCTCCGGGATGACGGGATTGACCTTGCCCGGCATGATGCTGCTGCCCGGCTGCAGCGCCGGCAGCGCGATCTCTCCCAGGCCGGCGAGCGGGCCGCTGTTCATCCAGCGCAGATCATTGGAGATCTTGGTGATGCTGACCGCCACGACCTTGAGCTGACCGGACAGCTCCACCGCCACGTCCTGCGTCGAGAGCGACTCGAACAGATTGCCGCTCGGCTCGAAATGCAGATCGCACAGCGCCGAGAGCTCGCGGCAGAAAGCAGCCGCAAAGTTGGGGTGGGCGTTGATGCCGGTGCCCACGGCGGTGCCACCCTGCGCCAGCCGCAGCAATCGCGGCTCTACCCCTTTCAGGCGCGCCATGCCGTATTCGATCTGGGCACGCCAGCCCGATAGTTCCTGCCCAAAGGTGACGGGCATGGCATCCATCAGATGAGTGCGGCCGGTCTTGACGACCTCACTGAGCTCCCGCTCGCGCTTGCCGATCACAGCAGCCAGATGCTGCAGCGCTGGTAGCAGCTGCTCATGCAGCATCAGCGCGGCGCTGACGTGGATCGCCGTCGGGATCACATCATTGCTGCTCTGGCCCATGTTCACGTGATCGTTCGGATGCACTGCCTGGCCAGAGCGCGCGGCCAGATGCGCGATCACCTCGTTGGCATTCATATTGGTGCTGGTGCCCGAGCCGGTCTGGAACACATCGATCGGGAAATGTGCGTCGTACTCGCCGTCAGCCACCTGCTGCGCAGCCGATTCGATGGCGCTGCCGATTGCCCCAGGCAGCAGCCCCAGCTTCGCGTTGGCCGCCGCGGCTGCGCGCTTGATCAGCGCCACGGCGCGAATGAAGCCGCGCGGCAACTTCAGGCCGCTGACCGGAAAGTTATCGACCGCGCGCTGCGTCTGCGCGCCCCAAAGTGCCTCGGCCGGTACTTTGAGTTCGCCCATGCTGTCGCGTTCAATGCGGAATGATGGCGGGCTCATGCGTTCACCCAATGCGTTATCATGTTTAGTCTAGCATTTCGATTGCACGCCGCGATTGCATGGATGATTCTGCTCTGACTGCGCTCTCGCCCCTGGACGGCCGCTACGCCGCCACGGTGGCGCCACTGCGCGAGTTCTTCTCCGAAGCGGCGCTGATCCGGGAGCGGATCCGGGTGGAGGCGCTGTGGTTCCTGCAGCTCAGTGATATGTTGCCCGAGGCGGTGCGTACGCGTGCCGTCGGCCTGGCGCGGGAGCCCGATGCCGAGGCGCCGTTGCGGGTGAAGGAAATCGAGCGGCGCATCAATCACGACGTCAAAGCGGTCGAATACTACCTGCGCGATTCGCTCAAGGCGGCCGGCGCGGTGCCCGCGGCGCTCGAGCTGGTGCACTTCGGCTGTACTTCCGAGGACATCAACAATCTCAGCTACGCACGCCTGCTGCGCGAGGCGCGCGGCGCGGTGCTGCTGCCGGAGCTGCGAAAGCTCGATGAGGTGCTGCGCGGGCTGGCGGCGACGCATGCGGAATTACCGATGCTGGCGCGCACCCACGGCCAGACTGCCAGTCCGACGACCTTCGGCAAGGAGATGGCCAACGTCGGCGCCCGGCTGGCGCGGGGCCTGAAACGCCTCGAGGCGGTCGGAATTCTCGGCAAATGGAATGGCGCCGTCGGCAATTACAACGCTCATGCCATCGCCCGGCCGGAACTGGACTGGGTGGCGATCAGCCAGCGCTTCGTCGAGTCGCAGCAATTGATCTGGAATCCCTATACAACGCAGATCGAGCCGCACGACTGGATCGCCGAATACTGCGATGCCTGTGCCGCCATCAATGTCATCCTGATCGATCTGTGCCGAGATATCTGGGGCTACATCAGCTTAGGGTATCTGCGACAGCGGCCCAGCGAAGGCGAGGTTGGCTCATCAACCATGCCGCACAAGATCAATCCCATCGACTTCGAAAATGCCGAAGGCAATTTCGGATTTGCCAACGCGATGCTGCGTTTCTTTGCCGACAAGTTGCCGATCTCGCGCTGGCAGCGCGATCTGACCGACTCGACGGTGCTGCGCAATCTCGGTGTCGCATTCGGGCACTCCTTCATCGGCTGGCGCGCATTGCAACGCGGACTCGAAAAGCTCTCGCCCGATCCGGCCCGCATGGCACAGGATCTCGATGGCGCCTACGAAGTGCTCGGTGAAGCCATCCAGAGCGCGCTGCGCGCCGCGGGAATTCCGGACGGTTACGAACTGCTGAAATCATTCACGCGCGGACAGCGCATCGATGCGGCCGCACTGGCGGAATTCGTCGCCAGGCTGCCGCTGCCGGAAGCGGAGCGCCAGCGGCTGGCCGCACTGCAACCGTCGCATTATGTTGGATTGGCTGCGCAGCTGGCGCGCCGCTTCGCCGCCGACGACCAGATCCGTTAGCCCGCTCACAGAGCGCACCCCTCAAAGCGTGACTCGGTTGGCGATGCGCGGCCGCCCCCTCTCTCTACCATCCTCCTGCGAGCAGTTCTCGCGACGCAGGCGATGGCGTGACAATACGCAGGGAAAACGGCACGACTGCTTCGGCAGGACTCTCGAGCTTTGGTATCGAGGATGGTCCGCTGGTCGAGGCCGTTCTCACGCAGCGCCCGAGTACGCCCGAAACGCTGCATGTGATCAGCAGTCTCGATGAGGTGCGCTCGGCCACCGAAACCGTCGCCGCCAGCGGCCAGCGCCTGATCTCCATCATGACGCCCGATCTGGAGCCCGAGATATACGATCAGGGTGCCTTCCTCGAAATCATCAAGCGCTTCGTGCTCGGGCGCAGCTTCGCCAAGGTGCGCGTGCTGTTGCGCGACCAGGCGCGCATGGGCAACGGCGCCAACCGCTTCGTCGCCATGGCGCACCGATTGACGAGCTACCTGGAAATCCGCATTCGCGCCACGCAGTACCGCGAGCTCACCGCCGCCTATTGCATCGCCGATGATCGCGCCATCGTCTATCGGTTGCGCGCCGATCGCTCCGAGGGCATCGCCGGGTTCAACAATCCGCCGATCGCGCGCCAGTATCTGCAGGAATTCGACGCCGTCTGGCAGGCAAGCGCCACCGAAGAGCGCGAAATCCGCGTGGCCCGACGCTGACTCTGGCGCTGACGCTGGGCGCCCGGCGCCCCGGGCGCGGTATCCTGCTGCATGGTCTGGAAACCCGATGTCACGGTAGCGGCGGTCATCGAGCGCGAGGGGCGGTTCCTGATCGTGCGCGAACGCATCCGCGGCCGCATGGTGTTCAACCAGCCCGCGGGCCATCTCGAAGAGGGAGAGTCGCTGCTGCAGGCGGTGGTCCGGGAAACCCTCGAGGAGACCGCCTGGGTATTCACGCCCGAGGCGCTGCTGGGCATCTACCAGTGGCGCAGCTCCCGCGGCCACTCCACGCTGCGGGTTGCCTTCTGCGGCACGGTGCGCGATTTCGACACCACCCGCCCGCTCGATCCGCCGATCGTCGCCACGCATTGGCTCACACGCGAGGAACTGGCCGCGCGCGGCACGGCGCTGCGCACGCCGCTGGTGCTGCGTTGTATCGATGACTACCAGCGCGGAACACGCCTGCCGCTCGAGGCACTGACCTCGTTACAATAGGTCCATGCCAGCCTCCCGTTCCACGCGCGTGATCGTCGGACTGTCCGGCGGCGTCGATTCGGCCGTCGCCGCGCTGCTGCTGCGGGATGCCGGCTACGAAGTCCACGGCCTCTACATGAGCAATTGGGACGCCGAGGATGCCTATTGCACCGGCGCGCAGGATTACCAGGATGCGCGCGCGGTGGCGAACGATCTGGGCATCGTCCTGCACCGCGTCAGCTTTGCCGAGGAATATCGGCAGCAGGTGTTCGAGTCGATGCTGGCCGAATACCGCGCCGGCCGCACACCCAATCCGGATGTGCTTTGCAATCGCCACATCAAATTCGGCCTGTGCCTGCGCTACGCGGCGCGCCTGGGCGGCACGCTCTTTGCCACCGGTCACTACGCACGGGTCGGCCAGGCGGCAGACGGCCCGGCCCTGTGCCAGGCGCGTGATGAGCTCAAGGATCAAACCTATTTCCTGCATTCGATCGAGTATGAAACCCTGGGCCGCGTGCTGTTTCCGCTGGGCGATCTCACCAAGAGCGAGGTGCGGGAGCGGGCACGTCGCGCCGGGCTCGCGGTCCACGACAAACCCGACAGCACCGGCATCTGCTTCATCGGCGAGCAGCCCTTTGCGCAGTTTCTGGAGCGCTTCATCGAGCCGCGTCCCGGCCCGATCGAGACGCTCGAGGGGCAAGTGCTCGGACAGCACCGCGGCCTGCATTTCTACACGCTCGGACAGCGCGGGGGACTGGCGATTGGCGGCGCTCGCGGCCGCGCCGCGGAACCCTGGTATGTCGCCCTGAAGGACCAGTCGCGCAACGCGCTGATCGTGGTGCAGCGGGGCGAGCAGCATCGGCTGGAGGCGGCGGAACTTGACACTGCGCCGCTCAATTGGCTGGGGCCGCGGCGTAACGGCGCCTTCCCGGCCCAGATCCGCCTGCGCCATCGCCAGCCGTTGCAGCCCGCAAACGTGTCGATACGGCCCGATGGCGGCGCGCGCATCGAGTTCGAGCAGCCCCAGCGTGCCGCGACGCCGGGTCAGTTCGCCGTCATCTACCAGCAGGGCCGCTGCCTGGGCGGCGGTGCCATCGTATAATCCCGCCGCTTGAAAACGCGCGCGATGTGCGCGCCGCAGCGGGAGCCCCCATGACGGACAGTTTCAACACGCGCAGCACACTCAAATCCGGCGCGCAGTCTTACGATATCCGCAGCCTGGCGACGCTGGGCGCGTCGAAGGTCGCGCGGTTGCCTTACTCGCTCAAGATCCTGCTGGAAAACCTGCTGCGCTTCGAGGATGGCATCAACGTCACTCGCGCCGACATCGAGGCGCTGCTCAACTGGGAGCCGACCGCCAAGCCTTCACACGAGATCTCCTTCACACCCGCGCGCGTGATCATGCAGGACTTCACCGGGGTGCCGGCGGTGGTCGATCTGGCGGCAATGCGCGAGGCCATGATCCGCCTCGGCGGCAATCCCGACGAGATCAACCCGTTGGCGCCGGCCGAACTGGTCATCGACCACTCGGTACAGGTCGACAGCTACGGCACGTCACATTCCCTGGCCGACAACAATCGTATCGAGTTCGAACGCAATGGCGAACGCTATGCCTTCCTGCGCTGGGGCCAGTCCGCGTTCCGCAACTTCAAGGTCGTGCCGCCCAACACCGGAATCGTGCACCAGGTGAACCTTGAGTATCTCGGCCGCGTGGTGTTCGAAAAAGAAGTCGCCGGCCGCCGCGAGGCGTACCCCGACACGCTGGTGGGCACCGATTCACACACCACCATGATCAATGGCCTTGGCGTGCTCGGCTGGGGCGTCGGCGGCATCGAAGCCGAGGCGGCGATGCTCGGCCAGCCCGTCACGATGCTGATCCCGCAGGTCATCGGTTTCCGGCTGGTCGGCAGCCTCAAGCCGGGCGCCACGGCCACCGACCTGGTGCTCACCGTGACCGAGATGCTGCGCAAGAAAGGCGTGGTCGACAAATTCGTCGAGTTCTACGGCGACGGCCTGGCGAACCTGCCGCTGGCCGACCGCGCCACCATTGGCAACATGTCGCCCGAGTTCGGCAGCACCTGCGCCATCTTCCCCATCGATGAGGAGACGCTGCGGTATCTGAAGCTTTCGGGCCGTCCGGCAGCGCAGATTCAGCTGGTCGAGGACTACGCGCGCGCGCAGGGACTGTGGCGCCTCGATGGCGCCGCGCCCGCGCAATACACCGATGTGATCGAACTGGATCTGGCCACGGTCGAGCCCAGCCTTGCAGGTCCGAGCCGGCCGCAGGATCGCGTGCCGCTGCGCATCGCCAAGAGCGTCTACGAGAAACACCACGCACGCATGGCCGAGGAACGCACGCGCAAGAATCCATCGGCCACGGGCCACGCGACGGCAACCGTCGACGGTCAGAGCTTCGAGGTGCGCGATGGCGCGGTGCTGATCGCGGCCATCACCAGCTGCACCAACACCTCCAATCCCTACGTACTCATGGCCGCGGGCCTGCTGGCACGCAATGCCCACAGGTTAGGGCTGCGCGCCAAGCCCTGGGTCAAGACCAGTCTTGCGCCCGGCTCACGCGTGGTCACCGACTATCTGCAGCAGGCCTCGCTGCTCGATGAGCTCGCCAGCATCGGCTTCAACCTCGTGGGTTACGGCTGCACCACCTGCATCGGCAATTCCGGACCGCTCAAGCCGGAAATCTCCGCGGCCGTCAAGGCCGCCGATCTGATCGGCTGCTCGGTGCTCTCGGGCAATCGCAACTTCGACGGCCGGGTGCATCCGGAGATCAAGATGAATTTCCTCGCCTCGCCGCCGCTCGTAGTCGCCTACGCACTGGCCGGCTCGCTCGACGTGGATCTGAATAACGAACCGCTCGGCACTTCGACCGACGGCAAGAGCATCTATCTGCGCGACATCTGGCCGCCGCCGGCCGAAGTCGCCGACACGGTCCAGCGCCACATCAGCTCCGAGATGTTCCGGCGCAGCTACGCCGGCGTATTCACGGGCGATGAGCGCTGGCAGGCCATCGCGGTGCCAGCCGGCAATATCTACGCCTGGGACAGCAAATCCACTTACGTCAAGAATCCGCCTTACTTCGACGGCATCACCATGCAACCGGTGGCGGTGGCCGCAATCCGTGACGCGCGCGTGCTGGCGTTGCTGGGCGACTCCGTCACGACCGACCACATCTCGCCGGCCGGCAACATCGCCAAGAGCAGTCCGGCCGCACGCTACCTGCTCGAACAGAACGTGCAACCGGCGGACTTCAACCAGTATGGCGCGCGCCGCGGCAACCACGAAGTCATGATGCGCGGCACCTTCGCCAACATCCGCCTGCGCAATCTGCTGCTGCCGGGCACCGAGGGCGGCATCACTTCCTACCTGCCCACCGGCGAGCAGATGAGCATTTACGACGCGGCCATGCGCTACAAGGGCGATCACACGCCGCTCATCATCATCGCCGGCAAGGAATACGGCACCGGTTCGTCGCGTGACTGGGCCGCCAAGGGCACGATGCTGCTCGGTGTACGCGCGGTCATCGCCGAGAGCTTCGAGCGCATCCATCGTTCCAACCTGATCGGCATGGGCGTGCTGCCGCTGCAGTTCAACGACGGCGTCAGCGCCGCATCGCTGGGGCTGACCGGGCATGAGCGCTACGAGATCGCCGGTTTCGATGGCGCGGACGCGCGCACCGCCCGCGTGGTCGCCACCCCGGCAACCGGCAGCCCGATCCGGTTCGAGGTGCGGGTACGCATCGACACTCCGAAGGAGCGCGACTACTTCCGCCACGGCGGCATCCTGCACTACGTGTTGCGCCAGCTGGCGGGCCAGACTCGTGCCGCCTGAAGGCACGGCAGGCTCAACGCTGGCGGTGTTCGATCTGGATGGCACCATCACGCGGCACGACACGCTCATACCGTTCGTGCTCAGCTGCCTGTGGCGCAAACCCTGGCGGCTGCCGCGACTGCTGCTGCTGCCGCCGCTGGCCGCAGGTTACCTGCTTCATCGCGATCGCGGCCGTTTCAAGGGCGCGCTGATCCGCGCCACGATCGGTGGCCTGCCGCGCGCCTGGCTGGAGGCACGCGCCGCCGGTTTCGTGCCGCGGCTGCTGCAGCGGGGCCTGTTCGCCGAGGCGCTGCGTGCCATCGACGAGCATCGCGCGCGCGCCGAGCGCCTGGTGCTGATGTCCGCCAGCATCGATCTGTACGTGCCGCTGATCGGCCGCGCACTCGGCTTCGCGCAGACGATCTGTACGCAGGTGCGCTGGAATCCGGACGGCACGCTCGATGGGCGCCTGGCCAGTGCCAACTGTCACGGCGAGGAAAAGCGGCGCTGCCTGCAGGCCCTGATCGCGCGCGAACCGCCGCAGCGGCTCTATGCCTACGGCAACAGCGGCTCTGACCTGCCCCACATGCGGCTCGCAAGCCACGCATACCTGGTCAACGGTCCGAACCGGCTGATTGGATCCAGCTCGACCATCGAGGCCGTGCACTGGAAGCTACATTGAAGTGCGCACTTCCCACAGCTCCGGAAACAAACGCAGGCGCAGCGCCTTTGCCAGGTAGCTGACGCCGGCGGTACCGCCGGTACCGGGCTTGTAGCCGATGATGCGCTCCACGGTTTTCATGTGCTGGAAGCGCCAGAGCTGGAAGCGGTGATCCAGGTCCACCAGCCGCTCGGCGAGTTCATACAGATCCCAGTCCTTGGCGGCGTTGTGATAGACCGCCAGCCAGGCGGCCGTCACCTGCTTGGAGGGCACGTAGGGCTGCGTGAAATCGCGCGATAGCGCCGCGGCCGGAACGCCATAGCCACGCTGCGACAACAGGCGCAGCACCTCGTCGTACAGGCTCGGCGCGCTGAGCGCGCGATGCAGCGTCTGGTAGTCCGCGTCCTCGCGCCGATGAGCCTCGAGCATTTCGGGGTGCTTGTTGCCGAGCGTGAATTCGAGCACGCGGTACTGCAATGACTGAAAGCCCGAGGAGCGTCCGAGGATATTGCGGAACGAAGAATAGTCCGACGGCGTCATGGTCGACAGCACGTCCCACACCGCCAGCAGCTGTGCCTGCACGCGCCCGACGCGCTCGAGCATCTTGAAGGAAGGGGCGAGCTGATCGCGGCGCACGCATTCGATGACGCCATGCAGTTCGTGCAGCATGAGTCGAATCCACAGCTCCGACACCTGGTGCACGATGATGAACAGCATCTCATCGTGCTCGCCCGACAGCGGCTTCTGCGCATCGAGCAGCCGGTCGAGCCTCAGGTACTGGCTATAGGAGAGCGAACTGCCCAGGTCCCAGTGCACGCCCTCATCGGACAGATCGACCTGCGTCGATGCGTCGGGCGGCTCCGGGGCCGCACCGCTCATCTGAACATCCAGGATGGTACGCGGCGCCAGCCCTGCAGCAGCTCGCGGTCGAGCATCTTCCAGTCCGGCTCCTGCCGCGCGACATCGGCCCAGAAGCGCACCGAATGATTCATGTGCCGCAGGTGCGCGAGCTCGTGCACCATCAGGTAGCGCAGCACTTCCGGCGTTTGGAACAGCAGGCAGACATTGAGGCTGATAGTGCCCGTCCGCGAACAGCTGCCCCAGCGCGTGCGCTGGCAGCGCACCTGCAACCGCCCCGGCTCGACGCCCATCTGCGCCGCCAGTGCGCGCAGCGGCGCGTCGAATTGCTGTTGCGCATGCTGCGCCAGCCACTGTCGCAGCACGTGCCGTAACTGCCCGATGTCGTCCAGGTGCCCCCGCAGCAGCAACTGGTCGGTCCCCATCTCGCGCACGCGCACGCGGCCCTGCCCTGAGGTGCTGACGCAGCGCCAGTGTTCGCCGAGGGCCGAGAGATTCAGCGTTGCGGGCGGCATGGGCCAATGCGAGGCCGGCGCCGATCGACGCCGCTGGCGCTCGATCCACTCCCGGTGCTCGCTGACGAAGGCACTTACGCGCTGCGGCGAAGTACGCGGCGGCACGATGATCTCGACCGCGCCATGGCGGAATACGCGCACGCTTAAGCGGCGCGCGCGTGCACTCTGCCGCACCGACCAGCTATGCTCGCTGTGCTCGGCGTCCCATAACGATAGTTGCTGCTCTTTGTGCTCCGCGTCGGTCAATGGCATGCGCTGAACATTCCGTCGATCGTGTCCGCGTCATCATATCAGGCATCGCATGCATTGGATCGACATCGGCGTCAACCTGGCGCATGACAGTTTCGAGCTTGACCGCGACGCGGTGATCGAACGCGCGCGCGATGCGGGCGTGGTGCAAATGATCGTCACGGGCGCCGACATTGCGAGCAGCCACGCAGCCGTGCAGCTGGCGCGCCGGTACCCAGGCGTGCTGTATGCAACCGCGGGCGTGCATCCGCATCACGCCGCGCAGCTGCGGCACGAGGATCTGGCCGAACTGCGCGCGCTGCTGCAACAACCGGAAGTGGTCGCCGTCGGCGAGTGCGGTCTTGACTACTACCGCGATCTCTCCCCGCGCGATGCGCAGCGGCGCGCGTTCGAGTGGCAGCTTGAAATTGCGGCCGAGTGCGGCAAGCCGCTTTTCCTGCACCAGCGCGATGCGCACGCGGATTTCCTGGGCGCGCTGTGCCGGCAGGATGCAACCTCGCTGCGCGGCGTCGCGCACTGTTTCACGGGCGTGGCGGCCGAACTCGCGGATTACCTGCAGCTCGGCCTGTCGATCGGCATCACGGGCTGGTTCTGTGATGAACGGCGTGGCGCGCACCTCGCGGCACTGGTCGGCAGCATTCCGCAGGATCGGCTGCTGCTGGAAACCGATGCGCCGTACCTGCTGCCGCGCGACCTGCGCCCCGCGCCGCCGTCACGGCGCAATGAACCCTCCTACCTGCCCCATATCGGCGCGGCCGTCGCCCGCGCGCGCGGCGAAACCGTGGAGGCCTGCGCCGCCCATGCCACCGCGCATGCACGCGCACTTTTTCAGCTTGCATCCGGACCGTGAGAGAGGGTAGCGACGGAGGCTGTCACATCGCCGTAAAAATCTAAAACTAACCTGATCCGCTCCCAAACCGCCGACGCATACACGCCACCTTTGACGCAGCGAAACCGTAGAGATCGGCCCTGGCTACTGGCGCTCATCGCAGCGTGCTTAAGCCTGGCCAACGGCGCCGCCGTCGCTGGACCGCCCGACCCCTGTCCACGACCGGCGCCGGGCAGCGCCGTGCCCGAACCTGTCGACCTGCGCAGTCACAATGGAATACTCAAACTCGACCTGACGGTTCGCGACCACCGGGAGCCGGATGGCAGCGTGCGCTACTGCTATCTGCTTGGCGATGGCTCCCAGTCACCGACACTGCGTCTGCACCCAGGCGACCTGCTGGTGCTGAATCTCAGCAATAAGCTGTCTGTTGACGCGCCGGCGGCGATGAATCGCCATGCCTCGGGCGATCCATGCCGCAGCGGCGCCATGACGCCGGTCTCGACCAATCTTCACTTTCATGGCCTCACGGTGCCGCCGCTGTGCCATCAGGATGAAGTGCTGCGCACCTCGATCCAGCCAGGCGATGCGTCCTTCGAATATCGATTTCGAATTCCTTTGAATGAGCCCCCGGGCCTCTACTGGTATCACCCGCACATTCACGGATTCAGCAAGGCCCAGGTCATCGGCGGAGCCTCGGGCGCGCTGATCGTCGAGGGCATCGAGCGCGCCAATCCGGACCTTGCGGGTTTGCCCGAGCGAGTGTTCGTGATTCGTGATCAGGATCTGCTCAATCCCGGCGCACCGCCTTCCCGCTCCGAACCCGTCGTGCCCCGCACACTCATTGATCGGGATGGCGATTCGGCCAACAACGGCAGCGGTTTCGGCCAGCCGGCCAAGGATCTGTCGATCAATTTCGTACCGGTGCCCTATCCCGAGTACCCGCCCGCGACCATCCTGATGCGGCCGACGGAGCGTCAGCTGTGGCGAATACTGAATGCCTCGGCCATCACCTATCTGAATTTGGCGCTGGTCACCGGGCGCACGCCGCAGCAGCTCGGCATCGTCGCGCTTGATGGAGTGCCGCTCGCCCACACTGATAGCCCGGCGCCCGCCATCGTGTGGAGTGATCACGTGGGTGTGCCGCCCGGCGGCCGCGTGGAATTTATCGTCACCGCACCCGCGCCCGATGCGCCCGCACTGTTCGTGACGCGCACGGTCGATACCGGACTCGGCGGCGAGAACGATCCGAACCGACCACTCGCCTCCGTGATCGCGGCAAGCGATGCACCGGAGCCGCGCGCAGCCGTGCCGGCCCCGCCGCGGCCGGAGATGCACTCGCAGGCGGCGCTGCCCTGGATTGGCAACGTCAGTCCCGTTCGTATCCGACGCCTGTATTTCTCGGAAAAGCTCGAAGATCCGGCCAACCCCAACAGTGCGACGACCTTTTATCTCACTGTCGATGGCCAGACTCCCACCCCATTCGATCCTGCGTCCACGGAGCCGAACATCATTGCCAGGCAGGGCGATGTCGAGGATTGGATCATCGAAAATCGATCCACCGAACTGCACGCCTTTCATATTCACCAGATTCATTTCCTGCTGATCGATATGTCGGGCACCCCGGTCAACGAGCCGTTCCTGCGCGACACGGTCAACGTGCCCTACTTCAGTGACCGAATGCTCAAATATCCGAGCGTGCGGCTGCGCATGGACTTTCGCGATCCGAACACGGTCGGCACATTCGTCTACCACTGCCACCTGCTCGAGCACGAGGACGGCGGCATGATGGGACTCATCCGCGTCGATCGGAATGCCGCCGCTTCGGGTGCGCCGCAGCGCTGACCCGACCCGTGGCACTGCGCCACGCCTGATTCACATGGCGATCACATCGATGTAACAACGTCTCGGTAGAACTGCCCGGCCACTTCGGCGCAAATTCATGTCAGGGGAGAACGTTGTATGAAAAGCAATCATGTGGGAGCTGTCACGCTTAAGGCCGTGCGCGTGGCATTGACCACGCTGGCGGTGCTCCAGCTTACAGCAGGTGCCACGCTGGCGAGCGCCGCGGCTGCCGCGGCTGCCGCGGAGCAATCCCCGTCCGGCCAGACCCGCTCGCCCATCAAGCATCTCATCGTCATCATCGGTGAGAATCGCAGCTTCGATCATGTCTTTGCGACCTATCTGCCGCCCTCGGGCGAGCAGGTCTGGAACCTGCTGAGCGAGGGCATCATTCAGAGCGATGGCAGCCCGGGACCAAATTTCCACAAGGCCGAGCAGCATGCGGCCACCGATCTTTCCACCGATGCCTTTCTGCTGAGTCCTGAAAAGAGCAAGTTCCCCAACAACGTGCTGCCAGCGCCGCTGGTGGGAGGACCGAAGGACTCCTACGTCGCCAACGACAGCCTGACACTGGCGCAGCAGTCCGAGAACGGCCTGCCCTCGGACTACTATCAGTACCTGGTCTCCGGCGGCACCGGATTGACCTCCAAGACACCCGATACCCGCATCAGCAACGTCAACGCGCTGCCCCCGGGTCCGTTCCAGCTCACCAACGGCGATAGCTTCGTCTACGACTCCTACGCCGCCAGCCCCGTGCACCGCTTCTACCAGATGTGGCAGCAGCTCGACTGCAGCCTCGAACATGCCACGCGCGAGCGTCCCTCGGGTTGCGACGCGAAGCTGTTCTCCTGGGTCGAGGTCACCGTCGGCGCGGGCGCCAACGGCGTCGCGCAGCCTGCGAACTTCAGCACCGAGTACTCGAGCACAGCGGTCACCACCGGCGAAGGATCCACCTCGCTCGGCTTCTACAACGTGCAGAAGGGCGATGTGCCCTACTTCAACAGCCTCGCCCGGCAATACGCCATGAGCGACAACTTTCATCAATCGGTCAACGGCGGCACCGGCGCCAACCACATCATGCTCGGCCACGGCGATGCGATCTGGTTCAGCGACGGCGCGGGACACGCGCAGACGCCGCCGCACAACATGCCAGTGGCCACCGGCACGGCCAATGCCGGGGTCGTTGACGAAATCGAGAATCCCAACGCCGCGGCGGGCACCAACAATTGGTACAGCGAGGATGGCTACGGCGGCGGCTCGTTCGGTTCCCCTTCATCCGGCGGCGGCTCCTACAGCGACTGCGCGGACCCGACACAGCCGGGGGTGGCCGGCATCGTGCAGTATCTGCAGAACCTGCCGCGTCCGATCGACCCGCACTGCGAGGTCGGGCATTACTACCTGCTCAACAACTACAACCCGGGCTACTTCGGCAACGGCAACAACGCCTACACGGACACCAACGCCAACAACACCGTGTTTACGATTCCGCCCTCCTCCGTGCGCAGCATCGGCGACAGCCTGCTGGAGAAGAACATCTCCTGGAAGTACTACGGCGATCAGTGGAACAACTACGTGCCTGACCCGTACCAGCTCAACTATGGCGCCGTCGGCGCGGCATCGGACGAGTACTGCAACATCTGCAACCCGTTTCAGTACGACACCTCGATCATGAGCAATGCAGCCATCCGCACCGCGCACATCCAGGACACCGCCAATCTCTATTCCGACATTGCCGGCGGCACGCTGCCGGCGGTCTCCTTCGTCAAACCCAGCGGGCTCGTCGATGGCCATCCGTCATCCTCGAAGCTGGATCTGTTCGAGGGCTTCTCCAAGAAAATCGTCGATGCGGTCAAGGCCAATCCGCAGCTGTGGAAGGACACCGCCATCATGATCACCTTCGATGAAGGCGGCGGTTACTACGACTCAGGCTACGTCCAGCCGCTGGATTTCTTCGGCGATGGCACGCGCATCCCGCTGATCGTGGTCTCGCCGTACACCCGGGCCGGTCACATCTCGCACGAGTACTCGGATCACGTCTCGATCCTCAAGTTCATCGAGCGCAACTGGAGTCTCAAGCCGGTGACGCAGCGCAGCCGCGACAACTATCCCAATCCGGTCGCCGAGCGCGGCAATCCGTACGTACCGCTGAACACGCCGGCTATCGCCGACCTGTTCGATCTGTTCGACTTCGGGGGCCATCAGCACGGCTACTGAGCGGCGCTCTCCATGACTTGAAGGGCGGCTTCGGCCGCCCTTTTTTTAGATTGCGGCCTTGGGCGTAGCGAGGCTGCTCGGGGCCACGGCCTTGCCGATCGCCGTCCAGGCGGGCATCCAGCGTTCGAGCAGCGTGCGCATGGTCTCGCGATCGGAAACCGGAAACTCCGAAGGCAGCGAGTCGAGCATCACCGTGTAGCGAGGCAGTCCCTTGGGAAAGCGCCCGCGCCCCGTGAACACGATGCGCCCATCCACCGGCAGCCCCTGCGCCAGCGCGCGCACCGCGGCGATGCGGTCATAGAGGCCGGTCTGCGGGTTGTCGAAGGTGAAGCGCTGCTCCCGGTGCATGACCGTCCAGGCGCGCATCTGATCACCGCCGAAGATGTTGCCGGCAATGTCGCGCAGGTCGATCACGATGATGCCGCGCGCGGTCAGCAGCAGGAAGTCCACGTGCAACGCGGCGCCCTGACCATCCGGCACCAGCACATCGCGCATGTGATCGAAGCCGCAGCTGGTGACCGCAAAGGTGCGCACGATGCGCATGCGGCGGCGCTGATCCCAGCGCCAGAGGTAGTACGCACCGGCCAGCACACCGACCGTACAGGCGACCGCCGCAGCGACTTCCAGATTGACCGCAGTGAACGGGTTGGGCAACGGCTCGGTCGGTTCCAGCGGTTCCATGGTTAGAGTGCGCGCCTCAGTGCCTCGATGTCAGGTTCGATCTCGGTCGCGCTCGACGGGCGATCGAACAGTCGCGACAGATTTTCCGGCATTGGCACGCTTTCGCCAATCAGCGGTGCCACGGTTTCGCGAAATTTTGCCGGATGGGCCGTCGCCACCAGCAGCCAGCGGCTCCGGGCACGCCGGGACGCGTCCAGGCGCGCATGCGCCTCGGCAGCCACGGCCGTGTGCGGACACCAGATTCGGCCGTAACGGGCGAAATCGGTGCGAATGCGGGCCCGGGTGGCCTCATCGTCGACCCAGACCGCATCGATCGCGGTTCGCAGTGCCTCCACGGTGGGGTAAAGCGCCGTCAGACGCTCCAGGTTACTCGGATCACCCACGTCCATCGCGTTGGAGATGGTCGGCACGCTGGCGCGCACGCGCAACGTGCCCTCCCGCAGGTAATCCGGCACGGTGCGATTGATATTGTGTGCCAGCAGGATCTCGCCGATCGGCGCACCCATCTGCCGTGCCCAGAGGCAGGCCGTGGCGTTGCCGAGATTACCGCTGGGTACCACGAACGACACCGGCTCCCCGTGGTCACGCTGCGCCCGCAGGCTTGCGGCCCAGTAGTAGCAGGTCTGCGGCAGCAGCCGCCCGAGATTGATGCTGTTGGCCGAGGTCAACTCGAAACGCGAGCGCAGGGTCGCATCCGCAAATGCCTGCTTGACCATGCGCTGGCAATCATCGAAGCGTCCGCGCACCGCGAAACTGCGCACATTGTCGCCCCAGCAGGTCAGTTGCTGCTCCTGCGTGGGCGAGACGAGTCCTTTCGGAAACAGCACCGACACCTGGACACCGGGCCTGCCGTGAAAGGCCGCCGCCACGGCGCCGCCGGTGTCGCCGGAGGTCGCCACCAGCACATGCAGCGGTCGGCCCGACTGCGGCACCAGCCGTGCCAGCGCCGCCGCGAGAAAGCGGGCACCGAAATCCTTGAACGCCGCGGTGGGACCATGGAACAGTTCCAGCACCCCCAGCCGCTCGGCATCATCCAGCCAGAATTGCGGCGCCGGAAAATTGAACGCCTCGTTGCAGATATCGGCGAGCGCCGCCTGCAGGGGATCGCCCGATGCAAAGGGTTGCAGCACCGTCCCGGCCAGCGGTGCCAGCCCCGCGGGGTTGGCAGGCACATCGAAGTCCGCGAGCGCGAAGAGCGGCCATTGGACCGGCACGAACAGGCCGCCGTCGGAAGCCAGGCCCTGGGTCAGCGCCTGACTGAAGCCGGTCCGGGATTGCGGATGCCGCGTGGTCGCGAACTGCATCAGCCGACCACGCGCGCGCCCTTGGGCGCGACTTCCGTGATCCAGTGGTCGGCCTTGAGCCCGTGACGCTGGAATTCCCGCACCATGGCTTCGCACACCGCCGCCGCCTGAGCTTCCAGGCACCAGGCGAATACCGTGGGGCCCGCGCCCGAGATCGAGCAGCCCAGTGCCCCGGCGGACAGCGCCGACTGCCGCACCTCGGCGAAGCCCGGAATCAGCGCCGCGCGCTGCGGCTCGATGACCACGTCCTGGAAGGACTCGCGCACCATGTCGATATCGTTGGTGTAGCAGCCGGAAATGAAGCCGGCGAGATTCGCCGTCTGCCAGACGAAGTCGGCCAGCTTCACGGACTGGCTCAGGATGGCACGTGCTTCGCGCGTCGAGAGCTGCATGTGGGGATGGACGATGACGGCGCGAATCGCCGGCGGCACCGGAATCTGCTTGACGCGCGGGTGGTCGATGCCGACGGTGAGCACGAGGCCACCGTAAAGTGACGGGGCGATATTATCGACATGCATCGAGCCGCTGGCCACGGCCTCGCCGTGCATCGCAAAGCGCAGCAGCTCGAGCGGCGGACGCGGTGAGGGCAACAGCGCATTGGCAGCCACCACTGCGGCCACGGCCGAGGCCGCCGAACCGCCGAGTCCGCTGCTCAGCGGAATGCCCTTGTCCAGCTCGAGCTCAAACCCAAAGCTCAAGCCCAGTGCTTCCTGCATGGCCATGAGCGCGCGCCCGGCGGTGTTCTGCGCCGCCTCGCGCGGCAGATCCGGCACCACACCGCGAATCGCGGTGACTCGCACACCCGGCTGCGCCACCCGCCGCACCGTGGCGCGATCGCCGATGGCGTCCACCGAGAAGCCGAGGATGTCGAAGCCGATCGCGACATTGCCCACCGAGGCCGGCGCAAACGCGCAGGCACTGGCGCCGGTGGATGTCACAGGCGCGCCCCGAGATAGGTGGCCAGGCGCAGCAGGTCGGCAAACACGCCGCCGGCCGTAACCGCCGGTCCCGCGCCCGGTCCCTGCACGATGAGCGGGTTGTCGCAGTAGCGCGCCGTCGCGAAGCGCACCACGTTGTCCGTCAGCGCGATGTTGGCGAAGGCATGGCGCGCATCGAGCTCGGTAAGGCCCACGGTAGCGCGGCCATCGGAGGCCACCGCGCCGACATAGCGCAGCACGTGTCCGCGTGCTTTCGCCTGCTCGTAGCGCTGCCGCATCGGTTCGTCGTAGCGCGACAGCCCCGCCAGGAATTCGTCGCTGCTGCCAGCCGTCAGGTCCGAGGGCACGAGGCTTGATACCGCCACATCGCTCATCTCCAGCTTCAGCCCCATCTCGCGTCCGAGGATGATGAGCTTGCGCGCCACATCCGTGCCCGACAGATCGTCGCGCGGATCCGGCTCGGTGTAGCCGCGCTGCTTGGCCTCGCGCACGATGGCCGAGAATGGCGTGGTGCCGTCATAGACATTGAAAAGATACGCCAGCGTCCCGGAGAAGATGCCCTCGATCCGCGTGATCTCATCGCCCGTTTCACGCAGATCGCGCAAGGTCTGGATGACCGGCAGACCGGCGCCCACGGTGGTCTCGTATAGATAGTGTGCGCCGCTCTCGCGGCGCGCGGCCTTGAGACTTTCGTAGTAGGAGAGCTCGCCGCTATTGGCGCGCTTGTTGGGCGTGACGACGTGAATGCCCGCGGCCAGCCAATCGCGATACTGCCTGGCGATTTCATTATCGGCGCTGCAATCGATCAGCACCGTGTGCGGCAGGTAGTCCACGCGCACGTGCTCGATGAAGCGGGCCAGATCCGCCGGCTGCGAGCTGTTCTGCAGCTGCCCGCGCCAGTTCTCGAGCGTCACGCCCTGATCGGACAGGCACATCTGCTGCGAGCGCAGTATGCCGCGCACCCGCAGGTCGATCCTGAATTCCCGCGCCAGCCGTTCGCGCTGTCCCATGAGCTGATCGAGCAGCACGCTGCCCACCGTGCCGGGTCCGATGACGCCGATCGAGAGCGTATGCGGCGAGAGGTAGAAGCTGGCGTGCGCAGCGCGCAGCGCGCGCGTGGCCTGCGCCCCATCGACGACCACCGAGATGTTGCGCTCCGAGGCGCCCTGCGCGATGGCACGCACATTGATGTGCGCGTTCCCCAGTGCGCTGAAGACCTTGCCGGATACTCCCGGCATGCCGGCCATGCCGTCGCCCACCACGGCCAGGATGGCAAGATCCGGCGTTACATCCACATTCTGGATCTGGCCTTCGGCCAGCTCGCGGCTGAAAGCCGCGTCGAGCACGCGCTTGGCGCGCTCCGCCTGCGCCTGCGGAATGGCGCAGCAGATCGAATGCTCGGAACTGCCCTGCGAAATGAGGATGACCGAGATGCCCTCTTCCCGCAGCGCGCCGAACAGCCGGTGCGCGGTGCCCGGCACGCCGATCATGCCGGCGCCCTCGAGATTCACCAGCGCCACGTTCTCGATGCTGGTGATGCCCTTGACCGGCAGGCTCGAACGCGGCGCTGCGCAGATCAGCGTGCCCGGCTTCTGCGGCGCAAAGGTGTTGCGGATCCAGATGGGGATGTCGCGTCCCACGGCCGGCGCCATGGTTTGCGGGTGGATGACCTTGGCACCGAAGTAGGCCAGCTCCATCGCTTCGTTGTAGGAGAGCGAATCGATGACCTGGGCGTCGGGCACACGGCGCGGGTCGGCCGACAGCACGCCATCGACATCGGTCCAGATATGAATCTCCGCAGCATCAAGCAGTGCGCCGAAGATCGAGGCCGAGAAGTCGCTGCCGTTGCGCCCGAGGGTGGTCTGCACGCCGCGCGGATCGGTGGCGATGAAACCGGTGACCACGAGCGTCTGCTGCACCGGCCGTGCCTGATCCGCACCGATCAGCCCGGTGAGCTGCGCGCGCGACTGCTGCCACTGGACGGCCGGACCCAGCGGCCCCCACTCAACCGTGACGCACAGGCGCGCATCGATCCATTGCACACCCTGGCGCGCGCCGCGCTGCTGCAGGTAACGGCTGAACAGGCGCGTCGACCATATCTCGCCGAAGCCGGCCGTCAGATCGGACACGCTCTGCGAGGCCGAGCGCATCACGCTCGTGGTTTGCAGGACGCCGGCGAGATCGGTGCTGTCGCGGTCGAACTCGGCCAGGTACTCGGCAGCCGAAGCCGCGTTCAGCAACGCGCCGGCGATCCCGGCATGGCGTGCGCGCAGCGCCGCCAGGCGATCGCGCCAGCTCTCGTCGCGTCGCTCGGCCAGCGCCACCAGCTGCAACAGCTCGTCGGTAACGCCCTTGCAGGCCGACAAAACCACGGCGACGCGTGCGGGCGCGTTGAACGGCGCAGTCTCGATGATGCGAGCCACGCGCTCGAAACACTGCGCGTCGGCGACGCTCGAGCCGCCAAACTTGTGCACCACCCAAGCGTTGGTTGCGCTCATTGGATCTACTGCGGACACAAAACCTCGGCACTTTACTGACCGCTCGGGCTTCTCGCAAGCAAGCCCGATGCAGGGTACTAAACTGGCAAATCGCGCTCACTATAGTCATCTTTGCCGGTACGCATGACTGCCGCTTCTACAGCTCCCGATATCGAAGCACTGCGGCTGCTGCGCGCCGGCAAGCTCGAAGACGCCCGGGCGCTGGCGGCACAGGCCGTCGCGGGTGCGCGACGATGCGTGCCGGCACATGGGTTGCTCGCGACGATCCTGCTGCGTCTTGGACGCGCGGACGAAGCCGAACGCACTGTGCTCGAGGCGCTGGGCAGAGCACCCGGCGCTGCCGACGCCTACGACGCACTGGCGTTCGTCTCGATGCAACTGGGCCGTCATGAACGTGCCAATGACCTGTATCGGCGCACCGTCGAGTTGGCGCCGGGCGATCCGCGCTTCCAGTACAACCTGGCCGCCAGCGAGCGCGCGTTTGGCCGGCTCGAGGAGGCCGAGGCAGCCTGCGACCGGGCCATTGCGCTCGACGCGGCGGAGTATCCAAGCTATCTGCTGCGCTCTGAGCTGCGCGTGCAGACGGCGGCGGCGAACCATATCGACGAGCTGCAAAGACAGCTGTCGCTGCGACCGGACGATGATCGGGCGCAGATGTTCCTCGGCTATGCTCTGGCCAAGGAACTCGACGACATCGAGCGCTACGACGACGCCTTCCGCTGGTTTGCCCAGGCCGCAGCGACCCGCCGCCGTCACCTTGACTACGATGTCGCGACCGACGAGCGCAAGCTCCAGCGGATTGCCGAGGCGTTTCCCGCGCACTCCGTGTCGGGGAACGTGGCTGAGGCAGAATCCGCGCGCTATATCTTTATCGTGGGCTTGCCGCGCTCCGGGACGACATTGCTGGAGCGCATCCTCTCAGGTCTGCCAGGCGTGACATCCAATGGCGAGACCGAAAACTTCTCGCGTTCGCTGCTGTCGGCCGCGCCATCGACGGGCGCGGATGTGTTCGCGCGCGCCGCGGCCGCGAACCCTGCCGCGGTCGGCGCGCATTACGCCCGGCTCGCCGGGGGCACCGGCGACGCGCGCGTGATCGAGAAGATGCCGCTCAATTACCTCTACCTGGGCGCGATTCGGCGTGCGCTGCCCAACGCCCGGCTGCTGCTCGTCAGGCGAACGCCGCTCGACAGCTGCTTTGCGATGTACCGGACGCTGTTCCGAGAGGCCTACCCCTTCAGCTATGACTTCGAGGACCTCGCACGCTACTGCGCCGCCTACCAGCGGCTCATCGACCATTGGCTCGGATCCTTCGGCGACAGCGTCTACGAGGTCGTGTACGAAGAGCTTGTGCGTGCGCCAGCCGAGGTGGGCGCGGCGATCGCGGGCCACTGCGGCCTGCCCTGGAACGCGCGGGCGATCGACATCGAGAAGAACGCCGCCGTCTCGCTGACCGCGAGCGCGGCGCAGGTGCGCAGGCCGATTTACGGCAGCTCCTCGGGGCGTTGGCGTCGCTACCAGCGCCATCTGGCGCCGCTGGTTGCAGCCCTGCGCCAATGCGGGGTCTCCGTGCCCGATGATGCCTAGCGCACGCTCCCCATGAGCCGCCGCATGAGCGGCGTCAGCAGCGCCATGACCGCCGCACACGCCAGCGACCACCAGCAGATCTTCAGGAACAGGTGCGGCAGCGAGGTCAGATTTGCGGCGTCGTACTGCCCCGAGAGCTGACCGGCGAGGTTATTGCCCAGCGCAATCGCAAGAAACCATAAACCCATCACCTGGCCAACGAAACGGGGCGGTGCCAGTTTCGTCATCGACGAGAGCCCGACCGGGGACAGGCACAGATCGCCGCATTCCTGCAGGAAGTAGGTGAAGAGCAGCCAGGTGGGTGCCACCAGGCCGCCGCCGAGCACGCGCAGGCTGGCGACGTACATCACCACGTAGGCGAGACCCAGCAGAGCGAGCCCCGCGGCAAACTTCGCCGCCGGCGTCGGATTCTTGCCGCGGCGGCCGAGCGCGATCCACAGGGCCGCGAAAACGGGCGCGAACAGCAGTGTGATGAGGGCAGTGGTGCCTTGCAGGACGCCTGCCGGCATCAGCCAGCCGAACACGTGGCGGTCGGTATAGCGATCGGCAAACAGGTTCAACGAGGCCCCGCCCTGCTCGAATCCCGCGTAGAAGGCCGCGTAGGCTGCAAACAGGGCTGCCATCACGTACACGCGCCGGCGCTCATCCGAACGCAGACCTGCGAACGCGATCAGGTAAGCAAAGTAACCGGCTGCGATCACCGCAATGATCCACGATGCGGCCGTTGCCATCTGGATCGGATGCAGCACCAGCCGGCCCGTGAACGACAGCAGCGCGATCAGCGCGACGATGCCGACGAACACGATGACGGGAAGCCAGGAGCCGCGCCCCCGATCCGCGACCGCGCGGCCACACGCACCGAGCCACCTGCGGGTCGCCAAAAACTGGGCGAGCCCCAGCAGCATTCCCAGCACCGGCAGCGCGAATCCCCAACGCCAGCCGAATTGCGCGGCAAAGTACGAGACGAGCAAGGCGCCGAGCAGGGCGCCGACACTGATACCGAAATAGAAGATCGAGAATCCGGCATCCCGCCGGGCCCCGCCTTCCGGATACAGCTCCGCGACCAATACGCTGATATTGGGTTTTAGCAGACCTACTCCCAGCACGATCACGAGCAGGCCGAGAAAAAAACACGGGCCGCTGCCGACGACCAGCAGCGCATTGCCCACCGTGATCAGCACCGCGCCGGCGATGATCGCGCGCTGCGCCCCCAGCAGCCGGTCCGCGATCCATCCGCCCAATAGTGCGAAGACGTAGGTCGCGGCGATATAGAGGCCGTAGATCGCACTGGCGGTGCGGTCATCGAGGCCGAAGCCGCCGTCGCGGACGGTGGCGACCAGATAGAGGATGAGGATGGCGCGCATCCCGTAGTACGAGAAGCGCTCCCACATCTCGGTCAGAAAAAGCGCTGCGAGGCCGCGCGGCTGGCCGAGAAACTCCATCACATCAGATCGCGCGCGAACGTTTCATCCCATTGCCGAATCGCAACCGTTTCACCATTGTGGCGCGCGGTCACGGTGCCTGCGAGATAAAAGCGCTCCCGATCGCTGCGCATCTCGGCGCGCGTATCGATGACCGTACGCCAGCCTTCGCGCCCCATGGCAAATGACTGAGTCAAGACATAGTGCGCCGACAGCGGGTCGTCATCGCGGATTGTGAGCTCGCGCTTGAGGCTGTGGGACACCTCCACATCGATGGCGTCCAGACGCAGCACACCCTCGCCGAAGACACCGCCGATCGCATCGGTGACGTACATCGTCTCGCCGCTGACATGATCCTGTACGGTGTAACGGCGCACGACGCCCGGATCAAGCTGCGTGATCGGAGTGCGCGGACCATGCACCGGCGGCGGCAGGCTTACGTGCGGCGCGTTTCCGCCCTGGCGAACCGGCAGCTCCAGCGCGCTGCCGATTGTTCGAATGCTCAGCGTTGCTGCATAGGGCGCCGGCCAGACGATCGGCCAGTAGGCGCTGGCAATCGACAGCCGGATGCGGTGGCCCGTCGGAAAGCGGTGACCGCAGGCATTGAATATTACGGTGATGTCGTACGCCTGCCCGGGTTCGAGGACCTGCGGATGCTCGTGACTGTCGCGATGCGTCAGGTTGAGCACCTGGTAGCTGACGCGCGTGACGCTCCCATCCGGCGCCACATCCCCCAGGCGCACCGCCAGTTGCGCGACGGGCGCGTCCGCGGCGATGGAAAGCCTCAGCCGCGGCGCGCCTAGCACTGTAACCTCGTGCGCGAGCAGCGCCGTATCGAACACCAGCGCGCCGCCATCGTCGAGTCGCTGATCGGTCGGATGCTCACCCGGACAGCCGGCGCACATCCATTCACCGGCGGCCTTGCCGTGACTCTGCGGCGAGCGGATCGTGAAGGTGCTGCTCACCTCCGACCGTTCCCCTAAGGCCCTGTCGGCGCGCAGATGCAGCTGCAGCGGCCTGATCCCGGGCGACGGATAAACGGATTCGCCCACCCAGTTCCCGGGCGCAAAGTTGCGCGTGCCGCTCGGGGGTACGGACTCCTCCACATACGCGCGCAGCATGGGCTCCTTCATGATGCCGGTGTCCCGCCCCTTCAGCCAATGGTCCCACCAACGCACGGCTTCCTGCAGGTAGCCGATCGCAGGTCCCGGGATGCCATCATGTGGATACAGATGTCCCCACGGGCCGATGATCCCGAGTCTTGGCACCGTGAGTCCTTCGAGCAGCCGCGGCACCGCGTTGGTGTAACTGTCCGCCCAGCCGCCGATGGCGAGCACCGGGCATTCGATGGCGGCAAAATCCTCGCAAATCGAGCCGTGTTTCCAGTAGTCGTCATAGCGTTGATGCGCCAGCCACAGCGCCGGAAAGAATGGCAGCGCCTGGAGGCGCTCGAGCCAGCGCTCGCGCCAGACCGGCCCCACGATCTGCGGATCGGGCGGGCGACTCTGGTAGGCGAGCATGATGCTGCCCCACCATAGGTTGTCGTTGAGCAGACAGCCGCCCATGTAGTGAATGTCGTCCGTGTAGCGATTGTCGGTCGAGAAGGCGGTGATGATCGCCTTGAGCGCCGGCGGTCGCCGGGCGGCGATCTGCAGGGCATTGAAGCCGCCCCACGACTTCCCCTGCATGCCGACGGCCCCATTGCACCAGGGCTGGCGTGCGATCCAGGCGATCACCTCCAGCGCATCGTCCTGCTCCAGCCGCAGATACTCGTCGGCCAGGTGACCGTCGGATTCGCCGGACCCGCGCATGTCGACGCGAACGGCTGCGTAACCATGCGCGGCGAAATACCCATGCATTGGATCGTCACGCGCGCGCGTACCGTCGCGCTTGCGGTACGGAATGTACTCGAGCACCGCCGGGGCCGGCTCCTGCAAGGCGGTGTCGGGCAGCCACAGGCGCGCGCCGAGCCGGCAGCCATCGCTGAGCGTAATCCAGACGTGTTCCTGAATCTGAACCGGCATCGGGACCCCTACCGCACCATGGCTAGTACCGCACTGTGGCTAGCGATTCGGGCGGTAGACCAGGTCGCCGTACTGCACCCACTTGCCGCTGCCGAAAGGCGCGACATATTGCAGGATGCGCACGCTGCCGTCCGGACGGCTCTCGTAGACCAGCTTGACGTCCCGCTTGCGCGACGCGATGGCCGTCACGAATACCATCGAGCCGGCCGATCCGGCCGTCGCCGGCGCCCCGCGAAACAGAATCGCTCCCCATTGATTGTCGGCCCACATCTGCACCCACTGCTCACCGTCGAAGCGGCTGATGCTCATGCCGGTGAGCCGGTGCCCAACACCTGGACGCCGATACATGTCGCTGAGGAACGTCATGTTCTGCTGGATGATGCAGCCTTCGGAGTGCTTCTCGATGTGATCGACGGCCACGAGTTCGTTGGTAATGCCGTCGAATACCTGCCAGTCGCCCAGCCAGAAGTCGAGCTGGTGATGTTCAGGCGTGTCGCAAGTCGCCGGCGTCGCCGACTGTTCCAGTGGCGCGCGCGCTTCCGCGGGCGCGGCAACTGACGGGCTCAGCATGGCTGGCACCGACGCGGCCAGCAGCAGGACGAGCGATGCGGCGGGCTGGCTCTTCATTGCCTGCGGCTCAGAACGTATAACCGAATCGCACCCCGATCTCGCGTGGCGGATCTACCACGTAGTCGTTGGTCAGCTTGTCGAGCTCATTGAACTGCGTCGGCGACACCAGGATGCTCTGATGATCAAACAGGTTGGTGACGTAAAGACTCGCGCGCCACGGCTTGTGAATCAGCGCCACCGACAGGTTTACGATGTCGTAAATCGATGAATGCTGCACGGTCGTCACACCCAGTGTCGGCGTCAGCTGCAATGGCACGGTGCTGCGGTACACGCCATTGAGGTTGAAATCCATGTCATAGCCCGGCGATAGATTTCGATCGTAGATCAGCGCCGCGCTCGCGCTGGTCTTCGGGCTGCCCGGCATCTGCTCGCCGGAGGTACCCTTGATGAGCCCGGGGACGATGGTGCCGGTTTGCGACCCGTCGTTTGCCGGCAGCGAGAAGTTGCTGGTCAGGTGCGCATCGGCATAGGCAAACCCGATCGAATACGCGAGCCGCGGCAGGAACAGCGGCCCGCTCGACTCGAATTCGACACCTTTCGACTCAGCCGTTTTTGCGTTGTAAACAGCCAGGTTGCCCGAGGGCAGACTCGATGAGATCTGCGGGTGATCCCATTTGATGTCGAACACGGCGACCGTATAGGAAAACGCATTGCTGAAGCGCCCTTTGAGTCCCGCTTCGTAGTTGTTGGTTGTGTCCGGCTGATAGGTCGACAGCAGCGGGCTTTCCCTGAACGGGCCCGCCAGAGGCACCGAATTGGCGCCGCCGCGCCGGAATCCCTGAGACCACAGCGCGTACACGAACTGGTCCGTCGCGTACTCATAGGACGGGTTGACCTTTCCAACCGTCTTGGACGCCGGGGACTCATGTGGCGTTGCCGGCAGATGGGTAGGGAACGGGTAATCGTCGTACGACTGCGAATCGGTAAACTGCTGGTCGAAATGCCGCACGCCAAAGGTAATCTGGCCTTTCTCCATGACATGCCAGGTCAGCTCGCCGAATACGGACTTGTCCGTGAACTTCTGGGTGTCGATTTGCTGGAACGTCACATCCCCCGGCGCGGTGGCAATGAAAAAGTTGCCGCCGCAGTCTGCGGCCGTGCAGCCCTGCGTCGCCTGGTACTCCGGTGTTCCGGGTATCGCGATGCTCCAGGAACCCTTGCGCGTCTGGTTCTCGTAGTACGCGCCAACGACATAGTCGAACAGGTTGAACAGCCTCGTCTTGGACACCAGCCGGATCTCCTGGGCGAAGGTGTGCTCGGTATCGGCGAACAGCTGGTCATAGACGAAGCGCGGATTAGTGGGAACGCCGGCGTAGTACGGCACATAGCCACCGTCGGCCAGGCCGGCCAGGCTATACGTGTTGTCCTGCAGCGTTGAGCCGTTGGTGTTGTGATAGGAGCTCGTGGAAGAGAGGGTAGCAAAGCCCGCGTCGTAGCTCAGATCCAGGCTGGCCACGTTGGTGTGGCGTGACCACGGCTGATCAATCTGCGAGAACTCGCGGAAGTAGCCGCCCGCGGGCAACGTCGTCGCAGGGTCGATCGGCGACACCCCGCCAGGAAAGTCCCGATTCACCTGCGGACCGCCATCGCCGTCGGCATAGGAGTGCAGCACGGCCAACTCTGCAGTGAAAGCATCGATCGGCTTCCACAGGATGCTCGGACGCATGGTGATGGTCCGCTGGTAGTTCCAGTTGGGCTGATCCTGGTAGATGGCCGGGCTGCTCAGCGGTGCGGCCGGATCCGCCAGCAGCGGGATGCCCGATAACCCATCGTTGCTGCGCTTGAATAGCCCATAGGTGTCGACAAAGCCGGGCTGGTAGTCGTACTTCACCGGCACGCGGATTGCGAGCGTATCGCCGATCGGCACGTTCACCAGCGCCCTGGCCGAGTAAGCGGTACTGCTCGAGTGGTCGACGCGGCCCCCGCTGGCTTCGATCGTGCCGGAGAACTCATTCAACACCGGTGCGTTAGGAATGATACGCAGGGCACCGCCGAGCGCGCCGGCGCCATAGAGCGTGCCCTGAGGTCCGCGCAGGACTTCGATCTGCTTCACATCGTCCAGCTGGTAGTAACCCTCCACTGGCGAATTGTCGATATAGACACCGACCGGCGATTGCTCAAAGGTGCGGAAGCCGCGCGTAGGCTCGCCGGTGGCATTGATGCCGCGAATGATGGGAACCGTCGCAGCCGCATCGCGCCCGCCGTAGTCATACATGCTCAGGCCCGGGACTGACGTCGCGAGCGATGCCGTATCCGTTACGCCGCTGGCAGCCAGTTGCTCACCACTGACCACGGACATGCTGTAGGGCACCGACTCCAGCGACTCGGAACGGCGACTCGCCGTCACCGTCACTTCCGTAAGAGTTGCTACCGGCGCGTCCGACGCCTGCTGCGCGTGGCTTGCCTGGGTGACTCCGTACAGGGCTGCGCAGACCGCCGCCCTGACGGTGGCCGAGGGTGGATTGTGCCGCCGGGAAGTTCGCACTTCGGGCGTGTGTGCCGACACAGCGTGACGCATCATTTTAATTCTCCCTGGAGCGACGGAGTGATTGGTTGGAACGCGAATCACGAGGCGCGTTGCGATCCATGTGTGCAAGTCTCAATAGGCGTGAGCGGCTCCCTCACCGCGGGCCATGGCCTGCTTTGCTTCGATGTCAGCGTCGACTGTACATCATCGTCGATGGTCTGGACAGCCCTGTACACGAACCCTAAGCTGCGCACCACAGGCGAGCCGCGCACCACAGGGGGGCGATATCCGTTCTGCCGATGACAGACGACCCACTACTGCAACCGTTTCGCCTCCGGCACCTGCTGCTGCGCAATCGCATCATCTGCACCGCGCACGAGCCGGCCTACCCGGTTGATGGCATGCCGAAGAGTCGCTACCGCGCCTACCACGTCGCGCGGGCGAAAGCCGGGGTTGCACTGACGATGACGGCGGGTTCGGCGTCCGTCGCGCGGGACAGCCCGGCGGTCTTCAATAACCTGCTCGCCTACAAGGACGAGATCGTGCCGTGGTTGCGGGAGCTGACGGACGCCTGCCACGAACATGGTGCAGCCGTCATGATTCAGCTCACCCATTTGGGGCGGCGCACGCGTTGGGACACGGCCGACTGGCTGCCGGTGGTCTCGGCATCCCACCGGCGGGAAGCGGCGCACCGCGCATTCCCGAAGCAGCTGGAGGACTGGGACATCGAGCGCATCGTCGGGGACTACGCCGATGCCGCCGAGCGCGTCCGCGCCGCCGGCATGGACGGGCTGGAGCTGGAGGCCTATGGGCACTTGATGGACCAGTTCTGGTCACCCGCGACCAACACCCTCGATGCACCGTATGGGGGCAGCCTCGATAACCGTCTTCGCTTCACCTTCGAGGTACTGGCTGCCATTCGCAAGCGCATCGGCCCCGAGTTCATCGTTGGCGTGCGCTACACCGGCGATGAACTGATGGCAGGCGGGTTGACGAAGCAGGACGGCCTTGCCATCTCCCAGCGCCTGAAGGACAGCGGCATGGTGGACTTCCTCAACGTCGTTCGCGGGCACATAGACACCGATGCCGGGCTGACGGACCTCATTCCGATTCAGGGCATGCCGAGCGCCATGCACCTGGACTTTGCCGGCGAGATCCGGGCCGCCACGCGTTTCCCGACCTTCCATGCGGCGCGAATCAACGACGTCGCAACCGCCCGCCATGCCATCGCCGCCGGCTTGCTCGACATGGTCGGCATGACGCGCGCGCATATCGCCGATCCCGACATCGTGCGCAAGATCATGGAGGGGCGGGAGGACGATATACGCCCGTGCGTCGGCGCCAATTACTGCCTGGACCGCATCTACCAGGGCGGCGAAGCCTACTGCATCCACAACCCCGCCACCGGACGCGAAGAATCGATGCCGCACCAGATCCCGCCGGCCAGGTCCGCGCGGAAAGTCGTGGTCGTCGGCGCGGGGCCCGCGGGCCTCGAGGCCGCCCGGGTAGCGGCCGAACGCGGCCACGAGGTAATAGTGTTCGAAGCAGCCGGAAAACCAGGAGGACAGGTGCGGCTGACCGCGCAGAGCCGCCGCCGCCGCGAAATGATCGGCATCATCGACTGGCGCGTCTCGCAGTGCGAGAAGCGCAAGGTGCGATTCCGGTTCGACAGTTATGCCGACTCCGCGGACGTCATGGCGGAGCATGCGGACGTTGTCATCATCGCGACCGGCGGATTGCCGCACACGGATGTGCTGCGCGCCGGCAATGAACTCGTCATCAACACCTGGGACATCATTGCAGGAAGCGCGAAGCCGGGTGGCAACGTCCTGCTCTTCGACGATGCCGGTGACCATGCCGCATTGCAAGCCGCCGAAGTGATTGCCTCGAGCGGGGCACGCCTCGAGATCATGACCCCCGACCGCAGCTTCGCGCCGGAGGTCATGGCGATGAACCTGGTACCCTATATGCGAAGCCTGCAGGCCCTTGATGTGACCTTTACAGTCACGTACCGGCTGCACGAAGTTCGCCGCGAGGCCAATGGACTGCTCGCAGTCGTCGGCAGTGACTATGGCGGGGTTCGAAAGCAACGGTCGATCGACCAGGTCGTCGTCAACCACGGCACGATCCCGTTGGATGAGCTTTACTTTGAACTCAAGCCGCACTCCAGCAACCTGGGCGCCGTCGACTACGACCAACTGCTGGCCGGTGCATCGCAGGACATTGCGATCAATCCCGCCGGTACGTTCCAGCTGTTCCGGATCGGCGATGCCGTGGCGGCACGCAACACGCACGCCGCCATTTACGACGCCTTGCGGCTGGTAAAGGATCTCTAGCGATGGGGCACATGCCATCCGTCAAGGGCGGCGACCCGGGACCCCGCGGCTCGGCGGAGGGTTGGCTCACTTCCGCGTACGAGATGCTCATCGAGGCCGGGATCGATGCCGTTCGCATTCTGCCGCTGGCCAAGAAAGTGCGGCTATCGCGCACCAGTTTTTACTGGTTCTTCAAGGATCGGGGCGCACTCCTCGCCGCCCTGCTGGAGCGATGGCGCACGAAGAACAGCGACAATCTCATCCGGCAATGTGGTCTTTACGCGGAGAGCATCACCGAGGCGATCCTGAACGTGTTCGATTGCTGGCTCGATCCGGCGCTGTTCGACTCGCGCCTGGAGTTCGCAATCCGCAGCTGGGCGCAGCAGTCGGCGAAAGTCGCGGCGCAGATTCGCTCGGCTGATGCCGCCCGAATCAAAGCCCTCACGGATATGTTCATTCGCTTCGACTTCGAACCGCTGGCAGCTGACGTGCGGGCGAGAACGATCTACCTTGTGCAGATCGGCTACATCTCGATGAAGACTCAGGAGGATCTTGCGACGCGCATGCGGCGCATACCGAAATACGTCCAGATCTTCACCGGCGTCGAGGCCCTGCCGCGCGAGCTGCATCGGTTCCATGCGCGTCACGGTTCGCTACGACCATCAAGAAAGCCGCGGCAGCGCTGAGCGCGGCCGATCAGCTTCCATGCTGCGTTGAAGCCTGTTTCACTCCGTATTCGAGGAACGATCAATGGCCCTTGCTGACAAGATGCGTGCCCTCTTCGCCGATCGGCGCGCTGGACATTCTCTACCCCAGCCGCTCTACATCGATCCCGCCATGCATGCTTTCGACATGCAGGCGATATTCCAGCGGCACTGGATTCAAGCCGGACTGGAATCCGAGATTCCGGAGCCGGGTGATTACCTCACGCTGACGATCGGCGGCTCCCCGATCGTCATCCTGCGCAATCAGGAAGGCGCCATCGCGGGATTCTTCAATACCTGCCGTCATCGCGGCGCGCAAATCTGTCGTGAACGGCGCGGCCACACCCCGCGGCTGGTCTGCCCGTATCATCAATGGACCTACGACTTGCGCGGCAAGCTGCTGCACGTTTCTCGAATGGAAGCGGGCTTCGACATAGGCGCCTATCGGTTGCGTCCGGCACAGATCGAGACCGTCGCGGGTCTGATTTACGTCTGCCTGAGTGACGAGCCGCCGGATTTTGCCCCTTTCCGCGCAGCCCTTGAACCGATGCTGGAGCCGCATGATCTGCGCAACACCAGGGTGGCGCATACGATCACCCTGTTCGAGCGCGCGGACTGGAAGCTCGTCATGGAGAACGGTCGCGAGTGCTATCACTGTCGCGCCGGGCACCCGCATCTCATGCGCACATACAGCGATTTCACGGCACCGGACGTTGCCGGCCGAACGCAGGCGTGGCTGGACGCGTTCGACGCCCGCTGCGAGGCGCGCGGTCTGCGGCCCGGCTCCATCATCGGCCCCTGGTATGAAATCGGGCGCTATCCGCTGGTCGAGGGCGCCGTCTCCTACACCATGGATGGCAAAGCGGCGGTCGGCAAGAGACTCGGCCGGGTCGGCGACGGGGATGTCGGGGATATGTGGTGGGCCGTCCAGCCCAACGCCTTCAACCATGTGGTCGGCGATTACGGCTTCTTTTTCCAGGCGCTTCCGCTCGGCCCGGGAGAAACGGCCGTCACGGGAACCTGGGTCGTGCGCAAGGATGCCGTCGAGGGGGTCGACTACGATCTCGCGCGGCTCATTGAAGTCTGGAGCGCCACCAACGATCAGGACCGCGCATTGGTCGAGAACAATCAGCGCGGCGTCAACTCGATTGCATACGTACCGGGTCCGTACTCGGGCACCAGCGAGCAACTGGTGTCCCGATTCACCGACTGGTATTGCGCTGCCGCCCAGGCCTACCTGGCGCGATGCGGCGCCGAAGACCCGCAGCTGAGTTAGGCGGCGCGCTGGCTGAGGCACATTCGGGCCCCGTACAATCCCGCAATGCGTTGGACCTCGCGCCGCTCTCTGGCCGCCGCGGCGCTGCTGGCGGTGTTCGCCTGCGCGTTGTGCGCATCCACCTACCGGATCTTCGGCAATTTCTGGGACGAGCCGGAGCACATCGCGGCCGGGCTGGTGCTGATCGACCGCGGCGAATATCGCTACGACGTACAGCATCCGCCGCTGGCGCGGCTGGCCGCCGCCATCGGCCCGTACCTGGCCGGTGCGCATTTTTCGCGCAGCCCCGAACCCATGGGCGATGTGGCGGGCCAGGATCTGCTCTATCACTCCAGCGCCAGCTACGACACGCTGCTGACGCTGGCGCGGCTGGGGATGCTGCCCTTCCTGCTGCTGCTGATCGGGGCGAGCTTCGCCTGGATGCGGCACTGGTATGGTGATCCGGCAGCGCTGCTGACGCTCGTATTCCTGGTGAGCAGCCCAGTCCTGCTCGGTCACGCCTCGCTGGTCGCGCTCGATGTGCCCGTGACAGCGCTGATCATCACCAGTCTCTACCTGCTGTTGCGCTGGTTCGAGAAGCCAAGTCTGGCCCGCGGCACCGCGCTGGGTGTGGCCTGCGGACTCGCGGTCGCCACCAAGATGTCCGCCATCCCCTTCATCGGCGCGGCGGCGCTCACGCTCGGGTTGCTGCGACTTGCCTTCCTGCGCCGCACGCCCGCACGCCCGCCATTGCGATCGCAATGGGTGCCGCGGCTCATCGGCCTGGCGCCGGGTGTGCTGCTGGGGCTGGTCGTGCTGATCGGCGTTTACGGCGATCGGCTCATCTATCTGACCACACCGGATCTCGCCCCCAGTCGCGCACTGGATTTCTACTTTGGTGCTCACGGTGCGCTCCACGATCTTGCCTACCGGATCGCGGCCCGGGTGCCGCTGCCCTTCGGTTTCATGATGCTGCCGGAAAACATCATGGGTGTTGAGTGGCACAACGCCCATGGCCACCCCTCCTATCTGCTCGGACAGATTGCCCGGAACGGCTGGTGGTATTTCTACCTGGTGGCACTGGGTGTGAAGACCACGCTGCCGCTATTGCTGCTCGGTCTCACCGGTCTCTCGATGCAGACGGTGCGCGGCATACGCCAGGGCAATCTGTACTGCATGGCCCCGGCCGCCTGCTTCGTGGCAATCCTGGTATTCAGTTGCCTCTACAGCCATATCAACATCGGCGTAAGGCATGTGCTGATCGCCTATCCGTTGCTCGCCATGGGCGCGGCGTACGCGCTGCAGTCACTGTGGCGGCGATGGCCGAGGCCGGTGGCGCGCACCGCGCTGCTGGGCCTGCTGCTTTGGCAGGTCGCGACTCTCGTATATGCCTACCCGGACTACCTGCCCTACTTCAACGCGCTGGCCGGCAGCCATCCGGAGCGGATCCTGGTGGATTCGGACCTGGATTGGGGCGGCCAGGACCTGCGGCGCCTGGAGCGCGTGCTGGCCGCGCGGCAGGTGACCGAGCTCTCGATCGGCTACAAGGGCACGGCCGATCTCTCGCTCGAGCATCTACCGGCTTACCAACTGCTCAAGCCGGGCGAGGCTGTGCGCGGGTGGGTCGCCATCACCATGCTGACGCTGCAGGAGAATCCCGCAGGCTATGACTGGCTGCGTCAATACCAGCCGCTGCAGCGGGTCGGCCAGTCGTTCGAGCTCTACTACATTCCCTAGAAGTTACTTTCCTAGAAGTTACATCGCCTAGAAGTGCGACACGTCGGTGTTGGCGATGCCGATGGGCACAATCAGGCTCTGCGACAGATCGTAAGCCAGTCCGGTGCCATTGCCGGTCGTGGGCGCCTGTGCCGTGATGTCCCCCGAGCCGATCGTGTTGGACAGCCCTTGGAAGAAGGGATCAACGCCGGCTGGTAGCGTGTAGACACCGCCGCCCGGGGCCTTGAGCGGCGTCACATCAAGCGTGGACAATGCGACCGCATTGACCTGGCCACCGCCAAGACCCGGAACGCCCGGGTTGATGCCTGTCAACTGCAGGATCTTGCCCGAGAGCGCACCAAGCCCGTTGGTCAGGAAATAGGAATTGGGCAGTTGCGCCTGCTTCACCACATTTTCCGGCGTCACGACTGCACTCGAATAAACATAGGCAGCGCCGGGCGCGACGTTGACCGCACCGATGAATACCAGGTCGCTCGCACGCGTACCCGGCGTCGCCGGCAGGATGAACCCGGTCGCCAGCCCATTCAACGACTGACCGAGCGGCACGGTGGCGGTGGATGCGAGCCCCACGGGAATCGTGGCCAGGGCACCGGTGATGACGTTGGTCGAGCTGTTGGTGTTATTGGTCAGCAGCACGAGGTTGGTGTTGTCGGATCCCAGCAGCTGGTAGGGGTTTCCCGTGGCTGGTACCGCGTAGGTGTAGAGCAGCGTCGGCGTGGCGCTGGCACCGGTGCCGTTCATGGGAAGTGCCACCTGCCAGATACCCTGTGACACAGCCGTGGTTGTGAGCACATCGCTGAAATAAAGATTGCTGTCGTCCGCCACGCCGCCGGCACTGAGCGTACCCGTGGCGGTGTAGACCAGGACGGCCGCCGTGTCAGCGTATGACAGCCGGTAGAGATAGTTGACCGAGTTGATCTGCAGCGCCAGGAAGAGATTGGTGCCAACGAAGGCCTCATCCGGGTTTGGAAGGTTGTCATAGACCGTCGTTGACGATGTGATGCCGCCCCCTGCGACCGCGCTCATCGGCGCCGAGAAGGTGTTGTCCGGATAGAGGAAGAGACTGTGCGTGTTCGGATCGAGCAGCACGAGACCAGTCAGTGCGCCGAGCGGTGAGTACAGCGGTGTGAATTGCGCGTTCGAAATCGGCACGCTGGTCGGAGCCGTGGTCGGGCCGTCGCTGGCGTGCACCAGCAACCATGTATCGCCGGCCGTGCCGCATCCGGCACCGCCTGCCACATGCAGCACCACGAACAGCGAGGTGGGCGTCGCGAGATTGGTGTACGCAAAGTTCGAGTCGCAGATCACCGTGTCGATCGCCGCCCCCGCCGGCAGCGGCAGCGACAGCGTCCCGATCTGGGTCGGCGTCGGCTGCGTGCCGAGTGCGAGATCGAGCTTGTAGATGTGAATGTTGTTCGAGCTGTCAGTGGCCGTGTAGAGATAGAGCCCGGGCGAATAAGCGGTGACGATGTGACTCGAGTTCAGCGTGATATTGAACGCCGCGGCCAGAAATTTGGTGCTGGCGCTGGTGGTCACGTAAGCCGGCGCCGCTGTCAGCGCATTGGAAGGAATTACGAACAGCCCTGTCTGGCCGCCGCTCCCCGCGGGTGTTGATTGATAGGGCAGCCAGAATGCCGGGCCCGACCCGCCGCTCGACGTCCCGCCGCTCGAGGAAGAACTGGATGACGAGGAGCTCGATGAACTCGAAGTGCTGGAGCCTGAAGAGCTCGATGAAGTCGAGCTGCCCGATGATGAGGAGGAGCCGGCGGCGAAGCTGCTGCTATCGTTGCCGCCGCAGGCCGACAGCAGCAGGCACAGCGGCACGAGAAAGATCCATCGGCGCATGAGAGGTCTCCGTGGACACTGAACTCAGTGCGCTAGTGTAGCTTGCGCCGGCTGCCGGTAGTGCAGACCGTAATCTATCGGAAACATCGGACCACGATCATCTGGCCAGCCGAACGACAGTCGGCCGCTGAAATCATATCGCGGCACACCGCCGGCATCGCCAATCAACAGGTCGGCAACGCCAGCGCCCTCCGTGCCTGGCAGCCAGGCCGCAACGAAGGCATCCGATGCGTCGATTTCCGCCCGGACCTGCAGCGGCCGACCGCTCAGGAACACCGACACGATGGGCACATGCGCCTGGCGCAGGCGGCGCAGCAGATCGAGTGCCGCATCGGCGCCGCTTTGGTACTCGAGCGTTGCACGATCACCCAGGCTCTCCGCGTACGGCGGCTCGCCGTAGACGACTATGGCGACATCGGGCCGCCGCGCAAACCGGCCATCGACACTGAGTTCGGTCGTGCCGCCACCGGAGGCGATTGCCGCTGCGATGCCGGCATAGATCGACTCGGCCCGCGGAAAATCGGCGTTGTGATTCGAAGCGCCCTGCCAGGACAGGGTCCAGCCGCCGCATTGCTGGCCGATGTCGTCCGCGCCAGCGCCGGCAATCAGCACATGCGCGGACGGCCGTATGGGCAGCACCGCGCCTTCGTTCTTGAGCAGCACCAGCGACTCGCGCACCGCGAGCCGCGCAAGCGCGCGGTGTTCAGGATCACCCAACCGATCGAGCGGCGGATCCACGGCGGCAGCGTGGGCGTGTGCACTCCCAAACAGTCCCAACCTGAATTTGACGCGCAGCACGCGGCGCACGGCATCGTCCAGGCGCGGCATCGGAATCTCCCCCGCGCGCACCTGCAGCAGCGTGTGCTGGAACAGCCCCTGCCAGCTGTCCGGCGCCATGAACATATCAAGTCCCGCGTTCATCGCCTGGGGACAGCTGTCGCTGCTGCAACCCTCCAGCTGGTTGTGACCATTCCAGTCCCCGACCACGAGGCCGTCGAACCCGAGGCGGCCCTTGAGCACGCCGGTCAGCAGGCCGCGGTTGCCATGCAGCTTGGCACCCTGCCAGCTCGAGTAGGAGACCATGACCGTCATGACGCCGGCATCGATGGCGCCGATATACCCCTGCACATGCGTGCGAATGAGTTCCTGCTCGCTGACCGGCGCATCGCCCTGATCGCGACCACCCGCGGTGGCGCCATCGCCCAGAAAATGCTTGGCGGTGGCTGCCACCGGCACACCGGAGTCGTCCTGCAGTCCATGCACCATCTCGCCCGCATAGGCGCGCACCAGCGCAGGATCCTCCGACCAGCTCTCGTAGCTGCGGCCCCAGCGCAGATCCTGCGGTACCGCGAGCGTGGGTGTCAGGGTCCAATTGAAGCCCAATGCCGCCGCTTCCTGCGCCGTGGCCGCGCCGATACGACGGATCAGTTGCGGATCGTGGGCAGCGCCCAGCCCTATCTGCTGCGGAAATACCGTCGCGCCGCGTACATGCGCGATGCCATGAGCGGCATCGATGGCCATGAGCAACGGAATCGGCGCGTGGGCGGCACGACGCTCGAGTGCGGCGCGTCGAAATGCCTGCGTCATCGCGAGCCACGCCTCGGGCGGCGCGCGTACGCCACCGCTGGGCGCCGGATCGCCGCCGACCATGACCGAACCCAGGGGATAGCGCTGCAGATCCGCCGGCACAATGCTGTCGATGTCGGCCTGGATCACCTGGCCCACTTTTTCCTCGAGGCTCATGCGTGCCATGAGCGCGCCGATGCGCTGCTCGGTGGCCGCATCGACGAGGCCGGTGCTGTGCGCCTGCGGCCACAACTCGGGATGCACGGTGCCAGCCACGAGCACCGGAGCCAGGCACCACGCGAGCAGTCCCTGCGCGGCGCGCGCGCGCCGGCCCGGGCCGGCGCGCCTCACGTGGACAGACCGGCGTTGTCCTCGCTCTGCGTGGTGAGCTGCACCGGTACCGCCTTCGCGTGCCAGATCTCCGCGCAGTATTCGCGGATGGTGCGATCGGAGGAAAACTTTCCCGAACGGGCGGTGTTGAGAATCGACATGCGTGTCCAGCGATCGACATCGCCGAAGGCGGTATCAACCCGCTGCTGGCATTCCGCATACGCGCGGTAGTCGGCCAGCACCATGTAAGGGTCGTGATTCAGAAGATTGCCGATGAGGTCGCGGAACATCTCGCTGTTGCCGCGCGAGAAAAAGCCGTCCTTGATCAGATCGATGACCATCCGCAGCTCAGGCTGACTCTCGTACAGATCCATCGGCCGGTAGCCACTCTCACGCAGCCACTGCACCTGCCGCGCATCCATGCCGAAGAGGAAGAAGTTATCGTCGCCGACTTCCTCGCGAATCTCGATGTTGGCACCATCGAGCGTGCCGATGGTCAGCGCGCCATTCATCTGGAACTTCATATTGCCGGTGCCGGAGGCTTCCTTGCCGGCGGTGGAGATCTGCTCGGACAGATCCGCGGCCGGATAGATGCGCTGGCCGTTGGTGACGTTGAAGTTCGGCAGGAATACGACCTTGATCAGATCGCGGATGCCCGGGTCGCGATTGATGATTTCGCCCACGGCCGTGATCAGCCGGATCATCAGCTTCGCCAGGTGATAGCCCGGCGCGGCCTTGCCGCCAAAGATGAACACGCGCGGCTGGATCTGCAGCGTGGAATCGGTCTTGAGGCGGTGATAGAGACCGATCACATGCAGCATGTTCAGGTGCTGGCGCTTGTACTCATGGATGCGTTTGACCTGCACATCGAAGATGGCATCCGGGTTGACCACCACGCCGGTGCGTTCGCGGATGATGGCAGCCAGCGCGCTCTTGTTGGCGCGCTTGATGGCGTGCCACTCGGCGCGAAAGCCTGCGTCCTCGATCAGCGGCTCCAGGCCCCTCAGCTCATAGAGATTTCGCACCCAGTCCGATCCGATCGCGCGCGTGATGAACTGCGCCAGGCCCGGATTGGCAAGCACCATCCAGCGGCGCGGCGTCACGCCATTGGTCTTGTTGCTGAATTTTTCCGGCCACAGCTCGTAGAAGTCGCGCAGCACATCGTGCTTGAGCAATTCCGAGTGCAGACTCGAGACACCGTTCACCGCATGACTGCCGACCGTGGCGAGGTGCGCCATGCGCACGTAGCGCTCGCCGCTCTCATCGATCAGTGACATGCGCGCGAGCCGCTGTTCATCGCCGAAGAAGGCGATGCGCACCTCGTCGAGGAAGCGCGTGTTGATCTCGTAGATGATCTCGAGGTGCCGGGGCAGCAGCCGTCCGAACAGTTCGATGGGCCAGCGCTCGAGCGCCTCGGGCAGCAGCGTGTGATTGGTGTAGGCAAAGGTGCGCCGCGTGATCGCCCAGGCGCGGTCCCAATCCATTGCGAGCTCATCGACCAGCAGGCGCATGAGCTCCGCGACCGCAATCGAGGGATGGGTATCGTTGAGCTGAATCGCAAACTTCTCGTGGAAGCGCTCGGGCGGAATGCGCTGGATACCGATGATGCGCAGCATGTCCTGCAGCGATGCGGTCACAAAGAAGAACTGCTGCTCCAGCCGCAGCTCCTTGCCGCGCACCTGCTCATCGTTCGGATAGAGCACCTTGGTGATGTTCTCGGAATTGATCTTCTGGTGCACGGCGCCCCAGTAGTCACCGCGGTTGAAAACCGAAAAATCGAACGACTCGGGGGCCTCCGCGCGCCACAGCCGCAGCGTATTGGCGGTGCTGACGTGGTAACCCAGGATCGGGGTGTCGTAGGGCACCGCCACCACCTCGCGCGCGGGCACCCAGCGCACCCGGTGCCGCCCCTGTTCATCGATGTAGCGCTCGGTGTTGCCGCCGTACTTCACATGGACCGCCCACTCCGGGCGCACCAGCTCCCAGGGGCTGCCGAATCGCAGCCACTTGTCGGTCTTCTCCGCCTGCCAGCCGTCGATGATCTCCTGCTGGAAAATGCCGTACTCGTAGCGGATGCCATAACCCACGCAGGGCACCTGCAGCGTCGCCAGCGAATCGATGAAGCAGGCGGCCAGCCGGCCGAGGCCGCCGTTGCCCAGGCCGGGCTCATCTTCCTGCGCGAGCAGTTCATCGAGATCCTTGCCAGCCTCTGCGACCGCATCGCGCGCGGTGTCGTAAATGTCAAGATTGATCAAGTTATTGCCCAGGTGCGGGCCCATCAGGAATTCGGCCGACAGGTAGGCCACGGTGCGCGAGCCCTGCGTCGTATAGGCCTCGGCGGTACTGATCCAGCGCTGCAACATGCGATCGCGCACCGCGTAGGCCAGCGCCTTGTAGTAGTCGTGGCCCGTAGCCAATTGCGGAAACTTGCCCTGCATGTAGTACAGGTTGTCCAGGAATGCGCGCCTGAGCGCGTCCCTGGTCATCGCAACCCGGTCGTCTTCCGGTGCGGGAGGATCGTCGGGCAGGATCGGTACTGCGGAATTCACGGCCCTAGCCTAAGGCACAGCCCTGTGTGGTGCCAGCAATGAGCATGCAATACCCCTGCCAAGCGAACTCCTGGCCGCTCTGTGGTCTAATGACTCGATGCGAGAATCACGATTTGCAGCTGTTGTGCTGGCGCTGGGAAGCTGGGTGGCCCTCACCCTGCCCGTGCTGTCGCAGGCGGCCGACAGCGTCGTGTTTCTCAGGCACACCAACCCTACGGCCACCGACCAGGTCATCGTCAAATGGCGCGATAGCGGCGTCGCCGCGGTGCAATTACCGACCATTGCGGAACGCACCGAGCGGCTGCGATCGACTACCGGCGCCGACGTGCAGCCGGCCCACAACCTCTACGGCCAGACCGACGTGCTCCGGCTCGATCACGCCATGGCCCCGGCCAGCATGGGGACGCTGCTGACGCAGCTGCGGGCGGACCCGGGCGTCGAATACGCCGAGCCCGATGGCTGGCGATACATTGCAGCGACACTGGACTCGGCGCCCAAACGATCCGCATTTCGTCGCCGGCTCGGACACCTATGGCTCATGGCTTGGGCAGTGGTATCTGAGCCCGAGTTCATCGACGACGCCTTCGGCCATCGATGCGACCACCGCCTGGAAGACCACCACCGGATCCGCGAGCGTCGTCGTTGCGGTCATCGACACCGGCATCATCACCGCCCATCCGGATCTGCAGTCGAAACTGCTGCCGGGTTATGACTTCGTCAGCTGCGATCAGGGCAATACCGCCGATTCGACCACCGGCTTGTCGACCGCCACCTGTTCCCAATCGGGTTCCGCGGCCACCTACTACATCTCGAATGATGGGGAAGGCTGGCACTCTGGCGCGGCCGATCCAGGCGACTGGATCAGCACCGCCGATGTAGCGATGACCTTGTTCCAGAACGCCGGTTGCACCACCACGGCCGACAGCTCCTGGCACGGCACCAGGGTCGCCGGGATCATCGGTGCGGCCACGAATAACGGCATCGGCATCGCGGGCATCGCTCCGGCGACGATGATTCTGCCCGTCCGTGCCATTGGCGTGTGCACCGGCCGCGTCTCGGACATCGCCGCGGCCATCACCTGGGCCTATGGCGGCTCGGTCACGGGCGTGCCGGCCAACCCGAACCCGGCCAACATCATCAATCTGAGCCTCGGCGCCGCGCAGCCCTGCTCGGCCACCGAACAGACTGCCGTGTCGGCAGCCATCGCAGCCAACGTGCTGGTGGTGGCCGCCGCGGGCAACGCCGGCGGACCGGTGAATGCCCCGGCCAATTGCAACGGTGTGCTGTCGGTCGCCGGACTGCGCGAAGCGGGCACCAAGGTCGGCTACAGCAGCCTCAGCAGCACCGATGCGGCAGTGACCATCGCGGCACCCGCAGGTAACTGTGTCAACATCACCGTGAATTCCGCCAAGCAGCTGACCGCGCCGTGTGAATTCTCGATCGAAACCACGTCCGATGCCGGCACTGAGACGCCTTCGGCCACGCCCGGTTTCTATACCTATGCCTTCCTGAATTACAGCTATCTCAATGGCGGGGGCAACCTCGAAAACGAGGGTAGCGTCGGTACCAGCTTCTCTTCCCCAATGGCCGCCGGTGTCGCGGCACTGATGCTGGCCGACAGCCCGGGACTGACGCCGTCGCAGCTGATCTCGCGCATGACCTCGAGCGTTCTGCCGTTCCCGGCCTCATCGTCCACCACATCGACTGCCTGCCAGCTCGCCGCAAACACCACCGATTCCAACGGCAACTACACCGACACCAGCCAGGACGCGGAGTGCGTCTGCAGCACGGCCACCTGCGGCGCTGGCATGCTCAATGCCTCCGCCGCCATCACGGCCGCCTCGGGGATATTCGTCCAGATCACCACCTCGAGCAGCACCGGAACCCCCGGTCAGAAAATCACACTCAATGGCAGCGGCAGTACGGCGGCAACGGGCTACACGATCGTTTCCTACCAGTGGACCACGATTCCCTCGACCAGCAATCAACTGGTGAACGCCAATCAGGCGATCGCGACGCTGGTGGTGCCTTCCTTTCGCACCATCCAGGTCAAGCTCACGATTACCGACAGCGCGGGCCACACGGCCTCGAGCACCGCCACGATTCAGTCCGCGTTTGCCGCCAGCACCGGCGCCGGAGCCTTCGATCCCGCGCTGCTGCTTCTGTGCGCCATTGCCGCGGCGATCGCCGTGCGCAGGCGCATGGCCAGCCCCCGAACCTGAATAAACCGATCATCCGCTAACCGGATTCGTGAGGAGACACCGTTGAGTTTCATTCGATTCGCCCGCACGTCGCTATTGGTGGCGACGTTCCTTGCCATCGCGGCCTGCAGCAACAACTCCAATCGCGCCATCACCGCCCAGGTCGGCGTCGATACCGGCGTCGCGCTGACCACGGCCGGCAGCGCCACCTCACTGTTGACAGGCCAGACCCTGGCGCTCGGTGCCCAGGTCGAAAACGCGAGCAACACCCAGGGTGTCACCTGGACGTTGACCGGCGTCGGTTCGCTCACGAGCATCACCAGCACTTCGGCGACCTACGTCGCGCCCACCGGCACCGGCTCGGAGAGCGTGAATGGCTCCTCCACGGCACTGATCACCGCCACTTCGGTGGCCAATACGACGCAGCTCGCCTCCGTGGCGCTGATCGTGCTCGGCACACCGCTGATCGATCCGACCACGCTGTTCCCCGCTAATGTCGGCGTCGCCTACCAGTCGCCGGTGTCGGCCTCAGGCGGCGATTCACCCTTCACCTGGGTAGTGCTCTCGGGCGCGCTGCCGCCGGGGCTCGCGCTCAATGGCAGCACCTCGTCGGCCACCTACATTGAAGGCACACCCACCACGGCGGGCACCTATAGCTTCACGCTGCAGGCGACCGACACCCTGAGCCGCGTTGCATCGGTTGCGCTGACGATGGTCGTCAATACCGAATCCGCCTGCGTGCTGCAGGGTAACTACACATTGCTGTTCACGGGTTTTCGCGGTAACGGCGAGGCCACTCACGTGGCCTCGATCCAGATCAGCAACACGGGACTCATCACAGGCGAACAGGACTACAAAGACCCCAACCGCACGACCACGGCGGAGCAAGTGACCTCCGGCACCTGTGTCAACCGCGAGACCAACACCGGCGTGCTGACCCTGAACGCCGCGAGTGGCGAGATCGTCTACAACTTCGCGGCGACGCTGCCCGGCAGCGATCAGATGATCCATTCCGCACGCCTGGAGCTGATCCACTCCGGCAGCGACTCGGGCTCCGGCCAGCTCGAACTGCAGGATTTCACGGGCATCACGACCGGCGCGCCCGTGAACGGCAACTACGCCTTCGGTGTTCTCGGCGTCACGCCGTCGAAACTGCATTACGGCATGGCAGGACGCTTTACCAGTACTGCCGGCGGGCTCACCGCCGGGCTCGTGGACTCGAATGCGCCTACACCACTGACCGAAGCGGTCGCGGCCGGCGCGCTGACGCCCTCGGATGCCAACGGCCGCGGCACGCTGACGCTGCTGGCAGGCGGGCAGACCACGACATTCGCCTACTACCTCGTCAATGCCGACAAGATGTTCATGATCGACATCGATGCCACTTCGGCGGGCGGCACCACGCGGCTGGGCGGTCAGATGACCGCGCAGGTCGGCAATGTCGGCGCCAGCACCTTCAACAACAGCGCGATGGCATCGCCATCCATCATGAGCCTGTTCGGCGCTACCGGAAACCTGGAGCCAGTCTCGGTGATGGCACTGGGCCGGCTGTCGAATGCGAACGCCACCGCCGGCACCGTGGACCTTCTGCTGGACACCTCCAATCTGGCCGTCGATATCCAGGCCCAGCCTTTTCTGACACAGAGCTACGCAGTCGCCACCAACGGCCGCGGCACGCTGTCGGTGGCCGACACCCCGGCGCGCTCGTTTGCGTTCTACCTGGACGGCATCGGCAGTGGCTACATCGTCGAAAAGGGCAGCACGGCCGGCAGCGCGGGGTTCCTGGAAGCGCAATCCCAGGGCCCCTACGAGTACGCCACCAGTTCGGGTCCCTTCCCGGCAACGCTGGCGAATTCCTTCGTCAGCGGCACGGCCTATCCGCAGTCGACCGGCCCGATCACGCTCAATGCCCTGCTGTATCTGAACTTCGATGCGCTCTCGAGCAACTTCGTCAACGGTTCATTCGCGATCGATCCGACCATCGGCCGTGGCCTGGGAACCGTCACTGAAAGCGGTGTGGGCACCCTGCCCGCGGCGCTGTACATCGTCTCGCCCACCCGCATGGAGATGCTGCGGTTTGGTAACAGGGCGGTGGATGGGACCATCGAGACGATGATCCAGAATTAAGGGTAGTGCCAGGGCGTCGCATCGAGCCGCCTGGCAGTACCCGCTGCTCGATGGTGTGTAAGGTCTAGAGAGATTATTTTCGTCGATGAAAATAATCTCTCTAGACCTTACACACCGCCAAATGCCGGGGGTGTTCCGGACGGCTCGTCGTGTAGCCCCGCCGCCGCCCTCAAATCTGTATATCGCCTTGGCCGAGTTCCACCACATCCCCGCCCACGTGAATCTGCCCGCCGGTGCCCACATCGAGGTGCAGGGTGGATGGCCGCTCCACCTGTTCCCCCTGATAAATTATCAACTTACACGGTAAATCTCGCTTCATTGCGAGCCACCAGCCGCCAAGGTTGGCACAGGCGGAACCGGTGGCGGGATCCTCCAGGACCGAACTGCCCTGGGAGAAGAAAAAGCGAGATCCCATCCGGTTCGGCGCGATGGGTGCAAACAGGGAAACCGAGCCCTCGTGCCCTTCAGCGCTGCGCAGCACTTCGAAGATTTTCGGGTCGGGGGCGGCTCGCAGGACGGCGGCCGCATCGGACAGCGGCACGATCAGTTGTTCCTTGCCGGCCTTCACCCAGAGCGGCCGATCGAGCACATCCGGTTCGCTGAGCCCCAGCAGGGCCGCGAGACGTGGGCGCGGGATTTCCAGATCCCGCCAGGTTGGCTTTTGGGCCTCGAGCGTCCAGCGCGAGCCTTCGGCCCGGACGGGAATGATGCCGACCTGCACCTCGAGCTTCAGCTCATCGCCCCCCAATCCCAGCGAGCGGCACACTTGCGCGCTGCCCAGCGTCGGGTGACCGGCAAAGGGCATCTCGTAGCTCGGCGTGAAGATCCGCACGCGCGCGGTCGCCCGCTCCGAGGGCAGCAGAAAGGTGGTCTCGGAGAGATTGAACTGCCGCGCTAGCGCCTGCATGGTCGCGGTGTCCAGTCCGCTGCCATCCTCGAACACGCACAGCGGATTGCCGCTCAGGGGCCGGCTGTCGCGCGTGAAGACGTTGAGCAGTCGATAACGCAGGCTCACGTGTGCTCCTTGAGTCCCAGGATCCGCGCCGCGTTGCCGCCGAGTACCGCCGCGCGATCCGCGGCGCTGAGTTCGGGGATCGCATCCAGCAGCGCATGGATGTCGTAGTGCGCCATGTCGTACGGGTAGTCGGTACCGACCACGATCTGGCTGATGCCGGTTTCGGCGATCAGGTGCCGCAGCTGCTCGGGCCGATAGACGATGGTGTCGAACAGGATCTGCCGCAGGTACTCACTCGGCGGCCGCTGGCAACCACGCGCGTCCGGCCGGGCATGCCAGGCATGATCTGAGCGGCCGATATATGAGCCGAGATAGCCGCCGCCGTGCGCCGCCACGAGCTTCAGCCCCGGATGGCGGTCGAAGGTGCCGCCGAAGATCAGGTAAGAGAGCGCGATGGTGGTTTCCAGCGGCTGCCCGACGGTGTTGGAAAGATAGTGCCGGTTGACGCGCTCGCCGAGCGTAGTGCCCAGTGGGTGCAGGAACACGACGCAGCCGAGCTCCTCGGCGCGCGCCCAGAAGCGCTCGAATTTCGGATCGGCGAGTTCCAGGCCATTGACCTGGGATGACACCTCGACGCCGCGCAGCCCCAGTGTCTTGACGGCGTGATCGAGCTGCTGGATCGAGAGCTCAGGGTGCTGGAGCGCCACCGAGCCCAGTGCCAGCAGCCGATCCGGGTGCTGCGCCACCAGGGAAGCCAGGTGCTCGTTGATCGCGAGGCACAGATCGCGCGCCAGTTCGGGATCGGCCCAGTAGTAGTACTGATTGGGCGCGGGGCTCACGACCTGCAGGTCCACGCCCATCGCATCCATATCGGCGAGCCGCTGCGTGAGATCCGTGAGCTTGGGAAACGCCGCCTTGAGCATGACATTGACTGTGTACTCGAAGCTCTCCTGCCCTTGCATGCGCGGCATGATCTCGCGCTCGGCGAGCTTCTGCGGCCGGTCCGCGACGAGCTTCTCGGCCGCCAGCGTCAGCGCGTGGCAATGCAGGTCCACGGTAAAGGAGCGGGTGCGGCCACGCGACTGACCCGAGACGCGCGTGGGTTCACCCGCCGGCGCCTGCGGCGCCGAGGACAGTCCGCAGCGATGCAGCAGCGTGCTCACGCAGCCTCCAGTGCGCGCACCACCAGCCGCTCGACCGTGCCGTCGTGGCGGAAACCGGCAGCCTCGGAGTTCGGACACAGCAGCGGCGGGTAGTTGGCGAATTGCGCCTGCAATGCGCTGTTGGGCGCATAGCTCACCAGGCGCAGCACGGCCGGGCCGTGCAAGCGTGCAATGGCCGCGACGATGTCGCCGATCGACACGTGCAGCACCGGCAGCAGCCAGGTGCGCTGCTGCGCCACCTGCGCGGGGCTCAATGCCGCCGCATGCAGCAGATTGTCGATGATGCAGGGGCGCGACATGAACCAGCTCATGCCCTCTGGCGCCACGGGACAGACAAAGCTGCGGCCCGCGGAGAGTTCGCGAATCAGATCGCTTAAGAAAAGCGACAGCAGGCCGGTCGAAGGTGGCCGCGCGACGATGCCGGGGATGCGCACCGAGCGGCCGTCGACGAAACCGCGGCGGCCGTAGTCGGCGACCAGGTACTCGCCGATGAGCTTCTGCGCGCCATAGCTCAAGGTCGGCAGCGGAATCGTGTTCTCGTCGATCACGGCCGGCATGGGCACGCCGTAGATGCCGATGCTGCTGGCGAACACCAGCTTCGGCGGCTTAAGGAACGCTGCCTTGCGCAGCACCTCGAGCAGGCCCAGCGTGGCGTGCAGATTGACCCGCAGGCCCAGCTCGAAGTTCTGCTCGGAGGCGCCGCCCGGGATACTCGCCAGGTGAAACACGCAATCCACGCCGTCCGCGATGGCGCGCGACAGTACGGCCGGGTCGGCGATGTCGCCCTCGAGGTAGCGCAGTTTGGGATCCGGCAGGCGCGATCCGATTCGCTGGTCGAGCACGGTCACCGCGGATGCGGTCCGCCCATCAATGACGCCGCCGTGGCACAGCCGCGCAACCAGCGCCTGGCCGATGAAACCCTCCCCGCCGATCACCAGCACCTTCACGGCAGCTTCGCCTGCACGACGCGCTGGTCGATGGCGCCAAAAATCGACTGGCCTTCGGCGTCGAGCAGCTCGATGCGCACACGGTCGCCGAATTTCATGTAGTCGGTTTTCGGCTTGCCCTGATCGGTGAGCTCGATACCGCGCCGTTCGGCGATGCACGCCGAGCCGACGGTGCGGTACTCCTCGTTGGAAATGGTGCCCGAGCCGATCACGGTGGCGGCGCCCAGGTTTCGCGTGCGCGAGGCATGCGCGATCAGCTGCCCGAAGCTGAATCCCATCTGCCCACAGTCGGGATGTCCAAACTCGGTGCCGTTCCAGTACACGTGAATCGGCAGGTGCACGCGGCCATCCCGCCAGGCATCACCGAACTCATCCGGCGTCACCGCGACCGGGCTGAAGCTGGTGGAGGGCTTGGACTGAAGGAAACCGAATCCGGTCTTGACATCGCGCCCCGCGAGCACGCGCAGGCTCCAGTCGTTGATGAGCACCAGCAGCTTGATGTGCGCGGCCGCCTGCTCGGCCCCGGTACCCATGGGCACGCGATCGACGATGACGCCGATCTCGCCTTCGAAGTCCATGCCATCCTGTTCGGAGGGCAGCGGCACATCGTCCACGGGCCCCAGAAAGTCATCGCCCGCGCCCTGGTACATGAGCGGTATGGTGCGCTTGTCGGGCGGCGGCTCGAGCTTGAACACCTTCTCGAGCAGATCGCCGTGGCTGTGGAAGGCCGAGGCGTCGAGCCACTGCCAGGCGCGCGGCAAGGGCGAGCTCAGCTGGGTCTGATCGAGCGGGAATGATCCGGCAGCGCGGCCGGCATTCAGATCATCGTAGAGGCCCTGCAGCTTGGGCTCCGAACTCTGCCAGCTCTCGAGCGCCTGCTGCAGCGTGGCCGCGGCCGAGACCGCGATCACCGCGCGCGAGAGGTCCTTCGAGACCACCAGCAGCTTGCCATCCCTGGAGCCATCCTTGAGCGTACCGAGTTTCACCGCGGATCTCCTTGAAGTCAGTTGAGCGGACGACCGCCATCCACGGCGATGATCGAACCGGTAGTAAAGGTCAGTTGGGTCACTGCGGCAACCACCGCCCCGGCGACTTCCTGCGGGCGCGCCAGCCGCCGCAGCGGCGTCCTCGCGGCCTGTTCATCCCGCCATCCCTGGTCGAGGGATTTTACGAAATCGGTGTCCACCAGTCCCGGGGCCACCGCCAGCACCCGGATGCGCGGCGCCAGCGCGCGCGCCAGCGAGCGCGTCATGTTATCGAGCGCGGCCTTGGAAGCGCAGTAGGCCACATTGCTGCCCATGGCGATCACGGAGGCGATGGAGGAGATGTTGACCACGACCCCGCCGCCGGGAAGGTCACTGCGCTCGAGCAGGGATTTGAGCGCCCGCACGGCCGCGAAGGCGCCGCGCACATTGACCGCGAAGATCGAATCGAACAGTGCATCATCGAGGCCGTCGAGATCGGCATGAGCGACGAAGCGGGTGGTGCCCGCGCAATTGACCAGCACATCGCAACGACCGCAGCGCGCCTCGATACTTGCCGCCATCCTCGTGAGCGCGGTGCTGTCGGTGACGGGCGCGGGGAGCGCGAAGTGATTGCCCGGCGGCAGATCGCCCCGCAGCCGCTCGGCCGCCTCCGCCGAACGGTGGTAGCCCAACGCTAAGGTGAAGCCGGCCGCGGCCAGCGCGCGCGCGATGGCCTCGCCGAGCCCGCCAGCCGCTCCCGTAACCAGCGCGACGGGCGGCATTCAGCTGCAGACCAGATCGTAGTGTTCGACGAAAGGCGCCGCGGCGAAATACGGCCCGATCAGTTCCCGCCAGCGCAGAAACTGCGGCGACTGGCGAAAACCGACGGTGTGGTCTTCAACGGAGCGCCATTGCGCGAGCAGCAGATACCTGCCGTCGCTCTCGATGCAGCGGTGCAACTGCAGCGATACGAACCCCGGCATGGCCGATACGATTTTCCGGGCCTCCGCAAATGCCGCTTCGAACTGGGGCTTGCGTTCCGGCGTGATACTTAAAGTGGCAGCTTCCAGGATCATGGTGTGCGTTTCCGGGCGCGTCAGTATCGTTCGTGCCAATGTACCATCGGCAGGCCGGGCGCCGGCGCACGCACATACGGGATGGTCGTGCCGCGCAGACTACCGATGTAAAGCGTTTGCAGGTCAGCGCCGCCGAAAGTGATGCTGGCGGTCCAGGGCGCCACGGTGCCGCCGCAGCCCATCATGACCTCCGGCGTGACAGTGCCGGCGAAGAAATGCTGATCGAAGGCGCTGACCTTGGCCGCATCGCCATCGTCGAACACGATCTGCTCATCGCCCTCGGGGGTGATCAGCGCGATCTTGTCCGAGATGACGTAGGTCATCCACAGGTTACCGATGGCATCGAAGGCGAAGCCGTCGGGAATGCCCTGCAAACGCTGCGGCCCGTAGACCTCGCGGTCCGTCAGCGTCCCGTCGGGCTGCACGCGCAGGCGCGAAATGCGGCGCGCGTTGCTCTCCACGACATAGAGCCACTCCTCGTTGGCATCCAGCCGCACCTCGTTGGTGCCGATGAAGCCGTCGGCTGCAATGCGGATGCCTTTCTCATCGATGAGCGCGACATAGCCGTCGGGCAGCTTCTCATTGATCGAGCGTGTCCAGGGTTTCGCACGCGTGGTGATGGTAAGCCAGAGGCGGTTCTTGGAGTCCCGCAGCACGAAGTTGACCTTGCCCAGCGGCTGGCCATCGATCTGCGTATAGAGCACCTGGCTCTCGCCGCTGCGGTTCATGCGCTCGAGCGCATCGGTACCAAAATTGGCGATCAGGAAATCGCCGTTGCTCGCGAAGGCGATGCCGTTGGGCAGCGTGCCCTCGAATATATAGCGTTCGGCCCCGCCGCCGCCGCGCTCGGTGAAGCGCGTGTCGGCCTGCTGCGCGATCAGCTGCTGGCTGCCGTCGGGGTTGATGCGCATGACGCCACCGCGCGCGTCGGCGCTCCAGAGCGTGCCGTCGCGCTGCGCGAGGATGCACTCCGGCCGTTGCAGATCACGGCCGACGGTCCGCAAGGTGGCGCGGTCGAGCTGCCAGCCTTTGGCGGGATTAGGCTTCGGCATGGCAGGTATTGCGCTGGGTGCCGAGGCCTTCGAGCGGGCCGCTGATGGTGCCCTCGATGACGTCGCCGGGTTTGAGCAGCACGCCATGATGAATGCCATTGCCCGACGGTGAACCGGTGCAGATCAGATCGCCGGGCTGCAGCGCCATGAATTTCGACAGCGTCTCGATCAGTCGCGCGCAATCGAAGATCATGTCGTCGGTGCCTTCATCCTGCATGACGCGTCCATTGTGCCTGAGCGTGATGTGCAGCTTCTGCGGGTCGCCGACGAAGGCGGCCGGCACCAGGTAGGGGCCGGTGGGCAGCGCCGTGGGCGCGCACTTGGAGCCGACCCAGTCCATGCCCATCTCCTGCATGTCCTTGCGATTGACACGCTCGCGGATCGTCAGGTCATTGACGACCATGTAGCCGGCCACGTGTTCGAGCGCGCGTTCGCGCGTGACGAAACGCGCGCGCTTGCCGATCACGACGCCGAGCTCCAGCTCCCAGTCCATAGTCGTGACATCGGGCGGCAGGCTGACGGCGTCAAAGGGTCCGATCATGGTCGAGTTGGCCTTGATGAAAAAGAATGGCGTGCCGTGGAGACGCCGGTCGGTCATCTTGGCGATACCGAAGGCGCGCCGCTGCTCCGGCGTCATGCCTTCGGTTTCGGGGCGCACCTGCGCGACCACGATATCAACCACGTGCTTGAAATAGTTGGCACCGGAGCAGATGACGTTACGGCTGGCAACCGGCGCGTGCAGCATCAGGGCAGCGAGCGGCGCGCTGGCGGCAACCAGTGCGGCATCCGCCCCGCTGTGCAGCGTGTCGGCAATCCGCTGCAGCACGGAGAAATTGCTCTCCCACGCATCCAGTACCGACAGCGTCGAGCCATCGCAGCGAAAATCCAGCTGCTCGCGACGCAGGAAATCCCCGAGTGCGTTGAAGGCGAGTACGCGTTCATCAACGATGACTCCCCCGAACGGCGCGCAGCCGGCGGCGGAAAAGGTACCCAGTTTGAATGTCGTCGAAGGCGCGGTCTGGCTCACGGGCTTTCCGGAAATTCCCTGCACCGGGGATTAGGTGCTTCGCCCGCGATTATAGGCTCAGACGTGACCCTCGCCGCCATCGACCAGCATGGTCTGGCCGCTCATGAAGCCCGCATCGTCGGAGACGAGAAAGGAAATGGCCGCTGCCTGATCCGCCGGCTCGCCGCTGCGCTTGACGGCCTGGTGGGAGACCACGGCATCAAAATGTGCCTGGGGCACGCCCTCGATCGCGTTGCGCGTGCGCGTCAGGCCGGGAGCCAGCGCGTTGACGGTGATGCCGAATTCACCGACTTCCGCAGCCAGGCCGCGCACCAGGCCAAGCAGCGCGCCCTTGCTGGCAATGTAGTGCGTCATGCGCGGTGGTGGCGCAAAGAAACTCGATGATGCGACCATGACGATGCGGCCCCAGCGGGCGGCCTTCATGGCCGGCAGGAAGACCTTGGCGAGATGAAAACCGCCGAGCACGTTGACGTCCTGCGTGGCGCGCCAACGCTCCGAACTGAGTTCCTCGAATGGACTCATGAACTGCAACGCGGCGCAGTGAATGACGATCGAGGGGTCACCGAAGCGGGCCCGCACCTGGGCGGCAAAGTCCGTCATCTGCTCCCACTGTGCGATGTCGACGCGGAACGCCGCGGCCTCGCCTCCTGCGCGGCGTGCAAGATCGATGGTTTCTGCGGCATCGGCAATGTCGGCGATAGCAATGCGCGCGCCCTCGCCTGCGAGCCGCTGCACGATGGACTGGCCGATGCCCGAGGCGCCGCCTGTAATGGCGACGACTCTGCCCGTGTGCCTGCCGGACACCGCGCTATTTCTTCAGTCGGCGATCCAGCGCGCCAGCGGTCATGGCCTCACCGGGTGGTCGCCAGGGAACGCGGCGCCGGGCGCGCTCCGGAAAGAATCGGAGCAGGCCGTGAGACCAGTACATCGAGCGCACGACGACGACACCGGTCCCGAACAACAGCAGCAACGACACGTAATCAGGCACGTGCAGGGCGTTGAGGGTCAGCCCCACAGTGCTGAGGAACAAAGTCGCCAGCAGGAACACCATGAAGGCGCCCTGAACCCCGAAACCCGCCCTCAGCAGCAGGTGATGAAAGTGTTCGGCGTCGGCGCGCAGAGGGGATTGGCCCCGCAAGGCGCGACGGATGATGGTCCAGAAGAACTCGAATATGGGCAGTCCCACGATCCAGAGGGTATCGACGGGCGAGAGGCCCGTGCCGCCCGTGCCGTCAGCTGGGGTGAACTGACTGGCCCGGATACAGATCCATGCCAGGGACACCCCCAGCAAGGTACTGCCTGCATCACCCATGAAGCAGCGCATGCGCCGGTTTCGGCGCGTCGGCAGATTGAAGAGCAGAAATGCGGCGGTGGCCGCCCCGATCACCGCACAGACGGCCGCCAGGTCATGCTGACCGGTCGTCCACGCCGACCAGCCCAACGCCAGCAGCGCCACGAAGGCGACCGTGCCAGCCAGCCCGTCCATGCCGTCGAGCATGTTAAAGGCGTTGATGGCCGTCATGACGAACAGGACCGTCAGACATTCGCCCAGCACCCCATGAAATTGAATATTCCCGACCCCAAAAGCGTCTCCGATCGACGACACTTCTGTCCCAGTTCCCAGGGTCATCAGCACGGCCGCGGTGGCCTGCAGCGGCAGCCGCAACCAGGGGGAGACGCTGAAGCGGTCGTCGACCATGCCGACGGTGACGACCAATGCGAAAGAAGAAATGAGAGCGCCGGTCAGGGGGCGCGCTGACTCGACCAGTCCAATGCCGAAGATGATCCCCAGAAACATGGCCAGGCCCCCAACGACGGGCACCTTCCCATGGTGGGTCTTTCGCCCTCCCGGACGGTCGACCAGATTAATCGCCACTGCCACTGGTCTCAGCGTCAGGATTGCCATCATGGTTACGGCGAATGCCGCAAGGGCTGCCGACATCGTACTCAAATCATCCGACTCCTTGTGCAGTTGCAACGGCCGCGCGCGATGGTCTTCGAACGCTTGCGCAGTCGCGCCACCGCACTCCCCAGGGCTGCCTCAAAGGCTTAACGCAAAATAGACAAACCGGTTGACACTCGCCTCCCCGGCGGCAACCTCTCGATATCATCCCGCGCGGCGCTCACATACCCGCCCGACCCGCGCGCGCCCGAATCGTGGGCAAAAACGCGTAAGTCGTCAAGAAGCGTTCGATGTATCCGGTGTCAGATGCCGCTGACTAGGATATGGATCAAACCGATTTAGAGCGCCGGGGCACTGACTGGGACGTCATGCTACCCCGGACCGCGTAGATCTACGCCATTCGGTAATCGATCCGTTCATTCGACGGACCACTGCGCCTTCAGAAGTCGACCGACATGCTATCGAACGGCATCGGTATGGCGTTCCAGCTGGTTTCGCAGGGTACAGTCTTGTACTGGAAGTCGAATACCACGTCGTGTGCGGCGTTCAGGCCCACCATCCGGGTTTCCGTATCGTCGGCGGCGACCGCGTAGTCCACAAGGATCGATTGAGACTGGGCCTCATAGGCACTGGAGCAGACGGCGGAATAGAGGGTCTGTCCGTAGTCGAAATCGAACATGTCCGTAGCGGTCATCGAGGCGGTATCGAAAGTGTAGGCCGACACGGCGCTGTAAGTGCGCGAGATACCGGGAGACTGGCCTGCCGGCTGATCGGCGCTGCCGTCCCCGTCATTGAAGATCATGGTGTATCCCTGGGAAGTGATCGACACCGCATGCTGGCCGACCGGATAGAGACCGCCGTTGACGAGCAGGAGTGCCTTGGCTCGCAGGGACGGAAAGGTGTACCAGTACTTGGTGGGATCCCCGAAGATCCAGATGATGTTGCCGGTCTTGTAGTCGAGCTTGATCAGAAAATTCTCACGGCTCGAGACAATCAGGCTGTCATCCCTCGGATCGTAGGTCGTAGCATTGTTGTGAAACCAGTCGCTACCCGGCCGGACAAATTTCGTCGGGTCATCGCCCTGGCTGCTCATGTAGGCGCTGATGATGGCGCCCAGATCCCAGTGATTGAGTATGAAGCCGGATTCGTCGATCTCGGCAACGTTGCTTTCGACAATCTTCACGCCAGCGACTTTAGCGTCGAATTCGGCCAACAGTCCTATCTTGCCGTGATCGATGTTGTGATGAAAGTTCGTGAAGGTCACGGTTTCAACCGGGACGGAGGTCTCGGAACCGTCCAGACGCAGCAGATGGACAACTGCGCTGGAACCATCGCCGATGACAAACTGATCATTCTGCAGAGCGGTGGAGAGAGAACCGATCTTGGTCGGAATGACCCAACGGATCTCGGCATCGGTGTCGACCACCACCGGGCTTCCGAGCCCCGACTTCATGGCGAAGAAATCGAATCCCAGAGCGCTGCCAGCGGCACGTGCCACATTGACGATGGGTTTCGAGTAGATGCCCGAGGGGTCGGTATATGCCGCGGTGGTGATGGTGACCGGGATGGTCTGCACGGAGCCGTCCTTGAAGACCAGGCGCAGCGATACCTGATTGCTATAGTCCGCATACAAGCCATACACCGGCATCTTGATGGCACCCTCGCCAGAAACCACATACCCGCGAGCTTGCAGTGCTGCCATTGAGTACCACACATCCACCGGCTTGGAGACCGAGCCGGGCTTGGGCGCAATCGTGAATTCAACACCGGCCAGGAGCCCAGTAGATTCACCAACGAGTCCCACGAAACTGATGAAAGGCGACGAACCCGGGGTGATGCTGCCGGAGGCGATATCGCTGACCGATGCCTGCGGGACCGCAGTGGCCGGGGTCTCTAAGGGCGCGGCCGCAGTGGTTGCGGTGGAGTTGCCTCCCCCGCAGCCCGAGAGCGCGATCAGCACGACATGCGGATACCAGGTAGGACGGCCGATCGAAGAGATGCTGACATGGACGTGCTGTGGAAGATGCCATGAGACGAGATACCTCTGTGTTTTTTAATAGACGGCGCAAGGCGCCCTGGCCCGTACTGCAGCGAATGCGCCCTGAAACGGCAGACTCCGAGCACGGCGATAGAAATCCTACATGAATGCTGCTTGAAATTTCAGTGCCAACAGAGTGCCAGGACAGCCCGGCGCTGCCCCCGTCGCGTAACTTTGCACTTCCTCACGAATGCACGACCGGCTGGGGGCCGATTAGACTTACCCGAAGGGCTAAAAGATAATGCGCCGCTGAATTGCCCGTCTCCTGTGGACTGCGGCAGGAGTAATAGTTGCAATCCGAACCACCAGATCCGACCGGCGGGAGCGCCGAAGGCCATATCGACCAGATCGTGTTTGGCCGATTCTTCGCCGGGCAGACCAGCGGCACCTGCATCGAGATCGGCGCGGCGCGGCCCGACTGGCTGTCCATCGGAGCCCTCTTCCGGGCCAAAGGCTGGGATGTCATCGCCATCGAACCCAATCCGACATTCGCCGAAATGCATCGATCACGTGGCCATACGATCCTGCAGTTTGCATGCGGCGACCACGATGCGGACGACGTTGACTTCTCGGTAGTCGACTCACATAAGGTCAATTATCGGGGCGGCGCGGTTACATTCGAGTCATGGTCATCGCTATCGATCAAGGAGGACTATGCCGAACTGAATCCCGACCTCTCCATCTCCAAGATCAAGGTCAAACTTCGCCGGCTGGATAGCCTGATGTCGGAATATCGGCCGGCGCTGCGTCAAATCGACCTCATTGCCGTGGACGTCGAAGGCTGGGAGCTGAATGTCCTGGAAGGGCTGGATTTTTCGCGCTACTCACCGCGCGTGGTGATCATCGAAAATCTGTTTCACAAGGCCGAATATCGCCAGTTCATGCAGCGGCGAGGCTACACCTTCTGGCGCTGCTCTCCGCCCAATGACGTCTATGTGCTCCTGGGCGAACTATCCGCCGGGGAGAGACTGAAGGCGAGCGCGATAGCGAACTGCGTGACGCAGCTGGCGCGCACTCGCACTTTGATGGGACGAGTCAGGCGCCGCCTCAGTCGCGCCATGGGACGGGCGACGAACCCCGCTACCTGAAGGCCAGGCCCACCCTGATCGGATGACGGATTACCTGCCAAAGGAATGCGGCGGACGTGGAAACGTAGCTCCACGGGGTGACGCCCGTGAGTCTCCAAACCTCTCTGCCAACCAGAGGCACCGCAATCGCCATCTGGGTGATGGCCGGAGCCAGGCCGAAGGCCACATAAAGGTTCCCTCCCTGCGAGCGAAGCACAATGGCCACTGAAAGTCCGATCGCCGCGGATACCGCATAGAGAGGGACAAATCGATACGAACGCGAGGCGATGGCCACATTGACCAGCAGCAATATATTCAGCTCCAGGAAGAAGGCAAAGCCGAGGATCGCCATATCCCGCCAATGAGGGAGGGCGGCGCGAGCGGAAATGCTGTGGGAAAGCGCGGGCCCGAAGATTAATAGGCCCAAAAACGCGGTGACGAAGACCAGATTGGCATACACCGCCAGGCGTGCCATTTCGCGCACGATTTGGCCGGGATCCGCGGTCAACACCGCTCTTTGAAGTGGCACCACCAGCATATTGATGGGCACCGATGAGAGCGCCATGATGAGGGTCAGAATCTGCAGCAGCAAACCGTAACTGGCTTGCAGGTTCGCATCAAAACTTGACCCTGCATCGATCAGCAATCCCGCGCGGTACAGAAAGTAGGCAATCCCTATGAACGCAATATTGCGTCCCACGTGATTGAATTCGAGTTTCTCCTCGCCAATGCCTGCCCCGCCGACTTGCGGATGCCGTCGCCATTCCGCCGCCATCGCCCTGGCACCCGCCCATCTCATCCCGAAAGCACCCAGTGTCGCGGACATCAGCAAGCTGATGCAGAGTCCAAACACACCGAGACCGCCTGAGATGAAGATGCACGACAGCGCGACATTGATCAGACGCGTGGTGACATTGATCATCGAATAGGTCGAAATGTGCTCGGAGGCGATCAGCACGCAGCAGTTGTAAGCAAATAAATAAGTCACCAGATACGAGGTGCAAAATACCACCCATTCCACGGCCCAGGTTCCATCAAAGCCGGCTGCTGCCGCCCTTGAGAAATAGAAAAAGCCGCCAACACATAGTCCCAGAAACACCAGCACCGCGAAGGCGAGATACCATCGCCTGCATTGCGCAATCGCGATGGCAAGGGTCCCGGTTCCGGCACGATGATGCACTCGAACCAGGAACCGATTGCAAACGGTGCTGAGGGAGCTCTCAAGCTGTATGGTAAAGCCACCTATTGTCGTGAATAGTGACCATTCCAGAAAAGCGTCCTTGGAAAAGAAGCGCAGCAGCAACGCGAGCAGCAGCATGCCCGCCACGACGTTCACACACTGGTACAGATAGGATGCTTTCATGAAGCTATCGCACAATCCTTACGCATCCGGCTTGTGCATAGCCCGACCGTCGAATGGAGCCGCAGCTCGAACGGTCCTAGCTCAACACGCGGCTCACGGGAATGCGATGAATCCTGTAGTACCCCGTCACCAGCAGCTTGTAGCTCACTTTGATCGCCACGGCGATAGGCCCTACCAGCCAATTGGCGTGCCGGGAATAGACTCCGATCAGCTCGGTATTGATACGCAGCATCCTCGACCAGGATTGCGTGGAAAATCCGCCGGCGCCCTGCACCGTCGCCACCACGTTGGTCGTCTGTACCCTGGGCTTCTTTTTGAAGATGCGCAGAAAGTAATCGATGTCGGCACCCCTGATGTCCAGCCTGAAACGCTCGCTGCGAAGCAGCCTTGCGGAACCGAAGGTCGAGTAATGTGGATTGTGCAACCCCAGTGGCACGCCACCGCAGCGTGACGGCAATGCGTGAGTCATGCGCACGACATTGCCCCCGGGTACGGCGCTGATGTCCTGCACCAGCACGGTGTTCGCCACCAGCAGGTCATGATTGGAGAGTTCGGAGGCCACCTCACTCGCTTTGATATTGCCGGTGAACACATCATCGCAGCCGAGCCAGCCGATGAACTCGGTGTCGCAAGCCTCGAGGCCCTTGTTGAGGGCATCGAATATCCCACGGTCGCGCTCGGAAATGAAAGTATCCGTGTCGACCAGGGAGCCGCGGATAAGATCCTGGATCCCGGGGGGCGAGCCGCCATCGACCACCACGATTTTTACGATACCCGTGTCATCAAAGCTTCGAATGCTGCGGATCGCGCCAACGATTCGCGCATCGTCATAACTGGCGACGATGATGGAAATTCGCTTAGGTTGTGTCATCGAGAATCTTGTCGACCAGGTCGTGAATACCCGCCACCAGATCCATCTTCGGAACCCAGCCCAGCTCCTTGTTCGCTATTGCCGGGTTGGCGAAGCGCCCGATATCGCCCGTGGGCTTGGAAGTATCAAAGATTATCTCCCTGATCCGGATCTTCGGGTGTGCCTGGATGATGTGGACTACCTCGGCAATGGTCGTGCACGAGGAAGGACCGATCATGAAGGCCGATTCGGGCCCGTCGTAGTCGAGTGCCAGGCGTATCGCGGCCACCACGTCCGACACGTGCAGAAACGCCCGCCCCTGCCGCCCGTCTCCCCATACGGTCAGGGTTTGGTCCTGGGAGGAAATGGCGCGATTGATCAGCGACGGGATCACTTGCGCCGTGCCGTCGTCATACGCACACGGCCAGCCATAAACGTTGTGCAGGTCGAGCACTGCGAATCTGGTGGCGGATCCCTTGGTTACCAGACGGAACTCAATCTCTCCTATCAGCTTGCTCCAGCCGTAACCGGACTCCGGGTCGGCAGGAAATTTGTCCGCCTCCGACAACACCGATGAGGTGACGGAGCGCTGCATTTTCTGCGGATAGGAGCACGCGGTGCCGAGATAGATCAGGCGTGCCGGAGCTTTCTGTGCCACGACCCTGGCCACGTTGGTATTGATCAATATGTTCTTCTGGAATATCTCCCATTCGTTCGAAAATACGTAGCCGATGCCGGCGACGATGTCCGCGATGTGAATGAGAACATCGCCGGACTTCATGTCCTGGAACCATCGCTGATCGGCCGCAATATCCGCATGACGGAAAACGAATTTCGCGTGCGCCGAGAGTTGCCTGACGTTCGCCTGCGTACCGCGCCAGAAATTATCGATGCCTATCACTGCGTGGCCGTCATCCAGCAGGGCCCGGACCACATTCGAGCCGATCAATCCGGCAGCCCCGGTGACGTAAATCCTGCGATCGCTGTCGGTCATTTGACTACCTTGATTCTGGAACTCGGGTGCTGAAACACGAAGTTGTTGATGTACGTATTCTCGTCGGGGTTGTATTCCGCACTCAGGCGAACCGCGAGATCCGCAGGCCTTTGAACGTCCTCGATGCGGTTGCCGCTGAACTCCTCATAGCGCTGATTGCGGAACACGAAACAGCTATAGCCCATGGAGCGCAGGGTCTCGAAGACATAGCTGTATTCCGGATTGTGTCGCTCTTCTATTTCGCAAATGAGCAGCGGTCGATGGGTCTCGACAGTTTTCGAGGCGCCGAGCAGCACTTGATTTTCGTAGCCTTCCACGTCGATCTTGATGATGTCGATCCTGCTGTCGGCCGCCAGCGCCGTCGCCAGATAAACATCGAGCGAGGTCTGGTTTACTTTGTCGACGCGCGCGCCTGAACTTCGGGCGACCGGATTACTGATATTCAATGTAGCCGCGTGGCGTGCGTGCTCGTTATCGCCTGCGGTGTAGAGTTCCGCCTCGCCGGCGCACGCGCCCAGTGCGGCATTTACCAATTTGATATTGGTGCCAAAGAGTAATCCACTGAGATAGTCGAAATGCCAGGCGCCCGGCTCGAAGGCGATGACCTGATTCGACACCCGGTCCAGCAACCAGGCATAACCGCCCTTGGCAGCTCCGACGTCCACTGCGACATCCACTGAATCCGGAGGCAGGGAGTGCAGGAACGCCATCTCCGCCTCCGGAAAATGCCTGTGGCTCCAGATGAACCTCCGGAACAGTCCGTCCAGCAGCGGCATGGTTTCCAGCAGCCTTTTTGCGCCCGTTCTGATTCTGACGTCCATCGATGAATGGGTTCCCGATCCAACGCTTCAACCGGGTGCCAGCATGCGCTCAAAGCAACGCTGTACCGCCGACACCGCATACTTGGAATTTGCGACTTTCTGCAGGCGCCGTGATCTGTCGCCGGCCGCCAGCTTTTGCAGCAGACGCGACAGTGCCGCAGGTATCTCTTCCACACGCGAAACGACCTGGACCACATCATCGCCAAAATAGGCTGAAAGTTCTGCGAAGCAGGGCCGGTCCAGGGCCAGGATCTGCACACCGGTCGAAAGCGCATCAAGGGCGGAGGCAGACAGCGATGCCGTATACCCGGCCGTGTAAGGAAAGCAGGCGACGCTACAGCGCGCAATCTCCGCCAGGTAGCCATCCTTCCCCGCCAGCGGCGCGCTGGTTTCAGCTCCGAGGTCCTCGATCTTGCCACCTCCGATTGCCACGAAGCGGAACGCGGGCAGAAGGCCCGGCAATCCTGCAAATGCCTCGAAGCTCTTGATCTGGGTACGATAGCCGAGGAAACCGACCCTCGGCGGGACTGCAAGTGTCTGTTCGGAGTTGACCGGCGTCACCGGTAGCTGCACGACGAAGACATTGGCCTCGTTCAATTTCTCCGGAACGGCCCCAATCAACCGCCGTTTGATGAAGTCATCCAGCACCACCAGCGATATTCTGCTGCGCTGGTCGGCGCAGCCGCAGCCAGTTTTTTGACCAAAGGCCGATCGAGAGCCAACTCTGCCTGGACGGCGCGAAGATGCCCTCGATGTCCCCGTGCAACACTACATATACGCCCCGGCGCCGCAGCAGCAGGTTGGCCCACTCAATGAGGATGAGCGAGGTGGGCAGCACACACGTCACCAGCAGGACGTCCTGGCGACGCAGCGCCAGCATCCGGCGAAATACCACCCAGAATTCCACCAGGCTCTTGAGCGCCAGCCGTCGCTTCTCAGGATTCATCACGAATACCGGTTTTGGCGTCACTTTGGCGAGCACCTCGGCCGACAGATTGCGCGCGGTGGACTTGGAGGTACAGAGGACCATCTCGAATCGCTCGCTGATCAGCCGGCTGGACGTGAGGGCGCGAAGGTAGCCCTCCAACAGGTAAATATGCTGCACCCCGACCTTGCTGGGCTCAACAAAATACAGCTTCCCCATCATGCTTCATTGGCACCTGACAGCACCGGCAGCGGATACACGAGCTTCAGGGACGAGTAGCGAGGCTGTGATTCGAAGTGTCGGCGAAAATGCCACGGAAACACCAGCGCATAGTCCGGTCTGCGCGCAATGGCCGCCCCCTCTTCGATGATCGGCACGTGCGTGCCTGGCGTAAAGGCGCCAAACTTATCAGGGTTGATCTCGCCAATGCATTCCAGAAGCGATGAGTCGATGCCGCAGTACTGCAGAATGACATTGCCTTTCGTTGAAGCCCCGAGGCCTATAACTCGTTTGCCAGAGCGTTTCGCCTTCTCCAGGAAGGCGCGCAACGCGTCACGGGACACGCGTACATTTTCGCCGAACGCACGATACGTTTCCACCTGGTCGAGCTTCCGCGTCAGCTCCTGCTGCAGCGTAGCGTCAACACTCGGCGTGGGCTTCAGGCGGCCGGAAAGCTTCTGCGCGGTCACCGAAAAGCTGCCGCCGTTGACATCGCTCTGCTCGACATCGACGATTCGCAGGCCGACGCGTTTGGCCATCCATACAATCTGCGCCAGCGCGTAGTATTCCAGGTGCTCGTGGCAGACCGTGTCATAGGAGTTCGTAGCCAGCATAGCCGGCATGTAGCTTTGTTCGAATACCCAGACACCATTGTCGGCAAGAATGTTGTGCACCTGCTGCATGAATCCCAGCGGATTCTCCAGGTCGTAGAACATGGCGAACGAGGTAACTACGCTGGCCTTATGACCATCGGACTTGCGCAGGAATTCATCGTCGCTGAAGAAATCCGGAACCAACTCGATCGCGTCGGTATAGAACTGCCTGAACTTATTGCCGGTGGGGTCAAAGCCGATGAGCCGGTACTTGCCTGAGTCGTACTGCTTGAGGGTGGTGGCATCGTTGCTGCCGATGTCGACCACGATATCCTTTTCCGCGATGACGCCCAGCCCCTGGATTCTTGCAACCTTGGATCGCAGATGCGCCACCATCGAAGGATTCAGGCCGGACCGATAGCCGTAATTGGCGCCATACATCTCATCGATGGAGTACGAATGCGCCAGCTGCAACAGCCCGCAGCTATCCGAACCCACGCACTTCACCAGCGTCAACGGCCCGGAGGTCAGCTTCTCGTCGACCGTCTTCGGAAATACACCCGTGAGTGCCTGCTGTCCCAGCTCAAGGACGGAAAGCAGATTGCCATTACCGCAGATTCTGCAGGCACCAATTTTCCTATACACAGCGATTCTCCATCAGACACTTATTCACGCGCATCGGTTCGTGCCTGTGCCAGCTCGTACTCGACGAGTTCCACCATGATTTGGCCGACCGAAGTACTTGCACTCCATCCGAGGGCGGCGTTTATCTTGCGTGGATCGCCGTGCAGGCTCATCGACTTCGCAATGCGCGACTCAACCTCGTTCGTCCGGACATAGTCAGTGTACTTTAGATCCAAGTGTCCAAAGGCGATTTCGCACAACTCCCGCACCGTCGTGAGCCTGCCTGTCGCAACGATATAGTCATCCATCGTGTCGGCGCGCGCCATCCGATACATCGCCTCGACATATTCCGGTGCGTAGCCCCAGTCGCGCTGCGCATCCAGATCGCCAAGAGACAGCGAATCGAGCAGCCCGAGCTTGATCAGCGCCGCGCCGCGGGCAATCTTCTTGGTGACGAACCTGGTCGAACGCCGCACACTTTCATGATTGTAAAGGATCGCCGAGCAGCACCTAATGCCGTAGGCGCGCCGATAGATGCCGAGCATCTGATGCGCATAGAGCTTGGCGGCGCCATAGGGGCTCTGGGGCCAGAACGCCGTACTCTCGGACTGCGGTGTTTCAACTACCTTGCCAAACATTTCGCTGCTGGAGGCCTGGCAGAACACCGTCTGCTCGCGCCGATCGGAATTGCGTAAGGCCTCCAGTATGTCGATCACGAAGCCGCCATTCAGGCGTGTGAGGCGGTACGGATCATCGAACATGCCCTCGCCGGTGGCTTTGGCGGCAAAGTTGAAGATGACCGAGGGAGCATAGTCCGCCACAAACGCGCCGATCCGCAGCGGGATATCGTAATCGAACAGCGTCGTGCGAAAGCTGCGCGGAAAGCGCGCGTTCAAATCAAGTCTGTCCGCGTCTTGCGTCGAGGTCAGTCCCAGCACCTCGAACCCGAGTTCCAGCAGCAGCGCTGCCATGTAGTAGCCGTCCTGGCCGGTAATGCCCGTGACAATGGCTCTCATGGAAAATCATTCTTCGCTTTGCGCATACAGAATCAAAAAAATATTCGAAAGAGTGATCGGATTTATCATGCAGGCGATGATGAACAGGAACCGTTGAAATTTCGCGCGTGTAGTAGAACAACGCTGCAGTGCCCGCCGTATAAACACATACAACAAGGCGAGAGCAATCACTCCGGCGCCGTAAATCATCTCGCCAATGGCCGGCAGAATAAAGTCGGAGCCCGTGTCTATGAAAACCCCGGCTTGCGCGGCAAAGGCGTTATATTGCGACTCGAAGCTGATGGGATTTCTCAACTCCAGTTCGGGAATCAAATTGAGGAACATCGTGTAATAGATGTGCCCCACCCGAAGATTAAGGCTTGCATCTAATATGATGGATGCGAGACCTGTCCCCGTCCCGAGGTTGGCGATAGTGGCGACGCGGCCGACCAGGCCGGCGGAGCCGGCATAGAAATCGGCCAGAACCAGCAGCGCCAGCAAGGCTACAGCGCCGAAACGAATCATTGGCCGAAGCTTCCATAGCGGAAATACCAGCAGCAGCATTGCCAGCAGCGAGCCGCTAAGTACCACCGACACCGCGGCGCAAGTCATGTAGATCCCGTTCTTTGCGCCCTTCTGGGACAGAAGGTACATCAACTGCAGCATTGACAGACTGCCGTAGTAGGACGCTTCAGGAGTGAGACTTGGCACGCCGCTTCTACCGGCTACATATCTGCCGATGCTCAGATCGTACCCGGCTTTCACCAGCAGGTATTCCCAGACGCCCGCAATAAACCACACGACGACCGTCATCTTGACGGCAACGGAAAGATAGCCGCCACGATCCCGCTGGCAGACCGTCCATAGGACCAGGAATGTCAGATAGGTATAGGCGGTGCGCGCGAGTCCGAAACCGACGTGCGCCCTGACCGCATAGACTGCGATGCAGAGCACGGACAGTACCGCCAGTGGTAGATCGCGCCTCTTGGCGAATTGCTCCGTCCGGAACGTACAGAGAGCCACAAGCGCCATGATCAGGATCCAGGGCTGGGTGTCTCCGTCGAACAATCGTGGATAGAACATTACCGGGCAGCACAGCACCAGCGGCACGATGCCCAGATCTTTCTTAGGAATGCTCCACTGCAGGACCCGCGAGAGAATCGCGCCCTGGCCGACGCCAAGTGCCGTTGCGCTCTGAGGCAACCGAAGTGCCTATCGGTTGCTCGAGCGGATGATGCCCGCCGCCAGCGACGCCCCGAATCCCACCAGCGTGCCGCCCAGAACCCAAAGCCATTTGATGGGTGATGAGGCCTTTTCCGGAACTGCCGCCGGGTCGATTACTTTCAACGCATACTCGATCTCACCCTTCGCGATCATCTGCTTCTTGATTTCCGACTGGATCAGCGAGTAGATGACATTCCGAAGTTCGATATCATTGGTTCCCTGGACCTCCGCCCTCAGGTACTCCACGTTCCGGTCAGCCTGCTCGATCGCCCTGTCACGCAGGTACTCATTCGTCAGCCTGACGAGACCATTGGCCCAGTCCGCGGCAGCTCTCGGATCGGTCCATGTAATGCTCATCAAGACCAATCCAGTTTTGTTGTCTTCCGATGTTGTCCGGACGTTTTCCTTGAAGTATTTGCTTCCCTTCCACAAGGTAGGCACCTTGTCCGGATCGGTGACGTTCCAGCGCCTGGCGGTCGCATCCCATCGGCGCTTGTACAAGATGGGCAGTAAGTCGTTGTCGTGGATGTAGCGCTCGGTCAGAGATTCGGACTGCAGCGTGGCCACTGCCTCCACCTTGGCACTGTTGCTGCCAATTCCGGACAATCCCACCAGCGATGCCACTCCGCCCAATTGCGACACCGCGTTGCCGACCCCGCCCAATGCGCTGGATCCGGATTGACTGGTGACGGGCAGAAGCAGGATGTCCGCCTGGTATTTCTTTGGCAGCAGAAAAGCGATCACGCCCGCCCCGGCGGCGCACACGAGCATGGCGATCAGCATCATCCAGCGCTCGCGCCAGATGATCCGAAGCAGATCACCGATACTGATCTCGCCGCTCCGGGCGTACGGCGAGCGGGTCGAGACCTCGTCTAAGGACACCGACATGAGGCTCTTCGGTGTGGCTGGCGATTATCCATATCTAGATGGTGCGGACTTCAGCAGTGGCGATCGCGATGTTATAGAGAATGGTCGTGATCGCCTGCCACAGCACCAGGCCCGGCAAGCGCTCGGTATCCAGCGGCACCACGATGGCATCCCCGGGGCGAATCTCGATGCCCTCGCTTGAAGTGAACCAGCCACGATGGCCCGATTCGACGCTGCCGTCGGCACGCACCACATAAATCTGCTTGTGGTCGGCCTGCCGGGTGGTCCCTCCACTCTGATCGATATAATCATCGCGCGACATCTGTCGCTTAAACAAATGCGAGGAGGGCGACTGCACTTCGCCGATCACCATGACCTCCTGGCGCTGCTTCGGCACGATCAGCTCATCGCCATTGCGAAGAATGACGTCGTCGCTCGAACCTGGCTTGGCGCGCAACGAGGCCTGCAGGTTGATGACCAGGCGTCCAACGGCCTTTGCGGCTTTGACTTGATCGAGCAGCGTCTGTCCGATACTGACCGCCTGCACCGAGCCCGCATTGTTGCCACGCGCCGCTTCCAGGGCTTCTTCGGCGATGTCCTGGCGCATGCGTTCCGCAAAACGATTGAGCTGTTCCTGCTCGCGTTGCTTGAGCTCAGAGCGGGTAAACACGCTGCCGGCCGGAAAGGCTAGATCAGTAAGGCCGCCGGCGCGTTCGACGACGGACCGCAGCGTCTCGCCCCGTTTGATCGTGTAGGTACCGGGAAAGCGAACTTCACCCTTGAGCGTGACCTGATCCTGCTCGGTCCAGCCCGAGACCTGCTTGATCGACAGTCGATCGAAGGGCTTCAACGGCAGATTGGCGCTCTGATCGTTGTCGCGAATTGCCGCCAGATCGATCGCCAGCACCTCGGTTCGCCGCTGCTCGCCGTCATCCACGACGTAACGCGACAATTCCGCACGCGTGCCATACGCCGCCGAGTCCAGGCTGCCGCCGGCGCGAATCAGGTCGCCGACTCGCATGCCCGTCTCCAGCGGATAGTCTCCAGGCACTTTCACCCGCCCATCGATGTGCACGATCTGTACCGGCTGATTCAGATTCGCCTGCACACGCAACTCATTCATGAGCGGCTGAATCACCGACTCGCGACTCGTCTCAAGGTCGAAAGCCTGAATCGTATCGCGTGGCATCAGCAGCACATCGGCGGCAGACCCGGGCGCCGCCAACGCGGCAGCCAGATCCGCCGACAATACGGTGATGCGCCGATTGGGTGGCAACTCGCGCCGTATCAGCAGATAGTTCTGATCCGCGTGCGGTCGCAGCTCATCGACCGAGGGCACCACGTCCGAGAGCCGCAGCCCATCCCGCCAGGCGAAGTATTTCGGTCGGTAGACGTAGCCCTGTAACGTGACCCCTGAATCAAGCTGCGGACGCAGCCGCAGCACGTGCAGCGCGTCACCGTTGCGCAGTATCGAACCCTCGCTGACAGGAATGCTCGGGTTGATATTGAGCACGATGCGACGTTGTTGAGGATCGACCCGTACCAGCGCGGCGTTGTCGCGATCAGCCAGCGGGGTCAGGCCGTCGCCCATCGAGATGAGATCCGCGACGGTCAGGTTGCCTTTGATTTCATAGATGGCGGGACGTTGTACTTCACCCTCCACCGAGGCGGTCGGCCCCACTGGGGGAATGAAAATCACATCGCCTGGCAGCAACTTGGCATCGTTGGCGCTGTCGCCATGCATGAGCAGGTCATACAAATCCAGATTGCGAGCGACGCTGCCCTGGCGTTTGAGCTGAATGTTGCGCAGCGAGCCGGTCGCTTTGATGCCGCCGGCGGTGAATAGCGCCGTGGTGACCGTCGCCAGTCCGGAGACCGTGTAAGAGCCCGGATATTTCGCCTCGCCCAGCACGAAGATGTTGATGGCGCGGCTCTCGCTCATGGATACGTCGGCTCTGACGCCGGCCAGCTCTCGCCCCACACGCGATTCGATTTCGCCTTTGACTTCGCTGTAGCGCCGGCCCTGGACCTCGATCGGACCGATCTGGGGGAAATTGATCCGCCCATCGCGCGAGACCGAAAGCTTCAGCGTCTGATTCTGACTGCCGTAGGTTTGCACCTGCAGGCTATCGCCCGGGCCCATGACGTAGTCCGCCGGCACCGGGACGTTCTGGGTCGGCTGGTAGCTCAGCCCGGAATTGTCGAACAGGTCGTAGCCGAAATGTTTCAGTCCGGCCAGTCCGGTTTTTCGCAGCGGCAGCCGGGTCAACCGCACCAGTAGCCGGGCGAGCGCCGGTTGCGCGGCCACCCTCAAAGTGGCCAGATCCTCCGTCAAACCTGCCAGGCCCATGCTCGGGATTCCAGGCAATTGCAGTTCGCCGGCACTATCGAGCAGGTAGGGGTTATGCGCCCGGATCAGTTCGACCAGATCGACCAGGCGCTGCCGCTCGTCTGCCTGCAGCTCTTCCAGCGGTCGCAATGGCTGCTCCTGCAGCCGCTGATTGTTGCCAGCCTGCGCCTGCTGCTGGCCGATCTGCTGCTGCAGCTGCAGTTGCTGCTGTGCGTTCAGTTGCGATGTCGGCGAGGGCTGGCCGCTGGCGCCCGGGACGGCGGCAGCGGCACCATAGCCGTATGGCAGGTTGCCGCTCTGAAGATTGAGTTGGGTATTGACGGGAAGCCCGTTCAACCCGGGTTCGCCCGGCAGGGCGATGTCGATCAGTACCGTATCGCCCGCCCTGAATTTCGGCGGAGCGAAACTGTTGAGGTTGTTGTTGTCGTCCTGATCCTCGCCTTCCTGCTGCTGCCGGCGCTGCTGCTGCATGAACTGCTGCTGCAGCAGTGATGACTGCGAGTTGTTGCCGATACCGTTCAAGGAGCCGCCCAGCCCGCCGATACCACCCAGACCACCACCGCTCCCACCGAGACCTCCCTGACCCAGGCGCTGCAGTATCGACTGCTGCTGGTCGGAAGGCAGGCTGTTGAAGAGCTGCATTTGCTGCGACAGATCGATCTGCTGCGCAGGTAGCGGGCCCGACAGGAATGCTGTGAAAGCGAGAAAGATTGCAGGAGCGACGAATACGCCCGCTCGAAGCCGAGCCAATAACCTGGTCACTGCCAATTTCCCCGCCTTTGCATCGTAAAGAATTGTACTACGCGACCGACTGAGCGATCCCGTATTCCAATCGGATCGACCGCTGTGCGCGGTGTCAATTCCGCCATTTGGCTACGTACGACAACCCGCCAACCAGGGAACTGGACAGACCCTGGCCGCTTGGAGGCTTCTCCACCAGCGGGATGTAGGCCTCGCACATCTTCTTGCCGAGTTCGACGCCCCACTGATCGAAGGCGTTATTGCCCCAGACCACGCTCTGCACGAATACATTGTGCTCGTACAGCGCGATGATCCGGCCCAGCGTGCGCGGGTCGAGCTGCTCGAACATCAACAGGCTCAAGGGCCGGCTGCCCTCATGGATCTTGTGCGGAATCAGCTCGGCGATTCGCGCTTCGGGTACCTTGGCGCGCGCCAGGTCCGCCCTGATCGTAGCCGCATCCTGCCCCAAAGCCAGCGCTTCGGCCTGCGCCAGGCAGTTGGCAATCGCCAGATTCTGCTGCGCCTGGCTGGCGCAGGAGGAACGCATCGGCAGCAGGAAATCCAGTGCCGCGCGCTGCGTGCCCTGGTGCAGCATCTGAAAGAAGGAATGCTGCGCATTGCTGCCCGGCTCCCCCCAGACTACCGCGCAGGTGCCAAGCGTCGTCGGGCTGCCATCGAGTTTGACGTGCTTGCCGTTGCTCTCCATTTCGAGCTGCTGCAGATACGCCGGCAGGCGGGCGAGCCGCGAGTCGTACGGCATGACGCCCAGGGTAGGAAGGCCCATCAGGTCGATATTCCATACCGCCAGCAGGCCGGCGATGACCGGCAGATTCTGCCGCCAGGGCGCTGCGCGAAAGTGCTCGTCGATCTCCCGGCCGCCATCGAGGAAGGACTCGAAGCCTGCTCGTCCGATCGCGATCGCCAGCGACACGCCGATCGCCGACCAGATCGAATAGCGGCCGCCGACCCAGTCCCACATGGCGAAGCGATAGTCCGGATGCACGCCGAATTCATCCATTGCGTGCGCATTGACCGAGACGGCAGCGAAGTGCGCGGGGACTGCTTTGTCGCCCAGGCGCTGCTGGATCCAGCTGCGCGCCACGCGCGCATTGGACTGCGTCTCGAGCGTGACGAAGGTCTTGGAGCAGATGATGAAGAGCGTGCGCTCAGGATCGGCCTCCGCGATGATGTCGGCCAGCTGGCAGCCATCGACATTCGAGACGAAACCCACGCGAGGTGCGCCCTGGCTTGCGGGCCGCAGAGCTTCGACCGCCATCGCCGGTCCGAGATCGGAACCGCCGATGCCGATGTTCACGACCAGCGAAAAGCTCGCGTCGGTGCTGGAGCGGATGCGACCCTGCCGCACGTCTTCGGCAAACTTGAGCACGCGCTCCCGCTCGGCCATTACCTGTGCATTGACATCGGTTCCGTCGACCATCAGCGGCGTCGCGCCCCGGCGTCGCAGCGCGGTATGCAGTACCGCCCGGTCTTCCGTGGAGTTGATGTGATCGCCCCTGAACATCGCCTCGATGCGCGAGCGCAGATCGAGTTGATCGGCCAGCGATGCGAACGCATCGAGCACGCGCGCGTCGACCCGCTGGCGCGAGAAATCCAACGCGAAACCGGTCGACTCGACGCAGCAATGCCCGAAGCGTTGCGGATCCTGTGCAAACAGCGCTCGCGTGTCGGTCGAGCTCAACGCCTTGGCCAGACCCTCCAGCTCCCGCCAGGCCGGACAATCGGTGCCGGTGCGCAATGCTTTAGTCATGGGCGATACTCCGCGGTCGCAGATAGAGGGATTTTAGCGATGTTGGCTACCCGAGCGCGTTCCAGACGCAGCGGCCACCGCTCGACTTGGTGAGCAGCGCCCGCAATTCGGCGTGCGCTGCACTCTCGGCGGCACTCGCGTGCACGATCACCAGCGGCTCGTCCGGGCGCTTCATGGCGGGCATCGCGCTGTCGCGCGCCGCGGCCCGCTCACGGGCCGATTCATCGAGCGCCAGCAGGCTCTGGCCACCGGTCATCGCGAGATAAACGTCCGCCAGGATGCGCGCATCCAGCAGTGCGCCGTGCAGCTGCCGGTGAGAATTGTCGATGTCGTAGCGCTTGCAGAGCGCATCGAGGCTGTTGCGCTGACCCGGATGACGCTCGCGCGCCAGCAGCAGCGTGTCGATCACGCGGCACAGCTCCCGGATCACGACTGGCCTGGCGCCCGCCAGCAATGCGAATTCCCGTTCAAGAAAGGCGACATCGAACGCCGCGTTGTGAATGATCAACTCGCTGCCTTCGATGAATTTCAGCAGCTCCTCGGCCACCTCGACGAAGCGCGGCTCCTTGGAGAGTCTCGCGAGGGTGAGGCCGTGCACCGCGATGGCGCCCTCCTCGATGTCACGCTCTGGATTGAGGTAGCGGTGAAAGTGGCGATTCGTGGGCCGGCGGTTCAGCAGTTCGACACAGCCGATTTCGATGATGCGATGGCCGCGGTCGACTTCAAGGCCGGTGGTTTCGGTGTCGAGAACGATTTGACGCATCAGCGCGAGTCTACCGCAAGCATTGCATCGATCGCGGCATTCGCCAGCGCATCGACGCGCTCGTTGCCGGGCACGCCCGCGTGCCCCGGCACCCAGTGCCACTCGATGCGATGCCGCGCAGCTTGCGTGTCCAGCAGTTCCCACAGGTCCTGATTCTTGACGGGCTTTTTGTCCGCGGTCTTCCAACCGCGCGCCTTCCATTGCGGCACCCACTCGAGGATGCCGCGGCGCACGTACTGGGAGTCGGTATAGAGCCGCGCCTCGACCGGCCGCTTGAGCGCCTGCAGTGCGCTGATAACAGCCCGAAGCTCCATGCGATTGTTGGTAGTGGGATTCTCGGCGCCCGAGATCTCCTTTTCCCGCTCGCCCATCGTCAGCAGGGCTGCCCAGCCGCCCGGTCCGGGATTGCCGCGGCAAGCGCCGTCGGTATAGATCTCGACGACGCCGCTCACATGCTTGGCTCGACCAGGCCGCCCAGGACCGAGCGCCGCTCGCGCAGCCGGGGACGGATCGGCGTCAGCGTATAAACGCGCTTGCGGGCCTTGATCAGGTAGGCCGCTGCAGGCCAGGGATAAAACCATCCGCGATGCAGCATCCTCGGCACCGTAGCCTCCATCGGCGCGCGCGGCTTGCGAGGCAGATGATAGAGGTAGGCCTGCTGGCTCACGATCTCGTAACTGAGCAGTCCGAGCCAGTCGCGCACGCGGCCGCTCGAGAGGCGCCGGCGCAGTCCGGGCGGATAGCCGTCACGCGAGGCAGCGGAGCGCACGCCCCAGACACTGGCGGGACGAAAACCGAGCACGATCAGTTGGCCCTCGGCGCCGAGGACGCGATCGGCCTCGCGCACCACCGCGTAAGGATCCGGCGCGTACTCCAGCGTATGAGGCAGCAGCACGGCATCGACCGAACCACCGGTTACCGGCAGATGCGCCAGGTTGGCCACCAGATCGCCCTCGCCGGAACTTGGGTAGGCATCCACGACCACGCTCTGGCGCCTTATACGGCTTTGCGCCAGCAGTTCGCGCCGTGCGCCCCAGCTGCCCAATTGCAGCAGCTCCTGGCCAAAAACATCGTCGAATGTCGAGGATAACAGCCGTGCCTCGGCCGCGATCAGCGCCCTTCCGAGGGCCCCCTGCTGCCATTGCTGCAAGGCACAAGGACGTTCTGACATTGCGAGATTGTGCGCGCGTACCATTGAAAAACTAGCAATTTTGCAAACTTGCGGGTTTAATTCTGCGGCCCGGCGCTCTAGTGTGGGGCATACCGTAACACGTTGCGAAACCCGCTACGGGGAGCTGACCGTTGAGCCCAGCGAAGCTGACCCGACCATCGTGGCGATCACTGCTGCTCCCCCTAGCCCTTGCCCTGCTGGCCGGCTGCGCCCATCAGCCCAAGCCAGCACCGACCGTCAAGGTTACCCCCATTCCGGCGACGCCGATCGCCCCGGTTCCGGCCCCGGTTGTCGAAGAACCCATGCTCGACCCGGCCACCGCCGGGCCCAGCAGCAACGCCGTCAGCGCCGAGTCCACTCGCCCGGCGGCCCCTAAAGCAGATTTGGAGGCGGCCAATGTGGACTCCTCCGACCTGCCGGGCCCGCCCATCGATAGCGTCGTCACCGTCAAGCAGGCCGATCTGTGGGACCGGTTGCGCGGCGGATTCCAGTTCGAGGATGTCAATGAGCCCGCGGTAGCCGCGCAGCTGAACTGGTTCGCCAATCACCCCGACTTTCTGGAACGCACGTTCGGCCGCGCTGAACTGTGGATGTACTACATCGTCGGTCAGCTCGAGCAGCGCAAGATGCCGCGCGAACTGGCGCTGCTGCCGGTCATCGAAAGCGCCTTCGAGCCCTATGCGTATTCCCGCGCGCGCGCCTCGGGCCTGTGGCAGTTCATCTCGGATACCGGCCGCCGCTTCAATCTCAAGCAGGATTGGTGGTATGACGGCCGGCGCGATCCGGTCGAAGCCACCCGCGCGGCGCTCGATTACCTGCAGGCGCTGCACGATGAATTCAACGGCGACTGGCTGCTGGCAATCGCCGCCTACAATTGCGGCGAGCTGGCCGTGGAGCGCGCCATCGACCGCAACCGCCGCGCGGGCAAGCCCACCGATTTCTGGCATCTGAAGCTGCCGACGGAAACCCGCGGCTACGTGCCCGAATTGCTGGCGATGCGCCGGCTGGTCGCAAACCCCGCGCGCTACGGGCTGGAGTTCAGCCGCATTCAGGACGAGCCCTATTTTGTGCCGATTGCCACCGGCGGGCAGATCGACATGCAGGTGGTGGCCGATATAGCCGGCATCAGTGCTGAGGATCTCTACACGCTCAACCCCGGCTTCCATCGCTTTGCCACCGACCCCACTGGTCCGCACCGCCTGCTGGTGCCGGTGGATGCCGCCGAGGGCCTCGAGCAGACGCTGGCGCAGCTCACTCCCGAGCAGCGCATGCGCGTGGAGCGCTACACCGTGCAGCGCGGCGATACGGTGGCCACTATTGCGGCCCGCTTCGACGCCAAGCCCGAGATGATCCGCGAGCTCAATGACCTCGGGCCCGATGACCGGCCCGTCATCGATTCGGAGCTTCGGGTGCCTTCGAATGCAGTGGGGCTGCCCGAAAAGGCCGCGCGCGCGGCCATGCTGTTCGACACGCCCTACACGAGGCTGAAGCGGCATCATCGCGGCGTACGACCTGACATCCGCGTGGTGCGCCGTGGCGACACGCTGTACGGCATCGCGCAGCGCATGGGCACCGACGTTCATTCCCTGGCCCAAGCCAACGGTCTGCAACCCGGCGATCGCCTGCACGCGGGGCAAAAGCTGCGGGTCGGTCCGGATACGCTGACCACCAGTGCGGCGCTCGTGCCGGCCAAATCCGCGCGCAGCACACGCGCCTCCGGCCTGGCGGTTGCCACCAACGATGGCAGCCGTCGCGTCGTCTACACCGTGCGGCGCGGCGACACGCTCTACAGCATCGCCCGGCTGCTGCAGGTCACGGTGGTCGACCTGGTGGGCTGGAACGGGATGAGCAGCGGAGATCGCAATATCAAGCCTGGCCAGACATTGGTCGCCTTCGTTCATTCGCGCAGCTGATGGGCATCCTGGCCGGCAAACGCGCGCTGATTGTCGGCGTCGCCACCGAGCGTTCCATCGCCTGGGGCATCGCCGAAGCGATGCACGCGCAGGGCGCGGAACTGGCGTTTTCCTATGCCCCCGTCTTCAAGGATCGGGTGGAACCGCTGGCGGCATCGATCGGCTCGAAGCTGCTGATGCCACTGGATGTGCAGCTCGATGATCAGATCGATGCCACCTTTGCGCTGCTCAAGAGCGCATGGGGCGCGCTCGACATCCTCGTTCACGCCGTGGCGTTCGCGCCGCGCGAAGCCCTCAGCGGCAGTTTCTCCGCCAATACCTCGCGCGAAGCGTTTCGGATCGCACACGATGTCTCGAGCTACAGTTTCACCGCGCTGGCGCGCGGCGCCGCGCCGCTGATGGAAGGTCGCGCGGGCGCGCTGCTGACGCTCTCCTACCTGGGCGCCGAACGCTCGCTGCCCAGCTACAACGTCATGGGTCTCGCCAAGGCCAGCCTCGAAGCCAACGTTCGCTTCCTGGCCGCGGATCTGGGCCCGCGCAATATCCGCGTCAACGCCATTTCCGCCGGCCCGATCAAGACCCTGGCTGCCGCCGGCATCGGCGGCTTCCGCCGCATTCTGGCGCACGTGGCGCAGGTGGCGCCGATGCGCCGCAATGTCTCCACCCAGGACGTGGGCAATGCCGCCACGTTTCTGTGCTCCGACATGGCCGCGGGCGTCACGGGCGAAATACTTTACGTGGACAACGGCTACAGCACGGTGGGCATGAGCTTCGAGGGCGCCGCCGACTGAGCGAGGGCTGCTGCCGCTGCGGGCGAGCGTTACTGGAAGATGGTCGGATTACGCTTGACGATGGCGCCCTTTTCGAGCTGGGCCATATAGGCGGTGATATCCCCGTCGCGATCGCGATTCTTGAACTGTGTCGCCAGTTCCTCATCGTTCTTCGGGTTGGCGCCGGCCGTACCGGGCTTCACCGCGCTCAGGCTCAGCAACGCCGCGCCGCCGTTCTCCAGCGCCAGCGAGCGATAGATCGGCTTGTCCCCGGGGTGCGGCGCCGCGAACGCCGCTTCGCGCACCTGCGCGGGAACCTGGGGGTCGTTACGGCCGACGAACGCTGCCGGCGCAGCGGTGACTCCGAGGCCCTTGACGGCCGCGTCGAAACTCTCGCCGCCCTCGAGCATTTTGACGGCCTGATCCACGGCGGCCTTGGCTGCCGCGGCGCTGGTGCTGGTGCGAACGGCTTTGACCACCTCGTCATGCACGACGGTCAGCGGCTGCGGCGTGGGCGCGCGATGCTCGAGCACCTTGAACACGGCAATGTGATCCTCGCTCAGCGACACCGGACCGCCAATGCGGTTGCCCGCCAGGGCATCCTCGTTGAATACGGCCTGGATGATCTCGGGTTTACCCCCAAGCGGCGGCGCACCAGCGCGGGTGAACACGGGAATCTCGCCGAGCTGCAGCCCGAATTGCGTAGCCAACGCGGCGAGGTCGGTGCTGTCGCCCTGTTCGAGCTTCTGCTGCAGCTGCTCGACGCGATCGCCGAAGACCTCGGCGGCCTGCTCGCGACGGTAGTCCGCCTCGATCTTGGCGCGCCCTTCGGTGAGCGAGAGCACGTGAGCGGGCCGGATCTCATCAAGCCGGATGATGTGATAGCCGTATTGCGTCTTGATCGGATCACTGAGCTGACCCGCCTGCATGGCGAACAGCGCATCGGCGAATGGCGCCACATAGGCATTGCTTTCGGCCCAGCCCAGATCGCCACCCTGCGCGGCTGATCCCGGGTCGGCTGAATACTTTTTGGCGAGTTCACCGAAGTCCTTGCCCGACTTCAGTTCCGCCAGCACCTCTTGTGCCTTGGCCAGCGCCGCCGCATCGGACTTTGGGTCCTTGGCATCGGCAATCGGGATCAGGATGTGGTGGGCGTGGCGCTTTTCCTTCTCCGAGTACCGATCCTTGTTTTTATCGTAGTACGCCTGCAGGTCCTCATCCTTGGTGCTCAGCTGCTGGGCAATCGAGTCCAAGGACAGTTGCGCGTACTGCAACTTGACGGATTCGGGGCTCAGGTACTCGCTCGAATGCGCGTCGTACCAGGCCTTGATCTGGGCATCGTCAATCTTGGCGGCCGCGTAGCGCTCCGTCGGCAATACCGCATAGCGGATCTCGCGCTGCTCATTCTCGAGCGCGTAGATGCGATTGAGCTCGGGCGCAGTGAGGAAGTCGGAAAGCTGGATGCCCTCGGTGAGCTGCTGAATCTGCAGCGCCTGGCGTCGTTCGGCCTCGTAGCTCGCCGGGGTCATGCCGGCCTGTGCCAGCATCGTCTCGGCGGCCTGGGCGCTGAAATGACCATCGACCTGGAAGGCACGTTCGCCCTGGTAGGCCGCGATGACCTGGGCATTGCTGGCGCGGTAGCCATCGGCCTGCGCGCGCTGCCGCAACACGGTTTCGCGCACGTACTCGTCGAGCAGTTGGCGCTGCATCATCTTGATCTGCAACGGATTGAGCGTGGCGCCATTCAACGCCTGCGCGTATTGCGCCTGCCGCTCCTGCCAGGAGCGGTTGAGCGTCTCGCTGCTGACGCGCTCGCCGTTGATCTTGAGCCCGTAATCCTGCGGCGCAAAACTGACATTGACGATGCCGTAGGCACCCCACGCCGCAAAGATCAGCGCCAGCAGCCCAAGGATCAGGGTGGCCAGCCAGCGCTGACTCTTCAGTTTGTCGCCAATGTTTTGCAGCATGTGAGTAAATGGCGGAGCGGACGGGACTCGAACCCGCGACCCCCGGCGTGACAGGCCGGTATTCTAACCAGCTGAACTACCGCTCCGTTCTTGGACTGGATCGCCTAACTCGTCGTAGCACTGGTCTCGATCCGCTCGCAATGCAGCCAATCATTATACGGATCGCGTCCCGGCGTTGCCACATTGGTCGATCCGTAGCGATGGGGGTGGTGGGTGCTGAGGGGCTCGAACCCCCGACATTCGCCGTGTAAAGGCGACGCTCTACCAGCTGAGCTAAGCACCCCTGAAGCTTGAGCGTCGCCTAATCTTATCAGTGCGCCTGCACCTGGCTTTTGCCGCGACCGCGCGGCCGACGCGCCGGCTTGGCCGGCGGCTCTTCGGGCGGCGTTTCCACCCGCGGGACCGGCTGGCGGGTCAGGGCGATCTGCAGCACCTCATCGATCCAGCGCACCGGCTTGATCTCCAGCTTGCCCTTGATGTTGTCCGGGATTTCCACGAGGTCCTTCTGGTTCTCCTCGGGGATCATCACCAGCGCCACACCGCCGCGCTGGGCGGCCAGCAGTTTTTCCTTCAGTCCGCCGATGGGCAACACCTCGCCACGCAGCGTGATCTCGCCGGTCATGGCCACATCCGATCGCACCGGGATGCGCGTGAGTGCCGAGACCAGCGCGGTGCACATGCCGATGCCGGCGCTCGGGCCGTCCTTCGGCGTGGCGCCCTCGGGCATGTGCAGGTGCACATCGTTCTTCTGGTAGAAATCCAGATCGAGCCCGAGTACGGCGGCGCGGCTGCGCACCACCGACATGGCGGCCTGGATCGACTCCTGCATGACCTCGCCCAGTTGGCCCGTGTGCAGTAGCTTGCCCTTGCCCGGTACCACGGCGGCCTCGATCGTCAGCAGTTCGCCACCGACCTCGGTCCATGCCAGACCAGTGACCTGGCCGATGCGGTCCATTTCCTCGGCCTTGCCGTAGCGGAAACGCCGCACACCCAGGTACTTGTCCAGATTGCGCGGCGTCACCGCGATGCTGGCTGCGTCCTTGCCCGCCTTGTCGAGCAGCAGTTGCTTCACGGCCTTGCGGCTGATCTTGGCCACTTCGCGCTCGAGATTGCGCACCCCGGCTTCGCGCGTGTAGTAGCGCACGATGTCGAGGATGGCGGGATCCGACAACTTCATTTCGCCGGCCTTGAGTCCGTTCTGCTTGACCTGCTTCGGCACCAGGTACTTACGGGCAATATTGAGTTTTTCATCCTCGGTGTAGCCCGGCAGGCGGATCACTTCCATGCGATCGAGCAGCGGCGGCGGGATGTTCAGCGAGTTCGCGGTGCAGACGAACATCACTTCGGACAGATCGAAATCCACTTCGAGATAATGATCGTTGAAAGTGGCGTTCTGCTCCGGGTCGAGCACCTCGAGCAATGCCGAGGACGGATCGCCGCGGAAATCCATCGCCATCTTGTCGACTTCGTCGAGCAGGAACAGTGGATTGTGGACGCCGGTCTTGGCGAGGTTCTGCAGGATCTTGCCCGGCATCGAGCCGATGTAGGTCCGGCGATGGCCGCGAATTTCGGCCTCATCGCGCACGCCGCCAAGCGACATGCGCACGAATTTACGATTGGTGGCGCGGGCCATGCTCTGGCCGAGCGAGGTCTTGCCGACGCCGGGCGGACCGACCAGGCACAGGATCGGGCCCTTGATCTTCTCGACCCGCTGCAGCACCGCCAGGTACTCGACGATGCGCTCTTTGACCTTATCGAGCCCATAGTGGTCTTCGTCCAGGACCTTCTGCGCATTGACGATGTTCTTGTGCAGGCGCGTGCGCTTCTTCCACGGCACCTTCACCAGCCAGTCGACGTAGTTGCGCACCACGGTCGCTTCGGCCGACATGGGCGACATCATCTTGAGCTTGTTGATCTCCGCGGTGGCCTTGTCGCGCGCCTCTTTGGGCATGCCGGCCTTGGCGATCTTCTGCTCGATCTCGGCGATCTCGTTGGTGCCGTCTTCCATCTCCCCGAGCTCTTTCTGGATGGCCTTCATCTGCTCGTTGAGGTAGTACTCGCGCTGGCTCTTTTCCATCTGCGCCTTGACGCGGCCGCGGATGCGCTTCTCGATCTGCAGCACATCCATCTCGCCCTCGATGGCCACCAGGATGTGCTCGAGGCGCTTGCGCACGTCGAGGATCTCCAGGACCTTCTGCTTCTCGGCGAGCTTCAGCGACATATGCGCGGCCACGGTGTCGGCCAGCCTTCCGGGCTGCTCGATGCCGGCCAGTGCGGTGAGCACCTCGGGCGGCACTTTCTTGTTGAGCTTCACATACTGTTCGAACTGCGACACCACGGAGCGCACCAGCACGTCCATCTCGCGTTCATCGTACTGGTCGGCATCCAGCTCGATCGCGATCGTGGCGGAGTAGAAATCTCCCGGGTGCAGCTGCTCGACGCGCGCGCGATCCACGCCTTCCACCAGCACCTTGACCGTGCCGTCGGGCAGTTTGAGCATCTGCAGAATGCTGGCGACCGTACCGAATCGGTGCAGGTCCTCCAGTTTCGGGTCATCGACATCCGCCTGGCGCTGCGCCACCAGCATGATCCGCTTGTCGGTGCGCATCGCGGCGTCGAGCGCCTGGATGGACTTCTCCCGTCCGACGAACAGCGGGATCACCATGTGCGGGTAGACGACCACGTCCCGCAAAGGCAGCACGGGAACGGCAACGGGGGCCGCGGTCGGAGCGGGGGGCGATGGAATTTCAGTCACGTGAGCCTCGTGTCACCGGGTTGAGACGCTTGAACAGAGCACCAAAACGAATTGGGGCGCGCCGCCAGTTTTCAATGGCGTCGCGCCCCGCACGCAACCTTAACACTCGACCTGTCGTTCAGCCGTGCAGCGATCCGCCTGCCCTCCTCGGCTCCTCGACGGCCGCCAACTTGCCCTCATCGGTGCGGTACACGATGTAGGGTTTGGTGGTGCCTTCGATGACGCTGTCGTCGACCACGACTTTCGAAACATTCCGCAGCGACGGCAGGTCGTACATGGTGTCCAGCAGCACTGTCTCGAGGATGGTGCGCAGACCGCGAGCGCCGGTCTTGCGGTGCATGGCCTTGCGCGACACGGCGCGCAGCGCCTCGTCCCGGAATTCGAGCTCGGCGCCTTCCATCTCGAACAGCTTCCGATACTGCTTGGTCAGGGCATTCTTCGGCTCGGTCAGAATCGACATGAGCGCGCCCTCATCGAGCTCATCGAGCGTTGCCACCACGGGCAGACGGCCGACGAATTCGGGTATCAGGCCGAACTTGATCAGATCCTCGGGCTCCACGTCGTGGAACAGATCCGAGCCATGCGGCTTGGCATCGGCACCACGCACTTCGGAGGTAAACCCGATGCCGCTCTTCTGCGTGCGGTTCAGGATCACCTTTTCGAGGCCCGCGAAGGCGCCGCCGCAGATGAACAGAATGTTGGAAGTGTCGACCTGCAGGAACTCCTGCTGCGGGTGCTTGCGGCCGCCCTGCGGCGGCACCGAGGCAATGGTGCCCTCGATCAGCTTGAGCAGTGCCTGCTGCACGCCTTCGCCCGACACATCGCGTGTGATCGACGGGTTGTCGGACTTGCGCGAAATCTTGTCGATCTCGTCGATGTAGACGATGCCGGTCTGCGCCTTCTCGACGTCGTAGTCGCACTTCTGCAGCAGCTTCTGAATGATGTTTTCCACGTCCTCGCCGACGTAGCCGGCTTCCGTGAGCGTGGTGGCATCGGCAATGGTAAAAGGTACATTCAGCAGCCGTGCCAGGGTTTCCGCCAGCAGGGTCTTGCCGCAACCGGTGGGCCCGATCAGCAGGATGTTGCTCTTGGCGAGCTCGACCTCATCCTTGGCCCGCGCGCTACCCCGCGACTGCAGCCGCTTGTAGTGGTTGTACACGGCCACCGACAGCACCTTCTTGGCGCGGTCCTGCCCGATGACATAATCATCGAGCACCTTGCGAATCTCGTGTGGCTTGGGGAGCTTGTCGCGTGCCCGGTCGGCGCGATCCTCGAGCTCCTCGCGGATGATGTCGTTGCATAGCTCAACGCACTCATCGCAGACGAAAACGGATGGGCCGGCAATGAGTTTTCGAACCTCATGCTGGCTTTTGCCGCAGAACGAGCAGTAGAGCAATTTGCCGTCATCGCTACGCCCGCGGGGATCGTCACTCATCAGCACGCACCTCGCCCGTCATGAACCTTATATAGCATGGGCCCGACCGCCGACGCAAAGAACTGCGTCGCCCGCAAGACCTTGTTATTGGTCGTTTTTGCGCGCTCTATCACGTCTTTGAGGGCACCGGGAGCAGATCGCCGCGCTTTTCGAGCACATGGTCGATGAGTCCATAGCCGATTGCGGCCGGCCCGTCCATGAAGTTGTCCCGATCGGTATCGGTGCGGATCTTCTCCACGCTCTGGCCGGTGTGCTTGGCCAGGATACGGTTGAGCCGATCCCGCGTCCCCAGCATCTCCTTGGCATGGATTTCCATATCGGCCGCCTGACCCTGAAACCCGCCCAGCGGCTGGTGCACCATGATGCGCGAATGCGGCAGCGCGAAGCGCTTGCCCTTCGATCCGCCCGTGAGCAGGATCGCGCCCATGCTGGCAGCCTGCCCGAGGCAGATGGTGCTGACGTCGGGCTTGATGAACTGCATCGTGTCGTAGATCGCGAGTCCCGCGCTGACGACGCCGCCGGGTGAATTGATATAGAGCGCCACATCCTTGTCCGGATTCTCCGACTCCAGGAACAGCAGCTGCGCCACCACCACGTTGGCCATGTAGTCGTCGACCGGGCCGACGATGAAGATGACGCGTTCCTTGAGCAGACGCGAGTAGATGTCGTACGAGCGCTCTCCGCGGGAGGTCTGCTCGACGACGATGGGAACCAGGTTCAAACCACGCTCATTCATTAGAAGTGTCCTATTGGGATGGCAGTGCCATGTTTCAACGGTGCTGTTTCATCGTGTCTGGCCAAAGCCGGTGAGTTCGCGAAAGCTCGAGGGCTTGTCGATGACCTTCACCTGGGTGAGTGCCCAGTCCAGCGCCTGGTCTTCGAGGGCGGAGGATTCGATCTGCTCCATAGCCTCACGGCTGCTCAAGTACTGACGCTTGGCCTGCTGCGGATCCGGATAGGACGCGGTGACTGCATCGAGTTTCTGTTCGACACGTTCACGATCGATTTTGATCCCCTGCTGGCGCACGATTTCGCCGATCAGCAGACCCAGCGCCACGCGCCGGCGCGCGCCGGGCTCGAGTGATTCGCGCGGCGGGGCCTTTGACAGGTCCTGCGTGCCCATGCGGCGCAGCGCCTGCACCTGCAGGTCGCGCACCTGGCTGTCCAGCATACTGCGCGGCACTTCCAGCGGATTGTCCCGGTACAGCGCGTCGAACAACTGCTCGCGCAGACGGCTGCGCACGGTTTCCGCGAGCTCCCGCTCCATGCTGCCGCGTACTTCCTTGCGCAACTCGGGCACACCGCCCTGCTGCACACCAAAGGCCACCGCGAACGCATCATCGACCGGCGGCAGCACACGCTCTTCTACCTTCGACACCTTGAGATCGAAATCGGCCAGTTTGCCGGCGACGACCGGTGAGCCGTAGTCGGCCGGAAACTGCGCCTGGATGGTCCTGGAATCGCCGGCACTCATGCCGATGAGCCCCTGCTCGAACTCCGGCAGCACGCGATGCGCGCCGATCGAGACCTGGAACGCGTCGGCCTTGCCGCCCGGAAATACCTGGCCATCCACGCGGCCCTCAAAGTCCACCGTGACACGATCCCCATCCTGCGCGGCCCGCTGCACTTCGATGAAATCGGGGCGCTGCGTGCGCATGCTCTCGATCATCGCCTCGACGTCTTCATCGGAAACCGTGGCGACCGGCTGTTCCAGCGCAATACCAGCGAGCGGATGCAGCGTCACTTCGGGCATGATCTCGAAGATGGCCGCATAGCGCAGTTCACTGCCGGGCGCGTCAGCGATCGGCTCGATGCGCGGTCCACCAGCGGGACGCAGCTTCTGTTGGGTGACGGCCTCAGCGAAAGTGCTCTGCACCAGGTCATTCACCGCCTCGGCATGGACCTGCGAGCCAAACTGCTGGCGCACCACTGAGAACGGAACCTTGCCCGGCCGGAAGCCTTTCAGGCGCGCCGTGCGCGCCAGGCGCTTGAGTCGCGCATCGACTTCATTGGCCACACGCTCGCCCGGCACCGCTACTTCCAGCCGCCGCTCGAGTCCCTTGGTCGTCGTCACCGAAATCTGCATCTGTTCGCCTGTCATCCTGAAATTACGCGCCGTTCGAGCTACCTGGTGCGAAAGGAGAGACTCGAACTCTCACGGGTTACCCCACTGGCTCCTAAGGCCAGCGCGTCTACCATTCCGCCACTTTCGCGCCCCCGAAACGTGCCCGAGTCGGGCCCGGGAGGAACTGCGAATTATACCGAAGATCGGCGCTGTCCGACGCGCGCTGGTCCAACTAGGTGCTCCCTGGCGTGGTGCTGGACTACAGCCGTCACGGCGGCGCTTGTCCACAATCCGCCCCAGAACATAAGCCGGAGACATCATTATGCCCCGAATCACACCTGCCATCGCCGCGCTCGGCGGGCTGCTCGCCCTCGCTGGCTGTGCCAGCGCGCCCCAACCCACAGCCGAACTTGCCCAGGCACACTCATTGGTGGATCAGGCGGAACAGAGCGGCGCGCCACAGTTCGCCAGTGCCGATCTGGCCATGGCCCGCAGCAAGCTGCAGCAGGCGGACTCCGAGGCCAAGAGCCATCCCGAGCTGTCTATGCGTTCAGCGCAGGAAGCGACAGTTGATGCACGCGTCGCGATTGCGCGCACCAACAGTGCCAAGGCGCAGGTTGCGCTGCGCGATGTCAATGCCGGAACACAGTCGCTGCGCAACGAAACCGATCGCCAGGGCGCGCTGAACGATGCCTCCGCGCCGCCGCCAAATTCGACGATGGTACCGCCCGCCACCATCACGCAGCCCTGAAGAACATTGGACGTATCAAGGAGAGCCTTTATGGCCATTAAATCGAAGTCTTCACTCGGCATCGCCGGCGGTTGTGGCCTGGCCATCTTACTGGCCGCCTGCGCCACGACCTCGCCGGAGAGCGAGTCGGCTCTGGAACAGGCGCGAGCCGCCGTGCAACGCCTGGAAGCGCAGCCGATGGCATCCCAAACTGCCGGCAAGGCCCTGCAAGATGCGCGCGATGCCCTGGGTAATGCCGAAGCCGCCGAACGTGCGAAGCGACCGCCGGATGAAATCATTCACCTCTCTTATCTGGCCCGCCGCGATGCAGACATCGGCGAGGCCATAATCTCCGAGCAGGCCTCCCGCGCGGCCATGGCGCAAGCCCAGGCGCAGCGCGAACGCGTATTGCTCGATGCGCGTGAGCGCGAGGCGGCGCTTGCACGACAGCAGGCAGCGATGTCGCAACAGCAAGCCGCACAGTCGCAGCAGGCAGCGCAGATGTCGGCGGAACAGGCGCAGGAAGCGCAGCAGCAGGCGCGCGACGCCCAGCAGCAGCTCGAGGCGCTGCAGGCCAAGCAGACTGATCGCGGCATGATACTGACGCTCGGCAATGTGCTCTTCGACACGAACGAAGACACGCTCAAGCCGGGCGCCGATGAAATCGTCTCGCGGCTGAGCCAGTTCCTGCAGAAGCACCCCGAAGTCAAGGTGCGAATCGAAGGCCACACCGACAGCACCGGGACGGACGCCTACAACGAGTCCCTCTCGCAGCGACGCGCTGATGCAGTGGCCATGGCCCTCGAGCACCGCGGCATTCCGAGTTCGCAGATCCAGGCCGTGGGTCGGGGCAAATCGGCTCCCGTCGCCAGCAACGACACCAGCGCGGGCCGGCAGCAGAACCGCCGCGTAGAGATCATCTTCTCCGATACGCAGGGTCAGTTTGTCAGCGGCTGATTAAGGGATAACAGGCGCGGAAGCCGGCGCATGGCATAATCAGCGCATGCGCCACTTCCGCATTACTTTCACTACCCTGCCGGCACTCGCCAATTGCGCCCTACTGGCCTTAGGCGTGACGGGATGCGAAGACATCAATTGGCCGTTCCATCGTCCCGAGTCCCGAGCGACCAGTTCCCCGAGCGACGACACCGGCAGCGGCAACGCCTCCGAATGCGCCGACATTCGAGCGCAGATCAAAGATAACCAGGAGTCGCGCCGCGAAGCGCCGACCACCAGCACTAATCAGGATATCGTGGATGCCTCGGCGGGCAAGGCGGACAAGCGCATCGATGATCTGCAGACGCGCTACGACGCGCTCGATTGTCCGTCCGATACCACGCCAGGTCCGGGTCGACTGCCGCCGCTGCAGCCGGCGCCGGGTGCTATCAGTCGATAGATGCCCATCCGCGAGTCGCGCGTTGCCGCGCAGTCATTCGCTCGTGAAAGCTTCCTTGACGGTGTAGACCGTCCCGGCATCGCGGCACTCATAGCCGGGAATCTGGGAGATCGCATTGCGGAAGGTTTCGCCACGCAGTATGGACAGCACGCGCTTCATTGCTTCGATCTCCAGGAACTCCTTGCGGCAGACGAAGAAGTAGTCTTCGGTCACCAGGCGCACGAAGTCCAGATCGAACTGCCGCGCGGCCGCCTCGACTCCGAAGCTTGCATCGGCCATGTCGCTGGCCACATAGGCCGCCACTGCCGCGTGCGTGAATTCGAACTGATCGTAGCCGCCGATCTGGCTGCCCTTGATGCCGCGCAGTGCCAGCATCTGATCGAATAGCAGGCGCGTGCCGGAATCCGGATCGCGATTGATGAAGCGGATGGAAGGCTCGAGCAGCCTGTCGATCGAGGTGATGCCGAGCGGATTGCCGCGTTTGACGATCAGTCCCATCTCGCGCGTCGCAAAGCCGATGACCCGATGCGTGGCCGGAACGAGCCAGGCTCGGCTGGCGGCAATACTGCTCTCACGCAGCTCGCCCTGCGGCATGTGCATGCCCGCCAGATCGCAGGCGCCCTGCGCCAGCGATGCCAGTGAATACTGGTTGCTGACATAGCGCAGATCCACCTCGAGATCGGTTTCGTTGCTGAGCAGCTCGCGCAACTTCGACACCGCAAAACCATGACTGGCATGCATGCGGATCGTCGCCGGCGGGTGCGGCAGGAACTCACTGATATCGGTCTCGAGCTCCTGCGCCAGGTTCTGCAGCAAGGGCCCCAGGCGGGCGTGCAGGCGCTGACCGGCCCAGACGAGCTTGCCGCCGAAGGCGGTCAGCGTCGTGCCGCGTCCCTGCTTGCGCTCCACGAGCGGGGCCCCGAAAAATGCCGACCATTTCTCGATGAGGTTCCAGGCATGGCGGTAGGACACCCCGGCGCGCGAGGCCGCGTGCGTGATCTTCCCGGTCAGACGGATTTCGTTGAGCAGGTCGATCATCACGTGGATTGGCTGGGGCTGCTCATCGCGCTTGAAGCGCCAGACTGGTTCGATTTCGATGCGAATCATGGCGGGTCCCTTGAAGTTCTGAGCCGTTGGCCACAGACATATGCAATCACCAACATAATAGCTGAACTTGCAGGTACGAGCCACGAGGTCGGCTACGGACGCGCTAAATAAGCGATAAGTCTCATATTTTGTCGGCGATCAGGGAGGCGCATAGTGCCCTCTCCGAAATCCACGCGATACGTTTTATATGTCATCAGTTGCCTATTTAGACCCCATCGTTGACGTTTCCGGCAAACGCGCGCTCGACAGCTTTGATCTGCTCATCGACGGCCGCCACGTGCCCGCCGCATCCGGCGAGTACTTCGAGACGCTCGATCCAGCCACCGAGAAGCCCATCGCGCGTGTCGCCGCGGGCGATGCCGCCGATATCGACGCCGCCGTGCGCGCGGCGCGAGCGGCACTGCAGGGCCCGTGGGGACGGATGCGCGCCAGTGAGCGCGGCGAACTGCTGCTGCGTTTTGCCGATCGCATCCGCGCCCACAGCGAGCAGTTGATCGAGCTGGAGAGTCTCGATGCGGGCAAGCCCGTCTCGGCCATTCGCCGCCAGGACCTGCCGGCGGTACTCGACACGCTCACTTATTACGCAGGCTGGGCCGACAAAGTGAACGGCCAGGTGATTCCGGCGCGTACCGACGCGCTGACCTATACGGTCCGCGAGCCCATCGGCGTCGTGGGCGTCATCGTGCCGTGGAATTTCCCGCTCATGATCGCGATGTGGAAGATCGCGCCGGCGCTTGCCTGCGGCTGCACCATCGTGCTGAAACCCGCCGAACTCACCCCGCTGACCGCCCTGCGACTGGGCGAGCTCGCGCTCGAGGCCGGCATTCCCCCGGGCGTGCTGAATGTCGTTCCCGGCTTCGGGGCAACCGCCGGCGCGGCGCTGGTCAATCACGCCGACGTCGACAAGGTCACCTTTACCGGATCTCCGGCAGTAGGTCGACAGATCCTGCGCGGCGCGGCCGGCAACCTCAAACGTGTCACGCTCGAACTCGGTGGCAAGTCGGCCAACATCATCTTCGCGGACGCCAATCTCGACGCCGCGGTCAAGGCCGCCAGCGCCGGAATCTTCTTCAACACCGGGCAGGTGTGCTCGGCCGGCTCGCGCATCCTGGCGCAGGACGCGATCTACGATGAAGTGGTCGAGCGCATGCGGGAACGCGCCGAGGCCGTGCGGGTCGGCAATCCCCGCGACCGCGCCACCACCATGGGTCCGTTGGTGTCAGCGGTGCAGATGCAGCGGGTACAGGATTACATCGGGTCGGCCAGCAGGAAGGCGCGCGACTGATCACGGGCGGCACGCGCGTGGGCGAGCGCGGCTACTTTCTCAAGCCGACGGTCTTCGCCGACGTCGGCCATGAGATGCGCATCTCGCAGGAAGAGATCTTCGGCCCGGTCGCATCCGTGGTTCGTTTCTCCGATGAAGCAGACGCCCTGCGCGTGGCCAACGGCACGCGCTACAGCCTGGCGGCCGGCATCTGGAGCTCCGATATCGGCCGTGTGCACCGCGTGGTGCGCCAACTCAAGGCGGGCACGGTGTGGGTCAATACCTTTGGTCCCACCGACGTGCGCCTGCCCTGGGGCGGCTCGGGCGATTCGGGCTTCGGTCGCGAGCACGGCGATATCGCGCTGCAGAACTTTACGGAGCCCAAGGCCGTGTGGATCAACACGGGCTAGGGCCTGTTTACACCCGCACCCGAGTCAGTTGCCGCCGGATCCGTTCGTTTCGCCCCTCGGCTGCAGTTCCATTCGGTCGATTACCTTGGACACTCCCTGCACACTTGAAGCAATTTGTTTTGCCTTGGCCCGGGAAGCGTCACCGGTGACGAGACCACCCAACGTGACCACCCCATCTTGCGCAACGACGGTTACGTGGCGGTAGTAATTCTTTGGGTCGGCCTGGAGCGCGGCATTGACTCGTTTCGCGGTGGCTTGGTCGCCTGCCGACATGCTGTTGGCCTGCTGCGAAGTATCCGTATCGGAGCCGGTCTGTGCATAGGCCGGTAATGCGGCGAGCGCCAACACTCCGATCACAAAAGTACACTTGTGGGATATCGTCACCATGAGATTGCCCTTTTGTTTTAAACCAGCGTAGATACTAACGACGCAGGTTTGCACGTCTGTCAGCGCTGGCGAGCGTGAGCCCGTGGTCCCGCACCTACAGTGTGCAGGAATCTGAGTTTCCCCCGGGCGGCATGTCCCACGACATTCGCCTGCACACTTCCGTTCAGCTGCCTAGTTGCGTCCCGACCTGCACATCGGCTTCGGCACAGAACTGTGCGGCCGGCATCTTCTTACTCGCGTCGTAGCGGACCCGCAGTAGTTCGACCTGGCCGCCCTGCACCGCGATGAAGATGCTCTGCTCGCCGATGGCCGCCACGGTGCCGACGGCGCCTTTGAATTGCGTGAATGTCCGGGCCGGATGCTTGCGCGCATCGAACACATGCAGTTTTTTGCCGTTGAACAACGTCCAGGCACCGGGGGCCGGGTTGCAGCCGCGGATCAGGTTGTAAGTCAGGTCGATGTGGTTGTGCCAGTTGATGTGCGATTCGGCGGCGCGGCACCAGCCCAGATAGCTGGCCTGCAATTCGTCCTGTACGACCTCGCGCGCGCCGCCGCCCACCACCAGATCGGCCGCCTCCAGCAACGCCGCGACGCCCATCGGAAACAGCCGATCGAAATAGACGCTGCCGAGCGTATCGTCGGGGCCAATCGGGGTTTCCTTCTGCAGTATGACCGGCCCTTCGTCGAGACCGTCGCTGGGACGGAAGATCGTGAGCCCCGTGCGCTCCTCGCCGCGAATGATCGGCCAGTTGATCGAACTCGGGCCGCGATAACGCGGCAGCAGCGAGGGGTGGTACTGGATCATGCCGTGCCGCGGCACCTTCGCGAACGTCTGCGGCACGAACTGCAGCACGTACGCCATGACGCCCAGTTCGATATCGAGGCCCCTGAGCGCGTCGAAGGCATCGGACGTCTTGAGCGAGGGCAACTGGTAGACCGGGATCTGCTGCTGCTCGGCGGCGGTGCGCAGCGGGTCGGCCCGCTCCCCGGGCTTTTCGGGCGCGCAGAACACCCCGGCCACGGTGTCGCCGCGTGCCAGCATGGCTTCGAGCACCGACTTGCCGAAATCCTGTTGTCCGATGATGGCTACGCGCACGCACTTTCTCCTGTCGCTGATTCGAATCCCCATTGGCCGAGCGTCGGCGCACGGGCCGCGCCGCTTGCCGCGCACAGATTGCCGCTACGCTGCGTCAGCGAGTGGTCTGCCAGTGCCGCCGGCGCCACGGCACATATCCCTGCGCGCGTATCGGCATCGGCCGCGGCGCGATCGAGGGCTTCGCGGTCGATCGCCGCGGCCTTGCCAGCTTGCATGCACAAATAGATGCGCCCTGTCGCCTGCTCGGCGAAGTTGACCTCGCGAAATCGTTCAACGCAGCGCTGCAGGAAGCCCGTGTTGTGTTCGGGTGCCAGCCGCGAGCGATCCGCGTACAGCAGTTCGGGTGATGTCGCCGCGACGTTGACGCGCCGAAAGCGCTCGATATTAAGCACGCTCGGTACATCGAGCAGGTTGAGCGTGTCATTGTCGCCGAAGGCTACCGTCCGCGGCCGCTCGCCCAGGCGCACGCTGTTGTCGAGGAATTCGAAATGCACCGACTTGTCGGTGCGCCGGATCCAGGTAAAGAACAGATCGGGCATCCCCGCATACGCCTCGACGCTGTGCGCCAGCGTGTCGCCGACCGCCTTGTAGCGTCCGAACTCCAGTCCGCGATTCCAGGCGCGTTCGACCAGCGACTCGGGCGGCGTGATAACGAAGAACAGGTACACGGTCTGGCCGAACCGAGTCAGCAGGTTGCTGCCGGCTTCGTTGGAGTTGGGTGCAAAGCTATCGAACCGGAACCGATCGATGAGCAGGTGCGACATGTCGCCGCGCTGGTACTTGCGCGCCATGTAGCGATCGAGCTTGGCATCGATGATCTGCAGCTCATCGCCGGTCATCGCACCCGCGTACTTGTAGTGAATGCCCAGACTCTGATAGTCGAGCAACTGCTTGCGCCAGATGTCGGGACTGATCAGCGCGAAATCCATCCAGCGCGCGCCGATGTCGCCGGCCAGTATCTTCTGCAACGGCCGCAGGCTGCTCTTGCCGGCAGCCGAGGGGCCCTTGGTGTTCATGACGATGGGGCGCTGCTGCGGCGGCAGACGATAAAAGCCTGCATTGACGGCGGCACGCTCGAGCAGCGCATCCACGGTGCGGCCGATCGTATCTCCGCCGATTTCATTGCAGGCCAGGTCCGCTGCCAGCGCGCCGACCAGGCTCGGCGCACCCCAGGCGCCGCCCTGCCGATTGAACAGCGCCGAGGTGACGCGGCGCAGTGCGTGCAGGACCGCGCCTGTCAGCGGGTCCTTGCTCGCGTGCGCGCGCCGTTCGAAATCGGCAATACGCACCACGTCCCCGTCCTGCGTGTCATTCGGCACGGGAGGCTCGGGGCGCCGCGACGCGAAGCGCGCGAACAGGCTCGCCCGCGGCCGCCGCGCTTCGGCGGCTGCCGCCGGCGCCGGTCGGAAACTTGCGAGCGCATCCTGTGCCAGCTGCCCCGCTTGCTCACGCATCCTCGCGTAGCCTGCTTCGACGCCTGCCATGGCCGGCTCGAGCCAGGTGTCGAGCACGCGGGCCGCCATCTGCCGGAAGTTGATACCCAGATCCTCGATGCGCGAGCCGTCCGCCACCGCGTAGTCGGCACTGATGCGTACCAGCAGTTCGTGCAGCACCAGGCGCCGCGGCCGGAATGCAATCAACTCGACGGCCGGAATGCCGGTGAGATCATGCAGCTCGTCCGCCGCCTCGAGACTGGTGAAGACATTCTCGGCTCGAAAGATCGTGCACAGATGCCGCAGCTCCGGGGGAACCGGCGACTGGATGCCGGGATTCCAGGCCCCGGAGTCATCCGCTGTCATCAACGACGGGACTCCTCCAGCGTCTTCCCCAGCAGCTTGGTGAGCGCGAACACGGTATCGATGCAGGGGGTTGGCGTGCGAGTCAGCCGGGCCAGTTCCACCACCGAGCCGAGCAGCGCATCGATCTCCAGCGCGCGGCCAGCCTCCACGTCCTGCAGCATCGAGGTCTTGTGATGGCCCACGCGTTCCGCGCCGGCGACCCGCTTCTCCAGCGGCACGCGAAACTTGATGCCGAGCTTGTTCGCGATGGTCTGCGCCTCGGTCATCATCGCCACCGCGAGCTCGCGCGTTGGCGGGTACTGGCAGATGCTGGCCAGGGTGGCGCGGGAAAGCGCACTGATCGGATTGAAGGTCAGATTGCCCCAAAGCTTGAGCCAGATCTCCGCGCGAATATCATTCAGCACCGGTGCCTGCAGACCGCCGGCAATGAAACATTGAGATACGCGTGCGACGCGTTCGCTGTTGCTGCCATCGGGCTCACCCACGGGAAACCGATTACCCTCGATGTGCTGCACCACTCCCGGAGAGACGAGCTCGGCGGCCGGATACACCACGCAGCCGATGACGCGCTGTGCCGGGATCTTCTGCCCGATGACCCCGGTGGGGTCGACGCTGCGCACGCGTGTTTCGGCCAGTTCGCCGCCATGGTGATGAAAATACCAATACGGAATTCCATTCTGCATCGGCACCACTACGGTATCGCTGCCAAACATCTTCGGCACTTCCGGTGCGATCGCTTCGACCTGGTGTGCCTTGATGGCAAGAATCACCAGATCCTGCGGTCCGGCCTCGGTGTAGTCGGCAGTCGCGCGCACGTTCGAGGCGACTTCTTCCTTGCCGTCGGCACCGATCACCCGCACGCCGCCTGCGCGAATGGCCTCCAAGTTGGCGCCCCGCGCGATGAAGGTGACCGTCTCCCCGCCCAGCGCGAGCCGCAGCCCCACATAGGCGCCGATGGCACCTGCGCCGATGATCGCAACTTTCACGGGAGCACTCGCCCGGCACAACGCCAGATTGCCGACATCCCAGACGGCCGACTCGCATGCGCGATTCCGGCCAGTGGCGCCGGCCTGGTGACAATAATGTCCCCAATCGTGCAGGCTCTCGTTTCCGATTTGATCCACGTGTCCCACCCCTTCAAACCCGCGCTGCAATGCAAGCGCATCAGATTCAGCAATCCTCGACGGGCTTCCGACGCCAGCCGCATCCGGCCGTTCAAGGCATTCAAAATCCATGCCTGCCAGCACGCTTAATGCTCCCTGCTTCGATGCTATCACAGCCGATTTTGAAAGCTTGCTGCAGGCATCGCGCCTCGCTCACGGCGCGAAAAATTATGTGATAGCTTTGTTGGCAGTCGAGCCTCGGTATCACTCGAGCGCGCCCATAATGACTTCACTTGCCGACTGTCATGCGCGCCGCATGGCGCTTGCGGGAATGCTCCTGATACTGCTTCCGCCGGCGATCACGCTATCGGCGACCCCAAAGTACGCGCCGGCGCGACCCAATGGAGACAATCATCGTGCGGGGCCACCGGTTCCCGGATCCCGTGTTCGACGAGCAGCTACGGGTGGAGGTGAAAACAGCCCTGCACGATGATCCGTTTTTCTACGACGCACACGTCATTGTCACGGTACAGGATGGCGTCATCCACCTCGAAGGGATGGTACTCGACTACAGCGACGTCACAACCGTCCTGCGCATCATCAAAAGGAAATTTCCCCGCGCGAAGCAGGTGGTTAACGAACTCGAGGTCTCGCGCGGAGAGAGCGACGACGGCTGACGTTTTGGCTATCGAGTGACGTTCGAGTCGTCGATGCCGTTACGTTCCAGCTCCATCTCGTCCACGACCTTGCTGACACCCGGCACGGTCTCCGCGGTCCGTTCGGCCTCGTACTGGTCGAAGTCGTTCCAGACGTAGCCGCCCAGGTGCACGACGCCGTTATCGGCCTGCACCGTGACGTGCTGGGTGTAAATATGCGTGTTGGCCTTGAGCGCAGCCTCCACTGCTTCCGCGGTCTCCTTGTCGTTGACCTGCTGCTCGGACGTCTTGTAAGGGCCGCTCGCACATCCAGTCGCACCAGCCATTGCGCAAGCCGCCAGCGTCGTCCAAAGCAGGCATTGAGTCACTCGCTTCATGAATCACCTCTCCAGCATACGGACGGCGTCCAACTGCCGTCCCACACCTAAAAGCCCCGCTACATCCCGGCAAATTCCGATCCGAAGACGCCCGGCGTCGAGCCAGGAATCTCCGGATCGGATCTCCGATCAGAATTTATAGTCCACACCTGTCGAGAATCCCACTTCATGACAGCCGCCCCAGGTCGTAGGCCCGGCGCTGCTGTAGTCCGTGAACACGATGTTGGTGCCATCGTGACAGTCGGTCTTGATGCCATGGCCGCCGGCGCCAATGTCGTAGTGCGCATTGCCGTCATTTACGGTCTCAGCGGCATCGAAGTAGACAGTCAGCTGCTTGTCAAGCTTGTGCTTGAAGGAGAACGAGTACGAATTCGCCTCGTTATCGCCGGCCGCCTGTTCCAGCGGATTGTAATTGTGCTGGCCGGCCGGATCTCCCGGTGTCCTGCCGGCATGCGCCCAACCGATAGCGATCTGGTCGGCACCCTCGTTCAGATCCTGCTCGAGGGCCAGCCAGGTGCCGAAGCGCTCGCGCTCGTTCTGAAATTCGAGCGCTGCAGGTACGCTGCGGAACATATGCTCGTACAGCGCATCGACTGCAAGGCCGAACGGAAATCGATATTGGCCGCCGTACTTGAAGGCGTACTCGCTGGCGATGTCGGTCAGGTAGGGCGGTGAGCTGACGGCCGCGGCGCCCGGATATTCGGCGGCAAAAGTATTGAAGGTATTGAAGTCGATCAGCGGGCTGTTGGTCGCCAACAGATAGTTGTAATACGGGCTGTTGGAGCCAATGCCGTCGCTGTTGCGGTTGACCCCACGGTGCAGTTCCCACGCAGCCGTCAGATACAGGCCGCCCTTTTCGAACTTGATGGCGCCGCTCCAGGCATCGCCGAAGCCGCCGTCATCGCAGTTGTTGAACAGATTGCCGCTGCCCGGGGAATTGCCTCCCGTGCAATCAGGCGATCCGAGCGGGGTCGTGACGTTGTTATAAGTCACGTTTTGCCCGGGCGCGAACATCAGATCAACGCTGACGCCTTTGATTACTGGCGAGTTGTAGATGATGGCGTGGTCGAACCGGGTGCCGAACTCGACGCGGTTGTCGCCACCAGTGTTCCCTATAATGGTGTTATAGCCACCGAGCTGGCCGTTGAATGGATTCAGGCGGTCGGTCGAGCTTTTGTACGGCGAAAACTGTTCGCCGAACTTCAAAGTGCCCCAGGTCTTACTCTTGAAGCCAAGGAAGGTATCGCCCAGACCGATGGCCCCCTGCACGGTATTTGACGACTTGGTCCAGGTGTCTTGCAGGCCAGGCGCTGCCGCCATGTCGATCGAGGTCGACACCTGATAGATGAAGTCGATGTTCGTCTTCGGGATGGTGTGCGAGCCGCGATAACCGATGTTGGAGCCATTGCTGGACATGGCAAGAATGTACCCAACCCGGCCGACTGCCGTGCCCTTGTTACCTCCTCTGACGAAACCGGAACTCGGATCCAGCGGGTTGACATAGCTCCAGTGGTAGGCCGAGGTTTGATCTATGCCCTTGGTGGTGAAATCCAAAGACGTGTCGAGCGTGCCGTAGAAGCCCTTAATGAATTTATCGAACTTGTCCTCTGGCGCAGCCTGCTTGCCTCCCGCCTTCGCAGTCGATGGAGCTGTCGCGCCCGCGCCTGTCGCCGGCGCTGGGGGAGCCGCGGGGGCAGCGGCAGCCTGTGCCGCCTGCTGCTGTTGCTCCTTCTTCATGGCATCGAGCTGCCTGGCAAGATCATCGATGCGCTCCTGCATGATCCGCATGCGATCCTGCATGGCTTGATCCTGAACAGTTTGAGCGTAAGCGGAGACAGAGTAGCCACTGATAACGACGCTGGCTGCGAGCAGTGCAGCAAGCGACCCGTGCGCCTTAATAATAGCCATGTAACCCCCCAAATGTTTTGACGAATCCTCGAAGCTTTCAGTTCAGAACCATCTGACACGGACTTTCGAATAACAACAACTCTACATCACAAAGCCGATTGCGATCAGAACTCAGGCCCACCGCTGCCAGCTGATTTTTCACAAACTAGATGGCAGGAATCAGTCCAGCGCCGCGCGCCCAGCGATACTTCGCCCCGAGCACCGCGACCGGAATTTCGGTCGAATAGGCATAGGCCGGAATGCCGTGCTGATACAGGTACTCTGCCGCCTCCTCCACCTCGATATCCCCGGCAAGTGAGGCCACGACGGGCTTCTCGATCCCCTGCGCGCGCATCTGCTGCACCACCTCCACCATCAGCCGCGCAAACACCATCGGCGGGGTAATGATGGTGTGCCAGTAGCCGAGAATGAGCGCGTGGATGCGCGCATCCTGCAGCCCCAGGCGCACGGTGTTCTGGTAGGTCGTCGGCGGCTCCCCGCCGGTGATATCCACCGGATTGCCAGCGGCGCCGAACGGCGGAATGAACTTGCGGAATGCCGCGTCCAGATCCGGCGGCATCGCCATGAGCGACAGGCCGTTGTCGACGCAGGCATCCGACAGCAGTACGCCGGAGCCGCCAGCACCGGTGATGATGACGACATTGTTGCCTTTAGGGGTGGGCAGTACCGGGATGCCGCGTGCGAACTCGAGCATGTCGCGCAGCGAGCGGGCGCGAATCACGCCCGACTGCCTGAACACGTCCTCGTAGATCTTGTCATTGCCGGCCAGTGCGCCGGTGTGCGAGCTGGCAGCCCGCGCACCCATGCTGGTGCGCCCGGCCTTGAGCACCACAATGGGCTTTTTCTTCGACACCCGCTTCGCCACCTCGGCGAATGCGCGGCCATCTTTCAGATCCTCGCAGTGCTGCGCGATGATCTGCGTGTTGTCGTCCTGCTCGAAGAAGGTCAGCAGGTCATCCTCATCGATATCGGACTTGTTGCCGAGTCCGACGATCGCCGAGACACCCATCTTGGCAGAGCGCGAGAAGCCGATGATGGCCATGCCGATGCCGCCCGACTGGGACGACAGCGCCGCCTTGCCTTTGACGTCATAGGCGGTGCAGAAGGTAGCGCAAAGATTCTTCGGGGTGTAATAGAAGCCGTAAATGTTGGGTCCCATGAGCCGCACGCCGTACTTGCGCCCGATCTCGACCAGCTCGGTCTGGCCGGCGACGTTACCGGTCTCGGCAAAGCCTGACGGGATAAGCACTGCGCCAGCAATCTTCTTCTCCCCGACCTCGATCAAGGCCTTGGCGACGACCTTGGCCGGAATGGCGAAGACGGCTACATCGATCTCACCGGGAACGTCCTTGACGCTCTTGTAGGCCTTGAGGCCCAGGATCTCATCCGCGCTCGGGTGGATGGGGTAGATCGCGCCCTTGTAACCCCCATTGATGAGGTTCTTCATTACCGAATTGCCGATCTTGCCGGCTTCCGAGGAAGCGCCGATGACCGCGACGGCATCGGGCTTCATGATGCGATTCATCTGCTGCACAACGAGTTCGTGGCTTGGGCGATGACGCGCGGGCGCCGGATTGAAGTCGAGCACGATGCGCACATCGGCCGCCGTTGCGCTGCGATCGGTGGCAAACACTGGATTCAGATCCAGTTCCGAGATTTCGGGAAAGTCGCTGACGAGCACACTGACGCGCTCGATCATGGTGGCAAGCGCTTCGCGATCCACACCCTTGGCGCCGCGGACGCCGCGCAGGATTTCAGCTGCCGCAATGCTGTCGAGCATCGACAGCGCCTCCTCGTGCGAGGCCGGCGCGAGACGGAAGGTGATGTCCTTCAACACCTCGACCAAAATGCCACCGAGGCCGAATGCCACCAGCTTACCGAATGCCGGATCCGTCACCGCGCCGATGATGACTTCCTGGCCACCCCGCATCATCTGCTGAATCTGCACGCCGAGGATTTCGGCCTTGGCGTTGTACTTGCGCGCGTTGTCGATGATGGTGGCAAAGCCCGCCCTGACCTGCTCGGCCGACGTCAGTCCGACCAGAACGCCGCCAGCCTCCGTCTTGTGCAGGATATCGGGCGAGACGATCTTCATGACCACCGGATAGCCGATCCGGTCCGAGGCAGTGACGGCCAGATCGGCGCTCGTGGCCACGGCTTCGGCCGGCAAAGCGATGCCATAGGCCTCACAGACGCCGCGCGCCTCGGGCGCCGTCAGCGCAGTGCGCCCGGCGGCTTTTGCATGATCGAGAATTTTGCGCGCCGCCACTTTGTCGTGGCTCGCAGAGGCAAATCCGGAGGTTCGCACTGTCGCTTCCATCAATGCTCTCCGTGAATCAGATCGCCTTGTGAGCGCGCATCTCGGCGACTTCGCCGGCGGCGAAGCCGAGTTCGGCCAGCACTTCGTCGGTGTGCTCACCCAGCAGCGGCGATCGCGTCACCTGCGTCGGGCTGTCGCTGAGCTTGATAGGATTGCCCACCGTCAGATACTTACCTCGCTTCGGATGATCGACCTCGACGACGGTTCCGGTCGCGCGCAACGACGGCTCCGCGGCGAGTTCTTCCATCGAGAGAATCGGGCCGCACGGGATGTCGTGCTTGTTGAGCTCCTCCATGGCTTCGAATTTCGTCTTGGTGACGGTCCAGGCCTCGACCGCGGCGAACACTTCCTTCAGCCGCGGCAGTCGGGCAGCTGGCGTCGCATAGTCCGGATCCGTTATCCATTGCTCCTTGCCGATCACCTGGCACACTTCCTTCCACACCGGCGCCTGCGTAATGAAATACAGGTAGGCGTTCGGATCGGTCTCCCAGCCCTTGCACTTCACGATCGAGCCGGGCTGGCCGCCGCCCGAGGCATTGGCGGCGCGCGGCACCGCCGAACCAAATTTGCCATGAGGGTATTGCGGGTATTCCTTCATGACACCGGTGCGCGCCAGACGCTGCTGATCGCGCAGCTTGACGCGGCAGAGATTGAGCACGCCGTCCTGCATGGCCGCGAGCACCTTCTGCCCGCGCCCCGTGGTATTGCGCTGATACAGCGCCGCGACAATGCCGAGCGCGAGGTGCAGTCCAGTGCCGCTGTCTCCGATCTGCGCGCCGGTGACCAGCGGAGGACCGTCGTCGAAACCGGTGGTCGAGGCAGAGCCGCCGGCGCACTGGGCGACATTTTCGTAGACCTTGCAGTCTTCGTAGGGTCCGGGGCCGAAGCCCTTCACCGAGGCCACGATCATGCGCGAATTGAGCTGCTGCACGCGCTCCCACGTAAAACCCATGCGATCGAGCGCGCCGGGGGCGAAGTTCTCGACCAGCACATCGCAATGCTGGATGAGCTTTTCGACCACGCGCTTGCCGGCCGGAGTCTTGGAATCGATAGTGATCGAGCGCTTGTTGTGATTGAGCATCGTAAAGTAGAGGCTGTCGGCGCCCTCGACATCGCGCAACTGCTCGCGTGTGACATCACCGCCGCCCGGGCGCTCTACCTTGATGACATCCGCGCCAAGCCATGCCAGCAGCTGCGTGCAGGTCGGCCCGGATTGCACGTGAGTGAAATCGAGGATTCGAACGCCGTCCAATGCCTTGCCCATTCCGCATTACCCTTTTCGTTTCGCCGTTGATTACTTGTACATCGTCTGGTTCTTGGTGCCCGGCGCGTACTCGCGCGGATCGACCCAGATATTGATTACCGCGGACCTGCGCAGCCGCTGAACCGACTCGCGCCCGCGCTGTAGCGCTGAAGCGATCTGCGCTGGATCGCGCACCTCTTCGCCATAGCCGCCAAGCATCTCGGCGAATTTGCCGAACGGTACATCGCCGAGCAAATTGCCGACGCTGCCGCGCTGCTCGCCGTACTTGGCCAACTGCCCGTAACGGATCTGGTTCATCGCCGAGTTATTGCCGATAACGGCCAGATACGGCACGCCGAAGCGGTTGGCGGTCTCCATGTCGAAGGCCGTCATGCCGAAGGAGCCGTCACCGTAGTAGCACAGCACTTCCTTGTCCGGATTGGCCAATCCGGCCGCGATCGCAAACCCCGTGCCGACGCCCAGCGAGCCGAGGGCGCCCGGGTCCATCCATTGCCCGGGACGTCGCGGCCGCACCGCCTGCGCCGAAATCGTCACCACATCACCGCCATCGCCGATATAGATGGTGTTGTCCGCCAGAAACTCATTGAGCTCATAAGCCACGCGATACGGATGAATCGGCGTGTTGTTGGACTTGAACAGCGGCATGAGCTTCTCGGTGGCCGCGGCCTCCGCGTTCGAGAGCTGCTTCATCCACTGTTGTCGTGCCTGGCGCTTGTCGCTCTTGAGGCGCCCCGTGGCCGCCTGCAGCACAGCGCCCAGAATGGCACCCGGATCGCCGACGAGGCCCAACGATATATCGCGGTTCTTGCCCACGGTGCGGTAATCCATGTCGATCTGCACCAGCGTCAGGTTCTTGCTGATGCGCTTGCCGTAGCCCATGCGGAAATCGAACGGCGTGCCAACGATCACGATCACATCCGCGTTGGCGAACGCCTCGCTGCGCGTGCGATCGAAGTGATGCGGATCGCCCGGAGGCAACAGCCCGCGGCTGCCGCCATTGAAATAGCCCGGAATGTCCAATCCCCGCAGCAGCGCGACCGCCTCGTTGTGGCCGCGCGCGGTCCACACCTGCTGGCCATAGAGAATCGCAGGTCGCTCGGCAGCCACGAGGATATCGGCCAGCCGCTCGATATCGCGCGGATCGCCGATCGATTTGGTCGACGCGCGGTACTTGCCGGGCTGCGGTATCACTGCCTTGGTGATGTCGACTTCGCGATCGAGCACATCGCGCGGAATTTCCAGGTACGCCGGACCCGGCGCGCCGTTGAATGCTTCGCGAGCCGCCATCGAGATCATGTCCGCGATGCGCTCAGTGCTCGACACCGAAGCGGCGAACTTGGTGATCGGGGTCATCAGATCGACATGCGGCAGATCCTGCAGTGATCCCATCTTGTGTTGCGTCAGTGCGCCCTGGCCGCCGATATGCAGGATCGGGCTTTCAGAGCGAAACGCTGTGGCCACGCCGGTTACCGCGTTGGTACAACCTGGACCCGCCGTGGTGACCACGCAGCCAAGTTTGCCTGTCTGCCGCGCATAACCGTCCGCGGCATGCGCGGCCACCTGCTCGTGTCGAACATCGATGATGCGGATACCTTCATCAACGCAACCATCGTAGATGTCGATGATGTGACCACCGCAGAGCGTGAAGATCGTGTCTACGCCCTCGTTCTTGAGTGCGCGTGCCACCAAGTGACCCCCGGAAATCAGGGCAGCGTCCTTGCTCTTCGGCCGCAGCGTATCGTCGGCTGTGGTCGGGGTGGTCGCGCCCGGCGCGACTACCGATGCGGTGCTGGCTTTCATACTGCCTCCAGATGAGGAAAACGCGGAATGTGCGGGCGGGATGCAAGCGGACGGCTCAGTGATAACCGCCCGCTTGCTTGGTAATCTCTACTGCTCATGCGACGCGACCGGACCCGACCCCTGCAGCCGGCGCGGGCGACATCGGCGATGCGGCGCCATCGCCGTATTTGTCGCGACTAGCGGCAAAATGCCGTACGCGCATCGGCTTGAGGACCACCAAGCCGATGAATGCAGCCAGCAGGTTGAACGCCATCGCGATCAGGAAAACGGTGCTCCAACCCTGCTTCGCGGCCAGTGCGGCGGCGAACGGGACGAGTAGTGAGCCGGCACCCTTTGCGGTGTAAAGCATTCCGGCATTAGCAGCCGCGTACTTGCCGCCGAAAGTGTCGCCCTGGGTCGCCGGAAACAGGCTGTAGATTTCGCCAAACACGCCGAAATACAGCGCGGTGATCAGGACGAACTGCACCGGGTTGGAACCAGTTCGGCTCAGACTGAACAGAGCCCCCGCCCCGATCACGAATGCGATCGCCATGGTGTTCTCGCGACCGATCCGGTCCGATACCCAGCCGAAGAACGGACGTCCGACGCCGTCAAAGATGCGATTGAACTGCAACGCCAGTGTCAGCGCCGCGCCGCCGAATCCGAGGATCTCGACCGGGATCTTGTCAATCTTCAGATCCTTGGCGATCGGCGCCATGGACGCTGCCATCATCAGGCCGCCAGCGGCTACGAGCACGAACATCACGTACATCACATAGAACACAGGGCTGCGCAGCACCTGGGCGGGCGAATAGCCGTGCGCGGTCTGATTGGCGCGCACTTTCATTCCCATCAGCTGGGGCGGCGCGAGGAGCAATCCCCAGGACATTACGAATACGATTGCACCCTGCAGCAGCCCAAAGAACAAAAACGCGTGCTCGTATCCAGAGGAAGCGATCATCTTCGCGATGGGACTGATAGTGATCGCCGCTCCCGCACCGAACCCGGCGGCCGTGCATCCGGCCGCGAGCCCGCGTCGCCCGGGAAACCACTTCAGCGCGTTGCCGACGCAGGTGCCATACACGCAGCCCGTACCGATGCCGCCGATAGCTGCCCCAACGTAGAGCATCGCAAGCGAGCTTGCCGTGGAATTGATACTCCACGCGATCGCCACAAGGATGCCACCGCTCAGGACGACCCAGCGTGGGCCGAATCGATCGACCAGGTAGCCCTCAACCGGAATCAACCAGGTCTCGATGAGCACGAAGATCGTGAAGGCGACCTGAATGTCGGCACGCCCCCAGTGGTATTTCGCATCGATCGGATTGACGAATAGTGTCCATCCGTACTGCAGATTGGCCACGCAGGCCATGCAGATCACACCTAGCGCTAGCTGGACCCACGGATTGGCAAAGAGCGATGTATTCACTCTTTCGGATGAGTTCATGTCACGGCCCCCACAAAGTCGAAGTTAAAACCCCGAACATTTATTTATCGAGTCGGCCGTGGCTCCATTGATCCACAATCGAGCTCGTCTGAAAGACCATATGTGATATATCACCAGATGTCAACGAGGGCTTCCTTAGCGGCTCAGCCGCTGTGGGCGCCCATTTGCTAATGCAATTAAGGGCCCTTTACTAAGGAAGACCCATGCGCGGTTAAATCCCCTACACGCGCTCCGCCGATCTGATATATCTAATGCAACACCGCGCGCGGGGTTAGGGCAGGGATTAAGCGCGGCGGAGTATGCCGTGACAGAAACAACTCTAATGGACGCGCTCGTTGACAGCGTCGAACGGCAGATCGTCGAGCCGTCCACCGACGTGCAGCGCCCCGAGCGGGCCGTGCGACTGCGGCTGCAACCGCTGAACGCGACCTCGCTGCGCGACCAGGCTTACACCCTGCTCAAGAATGCGATCACCGATGCCGACATCTACCACCCCTCGCACGAGCTGCGGCTGGATGAGCGGCAGCTCATGCAGGCCCTGGGCGTAAGCCGCACACCGGTGCGCGAAGCGCTTTCCATTCTCGAGCAGGAAGGATTTCTGCGCACGCTCCCCCGCCGCGGCATCTTCATTGTCCGCAAAACCAAGCGCCAGATCGTCGAGATGGTGCAGATGTGGGCGGCGCTCGAGAGCATGGCGGCGCGGCTTGCGACGTTGCATGCACCCGATGCGGAGATCGCCAAGTTGCGGCACCTGTTCGACGAGTTCGAGAGTTCGCCGCCCTCGGAACACTTGAGCGAATACTCGGACGTCAACATTGCTTTCCACCAGGCCGTGATCCGCTTGGGCGGCTCGCAGCTCATCGAAGACGCCACGCGAAATCTGTTCCTTCACGTGCGCGCGATCCGTCGTGCAACCATTACGCAGAGCGATCGCGCCACGCGCTCGATTATCGACCACCTCAAGATCGTGGAGGCGCTCGAACGGCGCGATACCGAGCTGGCCGAGCGGCTCTCCCGCCAGCACGCGCTCGATCTGGCCGCTCATGTCGATCGTTACTGCGATTTCCTCGAATAACTGCTTCAATAGACGCCCGAATTCATACTTATAGTCAGGACACCCCTAATGGCAGGTCGCAACTTCCTGTTTGTTCCCGGACCGACCAACGTGCCCGATCGCATCCTGCGAGCGATGGACGTACCGATGGAGGACCACCGTTCCCCTGTATTTCCCGCCTTGGCGCGTGAGTGCTTGACCGGTCTGAAGCCGATTTTCAAAACCACATCGGGTGTGCCGTTCATATTTCCGTCCTCGGGCACGGGTTGCTGGGAAGCGGCCGTCACCAACTGCCTGGATCCGGGCGATCGCGTGCTGGCCGCGAACTTCGGCCAGTTCAGCTACCTGTGGATCGATCTATGCCAGCGCATGGGGCTGAAGGTGGACGTGATTGATGTCGAGTGGGGCGAAGGCGCGCCCGCTGATCGCTACCAGGCAGCTCTTGAAGCCGACAAGGCTCATACCATCAAGGCCGTGCTGGTCTGCCAGAACGAGACCGCCACTGGAGTGACCAGCGACGTCGCTGCCATTCGCAAGGCGCTGGATGCGGCCAAGCATCCCGCGCTGCTGTTCGTCGATTCCGTCAGCGCGCTCTGCAGCATCGATTTCCGCATGGACGAATGGGGCGTGGATGTCTGCGTCAGCGGCTCGCAGAAAGGGCTGATGCTGCCCGCGGGGCTGGGCATCACCTGCGTGAGCCAGAAGGCGCTCGCGGCCTCGAAGACCGCCAAGGGCCGCCGCTGCTATTTCGATTACGCCGATATGATCTCGGCCAACGCCAACGGATATTTTCCTTACACGCCTTCTCTGCCTGGACTCTACGGGCTGCGCGAATCGCTGCGCATGCTCAACGAGGAAGGTCTCGAAAACGTGTTCGCCCGCCACACCTACCTCGCATCGGGCGTGCGAGCCGCCATCCAGACCGGCTGGAAACTCAAGCTTTGTGCGGCCGCCCCGCAGTGGTACTCGGATACGGTGTCCGCGATCATGGTGCCCAGCGGCATCAACGGCGCCGATATCATCACGCGCGCTTTCAGGCGCTACAACCTCGCGCTCGGCGCGGGCCTCGCACGCGTTGGCGGAAAGCTCTTCCGAATCGGCCACCTCGGCGATTGCAACGAGCTGATGCTGATGGCTGCGCTCGCCGGCGCTGAAATGGCGATGGTGGATTGCGGCGTGAAGGTCACCCTGGGCAGTGGCGTCGCGGCCGCGGCGGCTTACTGGCAGAGCAATCCTGCACCGCGTGCACTGGGCGTGCAGTGAGTCAGCGGATCGTCTTTCTCGATCGCGCCTCGCTCGATGCGAAGGTGCGCGCGCCGAAATTCGATGCCACTTACGTTGAGCATGACGCGACTGCGCCCGGCGAAGTGGTCGAGCGCCTCAAGGGCGCTAGCATCGCGATCACCAACAAGGTGCCGCTGCGCGCCGAGGCGCTGCAGCAATTGCCGGATCTGCGGCTGATCGCGGTCGCTGCCACCGGTTATGATGTTGTCGACGTGCCCTACTGCAATGCGCATCGCGTGGCGGTGAGCAACATCCGCAACTACGCGGTGCATTCGGTACCCGAGCATGCATTCGCGATGATCCTCGCACTCCGCCGCAATATGATCGCCTATCGGGACGATGTCATGAACGGCGCCTGGCAGAAGTCCAAGCAGTTCTGTTTCTTCGATCACCCGATCCGCGATCTGCACGGCGCGACACTTGGGATCATCGGCGAAGGTGCGATCGGCCAGTCGATGGCCGCGCTCGGCAAGGCCTTCGGCATGCGGCCCATCTACGCCGCGCATCCTGCGCAGCTCGATATCCCGGGCGAGTTCGTCGCGCTGCCGGAGCTGATCGCCCAATCCGATGTGATCACACTGCACCTGCCGTTGATGCCGGCCACGCGCAACATGATCGGCGCCGCCCAGCTGCGCTCGATGAAGCCGACCGCGCTGCTGATCAATACCGCGCGTGGCGGACTGGTTGATGAAGCCGCGCTGATCCGGGCGCTCGAAGAAGGCTGGATCGGCGGCGCCGGCTTCGATGTGCTCACGGTCGAGCCGCCCACCGGCGGCCACCCGCTGCTGGAAGTGCGGCGGCCCAATTTTATCCTCACGCCGCATGTCGCCTGGGCTTCGCACGGCGCCATGCAGTTCTTGGCCGATCAGCTCATGGACAATATCGACGGCTGGGCTGCCGGCAAACCGCAGAACCTCGTTACGACTTCCTGATAGATGGCACGCTGGGTCCGGTTCAGGTCCGCGGCGGGGAGCGTCGGCTTCGGCACTCTCGAGGGCGAGACCGTCGCCGAATATTCGGGCGATCAGTTCGGGAACCAGCAGCCCACGGGATTCAGACTGGGATTGGCCAGCGTGTCGCTGCTCGCGCCCTGCGCGCCCAGCAAGCTCATCGCGCTGTGGAACAACTTTCACGCGCTGGCAGCCAAGCTCGGCAAGCCGGCACCGGCGCATCCGCTGTACCTGATCAAGCCAAGCTCATGTGTGATCGGCCACCGCCACACGATCGAACGGCCGCTCGGCTACGCGGGCAAGATCGCGTTCGAAGGCGAGCTCGGCATCGTCATCGGCCGCCGCTGCCATAACGTCTCGGTGGAGGAAGCCGCGCGCCATATATTTGGCTATACCTGCATCAACGATGTCACCGCGATCAGCGTCATGAACGAATACCCGGACTTCGTGCAGTGGTGTCGCTCCAAGGGATACGACACATTCGGCGCGATCGGTCCATTCATCGCCACCGAACTCGACTGGCAGTCCGCGAGCGTGGTCACGCTGCTCGATGGGGTCGAGCGGCAACGCTATGCGCTCTCGGACATGATCCTGCCGCCGGCGGAAGTCGTAAGCCGACTCTCGCACGACATGTCGCTGCTGCCCGGCGATGTCATCGCCTGCGGCACATCGCTCGGGGTCGGCTCTATACCTGACGGCTCGACCGTCGAGGTAACGATCGACGGCCTGGGTACGCTTTCCAACACGCTTGGCGTGCCAACCGCGAGCCCGGCAACACCCACGTGAGCGCCGCGCTCGACCCGCGCCGATTGCTGCGCCGATTGTTCGATGCCGCGATCGATTCGGCGCAGCCCGCACACCATATCCGCTCGTATCTGCCGCGCGCGCCGCGCGGCCGGGTCATCGTTGTCGGCGCCGGCAAGGCCTCGGCCGCCATGGCCCGCGCCGTCGAGGACAATTGGTCCGGTGAGCTATCCGGACTCGTGGTCACACGCAGCGGCTACGCGGTACCCTGCGAGCGCATCGAGATCATCGAAGGCGCGCACCCGGTGCCCGATGAAAGCAGCCTCAAAGCGGCGCAGCGAATCCTGCACAGCGTGCGCGACCTGCGCGCGGACGATCTGGTGCTGGCGCTGATGTCCGGCGGCGCTTCCGCCCTGCTCACGCTGCCGATGGATGGCTTGACGCTCAAGGACAAGCAGGCGCTCAACCGCGCCTTGCTGAGTTCCGGAGCTGCGATCGGCGAGATGAATTGTGTACGACGCCATCTATCGGCCATCAAGGGCGGGCGACTCGCCGCGGCCAGTGCACCCGCAAAGGTGGTGACGCTGCTCATATCGGACGTCCCCGGCGATGATCCGACCGATATCGGTTCAGGTCCGACGGTGGGCGATCCCACCACCTGTGCCGACGCGCTCGCCATTCTCGAGCGCTACCGCATCGAACTGGGGCCGCAGGTTCGCGATGCACTCAGCAGCGGCCGTGGTGAATCGGTGAAACCGTCGGATCCGCGGCTGCGCGGCATCGAGACGCGCCTGATCGCGACTCCGCAGATGGCGCTGGAAGCCGCGGCTGCCGCGGCGCGTGCCGAGGGCGTAGAGCCGATCATCCTGAGCGATCGCCTCGAAGGCGAAGCGCGCGATGTCGGCAAGGTCTTCGCGGGCATTGCGCAGCAGATCGCAGCGCGTAATCAGCCGGCTGCAGCACCGTGCGTGCTGCTGTCGGGTGGGGAAACCACGGTCACGTTACGCGGCGATGGCAGCGGCGGGCGCAACGTCGAGTTTTTGCTCTCGCTCGGTGTCGCGCTCAACGGCCATCGGCGCGTCCATGCCATCGCCGGCGATACCGATGGCGTCGATGGTGCCGAGGACATCGCCGGAGCCTACCTGGCGCCCGACAGCCTCGAGCGTGCGCGCGCACAGGGCATCAATCCGCGCGCCAGTCTCGAGCGCAACGACGGCCATGGCTTCTTCAAGGCGCTGGGCGACTCGGTGATCACGGGGCCCACCTTTACCAATGTGAACGACTTTCGCGCGGTGCTCGTAACCGCCTGACTGTTGATGCGCAACAGCCGCACGCTTACAGTAGCGACCACGAGCTGCAGCGCTCATTAGCCATAACGAGAGAACACGGCTTTGAATTTCGCTTCGCTCTGGGGCCTCGATCCATCGGTCAGCTATCTGAACCACGGCTCATTCGGTGCCTGTCCGCGCAAGGTACTGGAATTGCAGACATCGCTGCGCCAGGAGATGGAGCGCGAGCCGGTCGATTTTCTCTCCACCCACTTCCCCGCGCGACTCAACACCGCGCGCGAGGCCTTCGCGGCCTTCGTGGGGGCCGACCCTGCCGAGCTGGTCTTCGTGAGCAATGCCACTGCCGGCGTCAATGCCGTGCTGCGATCGCTGTCGTTCGGCGCCGGGGATGAGCTACTGGTCACCACGCATACCTATGCGGCCTGCCGCAAGACGATCGATTTTGTGGCGCAGAGTTCCAAGGCGCGCATCGTGATCGCCGAGTTCCCGTTCCCGTGCCCGCGCGACACCGACCTGGTCGCGACCGTGATGGATAAAGTGACTTCACGCACGCGGCTTGCGCTCATCGATCACGTCACCAGCCCGACGGCGCTGGTGTTGCCATTGGCGCGGCTGGTGAGCGAACTGCGCTCGCGCGGTGTGGATGCATTGGTTGATGGCGCGCACGCGCCGGGCATGGTCCCGATCGATCTCTCGGCACTCGGCGCGGCTTACTACACCGGCAACGCGCATAAATGGATGTGCGCACCCAAGGGAGCGGCATTCCTGTATGCACGACGCGACCGGCAGGCCGGACTGCACCCGAACGTGATCAGCCACGGCTACACGGGAGGCTTTCATGCCGAGTTCGACTGGACCGGCACCTTCGATCCGACCGGGTGGCTCTCTGTGCCGGAATCCATCCGCTACATGGGCAGCCTGCTGCCGGGCGGCTGGACGGAGCTGATGGCGCGCAATCGCGCGCTGGCGTTGCGCGCGCGCACGCTGCTGCTGGACACGTTCGGGATCGAGGCACCCTGTCCCGAAGCCATGATCGGATCGATGTTCTCCCTGCCGCTGCCGCGCGCCGCTGCCGGCTCGCCCGGAGCCTCACTCGACTGCGACGGACTGCACGCCTGGTTCCGCCTGCGCAATGTCGAGGCGTGGTTTCATCCCTTTCCGACACCGCTGCTGCGACTGTCGGCGCAGCTCTACAACACCTTCGAACAATTCGAGCAGTACACCCGCCTGCTCCAGGAAGCGCTGCAATGACGCAAACTGCCACGCCGGCTGCCCCGATGACACCTGCGGAGCAGACGCGCGCCTTCAGCACGGTATTCCTGATCGAAATGTGGGAACGCTTCGGCTTCTACGGCATGCAGGTGCTGATGGTCACCTACATGATGAAGAAGCTGGGCTTCATCGACACGCGCGCCAACCTGGTGTGGGGCGCCGCGGCGGCGCTGATCTATGCGACCCCGGCCATCGGCGGCTGGATCGGCGACAAACTGCTCGGCGCCCGGCGCACGATGAGAATCGGCGCGGTGGTGCTCATGGTCGGTTATGCGCTGCTCTGGTATCCGACGGACAGCGAGTATTTTCTCTACTTGGCACTCGGCGTCATCATCGTTGGCAATGGGCTTTTCAAGCCCAACACCGGCAACCTGGTGCGCAAGATCTACGAGGGCGATGACTCGCGCATCGATAGCGCCTTCACGATGTATTACATGGCGGTCAACATCGGTTCGATGATCTCGATGACACTGACCCCGTGGATCCGCAACTACGTCGGCGCGCGCTACGGCGACTCGGCCGGATGGCATACCGCCTTTGGCGTGTGCGCCATCGGCCTATGCGTGGGACTGGCCAACTATGCCTTCATGGGACGGGCGTTGCGCCACATCGGCTCGCCGCCCGATGAGGCACCGATTCAATGGCGGCGCGCACTGGGTGTAGCCGCTGGCGCGGCAGCGGTGATCCTGCTGTCCGCGTTCCTGCTGCAGCACCGAGAGATTGCGCGCGTCTGTGTCTATGGCACCGGCATCGTCATCCTCGGCATTTTCCTGCACCTGATCCGCACCAGTCATCGGCATGAGCGCGCCGGGCTGATCGCGGCGCTGCTGCTCGTGGCACAGACGATTTTCTTCTTCATTTTCTACCAGCAGATGTCGACCTCGCTGAATCTGTTCGCGCAGAACAACGTCGATCTGAACTTCAGCATCTTCGGCTGGCAGCTCTTCAAATGGATCCCCGAGCAGTACCAGAACCTCAATTCGATCTGGATCGTGCTGCTCAGTCCTGTGCTCGTATTCATCTACAACACGCTGGGCCGAAGCGGCAAGGACCCGAGCATCGCCGCCAAGTTCGCCTGGGGGTTCGGCTCATGCGCCATCGGCTTCTTCATCTACGGCGTGGGCGCGCGCTGGGCCGTGGACGGCAAGGTGTCCTCGTGGATCATGATCTGGGGCTACGGTCTTTACTCTCTGGGCGAGTTGCTGGTCGGCGGCTTAGGGCTAGCGATGATCGCGCGCTATGTGCCCGCGCGCATGGGCGGCTTCATGATGGGGACCTACTTCGTGGTCATCGGCATCTCGCAGTACCTGGGCAGCGTGGTGGCCAATTACGCGCACATCCCCAAGGACCTCACCGATCCAATTGCCTCGCTCACTATCTATACCAGCCTGTTCAACAGGCTGGGCTTCGCCGGCGTCGGCTGCACGATCATTGCACTGGCGATGCTACCGTTGCTGAGGAAGCTCTCATCCAGCCATTCTGATTCGACAGCCCCGCCGGTGCCGTTGCCGAGCGTGATCGGCAGCGGCGAGTCCGCAGCTGTGACCTGATAGCGATCAGCCGTCGCAGACAATGCGTCGCGGCGCGCATGCGGCACCGATCAGGAACTCGTCGCCCGCCATCGCGCGATCAGCGCTTCCAGGTATTTGCGCGCACGCGGGGCCCCGCGCGTGGCCGGCAGCGCTTCCGACTGACGATCCACTTCCTGGCACACCGGCTCCAGCGCCGCGGCCCGGGTGGTCCAGGCGATGAGTTGTTCATCCACGGGCGGGTCCAGTTGCAGCAGCGCCGCCAGCATCGAAGTCACGATGGCGGGAGGCGTGCTCACGGTGATCTGATCGAGCAGGAAGTCAGCAACCCCGGCGGGCGTGGGCCGTATCTTGCCAAGCGAATAGGCAGCCTCTGCCCGCACCAGCATGGGACTGCTTTCATCGCTCACGCCGGCCATGAGTGCCGCCGCGGCTACGCTGGCGCCCGCCGGACTCAAGCGACCCAGCTCGATGTGGGCTTTGCGTCGTAACTGCCGGAACTCCTCCACGTCCACGCTGCGCTTGAGCGTCATCGCGATGGTGTGCCGCAGTTGCTTGCCCATGTGCGTGCGGGCATCGGAGATCACCGTGCGCACATCGTCGAAGCTGTCGACGAAGATGCAGACCAGGCCGTAGCGTCGTCGCAATACCAGCGCTCGTGCCTCCTCGTCCTGTCGCTGGCCGCGCTTCCAGATGTAAACGTGTTCGCCGACGCCGCCGCCAAAGTTGGTCTCGAAGCTTTGCAGCAAATCCTCGAAATCGGGGTCGCTGAGGCCGAACCCGACGATCAGGGCGCTGAAGCGCGCCAGCACATGATGCGCAAAGGCCCGGTAGCCAAGCTGGCGGGCCATCACTTCGCGGTAGGAGGAACGGTCGAGCACAATGGTCTTCGGGCGGGAAATGCAGCCGTGCGCCTTGAGCAGGAAGCGCGACTGGAAATCATCCGCCAGTACCGCGCGCAGCTTGCGCTCATCCGAATAGATGGCGCGATGCATTCGATGCCGGTCGCGCCGTCGCGCGCGATAGGCATTTTCATGCCCGAGGTCGTAATTGAACGTAATGATGCCCAGCGGCTCAAGGTCCTCGATCAGATCATGCAGCGGCGATCTCGCATCCTCGGCCCCCGTGGTCAACCGAACGACCGCGTCCCGATACTCGCCGACACCGACGACCTCGCGGATCAGTGTTGCGGCCTCGATCAGATAATCCGCTGCCCGCGACTGCGCGCTCAACAACAGGTCCACGTCGGCCGCCACCGGCCCCAGGCGCGTGGCGAAGCGCGAGCGAAGCTGGGTGAGCACCGAATGCCACGTTGGCAATGAACCTGGATCGGAACCCTGCTGCGCAAGCCCCACGGACACACCGCTGCCGGTGACCGCCACCAGGCGGCGGTAGGCAACGGCATCGCACAAGAGGCCGAATCCGGGATTCTGCCGGTGGCTGTCCATCTCAGCGCAGTCTACCGGATGCGGCTAGAATTGGATGGTCACACGTCAGAGCAAAAAGAAGATGCACGATGCGACCCGCACGGACGACGGCTTTGCCGCGATCATCCAGCGCGAAAGCGGCCTGCAGCGAACCTTAAGCGCGCGCAAGCTGTCGATGATCGCCATCGGCGGCGCGATCGGCACCGGATTGTTCCTGGGCAGCGGCTTTGCGATCGGAACCGCCGGCCCCGGCGTGCTGATCAGCTACGCGATCGGCGCGCTGATTGCGCTGCTGCTGATGGGCTGCCTGGCGGAAATGACCGTGGTGCATCCGACCACAGGGTCCTTCGGCGCCTACGCCGAACACTATATCGGTCCGCTGGCCGGTTTCATGGTGCGCTACGCCTACTGGACCTGCATCGTGCTGGCGGTTGGCACCGAAGTCACCGCCGTGGCGCTGTACATGAAATTCTGGTTCCCCGCGGTGCCCGGATGGATCTGGATACTCGCGTTTTCGGCGCTGCTCATCATGGTCAATGCGTTCCGCGTCAGCACCTTCGGCACTGTGGAGTACTGGTTTTCGCTGATCAAGATCACCGCCATCGTCGGCTTCATTCTGCTCGCCGCCTATGTGATCGCCCACGATTCAACCGGCACGATGGGTCTGCGCAACTACACCGCACACGGCGGATTTCTGCCGCACGGCATTGGCGGCGTGTGGATCGCCGTCATCATGGCGGTGTTCAGCTATCTGAGTATCGAGATGATCGCCGTGGCCGCGGGCGAGGCGGCGCAGCCGGAAGTGGCCGTGACGCGCGCATTCTTGTCCACTGTGGTGCGCCTGGTGCTGTTCTACCTCTTGACGCTGGCACTCATGCTGGCCGTACTGCCATGGACACAGGCCGGCTCGTCCAAGAGTCCCTTTGTCGCCGTCATGGAGACACTGAACCTGCCCGCCGCCGGCGCGGTCATGAACTTCGTGATACTGATCGCGGCGCTGTCGGCCATGAACAGCCAGCTCTACATCACCACGCGCATGATGTTCAGCCTCTCGCGCGCCGGACAAGCCCCGCGCCGCCTGGGCGAACTCACCAGGCGGGGCATTCCATTCAATGCGCTGCTGGTATCGACCTCCGGCATCGCGCTCGCGACGGTGCTCAGTGTCGTCTCACCCAATCGAGCCTTTTTGATGATGGTGGGTATCTCGGTGTTCGGCGCCATGTTCACGTGGATGATGATCTTCGTGACGCACTACTTCTTCAGGCGCGCGCGCCAGAAGGACGGCAGCGCGCCGGCGCGCTTTCGCATGTGGGGGTTTCCGCTGACGACGCTGCTGGGCGCCGCGCTGATGGCGGCCCTGCTGCTCACGACGGCCTTCACCGAACCCTTCCGGTTGACCCTGGTGTTCGGCCTGCCCTATCTGGCGCTCCTGGCCCTCATTTATCGATGGCGCTATCGCGGCGCGTCTTCGACCGGCGCATGACTCTGCCAGCCAGCCGCAGCGATTGCGAATCATGGGACGTGCGCGATCCGCTGGCGCCCATCCGGGCCCGATTTCAGCTCCAGGCCGACCTCATCTATATGGATGGCAATTCGCTCGGCGCACTGACGCACGACTCGGCCGCTCGAGCCCGATCGATGATCGAGGATGAATGGGGTCACGATCTCATACGAAGCTGGAACGTGCACGGATGGTTCGACCTGCCGCATCGCCTCGGCGCCAAGATAGCGCCGCTGATCGGTGCCGCGGCCGATGAGGTACTGGTCGCCGACTCGACCTCGGTCAATCTGTTCAAGCTGGCGTCAGCTGCCATGATGACTCGCGGCGGCCGTCACCGCATCGTGACCGAATCGGGAAACTTTCCCAGCGATATCTATGTGCTGCAGGGCCTGGCAGCGCTCTCCGGCGCAGCCATCGAGGTCATTGCGGTGCCACGCGCCGAGCTCATCGACTGCATCGACGAGTCCACCTTCCTGGTGGTACTGACACATGTCCACTACAAGACCGCGGAGCTCTTCGACCTGCCGACCATCACGCGGCGCGCGCACGCTGCCGGCGCGCAGATACTGTGGGATCTGTCGCATAGCGTCGGCGCACTGGAGCTTGATCTGCACGCATCGCAGGCGGATTTCGCAATCGGCTGCACTTATAAATATCTCAACGGAGGTCCGGGCGCGCCCGCTTTTCTCTACGTTCGTCGCGATCTGCAGGATGCGGTCAAACCCGGCCTCGCGGCCTGGATGGGCCATGCGGCGCCGTTCGATTTCAGCGATGACTATGAGCCGGCGCCCGGTATGGCGCGCTATCGCTCCGGCACGCCATCGCTGATTGCATTCGCCGCGCTGGAAGGCGCGCTCGGCGTGTGGGACGACATCGATCCGCGGCAGGTGCGTCACAAGTCCGAGCTGCTCAGCGAGCTCTTCATTACGCGTCTCGAAGCGCTGAGCAGCGCCGGGCTATCGCTTGCCTCGCCGCGCGAAGTTTTGCAGCGGGGCAGCCACATTGCGCTCACACACCCCAGAGGCTACGAACTCATGCAGGCGCTGATCGCGCGAGGTGTGATCGGCGATTTTCGCGCGCCGGACATCGTTCGATTTGCCTTCACCCCGCTGTACCAGCGTTACGTCGACATCTGGGACGCGGCGGCAATTTTGGGTGAAGTCCTGTCGACAGATCTCAGCCGTGGCGCCCCGGTGCGGCGCCATGCGGTTACGTAGCCGGGGCGCCGCTGTCGATCGATTGCGCCTTCTTGAATGCCGGACGCGTGACAATGCGCTGCACGTATTCTTCGATCGCTTTTGACTTGGGCATCATTGGGCTTTGCCCGAACATGGCGAAAGTGGTGCCGTAAAGTACATCTGCGGCGCTGAAGCGCTCGCCGAGGATGTACGGCCCCGAGGTGAGCAGGTTGATAATCGCCGGCATCGCCTCTTCAACCGCCACCCAGCCCGCCGTGCCGCGCGGCACTTCGACGTTCATGAACTTGGACATGAACGCCGGTTCGAGCACGCCCGTGTAGTAGCTCAGCCACGACAGATAGGCCGCACGGCCAGGTTCGTTGACAAGCGGTCCCAGACGATTCTTCGGAAACTTATCGGTCAAATAGAGCGCGATAGCCGGGGATTCGAAAACAACGGCGCCATCATCGGAAATGGCCGGTACTTTGCCGTGCGGATGCGGGTTGGCTGGGTCTGCGGCACCGCCGTCGCGGGTCCTGGTCGTTACCAGGCGCATCTCATACGGTGCCTCAAGCTCCTCGAGCAAGAATACGAAGCGCGACGACCGTGTCTTAGGACGGTGAAATAGCGTAATCATTGGCTTCCAACCTCGAGACCGCCGGTGTTTCTCTGTCCGACCAAGCGCTCACAATCCTCCAACGTGCGGCATTGACAGTCGAAGCTCGCACTCAGGAGCAACTTCATCTGCGCCAATCGGTCCGTCTGTTCCTCCAGCTCCGCCAACTTGCGCTTCGCCATGTCGCGCCACCGAGAAGCTGGCGAGGTGCCTGGAGGGAATGCTTGCACGAAAGCCCTGGTTTCGCGTACCGAGAATCCCGCGTCGCGGGCCAGGAGCACTATCCGTATCCTGCCGATACCGCGGCGGTCATACAACCTGCGGTTTCCTGCGCGCGCCGGGCGCGGCAGAAGCCCCACTTTTTCGTAGTAGCGCAGTGTGGACGCAGCGACGCCGGCCCGCCGCGCCATGGCTCCAATCGTCAGACCCACCATGCCGAAGTACTCAGGTAGCCGTTTGCATCAATTTTAGCGCTTAAGCCTTGACTTAAACCACACTTCACTTTGTAGGCTCATGACACTTAACGGAAAGCGGGAGAGTCGAATGAGCAGCAAAGCCGGTTGGCTCCTTGTGGCGCTGTTGGGCGGCAGATTGTGCACCATGGAAGTCTGCGCCGAGACCAAAGGCCCCGTCCCAGGGGATATCGAGACGGCGCTCGCCGACACTCGGCGCCCGGCTGACCAGGTCAAGCTTGATGCGACTCGCAAACCCGCGGCCCTCATCGCGTTCGCTGGCGTGAGAGCAGGTGACCGGATCGCCGACTTCATGCCGGGCAATGCCTATTTCACGCGCATCCTGAGCGATGTCGTGGGTTCCACCGGAAGGGTCTATGCGTACATCCCGACTGAGCAGATAGCGAATTGTCCGGCAAGTGAGATCGCCGGCGCACAGTCTGTTGGCCGCGATCCGGGCTATGCAAACGTAACGATGCTCACCGGCACACTCACCGATTTTCGGATGCCGGAACTACTTGACCTCATTTGGACCGCGCAGAATTACCACGATTTGCATGATTCATTTCTTGGCCCCGCCGACATGACGCGGCTAAACAAAGCCTTTTTCAGCGCCCTGCGGCCAGGAGGCGTCTTTCTGGTCATCGATCACGTCGCCGAAAAAGGTTCTGGAATAAGGGATACCGAAACACTTCACCGAATTGACCCGGCTCTTTTGCAGCGGGAGATTGAGGCGGCAGGCTTTGTTCTTGAGGCCCAAAGTGACGTGCTTCGCAACGCCCACGATGCTCACACGCTCTCGGTCTTCGACGCCAGCGTTCGAGGCCTCACGGACCAAGTCGTGTTTCGATTCAGAAGGCCCCGCTAGCGGAATGTCAGACCCCGTCATCTGTCTGCGCCATAATGCCGACAGTGGGCCCTAAAGCCAAAAAACTGTTGCAAGCTGTTGAAGCGCCGGTAGCACAGGCAATGGTGTTGATTTGCGAGAAGTGCGGCAAGCGCGCCGGCGGATCCGGCAAGAACGTGAGTTACCGGCTGGCTTCGCACTTCAAGCGGCAGGTGAAGCGCGCGTTCAGCAAAGGCGATATCCGGATCGTGCTCACCACGTGCATGGATATCTGCCCTGATGATCGTGTCACTGTCGCAATTACCCCTACAGCCCCAGGCAGCGCGCCGCTATTCATGCTCGTCGACATCGATGACCTCGAGGCAAGCAGCGAAGCCCTGGTACGCAGCATCCACAGGGCGAAGCGTAGAACGCTGACCTGATTGCCTGATTGATAGAAAGCAATTGGTGCCTGACAATTGCAGGAACACACCGGAGAAATACCATGCCCGAATTGGAGTCTGGCAGCCAGGTACAAGTCGAGCACAAGAACTATCAGATGCCGCCGCAGGATGGATTCACCATCGCGTACTTTCTCACCGTCGCCGACATCGAACGATCCGCTCGGTTTTACCAGACGGTCTTCGGAGGGCGCGTTCTGAGTGGAGGCGACAGCAGCGGTGCACCGGGCTACATCCAGATTGCGAATATCTGGCTCATAGTCAACGTCGGAGGTGGCCCAACACCCGACAAACCGTCGATAACCCTCAGCGTCCCAGCCGACCCGAATTCCGTCAGCAGCTTTATGAATATCCGCGTGGTGGATATTCAGGCGTCTTACGAATTATGGCGTAGCCGAGGCGCCGTGTTTATCACGGCACCGATGGATAAGTACGGCGACATTTGCTGCTACATCCGCGACCCTGATGGTTACATCATTGAAGTGGGCCAGAGCAAACCGGGGTTCACTTACGGCTAAAGGGCAGGGCGCGCGGGCTCTACGAACGGGAATGGGGGGCGCCGGATACCGACCAAGCTTTGAATTCCAGTATGCCCATGACCTTGCGTCTATGATTCCCGGCGGGACTTGATCAAGCGCTTCGCGAAAAATCGTTGCCGGAAGAATATCCAGACGAGGATTAAATTCATTCATCTGCGGAAGAGTCTAAAGCTTCAGTCTGGCGGCTGGCAGTGTCGCTGCGCGGCGTCGCCCGCGGACGAATAATGGCTGCGAAGGGGACGGTCCTGAACATCCCTGAAATGTCTGTAGATGGTGGGCCGTGTAGGGATCGAACCTACGACCAAGAGATTAAGAGTCTCCTGCTCTACCAGCTGAGCTAACGGCCCTGAATTGGGTGAACGGTCGGGACTGCTAGCTGGGATATATCAGTGTTTTCACGGACTTACGCCGCTCGCACTGTCGTCCCAAAATCCCGCACCGGTCAGGATCAGTGTAGCAGAACCTACGACTCCGCAGGGCTCCAGAAATCCTAGCGGCGCTGCGCGCCCGCCGAATACATCGCAGGATTCACTCCCCCGGTCGCGTTGAACTCGCGCCGCGGCGCCGGGTGCGGTTCGTGCGCAGCGAATAAATTAGGTAACCGAAGAACGCTCCGGCACAGACAATCGCCAAGGCGATAACTAAGTCGGGATGCATGGCATGGATCCTCCTGACAAATACTGCGCTCGATGCTGGCATAACATCCACCCAGCGGCAGTGGGCTGACGACCACAGTGTTGGCCGCCGTGTCTGACAGAGAACGAGGACCAGGCGGCCGTTCAAGCACGTCTTGAGGTCCTACAGTTCGTGGCGACGTCCTTACCTGCGCATCTTGCCGGCGGCGAGACATGCTTGCCCGATCAAGACGCGGGGTCACCATGAGCGCATCAGAAAGTCGAACCGAATCAGCAACCCCTGGCAGGCCCAAGGATTCGGGCAGTCGGCAGCAAACGCACCCCGGCCAGGCAATCAATTCCGGTTCGCCAAGCTTCGATAAAGAGACCACACAGCGAACAGATCCGGACCCAGTGCCTGTTAAGCCACCGGATACCAAGTAACGACGTGAGCAACGAATTCAGCGCCCCGGTCGAAAGACCCTCTCGGCGGCCCGAGCTTGTGCTGCATCCACCCTGGAGTTCCGAGCCATGACATCCGAGACCATCAATAGAAGTACGGATCCCACAACCAGATACCCGAAGCCCCCATTTCCCGAGCAGCACCAACCCTGGCCCGGCCTGTGCTCCCGAATGCAGCCGAAGCCCGACCATGGAGAAGCGAGCTACAAAGGCTCCGGCCGACTGAAGGGGCGTAAGGCATTGATCACCGGTGGCGACTCAGGCATGGGACGCGCGGCGGCGATCGCCTTTGCCCGCGAAGGCGCTGATGTGGCCATCAATTACCTGGAGGCTGAGCAACCCGATGCGGATGAAGTATTGGGCCTGATTCGAGAGACTGGTAGAAAAGCCGAGGGGATTCCCGGCGACATCCGCGAGGAGAGCTTCTGCAGGCAACTGGTGGCGCGCAGTGTCGAGGCGCTCGGTGGACTGGACATCCTGGTCAGCAATGCCGGACGCCAGCAGGCCCACGATTCCATACTCGATATCTCAACCGAGCAGTTTGATTGGACCATGAAGACCAACATCTATGCTCCGTTCTGGATCATCAAGGCTGCCCTGCCCCATCTGCAGCCAGGGTCCAGCATCATAGCAACCGCATCCGAGCAAGCTTACGACCCGTCTCCGGAGCTCTACGATTACGCACAGACGAAGGCGGCCACGATGAATTTCGTCAAATCCCTTGCAAAGCAATTGGGGCCAAAGGGTATCCGGGTCAATGGGGTGGCGCCGGGACCGGTCTGGACGGCCCTCCAGATCAGTGGCGGCGCCTCGGTGGAGAAACAGAAAAAATTCGGAAGCCAGACGCCGCTCGGACGGCCCGGCATGCCGGCGGAACTGGGTGGCATCTATGTCTTATTGGCGGACAACCAGGCCAGCTTCGCCAACGGCCAAATCTATGGATCGGCGGGAGGGTCGGGCCAGCCGTAGCTGCCCCCACTGACATGAATACAAGCAAAGACAAAAAGCCGGCCGCACCGCGGGATCCGATGGGAGATCCTGCGCCCAATGACCCGCCGCGCGTCGATCCCGTTGAACCCCCACCAGTGGACGAAACGGATGTGCCGACGCCGGCGGTCGAAGCAAACCAAGGAGCAGAATATGAATGAGCCTACGAAGAATCCAGACCGCCTGAAAGATCGCAGCGACGATGCGGGTGACGATGTCACCGACTACCGCGATCGCCCCAGCGACGATGGCAAGAAGGGACAGAAGGCCAATCGTACCGATGCCCCTGCAGCGCAAAGCAGCCTCGGTAACTTTGCGGGGGAAGATCTGGACAGCGAGCGTTCAAGCTAAAGCTAGAGGGCGCCGACGTTCCGCGGCTTTCAGGCGTTGCGCGAGTAATTCGAAAGGCGCATGGCTGTTTCGCAATCCCCGCAGGCGGGCGCGCGCCACGCTCGTCACGCCGGGCTTCGCTATGGCTATGACCAGGACCCGGGCATTCGCCGCCGCAAGCGCGGTCGCCGCTTCGACTACTTCGACGCCCGTGGTCATCGCATCGTCAACGCGGCGCTGATCGATCGCTGTCGACGCCTGGCGGTGCCGCCCGCCTGGACCGATGTGTGGATCAGTCCGCGCGCCAATAGCCATCTGCAGGCGACGGGACGGGATGCGCGCGGGCGTAAGCAATACCGCTACCACGTCGATTGGCGTACTGTCCGCGATCGCACCAAGTTCGAGGGCCTCAGCGCTTTCGGCGACTGCTTGAGTGCGCTGCGCGCGCACGTGCTGAGGGAATTGGCGCGTGACGAGCTGGATCGTGATCGCGTGATCGCAGCCATTGTGCGCTTGCTGGATCGCACCGGGCTGCGGGTGGGAAATGACAGCTACCTGCGCGACAATCATACCATCGGGCTTACCACCATCTCGAAGAAGCACGTCACCCTGCATGGCCGGGAAATCGAGCTGGATTTCCCCGGTAAGGGCGGCAAGATCTGGCGCGGATCGGTGCTGGCCCCGCGTGTCGCGCGCGTGGTAGCGGCGTGTCAGGGCATTCCGGGCTATCGATTATTCAAGTATCGCGACGCGGCACGCAAGGTGCGCACCGTGGGCTCGGCCGAGATCAATCGCTGGCTGCACGAGCTCAGCGGCAATACCGAATTGACAGCCAAGGATTTCCGCACCTGGCATGCCTGCACGCTATTCATCGAAGCCGCGCTCGAGGCGCCGCCGGATGGCGAGCCGGGATCGATGAAGGCGCTGCTCACGCGGGTGGCCAACGAGCTTGGCAATACCCCGACCATCCTGAAGAAGAGCTACATTCATCCCAACCTGATTGATCTGTGGCGCGAAGGCAGCTTTGCCACGCGCGAATGGCAGCGGATCGCGCGCCCACAGATACCTCGCCACTTCTCAAGGAGCGAGGCGCTGTTCCTGCGCTGGCTGCGAAGGCGCTATTCTAAAGGACAGTGAATGGATCGACGACAGGAATCAGTATGAGCACACCCCCCTTCCGAGCCGACCATGTCGGCAGCCTTCTCCGCCCTGCCCGCATCGCCGAAGCGCGGGCGAAGAATCTTCCTGCCGCCGAATTGAAGGCAATCGAAGACCTCGAAATCATCGCGCTGATCAAGATGCAGGAGGAAGTGGGGCTGAAAGCCATCACGGACGGCGAAGTGCGCCGCGCCTTCTGGCATTTCGACTTCATGGGAATGCTCGACGGCATGGATATGGAAATCCGCGGCGAAGGCGTGCAGTTTCACGGCACCAAGATTCCGCCAGTTCACCCGGTCATCAACGGCAAGCTCGGCTTTCCCAAGAATCATCCGATGCTGGCGCACTTCGCGTTCGTAAAGGATCATACGAAACAGTCCCCCAAGATTTCCATCCCCGGCCCGTCCTGTATCCACTTCCGTACGGATCCTGCCGATATCAGGCCGCCCGAGTACCAGGATCCTGAGCTGCTGTTCGCCGATATCGTGCAGACCTACCGGGACGCGGTGGCAGCCTACTACGCCATCGGCTGCCGCTATCTGCAGCTCGACGACATCTTCTTTGCCTATCTTTGCGACCCAAAACAACGTCAGCAGCGCAAGGCCATGGGCCAGGATCCCGACTGGCTGATCGATCGCTACGCCCATATGCTGAACGAGGCTATCAGGGACCGGCCCGCCAACATGTTGATTGGCATGCACATGTGCCGTGGAAATTTTCGCTCGACTTTCGCTGCTTCCGGAGGTTATGACGCCGCCGCGGACGCGATCTTCAATAGAACCAACGTCGACATCTATTTCATGGAATACGACACGGAGCGCGCCGGCGGCATGGAGCCACTGAAGTTGCTGCCCAAGGGCAAGAAACGGGTCATGGCGGGCTTCATCACCACCAAGACGCCGGAACTGGAATCCATCGACTGGCTACGCCGGAAGTTCGAGGAGGCCTCGAAGCATGTCGATATGGATCAACTTGGAATCGCCCCTCAATGCGGCTTCGCTTCCACCGAACATGGCAACGCACTGACCGAGGACGACCAACGGCGCAAACTTGAACTGGTAGTGAAAGTCGCGGATACGCTCTGGGGCGAACGCTGACGAGGTCGACTAACCTTTGCTGTCGATCTGGAGGGCGCCGATCCGGTCCGGGTAAAACGCCAGATATTCCCTGATCGCCTCTACGGCCGCATAAGGAGCTTCGTAGCTCCAGACCGAGTTGGCCGAGCGCTCGCCCCCGGCCGGGATGCTGAAATAGACGCACTCGCCCTTGTACGGACAATACGTTCGATGCGTGCTCCGTTGCAGTTGCGTCATATCGACGTCCCTGCGCGGAATGTACTGGACCGGCGGATAGGTCGCTTCCTGCAAGGTCAGAGCCTCGCGGGTATGCGCGATGAGTTTGCCTTCCACGGTGGCAGTGACTCGCCCTTTCGTCGCTGTGATGGTAATCGGGTGATTCGGACCGGGAACCTTGATCGGCTTGCTGTTCATGCGTTGCCTTTGGGCTGTGTCATTTCTTGAGCGGAAGGACCCACGGTATCGGCGGCGTAGGCGCCGCGTTGTCCCATCGGCATTTCGGGCCCGTCCGTGGTATCACGAGTCGTCTGACGTTCCATTTCTGCGTTGATCTCAGCGCCCAGCACAAGAACATAGCTCGACAGATAAAACCACATAAAGAGCACAATGACGCCACCCAGGGCGCCATAGGTTTTCGCGTAGCTGCCGAATGTCCCGACGTAAAGGGCGAATAACACGCTGCCCGCTATCCAAACCGTTGCGGCCAACACCGAACCCCAGGTCACCCATCGCCAGCGAGCCCGCGAGCGCGCAGGTGCCCAGCGGTAGGTCAGCGCCAGGCCCACCACCGCAAACGCCCACAGCAGGACCCAGCGCAGAACCTCCACCGTGTCCTGAACCCAGGCACTGGCCGCGAAAGCCTTGAACACCAGCGGTATGGCGACGCCCAGCAGTAGCATCAGAATGAACGCGAGCATGCCTCCCAAAGTGAACACCACCGAGGTCCATACTTGCCTGAAGAAGCCGCGCTTTTCGCGCTCCTGATATGCGATGTTCGCCGCTTGCATCAACGCGGCCATGCCCGAGCGGGCGCTGGCCAGGGCAATGACCATTCCGACCACCACTCCAATCGTCAAGGTAGTGTTCTCGCGACGTGCGATGTCCTGCAGCTGGTTGTTGAAAATATCCCAGACTCCCGGCGGCAATATGCCGGCGAATCCATCCATCTGCTTGATGACGTCGGCGGGAGTGAAGATCAAACCGTACAGCGACACGGCGGCTGCCAGCGCTGGAAATACCGACAGGACGGCGTACATCGCCAGACCGCCGGCCACCAGCGAGAGATTGTCACGATTGATATCCCGATAGACCCGAACGACGATGTCCCACCAGCCGGCGATCGGTATCTGCCCCGGCGTGTGCGCCGTCCGTCCATGGTCGTCAGTGGCAATGTTCATCAGCTCATCAGCCGCATAGGGCGCATCGATAATTCCGTGATTAGGCAATGTGGCCAAGTCTCGCGTCTGTAGGACGTCAGTGCCGCGAGGAGGCATTTCCGTCCCGGATTGACTCCATTCCCATTGTTCATTGGACCCGCATAGTCGAAGCTGCCAATCCTAGGGGTTCCTTAGGGAGAGCACATGGTCGCACCGGGTGACTCGACGATTCGGCGGTACGAGGATGTGACTCCCGCCGTACTCATGGTCATGGAGAGCACCGAGAATCCCCGACTGCGCGAAATCATGGTTTCCCTGGTCAGGCACCTGCACGGGTTCGTGCTGGACGTCAGGCTCACCGAAGCCGAATTCCGGGAAGCGACCTCCATCCTCAATCAGTTGGGTCAGCAGTCCAACGATTCCCACAATGAGTCCGTGCTGATGGCAGGTTCGCTTGGCATCTCCTCGCTGGTCTGTCTGCTCAACAATGGAAATCGGGGGCAAACAGAAACCTCGCAGAACCTGCTGGGGCCATTCTGGCGACTGAACGCGCCGCGTGTGCGCAATGGCGGCACGCTGATCCGCTCCGATACGCCAGGAGATCCGCTGTTCGTGAGAGGCAGGGTCGTCGATCAGCAAGGTCTGCCAGTGCAGGGAGCGGAAGTCGACGTCTGGCACGCCTCGCCCGCCGGGTTGTATGAGAATCAGGATCCCGCGCAGGCGCAGATGAACCTGCGCGGCAAGCTGACGACGGATCATGAGGGAGGGTTTTGGTTCCGGACGGTCAAGATGCTTGGCTATCCCATCCCCACCAATGGTGTGGTCGGTCGGCTGCTGCAGGCGCAGCACCGGCATCCCTATCGGCCGGCACACCTGCACGCTCTGATCGTCAAGCAGGGGTTCAAAGTCCTGATTTCGCAGGTTTACGACCCCACCGATCAGCACCTCAAATCCGATGTGCAGTTCGGGGTCACCGAGGCCCTGATCGGGGACTTCGTACGGCACGATGACCCCCATCCCGCTGAACCCGACGTCGGGACACCGTGGTATTCGCTCGACCACACCTATGTGCTGGAACCTGGAGCCACCGTGCTGCCGAAACCCCCAATCAGGTGAATTCGCACATGAAGAGACCTATCGATCAGGAGGACTGGGTATCGGCATTTTTCCAGACGGCGGACCAGTGCGATGCCGACCTGACGGCCGAATGGTTTGCCGAAAACATCGATATGCGCTTCGCCAATCATCCCGCGGTGTCCTCAAAGACAGAGGCGCGGGAGGGACTGCGCCAATTCATGGGCAATATCTCCGGCATGGCTCACGCGCGCGAATCGCGGGTCATGGAAGGCAACGCGGCAGTTCAGATGGCGATCGTGCGCTATGCGCTGCCGGACGGACGCGAGGTAGCTCTGCCTGTTGCGAGCCATCTACGTCGCAATGACGACAAGCTTCTTGACCGGCTATGGATCTATATCGATCTCGCGCCGCTGTTTCACCAAATAGCTGAGCGGCATCTTGCCCAGTCCTGGGTCAGATAAAGGCCCGCTGCGACTGGATTGCCCCATTGCAGTGCCGGAGAGCCGATAGGTGTCATTGAGCTGCAATCTTCTGCTCTTACATTTCGCCTGCGTCCCTGTTGTAAGACTGTCGCGTGACAAAGTAGGATCCTACGAGTCGCCGCGACTTTGGTTGCGTTCGCTAGAGCGCAGCCGGTACGCGCGACATTAGTAAAAATATGTTCGACAGGGTCTCCGTTCGCGAATCTGGTGGTAATTCCACCTGCTGAGCTTTTAGTCCAGACATCAAGTCTCAGGGAGAGATGCTTGAAAACCAATCAAAAAGTGACTGCTGCCATCATGGCAATACTCGGATCACAGGTCGGTGGGGCATATGCCGCCAGCGATAGTGATACCGGGGCTTCCGCCAGCCTGGAAGAGGTCATCGTCACCGCTCAGCGCCGCAACGAATCGATCCAGGACGTGCCGATCACGATCCAGGCCATCTCGGGCGATGAACTCGGCAAACTGAGCGTGGCAACATTCGATGACGCCATCAAATTGTTGCCGAACGTGAGCTTCGGCGCCAATGGCCCGGGCCAAGGCAATATCTACATGCGCGGCCTCTCCACCGGCATCAACGGCGAACAGTCCTCGGCCTCGATCGCCCCGTTCCCGAATGTCGCCACCTACCTCGATGAGGCGTCGCTGACATTCCCAGCCCGCAATCTCGACGTCTACCTGGTCGATATGGAACGCATCGAGGTCCTCGAAGGCCCTCAGGGAACCCTGTTCGGCGGCGGCGCCGAAGCCGGCGCTCTGCGCTACATCACCAACAAACCAAAGCTCGACGTCACTGAAGGTTACGCCGAAGGCGGTTACGGCACCACCGCGCACGGCGATCCGAACTCGAGCGCGAACATCATGGTGAACGTGCCATTGATCGACGACCGGCTGGCCGTGCGCGCCGTGTTCTACAGCGACCGTCGCGGCGGCTACATCGACAACGTCTACACAACTTTCACCCGCAATCCGAACGTCGACAAGGGTCCGAGTGCCTACAGCTCGTCGTATCCAGCCCACCTGGACACTTATAACAATGCTGGGGTAGCCGAACGCGCTCAGAACCCCACCACGTACCAGGGCATGCGCGTAGCGGTATTGGGCAAGATCAACGAGGACTGGAACGTGCTGGTTCAGCAGAGCTACCAGTACCTGGACGCGGAAGGCATGCCGGTGGAGATGCCGGTATCGCTTGGACTCACCCCGCTGCAGCCGCTCCAGGAAAGCTCGTTCCTGCCGGCTTATAACCGCGACCGCTCCTCGATCACGTCCTGGACGCTCAACGGCAAAGTCGGCGATTTCAAATTGATCTACACCGGTTCTTATCTGAATCGCCGCGTCGAGGCGCAGCAGGATTACACCAATTACACCCGCACAGCCGGCGGGTTCTACTATTCGTGCACCGGCGGCGGCGGCTCCGCGCGCGGCGGCAATGCCCCGGCGACCTGCTACTCGCCAGTGATGGGATGGAACGACAACTTCGTGAGCACGCACCAGAGTCACGAATTCCGTGTCACGACACCGGACGACTGGCGGCTGCGCGGACTGCTCGGAGTCTACTGGGAGGACTTCGACATCAAGGACGACATGAACTTCTATCAGAAGACCATCCCGTCCTGCACACCCTCCAACCTGGCCGAAGCGCTCGCGGGCGGGCCGCTGTGCATAGCCAACGTCACACCGGTCAATGCGGCGATCGACCCGACTACCCGCAACGACTTCACCAACTTCGGCGAGGATCTGGATCGCGGCTACAAGCAGACGGCGGTATTCGCATCCATCGACTACGACATCATCCCGAAGGTGCTGACGCTCACCGGCGGCACGCGCTACTTCAGATACACGGAGCAGGAAGTCGGCTCGCAGTACGGCAGTCCGACCAGCTGCGACAACATACCTAACGGCGAGTGCCTTGCGACACCGATCACTTACGCCGATCACAACGCTGTCTTCAGCGGGTTCAAGAGCCGCGGCAACCTGACCTGGCATATCACGCCTGATACGATGGTCTATTACACCTTCTCGCAGGGCTATCGTCCCGGCGCGTTCAACCGCCTGACAGGGGGTCGGACGAACATTTGGGTCGACGCAAATGGGGTGCCACTACCCAATGGCGTAGTCAAGGATGCCACGGACACGAAGCCGACGCAGTTCACCAAGCCGTTGAGCTACGCACCCGACTCGCTGACCAACAACGAAATCGGCATCAAGTCCGAGTTCCTGGATCACCGCCTGCTGGTCAACGCCTCGGGCTACACGATGAATTGGCAGAACGTGCAGACGCTGATCTACAGCCCGCCGGTGTATGGCAACACCACTTTCGGAATCACAGGTCCGACGTACCGCGTGAGGGGAGGCGAGCTCCAGCTAGCCCTGAAGCCGATCGAACCCCTGACGCTCTCGGGTAACCTGTCGTACAACAATGCCACGCAGACGACCTCGCCGTGCATCCGCTCTTCAGGCAAGACGGCGATTACCCCGAACAATCCGACGCCGGCGGGTGCCTGCATTACGCAGGTCCGGTCGGGTGATACCAATGTTGCCGTGGTAGATCCGCTCGGTGCACTCGGCTCCACCCCGGCGTTCTCGCCCAAGCTGCAGTACAACCTGCGTGCCCGGTACGACTTCAACATCAACGACTACAAGGCGTTCGGTCAGGCGGGCATGAGCCACGTCGATTCAATGACCAACGAGCCGAGCAGCTTCCCTTCGGGCGACGGCATCCTGATACCGACCACCACGACCCTGCGCTACACCATGCCGGGATACAACACCTACGATGCATCGTTTGGCATCGCAAAGGGCCAGTGGAATGTACTGATCTTTGGTCAGAACCTCCTGAACTCGCACCCAAGCACGTTCACGACGTCGGGCCAGGACATCCTGGCCGAAGTTCCGTTGCGGCCGCGAGTCCTCGGTGTGAAGGTGGGTCTGAAGTTCTGATCGGCGGCAGGCACCAACCAGGGCGGTTGCGATACACTCAAGGGGCGGTCAGCAATGTCCGCCCTTTGTTTTCCTGGGTGAAGCCATGACTGCAACCTCGCAGCCGGTAACGGCAGCCACCGGCGTGGAACTCGAGGTCCAGCGGATCCGCGGCCTGGTCCAGCAGCACCGCTTTGGCGATGCGGTCACTGGCGCCAAGGCGTTACGAGCCGGGTACCCCGAAAACCGGGACGTGTTGTACCTGCTTGCCCTCGCACAGCGGCAGACGCGCCGGATCAACGATGCCCTGGACACGCTCGCCGACATGGAACGCCACCACCCGGGTTCCAGCCGGCTCTATCAGGAGCGTGGTCACTGCTACGTCGCGCTCCAGGATGCGCCGCGCGCCATCGAAGCCTACGAACGCGCGGTGCAGATCAACCCTGCACTGCCTCCCTCCTGGAGCATGCTCGAGGGGCTTTACAAGATGGCCGGTGATGAAGTGCGCCGGCAGCGGGCGGCTGGGCATGTGGCCAGGCTCAAATCCATGCCGCCAGAGGTCCTCACCGCCACCGGCATGTTCTGCGAAGGCGAGCTGGCTGCATCGGAACGGTTGATTCGCGCCTTTTTGCTGACTCACGGAAATCATGTCGAGGGCATGCGCCTGCTGGCACGCATCGGCATCGCGCGCGACATACTCGACGATGCCGAGGTGCTGCTGGCCGGTGCACTCGCGATGGCTCCCGACTACATAGAACTGCGCCGCGACCTGGCCTGCGTGATGCTGGATCGCCACAAGCATGCCGAGTCCATCGCCGAGCTCGACAAGCTGCTGGCGCTGGATCCAACGAACATCGACTATCGCACGCTGCATGCCACGGCCACCGTGGGACGCGGAGACCATGAAGGCGGCATTCGCGGCTTCACCAGTGTGCTCGCGGATATCGAGCCACACTCACGACTGGCCGCGGACCTGCACCTCTCGATTGCCCATGCACAGAAGACGCTCGGACGTCGCGCCGAATCGATCGAGGCCTACCAGCAAGCGATCAAAGTGCGACCCAAGTTCGGTGACGCATACTGGAGCCTCGCCAACCTCAAGACCTACCAGTTCTCAGAGGCGGAGATCAGCCAGCTCGAAACCGCCGAGGCCGACCCGTCGACTGACCCGCTCGACCGCTACCATCTGTGCTTTGCGCTCGGCAAGGCCTACGAGGACCGCAGCGAGTACGCGCGCTCCTGGCAGTTTTACGAGCGAGGCAACGCGCTAGTGCGCGCGCGCAGCCGCTACCGGGCCGAGCTGCTGGAGCAGAATACCGCGCTTCAGAAGCGATACTGCACGCCCGAATTCTTCCGCCAACGCGCCGGGTACGGCGCCGACAGCCGCGACCCGATTTTTATCCTCGGCATGCCTCGCGCGGGCTCGACGCTGCTCGAGCAGATCCTTGCCTCCCATTCACAAGTCGAGGGGACGCAGGAACTCGCCAACGTGCCCCGCGCCGTACTCGACCTGCAGGGCTACGATCCGGACCTTAACAATCCTCGCTATCCCGGATGCCTGGTGGCAATGTCGGCGGGAGAATTCAAGGCCCTGGGCGAGAAGTATATTGCCGATACGCGCATCTACCGCACCGGGGAGAAGCCATGTTTCATCGACAAGATGCCGAACAATTGGCGGCATATCGGACTCATCCACCTGATGCTGCCGAACGCCCGTATCATTGATGCGCGACGCGAGCCGATGGCCTGCTGCTTCGGTAATCTCAAGCAGCTGTACGCGCGCGGCCAGGAGTTTGCGTACAGTATCGATGACATTGCCCGCTATTACCGTACCTACCTCGAGCTCATGGAGCACTGGGATACCGCACTGCCGGGTCGCGTGCTGCGCGTTCAGCACGAGGACGTGGTGAACGATCTGGAGGGTAGCGTCCGACGGATGCTCGAGTTCTGCGAGTTACCGTTCGAGCCGGCGTGCCTGGACTTCCACCGCACCGAACGCAGCATCCGCACCGCGAGCTCCGAGCAGGTGCGACAGCCGATTTTCCGCGACGGCCTGGGCCAGTGGCGTCAATTCGAGCCCTGGCTTGCGCCGCTACGTATGGCACTGGGCGATGCGCTCGAGCGCTATCGGCGCTAAACAATTTGGCCTGGAGAACCCTCAAACTGGCATCCGCGCTCGCGACTCTGCTCGCTGCCGGTTTCGCCGATGCTGCCGAGATGAACATGCGCGTATTCGAGCTGAATGACCATCTCCTGGGCTTCTACGACGGAAGGCCGGCCGAGACCTCTGGATCCACCGACGCCACGAACTGGGCAGACTTCGGTGCGATGAACGTTGGTGTGGCCACCTACGTGATTCACAACGGCGACCAGGCGCTGGTCTACGACACGTACCCGAGCACGCAGCAAGCGCAATGGGTTCGGGATTACCTCGAACGCTCAGGCATCCGCCGATTCACCATCGTGAACAGCCACTGGCACCTCGACCATGTCGGTGGCAACGCTGTTTACGCCGACGTCAACCGGATCTCTACCGAGCAGACGCTCCAGCGGTTGGAAGCCAAGAAGGCCGCGATTGAAGCGGGTACCGAATGGGGCCCGCCTCCGATCATACCGCTGGTCGGCCCCAATATCGCTATCACTGGGGTCACGACCTTTCTGGTTGGGCACACCCGGGTGGAACTGCGACCGGTCAATATCCACAGCGAGGATGGCCTGGTCCTGTACCTGCCCGATGATCGCATTCTGCTGGCGGGCGATACGCTCGAAGACACAGTGACTTTCATCATCGAGCCGGAACAGATCCCTGTTCAGTATAAAAACCTGCAGGAGATGAAGCATTGGAATATCGAGCGCATCTTCCCCAACCACGGCAACCCGGACGTCATCGCGAGCGGCGGTTATAAAACGTCACTTATTGACGCGACGCTGGATTACCTGCAGCGGATGGTCTTGCACGCGCACGATCCCGACTACCTCAAGGGATCACTGGAAGACTATGTCCGTGATTCTGTCCATAAGGGTTGGGTCACAGTCTGGTGGGCATACCACGACGCGCACAAGGTCAATCTCGAGCGCGTCGCCAAGGCATACAAGGATCGTCCGCTGCCGACCTTCCCGAGGGAGCTTGCCCCGGCTGCGAAGCACGGCGCCCAATAGCTGATGAATCCGTGAGGCGCAGCGACTACGCGCTAGTCTTTGAGTTTGATGGTGATGCCGTTGGCCGATAGATTTTACACCTTCAAGGGAACGGATGCGCCTAGATGCGATCCGCTCAATTCCGGGCCATCCCAACTTTGCCGGTCAGTCCTACACGGGCTGAGCAGCTTCCAGTTCACGCTCCACCTGCAGGCTCCGTAAATCGCGCGATATCGTAGCAGCCGCTCGGACCTGTCCGTTCCGCAGGTAACTCACCTCACAATCATGCGCGCTCAAAGACCCATCAACCACCGCCGCATCGAATTGCTCGACATGCCCGACATAGTTGATCGCGACATCGTAGTGCTGGCTCCAAAAGAATGGCACGGCGGTGAATGGCTGTCGGAGTCCAAGGATGTTGCGCGCCGCCACCTGCCCCTGGCGCTGCGCCACCGCCCAGTGTTCGACCCGGATCCGATCACCGGAATGGCTGTCAGGCCATCGCGCGATATCGCCGGCCGCGAACACTCCTGGGGCGCTGGTTTCAAGATACTCATCCACCGAGATGCCTCGATCGATCGCCAGGCCCGCCTGCTCGGCGAGCGCTATCGCGGGTCGAACGCCCACACCGAGCACCAGAAAATCTGCCTCCAGGGTCTTGCCATCGCGGAGCATGACCTTTTTGCCGTCGACCCCGCTGACTGAATTCTTCAGATGGAAGACCACACCCCGCGACTCATGCAGGCCTCGCAAGAACGTTCCGACCTCCAGGCCCAACACGCGCTGCAAGGGTACTTCCTCGAGCCCTACGACATGCACTTCGATTCCACGTGCGCGAAGCGAGGCGGCGACCTCCAGCCCGATGAAGCTCGCTCCCACGACCACCGCCGTTCTTGCCCCCATTGTTGCGGCGATGATGGCGCGAGCATCGGACAGGGTGCGCAGATAAAGGATTCGTGCACCGGCCGTGGCGGGAATTGGCAGATGGATTGGATCCGCGCCGGTTGCCAGCAATAATGCCCCGTACTCGATTTGGCGGCCATCGGCCAACGAGAGCCGTCGCCGTGCGGCATCAAACGAGTTCACGCGCGCATTGAGAGCAAGATCTATCTTTTGGGCCGCGTAATATCGAGCCCCGCGCAGTGGCATCCACGCCTCGGGCGCGGTTCCTGCCAGATAGTCCTTAGACACATTTGGACGATCGTACGGTGGAGCATCATCTGCACTCAGCAAGCTCACAGGACCGGAATAACCTTCCCGACGAAGCATGTCTGCCGCGGCCAGTCCCGCCGCACCTCCCCCGACAATTACTACAGACGTCGGTTGGATTGCCGGTGACGTTCCGGCGGGGTGGGTGCGTGTTGCTACGGCATTGAGCCTCTCCCGAACACATGCCTTGCCGGCTACGATCTCGACCCGCCAGGCGGGTATGGGATCCAACGCCGGTGCATAGAGCGCTTCGCCTGTCCGCAAGCTGAAGCAGGCATGATGCATGGGACACCGAACCGTATCGTCGACGATGAGTCCATCGGCTAGAGCCGCGTGGTAGTGTGTACACAAGGCGCCGAGCGCAAAATAGTTGTCTCCACGCCGCACCAATATGGCCTCTTTTCCAGCCACCTGACCCTTTACGACGCCGCCGTCGTTGAGATCCTGGATAGCGATGCCGGCTTGTAAATCCAGGGTGTTCTTCTCTTCCATGAACATGTCTCCCTTGAAAGCTACCGCGACCGCAGATCTCGCGCCGACCAATGCAGACGAAAAACACTATCCCACGGGAGCCTGCGCCTCAGTCTCGCCCGGCCCGCTTGTTCCATCCGTGGAAACGCGAGAAGTCACCCGCATTCCAGGCCTCTCGGAGCCCAGGAGCACTCAGATCCCAATCTGGGCGGATCTCGCTCGTCACTATGCGCAGGTCACGCCAAAGATCGGCGATCGACGGCCGTCCCCAGAACCAATAGCCGTTGTAGACGCTATGAATCACGCGACCCGGCTTGAGCACGAGCGTGTGCGGGATCATGGGGTCATGCTCCGGGTCGGTATACTCCTGGATATCGAGATCTTTCTGAATCTTGCGCGCTGGGTCGGAAAGAAAGACCCATGCCGCGCCCATGGACGCCCGGAATTCCTGGAGCGTATGGTGGTCGTCGGTACTGATAGTGACGATCTGCGTGTAGGCCACCGCAATCTTCGGGTAGAACGCGGCGAGCTCCAGGTGCTGCTGGTGTTCCTTTGGGCAGTAGTGGCCGCGCGAAAGCGTCAGGATCAGCGGATCGTCACCCTGTAGCTCGCTGAGCTTGCGGAGCTTGCCCTCGTGATCCGGCAGCTCGTAGTCCGGAAAGGCATTACCCGGCACGATGTCAGATCGCATACTCAGATCCTCCTGTGGCTCGTCCCTTGTCAACTCGCGTTATTACACCACGGGCGCCGACTACCCGCGTATTATCGGGCGAAGCGGCGCGAATAGCCCAATCCAATCGATCGTGAGCATCTTATGAGTAGTAAATTGCCGGCATTAGACGAATTGTTCATCCAGAAACAACGTAACCGGCTCACCAAGCTGCGCCAGGATCTATTGAGCGCCACTCAGAGCGAGCAGTCGGAGGAGACTGGGCTCAACACAGCATCGACTGCTGCGGCGCACGAGTACGAAGATGATGCGCAGCGACTCGCGCTGCTCGAGGTCGACGGGGCGACGGCTGCTCGTAACCAGCAGCGTCTGGCGCAGATCGAGCGGGCACTGCAAAAGATCACGGACGGGACCTACGGCCGCTCAGATGTCAGCGGAGAAGCCATCCCGCGCGACAGACTCGAAGCGATGCCGGAATCGATCTGTACACTCGCGGAGAGCAAGTCGCTCGAGGCCAAGAAAGGCTAACAGCGGATTAGGTAAGCCTGCCCCTGCCGCGGCGTCGGGCCCCGCGTCGAGTCCCGAGCACCCTGCTCCTGTCCCAAGCGTTGGGGGGCAACGCGCCCCATCGAAGACCCATGCGCAGCCATTAGCGGAGCTCTCGCGTTAATGGCGAGGTCAGGCAGTTGGCAACAACGTACCAGGCGACGTTCTTCATCAATCATGATAAAAGCCAGACTGACAAGCTGAAGCTGCTCCGTGCACTCTAGGATCGAGTGCAAAGGCATCCACTGAGACGTTCTGGCGGTTGTGAGGAGAGCGATATGAGGGATCAGGAGATACGCGAGGCACTGAATCAACACTGGGCGGCGTCGAACTCGGACGATTTTTCGACAGAGCACGATATTTATCTCGATGATGCCTTGCTGGACTATCCGCAATCGCGTGAACGAATCCGAGGCCGAGAGAACATACAGCTCACCAGAAGCCTCCAGCCCAATAAGAAGCGCTTCCTGGTTCATCGCATCATGGGGAGCGGTGACCTGTGGATCACTGAGCTTATCCTGATGTACGACACCAAACCTTTCTATACCGTGAGCATCATGGAGTTCCGCGGAGTCAAGGTCGCACACGAGACACAATACTTCGCAGATCCCTTCGAGGCCGCGGAGTGGCGCAAGACGTGGGTCGAAAGCATGGACAGCAGCGCCTAAACGGGAGCAGCCCAAGTCATGGATGCGTTATTCATCATACAGGGCGCGCAAGCGCCGAACGCCGCGCTGGCGCTGAATCGAGTGGCGCTCGGGACGTTCTTCGCGATCAGCGGCTACCACAAGCTATTCAATGTTTCCCGACATGCGACACTGACGCGTACGCTGCAAGACGATGGCGTGCACGGCGTGCCGATCATGCGATGGCTGTTGCCTGGCATAGAGTTCAGCGGCGGATGGGCGCTTATCCTGGGCTTGTTATCAGTGCTGGCGGCGTTCGGACTGTTTGTTATTTCGGCCGGAGCCTTTGCACTCGATGCCGTCAAACGAATACGTTCCTGGCAGCCCCTTGATCGCGCCGATTGGGTCGGCGATGTACTCTATATCCCCGAAGCTCTCTACTGCATCGGACTGGCCGTTGTGATGCTGGCGGGCCCAGGACCGTGGAGCCTTGATACGACAATCGCAGCACTCCTTGTGCGATAGCCAAGTGGGCGAGCGGCCAGGTGCAAGCTGCGTCCTATTCGTGAAGCAGCGTTTGCCAGTTTGAAGGCACCGCACCGGCCGGTCCCGGTACCGGCTGATCCAGCGGATGTGAGTGAGGGGCGTGAAGTTTAGGGCCAGTGAAGAATTGCTGGTTACGATAGTCGTAGAACCAGCGCTCGCCCGGCTCGAAGCTTGTGATGATCGGATGGCCGGTAGCGGCGTTGTGTTTCGATGCATGCTGGTTGGGCGAATTATCACAGCAGCCGATGTGACCACATTCGACGCATCTGCGAAGGTGCAGCCACCATTCCCCCCGGGCCGAGCACTCAAGGCAACCGGTCCCGCTTGGCTTGGCGGTTAGGTTGATGCCATCCCTTACGGAGTCCATACGCTTCCCTCTGCAGCAGCGGATCCAGCTTTGCCTTGCAGCCTAACCGTAAGCGAAGTCCGGCTTGCTTTGACCGACTTCAATTATATAACCGTCAGGATCGCGAATGTAGCAGCGCGTCTCGCCGTACTTCTCCTTGGGCTCCGTGATGAACTCAGCTCCCCGGCTTCGCCATAACTCATAGCACGCTTGAATATCCGCAACGCGGAGATTCATAAAGCTGTTGACTGCATCGGGATCTGCCGGGACGCTCAGTGTTATCGATGGCTTGTCGGGTGTCGGACCACCCCCAACGTTGACAATGAGCCACGTGTTCCCGATCTGGATGTACCCTGGCGCACCGCGGCTGTCGCCTCTGCTCAGAATGCGACCTCCGAAAACTTTCTCGTAAAATTGCGCCGAGCGTTCGATGTCAGAGACCGTGAGAAAGTGTGCGACGGTAAACCCATCCTGGGGTGGCATCTGATAAATTTTCGGCCCGACTTGCACTTGGTTCATAAAGGCTCCAATTCGGAAGGCCAGAGGTTAGGCTGCGGCGATACCGCACAATGCATCTATGGAGTATTTTCCCGCGCCAGTGATGTACAACAGCAAGAAGCCTCCCATAATGCTGATATCTTTGTAGAAACCGTCCATGCTATCGACTTGATCCGCAACTGTTGCTGTCCAATATCGATGCCCGATCAGCGCGGCTCCCAGCGTGTATAAAACCATAAGTAAGGCCGAAACACGCGCGAACGCGCCAACGGCGATCGCAAATGCAACCGGAAGCTCCATGAAAATCGCTACGGCAGCGGCCAGCACCGGCACGGGGGCGCGTAGCTGTATCAGCTGACTGACGGTACCGGGATAATCCCTCAGCTTTCTCCAGCCGAAAATCAGAAATAGCGTCGCGAGCAGAAGTCGGGCAGCGAGAATGAGCAAATCGTCAACTTCATTCATTTGGGCTGCGCCGGGATGGTAGTACGACATAGAAGCAACCGGTCAGAATCACGGCGATCCTGAGCTCCTCTTTGAGGATGTCCAGCATATCTCGCACCCCTGATTCCCCTGCCGCACCCAAGGCTTAGGCCGAGGCTCGCCCCACGAAGCATGCCTTGGCGCCAAGCGCCAGCGCTTTCAACACGTCCAGACCCGAGCGAATGCCCCCATCCATGAACACGGGAACCCTGCCTTGTACGGCTGGGGGACCCGCACCTGAAAGTGTTACGACTGCCCGGCGCCGCGACCGGCCAACCAGGCATGAATCTGGCTGACGATCGCCAGCGCAATGCCCTCGGGGGTAGCCGCGCCCAGATCGAGGCCAACCGGACCGCGCAATCGCGGCCGCAGCGCCGCCATATCGGGACCGAGTTCGCACACGAGTCGCTCTCGCCGCGCTGCGGGGCCCAGAAGTCCAACAAAGGCCGGCCGGCCGGCCTGCGCCAATTCGCGAAGGTAGGCGGCATCGGAAGGCAGGTGGTGGCTCATGACGACTGCGGCATGGCAGCCCTCGAGGTCCACGGCCGATCGCAGCGATGGTGCCGGGATCAGTTTCACCGCGGCGCCCGGAAACCGCGAGGCAAGCGCGTATGCGGGGCGATGATCGGCGACAGTGACGCGCCATCCGAGGGCGCGCGCGCTGGCCACCACGGGCTGTGCGTCGGGTCCGCCCCCGCAGATCAGCACGTGCGGTGCGGGCGCCAGGTACTGCACAAAGGCGCGCGCACGGCGACCTTCCGCATCGGAGCCGACCTCGCGCGACATCGAGGCTGCCAGTACCTGAGCAGCAGCCGTCATCAGTGCTGGCGGCAGCGGTGGCGCCGCCGCGTAGGTACCAAGCGGCAGATCGGTGCTGTCGTGTACCGCCACCAGCGTCGTCGCCAGCCCTGCGCGCACGCGCCGCGCCGCAGCCCGCACCGCCATCTCGGCGGCAGTACCACTCCCGGCCGGCTCGAGCAGCACGCGCATGGCACCTTCGCACCCCGCAGCGATGCCGAAGAGAATGTCATCCGGCCCGCGCATGTCGTATTCGACGGCGCGCGGAACGCCGCCGCGAAGCACCTCGTCAGCGTGCTGTTTCAGATCCGCCTCGAGACAGCCGCCGCTCAGCAGCCCTAGATGGCCACCACTGGCCAGGATGAGCATCCGGGCGCCGGCTTTGCGATAGGTAGATCCTGCCGTCGCCACGACGGTCGCGAGCACTCCCGCATCAGCCGCCGTTGGCCAGTTATCGAACAGCAGTTCGAGACTGGTATCGAGGCGCACATTGGGACGGCTCTGCTCGAGCGGCGAGGTCGGCGGCACGCTGCAGGCCTGAATCCGGGTGGCCATCCTTTGCTTTGAACCTTTGCGCCTTCAGCGGCGCGGAGTATTCACGCCGGCTTTTTCCCGGCGAGGACATCGCGATCGATGGGTAATCGACGTAAGCGGACACCGGTTGCCGCGAACAAGGCGTTCGCGAGCGAGGGTGCGGCCGCGACGGTGCCCGGCTCGCCGATTCCGCCAGGAGCCTCTTCACTTCGGATCAGGTGGACTTCGATCGACGGTGCTTCGTTGATCCGCATCATTCGATAGTCGTTGAAGTTGCTTTGCTGAACCCGACCCTTGGCGATAGTAATCTCACTGTGAAGAGCCCCGGTCAGGCCGAAGATGAGGCCGCCCTCGATCTGCGCCGCAATCGTGTCGGGATTGACGGCGATGCCGCAGTCGACGGCGCAGACCAGGCGCCGGACTTTGACATCCCCGTACCGATCGACTTCAGCTTCGGCAATTGTGGCAAGGTGGCTGCCGAACACACTTTGGACCGCAACGCCCCGGCCAACGCGAGCGGGCAATGGCTGACCCCAGCCAGCTTTCTGGACAACCAGTTCGAGGCAGGCACGCAGACGCGGCGCGCCATGCAGCTGATCAAGCCGAAACTGCACCGGATCCTTTCCTGCCTTGTGCGCCAGTTCATCGACGAAGCTCTCGATGACGAAGATATTGTGCGTCGGACCCACGCCGCGCCAGAAGCAAGTGGGAACTGCCGGGGGCTCCTGGCGTACATAGTCGACGTGGATGTTGGGAACGTCGTAAGGAAAATCGATCGCACCATCGACCGCGTCCGCATCCAGGCCTTTGACGAATGCGGGCGGCGCGAATCGAGCCAGGATCGACGAGCCGACTACGCGGTGACTCCAGGCGGTGATTTTCCCGTCAGTCAGTTCAGCCGCAAAGCGGTCGAAATAGAAGGGGCGGTACATCGCCTGCTGAATGTCCTCCTCGCGCGTCCATACGATCTTGACCGGCCCGTCGACTTTCTGTGCAATCCGGACGGCCTTTGCGATCATGTCAACTTCCAGCCGGCGTCCAAAGCCGCCACCGATCAGGTGGTTGTGCACCACCACCTTGGCGAGCGGCAGGCCCGTAAGCTTGGCTGCGATCGCCTGCGTTCGCGTGATGACCTGATTGCCCACCCAGATCTCACACGAGTCCGGCTTCACGTGGACCGTGCAGTTCATCGGCTCCATGGGCGCATGGGCAAGCAAGGGCACGTGATAGGTTGCCTCGATCCTATTGCTGCTGAGGGCCGTGGCTGTATCGCCGACCGATTTGGCAATCACCCCGTCGCGCTCACTGGCGGCGCTGATCTCATCGAGAATCTGCTGACTGCTGACCCCGGCATTCGGGCCGTCGTCCCATTTGATCTGCAGCGCATCGAGACCTTTCTTGGCGGCCCACATGTGATCGCCAACAACGGCCACCAGATCATCCAGCACCACGACTTGCCGCACGCCAGGGAGGTCTCCAGCGCCCGCCTCATCAACATGAGCAATCTTGCCCCCGAGCACCGGACTTGACTTCAGAGTGGCAAATTTCACGCCCGGGGGCATGGCGTCGATACCGAACACCGCCCGGCCATTGACCTTGTCCGGCGAGTCGAGACGCCGCGCCGGCGTTCCTATCAGCTGAAAATCCTTGCGGGCCTTCAGCACCGGCTCCTTGGGTGGTGTCAAACGGGCGGCGCGATCGACCAGCGCACCGTACGGCAGCCGCCGCCCGCTGGCGTCGTGAATCACTTCGCTGTTGGCCGCACGGCAAGTACCGGGATCAACGCCCCAGGTAGCCGCCGCGGCCTGAATGAGCATGGCGCGCGCACTGGCACCTGCCTTGCGCATCGGCATCCAGAAAACCCGGATCGAGGTCGAACCGCCAGTAACCTGGAAGCCCAGCGCGGCGTTCGAGTAGAGCGCATCGTTGGGCGGAGCCGCCTCGACAAGCACGCGTTTGAAATCGACGTCCATCTCGTCGGCCAGAATCTGCGAAATGGCCGTGTAGATGCCCTGCCCCATTTCAACCTGGCACATGATCAACGTCACTGTGCCGTTGCGATCGATGCGGATGAAGGCATCGGGTGCAAAGGCCGCCGCCGCCCCTGCGCGCTCCGCGCTGTGAGCGCGCGGCAGCGCAAAACCTAGCAGCAGGCCGCCGCCAGCGGCCACACCGACTTTCAGGAATTCGCGGCGGGACGTGGCAGCATCGAGATTAATGAATGACGCGCTCATGGGCTAGGCCGCTCCCGCTGCTTGCTTTATTGCAGAGCGGATACGCACATAGGTTCCGCAACGGCAGATGTTGCCGGCCATTGCCGCGTCGATATCGGCATCTTCAGGGTGGGGCGTACTCTTTAATAGAGCGGTAGCGGCCATTACCTGCCCGGACTGGCAATAGCCGCACTGGACGACTTCGAGCTGCAGCCATGCCTTCTGGATTTTTGCGCCCTCCGGGGTGTCGCCGATCGCCTCGATCGTCGTGATGGCCCGGTCTTGAATCGAGCCGATCGGCAGTGCACAGGAGCGCACGGCGTTGCCGTCAAGATGCACCGTACAAGCGCCGCACTGGGCGATGCCGCATCCAAACTTCGTTCCGGTCAGGCCCAGAAGATCCCGCAGCACCCATAACAAGGGCGTGTCGTCGGTGGCCTCCACCGCATGCACTTGCCCGTTGATACGCAGATTGATCATGGACGCGTCCCTCGCAGCGATCAGAAATGAACGAAGCAGCCATGCGGATTTGAGGCGTGGAGCCGCTAAGCGAATCGCAGAGAATTCTACTATTTGAACTCCCTGTCGACTCGTGAGCTTGCTGTCGCCTGGAACGCAAGGATGGGAGCGGCCAACGGGGCGCCATCGATAGACACACAAGTCAATGATTTTTCTAGAATTATAGACTCAGAACCTGTCAGCGAAAGCTTGGCGTGGGGTACGGAACCCTACGGCTGCCGGATATGACGCAGGTGATCTGTCAGTGCATTGCACTGAGCTCATTACACTTTGACCACAGCGGGATGTGGCCTGGGATCCTATCCGCACTGGGCACCGACCAGTCAACCTGCGGGGCATTTCGGCACTCGTAAATCTCCCGTTACATGAAAGCACTCATATTTGATCTGGATGGCACGCTGATCGACTCGGTGTATCCGCACACCCTCGCCTGGCAGGAGACGCTTGATGAATGCCGGATGTCTGTCCCTGCCTGGGAAGTCCACCGCTATATAGGGATTAGCGGCAAATTGCTGGTGAAGGCGCTGGGGCGCGCCCGGAAGCGAGCGTTTGACGATGCCGCAATTAAGGCGCTCGAACAACGGCACGATGAGATATTTCGTCGGTATGCGGCCCTACAAACGCCTTTGCCCGGCGCCGTCGAGCTGCTGAAGTTTCTGCGGGAGACAGGAGTCCCTCATGGAATCGCCACCAGTGGCAAACGCTCAGAGATCAAGGGGGCTTTGATTGCTCTTAAAATCGACGAGGCGGCGATAGTGGTTGATGGGAGTTCCACTGGGAAAGCCAAGCCCGAACCGGACCTATTCACTACTTGCCAGCGGCGGCTGAACGTGGAGCGCGACGATTGCCTGGTTGTCGGTGATGCGGTCTGGGACATCCACGCGGCCCGGCGCTCAGGCATCCTCTCAGTGGGTGTCCTTACGGGTGGAGTTGGCGCCCAGGAACTATCCAATGCTGGCGCCATGAGGGTCTATCGAGACGCATCCGAGCTCTTGCAGTCGATCGACGAATTGGGACTGGAATTGCCGTGAACAAAAGTGCATCAAGCTTTCAGTACGATCACGCATAGTTGAACAATGCCATGAACCCGAAATCCATGTGCAATTGCTGATGACAGTGAAACAACGTCAGTCCCGGATTGTCGGCGACAAAATCAAACGCCAGCTCCTGAAAGCCGCCAAGCATCACGATGTCTTTGATCACGCCAGCCGTGGCCTTACCGCCAATCTGTGTCAGTTCGAAGCTATGGCGATGCAGGTGCAGAGGGTGAATGTCGTCACTGGCGTTGCGAAATCTGAGACGATAACGACGACCCCAGTGCAGCGTGTACATCGGCCTCATCGTCTGCATGGAAAAGGCTTGACCATTGAGAGTCCACTGGTTAAAGCCAGCGAGCGCCGCATTGTTCTTGACTATGAGCATCTCTACTGTCTCATCGACAGCCGGCAGAGTTGAGGGTGTCCGGCCGAAGATCGAATAATCCCACAGATACTTATTTGGCTTTTCCCATGTAGGCTTGCCGCTCTGGCCGGCATATTCGACGATGATGCCCATGCCGCGACGACGATCGTCATCATTTAGATCACCGAGCACCCAGACGCCCGGACGCCGCATTTCGACGATGGCGGATATCCGCTCGGCCGTACCGAGCCATAGCACGGGTACATCGACGGCGTTGGGGACCGGATTGCCGTCGAGGGCAACGATTCGAAAGCTGTGGCCAGGCAGGCTCAGGCTTCGAATTTCGCCGGCACTGGCATTGAGCACATGGATCAGGACGCGCTCACCACTTTTCACCCGCACCGGTTCTCCGTGGCCGAGCTTTTTGCCGTTGATGCAAAATGATTGGTATTCGACCTCGAATCCCTTCTGCCCGAGACCGTGCTTGTTCTTCTCGTCAGCCTGTTTACCGATCCTCTTGAGATCTTCGCTGCCCTCACCACTGAGGAAGTCCATGTCCATATCGCCGCCGCGACTGAAGGAAGGTTCGAACTCCTTCAGTATCAGAAAGACCTCTCGGTCATAGGCGCCTGGATTGAACTTAGGCTCGATGTAGACTGGCGCGGCCTGACCCGAATATGTGCCTCGGCTCAACTCTGAGCCGGCAACGACATGCGTGTGCAGGAAGCGGAATCCTGCCGGCTTCGGTACGAAGCTGATGCGGCGCATGCCGTGCGCGGCAATAGCCGGCGTGCCTTCTTCTATGGCGCCGTCGACATCGCTGGGAATCATCTGCCCGTGCCAGTGCGCCACTTCCGGAATGTCGGTGTCGTTGTGAATGTCGACGATGACACGCTTGCCTTCTGTAAATCTCAGCAGTGGGCCGGGGAACTGCTGATTATAAAGCGTGGTAGTCACGGGATGACCCGCTCCGAGATCAATTTGACCTTCGGCAATCCGTAGAGTGTAGTCAGCCTCTGTCGTCGGGCTTTGGGCAAAAGCCCGCGAAAAAGGGTCCAGCACCGCGGCAGCGGCAATGCCCCCGAATTTCAAGAATCCCCGGCGGTCAGACAGTGGTGATCGTGGCATGCGGCCTCCAAATTGTCGGTCACTGAGCAGCGAGCGTACCAGAGGCTGTCAGCACGTCGGAGGGTTGCGCAGCGCCACCAGCGTTATCAGGATTGGCCGGTTCTTCCCCACGCGCGACATCGATGATGCTGCTTTCATTATCATCGACAAATCCGAGCTCACAAAGTCGCTGAAACTTGGCGCCGGCAAGCGAGCTGAACGGACTCCCGATGCCTAAGTTCCGAGCCAGCTGTAACCCGTATTGCACATCCTTCAGTCGTAGCGCTGGGGTAAACACCACATTTCTCTTGTGATCGTTGTCGGCCATCCGTCGTGTATTGCGGATCACCTGTGGGCTTGCGGCTTGGCCTGTGGCAATTGCCTCTGCGACAAGATTCAGGTCTAGACCGGCACGCTCGGCAATCGCCATGGCCTCCGCGGCCGATGCGATCTGCACCGCACCGAGCATGTTGACGATCAACTTGTATGCAGTACCGGCACCGATCTCGCCGAATCTGATGACGCGCTTTGAGAATGTCGCCAACAGGTATCGCGCAGTCTCCAAATCCTCGGAATCTGCTCCGACAAGCAGCGTCAGATCGCCGGCCGCGGCCGCGTCAGGTAATCCGGTTACAGGAGCGTCAAGGTATCGAAAGCCGCGGCGCTTTACCTCACTCGATAACTCCATCACCCAGGCATGCGAGAGGGTCGAGCATTCGACAGCTAGAGCGTGCGCGGATGGATTTGCCGCCAGTATCCCGTCCGGACGAAGCCAAACGGATCGAGACGCGAGATCATCGGCAACCATCGAGATGATCGCATCGGCCCCCTCGCAGGCCGCCATCGGCGTTGCAAAGACTTTCGCGCCTTCGTGAACAAGCGCGGTAGCACGAGATGCGGTACGGTTATAGACATTCAACTCATGCCCGGCCTCCAGCAGTCGTCGCGCCATCGCATAGCCCATATTGCCCAGCCCGATGAAGGCGATCCTTGACATTGTTAGTCGTCCTTGGCTATCCACTGTATCAGCGCTATCGAATATGCGATTGCGAGTTGTATGTCAGAGCATTGGGCAGGGGACGAAGATTGCCACATGTCCACTGGGGACTCCGCGATGTAAACGCCATCACGTTCATGATGCCAGACAGGGCATCGTATATGATCGAAGTATGCCAGGACATTGGCGGATGACTAGCCGGCGGAGTGACTCGGTCTCCAAACGGCGATGATGAAACCTGCTGCGACTTAGCTCGCATTGAAACGCGAACTCGCCCGCGCGGCTGAGCCGGGCCACGTTGGAACCCTGTCTTGGTTCAAAACCGGGAAAAGGGGATTATGCAGAGCACGACAAGTTTATCGGTGTCAGTGTGCCGAAGCCTTGAAGACCTGATGCCGGATTGACCCCACGTTCGTCGTCGAACGTTCGGAAATATCCGAGAGTCAATGAGAGGATACCGGCACTGACGAGGCAGCCGCCCAGAATTCCAATTCCCATGCTGTAGTTTCCGTAGTTATCGTAAGTGAATCCAGCCAGTACAGGGCCGAGGGAGGTGCCAACCATGAAAATTGCATACAGCCGGCCATATACTTAGCCTAATGCCCGAGCTGAGCGCCACCGCGCGGATGCCGAATCGGTCAACCAATGTGCCGACGAGCGGTGCGGTAATTGCCAAACTTAGCGCTGCAACCAGACTCACCGTCGACGTGACCGCTCTGCTCCAACCAAACTCCTGCGACACAGGCTTGAGGAAAATACCGACGGAGTAAAAGAACAGCGCAGTTACCCCAAACAGGATCCCCGCCATGGCGGCAACTATCAATCTGTCGAGCTCGCGGGCCCTGAGCGGTCTTACAACAAGTGGTCGTTCAGTTCTTTGCCCTCTACCAAGACCGGCTTTGCCTCGATCAGGATAAAGGCCATACGCGCCCACTGCTCCGAACTGCCGTTGATCCACAAATGGTTCGTGCCTCGTTGAACGACGATGTCGCCTACATGCAGGTGCTTGAGCTCGCCGCTGTCCAGCTGCAAATCCACTTGGCCCGCGAGCACCAGTCCATAGTCGATTGAGAAGCTACGGTGCATTGGCGAGTGCGCGCCGGGCGCGAAATCAACCACGCGGATAACCGAGCCTCCCTTCAATGTCAGCCCCGCTTCGCGCTGAGCGCCCTGGTTGTCAGTGTTGTTATCGGCCGGCACCGTCTGGGTCGTCCAGATCAGCGCAAAATTTGCAGTGCCAGCAGCCACTGGCGTCGGCGTGCAGAGCTCATCGCTGCTGAAGATCGAGCGCCCACTGTCGTCATGTGCCGTCACGACTCGCCGAATTGTCTTTGGATCCGTGGCAGAGGCCACTTAGGCACCCCGAAAGGTCACCGGAAGACTCTCCAAGGCATGAATCGCGTTGCCAGCGCGCCATTTCGGCGTCGCCGCCAGTTCAATGCCAGATACTTTCCGCGCTATGGCACCGAGCACCGCCTCTGCCTCAATTTTTGAGACCGCCTGTCCCACGCAGGCGTGCGTGCCAACGCCGAAAGCCAGGTGGTCGCGATTCTTGCGCGTCAGATCAAACCGCGCAGGCTCCGTCCAGTGCTCCGGATCAAGATTGGCAGCCCCGAGTACGCACAGGATCTTGGCATCCTGTGGAATGGCATTCTCACCAACCTGCGTGTCGCCTGCGGCGGTACGGCAGAAGGTATGCACTGGCGAGGTCAATCGCAGCGTTTCCTCGAAGGCAGCGCGCGCCAGCGACGGATCAGCGCGCAATCGCTGCAAAGAATCGGGATTCTGCGCAAGACACCACACGGCATTGCCCAAGCCGGTGATGGTGGTATCGATGCCTGCGGACAGCAGAGAACGCACCAGCATGCCGGCCTCTTCTTCCGTGATTTCCCCGCTATCGGCCGCGGCGTATATAACGCCGCCAAAACCCTCGCTTCGCAACCGGTCCCGCCGGCACTGCTCGGTGATCCAGGGCACAACCTCCGCGGCTTTCGCCAGAGACTGCCGCCGTAACTCATTGTCGGGGCCTAGTGCATTGAAGGTCATGGCGCCATAGTCAACCAACCGGCGGGTATCTATCTCTTGGAGACCGACCGCAGCGGGAAAGACGGTCGTCGGATAGAGCTCGGCGAGCTCGGGTACGGCGTCGAACGTACCCTTCTCGAGCAATTCATCGATGAGCTTCTCGGCGGTACTCTGAAGCGTCTCCTTCAGAGATTCCAACGCGCGGGCCGAGAGCGCCCGCACCAACACCCGGCGAGTCTTGTCATGGTAGGGCGGATCCACCTCTAATATCCGACTAGGAGGTCGCCACGGCTTGGCGTGCTTGAAATCGGTCAGCCCGACCCCGCGAGAGGATACAAATCGCTTCCAGTCGGAGAATATCTCGCGAGTCTCCCGGTAACGGCCGCAGGCAAGTACGGCATACCGGGGTAGGTAGACCAGCGCCCCGCGTTCGCGCAATTCGGCGTAATACTCTTCGAGCCTGAGCAGAGTCTCCTCCGCATACGGATCGATGTCCCAGACTGGGATCCCCGCCGGCGGCGAAATGGGAATGTGGCCTTCCAGCAGCGTTGGGTGCCGCTGCTGCGACGGGTATCGATAACTCTCGTCCCCCGGCGCCCCTGCGGCGGTCACGGCCGTTGCGCGCTCTGCTTCCGTCGCACTTCAGGATGCCTTTTGCTTCAGAAGGGACTCTTCGGCAGCAACCAGTGCTGCAACTATGCGTCGACCTTCGATCGCGGCGCGGTCCGCGATGACGCTGACTTCGACCGCACGTTCCTGGTCGATTGAGCATTGCGCCATGGCCTGGGTCGCCTCGACCATGGCGATGTCTTCGCCAAAGACAATGTCGGCACCGGCGCGCATTGACTCAAAGTCGTATGGCTCACCATGATCGCGGGCAAACGCCCAGAAATAATGTGTCCTGCTGATCGACACGGGCGTGGTCAAGTGTACGATTCGCATCGAAAATTTCTCAAGGCCATTAGGCTCCGGATCAGGATCGTGCATATCGACCGCGCCATAGTTGACTGCGGGTGACACGAGCGTGCCCCAATTATCACGATTAATCTTCTTTCCGGGCGGCTTTCCGGCCGGAATCGCATAGACCGGAGGCAATGGGGACATATGGAACAGCTGCCGAAAAGTGACCCTTGACTCGGTCACTTCCACCGCAGGGGGGCGGTCCCAGCCGGTGATCCCGAGCGTTTTCTTATGCAGAAACGCAAAGTGCGTCAGATCGAGCACATTTTCCTTGATTTGCATGTAGTTGCCGCTCACCGGCTTATACCCCCATACGGTGTGCCATTTCGGATCACTCAGAAAGGCGAGGTCGGCGGGAATGAAATCAGGATCCGCAAGATCCACCGATCCGGTCCAGACCCAGATGAAGCCGTAGCGCTCAATGGCGGGATAAGAACGTACCTGCAGGCTCGACGGCGCACTGTTCTGCGTAGGTACTTTGACGCACCTGCCGCTGGGCGCAAATTGTGACCCGTGATACGGGCAGACGAGATCGTCTCCCACCACCTCGCCCATTGATAGAGGGGCCCAGCGGTGCGGGCAGCGGTTGTGAAGAGCGACCGGATCGCCGTTGGTCTTGCGATAGAGCGCGATCGGCGTTTCCAGCACCCAACGCAGAACCGGCCTGTCCGTGATTTCGCTGCCGTGCGCTGCCACCCACCAGCAGTTCTGCGGCCAATTGCGTACCGAGCCGCTGGTACTGATGCCTTCCCGCACTGGAGGCGGCGCGGTCAGACTCGGGTTTTCCATTGCAATTGAGTCCTCTGTCGAGAGTATCGCCTGATTAACGACTGCCGAATTCCTCGGGCACCGCGTCCTTCACAAGGACGCGATCGGATTTGCGGATTTGCTCCAGAACCCGCCGCGCCCGAAGACCGCCTGCGTCAACTCCCAAGAACACCGGTCTCTGCTCCCAGAATTCGCCGCCTTCGACATTCCGATAGGCAGCTTCGATGGTCGGCTTGTCTTCCTCGTCGAAGGCCTTGTCAAAAAGGGCTTTCACTGCCGCGGCGACCGGGGGGTCGGTCAATGGCACCGCTGTGGTGGTAGCCCAAAAATAGTGGCTGGAGTCTGCAGTCTCCGGACACAGGGCGTGAATCTGGTGGACGATGATGCCCTGGTCCTTCGGGCGCCCCGCCAGGGTCGCGCCGATCTGCAGGTACATGTTAGCGGGGGCGTTCCATCGCATTTCAAGCCAGTGGTCGGTGATCGCATTGGAAGGATACAAACCCATCGTATGCCCCGGCGGGGCGACATTGGGCATCCACCAGTCGGAATGCAGAGTCTCTCCGTCCTGTCTGACCTTGTGAGTCCCGGCGAAAATCACGCCCTGGCCCGCAAAGCTGCCTCGATGGACAAACTCGATGTGACTCAGATCCATGAGATTGTCCGTGCCGTACTCAAAGTTTGCGGCCAGGCGGGTGTAGCCACGGAGCTGCTGATTGGCGGACGTGTTCGCCAAGAATCCGAAGTTCGGCAAGGCCGCGGAGCCCATCAGTGCGGGGTCCGACAGCCAGATCCACACGATCCCGTCCTGTTCACGAACCGGATAAGTCTGGACAACCGCCCCCTTGGGTATCTGATCACTGAACGGGTTGTGGACGCACTGGCCTTTGCCATCGAAGCTCAGGCCATGGTAGCCACAGCGAATGGTGTCCCCCTCCCGTGTCCCTCTGCTGAGCGGAGCGAACCGGTGTGGACATCGATCGCGAAGTGCGGCGACATCGCCATTGGCGGCGCGAAACATCACAACGGGCCGATCTGCCAAGCGTCTGGCCAGAAGCTTTTCTGCCACCTCGCTGGACCAACCGGCCATGTACCAGCGCGGGATGACCTGATCTTCTCCAGCGCCGGCGACTCGAGGAATCATCTCAGCCTCAGAAATGAACTCCCGCGCGTACCCCGTAAAGCCGCGGCGGGCGCAGCGCCTGCGACAGGATGAAGGCGAACGGAACAGCGTCTGAGTAGTCGACGACGGTCCTATTGAAGGCATTGTTCACAAAGCCTGTGACGAAGTACCGCCTCTTCATGGCCTCGTATGTCACGGAGAAGTCGGCTATCGCGTAGCCCCCTTGCACCTCCTCCGGCAAGAAGTCCAGCGCGGTCAGCGTTGCACTTTGGTAGCGAGCGTCTGCCTCGGCGATCAGCTTGGCGCCATTCGCCAGTGGAACACTCTGCTGTATGTTTCCTGCCAGCGTCCATCGGGGCGCGAACGGCGCCCGTTGACCTGAGCAGTTGACCGTGTAGGCGGTCGCCGTCACGCCCGCATTGGGGCAGCCCGTGCCATTCCCCGCTCCCGAGTTAAGATTGGGAGTGCTATACAGAAAGCTGTCGTACACGGCGCTGTTGTACTGGATGTCGGCCCCCACCAACGTATACTCAAACGGCTTCGCCTCCGTCTCCACTTCTACGCCTTTGACAGTCGCAGCACCGACGTTCTGCGTGGGGAAGATGATGACCCCGAGCGAATCTTCGCCTAGATGGCTGATTTGCTGGTCCTTGTAATCCCAGTAATAAAGTTCAAGGTTTAGCTGGAGCCGATTATCGAGGAAGCGGTTCTTGGAGCCGAGCGTATATGCCGTGATGGTCTCCGGCTTGAAAACGCCGTTATCACTGGAGAAGAAGAAGCCACCCGCCTTGAACCCCGTTTCGACGCTGGCATACAGAAGATTTTGTGGCGTCAGGTCGTAATCGATGCCGGCGTGCCAGGTGATCTTGTTATAGGACGCCGAGCGCATGTTAGCGCCCGTGTTGTTGATCTCGCTCAGTGTATCGAAGGTGCCTGCGGGAGTCAGAACCGGACCGAACATTCCGAACGGGGATGCCGGTACCGGCGTGTAGACGTTGTACGGGAGAGTAGCCGCCGCCGGGCAGGCCAGAAATCCCAGCGCGCAGATGCGATCATTGCCGACGAGCACGCCCTCAAAGTCCTTATCCTCCTTGGTGTAGCGGATACCCGCGCTTACGCGCAGCGGTTCGATGATGGCGTAAGTCAGGCGTGCGAATGCCGCGCGACTGACCGTATCGGTCGACATGGTCTGGAAGGACGTGTCCGCCTGTTGATTGACATCAAAGTCCGGCACATGGTTGATCTCGTCATACCAGAAGGCGCCGACGACGTATCGCAATGGCAGGGCATCGTTGGACGCGAGTCGTGCCTCGAGACTCTTTTGCTGGCCGGATTCGATATCGCGGATCGCGAAGCCCGGGACATAGCTCAAGTAGTTGGTGTCATTATTCCGGTACGCCGGAATGACGGTCACCGTGCCGAAAGGCAATGCCCAGTCAATCGTCGCTGAAACACCGCCACCGTGACTGTGGTCGTAGGCATCATTGGGAAACGGGGCAAAGGTCCGGCCATTGAGTGTGTCAGGGCTTCCGGCTAAGAAATCAGCCGCCTGCGGCGAACTCACGCCGATCCGATCGCTGGGGCTGAAGCTCGGGCCGGGGAAGGGTCCAGCGCTGGCTGCGAACGTGGCGCCGTTGCCCTTTTGATGATCGCCGGAATAGTCGGCGACCAGGTTGATCTTTAGGGTCTCGAGGGGATCCCAGCGGAATGTCAGTCGCCCGCCCGTCTGGTCCTGATCATCCGTGCCATCACTCATATAGCCATTGTGCTGCACGTGGAAGATCGCCAACCGAATCGCAGCGTCATTACCCAACGGCGCATTCAGCGCGCCATCCGCGCGCACGGTCGCGTAGTTGCCATACTCGATTGACGCATCGCCGCCCCAGGTGTCGAGCTCAGCTTGTTTACTGATGACGTTTATGGCACCGCCGGTGGCGTTGCGTCCATAGAGTGTGCCCTGAGGGCCTTTCAAGACCTCCACGCGATCCATGTCGTAGAAAAAGCCGCTCGTAGAAGTCGGGCGTCCGATATAGACATTATCGAAGTTGAACGCCACCGCCGCATCGGCGAACACGTTACCGCTAAAGGTGCCGACACCGCGCAGATATACCAATGGCGTCGGACCGGTCGTATCTGCGATCTGCAGGGACGGCACCACGGCGGATAGTCCGCCCGGTGTACTGACCTGCGCCTGCGCGAGTTCGTCAGCTGACACGGTCGATACGGCCACAGCCGCGTGCTGGGAACTCTCTTCCCGGCGTTGGGCGGTTACTACGACTTCTTCTAGCCCCACCGTCGCTGTAGCATCAGTTGCGCCTGGTGTAGCTCCCATGCCACTGCCATTGGCGACCGGCCCGCCGGCATTCTGTTGCGCGACCGCTGGCAACGCCCCCAGCAAGGTGCCGAATGCCGATGCCAAGGCCAAAAGACGAACGTGTCTGCCCATGATCCCCCCAACTTCGAATGTATTCCCCGACTTTAAGTCACCAGTAGTAGAACGGTGCTCATTGCAATCGAGGATAGCAGTGCTCCATTCGCCCTCACCAATGACTTCGGCGGATGGAATGAATCGACGGTAATGATCTGCGAGCCACGTCGCTCTGTGGTGGGCGGATCGACGCTTATCGATGCCAGGTATTGACGGGAGTCATTTCTACCGATGGTCGGCGCGTGGCATATTTCAGCACCGTCTCGCGCGTCCCGCCTGTCTCCGGTCCGGCGCGTGGCGACTCGTACAACACTTGGGGGAAACTCGATTGACTTCGCAGACAACTTCGACGCCCGGCTTTCGCCTCGCCACATGTTCTGCTGCTGGTTGTGCACCCTTTCCGGCGATGCTCGTTAACGATCAAGTATACGCACTGAGTGCCGTCAGCGAACATCTGCGCAAGAAAAGTTGCTCGATCGAGGGCAGCAGCGGATCGATGCTCGATGTGCTCGATCACTGGTCAGAGAATCTGCCTCGGTTGCAGGCAGCGGCCGCTTCCCTGGCAAACGCTCAACCCGGGACGCTCGCGCGCTCGGGCGCCGCGCCCGATACCCTGCGATTCCATGCACCGATCCCGCAGCCCCGACAGATCTTCTGTTCGGGTGCCAATTACCGGCGTCACGTCGTGCAGATCATCATGGCACAGACCACTGATGCGACCCGCAACATGAACGCTCAAGAGCGGCAAGCCTATGGCGAGAAAGTCATGGATGAGCGCGCGCGGAACGGAACCCCTTTCTTTTTCGTGAAGGCCCAGTCCACCGTTACGGGGCCGCTTGACCCCATCATACTGCCCAAGGATGTCGAGCAACCCGACTGGGAATTGGAACTCGCCGTGGTGATGGGTCGCCGGGCACATCGTGTAACACGGCAGGAAGCGCTCGAATACGTCGCCGGCTACACCATTGCCAACGACCTGACGAACCGCGACAAGCTGGCCCGTAAGCCTGGCGATATGCGCGAATTGGGCATGGACTGGGTGGCGAGCAAGTGCTCGGCAACCTATCTGCCGCTTGGTCCCTATCTGGTCCCAGCCATTCAAGTGGACGATCCGCAGTCATTGCAGATCACGCTGAAGCTCAACGGTGAGGTAAAGCAAAATGACAACACGTCGGACATGATATTCGGCGTGGCACGTCTGATCGAAGATCTCTCCCACAAAGTCACATTGCTTCCCGGAGATGTCATCTGCACGGGCTCACCCTCAGGCAATGGTGTTCATTACAACCGTTTTCTCCGGCCCGGGGATATCGTCGAGAGTTCCATTACCGGCCTCGGCACACAGCGCAATCCGTGTATTGCCGAGATTGAACAGTGACTACATCGCTCGCATCCGACTCTTTCTTCTGCCAATGATGCGGATTCAAACGCTCCACGCGCGCGAAATCCTCGACTCTCGCGGCCGTCCCACCGTCGAGGCTGACGTGCTGCTGGAAAATGGCTCTCTCGGCCGCGCGGCCGTGCCATCCGGGGCATCGACCGGATCGGCGGAGGCCCATGAGCTGCGCGATCGGGATCCGGAGCGTTATGAAGGATTCGGCGTGCGTAAAGCCGTTGGCCACGTCAACGGCGAAATGGCCAAAGCCCTGATCGGTGAGGATTGCCGCAATCAGAAGGCGGTGGATGACTGCCTGCGCTCGCTCGATGGCACGCCCAATCTGCAGCGCCTCGGCGCCAATGCGGTGCTGGCGGTGTCACTCGCGGTTTGCCGCGCGGCGGCCAGCGCCAGCGGTCAAATGCTGCACCAGCGAATCGCAGAACTCGCCGGCATCGCCAAGCCCTCATTGCCGCTCCCCATGGTAAACATCCTGAGCGGCGGCTTGCATGCCGGCCGCGGCATGGATGTTCAAGACTTTCTGGCCATCCCCGTCGGCGCTACCTCCTTCGCCGATGCATTGCACGCTGTGGCCCGCGTGCGCAACGCCGCCAGCAGCATTGCCGCAGCGCGCGGCATGCCGACCTTGCTCGCCGATGAGGGCGGCATCAGTCCCGGACTTGCCACCGCTGAAGCCGCGCTGGACATGATGATGCAGTGTATCGAGCAGGCGGGTCTCAAACCGGGCCTCGACATCGCCATTGCCATAGACGTCGCCGCCACCACATTTCGCGGTGAACACGGTGGCTATTTTCTGCGGCGCGAAAGCCGCCAGCTGACCGCCGAGGAGTGGATCGATCGGATGGCTCAGTGGAGCTCGAAATACCCTGTCGTTTCCATAGAAGACGGGCTTCACGAGGAAGACTGGAATGCGTGGCGGCAGCTTACCGGGCGCCTCGGTGCGACGATGCAGCTCCTTGGGGATGATCTGTTCGCAACAAATGTGGGGCGCCTCAAGGAGGGCATCGCCCGAGGCGTGGCCAATGCCGTGCTGGTCAAGCTCAATCAGAACGGCACGCTCTCAGGAACCCTGGAGCTCATCGCAACCGCGCGTGCAGCCGGCTATCGCACGGTGGTCTCGGCCCGCTCGGGGGAGACTGAAGACTCATTTATGTCTGATCTTGCCGTGGGATCCGGGGCCGGCCAGATCAAGATCGGCTCCTTGCGCACCTCCAGTACGCTGAGCAAGTACAACCAGCTGCTGCGGATCGAAGATGCGGGCGGCGTTACCTATGAGGGATATGCGGCGCTGCGTCCGCCGCGCGGAGTGACAAGCATTGTCCGCGCACCCGCTTGAACTCGCGCAATTCCTGGCGACCCATGGATTGCTGCGCGAAGGCTGCTCCTCGCGGTGGACTGCGCTCAACGGTGGCATTTCCTCGGACGTCTGGCGAGTCGAGAGTTCCGCCGGAATCTACTGCGTTAAGCAGGCGCTCGAACGGCTGAAGGTGGCGGCCGACTGGCGCGTGCCCCGAGCGCGTAGCAGCTACGAATGGGCGTATCTGCGCTTCGCCGCCGACTGTGTGCCAGGAAGCGTACCGCGCCCCCTCGCTCACGACGCTGCCCTTGCCATCATCGCCATGGAGTTTCTCGAGCCGAGTGAATTCCCAGTGTGGAAGCAGCAACTGATGGATCGGCAGGTTGACGAAGCCACGGCGCGCAGTGTCGGCGCCATGCTCGGGCAGTTGCATGGACTGAGCGCCAATTCGCCCGAGTTGGCGCAGAAGTTCGATACGTTGGAAAGTTTCCGCGCGATCCGCCTGGAGCCCTACCTGCTGGCGACCGCTCAATGCCACCCGGACCGCGCCAGCGTCCTGCATATGCTGTCCGAGCGGACCGCCGCTTCGAGAATCGCGCTGGTGCACGGGGATGTCAGTCCCAAAAACATTCTGGTCGGCGCTCGAGGTCCGGTACTTCTGGATGCCGAGTGTGCCTGGTTCGGCGATCCGGCCTTCGATCTGGCCTTCTGCTTGACGCACTTACTGCTCAAATGCCTGGTCCACCCGGAAATCGCTGTGCGCTACCTCAGCGCGTTCGCGGCGCTATTCGATGGCTACCGTGCACGCATCAATTGGGAGGACCCGGATCTGCTCGAGCAACGCGCGGCATCGCTTCTGCCCGGTCTGCTGCTCGCTCGCATCGACGGGAAATCACCCGTGGACTACCTTCAGCTCGAGGCTCAGGGACGGGTTCGAATGACAGCCCGCTCCTTACTGGCCGTGCTTCCCAACCGCCTCGACGAGGTGGCGCTGGCTTGGCGCACGATGCTCGCAGAGCCCATTCAGGCCACCGCGGCAATCAGTTCCTGAACTCTGTCCCGAGTCAACTTTCCTAATCTAATCCAACACATACGCAACCGGTATGCTAATGTATCGAGGACGTTCGACCGGTCCGTTGTGGGGGAGTTCTCGGCAAATGCAATTTAGGCAGCTCGACCTAAATCTGCTCGTCGCGCTCGATGCCTTGCTGACCGAACGTAACATTACCGAAGCCGGCCGACGTGTTTTTCTGACCCAGTCCGCCATGAGCGGAGCGCTTGCGCGGCTGCGCGAGCATTTCGCCGATGAACTGCTGATCCAGGTCGGGCGCAAGATGATGACCACGCCCTTAGCCGACTCCCTGGCGGATCCGGTACGGGAAATTCTGCTCAAAATCGACGCCGCGATCAAAACCCGGCCCGAATTCGATCCAGGCACTTCGCACCGACGCTTCTCAATCATGATGTCGGACTATGTCTCGACCCTGCTGATGCCCGAAGTTCTGCGTCGGGCGGAAGCGCTGGCACCGCGCGTGACATTTGAAGTGCTTTCGAATGATGTTGGGAATCCATTTGAAATTCTGGATCGCGCGGACATCGATTTCTTGATCATGCCCGATCAATTCCTGCAAAAGGAGCATCCGTCCCAGCCGTTATTTGATGACTCCTATTCTTGCCTCGTATCGGCCGACAACCCCCTCGTGGGCGATACTCTGACCCAGCAGCAATATCTCGAGCTGGGCCATGTATTCATTCAGTTTCGCGTCCGTGTTCCCGTGATTGATGAGTGGTTCCTGACCAAATTGGGACTGACGCGACGCGGTGAGGTACTGGCCAACAACTTTAACTCGTTGCCGCACCTGGTCGTCGGCACCCGTCGTATCGCCACGCTCCAGCGTCGGTTGGCAGAGCTATATGCCCGCTACCTTCCCCTGCGAGTGCTTGAGCCACCTTTTGAGCTGCCGTCGATGACAGAGGCGTTGCAGTGGCACAAGGATTTTAGCGATGATCCCGGCCGGGCGTGGTTGAGAGGGATCATGAACTCAGTGGCAGCCACGATGGTCAAGAGCGCGACTCCAGCCTCGGCCTCAAAGCGGGTCAAGCGCACTAAGCGTGCCTGAAGCCGGCTTTTACCAAATCTGCCGGTCTGAGCATCGGCCGCCTCGATGCAGTGAATCCACACATCCCATTTAACCCTCGGGCGCGATCCCGGTAGTCTCCTCTCTCGGGCGCAAACGCCATTACGAAAGCGCTGCGCATCACGACCATCGCATTATTGAGGGGAACTCAGTCATGGCCATCAATGGCATCGAGACCGTGCTATACGGGGTCAATGATGTCGCGGAGTGCACGCGATACTTCGTAGATTTCGGTTTGCCGCTGTTCGAGCAGAGCGAGGCGCATGCCCACTTCCGACTCGATGAGGGCAGCAACGTGATCATTCGGCATATCAACGATCCGCTGATCCCGAAATCGGCGTTGGTGGGAACCGGGGTCTGCGAGACAATCTGGGGCGTCGATCGGCAGAGCGATCTGGACCGATTGGTCAGTAAGCTACGGCAGACTCGCGAAGTTCGCGTCGATCCGGACGGCACTGCACACTGCCTCACCGATGATGGCCTCGCCGTCGGATTCAGACTGTATCGGAAATTGCCCGTTCACTCGGCCCCTGACCCGCTCAATTCGCCAGGCAATATCAATCGCCTCAATCAGCAACGCAAGTGGAAGGTCAAGGCACGGCCCAAGCAAATCCTTCACGTTGTTTTCCAGGTGCCGGATTTCGACAAGTCCTGGGCCTTCTATCGGGATCAGCTCGGTTTCAGGCTCAGCGATATCCAGAAGACTTTTGGCATTTTCGGCCGTGCACCGGAGGCTAACGATCATCACAACATCTACTTTCTCAACGCGAACCTGCCCTTCCCCGGTCTTGATGGTCAGGTGCGCTTCGACCATGTGAATTATGGTGTAGAAGATCTCGATGAAGTAATGATCGGCGCCAATCACATGCAGCGCCAGGGCTGGCCCAAATCGCTTTGGGGACTCGGGCGGCACCGTATTGCGTCCTCTATCTTCATGTATCTGCCTTGCCCGACAGGCGGTCAGGCCGAATACGGCGCGGACTCGGACTATCTCGATGACAGCTGGGTGCCGCGCGTCTGGAACCCGATGTTCGGCTTCTTCACGTTCATTCATAATCTGGCGCCATACATGATGGACACCGCGCCCTGGGAGTGGGATTACGCGCCGGGCTATACGCCCGAGGCAAAAGCAAAGGCCGGCCCGCCACCCAGCGCGGGCTCGTCGCAAGAGGAGAGTTCGCCGCCGAAGGGCAAGCCGACTGCAGAAGCAAAGCCGACCATGGCGACCGATAAAGCCTGACCAGAGACGGCGATGACCTAAGGAGGAGTTGGTGCAGCTGCATACATGTGGGCGAAGGGAGGCTGCGGTAGAAAAGCCATCTCGTCCCGGGAGTGCGCGGGCTCACCAGACAAGTGCGCTCACCTTCGATCTGCACTGTCACACCTTGATTCCAGCCGTAGAAGCGCTGATAGCAAATACGCCGCAGAAGGCTGCCGAGCCCGATATTTTCCTCAAGACCATGGGTGCCGCATCGGTGGCGCACAACAATGCGGTGATGCTGCCCCGCGCATTCCCAAAGCTTACACAGCTCGAGCAGCGTCTCGCGGACATGGACGCGATGGGCGTCGACGTGCAGGTCGTCAGCCCCTCACCGACGCAATACTGCTACTGGGCTGAAGCAGACCTGGCACAGCAGATCGTGGGTGTGCAAAACCAGGCGATGGCGGAGTTGTGCGCACGCAAACCCAGCCGCCTCGTCGGCCTGGGTACGGTGTCGCTGCAGCACCCGGAACTGGCCTGCGAGCAGCTGCGCACCGCGGTCCGGAAACTTGGGCTCAGAGGCATTCAGATCTCCACCTCGGTCGGCGCTCGTGAGCTATCGGATCCGTGCTTTCATCCCGTCTGGCGCTTGCTCGAAGAACTGGACGTGCTGGTGTTCATTCACCCCTTCGGCTCGAGCCTCGGGCCGCGTACCAACGCCTACTACCTGGTCAACACCATCGGGCAGCCATTGGAAACCACCATCGCCCTCTCACACCTGATCTTCGGCGGTGTGCTGGATCACTTTCCGGGTCTGAAGATTGTGGCAGCTCATGGCGGCGGGTACCTGCCGACCTATGTCGGTCGCTCCGATCAGGCCTACCGGGTGCGTCCGGAAGCCTCTGCGCAAAGTACCAAGGCGCCGAGCGAGCATCTCAAGCGCATCTGGTTCGACACGGTCGTCTACGATCCTTTGGCGCTCCGGCATCTGATCGACCGGGTAGGCGCCTCGCAGGTGGTCGTCGGCACCGATTACCCCTTCGATATGGGCTGCTACGAAGTGCACGAGCTACTGCAAAATACGCCAGGTCTGAGCGATGCAGAGCGGGCGGCCATTCTCGGTAACAATGCTGCTGCGCTCGTTGGCTGGCCGATCAAGAAATCCACGGAGTGTGATGCGCCATGATGGCAGGCAGGCGAATTCTCATTATCGGTGGTGGCATCAGCGGCATGTGCGCGGCCATAGAGCTGCGCAAGCGCGGCGCCCAGGTAGATCTGGTCGAACTCGATCCACACTGGCGAGTCTACGGGGCGGGAATCACCCTGAGCGGTCCCACGCTGCGTGCTTTTGCCCGTGTCGGGATTGCACAGGACATCATGACCCACGGCTGTTGCGTCGACGGATTGGATGCCTTCACCGCTGAGGGTCTGCCGATCGGTCAATTGCCGACTCCGCGTATCGCCGGAGCAGACATCCCCGGAGGGGGCGGCATCCTACGTCCCGTGCTCGCGCGCATTCTGCGCGAGCACACGCTTGCCTCAGGCACGGCCGTGCGCTGCGGCGCCAGTTTCTCGGCATTTAACGAGGAGGCGGATTCGATCCGCGTGAAATTTTCAGACGGCAGATCCGAGCCCTATGATCTGGTGATCGGCGCCGACGGCCTGCAGTCATCGGTCCGGGCCGCCCTGTTCCCCGATGCGCCCGCGCCGCATTACACCGGGCAAGGTTCGTGGCGTGCCGTCGTGCCACGTCCAGCGCAGCTCGCACGCGCGCAAATGTACATGGGACGCAGCGTCAAGGCGGGCATCAATCCGATCTCCAAAGACGAAATGTATATGTTCGTCACCGAGCGCCGGGAATCGCCCGATCACATCGACGAAGCGCTCTGGGCCGGCGAGCTGCGCGGCATACTCAAGGAATTCGGCGGACTCATCGGTGAGATCCGAGAGGGCCTCGGCGCGCAATCGCGTATCCTGTACAGACCCTTTTATGCCGTGCTGGTACCCCCGCCCTGGCACAAGGGCCGGGTGGTGCTCATCGGGGACGCCGCCCACGCCACCACGCCGCACCTCGCCTCCGGCGCCGGCATTGGCGTTGAGGACGCCGTCGTGCTGGCGGAAGAACTGGAACGCTCAACGGATCTGGATTTGGCCCTGAGAGCCTTTACGCAGCGCCGCTACGAGCGCTGCCGCATGGTCGTCGAGAACTCGCTTGCCCTTGGCGATATGGAGAGACGCAACGTTCCGCGCGAACAGCACGAGCAGCTCATGCGCACGTCCATGGCGGCATTGCTAGCGCCGATCTAATGGCATTACTGACAGACACCATTCTGCGGCTGGAGAACGAGCGAATCCGCTGTCTGCTGGCGCGTCCTGGCGCTCGGCGCAGACACGGCCGTCGTGCACGGTAAGCAGATCAGCCGCTCGCGACTGAGAAAAACCGGCCAGGAAGCCTCGGTCGAGGCGACCGTGACGCAGGTGTGGCACCGGGGAAGCGACGGTCAATGGCGTCTGGCCGCGTTTCAGGCGACCCCGCTGGTCGATCCACCTCCACCAGCTCCACCAGCTCCACGCTGAACGCAAAAATTGGCGCTCAGTCCTACCGGTGCCTCGCCAGCAGCCACGACTCCAGTCCCTGCGCATTGAGCTCGATATCGCCGGCCAGAAGATCGAGATATTCGCTGACCTCCGTGTGGCCACAAGCTTGAGCGAGTCCTGTCCGGTATAGAACTTCGAGCTCGTGGCGGAGATATTGCGCCGGCTCTGGCTGAGATCCAGCTGCCAGTGCGATGGCGGTCATGGCGCGGGCCTGTTTGATCACCTGCATAGCCTGACCGGCGACGTCACGGATGGCGCCGTAGTGCGTGATATAGGCCACACTCGGCTCAAGACTCATTAGTCGTTCGATCGATCGACACAACGCATCAGGATCGAACTGAGTCGGGGTCGTCGAAGGAATCGCATATCGCAAACGGTCCAGATCGAATTCGGGGTAGGACACCCCGAGGGTGTCACCGCCGAACCACCCGCGGCTGAGCTCATCCCAGATACAGACGTGATGATTCGCATGCCCCGGCGTCTCCGCGATCCGCAAAGATCGCCTTCCTACAGCAAGCACCATGTCGTCGAGGGCATGGACGATGCGCTGTACGGGAACGGCTCTCAGCTCGCCGTAGTCGCGCGCCGCGATCTCCGCTCCATAAACCGCTGTTACCCCGGCCAGCAATTTGGAGGGATCCGCGATGTGCCGCGCGCCCCGCGGATGAACCAGCAATTGAGCATTCGGCAGAGATTGCATGAGGAGCCCGGCGCCGCCCGCATGGTCCAGGTGGACATGAGTCAGGATGACCCACTTGACCTCGTCCCGAGCCACGCGCGCATCATCAAGCGCCTGCAGCAGTCGGGGTACCGCGAGGTTGGGGCCCGTATCGATGAACGCCGCCTCGCCGCCCTCGGCCACCAGGTAGGCGGCATCAAAGCGCGCCCTTTGAAAGCCGGTATCGATCGCCCAGAGGCCTGGACCGAGCGACTCCATGTACTGTACGCGGCGTCCGACTAGGGCAGTCGAACACCCTCCCGGCCCTTTAGTTCAAGACTCGCGCGCACTTCCGCGGGGCTCGCAACCTCCAGACCCAGGCTCTCGATAATGGATCTAATCAAGCGAACCTGATCGGCATTACTCGGCGCCAGTTGACCGCGCGCGAGATAGAGCGAGTCTTCCAGCCCGACGCGGACATTGCCGCCCATGAGCGCCGCCTGAGTGATAATCGGCATCTGGTGTCGCCCGGCAGCCAGAACCGACCACTGATAGTTGTTGCCGAACAATTTGTCGGCGATTCGTTTCAGGTGGGTGAGATTCTCCGGGTCGGCACCGATGCCGCCCAGAATGCCGAGCGCAAACTGGATGAAAAGCACACCCTTGATCAACCCGCGATCCACAAAATGCTTGAGAGTGTACAGATGCCCTACATCGTAGCACTCGAACTCGAACTTCGTGCCGTGGCCCTCACCGAGCTCGCGCAGGATATGCTCGATGTCGGCAAACGTGTTGCGGAAGATGCGATCGCGCGAGCCCTCGAGGTGCCCGTATTCCCAGTCGTATTTGAAGTCCTTGAGTTTCGCGAGCACCTGAAAATAACCAAAATTCATCGAGCCCATGTTGCAGGAGGCCATCTCGGGTGAGACATCGAGCGCGGCAGCCAGACGCTGATCGAGCGTCATAACGTGCGAGCCGCCGGTCGTGATATTAATGACTGCGTCGGTAGCTCGGTGGATCTGCGGCAGAAATTCTCGAAAGATTTCCGGCTCGAACACCGGCCTGCCATCCTTCGGATCGCGCGCATGCAGATGCAGTACGGCCGCACCCGCCTTGGCCGCCGCGATGGCCTCCTCCGCTACTTGCTTCGGCGTCAGCGGCAGGTACGGCGACATGCTCGGTGTATGGATCGAGCCGGTCACGGCGCACGTGATGATGACTTTCTTTGCCATGATAGGCGGCGCCTCGGTCCCGCTGGCTCAGCTCTCTTCGAAAATCGCCACCGCGCGAGTCCAGCCCGCCGAGGCGCCGCGGATTTTGTGCGGAAAGCAGCTGATGAGGAAACCGTTCCCCGGCAACGCCTCGAGGTTGTGCATTTTCTCGAGATGGCAGTAGCCGATGTCCTTGCCAGCCTTGTGTCCCTCCCAGACAATGCTCTTGTCTCCCGTCTGCTTGAATTTCTCCGCGGTGTAGCAAAACGGCGCGTCCCAACTCCAGGCATCGATGCCCGTCAGACGCACGCCGCGCTCGAGCAGATACATGGTGGCCTCGTAGCCCATGCCGCAACCGGCATCCACGTAATCGGGCTGACCGTAACGGGAGCCCGCGCGGGTGTTCACGATCACGATATCGAGCGGCTGCAATTCGTGCCCGATGCGGGCGAGCTCGGATTCCACCTCAGCGGCAGTGACTACGTGTCCATCGGGCAGATGGCGAAAATCCAGTTTCACGCCCGGCTGAAAGCACCACTCCAGCGGCACCTGATCGATCGTGAGGGAGGCTCGTGAGGAGCCGAGTTTGCCATCCATCGTCGGATGGAAGTGGTAAGGGGCGTCCAGGTGCGTACCATTGTGCGTCGACAGATGCACCATCTCGGCAGCGGCGGCCTTGCTGTCCGGCAGATCCTCGGCCTTCAGACCTGGTATCAGCTTTTCGAACACCGGCATCGACTGGTCATGCGTGATGTACTCGATCTTCGGTTCCATCCCCGGCGGATCGGAGCGAACATCGTTTTCCAGGAAGATCGACAGATCGACGAACCGCCGCTTGGTGCGAGCCGGGATTTTCGATTGCGTCCCGGCGTGCGCCGAGCTTTGCGTACTCATAATTAACCCCCTGATAACTGTTGAATCATCCCAGGTCAGCGACTCGTTTGGGACCAATCGGTGCCGCCACGATCGTGTGGTCAATGGCACCAAATATGCTGAGCTCTTTCCGATCGAGCGTCTCCAAGCGAACACGATCCCCGTATCCAAGATACGCAGACCGCGCCTCCCCGAAGGCGATCTGTTCAAGTGCCCGCTTCTCGGCCAGGCAGGCCGAACCCGCCTTGCGCCAGTCGCGATTGGATATCGTCCCTGATCCAAGGATGGTGCCGGCGCGCAAGTTGCGATTGTAAGCCAGATAGGCGATCAGCTCGCCGAAGCTCCAGTCCATCTCCGCACCGTTGGGTTCACCAAACCATTCGCCATTGCGCGTGATATGCAGATCCAGATGAACCCTTCCCTTCTGCCAGGCGGATCCCAGCTCATCCGGAGTCACGGCAACCGGCGCAAACACGGGCGCCGTCTTCGCGTGGAAAAAGCCAAACCCCACTTGTAACTCCCGCAGCACGTGTGCCCGCATGCTCATGTCATTCAGCACGGTCACCAGGCGGATGGACTCTTCGGCCTCACTCGGCGTACAGCCGGACGGCGTATCGTCCAGGATGACGGCGAACTCTCCCTCGAAGTCCGCGTTATCGGCCTCCGTGCGCAGAGGGTAGTCATCACACGGCCCCCAGAACTCATCGCTCTGCCGCTGAACGAGCACCGGGACGCCGCGCGCCAGCTTGGGCGCCACGTTCATCGCACGCGACAGGATCTCCCCGTGATTTAGAAACGCTGAGGCGTCCACGAACTGATGCGTCCGGGGTAAGGGCGCCATGGCGTGCCGCGGCTCGAAGGGGAAGGCTTGCGCTGGCGCCTGCGTATTGAGCGCATCATAAAGGGATTCGAGCGGCTCTCTGACCCATGACCAGTGCTCAATTGCAAACTGCATGGTGGGCGCGATCGAGCCCGCGCTAAGCGCCTGCCGCAGATCCCGCGAGACCACCACCAGACGGCCATCCCGGCTGCCATCCTTCAGTGTCGCGAGTTTCATGATGCTTTCTGGCTCACTTGCTCTGGATGAATCATGGCCGTAATGACCCGCAGGTTAGCAGCGTGCATCGGCCACCAGAAATCGATCGTGCGCATGCGATTCATCGATGACGTCCATTAGAGCACGTGCTTACCACTGGGGCCTGCTAGCTATACGAAGCCGAGCGCTCAGGGTCGCGGAGCTGAAGGTGCAGCAGCGCGGCCAGGCACGCAGCGATCATGCTGAGCACGCCCAGAACAACAAACGCTGAAGTCAGGCCGCCCACATGCAGCGCCAACCACGTTGTGACAAGTCCGCTGAGGAATTGGCCGAGCGCGAACGAACCCTGCCAGGCTCCCGTACCACGGCCGCGCGAGAAGAAGGGGAGCGGCCGCACGGCCCAGGTAACCAGCGTCGGCAGCAACAAGCCGCATCCGAATTGCATAACGGCGGACATGACCACGAATTCATCCAATGACACCGATTTCCCCATGCCGATATAGCCGACCGCAATCACCCCGAACTCCACCGTGAGCAGTAACCCCACTGCAAAGCGGGCGACGCGTGGAAAGACGATCGTGCCCACCGGCACGCCGAGCGTGCCGAGCATGGTAGCCATACCCGCAACGGCGGGATCGTGAACACCGAATCGCGTCAATGCCAGGGCGCTCTGCGTCAGGAATGCGTAAAAGAGAATTGCGCCGAACACGGTGATCAAACAGATACCGGACAGACGTCTCCAGTCGATGGTGTCGTCGGGTGGTGTGATGCTGGCCGCAGGCCTGGGCGCATCTGCTGATGGGACAGGCTCCCAGGTGCAGGACAAGACCAGCACCAGCAGCACCAGGCTGAGCGCATACAGATAAAATGGCCCTCGCCATCCGAAGCGGGCTCCGAAGATTCCTCCCATGAGCACCAACGGCAGGGATGCTATCGACGCCACGGCTGTCTGAGCGGCGATCCAGCGCTCTCGCTGCGCCCCACCAAAATAATCGCAAAGCAGGATGGTGGTTGTGGTGAGGATTATTCCTTCGAAGATCCCCATCCCGATGCGCGTGGCGATAATGCCAATCAGGTTGTCTATGAAAACAGGGGCCACACCCACAATGGCATAACACACCATGGCAAGGATTAGCAGTCGACGACGACCAAATCGATCTGCAAGCCACCCGCCGGCGGGAGAGGACAAGGCCATGAACAGGGCCGGCATCGTCAGCACGCCGCCTTGAATCAAATACTCGTGGCCGGGCACGTATGCGAAGTGCGCCATCATCTGCGGCACGACGGGGACCAGAACAATGACACCCATAACGGCCAAGGTAACCGGCAGCAGCAGCACGATGCCCTGCAGGCGCCCCGCCTGACGGGCTGGGGTAATTGATGTCACGGATTTGCTGTCGCGGCCGATGCCGACTCGCGATTCTGAGGCGGCTTACCTGCTTCCTCTCGAACCAGCCGAGCCAAGATTCGCCTGGCCTGCGTCGATGGGCCGTCGGAGCGCTGCAGAGCCGGGTGCAATGACAGCAGATCGGCGCTCCCGATGCGCGCCTGCTGTCCCTCGATCATAGGTTTGTCCTGCTGCTCGAAGGCAAAGCGAAGCGCCTTGGCGATGTTCTCGGTGACAGCGACATTGTCGGTGGCGAAGCTGCGGGTATTGGAATAAAAGTAGTGGGTCGAGCTCTGCGTGGCAGGAGTCATGATGTGCACTGCCTGCACGTTCATTCCCGCGCTGCGCGGCTGACCTGCAGGTGTTCCGCCGGTGATGAGTGTCATGACACCGCTGGGCCACCACTGGACTTCGGTCCACATATCGATCCGCGCACCCGGTTCGGGAAAGTTCATGCGCATGATCGGCAGCGGCGCCTCGTCATTCGCGATCCAGGTGACGCGCAGGGAATCATGGGGCATCGACTCGATCGAAGCGGTGCTACGGGTCATCGATCCACCACCGAGGGACTCCGGGTGAAGATAGTCAGCGTGTGTCAGATCCAGGATGTTGTCGACCATCAGCAGGTAGTTAGCCGCAGTTGGCACATACCCGCTGATGAAGGAGGCTTCGGGTGCGCGATCGATGAAAGGCAGCTCCGGAATGTGGGCGCTATCAGCCAAGTCGGGCTCGCCCGTCCAGACCCACAGCAGCCGATGCCGCTCCATCACTGGGAACGCGCGCACGCGCAATGCTCTGCTCATGCCGCCGTGGGGATTTTCCCGGCACACGCCGTCAGGCCCGAAGAGCATACCGTGATATCCACAACGCACATTGTCGCCCTCTATGCGGCCCATACTGAGTGGCGCGAAGCGGTGCGGGCAGCGATCCAGTAGGCACACCACCGCCTCGCCAGCGGCGCGATAGAAGACAAGCGGATGGTCGACGATCGTGCGCGCGAGGGTACGACTCGCTTCCAACTCGTGCCCCCACCCCGCTACGTACCACGCGTTCTGCAGAAAATCGGACATAGATGCTCCCGGCGCGACTAGGCGTGTGCTGGCGTCACCACTGGATCGATGCGCCCAAGAGGGTGATCGTCGATTTCCTCAAGTTGCTTCAGGATGTGGACGGGAGCGGCGTCGCCGATGACCTTCTGCAGAAACGGCGTATGGTCGAACAAGAAATCACGCACGGGACGCAAAAAGCGCGGCGTATGGTGAAAGATCCGGCCATTGAAGAAAGCCTGTTCTGTAACTTGCGCCGTATGAGGCTTGCGGCGATCTTCATAGCGTTGCAGGGCAGCCTTGACGGCTGCGGTGTCCGATACATCGATAGCCTGCAGTTCGCGGCCAAGGAAATACCCGTCCTCAATCGACATTCCAGCGCCGTAGGCGGCATAGGGTGAAGTGGGGTGGGCCGCGTCCCCCAGCAATGTGACACGGCCCTTTGACCACTGCTTGAGCGGCGGCCGATCGCGAATCTCCCATCGCTGAAGATGCTCCCGCGGCGTCTCATCGATCATTCGTCGCAGCGTTTCCGAGAACCCAACACTGCGACGTTGGGCGAAATTCAGTAAATCCTCCGTCATCGGCTTCGATGGGTCGCATGCCTCAAGCACCCACCACTCATAACCGCTGCGGCCCTCATGCCGAATCGGCGAATAGCTCGCCTGGGTGGTGCGGTTGTGGGCGACGACACACTCGGTGGGCGCGGGCCCATCGACGAAGAGATACCCGCCCACCAGATGCAGGCGCTGGTGACGTATTGGCTCATCTCCCCAGAGCGCCGCGCGAGTAAAGGAACTGATGCCATCGGCACCCACTACAACGTCTGCCAGCGTTGACTCGCCATTCGCAAACCGGGCTCGCACCTCTCCGCCTTCATCCTCAAGCGCGACGGCCCGATGGTCAAGTTGCAGAAGTCCCGGCGGAAGGGCGTCGAGCATCCTCTTATAGAGGCCCCATCTCAGCAGTCCTATGAAGCCGCCACCGTACTCCGTCTCCACCTCCGGCGGTAAGCGCACGTCCGCACGAAGCCGGCCATCAGCACGCTGGAACTGCGTATGACAGGGTGCTCCAAGATTTGTCACATCGACGCCGAGGAGCCTCAAGACTTTTTGCGGCGGCGGCCAGAGATTCAGAATGTTCCCGGCGGCGCGAATTTCATGGTAACGCTCGAAGAGCTTGACTTCGAATCCTACCTGATGGCAGGCCAGAGCCGCGGCCATGCCGCCCGGACCGGCCCCAATGATGGAAACTCGACCCCGGGTCGTCCGGTTATTCGGCGTATTAACCATATCTTTTCCTGCTCGACCAGCGCCACCGGCCAGCACGAGCAACTATCCCCCATAAAGCAGCTTCAAATAGTCCGACGCTATGCCTGCGGGCGCCGGTCTGTACAATCGTTTCGCGAGATGCGAGCCATCGAGCAAGTCGTTTGTCGAGATCCGGGGTCCCGGCCACTTGGCCAACAGCACAGTCAGTGCATCGGTGTCCGCTAGGCGCGGTGGGTCGCCCGTTCCAGCACAGCTATCTCACCCAAATCAAGCGCGGGTCCGTCCAGCGTACACCGCTCAGTCTGGGTCTTGGATGTCCTGAAGCGTACGATGATCGGCAGCAACTCCTGCTTGATGTGCGACTCGCTGTAGCCATTGAACAGGTGGCCCAATAGCCCGCGCCTCAAATCACTGGTGCCGAGAAACCAGTCCGCTAACGGGAAGGTCAGGTTCATATTACAGCGCATCATGATGCCCAGGTTATGGTGCGCTTTGTGGTGTCTGCGAATGGTGTTGATGAACGGCGTGCGACGCACGAAGCTGTTCTCTGGCACGTGACAGCAGAAATGGAATGTCTCGTACACCATGTAATGTCCGATCATCGTCACAAAAACGACGTATCCCGCGTTGGTGTCGATGAGCCGACCGGCGAGCAAGCCAAGAATGCCGCCGAGACTGGCGAGCACCGCCAATACACGCCAGGGAAAAAAGACAATGCGGAATTCCTTTACAGTGCCAATCGTGACCTCATTGTCCGTAAAGTACTGGTGATGCTGACGCGTGTGCCGGTCATAGATCGCGCGCAGCGCGAATACATCAATCAGCCGGTGCATCACGAACCGATGGAGAGCCCATTCCGCAAAATTGCCGCCGATCGCCACAGGTACGATCAGGAGCCACTCCCATGTGGGATTTCGCATGCGCGCGAGGCACCAGAGAATTGCGCCGATACCGACTGAATACATCACCGCGATGTGCACGATGCCGTTGTACCAGGGACTGATTTGCCCGACGTACTTCTCACGAAACCGACGCTGTCGCTCGGTCATCATCGAAGGTTTACCTTGCTGACTCTGATAGACGGCTGATATATTAGTCATATGGCAAGTGGTGTCAACGACGAGGGCCACAGCATGGCCACTAGTGGTATCAAGCGCCGGACCGCTGCGACAGTTAAGCCGGGCTTGCCCCGCCCAACGTCGCTCGCCTTGTCCGAACAGGGCACGACGCTCACGGCGCAAGCTTACGGACGACTGGAAGAACTCATCGTCAGGCTCGAGCTGGCGCCGAATTCGCTGATATCCGAACACGCGCTCGGCAAGCACCTCGGCATGGGCCGTACCCCGATTCGCGAGGCACTGCAGCGCCTGGCGCGCGAAGGGCTTGTCATCATCCTGCCGCGGCGCGGTATGTTTGTGGCACCGGTCGATATCGGCGCACAGATGCGCCTGATTGAAGTGCGCCGGCGCATCGAGGAGCTGCTTGCCTCGGGCGCGGCGCGACGAGCGAATACTGAGGAGCGTCGCGCCTTCCAGGAGCTTGCCGACAATATGGAGCGCGCCGCACAGCGCTCCGATGATTTGACCTTCATGCGTCTGGATAGAGAATTCAACACGCTGCTGACCGTGGCCTGTCGTAACGAATTTGCTGCTGCGGCCATCGGCTTATTCGCAGGCTTGTCGCGCCGATTCTGGTTTTTCAACTACAAGCGGTTCGCGTCTCTGCCGAAGGTGGCAAGACTGCATGCGGCGGTGGCGCGCGCGGTGGCTCGCGGTAACGACAAGGCGGCTCGCAGCGCATCGAACGCGCTGATGGACCATATCGCCGAGTTCACCTCATCGACTGTCCTACCGGAGAGCTGGGCAAACTGATGCCCTGGGGTTCCGAAATGGTTGAGTCGCTGATGCGCATTCACGCAACCGCCGCTCAAATCGGCCGTTCATGACCGGCATTCGTTCTGATGAGTCCGCCGTGAAAGCAGTGTCGCTCCAGGACAAGCTGCATCAAGCGGGAACTCCGGTGCGGATGTTGCGCGAATCGCAGATGGGTCCGTACGTGTATCCGATTCCCGCGGAGTTCTCTAACTGGCGCGATGAGCAGCGGGCCTGGCGCGACGGAGTCGCCTTGCTCGATCAGTCATTTCATATGACGGATCTCTACATTGACGGCCCGGATGCGCTGCGCCTGTTGTCCCACGTCGGCATCAACAGTTTTGCCAACTTCGGTCGCAATAAGGCCAAGCAGCTGGTGACCTGCAGTCCGGACGGCTACGTCATCGGCCGAAATCTCGGGACTCTCCGCCGGAATGCAGGTTGTACATCAGCGATTTGTATCATCGATCGCCTTCGAGACGTTCACCGCTAATCTGGAGCGCATCCTCGCTCGATTCGACCCCGCGGTGGCGACGCTAATCGCCACTTCTCCAATCGAAGCTGCGGCTCGTATCCGCAAGATTGAGGGGGAACAGGGCCTGATGATATTTCTAATTCTCGATCACGGAACCGCCTTGAACATGGCCGGGAAGAAGCAGAAAGCGAAGCAGTATCTGATTGGCAATCCATTGACTGCGATCCAAATGACCAGCCGTCACATTGGCGCGGCACTCTATGCGCCGCTTCGTGTACTGATTTACGAGAACGCATCGGGCGAAGCCGTCGCCGAATACGATCAGATCACATCCCTGGTGCAGCAGTTAGACGACGCTGAGATATCGAGCGTCGCCGCCACGCTCGACGCCAAACTTCCAGCGGTTTTGCAACGGGCTGTCGACCTTTCCGGCGATTGATCACCTCATGCCGGCGGCATCTATCCCGGCGCCGAATTGCCTCGTAAACGCCGCAGACTCTCGACGGAAGGCACGAAATAGTAGGAGCCGGTCAATGGCTGAGTAAAGCGGGTGAGCGCATCGCGCGTGCCAGTGACCAGACCCGCCATGCTATCGAGCATTCTGGCAAGGCGCTTCTGCTCAGCGCTGAAGCCGACAAACATGGTGCCGTGGTCGCTGACAGTCCCATAGGGCATGTTGCGACGGAAGATATTTCCAAACGCATCCTGATCTGTGCGGGCGACATGCGACTCCGGTGGTTTATTCTCGAGTTCGACGCTGCCGGCTTTGGTGCGTCCAATGACGCGCTCCTGCTGCTCGATCGGCAGGGCTTCCCACTCCGCTACATTGTGCTTCCACTTCTGAAGCAACAGGACCGTGCCGGCCGCGCCTGGAACTCCTTCGGGCAACAGCGCCGCGGTAGGCGCATCGAGCAGTGTCGGGTTTTCCGAGCCATCGATGAAGCCGGTGAGATCACGATCGTGCCGGTAAGGCCAGCTCGAAGTTTCGTCTGCCAGTGAGGCTTGCCCAGCGACGTCACGGACGACCGAGCGGGCCATATCGAAGACAACGTCATAAGCACTTCCGGACAACCATACCAGCGCGTCATGTTGGGTGCTTGGCATGACGAACCCTTCAGTTCCGCGGATTTCGCTGTTGAAGCCCACAACATCTGGCGGCGATTCAGCTGGAACGATATCGCGCCAGAGTTCGGGCCTGAAGCCGATGACAAAATTCACTCCTGCAGTCGTGGTCCGCGGCTCTCGGATCGCAGCGATAGCGGCGGCGAACTCCCTGTATTTCCCCGCATCCAGAACATCGAACTCCAGATAGGCGTGCGAGGAGGTTCCAAGGGCAAATATTCCCGCCTGTGGCGTGTACATGGGACGACTATATCAGGCGCCTGAATCCCGCAGCTTCCGCTTAATGAAGACTGACAGATTCGAATTGCGAGATCGCCTCGGCGCTTGCTGCGCCTGTATAGACCACCACGTAACTACTGATTCCAAAAAGGCTTTTTGCGTCGATCGATTCGGCCTGACGCACTTATTCCTTAAAGCCCTTAGCGACCACATAGACTTCGCGCGACTCCTTGCGCGATGCTGCGGGCTTGCGGATCAGCACTTTCGCGAAGTGCGTGCGCAGTTCCTTCAGATACTGATCCGACCCCGATCCCTGAAACATTTTGGCAGCGAAGCTGCCGTTGGGCTTCAGGGTCTTACACACGGTGTCCAGCGCCAGCTCCAGAAAATACATCGACTTTGCCTGATCGGCTGAATCGATGCCGCTGAGGTTGGGTGCAATGTCCGAAATGATGAGGTCGAACTTCGTGCCGCCGAGCCAGTCCAGTACCCGCTGGACAACGGCATCCTCGGTGAAATCACCCTGTATAAAATCGACGTTCTTCAGCGCCTCCATGTCCAGGATGTCCGTCGCCAGCACACGCCCGCTTTGCCCAACGAGCTTTCCGGCCACCTGTGACCAGCCGCCGGGCGCGGACCCCAGGTCCATGATTCGCATGCCGGGACGAATCAGCCTGTCCTTGTCGTTCAGCTCAATGAGCTTGTAAGCGGAGCGCGACCGATAGCCGTCCTTCTGCGCCTGCTTGACGAATGGATCGCTGAGATGCCGAGCCAGCCAGTTGGCGCTGCTTTTCGTTCGAGGCATTTTTCCTGGGGTGATACGCGGTAGAATTGCCTGATTCTACTACCCTTTGCCGGGTTCACCGGCCAGGAAGACGCCGGTGATCCGCATTACCGAGCTGCTGCTGCCGCTCGATTTCACGTCCGAGACGCTGCGTCAGGCCATTCTGAGCCGCCTTGGCATTCCTGCCGCCGCACTGATCAATTTCACCTTATTTAAGCGCAGCTACGACGCCCGCAGAAAAGACAGCCGAATTTCCTGCATCTGCATTGTCGACGTCACTGTGCTCGACGAATCGGCGGTTTTAGAGCGCCTTGTGAGAGACCGGCGCGTGGGCATTGCCCCGGATATGAGCTATCACCCGGTCGCACATGCACCGTTAGAACTTAAAGAACGCCCGGTGATCGTAGGGTTTGGCCCATGCGGGTTGTTCGCGGCCTTGATTCTGGCGCAGACAGGCTTCAGGCCCATTGTGCTGGAGCGCGGGCGCGAGGTACGACGGCGCACCCAGGACACCTGGGCACTGTGGCGGAAGAATAGGCTAACACCGGAATCCAATGTGCAGTTCGGCGAGGGCGGCGCGGGTCTGTTTTCCGACGGTAAGCTCTACAGCCAGATCAAGGATCCGAAGTTCTACGGCCGCAAGGTGATGCATGAGTTCGTACGTGCCGGCGCGCCGCCGGAGATTCTCCACGTCAGCAAGCCGCACATTGGCACTTTTCGCCTGACTGGCGTGGTATCGACGATGCGCGAGGAGATCATCTCCCTGGGGGGCGAAGTACGCTTCGAGAGTAAGGTCACCGATGTTTTGATACACAAAGGCCAACTCGAGGGCGTGATACTCGAGAATGGAGATACCCTGCGCAGCCGCCATGTTGTGCTCGCGCTGGGACACAGCTCCCGTGACACGTTGCGCATGTTGGAACAACGCGGCGTCCATCTCGAGGCCAAGCCTTTCGCCATCGGCTTTCGTATCGAGCATCCGCAGTCGCTGATCGATGTCGCTCGCCTTGGGCGTTTCGCCGGTCGCCCGGAACTGGGCGCAGCAGACTACAAACTCGTGCACCACGCCCGCAACGGTCGTGCGGTCTACAGTTTCTGCATGTGCCCAGGCGGCACGGTGGTTGCCGCCACTTCCGAGCCCGGTCGCGTGGTCACGAACGGTATGAGCCAGTATTCTCGCAATGAGCGTAATGCCAACGCCGGCATCGTGGTCGCCATCAACCCCGAACCGGATTTCCCTGGCGGGCCGCTCGCGGGCGTTGCGCTACAGGAAGCATTGGAATCCAAGGCCTATCTAATGGGCGGCAGCGACTACTGCGCTCCCGCGCAGTTAGTCGGTGATTTCCTGCGCGGCGTGGAATCTACGCAGCTCGGAAACGTCAGTCCTTCGTATTCGCCGGGCGTCCGGCTGGCCGATCTGTCGCAGGCGCTGCCCAAGTACGCCATCGATGCCATACGCGAGGCCCTACCTGTTTTCGGCAAGCAGATTCGCGCCTTCGATCGTCACGATGCGGTGCTCACCGGTGTTGAAAGCCGTACTTCTTCGCCGGTGCGCATCACGCGTGATGCCAAATCGCTGCAGAGCGTCAACGTGCGCGGGCTCTACCCATGTGGTGAAGGCGCTGGCTATGCCGGGGGCATCCTCTCGGCAGGAGTCGATGGGATCAAAGTGGCCGAAGCAATCGCGCAAGATTTGTCATGAAGTTAGAAGACATCAAGAAACTCCATCAAAAGAAATTCCGCGAGGAATACGGCTATTTTCTGCTGGAGGGCGAGCATCTGGTGCAGGAGCTTCAGAAGGCGGTCGCTTACGATGCGCGCTTGCGGGCAAGCGAAATCTATCTGACCCGGGAATATGAGCACTGGCAGAGCTCGCTGCCAGTTCACCTGATCAATTCACGGCACATGACGCAGCTCAGCGAGACCCGCTCACCCCAAGGCATAGCGGCGATCGTACCGTTACTGGTTGCGCGCCCTCAGCGAGCCGGCGAGCGCGCGGTCTATCTGCATGAGATTCAGGATCCCGGCAATCTCGGTACGATTCTGCGTACGCTCGCCTGGTTCGGACAGTTCCGCTGTTTACTCGGCCCTAATAGTGTGGACGTGCACAATGGGAAGGCGGTACGCGCAAGCATGGGTGCCATCTTTCACGTGCCGGTGGAAATTGATGTGCCGATTGGCGCGCTGCCTGCGCGCTTCGGTCGGATCGCCAGTCTTGATCTGCAGGGACAGCCAATTAGCGCGCCGGAATTTCGCGACTTCGATTGCTATGTTTACGGCAATGAGGCTCGGGGCCTGCCGCGGGGGGCGTTAGCTGAGATGAATGCGACAGCGTTTACCATTGCGGGCACGGGGGCGATTGAATCGCTGAATGTGGCGGCGACAGTGAACATCTGCCAGTACGAGCTGGCGAGATCGTCATAATCAGATACGGCCACTTCATAATAATGCCCTCCAGATCGCGGCGGAAATCGTCTCTCGGCGATGGCACTCACCTCAGCCACGCTGACTGGTCACGCCATTTTCTGGTACCCGATCGGCAGGACTCGCACTCTCACATAGGTACTCGTGCACTGGACGCTCGAGTGCGCATCAAAGGCGCTCCTGCCATCGTCCACAGGGAAAGACTAACCACGCAATTGGAGTGTTTATCATGAACTTGCCAACCGTCTTGTCGCGGCTCGGCCAAGGCCGAGCTGCCCTCCGCCGCGCCGCATTGATTACACCGCTGTTAATGGGAATGGGCTTCATGCAGCTGGCAAGCGCCGGCTGTCTGGACGTTCCTGGAGCCAAAATGCCATCGGCCAGCCCGAGCAAATCTGTATCCGGTTTCGGATCCGCACGATTCGTCACCACCGGCTTTAGACAGATTTGGGAGGACGAAACAGAAGTGCGTGCCGCCCCGATTGTCGGGCTCTGGGCCTTCAAATACATCTCTGAAGGCAATCTGAAGACTTTCAATATCCCTGATGGGGCTATGGTCGATGGCGGCGTTACCACCTTTTATGCCGACGGAAATGAAATTACGTATTCAGGCATCCGCAACCCAATCGTCGGGGCATTCTGCGCTGGCGTGTGGAAGCGAACCGGCGAGCAGACTTACGTGCTGAACCACATCGGCCTCTCCTGGGATCCGACCGCACCCTCAGTAAGTCCTCCCACTGCTCCCGCGAATGTGAATCCCGGCAATCCGGGGGGCGGACCCGGAGCACCAGGCGGCCCGGCATTCATCAAGCAGTTCCTCACCTTGTCCAAGAATCACAACAGCTACACGGGAACCTTCACGATCAGCAACTTACTGCCGGACGGCAAAACCCCCGCCGCACCCGCAGAGATCAAAGGGACAATCCAGGCGACGCGTATATCCATCAACACGGATACATTCGAGTCCGAGCCTTAAGGGTTATACAGTCCCCCTGCTCGGTGGCGCGTAGGGGGACTTGTTTTCGGAACTGTGCGCATTGCCGAGCTGGGCATTACGGAAACCACCGAGAAAGTGCATCGCAGCAACGCGATGCGGAAGATAAAGGCCTCATCCCTTTCCGAGCTCTGCCGAATTGTCGACAAGCTAAAGCTCCCGCCGGATATTGCGTCCTCCTAATCCGTAGGCCCGATAAAACGTATCCACCCCGCTTCGCAGAACCGTGTCGAACGCTGCCTGGGCAACGTCTGCCTCGACGCCGAGCATCGCCCGCAGCTGCAGATCGCCCCGGATCAGTCCCACGAATTGCTCCGCCGCCCGCCGCGGATGCGCCCGGCGCAGCTCGCCTGCAGCCATCGCCACGCTGAAGATCTCCTCGAGCCGCTGCAGCAGCCGGGCGGCGCCATTCTCGTAGTAGGCGCGTCCTATCTCCGGGAAGCGGGTCGCCTCGGCCGCGACCATGCGATGGGTGGCAATGGTCTCCGGCGCAAGCAGCAGATCGAGCACTGCCCGACCCAGACGCAGTAGTCGAGCGCGCACATCGCCCGCGGCTTCAAATCTTTCGCTCCAGCTTCGCGTGCGCTCGGCGTCCTCGGAGGCCACGATTGCTGCGAATAGCGTTTGTTTGTCCGCAAAGTGAGCGTAGATCGTAACCTTGCTGACGCCCGCTGCCAGCGCTACTGCGTCCATGCTGGTGGCGCCATAGCCGTGCTCTCGAAACAGTCGTGCGGCAGAGCTTAGAATCTGCGATTGCTTGCGTCGCGATCGCGGACGCATCGGCGCATTGCTGTTCTGTGTGCTATGCGTGTTCAAGCGACTCCTGATCGATCCAGGTGCCATGGAAGCCTTCATGCAGCCGGCATGGCATGCGAACGGTTGCTACCGGTCCCGCGGCAATGTTGCGGGCATCAAGGATCACCAGATCGGTGCGGTTCTCTGCCCTCCGACCGACCATGCTCAAAAGCCACCCATGTCCCTCAGGAGCGGCAGGTCCTTCCGGCACGAACAGCGGCTCCTCTGGCGCGGATTGGGCACCGGCATAGTAGAAAACCAGCCGGTCACAGGATTCATCGTAGTGCCCGAGGCAGGTAAAAGGAGGACCCTTCGGACCCCATTCGAGCATCGGCCCCAGATCGGTGTTATGGGTTCCAAAGTAAAATTGCCGGGCGCGTCGCATCGAGAAGCGCTGATCGATCATCGGCATCTCGCCAATCTGAGGAAACATTCGAGTTGCAGAAAAGACATCCGCGGGATCATCGAGATCGAACGTCCAGCGTTCGGCGTAGGGTGGCAATTCCTTGCCATCGGCATTGCGAATATCGGGAAACTGCGAGAGCCAACCCGAGCCGGTGAAAAATTGTTCCAGGTGCAATCGCGTGCCTTGCTCCCAGGCGTTGAAGGAATGCGTAGCCATTCCGGTGATAGGGCTGGTGAACCAGCGGATGCCCGCCACGCCTCGCTGGCGTGGGATGATGGCGATCACGGTAGAGAGGGTCGAGTCCCAGTGGAAGAACGGCAAGCCCTGCCTGACACGATCCCAGTCATTCACCATCGGGTAGAGAACGAATGCCAGGTAGTTCTCCGACACGTGCCAGTCGTGCACCATGGAAGCATACGGCGCCTCGAAACGCTCGGTACGCACCAACTGCCCCTCCCGGGAGATCCAATAGACCTCGATTTCCTTGCTGGTCTGACCGGGCGTGTTGTAAGCAAACGCCATCATCTCACCACTGACAGGGTCGATCTTCGGATGTGCCGTAAAAGTCTTGCTTAGAAGGCGGCCGTCGAAATCGTAGGACCCGCGCGTCTCGAGTGTGGCCGGATCCAACTCCATCGGCTGGGAATCCTCCTTGAGAGCGAGCAGCCGGCCCGCGTGCCAGCACATCGCCGTATTTGCCGTGCCGCGATTTCTGCCTCGAACACTGGGGTCATCGGTGAAGGGGTTGCGATAAGCTCCGAACAATGCGCGTCGCGCAGCGCGTTCGAGCTTGAATTTTTCGGTCTGCACATAGCGCGTCTTCAGATCTGCGTGGCCATTGCTGATTCGGACCATGTGGGCCATGCCATCGCCGTTCAGGAAGATGTCGGAGCCAAGACGCGGAGGATATTGGGGATCCGCACTCGCGCGGACATACGCCCCATTGAGCGCGGCTGGAATCTCCCCATAGACCTCCAGATCGTAGACATCCCCTTCAATTCGAACCGGCGCAGCGTAGCCACGGTAGACAAGGAGATCCGGGAAGTGGGGTGCTGCGGGCTGTGTATGCATCGTTCACCTTACTGAACTGTACTGTATAGTACACTTATACCAGCAGAAGATCAACCTGACCTGCTTCCCTGGACGTAAGCTCCCAGCATGGAACGATCGAAATGCGCTTCATCTGGCTGCGTGCGCGGATGAATATCATCGGAGCCATTGGCGTCGGACTGCTGGCGTCGGTCATCGTTGCCGGCATTTGGGCCTGGACGCCGGACCGCTCCCGCGCCGATCTCGAAGCGCGTTACCTGGACGCGTCGACCACCATCACCGACGTCATGGGCACGCCCCTGCGGGTGCGCGACACCGGCCCGAAGACCGCACCAGTGCTAATATTTTTGCATGGTTTTGGCTCCAGTCTGGAAGCATGGGAGCCATGGGCCAGATTGCTCAGCAACCAGTACCGCGTGGTGCGGTTTGATTTTCCCGGATCGGGCCTGTCTGGACCGGATCGGACCGGGAACTACAGTGACGCCCGCAGTCTGGACCTGGTCAAAGGGCTCATGCAACAGATGGGTATCGTGAGAGCCGCCCTGATCGGAAATTCCATAGGCGGCAGAATCGCGTGGAAGTTTGCAGCCACCTACCCGACCCTTGTGAGCAAGCTGGTACTGATCTCCCCCGACGGATTCGCCAGTCCCGGATTCGAGTATGGACGGCCGCCCAAGGTCCCCGCGGCTTTACAGCTGATGAAGTACTTTTTGCCGAAGCCATTGCTTCGCGCCAATCTTCGCGCCGCCTACGCCGACCCGGACCGGCTCAGCCGTGCTCAAGTGGATCGCTATTACGAGTTGCTGCTCGCGCCGGGGAACCGGGGCGCCATGATTTCGCGGATGCAGCAGACGCTGCTGGACGATCCGCGGCCGATCCTGCAACAGATCCAGGCGCCGACGTTGCTGCTGTGGGGCGAGTCCGACCATATGATCCCCTCCAGCAATGCTGCTGACTACCTTGGTGCACTCCCCCACGCCAAACTCGTATTATTTCCCGATCTGGGTCATGTGCCTCAGGAGGAGTCGCCCGAGGAGTCTGTGCAGCCACTGGAGCAGTTTCTCGCCCAGTGACACGGACGCACGGCGAGCATTGAGCCGAGCATGCTGAAGCGACTGCTTAAAATCCTGCACGAGATCGGCGCGGTCGGCGTCATGGGTGCATTTGCCGCCTGCCTGGTACTCATCGTTAAAGGCCCTACCCAGCCACTGGTTGCTTACGCCGCAGTCCGTCAGGCCATCGCCTCGATTACACAATGGCTACTGTTACCCTCGCTGGTTCTCGTGCTGTTAAGCGGCTTGCTGGCGATTGCTGTCACCAGCGCCTTTCACAACGCTGCCTGGGCGTGGGTCAAGGCGCTGCTTGGACTGAGCGTTTTCGAAGGCACCCTCGTGACAATCAATGCCAGCGCGCGGCGCGCTGCAGAACTGGCGGCCATGGCTGCCAGTGGCCAGGGCGATCCCGCGCAGCTTGCACAGACCTTGCGCACGGAATGGGGGGGACTGTGGCTGATGCTGGCACTGTCGCTCATCAACATCGTGCTGGCGGTATGGCGCCCGCGGATGTACCGAGTGAGTCGTGAATAGCCCTTAAGCTGATCGGTCGGTCGCTTCGTCTTACGAGCCAATGAGCCACCAGCCGACGCAGCGCTCATGACGCGTAGTCAATAATTACGCGGACCCTGGACTGAGGCTGACATGGCAACCGCGCGGCGGCTAACTCATGGGAAAGCAGAGTGCCTGTTCAGCGCACTACTGTTATGGATGTTCTCTCTTCCAGTCCTAACTAGGCACGTTCGCTTCGGCCTGTGTAATGCTGAGCCTTACAGGAGTCATGGCCGACGGGCCATCCGGTCGCTGAAGTTCCTCCTCGGTGAGGGGGGGTCACAATGGGCGTCTTGACGGCGCTCCAAGACCCAGCTGAGCGGCCATGGTCACTAAGTCGGCGAACGACGCAGCATTCATTTTGCGCATTATCTGGCCCCGATGCGCTTTTACCGTGATCTCGGCCATACCAAGTTCCCCCCCCACCTGCTTATTCAGCAGCCCGCGAACCACCAATGCCATAACCTCTCGTTCGCGGGGTGTGAGCTTTGAGTAAAGCCCACGAAGAACTTGCATTTGGCGTTGTTGCTCGAGAGCTTTTCGACTATGCGCGATAGCACTTTCTATGGCGCTGATTAAAACATCCTCGGGGATGGGCTTCGTCAAGAACTCGATTGCGCCCGCTTTCATTGCCTTGACTGTCATCGGCACATCCGCGTGCCCGGTGATGAAAATAATAGGCATATCGATACGATCACCCGCGATCAACGATTGCAGCTCAAGGCCGCTGAGACCCGGCAAAGTCACATCCAATACCAGGCAACTCGGAACCAGCGCTCGTGGGTGCGCAAGGAATTGGTGCGCGGATTCAAATACCTGGGGTCGCCAGCCCGCCTGGCGAACCAGCGATTCCAAGGCTTCTCGCACTGAGTGATCGTCATCTACAACGAACACGATTGGCGTCGTATGCAACATGGGCACCGACCTCGATGAGGTCCGAAGCGAGCTTAAGGTATTCATGTCAATCCTAAGTTGCGGATCCACGTTTTGCATGGACTTAATTTAGACGAAGCGCGGCCTGAAGCGCCTCGATCAGCGCCTGCTCCCTGACCGGCTTGAACAGGCACTCCACAGCGCCCTCCGCCAATAGGCGCGGCCGCAGCGCTTCATCCCTGATAGCGGTGATGAAAATGACAGGGATCGCTTGCTCTCTCCGTAGTAGTTCCCGATGCAATTGGGGACCTGTCATTTCGCGCATAGCGATATCCAGGATGAGGCAGCGCGTTTCACCAATAAGGCTCGAGTTGAGAAAAGCAGCGGCCGACGGGAACGCCTCTGAGGCATAGCCCAATTCCCTGAGAAAATCCGGAAGCGCCTCCCGGACCGACGGATCGTCATCCACCACGGAAACAAGTGATCGCCTGTCCCTCATGCATCTCTCGAAACGGGCTTACTGGTTATACGATCGCTCGTATGGCTCACGATCGAGGTGAACTCTCAAGATCAAATGGCACAGAGAACGTGAAGGCCGCCCCATGGCCGTCGCGTCGGGTGGCCCACAAACGGCCGTGGTGGCCTTCAATAATGGAACGACTGACTGAGAGTCCGATTCCCATGCCGCCGCTTTTAGTGGTGAAGAAAGGATCAAATAGTCTTTCGGCGCTCTGCGGCTCGAAACCCACGCCGGTGTCTTCAACGCTCAACCGAACATGATCGCGCCCGTCGTTCTCCGTCCTTATAACCAACAGGCGGGGCCAGTCCAAAACGCCACTCATCGCGTCAGCCGCGTTTAAAACAAGGTTCAGCATCACTTGTTGAAGTTGCACGCGATCGCCCTTCACGGGAGGAAGAGTTTCGTCGAGCTCCGTATGTATAGTGACCTTTGCCCTTTGCAGTTCAGCGATCGAAAGCGCGATGACCTCTTTAGCGGCTTCGTTGAGATCCAGCGATTCGGCCGTTGGATCGCGCTTAACGAACATGGAGCGCAACCGCGTGATCACATCGGAGGCGCGATTGCCATCGCGTATGATTCGGCGTGCCATTTCGCGTGCACCTTCCAAGTTGGGAGGATTGCTACCCAGCATGCGAACACACGTACCGGCATTCGTAGTTATCCCGTACAGTGGCTGATTGACTTCATGGGCGATTGACGCACTCAAGGCGCCGAGACTGGTGACGCGAGCCACGCGCGCCAGCTCTGACCGGACCTTGCCGAGCGCGTCCTCCGATAGGCGCCGACGAGTAATATCTTGCACAGCGCCGATATAAACGACATGGCCGTCCACATCGTCCGCCCTATGCGCTACCATGTAGATGTACTTGATTGATCCATCTGACATCACGAGCCGGTGCTCGTAATCAAAATCGGCGCCTTCTTTGCGAGCACTCTGGATCATCTTCGCAAGTGCCGGCGCGTCTTCCGGATGAACTCGGGACATCACCAGAGGCACTGTCACGGGCTGTGCTGGATCCAGTTCGAAGATACGGTAGTACTCGGCCGATAACATCAGTTCGTCAGTCGCCACACGCCACGAAAAGCTTCCGCTTGAACTGAGCCGTTGCGCTTTTGTCAGAAAGGCCTCACTTTGAGCGAGGGCCACATCACTCTGAGCGCGGTCCATCGCGATGCTCACAATATGCGTGATGCGCCCAATAAGTTCCTGATGCTGCGCGGTAGGAGCGCGAGGCTCGCCGTAGTAGATGGCGAATATGCCCAGAACCTTTCCTCCGCTCGAACGTATTGGAGTCGACCAACAGGCTCGAATGCCGTGCGCTAGGGCCAAAGAGCGCCATGCAAAGTCGCTCCATCGCATCTCCGATCCGATATCAGATGCCAGTACCTGCTTGTTAAGACATGCGGCCATCGCACAGGGCCCAGAGTCGATATGCACCGGCAGACCGTGCAGAGAGTCATTGAACTGCTGGGGAAGGCTCGGAGCCGCTCCGTGTTGCAGATGCCCGCTTTGATCAACCGAAAGAATGCTGCAGGCACACCCGGAGGCAGCAACTTCTACAAACCTGCACAGGCCCTCGAGCACTGGCTGCAGCGCGCTGCCTCCGGCAACCATCTCAAGCAACCGCTTCTCACCTGCCAAAAGGGTCTCGGCTTGCTTTAGATCTTCAATGTCCGTGTTTTCCCCATACCACTTTACGATCTGGCCCGCCTCGTTCCGCATCGGTATTGCCCTGGTTAAAAACCAGCGGTAGAGACCGTCGTGTCGACGCAGTCTCGCTTCGCTCTGCCCCGGCTCGCCGGACCGCATTTGCCGTTCCCAGTAGGTGGCTAATCGGTCGGAATCATCTGGGTGATAGATACGCACCCATGCGCCTCCAGCAGCGCTCTCGATGCCGACGCCGGTGTATTCGCTCCATCGCCGATTTACAAAGTCCACGCTTCCGTCGGGAGTTGCGCTCCAGACTAAGCCCGGAATGGTATTGATGGTGGACACGAGTTGGGCTTCGGATGCTTTCAGCTCCTCTAGAGCCTGAGTCAGCGATCCTTGAGCTCGCTCGCGTTCCACCGCTATGCTCGCAATGTGCGCGAACTGGTCAATCAACGATTGCATCTTCGGAGTGGGGTTTCTGGGCTCATCATAGTAGATGGCGAAGGCACCCATAACGGTGCCGCCAATTGATGTTATGGGAGTAGACCAGCATGATCTGATTCCATGAGCTAATGCCATGGAACACCACGAACCCGCTTCCCAACGTGTCTCAGTTGCAAGATCAGAGGCAATCACTTGTTGATTTAAGTACACCGCCATCGCACAAGGGCCAGAGTCGGCATTGACAGCTCGACCAACAATTGAGCTGACGAAACTATCGGGAAGACTCGGCGCAGCGCCGTGCTCAAGGCGAACACCGCTTGGATCTATCAGTACGACACTGCAATAGCAGCCCCCGGCGGTGTCCTCAATCAGATGACACAGCGCCTCCAATATCGACGACATCGGCTTCCCGAGTGCGACCATTTCCAGCAGGGTCTTCTCTCCATTGAGCAGCGATTCAGCCTCCTTCTGATCCTCGATGTCCGTCTGCAGCATATGCCAGAGGGCAATACGCCCTTCATTGTCGCGGAGAGGAAATGCTCGCAAGCGAAACCACCGATACAATCCGTCGGCACCTCGTCGTCTTCCCTGCGCTTCGAAAGGGTGTCCTGACTTAAGGGATTTCTCGCGAACCGCAAGAACAGCGGGTCGATCCTCCGGATGAAAACTGTGGAGTACACCCCGCGCCTTGAGTTCCTCAATTGAAGCTCCGAAATACTCCAGGTAATGCCTGTTCGCACGTTCGAGCTTGCCCCCCGGAGTCATGAATGACACAAGCGCCGGAAGGCCTTCTACGATCAATTGCAGCTGATCCGCGCTCGCACGTAGCGCGTCTTCAGCGCGCCGTCGTTCATCGATATCGGTGTTGATTCCATACCATCTCGTAACTATGCCCGACGCGTCGGCGAGGGGCGACGCTCGAAGCAGAAACCAACGATAATCGCCGTCGGAACGGCGCAGACGTGCCTCCATCTCTCCGGGCTTGCCGGCTGCGCGAATGGCCAGCCAAGTCGCCTGGGTGGCCGCCATATCCGCTGGGTGAACGGCCGAAAGCAAGCCGCCAGAAACCGCTTCGTCCGTGGCGATACCAGTGTATTTGCACCACCGCGCGCTTAGAAACTCGAGGCTTCCGTCAGGGCGGGCGATCCAGACCAATCCGGGAAGCGCATCGATAAGTCCGCCCAGATCGTTGTCCATGTCGTTCCTTCTGCGGTGCTCGCCGCTCCCAGAGAATGCGTCAGTCTCACGATAGGTACACCCTACTTTGGTTGGGGGGTCACAGGCTTGTTCGAAACCATCTCCCCTACCATCGCTCAATAGGCCGGCTCATCGGCCTCTGTTGTCATGGCGACTGAAATCTTCACCGATTCGCCAGGAGCCCTGTCATGACTGAAATAACCAAGGTGCTTTTTACTGCCAAAGTCCACACAACCGGTGGGCGGGACGGAGGCGCCTCACAGAGCAATGACGGGCACCTGGATATTAAACATTCCATCCCGGGCACCCCAGGGAAGGGCACCAACCCAGAACAGTTATTCGCGGCGGGCTGGTCGGCCTGCTATGAGGGTGCAATGGGCATCGCGGCACGCAAATTGAAGATTGCGATCCCCGCGGGCATGGCGATCGATGCTGAAGTGGACCTATGCCTAATTGATGACTTGTTTTTTCTAACCGGGCGGCTGTATGTAACCCTGCCAGGCTTGGATCGAGAAATCGCTCGGCAGCTTATAGAGTCGGGGCATCGAGCCTGCCCGTACTCAAAAGCGACGCGCGGCAATATTGATGTGCTCATCTATTTGGCCACTGCCAGCTCATCGCCCCTGCTCATCGTTGACGCCAAAGCAGCACCCGAGAAAAGGCTTTAAGGGCCGTGGCTTCACCTCGCCCAGAACATCGCTTCGCACGCAACTGCGGCCCTTCACCGCACATTCGGCGGGTTCAACGATGGAAACGTCGAACGGAGAGATGTATGCCAAACGTATCAGAACTGAAGTTCTCGATGTGGCATTTGAAGCGGGTGGCCCTCCAGGAGGTCCAGCAGTGCTCCTGCTGCACGGGTGGCCAGACGATGCACGAGCATGGGGAGCCCTTACGCCACATCTTGAGCAATCTGGCTTCCATTGGGTAGCCCCTTGGTCGAGGGGCTTCGGCCCCACGCGATTCATCTCGCCAGAAATCATTCGCGACGGTACCGCCGTCGCATTGGCAAAGGATGCGATCGACCTCGCCGATGCTTTGGGAATCGCGAGGTTTTCGGTGCTGGGGCACGATTGGGGTGCTCGGACGGCCTATACATTGGCCGCGCTTTGGCCAGAGCGTCTTGCAAGCATCGTTGCACTCTCGTTGTCTTACTCTCCTGGAGGCCGATTCCCGACTCCTACGTTCGAACAATCCCAGCGCTGGTGGTATCAGTGGTTCATGGCCACGGAGCCGGGAGCTGCGGCAGTCCGAGACGACCCCATCGGCTTTGCCCGCCAGCAGTGGGTTTCCTGGAGTCCCGCAGGCTGGTTTACCGACAGCGAATTCAAGCCGACCGCCAAGAGCTTCGAGAATCCGGATTGGACCGCTATTACGCTGCACGCTTATCGGAGTCGCTGGAAGCCTGAGCCGGCCGATGAGCGCTACCGCCCGTTGAAGTCGCGGCTTGCGTCCATCGAAACCATTGGAACGCCAACGCTGCTTATCCAGGGCGATGCAGATCGATGCAATCCACCGTCAGAATCGTCGGACCAGGCTCGGCACTTCACGAGTTTCTACAATCGAGAGTTGCTCGAGGGCGTCGGTCACTTTCCCGCGCGCGAGGCGCCCCACGAAGTAGCAAAGATCGCTGTGAATCATTTGCGATCCTTCAGCTGATTTGACGCTCATTGGCGTGGCGCACGTTCCCGTGCGTTAGCCTCGCGACCAAAGTATGCCCAACCATGGTTGAATTTCTTCGACGCTTCGTAACTGATCTGATGCACGCCGAATCTTGGAATCCCATCCATTAGAAACCGGAGAACAGTTATGTCAGTTATTGCGTCAGCATCGATTAGGAATTATTTCATCTTCAATCTCGAAGGCCATGCGCGCCTTCAGCCTTGGTCTGCTCGCCCTCCCCTGCTATGCCCAGGCCGTTTCCTCTGCCGATGTGGGCAGCCCGGCTTCGACGTCGCGTGAAGGCAGCGTTCAGGACGATGCGATCCGGCCATTCACGTTTCACGCATCTGATGATGCGCTTGCGGATCTGCGTCGGCGGATTGCGGCGACCAAGTGGCCGTCTCCCGAATTGGTCAACGATGCATCGCAAGGCGTGCAACTCGCTACCACGCGTGAGCTGGCGCGCTACTGGCAGACCGATTACGACTGGCGCAAGGTCGAGAAGCGGCTCAATGCCTTGCCGCAGTTCATCACGACAATCGACGGGGTGGATATTCATTTCATCCACGTTCGTTCGAAAAATCCCAACGCGTTGCCCGTCATTATTACGCACGGCTGGCCGGGCTCCATCATCGAGCAGATGAAAATCATCGACCCGCTCACAAACCCCACAGCGCATGGCGGCAAAGCGTCGGACGCATTTGATGTCGTGATCCCTTCGTTGCCGGGCCATGGGTTCTCAGGGAAACCCACCGACCTTGGCTGGAATCCTGTGCGCGTCGCTCACGCCTGGATTGAGCTGATGAATCGACTTGGGTACTCGCGATATGTCGCCCAAGGCGGCGATTGGGGCAATGCGGTCACGGAGCAAATGGCCCTGATTGCGCCTCCCGGTTTGCTCGGCATTCACACCAATATGCCTGGCGCCGTCCCGGCGGACATTGCACAAGCGCTCTTGTCCGGCGAGCAGCCGCCCGGCCTCTCCACCGACGAGCATCGCGCGTATGAGCAACTCAAGTTCTTCTATGACAATGGGCTCGGGTACGCCCAGGAGATGAGCCATCGCCCGCAGACGCTGTATGCGATGGACGATTCGCCGGTCGGACTTGCCGCCTGGTTGCTCGACCACGACGCTCGCAGTTACGAACTGATTGCGCGCGCCTTCGCTGGCCAGGAGGAAGGCCTCACGCGGGACGACATCCTGGACAACATCACGCTTTACTGGTTGACCAATACGGCGGTCTCGGCGTCTCGTCTTTATTGGGAGACGGCTCACAATGTTCCTACGAGACAGATCGCATTTTTCGCACCCACAGGCGTGCAGATACCTGTTGCAGTGAGTGCCTTCCCCGACGAGCTCTACACGGCACCTCGAAGTTGGACGACCAGGGCCTACCCCAATCTCATTCACTACAATCGACTCCCTAAGGGTGGGCACTTCGCCGCTTGGGAGCAGCCGGAGGTCTTCTCAGAAGAGCTTCGAGCGAGCTTCCGCTCGCTGCGTTAATTAGAGCCAGGGGCGGCGCGCATGCAACGGCGCGCTGCCTCCAGGCTCAAGAGGCAATGTGTAGGCACCAAATATCGGGAGATGGGGTGGACGACGGGACTCGAACCCGCGACAACCGGAATCACAATCCGGGACTCTACCAGCTGAGCTACGTCCACCGTCGATCGTTGGCGCGCCCGGCAGGACTCGAACCTGCGACCACCGGCTTAGAAGGCCGGTGCTCTATCCAGCTGAGCTACGGGCGCACGGCTGTTCGAGCTGGTCGGGGCAGCAGGATTTGAACCTGCGACCCTCTGCTCCCAAAGCAGATGCGCTACCAGACTGCGCCATGCCCCGCTCTCAAACCTTCCGAGGCCCCGCTGTGCATTGCACCGTGGGGCGCGAATAATACGGAACCAGCCGCGCCGGCGCCAGCTACACGAGTCGCTAAAACCGCCGGCTGAAGTAAAGACTGGCCGCCTGCATCGTATACCACTCCAGCGCATCGCCATTCTGGGGATCGGTCGCCAGGACTTTGTTGCGCTGCACATGGTCGAAATAGCGGGCATCCAGGGACAAATCCCACTTCGGCAGCAGGTCCCGCCAAGTGAGCCCTGCCCCGGCATAGTACCCCTGCGCCGGTGTGGGGGCCGAATAGCGCGCAAACCCGAAAAATCCGCCTATCGCCAGGTGCTTATCGAGCCGATAGCGATAATCCAGCGCGCGCAGCGCAATCATCGCGCCGTGGAAATCATCGAATTCGGCCCGTACGCCCAAATCACCGTTGGTCGTCACGGCCCGGCGCAGTCCGACACCGAGGTGAGGGGACACTTCGCTCTTGTATTGAGTGGCCAGCGCCTCATCGGCAGCCGTGAAACCGCCCAGATTCAGTCCCAGCCGGCCACCGCTGACTCCCAGGTCCACGAAGCGCTCATACTTGCCGGCAGTCGCCTGATCCTCCTCGTCCTCGTCATCGTCCCGGTCGGCATCGTCGTTGGCGCCGCTGCGGCCGGCATCCGGATTGCCGCCGTCGAAGCGCACGAAACCGGCGAGGCGCGCGAAGTTGCCGCCGAAGGCATCGCGCCCGGCATCCAGCGTAAGTCCGCGCGTATAACCATCACGCGGCTGCGAGTACTCCAGCGTCAGCATGTAGGCATGCTCATAGGGGACTATGGACCCGAGGTCAGTGGTGGCATTGGTCGAGCTGGCGTAGTGCTGGTTCTGCAGCATCCGCAGCCGCGTATACACTTCATCGCCCGAACGCAGCGGCCATCCCAGTGAGATCATTTCACTCTGCGCGCCGACGTCATCTCCAGGCACACGCCAGTCGGCGCCCCAGTTGCCGGTCACATAGCCGTTATTCGTCATGCCGTCGAGCCAGACATAGTCGGTGTACCAGGCGTTCTGCCACTCGGTGACTTCGATCGTCAGGTCGAAGTGATCGAACAGCTCCGGCATGTGCACGCCGGCGGACAGATCGGTTTCCCGAAATCGATAGCCCTCGCCGTGGAAAGTATCGCGGCCGGCATACTCGAGGTACGCCTCGATCGGCGTGCGCGTCGGAAACGTGTAGGCGCTGGTCAGCGACACGGCTCGATTGCTGAAGCGACTGTCAAGATTGGGGCTGGCGCTGCCGCCAAAATTGGTGGACTTGAACAGGTTACGGAAAAAATCCGAAAACGAGTCGGGCCGTCCGCCGCCGCCGAACTGCCAGACCGCGTTGCCGGCGAAGGCCCAGCCGGTCACCGGCTCGATGCCGACGTGCGCTCCAGCCAGTTTGGGATAACCCTCCTGATCCACGCCATGGTAGATGATGTGATCCGAGTGGCTCATGCGCGCAAAGAAGAACTGGTACTGCAGCCCCAGGAGGCCGATCGGGAGCTGATTCGAGATGGTCAGCGAGGGCATCGTCGGCGCTTCGGTGCTGATGAGGGTGCTGCTGTCGGTGAGCGGCGAAAACCACTGGCTGCGATAACCGGCATCGATCTGCAGGTATTCATCGCCCGCGCTTAGTAACGTTCCCTCCGGGCTGATGCGGCCATCCGTGCCCGCATAGCCCACCGCGCCCGCCGTCAGCAGCAGGTGATCGTAGGGCCGATAAAAGGCCACGATGGAGCCGTCGATGGGCGAGTCGAGCCGCTCGCCGCGCTCATCAGGCATCGTAGTGGTCGAATGCGAGGCGGCGGCAACTTCGACGCTGGCCTCGCTGACACCGTGGGAGCCAAAGTACCGGTCCATGTAATTCCTGACGCGCCGGCACAATGCCTTGTCGCGCCGGCACGCCTGCGGCAGCGCATCCAGCACCGCGGCGATCGGAACCGGCCGGGTCATGGCCGGATGCCCCCCGAGCACCAGTACCCGCTCCACCTGGCGCTCGATTTCGGGAGATAGATTCAGTGGCAGATAGGGGCTGGCACCACTGGCGCAGGCGTCGGTGGTTATCCACAGGCCAAGACTTAAGGTAGCTGCGGCCGCCCAGGCGGACGCCGGCCAGCGAGCAGCGCGCTGTGTCACGCCCGAAACCCGGTCATCGGCTCTGCGATCGGCTGCTGCATGGTCTCGCCAGTATAGATGAGGCGCCGACATTCGAGTTCACGGCTGCTCGCGCTCGAGCCCGTGGCGGATCAGCGCCTGACGCGCCAGCTCGATCGACTCCGGGTGCACCTGCATCTCGTAGCCGCGCAGGCGCTTGTACACCGAGTAACTGGCCGCCAGGTGCGCGGCCACATAGCCGCGGGCGCCATCGAGGATGGCCAGCCGCAGCAGGTAGTCCTTCAGGAACGTCCCCACGAACAGCGAAGGAACCAGCCACAGGCTGCCGCTGCGGCCACGCGCGTGGCGCTCGCGCGCCCGCAGCTCGGCGTAATAAAGATCCTTGAGTCCGCGCTGGACCAGGCTCGGTGTATAGGCGTGCAGCAGCGGCGCTTGCATCTCGGCCGCAGGTCGATTGAACCGCAACGCCTCGTGCACGGGCGCGTCAGTCCACTGTGCACGGTCGCGGTGATAAAGCCGCTCGATGCGCTCGCGCGCCAGCGGCCGGTACCAGCGCATACGCGCACCCATGAACCAGGCCGAGCGGCGCAGGAAGGCGCCCGCATGTGCCGAGGCCAGCAGCTGCGGCAGCTTGAGCTGCAGCTCCGCCGCCAACTCCGGCGACAGCCACTCATCGGCATCGAGGAACAGTATCCAAGGATGTTTTGCGAGCGCGGTCGCCGCGCGGCGCTGCGGCCCAAACCCCAGCCAGGGCTGCTGCACCACGCGCGCTCCGTGCGCGGCGGCAACCGAGGCCGTCGCATCGGTGCTGCCGCAGTCGATCACCAGTTTCTCGGCCGCAAACGGCACGCTGTCCAGGCAGCGCGCAATATTGGCGGCCTCGTTGTACGTCAGCACCAGCAGGCTCACCGGCAGCAGCGTATCGCTCACGTTCGCAATTCCTCGAGCGCATGCTGCACGCGCCCGAAAAAGCCCTGCTTGTTGGCGAGAAACCAGGCGCGCGCCGTCGAGCCGATGCTCTCACACGCAGCGGGGCTCATGGCCACTACGCGGCTGACCGCCGCTTCGAGCGACGCCTCGTCGAACAGGCTCAAAGTGACGAGGTTCTGGCGCTCGCCGCCTTGCGCGGCCAGCAGCACCCCGCGCTTAGGGTCGATGAGCTCGTTCATCGGCGGCGCATCGCAGGTCAGCGTCACGGCGCCGACACTCATGGCCTCTACGATGTAGTGACCCCAGCCCTCGGCCTCGGAGGTGCAGAGATGAAAACGATGTGAATTCTGCAGCATGCGCAGCGTCTCATCGCTTAGGAAATGGCTTTCGACGCGGATATTGGCTGCGCCGGTAGTCGTCGGCTCCGCCACCGCTTCGGCGTCCTGCACAATGGTCAGCAGCGGCCATTCCGGATGGCGCCGCCAGAGCGCATGCAGTCGCGCGGTGCCCTTGAGCGGGCTGCGGCCGGCCAGGTGCAGGAATTTCTGCTCGCGCGTGACTGCAGGATCGAGCCGGTCAACGCTGTCGAAGCCGATGCGCACCGCCCGGCAGCCGCGGGCCGAGAACAACCGCTCGGACAGCGCGGTCTTGGCCCAGACGCGTTGCGCGGCGCCCAGGAAGGCGACGTCGCGCCGGTCGAACCACTCGGGGTTGGGCACCAGCACGTTGCAGTTCGCCTGGTGCAGGAACTGCGGCCACATATGCTCGAGCATCAGATTGACATCGTATGGCGCATTCAGGCCCCCGCCGCGAACTCCGCGCGCGCGCGCGGCCAGCCGTGTGAAAACATTCCGGCGCAGTTTGCGGTCGCGCCGCTCGCAGCCATGCAGCGTGACTTCGCAGCCGCTGCCGCGCAGCGCCGCGGCCAGCAGCTCGAAGTCGCGCGACAGGCCCACGCCATTGGCCTTGCCGATGAGCCGAACCTTCATGCCCCCTGCCATGCCGCTATCATAGTTGCATGCGCATCGCTCATCTGCTGCTCTCGCGCGGCTTTGCGGGCACCGAGCGGGCCACCGCCGAAATGTGCAATGCGCACGTGCGGGAGCATGCGGTTCTCGCCATCCTGCGCAGCGGCCATCGCGGCGCGGGTGGCGCCAGCATCCGCGACCACCTGGACCCGGCCGTGCAGGTCATTGAGATCGGTCCCTGGTGGCAGCGCCGCGCCGTCAGCGGTGCCCTGGCCTCCTTCGATCCGCAGATCGTGCACGCGCATCTGCGCCGCGCCACGCGGCTGCTGGCGCATATCCAGCCGCGTGCGCCGGCGATCGCAACGCTGCACCTGACCGTGAACGGCCCGCACTTCGCGGCCATGGAAGGGCTGATCTGCATTGCGGCGTGGCAGCGGCGCGACATTCCCGCGGGCTATCGCGGGCGGGTCTTCGACATCAACGAGTCGATGATTCCGGCGCGCCGGCTCAACGCCGCCGAAATCGCCGCGCTGCGCTCGGAACTGGGCGTGGCCGATGGGGAATACCTGATCGGCGGCGTCGGCCGCCTTGCGCGCAGCAAGGGCTTCGATCTGCTCATCGAGGCTTTCGCCCATGCGGCGTTGCCCGCCGCGCGCTTGGTCATTCTGGGCGACGGCCGCGAACGGGCACGGCTGGCGCGCCAGGCGCGCGCGGCCGGGGAGCGCGTGCAGCTCACGGGCTATCGCGCCGACGTCAAGGACTACTACCAGGCCTTTGATCTGTTCGTCTGTCCTTCGCGTCGCGAGCCGCTCGGGCGCGTGGTGCTGGAAGCACTGGATGCGGGTACGCCGGTGCTGGCCTCGGCCACCGACGGGCCGTCCGAACTGCTCGCCCGCCACGGCGGGGACCTGGTCCCGGTCGGCGATGTCGCGGCACTCGCGGCGCGTCTTCGCCATCACTACGAGGTGCGCACCCCGCGGACCGAACACGACCTGTCCGCCTATCACATCGATACCGTCGCGCGCGCGACCCTTGCGGCCTACCAGGAGCTCATCGGCTGACCTTACTGGCGCTTCCAGAGCGTGCGTCCGCCGGGCTGATCCTCGAGCACCACACCGGCACGCGCGAGCTGGTCGCGGATCCCATCGGCCGCCTTGAAGTCACGCGCCTTGCGCGCTGCCAGCCGCGCCGCGATCAGCGCATCGATGGCGGGCTCATCGAGCACATCGCCTGCCGCACGCGGCGCTTCACCCGACAACGGCAGCGAGGCGCTGCGCCTGAACCATTCTTCCGGCGGCAGGCTTAAGAGTCCCAGCAGTGCGCCCAACCGCCGCAGCTCCGCTGCGAGCGCGGCCACGCGCGCCGTATCGCCATTCGCGCGCGCTGTGTTGAGCTCACGCGCCAGTCCCTGCAGCACCGCCAGCGCCTCGGGCGTGTTGAAATCATTGTCCAGCGCCGCGCCGAAGCGTTCGGTGTACTCACTGTCCGGCGCCTGCACGGCGGTGGGCTCTACGCCGCGCAAGGCCGTGTAGAGACGCGTCAGCGCCGCGTCGGCCTGTTCGAGCTGCACGGGGCTGTACTGGATCGGACCGCGATAGTGACTGCTCAGCAGAAAGGCGCGCAGCACTTCCGGATGGCGCAGCCGCGGCAGCACATCGCGGATGGTGAAGAAGTTGCCGAGCGACTTCGACATCTTCTCGTTGTCGACATTGACGAAGCCATTGTGGATCCAGACATTGACGAAGCCGCCCTCGTGCGCGGCGCAGGACTGCGCAATCTCGTTCTCGTGATGCGGGAACTTCAGGTCCATGCCGCCGCCATGCAGGTCGAAATGCTGCCCGAGCAACGCGGTGCACATGGCCGAGCACTCGATGTGCCAGCCCGGACGTCCCGCACCCCAGGGCGAGGGCCAGCTGGGTTCATCGGGCTTGGCGCCCTTCCAGAGCACGAAGTCCAGCGGATCGCGTTTGCTCGAATCCACTTCCACGCGAGCCCCGGCCCGCAGATCCGCCAGGCGCTTGCCCGACAGCTGTCCATAGTCCGGAAACTTCGCTACCGCGTAGAGCACATCGCCGCTGGAACTGACATAGGCGAAGCCGCGCTCGATCAGCCGCGCGATCAGCGCAATGATGGCGGGAATGTATTCGGTGGCGCGCGGCTCGTGGTCGGGCCGCTCGATGGCCAGCGCGGCAAAATCCTCGTGCATGGCCTTGATGAATCGCGCCGTCAGCGCTTCCACCGGCTCGCCGTTCTGCGCCGCGCGTTCGATGATCTTGTCATCGATGTCGGTGATATTGCGCACGTAGTTGAGCGCATAGCCGCGCTGGCGCAGCCAGCGCTGGATGATGTCGAAGGCCACGTAGCAGCGTGCATGGCCGACATGGCAGAAATCATAGACGGTGACGCCGCAGACGTAGAGCCCGACGCGCTGCGGTTCAATCGGCCGGAACGCCTCTTCGCGACCGGTCAGCGAATTGTGAATGGTGATCATGGTGCCTGCTGCGCAAAATGCAGCAGCCGCGCGCGCACCTGCTCGGCCGGCATCGCGGCCAGTAGCGGCGCCAGTTCCGGGCCGTGCAGCCGCCCGGTCAATGCCGCGCGCAGCGGCATGAAGAAGGCCGCGCCCTTGCGGCCGGTCGCGCCGCGCAGCGCACTGAGATCGGTGGGCTCGTGCACGGCGCCGGCGGCTGCCGAGAAAAACGCCGGGCCCGCCTCCTGCACCGCGCGCAGCGCCGGCTCCTCGAACGACAGTGCCTCGCCGAATATGATCTGCTGCCAGAGACGCGCGTCCTCGGGCAGAACCACGTTGGGCAGTACCGCGCTGACAAATGCGCGCACTCGCGACTCATCCAGCTGCGGCGGCAGCAGGGGCGCCAGCCAGGCGCGTGCCTGCTCGGGCGAGAGCGCATGCACCCACTCGCGCTGCCAGTGAGTAAGATGCGCATCATCGAACTGCGCCGGAGCGCGCTGCAGATGCTTGAGCTCGAAGTTCTGTGCCATCTCGTCAAGATTCAGGTAGTCATTGCGCGCGCTGCTGTGTCCGAGCCGGAACAGCTGATTGCACACCGCGCCCGCCGCGTAGCCCGCCTCGCGCAGCTGCCGTACGCTGGTGGCAGCGTGCCGCTTGGACAGCGGCGCGCCATCGGCGCCGACCAGCAGCGACACGTGGCCGTAGCGCGGCACCGGCAATCCCAGCGCTTCCAGCAACAGCCGCTGGCGGGGCGTATTGCTCAAGTGATCCTCGCCGCGCAGCACGTGACTGACATGCATCAGCGCATCATCCACGGCGTTGCTGAAGAAGAACGCCGCCGTGCCATCCTCGCGCCGCACGATGAAATCACCGATATCATCGGTGAGAAAACTCTGCGCACCGTGCACCAGGTCCTCGTACTCGAGCCGCACTCCGAGCGGCACCCTGAAACGCAGGCTTGCGCTGCGGCCCTCGGCACGCTTGAACGCAATCTGCGCTGCGGTGAGATCCCGGCAGGTGCCGGCGTAGCGCGGCGGCCGTCCCGACTGCAGCTGGCTGCGACGCGACAGATCCAGTTCCAGCGGCGTGCAGAAGCACGGATACACCAGTTGCGCCTGCTCGAGCTGCTCGAAGTAGCGCGCGTAGATGCCGGCCCGCTCCGACTGGCGCACGGGTTCGTCATCCCACGGCAGCCCCAGCCACAAAAGGTCCGCGCGCAGTGCCTCGACATAGCGCTCCTGCGAGCGCTCCGCATCGGTGTCCTCGATGCGCAGCAGAAAACGTCCGCCGTGTGCATGCGCGAGCAGATAGTTGAACAGCGCCGTGCGCGCGTTGCCCAGGTGCAGTTCTCCCGACGGGCTTGGCGCAAAGCGTGTGACGACGAAACTGGCGGACATCCGTACAATGTAGCCTAAAATGGCTATTCTGTTCGTCTCCGATCTGCATCTCGATGCGCTCGAACCCGCATCCGCCGCGCAGTTCATCGGCTTCCTCCAGCAGCGCGCCGCCGGCGCCGAAGCGCTCTACATCCTCGGTGATCTGTTCGAATCATGGATCGGGGATGATGAGCAGGATGCCTGCAGCCGCAGCGTCTGCGAGGCGCTGCGCGGGTTAGCCGCGCAGGGCGTGCCCTGCTATGTCATGCATGGCAATCGGGATTTCCTGTTGCAGCAGGGTTTCGCGGAACGAAGTGGGACACGACTGCTCGAAGATCCGGTGATTGTCGAATCCTACGGTGAGCGCGTGCTGCTCACTCACGGCGATGCACTCTGCACCGCCGATCGTTCCTATCAGAAGCTGCGCAGCCTGGTACGCAACGCGGGCTGGCAGCGGCGCTTTCTCGCGCTGCCGCTGGGGGTGCGGCGACTGCTGGCGCAGCAGGCACGCGACGGCAGCCGCCGCCACACCGGCAACACCGCCGCCTACATCATGGATGTGGATCAGGGCGCGGTCGACGCAGCAATGCGCGCCTGCGGCACGCGCGTTCTGATCCACGGCCACACGCATCGGCCGGCCGTGCATGAATTCGATCTGGATGGCGCGCCCGCGCGGCGCATCGTGCTGGGCGCGTGGCACGAACACGGCAGCTGCCTGTCGTGGGACGAGCGGGGCTTCAAGCTGGAAGAGCTGCCGCGGGACCGGAGTGAAAGCGCAGCAGCTCATCGGGAGCCGTGATCAGTTCGGCTTCGACGGCCGCCAGCTGCCGCAGCCGCCGCTCACACAGCGCCTCATCATTGCTAGCGCGCCGCGCCAGCCGCAGATAGAGCTCGAAGTGGCGTGCTTCCGAGCGATGCAGCGACTCGTAGAAGCTTCCCAGCGGCGCGGCCAGCCGCGGCGCCAGCAGCCCGAAGCGTTCGCAGGAGCGCGCTTCGATCAGCGCGCTCGATAGCAGCAGATCGAGCTTGCGCGCCGGCTCGTGCGATCGCAGCGCCGCGCGCAGTCCGGCCGCATAGCGCCCGGGACGCTGCCGTTCGAACGGCACCTCCAGCCGCCGCATCAGCTGGCAGACCTGCTCGAAGTGCCGCAGTTCCTCCCTCCCTAAGCGCGATAGCGCCGTGGTGAGATCAGCATCCTCGGGGTAGGCAAAGATCAGCGCCAGCGCGCTCGAGGCGGCTTTCTTTTCGCAGTTGGCATGATCGACGAGCAATGTCCGCCACTGGGCGCAGGCCGCATCGATCCACTCGGCCGGCGTCGGCGCCGCCAGCACCCGCAGCGCCTCGCTCACGCCGGCGCTCTGCTCACGCGCCCGCCACGCTCATGCCATGGCGCCCTTGGTGAGCCAGGCCGCGCGCGCGGCATCGATGGCACGCATGCATTCGGCCGCATTCTTGAAGCGCTCACGCGCTTCCTTGCCGAGCAGCCGGTCGAGCAGCGGCTGCAGATCGGCCAGCGATTCGGGCAGCTTCGGGGTCGGCGCATTGCGGTGCATGTAGATGATGGCCATCGGGTTGTCGGCCGTGTACGGTTTGCGGCCGGTCAGCATCTCGAACAGCATCACGCCGAGACTGTACAGATCGCTGCGTGGATCCAGATCCTGTCCATGACCCTGCTCGGGGCTCATGTAGTGCGGCGTGCCGAAGATCATGCCGGTGTCGGTGATGTCGTAGTCGAGTGCCTCGTGCTTGGCGAGGCCAAAATCGATCAATGCCGCCTGCCCATCCATGCGCAGCATGACGTTGCCGGGTTTCAGATCCCGGTGCAGGATGCCGGCGCCATGCAGCGCGCTCAACGCGCGCGCGATCTGCGAGGCAAATCCCAGCGACTCCGACGGCGATATGCCGCCTTTCATGCGCCGGCGCAGATCGCCGCGCTGGAAGTACTCCATGGCGAGATAGGCGTGATCGTCGGCGACCCCGAGCTCATAGAGACGCACGATGTTGGGATGCCGGACCCGCTGCGCGATCTCGTATTCCTGCAGGAAACGCGCGAATACCTGGTCGATGCCGGATTCGTCGCGCCGCGACGGGGTGACCTTCAGCACCACCAGGGTGCCGGCTTTTTCGCTCTCGGCCACGTACAGCTGCGACACCGAGCCGCGCGCCAGCAGCCGCGCGCGGCGATATTCGGGAATGCGCGCTTCGCCGAAGCGGCGCGACTCGGTAGCCTCGGGCGAGATGCGCCAGTCGGCGAGTGCGCGACGATGATCGCGCCCGGCGGCTTCGAGCATCTTGAGCAGCCCGTCGTGATCGATGCGGCTCCTGACCACCGCGCCGTAGGCGCCCGCATCCATGGCCCGCTCGCGCAGCGCCGGCACATCGTGCGGCATCAAGAAGATGACCGGGGCAAAGCCCGGGCGGGTGCACAGGTCGTGCAATGCCGCGATGCCATCGTCTTCCTCGGAGGGCGGTGACAGCAGCACCGCGTCGTAGCCTTGTGCCAGGAACTCGGCCGGCAGCGGCCCGCGCTGCAGCGGCGGATGCGCGCTGATCTGCACTTCCGGCCAGCGGCAGCTTAAGTGATGCCGCAGCAGTGAGCGTACCTTGGGATCTTCCTCGACCAGCAGCAGCCGCAAGGGTCAGGGCTCGCCGACGGCTTTGAGTCCGCGTGTCATGCGCCGCCGGACCTTGGCTTCGTCGGAGCGCGCCCGCTGCAGCCGATCGAGGTATTCGTAGGTCACATCGCCGGTGACGTATTCGCCCGAAAAGCAGGAGGTGTCGAATTCCTCGATGGTCGCGTTGTCATGCCGGCAGGCGGTCACCAGGTCTTCGAGATCCTGGTAGATCAGCCAGTCGGCACCGATGACATGGCCGACCTCCTCGATGCTGCGCCCGGCTGCCACCAGTTCACTGGTGGCCGGCATGTCGATGCCGTAGACGTTCGGAAACCGCACCGGCGGCGAGGCCGATGCAAAATAAACTTTCTTGGCGCCAGCCTCGCGCGCCAGCTCGATGATCTGCGCCGAGGTGGTGCCGCGCACGATCGAATCATCGACCAGCAGCACGTTCTTGCCGCGGAACTCCAATTCGATGGCGTTGAGCTTGCGCCGCACCTGCCGCTCGCGCTGCTCCTGGCCGGGCATGATGAAGGTGCGTCCGATGTAGCGGTTCTTGGTGAACCCTTCCCGGTACTTGATGCCGAGGATCTGTGCCATCTGCAGCGCGCAGGTGCGGCTGGTGTCCGGTATCGGAATGATGACATCGATGTCGAGCTCGCGCCGCTCCCGCTGGATCTTGGTGGCGAGACGCTCGCCCATGCGCATGCGCGCGCGATACACCGAGATGTTGTCGATGATGGAGTCCGGCCGCGCGAAGTAGACGTATTCGAAGATGCAGGGTGTGTGGCGGACCGTGGCCACGCATTGCTGCGAATGCAGCCGGCCGTGCTCGTCGATGAACACCGCCTCGCCCGGCGCCACATCGCGCACCAGTTCGAACGACAGCATGTCGAGCGCCACGTTCTCGGAGGCCAGCATGTACTCGGTACCGCGCGGCGTGCGGCGCTGGCCCAGCACCAGCGGCCGGATGCCGTTCGGGTCCCGGAACCCCAGGATGCCGTGTCCGATCACCATGGCGACCACGGCGTAACCGCCGCGGCAGCGGCGATAGACCGCGCTGACGGCCGCAAAGATGTCCGCCGGCGTCACGCGCGGGGTGCCCACGCGCTGCAGCTCGGAGGCGAACACGTTGAGCAGCACCTCGGAATCCGACTCGGTGTTGAGGTGGCGACGATCCTCGCGGATCAGCACCTCGGCGAGCTCGGAGGCGTTGGTCAGGTTGCCGTTATGCGCCAGGCAGATACCGTAAGGCGCGTTGACGTAGAAGGGTTGTGCCTCGGAGGCGTTGTCGCAGCCGGCGGTCGGATAGCGGACGTGTCCGATACCGGCATTGCCCGCCAGCTCGAGCATGTGCTGCTGCTCGAAGACATCGCGCACCAGGCCGGCGCCTTTGCGCGAACACAGGCGACCTTCGAACGCCGTCATGATGCCCGCCGCGTCCTGGCCGCGGTGCTGCAAAACGGTCAGCGCATCGTAGAGACGCTGATTGACCGGGCTGGTGCCAACCACCCCGACGATACCGCACATGTTGGTGTCCGCATCCTTCGCGCCTCAGCGCGCTACCGTAACGGAGTTCTCGCCGAGCATTTTACGCTCGCCGACCATTGCCCGCAGCACATTCGCTGCGTGCTCGGCATATGGCACCAGCAGCGAGCGATGCCACCACGGCTCGCCCTCCAGGCGCACGGCGTGACACAACATGACAAATAAGCCGGCCATTACGAGGCCGCGCAGCAGTCCGAAGAGGCCGCCCACCGCGCGATCGGTGCCGTTGAAAATCGACAGCCGCACGAGGTGGCTCACCAGCAGTCCGATGACGCCACCGACCAGCACGATGACGATGAAGATGAGCGCGCGGGCGGCCCAGGTCCGCACGTTTTCGTTGGCGAGCGCACCGCCCAGGTACGACTCCACCAGGCTCGAATAATGCCAGGCCACCCAGATGGCCGTGATCCACGTCACAAGTGCGATCACCTCGCGCAGCAGGCCGCGCATGATGCCCGCGATCAGGGAACATGCCACCAGCACGATCAACAGGTAGTCGAGCCAATTCATCGCCGAATTCTAGCGGCGCACGGGCCCGAATCCGGGTACGGGGATCACAGTTGCAGGCGCAAAGGTTGCCTAGCGGGAGGATTTGAGGTTGCCGGACTGCGGCGCCACCACCGCCGCCTGGAAACCCTGACCCTGCAACCGCCCCTGGAGCGTCTGGGCCGCTCCGCGATCGGCAAGGCCGCCGGCCACCACGTGATACAGGCCCTTGCCATCGGCCTCCGAAACGCTCACCTGGAAACCCTTATTCTGCGCCGAGTGCATCAGCCGCTCGGCGTTGTCGCGCGAGGCAAACAGGCCCAGCTGCACGCTCCAGGACCCCGCGCTGGCGGTTTTCGACGCCGCATGGTTTAACGGGGCAGGTGTAGGCGGTGCTGCGGGCTTCGTCTTCGGGGGGCCCACCGCAGGCGCCGCAGGCACTGCGCTGGTGGCAGGCGCTGCGCTCGTCGCAGGCGATGCGGTCGACGCGTTGGACGCGTTCGACGGCGCTGGTGGACTCGGCGCACTGGGGGCAGCCCCGCCGTTGGCGGCCGCGGCCCCCGCGGCGGCTTCACCCGCGCTGTCGGTGGATTGCAGCGGTGCCGTGCGCGCCGGACCATTGCTGAGGTCGATGGTATAGGACCTCACCGGCGGTCCTTCGCCGCTGCTGCTGGTGTTTGCAGTCACGTCCTGGTGCTGGCCATGGAACAGCTCGGGCACCACGAGCACGATCAGCGCCACGAGTATCGCCGCGCCCGTCAGTCGCTCTTTGAGGCGGGTTTCCATAGCTGCAAAATCAGTATAGCCCAAGCCATGTGAGCGCCGGACCCACCATGTGAAACGATCCGAGCACCACCACGCGATCGCGCGGCCGCGCGAGTTCGCGTGCGCGTGCGCAGCCGGCCGCGACATTGGGCATCAGTTCGAGCGCTCCCTTGAGCGGCGGCAAGCGCTGCTTGAGCGCTTCGGCGGTCAGCCCCCGCGGCTCATCGCTCAAGTCCGCGAGCAGCCAGTGATCGATGACCCCATCGAGCTCGCGCGCCACGGCCGTCGCATCCTTGTCGGCCAGCATGCCGGCCACCGCGATGGTGCGCCCACGCACCGGCTGCGATCGCAGCTCCGCGGCGAGCACCGCGGCGGCGGCCTCGTTGTGCGCCACATCGAGCACCCACTCGACATCGCCCGGAACGCGCTGGAAGCGTCCGGGGAGGCGCACACTGGTCAGTCCCCGTGCGATCCGATCGCGCTCGCACCCGCCCGGCACGCTTAAGAGATTGAGCGCGGTCAGCGCCGCGGCCGCGTTCTGATACTGAATGGCGCCCGCGAGTGCCGGGGCCGGCAGATTGTCCAGCTTGCAGAGTGCGGAGCGAAAGTCCCAGGGCTCGGACCGATCCCCCCGGCCGTGAATGCGGGCTTCGAAGTCGCGCTGCGCCATGTGCACGCGACACTGCAACGCCGCCGCGCGCGCCCAGACGCTCGCGGGCATGTCTGCACTCCCGAGCACGACTGCCTGCCCGGCGCGAAATATGCCGGCCTTCTCCGCGCCAATGAGCTCGAGCGTGTCTCCGAGCCAATCGCGATGGTCGATGCCGACGGAGCACAGCACGGCCACATCGGCATCGATGATGTTGGTGGCATCGAGCCGGCCGCCAAGCCCCACCTCCAGCACCATGGCAGTGACGGCCGCATCGCGGAATGCGTCGAGCGCGGCCAGCGTGTTGTATTCGAAGAACGTGAGCGTGGTGGTGGCGCGCGCGGCCTCGATGCGTTCGAAGGCGGACAGCAGTGTCGCATCGCTGACCTCCGCGCCGTCGATCTGCACGCGCTCGTTGTAGCGGACCAGGTGCGGCGAGGTGAACAGTCCCACCCGCATGCCGCAGGCGGTGAGCATCGATGCCAGGTCACAGGCGGTCGAGCCCTTGCCGTTGGTACCGCCGACGATGACGGTGGGGCAACGCTTCTCGAGCAAGCCCAGACGTGCAGCGACCTCGCGCACGCGCTCGAGCGTCAGATCGATGGTGGGACCGTGGGAGCTCTGCTGAAAGCTCAGCGCCTCAGAGAGCGTACGGTAGCGGCCGCTCAAGCAGCCTGGAGTGGCGGGCGCTTCTGCAGCAGGCGCAGCAGCTGGGCGATGCGGTCTCGCATTTCGCGCCGGTCGAGAATCAGGTCGAGCCCGCCGTGCTCGAGCAGGAACTCGCTGCGCTGAAAGCCTTCGGGCAGCGTCTCGCGTACGGTCTGCTGGATCACTCGTGGGCCGGCGAAGCCGATCAGTGCGCGGGGTTCGGCGATGTTCAGATCCCCGAGCATCGCGAGACTGGCCGACACACCGCCCGTGGTCGGGTCCGTCATCACCGAGACGAACGGCAGCCCGGCGCGTGACAGGCGCCCCAGCGCGGCGGCGGTCTTGGCCATCTGCAGCAGCGAGAACAGCGACTCCTGCATGCGTGCGCCACCCGACGCCGTGAAACACACCAGGCCGCATCCCTGGTCGAGGCAGCTGTCCACCGAGCGCCGGAAACGCTCGCCGACCACCGCTCCCATCGAGCCGCCGAGAAACTGGAATTCGAACGCACAGGCAACAATGGGGTCGCCGTGCAGGGCCCCGGCCAGCGCGATCAGGGCGTCGCTCTCCCGCGTGACCTTCTGCGCCTGCGCCAGCCGGTCACGGTAGCGCTTGCTATCCTTGAACTTCAGCGGGTCCTCGGGGCGGATGCGCTCGCCGATCTCGGTGAGCGGCTCCGGATCCAGGAACGACTTCAACCGTTCGCGCGCGCCGATGCGCATGTGGTGGCTGCACTTGGGGCAGACGTTGAGGTTGCGCTCCAGTTCGGCGCGGTAGAGCACCGCATCGCAGGCCGGGCACTTGATCCAGAGCCCTTCCGGGACCGAGCGCGAGCGCCGCTCGGTCTTGATGCGCGACGGGACGATTTTCTCAAACCACGACATGCGGCTCCATGATAGCCGAATCGGCCGGAAGCCCGAACTCCGCAGGGTAATCGACCCGCCACAGGTACAGCCCGTGGGCCGCGGCGGTGGCCTCCCCCAGGCTGCGCTCGCGCCCCTCGATCTGCTGCCGCGCCCTGTCCGGTGGCGCCCGGCCAGTGCCCACGGCCAGCAGCAGGCCGACGATGTTGCGCACCATGTGGTGCAGGAAGGCATTGGCGGTCACATCGATCTGTACCCAGTCGCCATGGCGCGCGACCGCCACGCTCTGCAGTTCCCGCACGGCTGAATGCGACTGGCACGCCGAGGAACGAAAGGCGCTGAAATCATGTTCGCCGATGAGGTGGACGGCCGCCGCCTGCATCGGCGCCACCTCGAGCGGCTGGTGCACCAGCAGCGCGCGACCCGCCGCCAGCGCCGAGCGGGCGCTGCGGTTCAGGATGAGGTAGCGATATGAGCGCCAGCGCGCGCTGTAGCGCGCGTGGAAGTGGTCGGGCACCGGCCGCACCCAGCGCACGCTGATGTCGGAGGGCAGGTAGTGGTTGATGCCCAGCAGCCAGGCGTGGCTGGTGCGCACCGCCGGGGTGTCGAAGTGAGCCACCTGCGCGCGCGCGTGCACGCCGGCATCGGTACGCCCGGCGCATGTTGTCTCGACGGGGTGATCGGCGATGCGGCTTAGGGAAGCCTCGAGCAGGGCCTGCACGCTGGGCGCCGCGCTCTGGACCTGCCAGCCGCTATAAGGGCCACCGTCGTACTCGACGCCGACGGCAAGGCGACGCATTGAGCGCCCCTGTCCGTGGTCAGCCCGGCAGCGTATCGATCAGCCGGCGCGCTTCCTGCTTCTGCGACACCGAGCCTTCGCTGAGCACTTCCGAGAGGATGCTGCGCGCACCCTCGGGATCACCCATGTCCATGTAGGCCCTGGCGAGGTCGAGCTTGGTGCCGACCTCACTCATGGTGGCCGGCTCCAGGTCCGGCAGCGGGATATCCTCAGCCATGATGCGCTGCGTCTGCACAAAGGTGCCTTCGCTGCCGGTGCTGGGGGCCGCACCGACATCGAGATCGACGCCGTTGCCGCGCTCGATGGTGGTCCTGTCGAGGTTGCCGAGATCCAGATCCAGTCCCTCGGACTGGAGCGTGCTCATCCGCGTGGTCGCGCCCGAATCCTGCTGCGGCTCGAATTCCGGCCGCGGCGCAAGCTGGGTGACCACTTCGGTGGGCGCGTCCTCGCGACGGCCGGCGCCGGTCGAAGTCGGGACGTCAACAAAATCGGTATCGGTGAACAGCCAGGTGCCCGAGTCGGTCGGCTCACCGGGCGCTGTGGAGTGCTTGCCCGTGTCATCCTTGGCGTGCTCGGTGAGCATCGTCGGCGCATCCGCGGCGCTGCCGAGCTCGGCGTCATCGCCAATGTGTTCCATGCCGGCCAGGTCGAGGCCCAGGTCGTGCAGCTCGAGTTCCGCGGTCTGATCCGAAGCCACCGCGCCGGCACGCGTGGCCGCGTCCAGTTTCTGGCGGATCGTCGGGTGATCGCCCGAGGACAGCTGCGGCTGCTCCACGGTGGGAGCATCCGGATCGCTGCCCGGCGTGTTGACCTGCACCGTTACGGTGGTCGCCGAGCCGCCGCGAGTGGGCATCTCCCGCGTGGAACCGGTCTGCTCATTGCCGCGCTCGGCATCATCGAACACAAAGTCCACGCCTGACTCGCTGACCGGGCGTGCCTCGCCCGTCGTGTCGGTCTCGCCAAGCGCTGCGCCAAGATCCAGGTCGACGCCGCCGCTGCCGACATGCGCACCGGGTGCGCTGACGGTGGGCTCCCCCATCAGGTCGAAGTCGATGCGGTTCTGGCCGCCCTCGAGATTCAGGTCGACGCCGCCGCTGGCAGCACCCGCCAGTGCCGCGCCGCTGGCGAACAGCGGATCTTCGGGCGCGATCTGGCGGCCCATGATGACGATCTTTTCCCACTCGCCCGGCAGCGCCTTGTCGCGCGAGCTCGCGAGTTCGCGCGCCGTGGCCAGGAAGCGATCCTTGTTGCCCCAGACGAAGAACACTTCGAGCAGCTTCAGCCGCAGGTCGCGGCGTTCCGGCTCGCGTGAGATGGCAATCTGGACGAGATCGGCGGCCTGGTCGTAGAGACCGTAGGCCATGTGAAAGTCGGCTTCGGCCAGCGGATCGCCCTGGTCGAGCGCCACGGGCGCGTCGGAGGGGACCGCATCGTCGATAGCGACATGCCGGCCGCTCGCCGAAGTGTCGGCGCGCACGCCTGTCGGCTGCTCGTGTGAACCCGACTCTTCAACGCGATAGGACTGTTCCTCGCGCGACTGCCCGAGGGCACGCACCGGCACCGTATCGGCGGTGCGGGACGGCTCGCTGGCCGCGGGGGGCCGGGAGTCGAAGCTCGGCGTCGAGAGGCGGCCGAGTGATCGGTCGAAGGCATCTTCCTGCCGCGAGCGCACCAGCCGCAGCACCAGCAACACCAGCAGCACCACGATCAGCGCGGCGGGCAGGTACCAGTACTTGATCAGCAGGTCCATGAAAGAGGTGCCGGATGCGGCGGCTGGCGCCGCGGTCACCGCGGGCTTGGCCGGCGGCGGAGTCGGGGCCGCGGCTGGAGCCGGAGGCGGCGTCTCGGCGACGGGCGGCTTGGTCACCACCGGAGCGGGCGTCGGCGCGGGCGTCGGCGCACTGGCGGCAGGCGGCGCAGCGGCGGGTGCCGGGGGCGGCGCGGCCGGGGTCGTCGACTTCGACTGCAATTGCGCCAGTTCGGAATTCTTCAGCTGCAGCAGCCGCTGCGATTCGGCGAGCTGGGATTCGAGCTGCGTCACGCGCTGCTGCATGGCAGCGGCGGCAGCGGCACTGGCGCCCGCGGCGGCGTTGCCGGTCTGCGCGCTGCCATTGGAAGCGGCGGCGGAAGCCGGCGCTGCGGCGGGGGCCTGGGCCGGCGCGGTTTCGGTCGGCGGCACCAGGCGCAGCTGGCCTGCTCCGCTCGTATTAGCGCTGGCAGCGGCACCGCCGCCAGCAGTGCCATGGCTTTCGTTCCAGGCTGAATACTGCTTGTGTACCTCGGCCGCGGCATCGCCGGGGCTGATGGCCATGACCTCCGCATCCCCGGGCAGCGACAGATGGCTGCCCGATCGCAGCAGGTTCATGTTGCCATCGAAAGCGGTCTGATTGGCGCGATAAACCGCCACCAGCTGACGCTGATGCGTCACATGATCTCCGCCCCCATATGTCTGGGTCGTGATCGAGGAAAGCGTGTCGCCGCGGCGCACGGTGTAGCTGCCACCCGGGGCTGTGCCACCGGTGCCGCCACTCGCGCCGGATGCGGCACTGCGCGAACCGCTGGACGGTGCCGCCATCGCAGTGGCGGCTGGTGCGGCCGATGCGGCTGATGCAGCCGGTGCGCGTCGTTCAACGTTGCCGCTGCGGGCGGCTTCACCCGTGCTCGGCGCCGCAACGGCAGCCGCGCTCGGCGCGTCTCCCGAGAACACCGGCGGATCGAGCAGCACGGTGTATTCGCGCACCAGGTGCCCGCGTGCCCAATTGACCTCGACCAGCAGCGTTGCGATAGGCTCGTTGATCGAGTCCGCCGAGTGCATATGCAGCACGGTCCGGCCGTCTGGAGTCTGCCGCGGCTCGAGCGTGACCCCGGCCAGATAGGAGGGGTAATCGAGCTTGTAGCGATTGAAGGTATCCCGCGAGGCGAGGCTCGCCTTGAGGCCGGAGAGCTCGTCGGCGCCGGCACCTACGATGTCGATATCGGCATCGAGGGGCGCGTTCAGGCTGGATTTCAGATGGATGTCGCCCAGGCCCAGCGCCAAAGAGGCGCCTGGAAGCAGCAGGGCGAGTAGCAATACCCGGTAGCAATTACGCGTCAACATCGTGTCTCCAGGCGGCCCAGGCTGCTAATTTACCCTTAGAAAATAAATAATTAGCGCCGCATTCAAATAGTGCGCGCATTTAGGCTGCAATATAACTTATAAATACTCTGACACCAAAATCTCGGCAATTTGCACGCTATTCGTGGCAGCACCCTTGCGGATGTTGTCCGAAACGATCCAGAGATCGAGTCCGTGCGCATGCGACATATCTTCGCGAATACGGCCCACGTAAACCGTGTCGTGGTTCGCTGCTTCGGTAACCGCGGTGGGATATCCCCCCGGCTTAGGCTCGTCCAGGACCGTCACCCCGGGGGCCTTTTCCAGCAGTGCCCGGGCTTCAGCGGCCGAAATCTTGCGCTGGGTCTCAATATGCACCGCTTCCGAGTGCCCAAAGAACACCGGCACCCGCACACAGGTGGCATTCACCCGGATTTCGGGGTCCTCCAGGATCTTCTGGGTCTCCCAGAACATCTTCATCTCTTCCTTGGTGTAGCCGTTTTCCTGGAACACATCGATCTGCGGCACACAGTTGAAGGCGATCTGTTTGGCGATGTGCTGAGGCCTGTCGATCGGCTTGCCGCTGAGTAAGGCCGCGGTCTGCGTTGCAAGTTCCTCGACCGCCTCCTTGCCCGCGCCCGAGACCGATTGATAAGTGGCCACATTGATGCGCTCGATGCGCGCCGCGTCGTGGATGGGCTTGAGCGCGACTAGCATCTGGATGGTGGAGCAATTCGGATTCGCGATGATGCCGCGCGTGCGGTACTGCGCGATGGCATGCGCGTTGACCTCCGGCACCACCAGCGGAATGTCATCGTCGTAGCGGAACTGCGAGGTGTTATCGATCACGATGCAGCCGGCCTCGGCGGCCTTGGGCGCGAACTCGGCGGACACCGACGCGCCGGCGGAGAACAGTCCGATGTCGGCGCGCGAGAAATCGAATGTCGCCAGTTCCTCGACCGCCTTGGAGCGTCCGAGGTATTCGACACTGCGGCCCAGCGAACGGTTGCTGGCCAGCGCGTGCAGCTCGGAGATGGGGAATTTGCGCTCCTCGAGCACCCGGATCATGGCCTCGCCCACGAGGCCCGTCGCCCCGACCACCGCCACGCGAAATGACCTGCTCATCGTCCGCCTGCACTCCTGTTTGCAATGTCCGGCGTGGCACATCGCACGTCGGCGTTCTGCGCCCGGTGGCGCAGATAGTGATCCATGATCACGATCGCGAGCATGGCCTCGGCGATTGGTGTGGCCCGCAATCCCACGCAGGGATCATGCCTGCCGGTGGTGATGACCTCGACCGGATTGCCCGCCAGATCGATCGTGCGGCCGGGCACCTGGATGCTCGAAGTGGGCTTCAGAGTCAGGTGCGCCACGATCGGTGCGCCCGAGGAAATTCCTCCCAGCACCCCGCCGGCATGGTTCGATAGAAACCCGGTGGGCGTGAGTTCATCGCGGTGCGTGCTGCCGTGCTGGGCCGCCACCGCCACCCCGTCGCCGATCTCGACCGCCTTGACGGCATTGATGCCCATCATCGCGTGCGCGATATCGGCATCGAGCTTGTCGAACACGGGCTCGCCGAGCCCCGGCGGCACACCCTCGGCGATCACGGTCAGGCGCGCGCCGATGGAATCGCCCTGCTCGCGCGTGTCCCACATCAGCTTCTCGAGTTCCGGCACACGCTGCGGATCGGGACAGAAAAAGGGATTCTCATACGCCGCCGCCGGATCGCGCGGTTCCAGCACCAGCGCACCGATCTGGCTCAAGTAGCCATAGATGCGCACGCCCAGGCGCTCGGCCAGGTACTTGCGCGCCACGGCTCCCGCCGCCACGCGCATCACCGTCTCGCGCGCCGACGATCGCCCGCCGCCGCGATAGTCGCGGAAGCCGTATTTGTGCTGATAGGTGTAATCGGCGTGCCCGGGGCGAAAGCGGTCTTTGATGCGCTCATAGTCGCGCGAGCGCGCATCGCTGTTCTCGACCAGCATGCCGATCGGCGCGCCGGTGGTCCGGCCCTCGAACACGCCCGAGAGAATTCGTACCGCGTCCGGCTCGCGCCGCTGGCTGGTGAACTGCGAGGTACCCGCGCGGCGCCGATCCACATCGGGCTGCAGATCGGCTTCGGAGAGCGCAAGTCCGGGCGGGCAGCCATCGACAATACAGCCGAGCGCGGCACCGTGGCTCTCGCCGAAGGTGGTCACCGCGAACAATCGTCCCAGCGTATTACCCGACACCCGATCTACTCCACTGAAGTTCCAGCTCTCAAAGGTCCAGATCTTCGCGCCGCAGCGCGAAGACACCGCCGCCGCCGCGTTCGAAGCTCAGCCAGATGAAAGGCGCCCGCGGAAACGCGCGGCGCAATGCCCGTTCCGTGTTACCGACCTCGACGATCAGGATTCCGCCGGGGTTCAGATGCACCGCCGACTCGCGCAAAATAATTCTGACCGAATCCAATCCATCGATCCCGGCCGCCAGTGCCAGCCGCGGTTCGTGGCCGTATTCCAACGGCAGCCCCCGCAGCTCACGCCCTCCCACATACGGCGGATTGCTGACAATAATATCGTAGCTGGCGCCGCCAAGAGCGGTGAAATGATCGGATAGCACCGCGCGCACACGCCGCTGCAGGCGATGTTCGCGGATGTTGCGGCGGGCCACCGCCAGCGCATCAGGCGAAATATCGGCAGCATCCACGCGCGCCCGTGGAAAGGCGGACGCGCAGGCAATCGCGATGCAGCCCGAGCCGGTGCCGAGATCCAGGATCCGCCGCACGCGCGCAGCATCGATCCAGGGTTCGAAGCGGCGCTCGATCAGCTCCGCGATGGGCGAGCGGGGAATCAGCACGCGCTCATCCACATACATCGGCAATCCGGCGAACCAGCAGCGCCGGGTCAGATAAACGGCCGGAATGCGCTCTTTTATGCGCCGCTGCAGCAAAGCCTCGAGGCGCGTCACCGCAGCGGCCGAAACCGGCCGCGCGAGTCGCGCAGCGGTGAGTCCCTGTGACTGGCCCAGTGCGTGCGCGATCAGCGCCGCTGCCTCATCGCGCGCGTTGTCAGTGCCATGGCCGAAATGCAGCTGAGCACGCTGCAGCCGCCGCGTGGCCGAAGCCAGCACCGCCGCCAGCGTGCGCGCGGTGCGCGGGGCGCGCGGAGCACTCAGGGCACGCGAGGGGTGCATTGCGCTATGAGATAATCGCCGCATGAATCGCCGCCCCGTCGTATTGCTGCTCTCGCTCGGCGTGGTCGCCATCGCCACGGGCGCCCTGTTTGCCCGCATGTTCAGCGGCAATGTCTCGCTCGACAGCGGCACCTGGCTGCCGAGTGCGCGCACGCTGGCCGAATTCCACCTGCAGGATATGTCGGGCCGCGAGTTCGATCTGAACAATCTTCGCGGCCACCCGACGCTGCTGTTCTTCGGCTTCACCAACTGCCCCGACGTCTGCCCCACCACGCTGGCAACGCTCGAGCAGGTGCTGCGCCAGGCACCGCTGGCCGGCGCGCAGGTGGTATTCGTGAGCGTGGATCCCGAGCGCGATAGCGATGCTTCGCTGCAGGCTTATCTGGGTGCCTTCGATAAGAACTTCGTCGGCGTGCGCGGCGATCGCGCCGCGCTGGCACCGCTGCTCAGGAGTCTCAATGCCATAGCCGTGCGCCAGGACCTGCCCGGCGGCGGCTATACGATGGATCACTCCGCCACACTCTACCTGCTCGACACCCAGGGCCGGCTGGTCGCGGTATTCTCGCCGCCCTTCTCGAGCGCCCGGCTGACCGCCGACCTGCACCAGGTCAGCGCCGCGCGAAGACTCTGAACCGCGTGTTTGTCGCGCTGCAGTACCTGCTGCCGCATCACCTGTTGTGCCGGCTCGTGTATGCGACGACACGCAGTCGCACACGCTGGCTCAAGAATCTGCTGATCGACGCCTTCATGCGTGGCTACACGCCCTCGATGACCGATGCGGCCGAGCCCGAGCCGCTCAACTACGAAAGCTTCAACGCCTTCTTTACGCGCGCCCTGCGCCCCGGCGCGCGCTTGAGTCCCGCCGATGCGCTGGGCATCGCCTCGCCCTGCGATGGCACGCTCAGCATCGCCGGGCGCATGAACGGCACCACGCTGCTGCAGGCCAAGGGGCACGAATACACGCTCGAAGCGCTGCTGGCCGGCCAATCCGAGTGGGCCGCGCGCCTGAGCGGCGGCCTCTACGCGACCATCTATCTGGCTCCTTATAACTACCACCGCGTCCACATGCCGCTCGCGGGCCGGCTGAGTGCGGCCTGGCATGTCCCCGGCCGGCTGTTCTCGGTCAATCAGGCCACCGCCGCCAGCGTCCCCGGCCTGTTCGCGCGCAACGAGCGGGTGGTCTGCGCCTTCGAGAGCGATCGCGGCCCGTTCGTGGTGATCCTGGTCGGCGCGCTGTTCGTCGGCAGCATGAGCACGGTCTGGCACGGGGAAGTCACGCCCTCGAGCGCACGCCGCGGAGCGCGAACCCTGCTTCCGGTCACCAACAGCGACCTCACCCTGCCGCCGGGGGCCGAACTCGGACGCTTTAATATGGGCTCGACCGTGATCCTGCTGCTGCCGCCGGGAGCGGCGCATTGGGATGAATCGCTTCAACCCGGCGCCACGCTGCGCGTCGGGCAGAGCCTGGGCCGGCTCGACCCGGCCCCATGAGTGGTATGCCCGGCTGGCGCCCCACCGCCTCGATGGAGACGTTGCGGCTGCGCGCGCAAGCGCTGCAGAGCGCGCGACGGTTCTTCAGCGAGCGGCAGCTGCTCGAGGTCGACACGCCGCAGCTGGTGCGCCACGCCGTCACCGACCGCCACATCGAGTGCGCGCGCGTCGAACTGCCCGGTTACGCGGCGCCGCTGTTCCTGCACACCTCCCCCGAATACGCCATGAAACGGCTGCTCGCCGCCGGCAGCGGCGACATCTACCAGATTGCACATGTATTTCGCGGCAACGAACACAGCCGCTGGCACAACGCCGAATTCACGCTGCTGGAGTGGTATCGCTGCGGTTTCAGCATGCGCGAGCTCATGGCCGAGGTGGCCGAGCTGGCGCTGACATTGCTCGAACTGGCGCCCGGCACGCCGATCGAGTACCTGCCCTATGCGCAGGCCTTCGGGCGCGAACTGGGCGTGGATCCCCTGGCTGCCGCCGATGCCGAACTGCGGGCGCTGGCGATTGCCCATGCGCTCGACCCGCAGGTCGCCGAGCGCTGCCAGCGCGATGAGTGCCTCGACTGGCTCATGGGCACCGTGATCGGCCCGCGCCTCGGCACCGCCGGCCTGTGCTTCGTGCATCACTACCCCGCCAGCCAGGCAGCGCTCGCGCGCCTGGATCCGGCCGATCCGCGCGTGGCACTGCGATTCGAGCTTTATTGCCGGGGGGTCGAGCTTGCCAACGGCTTCGAGGAGCTCAGTGATCCCGTCCAGCAGCGCGCGCGCTTCGAACTGGACCGCCGGCAGCGCATCGCGGCCGGACTTGCGGCGCCCGCCGTCGATGAGTCACTGCTCTCCGCACTGGCCGCGGGACTGCCGCCCGTCTCGGGCGTCGCCATGGGGTTCGATCGGCTGCTGATGCTGCGCACGGGCCTGGCGCGCATCGAGGAAGTCATGCCCTTCCCGCTCGAGCGGGCCTAGGGTCTTACTGCTTCGCGCGCGAGATATACGCGCCCGTGCGCGTATCGATCTTCAGGATTTCGCCCTCATTGATGAAGAGCGGTACCCGCACCACCGCGCCGGTCTCCAGCTTGGCGACCTTCTGGCCGCCGGTGGCCGTATCGCCGCGCAGTCCCGGATCGGTCTCGACGACCTTCAGTTCGATATGCGGCGGAGGCGTCACCACGATGATCACATTGTTCCAGAGCGTGACGATGCACACCGTGCCGTCCTTGAGCCACTGGGCATTATCCCCGACCACGGCCTTGCTGGCCGCGTGCTGCTCGAAGTTGTCCGGGATCATGAAATGGAAGAAATCGCCGTCGCTGTAGAGATACTGCATGTCGACGTCGACTACATCGGCCGCCTCGACGCTGTCGCCGGACTTGAAGGTGCGCTCGATGGTCCGGCCGGTCTTGAGATTACGGATCTTGACGCGGTTGAAGGCCTGGCCCTTCCCGGGCTTGACCATCTCGTTCTCGACGATCGAAAACGGATCGCCGTCGATCAGGATGCGCAGACCGGTCTTGAATTCGTTAGTGCTATAGCTGGCCATATTTCTTCTGCGCGTCAAACCGCCCACTGGCGGCCCATGGAAAAGCGGGCGCGTATGATAACGGCATCAAACTTGGGCCGCCACCCGCCCCGCTTTTCGCACACGGCCTGCCGAACGCGGCGCCGAATACCGGCGCTGCGTGCGATACCGATCACAGTCCGCGGCGGGTCGAGTGTTAGAATTTCTCCCTTGCCGGGAGCTGAAGAAACTTGAGCGACACGACGGCGGTCCCGCTGATTGTTCACAGTGCCACGCGCGACCCGGTCGAGGCGCTGAACAGCCTGTTGCGGCGGGCCGGCATGGCCACGCACTGCACCTGGATCTCCGCGCCGCAGGACATTCCCGATGCACTCGAGCAGCTCAATCCCGAACTGCTGATCTGCTGCCCGGCCGCGGGTGGCGAACTCACCGAGATCGCCGCGATGCGCGATCAGATGGCCGTCATGGTGCCCCTGATCGCCGTGCGCGAGCGCGTCGATGAGGAAGTGATTGGCACCGACATGTCCCAGGGCGCACGCGATACCGTGTCGCTGGCGCAGCCCAGTCGCCTGCAGGCGGTCATTGCACGCGAATTACGCGCCTTCCGGCTCGAGCGTGCGCTCACCAGCACGCTGCGTGCTTCGCAGGATTACCGCAGCCAGCTCGAAGTGGTGCTGCAGCGTTCCAACGATGCGATCGCCCAGATCCAGGAAGGCATCCTGGTGGACGCGAACGCGGCCTGGCTTGAGCTGTTCGGCGTGTCCGAACCGTCGGCCCTCATCGGCACCCCTGTCATGGACCTGTTCGAGGAATCCACGCACACCGCGCTCAAGGCCGCGCTGACGGCCTGCCTGCAGGGACGGTGGAGCAATCACACGCTCAAGGCCGGTGCCGTCCTCGGCGACGGCTCGGTGGCCCCGCTCGAACTGGTGCTGGCGCTGGGCGAATACGACGGCGAACCCGGGGTGCGCGTCATCGTGCCGGCGCAGAAACGCGACGACCGCCAGCTGGTGACCGAACTCGAAAGCGCCGTGCACTGCGACCAGGGCACTGGACTGCTGATGCGCCGCCACCTGCTCAATGCGCTGCAGGAGCGCCTGCGTACTTCCGTGGCCGGTGGCGTGCGCCAACTTGTCTGTATACGCCCGGATAGCTTCGCCAGCATCGAGCGCGACCTCGGGGTGATGTATTCGGAGCAGTTCCTGATCGCCTTCGCGCACATCGTCCGTTCGCTGCTCGGCCCGCACGACATCGCCGGACACTTCGGCGGCACCACGCTGCTGCTGCTGCTCGAGCGCGGTAACTCGCGCGATGTCGAGGCCTGGTGCGAAACGCTGCTCGAGCGCGTGAGCAAGCACGTATTTACCCTGCAGCCGGGCGGCGACGGGTTGCGCGCCACCTGCTGCATCGGACACTCGATGGTTTCGATCGCCCATCCGGATCTCAATGCCTCCGTCATGGACGCAGTCAACGCATTGCGCAAGGCACGCACGCGCGGCGCCGGCCAGATCATCGCGATCGATCGCGTCGACACGGACACCCGCGTCAAGGGTTACGACCAGGTCTGGGTCAAGCACATCAAAGCCGCGCTGATGGAGAATCGCTTCCGCCTGGTGCAGCAGCCGGTCGCGGCCCTGAACGGCGGCTCGCAGAAGATGTTCGATGTGGCGATCCGCATGCTCGATGCCCAGGGGAAAGAGGTACTGCCCTCCGAGTTCCTGCCGGCCGCCATCCGCAATGATCTCATGAAGAACATCGATCGCTGGGTTCTGGGCGCCTCGCTGTCCATCGCGGCCAAGACCAAGCCCGACCTGCTGTTCGTGCGACTCTCGCGCGATACCGCCTTCGATTCATCGCTGCTGCCCTGGCTGGAGCTGCAGCTGCGCTCAACGCAGGCCGAACCGCATCGGATCTGCCTGCAGATCACCGAAGAGGTGGCCAGCAACAATATCCAGCAGACCGGGCAACTGATGGCCGCGGTCCGGGCCGCCGGCGTACGCGTCGCGCTCGAACACTTCGGCACCGGCCGTGATTCGCAGCGGCTGATCAGCACGCTGCCGCTCGACTTCGTCAAGATCGATGGCTCGCTGATGCAGGGCATAGCATCCAGTCCCGAGCAGCAGCAGCGCGTGCGCGCCATCGCCTCGGCCGCGGCCTCGAACAAGGTGCAGACGGTGGCCGAGCGCATCGAGGATGCCAACACCATGGCGGTGGTGTGGCAGCTCGGCGTGCAATACATCCAGGGCTACTTCGTCCACGCGCCCGAAGAGGTCGTTCTCAAGTCGTGAGGCTGGCGGGCGCGAGCGGCCTTCTGACAGGCTTCGTCGCCATACTCGCCGCCTGCAGCCAGCAGACCCCCTCAGCGGCGCCCGCGCCCGCGATAACCGTCGGCACCGCGCTGGCGCCGCTCCAGTCGGTGGCACGCACGCTCGATGATGCACCCCGATCGCTCGATCCACAGCTGACCACCGACATCCCCTCGCAGCGGGTGCTCGACGACCTGTTCGAGGGGCTCGCCACGCTGAGTATCGACGGCCAGGCCGTGCCCGGGGCCGCCCTCTCCTGGCAGCAGACCCCCGATGGCCTGACGTGGGTGTTTCACCTGCGGCCCGAGGCGCGCTGGTCCAACGGCGCGCCGCTGACGGCCGAGGACTTCGTCTATTCCTGGCGCCGCGAAGTCGATCCCAAGACCGGCGCGGGCTACGCGCAGGCGCTGGCCCCCATCGTCAACGCGCTGGATATCGCGCTCGGGCACAAGTCGCCCGAGACGCTCGGCGTGGCGGCGACCGACGCCCATACACTGACCGTGCACCTCAATGCGCCGACGCCCTACCTGCTCGAGCTGCTGGTGCAGAACTATCTCTACCCCGTCTACCGCCCGGCCATCGAGCGTTACGGGGATGACTGGGTGCGGCCCGAACACCTGGTCAGCAATGGCGCCTTCGCGCTGCAGGAGGACCTGATTGGCGCGCGCATCACGCTGCGCCCCAACCCCTACTACTGGGACGCGTCGCATGTGCAGCTGAAGTCGGTGGTCTACTTCAACATGCCCGATCGGGCACAGGCCGTGCTGCGTTTTCTGGCCGGCGATGTGCAGTTCACGGATTCCTTCGCTGCCAGCCAGCGACCCTGGCTCAAGGGCGTGCTCGGCGAGCAGGTCGTCAACGCGCCGTGGCTGGGCATCTACATGCTGGCGTTCAACTTCACGATGCCGCCGTTCCGTGACAACCCGGCGCTGCGCCGCGCGCTGATCCTCGCCATCGACCGCGCATCGCTGACGCGCTACCTCAAGTACGACATGTATGTGCCCGCCGATACGCTGATGCCGCCGCTCGCGGGCTATGAGCCGCAGCATCCCGCGTGGGCGAGTCTCGCCCGGCCTGAGCGCGAAGCACTGGCGCGCCGGCTCTACGCCGAGGCGGGCTATTCATCCAGCCATCCGTTGCGCGTCGATATCAGCACCTCGGTGCAGGGCGCAGACGAGCGGCACTTTTTCGAGGCCGTGGCTGCCATGTGGCACTCGGTGCTGGGCGCGGAAGTCAGTGTCGATGAATCCGAATACAAGGTGATGTCGCAGAACCGCGAGCTGCACCGGCTGCCGCTGTTCCTCGACAGCTGGATCGGTGATTTCGCCGACCCGGTCAACTTCCTGCAGTTGTTCTACGGCGACAGCAGTCTCAATTACGGGAGCTATCGAAACGCGCGCTTCGATGCACTGCTCGACCGGGCCGCGCAGGAGCCGGACAACATCGCGCGCTATCGCCTGCTCGAGCAGGCCGAGGCCTCGCTGAACGAGGACGGCGTTTATATTCCACTCTACTATTACGCCACGCGCCATCTGGTGAAACCGTACATCCAGGGCTGGCACTCCAATCTCATGGATCGCAATCTGTCGCGCTACATGTACGTGCTCGAGCACCAGGGACAGTAAAGAATGTTGCGCTACATCGTCCGGCGTGTGCTCGAAAGCATCCCGACGCTGCTGCTGATCGTGACCATCGCGTTCGCCCTGCTGCACCTGGCGCCGGGCGGACCGTTTTCGGCCGACAAGGCGATGCTGCCTGAAATCCAGCGCGGCATCGAAGCGCGCTATCACCTGGATGAACCGCTGTGGCGCCAATACATGCGCTACCTCGGCGATCTCGCACATGGCGATCTCGGCCCCTCCTTCCAGTATCGCAACACTTCGGTGAACCGGATCATCGCCAACGGCTTCCCGGTCGACCTGACCGTCGGGCTTTGCGCAATTGCACTGGCGCTGCTGATTGGCCTACCGCTCGGTCTGAATGCCGCCTGGCACCACCATTCCTTGTGGGACCGAGTCCCCATGGCCATGGCGGTCGCGGGCATCTCCCTGCCGGTGTTCGTGATCGCCCCGTTGCTGGTGCTGATCTTCGCCGTGCATCTGCATTGGCTGCCCGCGGGCGACTGGGTGCGCGGTTCCATTTCGCATCTGCTGCTGCCAGTGCTCGCACTCGCGCTGCCGTACATCGCCTATGTGGCGCGCATCGTGCGCGGCAGCGCGCTCGAGGTGCTGGGCACGGCCTACATCCGCACCGCGCGGGCCAAAGGACTACCGGCGCATCGGATCCTGCTCCACCACGCATTGCGTCCAAGCCTCGCGGCAGTGGTGTCGTTCCTCGGGCCCACGGCCGCCGGGGTGATCACCATCTCCATCGTGGTCGAGACCGTGTTCGGACTGCCCGGCATCGGCCGATTTTTCGTGACCGGCGCGCTGAACCGCGACTACACGCTGGTTCTCGGCATCACGATCCTCTACGGGGTGCTGATCATTCTCTTCAATCTGCTGGCGGATCTGTGTTACGCCTGGATCGATCCGCGGGTGCGTCTTGAGTAGGCGCTCGCGTACACCGCGGGGCATGCTGGTTGCCGGCAGCGCGCTGCTGTTGATTGCCCTTGCGAGCCTGATTCTGCCGGCGCTGTCGCCCTATGATTACTTCACACCGCAGCTGGATCTGATCTCCCGGCCGCCCATGCTCCAGGGTGGTCACCTGCTCGGCACCGATCCGCTCGGGCGCGATCTGCTGATACGAGTGCTGTGGGGTTGCCGCATCTCGCTGCTGATCGCGCTCGTGGCCAGTCTCATCAGCGTACTGGTCGGCGTGCTGTGGGGCGCGATTGCCGGCTACGCGGGCGGCCACACCGATGCCCTGATGATGCGCGCTGTCGATGTGCTCTATTCGGTGCCTTTCGTGCCCTTTGTCATCGTGCTGACCATGCTCTTCGGACGACAGCTTTGGCTGATGTTCGTCGCCATTGGCGCGGTCTCCTGGCTCGACATCGCCCGCATCGTGCGCGGCGAAACCCTGTCGCTCAAACGCCGGGAATTCATCGAAGCCGCGCGCGTGGCCGGCGTGCATGGCGCGCGCATGATCGGGCGGCACATCGTGCCGAATCTGCTCGGCGTCGTGATCATCTACGCCACGCTGACCGTTCCTACCGTCATCCTGTTCGAGGCCTTCATGAGTTTCCTCGGGCTGGGCGTGCGCGTGCCGCTCGCCTCGCTGGGCTCGCTGATCGCCGATGGCGCCTCCGACATGCAGGCGCACCCGCATCTGCTGCTGGTGCCCGCGGCCGTACTCGCCGCCATCATCTACTGCTTCAACTTCCTCGGCGACGGACTGCGCGATCTGCTCGATCCGCGCAGGCAGGCATGAGCGCGCATCCATGAGCGCAGAATCTCTGCTGCAGATCCGCTCGCTGGCGGTGCACTACCCTTCACCTGACGGGCAGGTGCAATTGCACGCGCTGGCGGGCGTCGATCTCGATGTGGCCGCCGGCGAATGCCTGGGGCTGGTCGGCGAGTCCGGTTCCGGCAAGACCGCAATACTGCTGTCGATACTGGGCCTGCTGCCAGCGAACGCGCGACTTGGCGGCAGCATCCGCTTCCACGGCGCCGAACTGGCCGGCATGCCGTCCAGGCAGCTGAACGAGATTCGCGGGACGCGCATCGCGATGATCTTCCAGGATCCGATGTCGGCGCTGAACCCGTACATGCGCATCATCGATCAGCTCAGCGAAGTGCCGCGGATGCATGGCGGCCTTTCGCGGCGGGACGCCGAGCAACGAGCGCTCGAGATGCTGGACGCGGTGCACATCGGTGAGCCCCGGCGCCGCGCCCGACAATACCCGCACGAGCTCTCGGGCGGCATGCGCCAGCGCGTCATGATTGCGATGACGCTGATCGCCGAGCCCGAACTTATCCTGGCAGACGAACCCACCACCGCACTCGACGTTACCGTGCAGGCGCAGATCCTGGCGTTGCTGCAGGAAATACGGGAACGCACCGGCGCGGCACTGCTGCTGGTGACACACGACTTAGGGGTAGTGGCACAGCTCGCCGATCGCGTCGGCGTCATGCGGCAGGGCCAGATCCTCGAGCAGGCCGACTGCCTGGCACTGTTCGAGCAGCCGCAGCACGAGTACACCCGCTCGCTGCTGGCGGCCATGCCGCGTCTGCGCTCGCAGGTGCCGGCATGAGTTCGATGGCGCCCATGCCGCTGCTCGAGGCGCGCAACCTCGGCGTCAGCTACGCCGTGCGGCACGCCGGCCGGCTGGTGCGCCTGCGCGCGCTCGATGATGTGAGCTTCGAGCTGGCGCGGGCCGAGACCCTCGGCATCGTCGGTGAGTCGGGCAGCGGCAAATCCACGCTCGCGCGTGCGCTGCTGCGACTGATTCCAGCCGATGCCGGTACCGTGCGACTGCAGCCCGACATCGACCTGCTGCGGCTGCGCGGCGCGGCGCTCAGATCCGTGCGCGCGCGCCTGCAGATGATCTTTCAGGATGGCGTTGCGGCCCTCGACCCGCGCCAGCGCATCGGTGAGGCACTCGAAGAGCCACTGGTAGTGCTCAAGCCGCAGCTGTCGGCGTCGCAACGGCGCACACGCGTGCGCTACCTGCTCGAACGTGTGGGCCTGGAGCCCGGGCACCTGGATCGTTTTCCGCATCAATTCTCAGGCGGCCAGGCGCAGCGCATCGGCATTGCACGCGCGCTCATGGTCGAACCCGACATCGTGGTCTGCGACGAGCCGCTCTCATCGCTCGATGTCTCCATCAAGGCGCAGATCACGACGTTGCTGCAACAGCTAAAACAGGATCTGCACCTGTCGATGATATTCATCGCGCACGATCTGCCGGCCGTGCAGCAGCTCTGCGATCGCGTGCTGGTGCTTTATCTGGGGCGCGCCATGGAGCTCGCCCCGTGCGAGGCGCTGTTCGATCGGCCGCGTCATCCGTACACGCGCGCACTGCTGCAATCGGTTCCGATTCCCGACCCGCGCGCCGCGCGCGGCCGCCGAACCGCACCGCTGGCAGGCGAGATACCATCCAGCCTCAAACCGCCGAGCGGCTGCGTGTTCCGCACGCGCTGCCCCTATGCCATCGATCGTTGCGCACGGGAAGTGCCATTGCTACGATCGATCGAAGGCAGCAAGGTCGCCTGCCACCGCGCCGAAGAAATTGAAGGGACTCGAATATGACTATGGATCGCAGAAGCTGGATCATCGGTGCATCCACCATCGCAACGCTGGGACTATCGGCGATGACCGAATCGAAGTCTGCCGCCGCCGATGCTCCAGCAGAGCGTGTTCAAGGAATTGGCGGCTTCTTCTTCCGCAGCCAGGACCCTAAAGCGCTGGCGGCCTGGTACCAGCAGCACCTGGGTGTGGATCCGATACCCATGGATCACGATCACAAGCCGTGGCAGCAAGTCGCGGGACCCACCGCATTCGCGCCTTTTCCCAAGGACACGGATTATTTCGGTTCATTGCAGCAGCCCTGGATGATCAACTTTCGCGTCAGGAATCTCGACGCCATGGTCAAACAACTGAACGCCTCGAACATCGCGGTCAAGGTAGATCCGGAGAAATATCCCCAAGGTCGTTTCGCCAGGCTGCACGATCCGGATGGAAATCCCATCGAATTGTGGGAGCCGGTAACCTGAGCCAAAGACTGGTTGCCTAGGGCACTATTTTTTCAACGGCACGCCTGGTTTCACAGGCCGCTAAGCCGGGGTCTTTCTGCGGAAAGGCAGGCACGGGCACCGGACCGGCGAAGCGCGCCTCGATGAGTCCGGCCGCGCGCGCGGCGGCATTGGGCTGGCTACTCATGGCACTCGCCAGGGCGCGGGCACGCTGCCGCAGCGAGCAGCGCGCGGCCTTCAGCGGACGCCAGAAACTCGCGCGAGTCGGGCCCGACCGGATGCGCCTCAAATCCAGCTCGCGCCGCGAACTCGACCAGATTCGGCGGTGCCCCAATGGTGACTTCGTGTCCGCGTCGACGCAGTTCCGCGGCGAGCACCAGCATGGGCTGCACGTCACCGCGCGTCCCCCGGGCGAGCAGTGTGATGCGCACTTAGGGGATCGCCGCGATCCGCTCCACGGTACGCCAGCCGCGCGGCAGCAGCGCGCCGCGTTGAGCGCGCGTGCCGAGATAATCCTTCAGATCGTTGTTCGTCAACGTCATCTGCCGCTCACCCGAGAATACGGCGAGCGACTGGCCGCCGCTGAGCACCGCCATCGCCGTGAGTGTCTCCTCGCGGGACGTCGCCTTTTTGGTGGGAATCCCGAAGAGCTTGTTACCCTTGCCGCGCGGCAGCTCCGGGACTTCCGCGGCCGGAAATACCAGCAGGCGACCTTCGGAGTTGACCAATGCTACGCGCGCGTCGGGCGCGGGCTGGCCCTCCACCAACGGTACCGGCATGGGTGGCAACACCAGCGCGCCTTCGGTGAGCTTGAACAGCGCCTTGCCGGCGCGATTGCGCGAGTGCAACTCCTTCAGTCGCACCGTGAACCCATAGGCCGCATCGCTCACGAGCAACCACAAATCTTCCGGGTCGCCGATCGCGACGCCCGTGAAGCGCGCGCCATCGGGCGGATCGAGCTTGCCGGACAGCGGCTCGCCCATTCCGCGCGCCGAGGGCAGCGTGTGAGCGGGCAGGCTGTAGGAACGGCCGGTACTGTCGATGAACACTGCCAGCTGCGTACTTCGGCCCCGCGCCGCGGCCTGGTAGGCGTCACCGGTCTTGTACGAGAGCGTGCGCGGATCCAGCTCGTGGCCCTTGGCCGAGCGCACCCAGCCACCCGTAGAGAGCACCACGGTCACCGGCTCGTTCGCCAGCAACTCGGTCTCCTCGATGGCCTGCGCGGCCGCGCGCTCGACGATGCGGGTGCGGCGGTCATCACCGAATTCGGCCGCATCGGCGGTGATCTCATCGCGCACCAGGTTGCGGAGCTTGACCTTGCTGGCAAGGATCGCCTCGAGCTTGCCGCGTTCATCGGCTAGCGCCTTCTGCTCCTCGCGGATCTTCATTTCCTCGAGCTTCGCCAGGTGCCGCAACTTGGTCTCGAGGATGGCCTCGGCCTGCTCCTCGGAAAGCTTGAAACGTTTGATGAGGACCGGCTTGGGTTCCTCTTCCCGCCGGATGATCCGGATGACCTCATCGAGATTGAGGTACGCGATCAACAAGCCATCAAGGATGTGCAGGCGGCGCGAAACCTTGTCGAGGCGGTGCTGCAACCGCCGGCGCACCGTCTTCTGCCGGAACTCGAGCCACTCGGCCAGCAGCGACTTCAGTCCCATGACGCGCGGGCGGCCGTCGATCGCGATGACATTGAGATTGACGCGATAGTTGCGTTCGAGATCGGTAGTCGCGAACAGGTGCGCCATCAGCTGCACCACATCGACGCGGTTCGAACGCGGCTCGATGACGATGCGGGTCGGATTCTCGTGATCCGACTCATCGCGCACGTCATCGACCATCGGCAGTTTCTTGTCGCGCATCTGCTGCGCGACCTGCTCCAGCACACGGCTGCCGGACACCTGGTGGGGCAGCTGCGTGATGATGATGTGGCCGCTGTCTTCCTCAATCTCGTAGATCGCGCGCGCCTTGAAGCTGCCCGTGCCGTTCTCATAGAACGCGATCAGGTCCGAGCGCGGCGAGATGATTTCCGCCCCCGTGGGCAGATCCGGCCCCTTGATGTGCTTGAGCAGCGCCCGCGTGGTCGCCTCGGGCTCCTCGAGCAGGTGCACACAGGCTGCGGCCACCTCGCGCAGGTTGTGCGGCGGAATATCGGTCGCCATGCCGACCGCGATTCCGGAGGCCCCGTTGAGCAGCAGGTTCGGCAGGCGCGCCGGCAGCATCAGCGGCTCTTCCAGGGTGCCTTCGTAATTCAGCGCCCAGTCGACCGTGCCGTGCTCGAGTTCCTCGAGCAACAGTTCGGCATAGCGCGTCATTCGCGCTTCGGTGTAGCGCATCGCGGCGAAGGACTTGGGATCGTCGGTCGAGCCCCAATTGCCCTGCCCGTCGACGATTGGATAGCGAAAGGAGAAGTCCTGAGCCATATGCACCATGGCTTCGTAGCAGGCAGAGTCTCCGTGCGGATGGTATTTGCCGATCACATCGCCAATGGTTCGCGCTGACTTCTTGGGCTTGGAAGCAGCCGACAGGCTGAGCTCGCTCATGGCATAGATGATGCGCCGCTGCACCGGCTTGAGCCCGTCGCCGAGCGCCGGCAGCGCGCGATCGAGGATGACGTACATCGAATAATCGAGGTAAGCCTTCTCTGTGAAAACCCCCAGCGCGCGTTTTTCAACGCCGTCGAATGTCGGCTTCGGCTCGGCCATCAGCCCACCACTTCAGCCAGATTGCCGTTGCGCTCCAGCCAGTCGCGACGGTCGCCCGCGCGTTTCTTGGCCAGCAGCATGTCCATGAGCCGATCGGTCTGATCCTTGGGGTCAATGGTGAGTTGCACCAGGCGGCGCGTGCGCGGATCGATCGTGGTCTCACGCAGCTGCGATGGATTCATCTCACCCAATCCCTTGAAGCGCGTGACCACGGGCTTGGTGCGAGCGTGCTCGCTCTTGATGCGTTCCAGCGTGGCATCCCGCTCGGCATCGTCGAGTGCGTACAGCACCTGTTTGCCCGCGTCGATGCGATAGAGCGGCGGCATCGCCACATGCACATGGCCGTTCTGCACCAGCGGGCGGAAATGCCGCAGAAACAGCGCGCACAGCAGTGTCGCGATGTGCTGCCCATCGGAATCCGCATCCGCCAGGATGCATACCTTGTGATAGCGCAGCTCGGACAGGTCGCTGACGCCGGGATCGACGCCCAGGGCGACGCTGATGTCGTGAACTTCCTGCGAGGAGCCGATCTCGCCGGGCTCGAGCTCCCAGGTGTTCAGGATCTTGCCGCGCAACGGCATGATGGCCTGGAACTCGCGGTCGCGCGCCTGCTTGGCCGAGCCGCCCGCCGAGTCACCCTCGACCAGGAACAGCTCCGATCGTGCCGGGTCCTGGCAACTGCAATCGGCAAGCTTGCCGGGCAGCGCCGGTCCGTTCACGGCACGCTTGCGCACCACGCGTGCGGCCGCCTTCATCCGTTCCTGCGCATTCTCGATCGCAAACTGCGCGATGCGCTCACCGGCGTCCGGATGCTGGTTGAGCCACAGCGCCGTGGCATCCCGCGCATGCGTCTCGACCAGTGCCGCGGCCTCTCGCGTACTGAGCTTTTCCTTGAGCTGGCCGGCGAACTGCGGGTCGCGGATCTTGATCGACAGCACGAAGCAGGCGCGGTCCCAGATATCCTCGGCGGTGAGCTTGATGCCCCGCGGCAGCAGGTTTCTGAATTCGCAAAACTCGCGCACGGCGGCGACCACGCCGGCACGCAGTCCGTTGACGTGCGTACCGCCGCCGCTGGTGGGAATCAGATTCACATAGCTTTCGGCGATCAGATGCTCGGCATCACTCGACCACACCAGCGCCCAGTCGACCGCGTCCTGCTCGGTGGTGTGGGTGCCCGTGATCGGCTCCTGCGGCAGCCGATCGGCTTTGTCGAGCTGCTCGACCAGGTAGGCGCCCAGATCACCGGTGTAGAACCATTCATCCTTCTCGCCGCTCTGCTCATTGGTGAAGGTAACGCGCAGTCCGGGGCACAGCACGGCCTTGGCCTTGAGCACGCGCTTGAGATCGGGCACCGAGAAGCGATCGGAGTCGAAAAACTTGGGGTCAGCCCAGAAACGCACGGTAGTGCCCGTGTTGCGCGCACCCACCGTGCCGATGACCTCGAGCTTCGAGTGCACGTGGCCGTCGCGGAAGCTGATGTTGTATTCCTTGCCGTTGCGCCGCACCCAGCACTCCAGATGCTTGGATAGCGCATTGACCACCGAGACGCCGACGCCATGCAGGCCGCCGGAGAATTTGTACGAGCCTTCGGTGAATTTGCCGCCCGCATGCAGGCGCGTGAGGATCAGCTCGACGCCGCTGACCTTCTCCTTCGGATGGATGTCCACGGGCATGCCGCGCCCGTCATCGGCCACCTCGAATGATTGATCCTTGTACAGCGTGACCTTGATGGCCTTGGCATAACCTGCAATCGCCTCATCGACGCTGTTGTCGATGACCTCGTGTGCCAGGTGATTCGGTCGCGTGGTGTCGGTGTACATGCCCGGGCGCCGCCGCACCGGGTCCAGTCCGCTGAGTACCTCGATATCTGAGGCGTTATAGGATTCGGCCACGGGTTGCCGTTACCAGAGCGTGACGCGCTGATCGGGCGGCAGATACATCTTGTCGCCCTCTTTGACGCCAAAGGCCTCGTAGAAACCGGCCTGATTCTTTTCGGGAAGTTCGCCGCGGAATTGTGCCGGCGAATGCGGATCGGACTTGATGCGGACGATGGCCTCGTTTTCGCGCGTCTTGGAACGCCACACCTGGGCCCAGCCCATGTAGAAACGCTGATCGCCCGTGAGCCCGTCAATGACAGGCGCTTCCTTGCCGCCCAGCGAGAGGCGATAGGCCTTGTACGCGATCGCAATGCCCGAATTGTCGGCGATGTTTTCGCCGAGTGTCAGTTCGCCGTTGATCGGAAATCCTGGCACCGGCGAGTACGCCGCGTACTGCTGCACCAGCGCGTGTGTCCGCGACTTGAACCGCTGCAGATCTTCCGGCGTAAACCAGCCGGGCGGATTGAGCAGGTTGCCGAGGCCATCGTACTGGCTGCCCTGATCGTCGAAGCCGTGACTGATCTCATGGCCGATCACACCACCGATGCCACCGTAGTTCACGGCATCGTCCGCTGCCGCGTTAAAGAACGGCGGATGCAGGATGGCGGCCGGAAATACGATCTCGTTCATCTCCGGGTTGTAATAGGCATTCACGGTCTGTGGCGTCATGTGCCATTCGCCGCGATCAATGGGCTGCCCCAGCTTGGCGATGTCACGATTGAAGTCGAACTGGTTGGAGCGCACCACGTTGCCGACGAGATCGCCGCGCACGATTTTCAACTTGGCGTAATCGCGCCACTTCTGCGGGTAGCCGATCTTGGTGCTGAAGCGTGCCAGCTTGTCCATTGCCTTCTGGCGCGTCTCGGGTCCCATCCACTCGAGGTTCTGCATCTCGACGCGATAGGCCGCCAGCAGGTTGCCGACCAGCTCGTCCATGCGCTTTTTGGATTCAGGCGGGAAATACTTCGCGACATAGAGACGCCCCAGGCCCTCACCGATGGCGCCGTCGACCAGCCCCACCCCGCGCTTCCATCGCGGCCGGTTCTCGGCGATGCCGCGCAGCGCCGTGCCGTAGAAGGCGAAAGACTCGTCGACATATTTCCTGCTCAGGAAAGGCGCGAAACTGCTCAACAGCCGCCAGCGGAAATACGAACGCCACACCGGCAGCGGCGTGCTCGCGATCAGCGCATTGAAGGCAGTGATGTAACTGGGCTGGCTGATGACGACATAGTCGATCTTGCCGGTGACGCCGGTCCCGGACAAATAGCTTTTCCAGTCGTAGCCCGGCGCCAGGGCGTCGAGTTCGTGCAGCTTCACCGGGTTATAGGTCTTGACCGGGTCGCGATTCTCGACCTTGGTCCATTGGACCTTCGCGATCGAGGTCTCCAGCGCCAGGATGCTGTCGGCCTCGTGCGCCGCATCGTGATCACCCGTCAGCCGCAGCATCGCCTCGACGTGGTCGCGGTACCTGGCGCGGGCCTGCTTCAGATGCTCATCATCCTGCAGGTAATAGTCGCGATCCGGCAGCCCGAGCCCTCCCTGCGAGAGATCGAAGCAGTATTTCGTGGCGTCATGCGCGTCCTGGTGTACCGACGGCGCATAGGGGGTTTCCGCTCCGATACGGTTCAGATGCGCGATCAGCGCCGGGATTTCCTGCGTGCTCCTGAGCGCGGCAACGCGCGCGAACTCGCCCGCCAGCGGCTTGAGGTCCAGCCGCTCGAGCGCGGCTTCATCCATGAACGTGTCGTAGAGATCCATGATCTTCCGCTGATCGGGATCCGCGGCATCCACACCGGCGTGCAGCTGCTCGATCAGCCCGCGCAGGCTATCGAGCGAATCGTCATTGAGCTTGTCGAAGCTGCCGTAACGCGCCTTATCCGCAGGGATCTCCGTCTTGTCGAGCCAGACGCCGTTGACGTAGCGAAAGAAGTCATCCTGCGGACGCACCGTGTGATCGATGTACTGCACATCGATGCCAGAACCCAGCGACGGCGCCGCAGGCTCGATGTCGTTCGCACCGGCGGTCAAACTATGGCCCATCAGCACACCGATTCCTGCCAGCGCGCACGCCCGCGGGCGTGCACGGCCGGGTAACTTGGCGTTGAACATGTTCTGGTCTCCATGAGTGCGCGCAGTTTACCCGGGCCGGCGTGGCATTTTCATTAGTCTTAATTTTCAACAGTCTTCATCAGTCGCGAAAATTCTCGAACTGCAGCGGCAACTCGGTCGAGGCCTTGCGCAGCAGGGCCATCGCCAGCTGCAGGTCGTCACGCTTCTTGCCGTTCACGCGCAGCTTATCGCCCTGGATCTGGGCATCTACCTTGAGCTTGGCGGCTTTGAGCTCCGCGACCAGTTTCTTGGCGACCGCCTGCTCGATGCCCTGCTTGACAGTGATGTCGCGGCGGGCGCCGGCCAGATTGACTTCCGCATCGCCCACCTCGAGGCTGCGCGGATCGATGTGGCGCGCCGCGGCCCGCAGCCGCAGGATCTCCAGCGTCTGCTCCAGCTGGTACTCGCTGTCCGCAAACTGCGTGATGGTCATGTCCGCAAGTTCGAACCGCGCGCTGGTGCCACGCAGGTCATAGCGCTTCTCGAGTTCACGCCGCGCCTGGTCCACCGCGTTGGTAAGCTCATGTGAATCGACTTTGGATACGGCATCGAACGATGGCACGGTCACATTCCCCTCAAAGATCACCGAACGCGGCGGTCGGCGTAGGTTTAGCATGCCACCAACCATGACTGAAACCGAACTTTCCAACGACCAGCGAATCATCGCCAGCTGGCACACCAACGCCGCGCCCTGGACCCACGCCGTGCGCGAGCATCAGATCGAGAGCCGTCGACTCGTCACCGATCAGGCCATCGTCGATGCAATCGCCAGTCGCGCACCGTCAACCGTCATCGACATCGGCTGCGGCGAGGGCTGGCTGGCACGAACGCTCAGCCAACGCGGCATCCGCGTCGTCGGACTCGATGCCGTGCCCGCGCTCATCGAACAGGCGCAGGCCGCGGGCGGCGGCGAGTTCCAGGTGGCCTCCTATGAGGAGATCGCCGGAGGCGCCATTCCCGTACGAGCCGACCTGCTGGTCTGCAACTTCTCACTCATCGGCAAAGCATCGGTGGATGGCCTGCTGCGCGCGGTGCCGGGACTGCTCACGCCCAGGGGCACGTTCGTGATCCAGACGTTGCACCCGATCATCGCCTGCGGCGATCAGCCCTATCGCGACGGCTGGCGGGCAGGCTCATGGCAGGGATTCGACGCAGCGTTCACGGATCCTGCACCCTGGTATTTCCGCACGCTCGGAAGCTGGATGGCCCTGCTCGCGCGGCATCGGCTGCGCGTCATCGAAATGCTTGAACCGCTGCACCCAGGGAATCAGCTCCCCGCTTCGATCATTTTCATGACCGTGCCGGAGTGAGCTGGCTCTGCGTCCAGCGGACGATATCGGCCGCGCCGATACTGCCGCTCTGGCGCGCGATCTCGCGCCCGCCCTTGAAAAGAATCATGGTGGGAATGCTGCGGATGCCCAGCTCGCCGGCCAGCGCCTGCTCGGCTTCGGTATTGACCTTCGCCAGCCGCACATTCGGCTCCAGCTGCGCTGCGGCCTGCGCGAACTGCGGCCCCATGACCCGGCACGGCCCGCACCACGGCGCCCAGAAGTCCACCAGCACCGGGATATCGTTGCGTTGCACGTGCGTGCGGAACTTGTCAGTGGTTAATTCCACCGGATGCGCATCGAACAAGGCCGCATGGCATTGGCCGCACTTGGGTGCATCGCTGAGACGGGCCGCGGCGAGGCGGTTGACCGCCCCGCAGTGCGGACAGACTGAATGTACAGAGTCGCTCATGCGTCATCCATGGGGCCGGCAGGCAGCCTTTCAAGGCGGCAGTGAGGCCGCGTAGGCGGCAATGGCGAGCATGTCGGCCACAGTCAGGTTCGCCAGGCCTGCTAACTTAAGTCCTCGAGCAGCGCACGCCGCAGCGTTTCGGGCACCGGCTCGACGCTGTGGCTGTAGCTTGGCAGGTCCACGCCGGCGGACAGCTCACCGCCGGCCTTGAGCCGCTCGATCATCGGCGCGGTGAACTCAAATCGCAGGAAGTGCACGGCCGAGGTCTTGGTATCGTTTTCGCGCTCCAGGTCTTCATCGGCGATGCCGTACACCGAGTCGAGTTCCTCGACGCGCATCCAGCAATGCCGCTCGAATCCGCGCAGCTCGCCCAGGCGCTGGGCGCGTTCAACGGCATCGGGATATTCAATCAGCAGGGTCGCCTTCAGATTGTTGCCGTCCGGCACCAGCGAGTTGTAGACCTCGAGCTCCTCGGCGATACCCGCGGGCTCGAAGATGCGCTCGGCCCGCAGCATCTCCTGGACCTGGTACTGAATTGTGCGGCGATCCTCGAAGCTCCAGGTGCAGTTGCCGCCTAATTGCAGCTGCCGTTTCCGGCGATGCTCGATCATGCCGGCGCGCAGCGCGGGCCGCTCGCGCGCGTACTGTTCGAGCGGCATCAGATCCGCGGGGGTCAGTTTTTTCATGGTTCAGATGCCGTACGCGATGCGCAGCAGCTTCATCGGATGTGTGGGTTCGCGAGCCGGCGAGAGGCCGCTCTCGATCTGGTGCCCGGCCATCGGGCAGTCGCTGGCGTAATAATCCGCGCCCGAATTCTGTACACGCTCGATGACCGGCCGCGCGATTTTCATCGACGCATCGCGATAGGCGCTTTTGACGGCATAGGTGCCGTTGTGGCCCGAGCAGCGTTCGATGACCTCGATCGTGGTATCGGGCACCAGCCGCAGCACGTCGCGTGTCTTGAGCCCGATGTTCTGCACCCGCAGATGGCAGGGCACGTGGTAGCTCACCTTGCCCAGGCGGCCGCTGAAATCGGTGCGCAGCAGGCCGGCCTTATGCCGCAGCATCAGGTACTCGAAGGGATCGAAGATGCTCCTGGCGACGCGCTGCACCTGGGCATCGCCGGCAAACATGAGCGGCAGCTCCTGCTTGAACATGAGTACGCAGGATGGAATCGGTGCCACCACGTCGTACCCGGCCTCGATCAGGCGCACCAGCTCCGGAACATTGGTCTGCATGAACTCTTCGACCGATTTGAGATCTCCGAGCTCGAACTTGGGCATGCCGCAGCAGCGCTCCTTCTGCGCCAGCGTCACGGCGATGCCGTTGTGCTCGAACACCGCGGCCAGGTCCTGGGCCAGCTCCGGCTCGTTGCGGTTGCCATAGCAGGTGGTAAACAGCACCACCTTGCCGCGCGTCTGCTCGCTCGGCTGCGCGGTGAGGTCCGTGCGCAGGTGGCCCTTGAGCCGCGCGCGCGCCGAGCTGGCGTGAAACTGCGGCAGCGGCGCACGCGGATCGACTCCCAGCGTCGCATCGAGCAGCTTGCGTGCGGGTCCAAAGCGATTGGCAGCATTGACGATCTCGGCCACCACCGGAATACCGGCCAGGCGGCCCACCGCATCGGTCGAGCTGAGGATCCGCTCGCCGAGCTTGAGCTCGCCCTTCGAGGCCCGCACGGCCTTGGCGCGCAACATCAGATGGGGAAAGTCCACGTTCCAGGGATGCGGCGGAACGTAGGGACACTTCGTCATGTAGCACATGTCGCACAGATAACAGTGCTCGATGACCTTCCAGTAGACCGACTTGTCGACGCCATCGAGCTCCATCGTCGATGACTCGTCGATGGCGTTGAACAGCGTCGGGAAGGAATTACAGAGACTGAAGCAGCGGCGGCAGCCGTGACAGATATCGAAGACCCGAGTCAGCTCCTTCTCCAGCGCCGCCTCGTCGTAGAAGCTGGGGTCGCGCCAGTTGAGCGGATGACGGACGGGGGCCTCGAGGCTGCCTTCGCGGCCCCCGTCCTTCGATGCGCCGGCCACTTTGAGGGTCGGTGAGCGGGCTGTTACAGGCTATCCAGCGCCTTCTGGAAGCGATTGGCATGCGAGCGCTCGGCCTTCGCCAGCGTCTCGAACCAATCGGCGATTTCGCCGAAGCCTTCCTCTCGCGCCTGCTTGGCCATGCCCGGGTACATATCCGAGTACTCGTGGGTCTCGCCCGCAATGGCGGCTTTCAGGTTGAGCTTGGTCTCGCCAATCGGCAGTCCGGTGGCCGGATCGCCGACGGCCTCGAGGTACTCGAGATGGCCGTGAGCGTGGCCGGTCTCGCCCTCAGCAGTGGAACGAAACACCGCCGAGACGTCGTTGAATCCCTCGACATCCGCCTTGGCCGCGAAATAAAGATAGCGACGGTTTGCCTGCGACTCGCCGGCGAATGCGTCCTTGAGGTTTTTCTCGGTCTTGGTTCCATTCAATTTCATGGCAGCAACCTCCGCAATGTAAAAGAGTTTAGACTGATTCTAATGCGGCGCAATCTATGCGCATTACCGATGCCCGTCAACGGGTCCGGGTCCCGTTCGGGGGGTGGCGGCGTTGTGCTAGTGTGGCTGGATGGCAGGTAAGCCGGAAGCGCCCGAAAGCCCTGATATTCCGCCACCGAACTTCGAGCAGTCCCTCGCGCAGCTCGAGGCGCTGGTAGCCAAACTGGAATCCGGGGATCTGCCGCTTGATGCCGCACTGGCCAGCTTCGAGCAGGGTGTGCGCCTCACGCGCGACTGTCAGGGCGCCCTGAGCGCCGCACAACAGAAAGTGCAGGTGCTGTTGCAGCGCGGTGAAAGCGTCATCATGGAAGAATTCGAGCCCCTTGCCGGCCCCGAGCCGGGCGCAGCGGAGTGAGCCGGTAGCAGCATGTCAGAGTCTCCCCCCGAGTACCCGATCCTGGGTACCCTCGAAAGCCCAGCGGATCTGCGGGCCCTTCCCGAAAGCAAACTCGTCGCTCTCGCCGGGGAGTTGCGCGAGTTCCTGATCCACACGGTCAGCACCCGCGGCGGCCACTTCGCCGCCGGCCTCGGCACCGTCGAACTGACCATCGCGCTGCATTACGTCTTCAACACCCCCGAGGACCGCCTGGTCTGGGACGTCGGCCACCAGGCCTATCCCCACAAGGTCCTCACCGGCCGCCGCGACCGGCTGCACACCATCAAGCAGCACAAGGGCCTGGCGCCCTTCCCGGTGCGCAGCGAAAGTCCCTATGACGCCTTCGGCGTCGGCCACTCCAGCACCTCCATCGGAGCGGCGCTGGGCATGGCGATCGCCGCGGCTCGCCAGGGCACCGGCCGTCGCGCGGTCGCGGTCATCGGCGATGGCGCGATGAGCGCCGGCATGGCCTTCGAAGCCCTCAATCACGCCGGCAGCCTGCCGGTCGACCTGCTGGTCGTGCTCAACGACAACGACATGTCGATTTCCGAGAACGTCGGCGCGCTGTCGAACTACCTGGCGCGGGTGATCTCGGGCCCTCTTTATGCGCAACTGCGGGAAAGCGGCAGCCGCGCGCTGCGGCAGCTGCCCACCATGCGCCGCCTGGCGCGCCGTTCCGAGGAACACGTCAAGGGCATGATGCTGCCGGGCACGCTGTTCGAGGAAATGGGTTTCAACTATGTCGGGCCGATCGACGGCCACGACATGAAGGCGCTGCTGCGGGCATTGCGCACGCTGCACGGCGCCCATGGGCCGCGGCTGTTGCACGTGGTCACCGCCAAGGGCAAAGGCTACGCGCCAGCCGAAGCCGATCCGATCACCTGGCACGGCCCCGGCCCGTTCGATCCGATCAGCGGCACCATCCGCAAGGAAAAGCCTTCTACCCCGAGTTATTCGCAGGTCTTTGGGCAGTGGCTGTGTGACATAGCCGATCGTGATCCGCGGATTATCGGAATCACCCCGGCCATGCGGGAGGGCTCGGCGCTGATCGAATTCTCGCGCCGCCATCCGGACCGCTACTTCGACGTCGCCATCGCCGAACAGCACGCGGTTACGTTCGCGGCCGGCCTGGCTGCGGAAGGAATGCGGCCCGTCGTGGCGATCTACTCGACCTTCCTGCAGCGCGGCTACGACCAGCTGATTCACGATGTGGCGCTGCAGAATCTGCCGGTGCTGTTCGCGATCGATCGTGCCGGATTTGTCGGCAGCGATGGGGCCACCCACCACGGCAGCTACGACCTCACCTACCTGCGCTGCGTCCCCAACATGATCGTCATGGCGCCCGGGGATGAGAACGAGTGCCGCCAGATGCTTTACTCGGCTACGCAGTGGGATGCGCCGGCGGCAGTCCGCTACCCCCGCGGCGTGGGTCCGGGAGCGGCGATTGCTGATGAATTTACCCTCGTCCCCCTGGGCACCGCCGATCTTCGCCGGCGCGGCCAAAGCGGACTGGCACTGCTGGCCTTCGGCTCCATGCTGACGCCGGCCCTGTGGCTGGGCGAGCGGCTGGATGCCACGGTGGTCAACATGCGCTTCGTCAAGCCGCTCGATCTGACGATGCTGCGCACGATCGCAACCACCCATGCGGGCATCGTCACGCTGGAGGAGAACACCATCGCGGGCGGCGCCGGCAGTGCCTGCGGCGAGGCGCTGGATGTCATGGGTCTGTCGGTCCCGCGATTGCACATCGGCATCCCGGACCGTTTCACCGAGCATGGCAGCCGTGACGACTGCCTGGCCGCGGCTGGCCTTGACCCGGTCAGCATCGCCGCGGCCATCGATCGCTGGCGCGCCGACGTCCCGGACTTGAAGCCGGCCCGTGCCGCCTCCAAATTAGCCGCAGGAGCAGGGATACCATGAGCACTGCCGTACAGCCGCGGGGCGCAACCGTTATCTCCGTCGAGGACGTCCAGTCCCGCGCGGACACCCGCCGCTTGCCCATCAATCGGGTGGGCATCAAGGACATCCGCCACCCGGTCAAGGTCAAGGACCGCTCGGCCGGTGAGCAGCACACAATCGCGACCTTCAACATGTACGTGAACCTGCCGCACAACTTCAAGGGCACGCACATGTCGCGCTTCGTGGAGATCCTGCACCGCGAGCGCGAGATCTCGGTCGATTCGTTCCAGGAGATGCTCTCCGAAATGACCACCCGGCTGAACGCCGAGGCCGGCCACATCGAAATGACATTTCCCTACTTCGTCATGAAACGCGCACCGGTCACGGGTGTCGAAAGCTTCATGGACTACGAAGCCTCCCTGATAGGCGAGATCTGCCACGGCGAGGCACACATCTGGATCAAGGTGGTGGTGCCGGTCACGAGCCTGTGCCCGTGCTCGAAGAACATCTCCGACTACGGTGCGCACAACCAGCGCTCCCACATCACCATCCGCACGCGGCTGCGCGAGCACATGTGGATCGAGGAACTGATCGACATGGCCGAGAGCGAGGCCTCCTGCGAGCTCTGGGGCATCCTCAAGCGGCCCGACGAGAAGTACGTCACCGAGCGTGCCTACGACAATCCGAAGTTCGTCGAGGACATGGTGCGCGACGTCGCGCTGCGCCTCAACGAAGAAGCGCGTGTCGCCGCCTACGTGGTCGAGAGCGAGAATTTCGAATCCATTCACAACCACAACGCCTACGCACTGATAGAGCGGGACAAAGACCGTGATCCCGCCGCCGCGCCTGGCTGATCGATTTATTGGAGGAGCTTCCTGTCATGGCGAATGAACTGAGCAACATCAAATCCGGCAACCCGGGCCTGAACGACCGGACTTTCAATGGACTGCCGCGGCCCGCGCTGGCCTCCGAGCGCATGACGCTGCAGGGAACGATCAACAAGTCGTTCCTCGCGCTCATCGTACTCATGGCCGCGGCGCTTTATCCCTGGTCACAGTTCATGGACTCGGGCAATCCGGCCGTGGTCGCGGGCCCCATGATCATCGGGCTCATCGGCGGACTGATCGCGGCGCTGGTCATCAGCTTCCGCCCGACCACCGCGCCCTACCTGGTACTGCCTTACGCCGCCCTGGAGGGACTGGTGCTCGGTGGGCTGTCGGCCATCCTGGAGCGGAAATATCCCGGCATCGCGATCCAGGCCACCGCACTGACCTTCGGCGTGCTCGCGGCGCTGCTGATTGCCTACAAGGCCCGCCTGATCCAGGCCACCGCACGCTTCAAGGCGATCGTCATCGGTGGCACGATGGCCATTGCCCTCTTCTACCTGGTAACGATGGTCCTGGGCCTGTTCCACGTCGCCACGCCCTTCATGAACGATGCCTCGCCGCTCAGCATCGGCATCTCGCTGGTCATCGTCGGCTTCGCCGCGCTGAACCTGGTGCTGGATTTCGATCTGATCGAGACCGGCGTCAACCAGGGCGCCCCGAAGTACATGGAGTGGTACGGCGCCTTCGGGCTGCTCGTGACCCTGGTATGGCTGTACATGGAAATCCTGAGGTTGCTCAGCAAGGTACGCCAGCGCTAAGGACCGCCATAGCGGCGCGCGGGAGCCACCCCGCGCCGCTGCGGTCATCCACGCCCGCGCGATGCGCGTCTGTCTGACAGACGCGACTCCCATCGCGGTGCAGCATCCGCGCCAGCTTTTAGCTAGATGATGGCTCCCGAACACGGAGGTTCTCTCGATGCAATTCCGCCTTGCGCTTTTATTGGCCGGCCTGTCGCTGGCTCCCGCACTTCTCATCAGCACGCCGGCCCTCGCCCAGATCGGCATAGGCGTGTCGATCAATGTGGCCCCGCCCGAGCTGCCGGTCTATGAGCAGCCCGCCATTCCCGGCCCCGGCTACCTCTGGTCACCGGGCTACTGGGCCTGGGGCGGCCAGGACTACTACTGGGTGCCGGGCACCTGGGTGGAAGCGCCCGAGCCCGGGCTGCTGTGGACGCCCGGGTACTGGGGATGGGGCGATGGGGCCTACCTCTGGCACGAGGGCTATTGGGGCCCGCACGTGGGCTTCTATGGCGGCGTGAACTACGGCTTCGGCTACGGCGGCCGTGGCTATGAAGGCGGCGAATGGCGCGGCGGTGCATTCTTCTACAACCGCTCGGTCAACAACGTGCCCGAAAGCGTCCATATCACTAACGTTTACAACCGGACCGTCGTCAACAACGTGACCGTCAACCGGGTCAGTTTCAACGGTGGTACTGGCGGTATCGCGGCGCGTCCGACCGCGCAGGAAGCCACCTTCGACCGTGAACGGCATGTGCCGCCGGTCAGTGCGCAGGTCCGTCACGCCGAGGCGGCCCGCTCCGAGCCCTCACTCCACAGTAACGCCAACCACGGCGTCCCGGCGATCGCGGCGACTGCTCACGCGGCCAGCTTCACTGGTCCTGGAGTCGTGCATGCGCGCGGGGCCGCCCCCGCCGCCCCGCATGCCGCCCCCCGCCCCGCATGCCGCCGCCGTCGCGCCGCATACGGGTGGCCCGGCTGGTGCCGGTGCCGTCCACCCGGGCGCCGCGGAAGGCCCGGCGCACACCGTGCAGCACACGGCACCCCCGAGCCGCGCGGTCGAGCCGGCGCACACCGCGGCGCCCCAGGCACATGAGCTGCGTCCGGAGACCCCGGCTGGCCACCCGGGCGTCGGAGCGCCCCCGCACGTGGAACAGCGTTCGGCACCGCCGCCGCACGAGCCGGCGCCGGCAGCCCACGAGCCCGCAGCACACGAAGCGCCTCGCGGCGGCAACGAGCACGAGCACGAGTCGCACTGATCAGCGATCAGCGTTTAGGGGCGACGGGAATCCGGACCCTGGAGGCGCCCGATCAGGGCCCGCAGGAAGACGCGATTGAATCGGAGCTGGCAGGAAGCCGACACCTGCTCGAGCAGCGTTGAGCTCACCTTGAGCACCGTGACGCTGTCGGCTGCCCGAATCGTCGCCGTGCGCTTGGCGCCCTGCACGTAGCTGGTCTCACCGAAGCATTCGCCGGTGGACAACAGGCCGATGGACTGGCTATGCCGCTCAACCGCGCAGTTGCCCGAGACCAGGATGTAGAAGCGATCATCCATCTCGCCTTCCTTGACGATCTCATCGCCGCTGGCGTAGTCCTGCCAGTGACTCGCGCGCATGACCTCCCAGATCTCCGCGTGGGAAAAATCATGGAAGAATTTCAGCCGTCGCAGCAGGCCGAACTGCTCCTGCTGGTCCATGCGCGACTCTTTCTGTCGCAGCTTCTGGTGGACGCGGGTGAGCTCGGCGGCAAAATCCAGTCCCGTGCCGTAGCGCCGTTCGGGCTCCTTCTGCAGCGCCACCGCCACGACATTCTCGATCTCTTCGGGAACGTCGGGGCGCAGCGTGTGAATCGGTGCCGGGGTCGCGTATACGATCTGGTGCAGCAGCTTGGCCAGATTGCCGGCGCGGAACGGCCGCACGCCGGTCAGCAGCTCGTACATGACGGCGCCAAGTGAATACAGATCCGAACGACTGGTCAGATCCAGGCTCTGCACCTGCTCGGGCGACATGTAGCTCGGAGAGCCCGCGATGCCTTCGATACGCGAGATCTCCGAACCTGCCACCAGCGCGATGCCAAAGTCGATGATGCGCACGTCGCTGTCGGTCGTGAGCATGATGTTGGAGGGTTTGATGTCGCGGTGAATGACGCCGCGCGTGTGCGCGTAGTGCAGCGCCTTGGCACACTTGAACATAATCTCGACCACATCATCGAGCCGCAGCAGATTGTCGGGACGGCAATAGGCCGCCAACGTGCGCGCGCCATGCACGTGTTCGGTCACGATGTAGCAATGACCGTTCTCCTCGCCCGCATCGTAGATCGGCAGGATGTTGGGATGCTGGAGCATGCCCACCATGTGCGCTTCGGACAGGAACATCTTGCGGGCGATGCGCGCGTGCTCATCATCGCCGCCGGCGTCGATGTTGTAGACCTTGATCGCAACGTCGCGCCCGTAGTAAGGGTCGTGCGACAGGTAGACCGTGCCGGTACTACCGCGGCCTACTTCATTGATGATGAAGTACTTGCCGATGCGTTCCGGGATGCTGCGAGCGTTTGCGTGGTTCGATGAAGGAGATGCCATCGACTCGAGGACTCCGGAGGCTGGCGCGCAGAATAAGCGTGCGCACGGCGGTCGATCTGTGATCCGCCTCGCGAGCCCGGAATGTGTCAGGACCGGAAGTGGTCAAACCCCAAAGGCGAGAACTGCATCACCGACTTATTCATCACAAGTTCGATCGCGCTGTCTTCGCTAAGCCGCCCGATCTGCGCGATCCGGGTGCCGGTCTGCGCCGCCAGCGCGACGATCTCGGCGTGCCGCTCCTCGGGCGCGGTAAAGCACAGCTCGTAGTCCTCGCCACCTTCCAGCGCCTGCTGCCAGGCCTGATCGCCCATGACCTCGCTCAGCGCCCACGACACGGGCAGCTGCGGCAGTTCGATGCGCGCGCCGCAACCGGAAGCCTGCAGCAGTCGCTGCGCATCGGCGTACAGGCCATCGGAGACATCGATGCAGGCACTGGCCAGCCCGAGCAGCCCGGCGCCCAGCGCCATTCGCGGCGCCGGGTATTCGAAGCGTCGCTGCAGAAACTGCGCCGCCTGTGCACTGGCGCGCAGCTCGCCCCGGCCGCACCGCAGCCACGCCGAGGCATCGCCCACCGTGCCACTGACATAGAGCGCATCGCCCGGTCGCGCACGATCGCGCCGCAGACCCTGCCCGCTCGGCACCGTACCGGCCATCGCCACCGTCAGCGACAGCGGGCCGCGGGTGAGATTGCCCCCGACCAGCGCCACGCCGTGAGCACGTGCCAGTTCGCCGAAGCCTGCGGCAAAACCGCCGAGCCAGGCTTCATCGGCCCGGGGCAGGTTCATCGCCAGCAGCGCCCAGTTGGGCGTTGCGCCCATGGCAGCAATGTCGCTCAAGTTCACGGCCAGCACGCGGTGGCCCAGCGAGTGCGCAGGCGCCCCGGCCAGGAAGTGCACGCCTTCGACCAGCGCGTCGGTGGTCAGCACCAGGTCCTGGCCGGCGGCCACGCGCAGCAGCGCGGCATCATCGCCGATGCCGAGCACCACGTCGGTACGCGCGACACCGAGATCGGCAAAGAACTGGCGGATGAGCTGCGTTTCCGGGCTCGTGTCGATGCTCCTGGTCAATGCTCCTCGGAGCGCCAGAGCCGTGCCGCGCGATCGAGCACGCCGTTGACGAACTTGTGACCATCGGTGGCACCGAAACGCCGCGCCAGGCCGACCGCCTCGTTGATGACCACTCGATACGGCACATCCGGCCGGTGCTGCAGCTCGAATCCACCGATCAGCAGCAGCGCGTGCTCGATCGGATCGAGCGCCGCAGGTGAGCGGTCGATCAGCGGCGCGAGCGCCTCATCGAGCGTATCGCGGGCGCCGCAGACGCCTTCGATGAGCGCGCGAAAATACTCGCTGTCGGCCCGCGGCATGTCCGGATCGGTTGCAAACTCAGTCACCAGGTCCTGCCACGGGCAGACATTGAGCTGCCAGCGATAGATCGCCTGCAATGCCAGCTTGCGCGCCACCGCGCGGGCACCCGTGCCGCGATCGGCACGCCCGCTCACGCGACACCGCCATAGACGAGGCCGATGATCATCGTGATGGCCATGGCAAGGGCGCTCCACAAGCTCACGCGCAGCGCGCCCTTGAGCATGCCCGAGCCGCCGGCGCGCGCGGCCAGTGCGCCGAGAATCGACAGTGCCACGATCGAGCCGATGAAGATGGCGCTGAAGCGCGCCGCGGGCGGCATCAGCACCAGCAGCAGCAGCGGCCAGGACGCGCCCACGCCAAAGCTGGCCGCGGAGGCAGCGGCAGCCACGATCGGCCGCGCGCGCGCAGTGGCCGAGAGTCCCAGCTCGTCGCGCGCGTGCGCGCCGAGGGCATCGTGAGCCATCAATTGCACCGCCACCTCGCGTGCCAGCGCGGGTTTAAGACCGCGCTGAACGTAAATCCCTGCCAGCTCCGCGCGCTCGGCGGCCTCATCGTTCTCCAGCTCGCGCCGCTCGCGCTCGAGATCCGAACGCTCGGCGTCGGCCTGGGAACTCACCGAAACATACTCGCCGGCCGCCATCGACATGGCGCCGGCCACCAGGCCCGCAAGGCCGATCTGCAGCAGCTGCCCGCTCGAGACGTGCGTCTGCGTCACGCCCGTCAGCAGGCTCGCGACCGAGATGATGCCATCATTCGCGCCCAGCACCGCGGCGCGCAGCCAGCCGATGCGATTGACGTAATGGCGCTCGAAGACGTGCCGCGGCATACGGGACTTAAGCCTGCCGCGGCCGCGTGCCAGCGGAAGCGCCCCCGGCGTCGCGATTTACGCGGTCACTATGCCCACCGCCGCGATGTCCGCCGTCACGGTGTCGTCCGCGACGCACCAGCCACGCGACTGCATGCCACGCGCCCAGGAACAGCAGCCAGAGCAGCACGCCCAGGCTCAGCGCGAACAGCGCCCCCTGCACTGTCAGCGAAAACCCCGGCTCGAACATAGTCCAGGTAGCGTGTGCAAGACCGGCATCGCCATGCAGCAGCAGGTACAGGCACTGATGATAGAGGTCGGTATCCAGGCCCTGCAGCATCGCGCGCAGCCGATCGGCCGCATCGACCATGTTCTGCAGCGCTGCGCCCTCGCCGTGAAAAGTCGGATCACTGCTCTGCAGATGGTGCTGGATGAGCGCGGCGAGGCTGCCGCCATGCTCGCGCTCGGCGATCTGCTGGAACGGCGCCAGGTCGGCGAGCACCTGATCGAGACGACCGCTCGCGCGCTGGCGATACTGCGCTATGAAGCTCGGCACGCAGCCCGCGGCCACCACCGCGCACAGCAGCACGATCCGATCGAGCAGCCCGCGAATCACGCCCAAAAAAATCTCCTCACTTTGGCTTGCGCACCGCGCCCTCGAATCCGGGCAGCAGCGGCAGCTGATCCTGCTCGACCTTGCTATCGCGCCGCCGGCGATGGTGGCGCAGTCGCTCGATCTCCTCGCGGAAGGCCTCCACGTCCTGGAAGCTGCGGTACACCGATGCGAATCGTACGTAGGCGACCTCATCGAGGTGCCGCAGCTCCTCCATGACGAGCTCACCGATCACGCGTGCCGGCACCTCGCGCTCGCCCAGCACACGCAGCTTGTGGCAGACGCGCCCCACGGCCTCCTCGATGGCCTCCGAGCTGACCGGCCGCTTCTCCAGCGCCTTGGTCATGCCGCTCGATAACTTGTGCTCATCGAACGGCTCGCGGCTGCCATCGCTCTTGACGACGCGCGGCATCAGCAGCTCGGCGGTCTCAAAGGTCGTGAAGCGCTCGCCGCAGCTCAGGCACTCGCGCCGACGGCGGATCTGGCGGCCATCGGCCGTCAGCCGCGAGTCGGTGACTTTGGTCTCGATGTGTTCGCAGAAGGGACAATGCACCGACTGCCCCGTGCCCCTTCAGTCGCCGTAAACCGGGAACCGCCGGCACAGCACTGCAACTTCTTCGCGCACGCGCGTCACCACCTCTTCCGCACCTTCCGCGTCGAGCACATCGGCAATCCAGTTGGCCACCTGGATGATCTCGGTTTCGCGGAAACCGCGCGTGGTCGAAGCCGGCGTACCCAGCCGCAGACCGCTCGCGATCATCGGCGGACGCGGATCGTTCGGCACGGCATTTTTGTTGACCGTGATGTGGGCGCGCCCGAGCGCCGCATCGGCATCCTTGCCCGTGATTTCCCGCCCGACCAGGCTGAGCAGAAACAGGTGATTGTCCGTGCCGCCGGAAACAATGTTGAAGCCCCGCTTCACCAGCGCCGCCGCCATCGCGCGCGCGTTAGCGAGCACCTGTCCCTGGTATTGCTTGAACTCGGGCTGCAGTGCCTCGAGCAGCGCCACGGCCTTGGCGGCGATGACGTGCATCAGCGGTCCGCCCTGCGTACCGGGGAACACCATCGAGTTGAGTTTCTTGGTGATGGCATCGTTGGCGCGTGCGAGGATCAGGCCGCCGCGCGGCCCGCGCAGCGTCTTGTGCGTGGTCGTGGTGACGACATCGGCAAAGGGCACCGGGCTCGGATAGTGACCGGTGGCAACCAGGCCCGCCACGTGCGCCATGTCGACGAACAGCAGCGCCCCGACACTATCGGCGATGGCGCGGAAGCGTGCCCAGTCGAGCACGCGCGAATAGGCCGAGAACCCGGCGACGATCATCTTCGGGCGGTGTTCGCGCGTCAGCGACTCGATCTGCTCGTAGTCGACCAGCCCGGTATCCGGGTGCACGCCATACTGATATGCCTTGAACAACTTGCCGGAAAAATTGACCTTGGCGCCATGCGTGAGGTGGCCGCCATGATCCAGGCTCATGCCGACAATCGTATCTCCGGGTGAGAGCAGCGCCAGGTACACCGCTGCATTCGCCTGCGAGCCCGAGTGCGGCTGCACATTGGCGAAGTCGGCCGCGAACAGCTGCTTGGCCCGATCGATGGCCAGCTGCTCGGCGATGTCGACGAACTCGCAGCCGCCGTAGTAGCGCCTGCCCGGATAACCTTCCGCGTACTTGTTGGTGAGTACCGACCCCTGTGCTTCGAGCACGCGCGGGCTGGTGTAGTTCTCGGAGGCGATCAGCTCGATGTGAGCTTCCTGACGCGCGCGTTCGCCGTCGAGCGCCCGCTGCAACTCCGGGTCAAAATCCTTGATGCGCATTCGGCTCGAAAACATGCGGGGGTTGCCTCTCCTGGCGGAATGGTGGCTGGAAAGGACGTAATTGTAACCGACTCAGGCGCGCAGCAGCGCCTCCACCACATCGCTCCAGGCGCGGGCGAGATTGCCGCGATCGTAGCCGCCGCCGCCCAGCCCCAGGACCCGGCCGTGCCCCAGGCGGTCGGCCAGCGCGCACAGGTCGGCCGCGGCACGGGCGTGGCAGGCCGTGGTGAGTTGCAGGTGCGTGATCGGATCACCCGCGATGCTGTCGGCGCCGCATTGCAGAATGAAGAATTCCGGCTCGAAACGGGCTACGTGCGCCAGCATCTGCGGCCAGACTTCCGCGAACTCGGCATCACCGGCACCGGCCGGCAATGGCACGTTGAGCTTGGTGCCGGCCGCCTCGCCCTTGCCGATCTCGCTGTCATCGCCGGTGCCCGGATAAAGGCTGCGCCCGCTTTCGTGAACATCCGCAAAGATGAGGCCCGGATCGTCCTCGAAGCCGTAGAAGACCCCATCGCCATGATGCGCATCGATGTCGACATAGGCCACGCGCGCCATGCCGCGGCTGCGCAGCAGGTGCTCGATGACCACGCCGCAATCATTGAACACGCAGAAGCCGGCGGCGCGCCGGCGCGAGGCATGGTGCAGGCCGCCGATGGGCACGAATGCCCGGCGGCGATTGCCATCGAGAATCCAGTCGGTGGCGGTCAGGCTGGCGCCGACGACGCAGGCGGCTGCCTCGAACACGCCGCGAAAGGCGGGCGTGTCGCCGCCATCGAGCATGCCGGTGCCGGCCTGTGAACGCTCCATCACAAAGCGCACGTGCTCGGGGGTGTGAAACAGCTGCAGCTCGGCCACGCTGGCATCGCGTGGCTCGAGTACCCGCACCCGCGCGTCGAGCCCGCGCTGTTGGAATTCCCGCAGGAATGCGCCGTGGCGATCGGCGCCGAAAGGATGGCCATCGGCGAAGCCGTAGCGGGCCAGCCGCTCGCCGAGCACTACTGCAACCTCAGAGTCTTGGGCGTTCAACGCTGCACTTTGAGCCTGAGTTTGGGGCAACTGGACCGGAGCCAAAGATAGCATACGGCAGTAGCACGGTTGCGGCGCATTCATTGATAATGCCCCACACTCATGGCGCAATACATCTACACGATGAATCGCGTATCCAAGGTGGTGCCGCCCAAGCGCACCATCCTGCGCGACATCAGCCTGTCATTTTTTCCGGGCGCCAAGATCGGCGTACTGGGATTGAACGGCTCGGGAAAATCCTCGTTGCTGCGAATCATGGCAGGCGTGGACAGCAACATCGACGGTGAAGCGCGGCCGCAGAGCGGCATCCGCGTCGGCTTTCTGCCGCAGGAACCCGAGCTCAATCCCGAGCACGACGTCCGTACCGTCGTCATGGAAGGCATCGGCGGGGCCTATGCGCAGCTGGAGCGGTTCAATCGCATCAGCGAGGCGTTCGGCGAGCCGATGGATGACGAGCAGATGAACAAGCTGCTCGAGGAGCAGGCCGCGCTGCAGGATGCCATCGATGCCGCGGGCGGCTGGGAGCTGGAGCGCAAGCTGGAGATCGCAGCCGATGCGCTGCGGCTGCCGGCCGTGGGAATCGAAGATTGCGCTGCTCTCGGGCGGCGAGAAGCGCCGCGTCGCACTCTGCCGATTGCTGCTGTCGCAGCCGGACATGCTGCTGCTCGATGAGCCGACCAACCATCTGGATGCGGAATCCGTGGCATGGCTCGAACGCTATCTCGAGGAGTATCCGAGCACGGTGGTGGCGGTGACGCACGACCGCTACTTTCTCGACAACGTCGCCAAGTGGATCCTCGAGCTCGATCGCGGTCACGGCATTCCGTGGCAGGGCAACTACTCCTCCTGGCTCGAGCAAAAGGAAAAGCGCCTGGGGCTCGAGGAGCGGGAACAGCAGGCGTTGCGCAAGACACTGGCGCGCGAGCTCGAATGGGTGCGCACCAACCCCAAGGCCCGGCAGGCGAAGAGCAAGGCGCGACTCGCCCGCTACGAGGAGCTCGCATCCAAAGAGTTCCAGGAGCGCAACGAGACCAACGAAATCTACATTCCGCCCGGCCCGCGCCTGGGGGAACTCGTGGTTGAAGTCACGGGCCTGTCCAAGAGCTATGGCGAGCGCCTTCTCATGGACAACGTCAACTTCAAGCTGCCTCCGGGCGGCATCGTCGGCATCATCGGACCCAACGGCGCCGGCAAGACCACGTTGTTCCGTCTGCTGACGGCAGTGGAGAAACCCGATGCGGGCACGATCCGCATCGGTCCGACCGTGAAGCTGGCCTACGTCGATCAGTCGCGCCAGACTCTCGATGACAAGAAGACCGTTTGGGAGGAAATCTCCGGCGGACAGGACATCATCCGCATCGAGGGTTACGAGACACCCTCACGCAGCTACGTGGGCCGTTTCAACTTCAAGGGCACACAACAGCAGCAGTTCATCGGCGATCTGTCCGGCGGCGAACGCAATCGCGTGCATCTGGCCAAGGTGCTGCGCGCGGGCGGCAACGTGTTGCTGCTCGATGAACCGACCAACGATCTGGACGTTGAGACGCTGCGGGCGCTCGAAGATGCGCTGCTGAATTTTCCGGGGGCCGCTGTCGTGATCTCGCACGATCGCTGGTTTCTCGATCGCGTCGCCACGCACATCCTCGCCTTCGAGGGCAACTCGGAAGTCGTCTGGTTCGAAGGCAACTATCAGGATTATGTAGAAGACCTGCGTCGCCGACGTGGCGATGACGCCGCACAGCCGCACCGGCTGAAATACCGCAAGCTCACGCGCTGAGTCGACACTCGCGCTGCAGGCGCGTGAGTCGCGCCTGCGCAGCGCGTGATAGTGATCACACTTCCATCGCCTGCGGGCGCAAACGCGCGCTGCTACGCTGGCGCCGCAATTCGAGCCGGATATTATCCGGCCGATGCTGCCGGCACTGCTGCCTTCGTACGAGAACCTCGAGTTCGAACCCGACCCGCCGCCGCGACTGCACGTCAGCAGGCTGCAGGGCATCGAGGACTTCGACGCGCTCGCCGCGGAATGGGATGCACTCGAGGCGGAGATTCTGCCGCGCACACCTTTCACCTCGCGTCTCTGGAACAGCCTGTGGTGGCAACACATGCGGCGCGACAACCTCGCGGTGCGCGATGAGTTCCACAGCTATGTGATTCGCGATCGATTCGGCCGCCTGATTGCCGTCGCACCGATGATGCTGACCTCGCGGCCAGCGATAGGTCCGCTGCGGGCACGCGAGCTGCATTTCTTCGGCGCTGACGCCAACCTGACCGAGATCCGCGGCCTGGTGTGCCGATCGCGCCACCACCTCGCCGCCGCCGACGCGCTGCTCGAAGCAATCAGCAGTGAGCGCAGCGACTGGAGTTGGGCTTACCTCTCCGGATTGCGGCCGCTCGATAGCGAGGCGGTCGAGCCGCCCGCCGACCCGGCAGATGCCAGGCCGACGCTGGCATGGGCGCGCCACGTTCCGTGTTACTTCCTGCGCCTGAACGGCGCCTGGGACGAATTCAAGGCCCGCCTGCCGCGCAACACCAAGGAGGCGCTGCGCAAGTGCTACAACTCGCTCAAGCGTGACGGCCTGCGCTTCGATTTCGAGGCGATTCGCGACCCTGCCGAATGCGATGCGGCGCTGGCGAACTTCTTCAAATTGCACCGGCAGCGCGCGCGCTGCGAGGGCTCATCAATCCGTCATCCGGACAACTTCAGGGCCCGGCGTTCCAGGCGCTTCCTGCGCGCCTACGCTTTCGAACTCGCGCAACGTGACCAGCTGCGGATATTCCAGATCAGGATCGAGGGCCGGGTGGTCGCCACTCGCGTTGCCTTCCAGTTCGACGACGAGGTCTACCTCTATTGCTCGGGCTACGACACGCGCTGGGGCAAGTACAGCCTGATGACCACCGTCATCGCCGAAGCCATCCGCTGGTGCATCGAGCGCAACGTCGCGGTGGTGAATCTCTCGACCGGCACCGACCGCTCCAAGACACGCTGGCGTCCCGAGTGTTCAATGCACAGCGATGCGATCGCCAGAGGCCCGGGTCTCGCCGCGCGGCTGGCATTCCTGGCCAGCCAGGCGCTGCTGCCGCGCCTGCGGCTGCGTGCGGTGGCAATCGCCCCCGATATGGGCCGCGCATGAGTACCGCCGACGCCGCTGCACACTGCGAATTCCAAATCTTCCGCGGACCCGACGGGCTCAAGGCGCTTTGGCCGCAGTGGCAGGAACTGGTCGCCGCCATGCCGGAGGCATGCTTCCTTCATGCACCGTCATGGTACGGCTGCTACCTGGACGCGCTGGCCGAGGCGCCGGAAAAGATCGTCTTCGTGGGTGTGTTCCGCGACGCGCGCCTGCTTGCCGTATTGCCGCTGGAACTGCGTGTGCGTCGCCTCGGCCCGCTGCCGATCCGCGTGCTCGGGACGTTGCAGAGCAATCACCTGAATCTCTCGGACCTGGTTTTGCCCACCGCGGCCGCACGCGCCGTCCGGCTCGGAGAATTGCTCGCGTGGCTGCGCCGGCAGGGCGAGCTGCGCTGGGATATTCTGCACTTCAATAAGATCGCGGCCGGATCCTTGCTCGACCGGGCCCTGAAGGATGCGCCACCGGGCGGCACCAGCTCGGAGCAATTCGCGCACAGCGACCACTTCGACACCCGCGGCGACTACGAAACGGCCACGCGGAACATGTCGGGCTCATTTCGGCGCAATCTGCGCCGCTTGAGCCGACGCGCTGCCGAGGCGGGCGCACTTCGCTGGGAGTCGGTCAGCGAACCCTCGAAGCTGCCCGAAGCCTTCGACGAATTCCTGCGTCTCGAAGCCTCCGGCTGGAAGGGTGAGCAGGGTGAAAGCTCCGCCATTCGATGCAATCCCTCGCTGCTGCGCTACTACCGCAACCTGCTGGACAGCAGCGGGCCCCAGGGCCGTTTTCGCATCATGCTGCTCCGGCTTGGCGAACAGCCGGTTGCCGCCCAACTGGCGGTGCAGAGCGGCCGCACGCTGCACCTGCTGAAGATCGGCAGCAGCGAAGCGCATGCGAACCTTTCCCCCGGGAATCTGGCGCTGGAGCACACGTTGCAACAGGCCTGCGCCGACAAAGATATCGACACGGTCAGCCTGGTGACCGGCCCCGATTGGGCCCGGATCTGGAAGCCCGAGCGCCAGCCGGTCTCATCGCACGTGGTGCCGAATTCGACCTTGCGGGGCATCCTGTGGGCGCAGGTATTGCGCGCCAGGCAGCTGGCCCGCCAGCCACGCGGCACAGCGCCGGCGAGCGCGACGCAAGCGGCCTGAGCAATTGAGCAAGAAATCCATTATGTAAATCGACCGGCAGCGCGGCCGCAGGCCGCGCGACTCGATGCCGCTGCGGCAGCATTCGGCTACACTCGGCGCGACAGCCACTCTTAATAAGAGCCATGTCGATCTACATCGATACCAATGATCGCCTACACGATGAACAGGCGGCGAGTCTCGCGCTGACATGCCCGCATTGCTCGGTGTTCGCGCACATCACGCCGATGGCTGCGCCGCGATTCGCCGACCTGACGGCCAGCCGCCCCAAGCAGATCGGACTCATCTACCGCTGCGATGCCTGCTATTGCCCGGTCTTCATGCGGACGCATGCGCGGGCCTACGGCCCCGAGCGCATCGAGCTGTCTTCGCAGCTGGTCGAAGTAGAACGGCCGACCGAGAAGTTCAACTACTCCGATCTGCCGCCGGAAGTCGAAGCGCTGTTCAATGAGACGCTGCAGTGCTACTCCTCCGGCATCCTCAATGCCTTCGCGTCGATGTGCCGCCGCACGATGCAGGCGGTATTCGTGCACCTGGGGGAATCGGGAAAACTGCGCGTGTTCGATGAACTCAACACCGTACGCGACATGGCGGAGCTGGACGCAGACGTGTTCACGCCGATCAAGCGCGTGCTGTTCGGCACCGATGCCGATCCTGCGCCAAACCTGCCGCCGATCGACGAAGACCAGGCAGCGCTATTGCTCGAGGTGATCAAGGATCTGCTCTACCAGTGCTATGTGCGCAAGGCGCGTCTGCAGCAGGCGCTGGTCGTACGTCGCAGCTACGCCGAGGACGCGCCGGCTACACGCTCGAGCAGCTAGCCCACCCATACCCGCGCATTGCGGAACAGGCGCATCCAGCCGCTGTCCTCACCCGCCTCGCGCGGATGCCAGGAGTTCTGCGCGGTGCGATAGACCCGTTCGGGATGCGGCATGGTCACGGTCACGCGGCCATCGGGTGTGGTGAGCGCGGCGATTGCGTGCGTGGCGCCGTTGGGATTGGACGGGTAGCGCATGGCGGGCCCGCCGCGGTTGTCGATATAGCGTAACGAAACCAGCTTCTTATCCAGGCAGTGTTGCAGATCGGCCTCGCTGTCGAACTGCGCCCGTCCTTCGCCGTGAGCCACCGCCACGGGCAGTCGCGAGCCGCGCATGCCGGCCAGCAGCAGCGAGGGCGAGTCCAGGATCTCCACCAAACTCGCGCGCCCCTCGAACTGCTCGGAGCGATTGCGCTGGAAGCGCGGCCAGTGTTGCGCACCGGGGATCAGTTCCTTGAGCACCGCAAACATCTGGCAGCCGTTGCAGACACCGAGCGAGAAGGTACCGGGCCGCTGGAAGAAGCGCGCAAAATCCTGCCGGGTGCGTTCGTGAAACAGGATCGAGCGCGCCCAGCCGCGGCCCGCGCCGAGTACATCGCCGTAGGAGAAGCCGCCGCAGGCGATGAGGCCGCTGAATCCGGACAGGTCGCGGGCACCACCGAGCAGATCCGACATATGTACGTCGTGGGCTTCGAAGCCCGCGCGATCGAGCGCAGCGGCCATTTCATAGTGGCTGTTGACGCCCTGCTCGCGCAGCACCGCGACGCGCGGACGCGCGCCGCGCGCGATCATCGGCGCCGCGACGTCCTCATCCGGATCGAAACTCAATCGCTGCGAGAGTCCCGGATCCGCCTCATCGAGCATGGTCGCGAATTCCTCCTCCGCGCACTGCGGATCGTCGCGCAACCGGCGCATCTGGTAGGAGGTTTCCGACCAGGCTTTTCGCAGATCCTGCCAGGACTCATCGAGCACCGTGTCGCCAACGCGGATGCGCACGCGCCGTGAAGCCAGCGGCACGCCAATGATGCGGGCGCAGTCGGCGAGGCCATGGGCCGCAAGGCGCGCGAGCACCGCCGCGCAGTCCCGCTGCCGTACTTGCAGCACCGCACCCGGCTCCTCGGCGAACAACTGCGCCACGGCCGAATCAGGCGCCGAATGGCGCGCCGACTCGCTCGGGGCGCCAAGCTGCACATCGAGTCCGCAGTGGCCGGCGAAGGCCATTTCGATGAGTGTGACAATCAGCCCGCCGTCGGACCGGTCGTGATAGGCCAGTACCAGGTCATCGGTGCGCAACTCCGCGAGCGCCGCGGCGAAGCCGAGCAGCAGCGCCGGGTCATCCATGTCGGCCGGTGGGCCACCGACAGCGCCGTATACCTGTGCCAGCGCGCTCATGCCGAGCCGGTTGCGTCCCTGCGCCAGATCGATCAGCAGCAGCGAGCTGTCGCCCTGGTCCAGTTGCAGCACCGGCACCCAGGTGCGGCGCACGTTCTGCACGGGCGCGAACGCCGAGACGATCAGCGACACCGGCGCGGTGACGGATTTCTCCAGGCCCTGCTCCTGCCATGCGGTGCGCATCGACAGCGAGTCCTTGCCCACGGGAATCGCAAGTCCGAGACGCGGACAGAATTCCTCGCCCACGGTGCGCACGGCATCGTAGAGTGCCGCATCCTCGCCATCGACGCCGCAGGCTGCCATCCAGTTGGCCGACAGCCGCACATCGCTCAAGGAGGCGATTTCGGCCGCGAGAATGTTGGTGATGGCTTCGGTAACAGCGAGCCTTGCCGCCGCCGCCGCATCCAGCAGCGCCGCCGGGGTCCGCTCACCCACCGCCATGGCCTCGCCGCGCAGATGGTGATAGTCGGCCAGCGTCACGGCCGCATCCGCGACCGCAACCTGCCAGGGGCCGACCAGCTGATCACGGCTGATCTGTCCGCCGACACTGCGATCGCCGATGGTGATCAGGAAAGTCTTGTCGGCCACGGCCGGCAGGCGCAGCACCCGATAGAGCGCCTCGCGCACATCGACGCCGCCGCAATCGATGGCGCCCCAAGTACGACGGCGGCTGTGCACCTCGCGCCGCATCTGCGGCAGCTTGCCGAGCAGCGCATCGATCGGCATGTGCACCGGCTCCTCGCCGGATTTCGAATCGTGCACGATCAATTCGCCATCGTCGGTGATATGACCGATGACCGCGTAAGGACAGCGTTCGCGCTGCGCGATGGCGGCAAACCGCGCCAGTCCGCTGGGCGTGAGAGTCAGGACGAACCGCTCCTGCGCCTCGTTGCACCACAGCTCGAGCGGCGACATGCCAGGCTCGGCACTCGGCACCGCGCGCAGTTCGATGCGCGCACCCCGGTGGCTGTGGGCAACCGCCTCGGGTACTGCATTGGACAGACCCCCGGCGCCCACATCGTGAATCAGTTCGATGGGATTGGACTCGCCCATGGCCCAGCAGCGATCGATCACTTCCTGCGCGCGTCGCTGCATCTCGGCGTTGGCACGTTGCACCGAAGCGAAATCCAGTTCGGCGCTCGAACTGCCGCTGCCCACCGATGAGGCCGCGCCACCGCCCAATCCTATGAGCATGGCAGGTCCGCCGAGCACCACCAGTGGCGCGCCGACCGACACTTCGCTCTTCTCGACGTGGCCGCGTCGCACATTGCCGAGGCCGCCGGCGAGCATGATGGGTTTGTGGTAACCACGCGCGCTGTCCGCGGCATCGCCAGGCAATGCCAGTTCGAGCGTGCGGAAGAAGCCGCAGATCCCCGGCCGACCGAATTCGTTGTTGAAAGCCGCGGCGCCAATTGGTCCTTCAAGCATGATCTCCAGCGCCGAGGCGATGCGCGCGGGCTTGCCGATGCCGCGCTCCCACGGTTGCTCGAAACCGGGAATGCGCAGGTGCGAGACCGCGAAACCGGTGAGCCCGGCCTTTGGCTTGGCACCGCGGCCAGTCGCCGCTTCGTCCCTGATCTCCCCGCCCGAACCGGTGGCAGCGCCCGGGAATGGTGAAATCGCTGTCGGATGGTTATGCGTCTCGACCTTCATGAGAATGTCGATCGACTCATCGCTGCCACGATAGATACCGCTGTCCGGATCGGGAAACCAGCGCGTGCCCTGACTGCCGACCATGACCGCCGCATTGTCCCGATAAGCGGACAGCACGCCGCTCGGCGCCTGCGCATGGGTGTTGCGAATCATCTCGAACAGCGATTTTTGCTGCTCCACGCCGTCGATGATGAATTTGGCGTTGAATATCTTGTGACGGCAGTGCTCGGAATTGGCCTGCGCGAACATCATGAGTTCGACATCGCTCGGGTCGCGCCGCAGCCGGGTGAATACCTCGAACAGGTAGTGGATCTCATCGGCGCTGAGCGCCAGGCCGAGGTCCCGGTTGGCATCGTTGAGTGCGCCGGGGCCTGCGCGCAGTGACACGGTGCGCAACGGCCGGGCGGTCTCCAGCACGAACAGCCGCGATGCATCGGCTGGATCGTCGAACACCGCTTCGGTCATGCGGTCGTGCAGCAGCGCTGCGAGCCGATCACGCTGCCCGGGCGTTACCGCCGTCCTTGCTGCGATCCGGTAGAGGGTGCCGCGCTCGATGCGCAGCACGGAATCAAGGCCGCAGACGCGCGCGATATCCGTGGCCTTGCTCGACCACGGCGAGATCGTTCCCGGGCGCGGCACGACGAGCTCTTGCCACCCGCCGCCCGGATCCGTGGCGGCCAGCGGCATCGCCAGGCCACCGCCATCATCGAGCAGCTGCACCAGGCGCTCGAGTTCCTGCGCATCGAGCGCGCGCTGGCATTGCGCGAAGTGCAAGTACTGTGCGCTGACGCCTGAGACGCCGGGCTCGCACGTCCGGAGGCGCGCAAGCAGTCGGTCGATTCGGAAATGGGACAGCGCCTGGGAACCAGGTAGCGTCAGCATCAAGTTTTCTTTGACCCCGGGTCGCTGGCAGAGGGCGGCAGCAGCGGCATCGGAAATTGGGACACATTGCTGCCCTCGAGCGGCAGGATCTTGGCAACTCCCTGCTTGCGCACCTCGTCGATGCGCACGATCGCCTGCAGCGGCAGGTAGCTGCGCGAAACGCCGGCGAACTCCGCCTTTAACCGCTCTTCGCCCGGATCCAGCAGGACCGAGGAGCGTTCGCCAAACACGAATTCCTCGATCTCAACGAAGCCGAACAGCGAGCCGTGGCTGATTTTACGGGCGTAGACCTCGTAAACCTTACCCTGGTTCACGAAGATAACCTTGTAGATGTGGTTAGATGCCATGGTCTGTGGGTGCCTCTGCCGCAGTATTATATGTCCGGGTAGACCAAGCGTGGGTTCCGAAGATGGCCCTGAAGCTCACAATCCTCAGCGGGCAGCGTGAATCCCTCGGATCGCGCGAGTGTATCGTTATCGGAGTGGGCGGCGGCACGATCGGCCGCGCGCATGACAACGACTGGGTGCTGCCCGACCCGAATCGCTATCTCTCAGCCCATCACGCGCGCGTCAAATTTCGCGACGGCGCCTATCATCTTATCGATACCAGTTCCAACGGGGTATTCATCAACGATCGCCCGGAGGCACTGGGCCGACGCGCCAGCTACGTGCTGCAAGACGGTGACCTGTTGCGGCTGGGCTCCTACCAGATTGCCGTGGCCGTCGACAGCGAGAGCAATCAGTCCTCGGAAGCGAGCGCGGTGTTTCCGGTCAATCCGGCATCCACCAGCACCTCCCCTGCAGGTTCGCGCTTCGATATCGGCGCCGACTTCAGCATGGGCGACCTGTTGCGGCCCGATAGCAGCCCGAGCGGCAATCTCAGGCCGCTCACCGAGGATCCTGCGCTGCTGGAATTTGACCAGAGTGAGCGTCTGCGCGCGCCGATGCGCGCCCAGACTACGGCAAACACGCGCACCGAGCGCGCCGCCGGCGTCGACGCCGCCACCGCCATCGAGGCCTTCTGCCGTGGCGCGGGCATCGATGCCGGCGTATTTGCTGCCGAAGCCCAGGCGCGTCTGCTGCACCTGGCGGGCCTCATGCTGCGTGAAGCACTCGTGGGACTCAAAGGACTGGCACTGGCGCAGCGCGAGATGCGCGATCAGCAGCAGATCGAAGTGGGCCGCGAGGATCCGCAGCGGATCGGACTCACCGGGCTGCCGGTCGAGGATCTGCTGCTGCGTCTGCTGCAGGGACACGACACGCACAAGCTCGACGCCGTGCAGTGGCTGCGCGAGACGCTCACGAGCACGCGGCGGCACGATCAGGCCGCGGCGCGCGCGATGCGCGCCGCGCTGCTCGAATTCCTGGCGCGGCTCGATCCGAGGACGCTGGCACCTCCCGGCGCGGCGGCTGCGACCGGCGATGTGGCGCTGGGCGCGCTGCGCGAGCGCTTTCTGAGTATCACCGAGACCAGTGCGGGTGAATTGCCGCATCTGTTCAACGAGGCCTTCGGACGGGTATTCGCCGCCGAGTTCAAGGCCGGCGGCTGAATCGGCAGCAGCGGCCTACCTGGCGGCGCTGGCCACCCGCACCGTGGCGCCGGCGAGCAGCGAATCGGCGGGGTTGATGATGACACGATCATCCTCCGAGACACCGCTGAGGATCTCGATCTCGCTGCCGAAATCCCGCCCGACGCGTACCGTATTGAGATGCACCTGATTGTTGGCATCGACGGTGGCCACGTGCAGCCCGTCGGCGCGAAACAGCAGCGTGTTGGAAGGCAGCCTCAGGCTGGCCATGCCGGCCGGCATCGCCAGGTGCACCTGCGCAAAGGAGCCTGAAAGCATCTCGCCCTTGGCATTGTCGGCCTCCAGCTCGGTCAGCAGCGTGCGCGTGGTGGCATCGATCGAATGCGCCGTGCTGACGATCCGGGCCGGGAAACGCCGATCGGGGCGCTCCGGAAAAATCAGCTCCGCGGTGGCTCCCGGCTCGATCAGCGTGACATACACCTGCGGCACCTGCACGTAGACGCGCAGCTTGCTGGTCGCGGTCAGGTGGAACAACTCCTGGCCAGTCGTATTCCCCTGGTTGATCAGAGATCCCACATCCACGCGGCGCGCGGTCACCACGCCGTCGAAGGGAGCCGTGATTCGATTGAAGGCCTCCAGCTGTGCCAGGCGCTGCAGGTTCTGGCGTGCGGATTCGAGCTGCGCGGTCTTGGCGTCCGCATCACCCTGCGCATTATCCACATCCTGCGCGGCAACCAGGCCGGTCTTGCGCAACTCCTGGTAGCGCGCGGCGGTGGTCTGCGCCAGGTGGTTGTTGGCTTCCGCGGTGGCGAGGTCCGCCTTGGCCTGCCGAAACTGCGCATCGACTTCCGGTGTCTCGATCTCGGCGAGCAGCTCCCCGGCCTTCACGGGTTTGCCGATGTCCGCGTACCAGCGCTTCACATAGCCGCTGGTGCGCGCATAGATCGGCGCGTCCGTGTGCGGCTGCACATCCCCGGGCAGCACCAACTCGTTATCGCTCTCGCTGCGATGCGCCTTGACGACGTTCACGAATTGCTCTGCGGCTGCGGCGCTACCGCGCGCCAGTGCGTTGCGTGCCTGCAGACGCGTGAAGATGCCCCAGGCCGCCACGATGACCGCGACGATCAGCACATACAGCGCCAATCGCTTGAGGCGCCGCGTCTGGTTGACGTGTTCCGGAGGGACGCTCATGCGGGCGCCGCCTCTGGCTCGTGCGAGCGCGCACCCTGCGTGAATCTTGCGTGAATGACCGAGAACACCACCGGTACGAACAGCAGCGTGGCGAAGGTGGCGAACAGCAGGCCGCCGATGACGGCGCGGCCGAGCGGGGCATTCTGCTCGCCGCCGTCTCCGAGTCCGAGCGACATCGGCAGCATGCCGATAATCATGGCCAGCGCGGTCATCAGCACCGGCCGGAAACGCACGAATCCGGCCTCGAGCGCGGCCGCGGCGGCACTGAGGCCCTGATCCATGCGCTCACGCGCGAAGCTCACGACCAGGATGCTGTTGGCCGTGGCAACGCCCATGCACATGATGGCCCCGATCAGCGCCGGCACACTGATCGTCGTATGCGTCACGAATAACATCCAGACCATGCCGGCCAATGCCGCGGGCAGCGCGCTGATGATGATGAGCGGATCGAGCCAGCTTTGGAAGTTGACGACGATCAGCAGGTATATCAGCAGGATCGCACCGATCATGCCGAAGCCCAGGCCATTGAATGAGGTTCGCATGGTCTCGGTCTGTCCGCGTACTTTCAGTTCGCTGCCGCGCGGCAGTTCATGGCGCACGGCATCGACCTGTGCGTGTACGGCATCGCCCACCGTACCCAGATCGGTGCCATCGACCGAGCCGTAGATGTCGATCACCGGGACCGCATTGTAGTGGCTGACCACGCCCTGGCCGACACCCCGATCGATGGTCGCAAGATTCGCCAGCAGCTGCTGCTGGCCGCCGGTACCCTTGGTCACCGGCGTCACCGCCAGATCCTGCAGTGATGTCAGGCGGTATTGCGGCGCCTGGGTCGCAACGCTGTATTCGATGCCGGTCTTGGGATCGACCCAGAATGAGGGCGCGGTCTGCTGGCTGCCCGACAGCGAGATCAGCAGGTTGGTCGCCACATCCTGTTGCGTGAAGCCGAGCTGCGCGGCATTGACGCGATCGACCGCGACATGCACCTCCGGATAATCAAAAGCCTGCTGGATGCGCAGATCCACCGCACCGGGGATTTTGCGCAGTTTCGCCAGCAGCGCATTGGCGAAATTGCGGTTGTCGGCAAGGTTGACACCCACCACCTGCACGTCGAACGGCGACGGCAGCCCGAAATTCAGGATCTGGCTGACGATGTCCGATGACAGGAAGGAAAAAGTGGTGGATGGAAATTCATCGTGCAGCCGCGCACGCAGCGCGCGCACGTAACCGGCGGTCGGATGGTGGTGCTCCGCGTGCAGCGAAATCATGATGTCGGCATCGCCCGGTCCGATCGGCGCCGAGGTGCTGTAGGAAAGATTGATACCGCTGTAGGGAACCCCGATGTTATCGACCAACGTCTCAAGCTCGCTGGTTGGGACGATTTCGCGGATCCGGGCCTCGACCTGGTCCACCAGTATCGCGGTCTGCTCGATGCGGGTGCCGCTGCGGGCACGCAGGTGCAGGCGCACCTGGCCCGCATCGACCGAGGGAAAGAAATCCCGCCCCAGCCACGGCAGCAGCAGGAATGCCGTAGAGCCTATGACCATGAAGGCGACGATGAACGCCAGGCCGTGATGCAGTCCCGCGGCCAGCATCTCGCGATAGTTATTGCGCAGCATCGCAAAGCGACGTTCGAAGCCGCGCTGAAAACGTCCCGACAGCCCGTGCGGTTCTGCGGGGTGTTCGGAGTGCCGCTGCAGCCAGTACATGGCCAGGGTCGGTACCAGCGTTCGCGACAGCAGGTAGGAGGCCAGCATGGCGAACACCACCGCTTCGGCCAGCGGCACGAACAGGAATTTCGATACACCGGTCAGCAGGAACATCGGAATGAACACCACGCAGATGCACAGGGTCGAGACCAGGGCCGGCACCGCGATCTGATGCGCGCCGTCGAGGATGGCGGGCTCGACATCCTTGCCCTGCTCGAGGTGCCAGTTGATGTTCTCGATGGCCACGGTGGCATCGTCCACCAAAATGCCCACCGCGAGCGCCAGCCCGCCCAGTGTCATCAGGTTGATGGTCTCGCCGATCGCCGAGAGGCAGGTGATCGAGGCCAGCACGGAGAGCGGAATCGAGATCGTAATAATCAGCGTGCTGCGCCACGAGCCCAGGAACAGCAGGATCATCAGGCCGGTCAGCGCCGCGGCTATCACGCCCTCGCGGACCACGCCACTGATTGCGCCGCGCACGAAGATCGACTGGTCCGAAGTCGCATCGATCTTCAGGGCCTCCGGCACCTGCGCGCGGATCGCGGGCAGCAGCCGTTTGATGCTCGCGACGATCTCAAGCGTCGAGGCGCTGCCGGTCTTGAGCACCGACATCAGCACCGCATGCCGGCCATCGAGCCGCACGAGGTTAGTCTGCGGGCTGTTGCCATCGTGCACATTGGCCACATCGCGCACGAACACCACGGTGCCATTGACGTCGCGGATCGGTATGTCGTTGAGCTCCGAGGCCTTCAATGGGCTGGAGTTGAGCTTGACGTTGTATTCGATGTCGCCGATTTTTTCCGTGCCCGCCGGAATGATCAGATTCTGCGCACCGATGGCGTTACTGACGTCGGCGGCGCCGAGCCCCTTGGCGCGCAGCGCCTCCGGATCGATGTCGACCGTGATCTGCCGCTGCTTGCCGCCGTAGGGATAGGGCAGCGACGCACCCGCGACGGTCGCCAGGCCCGGGCGCACGATGGTGTTGGCCATGTCGAAGATCTGCGCTTCCGACAGCGTGGCACTGGAGAGCGCCAGCTGCAGGATCGGCACGGTCGAGGCGTTGTAGGCCAGGATGAACGGCGGCGTGGTGCCCGGCGGCGCCTGCCGCAGCAGTGTCTGCGACACGGCCGTGATCTGGGCGTACGCCATCTCCTCATTGACATTGGGCTGGAAGAAGTACTTGACGATCGATATGCCCGACAGCGATTGCGATTCGGAGTGCTCGACATCGTTGACCGTGGTCTGCGCGTAGCGCTCGGCGTTGGCGACGACACGGTTGGCCAGGTCCTCGGGTGGCAGCCCGGTGTACGACCAGTTCGCGCTGATGACCGGGATATTGATGTTCGGAAAGATGTCGGTCGGCGTGCGCAGGATGCTGAACACGCCGAACAGAACGATCAGCATCGCCAGGACGATAAAGGTGTAGGGACGCCGAAGCGCCAGCCTGACGATCCACATCCCAACATTATGCGGCCAAACTGGCCCGTCAGCTCGCCGCGGCTCGCTTGGCTGCCTTGGCCTCCTTGTCGGCGGCCTCTTGCTTGCGTTCGTCTTCGGGCGTGACGATGCCGGCGCGCAGCATCGGCATGGTCTCATCGGCCGGGACTGCGCGGCTGTAGAAGAAGCCCTGGCCCTGCGCCTGCGCACTCGCCTGCACCAGCAGCTTGCGCTGCGTATCGGTTTCCACACCCTCCGCGACCACGTTGATGCCGAGCTCCCCGGCAAGGCTCAGGATCGCCCGCACCATGGCAACCCCGCCGGGCTCGGCATCGGCCGCGGCGATCATGCCGCGTGCGATCTTCAGGCGGCTGACTCTGTAGGTGCGCAGATAGTCAAGTGAGGAGTACTGCGAGCCGAAGTTATCGATTGCGATGCCCACGCCCACGCGGCGCAACTGATCGAGCACATTGCTCTGGGCCAGCGTCGAACGCGCCAGCACGAACTCGGTCACGTCGATCTCCACGTCGCCGGGCTTCAGGCCCCAGCGCGTGATGCTGTCCATGACGTCTCGAACGAACTCGCGTCCCATCTTGATCTGTGCCAATGCCACGTTGATCGCTACCACCGGCACCTGCATGCCCGCCGCGCGCCATAGCGACATCTGGCGGCAGGCGGTATCCATGGCCCAGCGGCCCAGTTGCGGCATCAGGCTGTACTTCTCCGCGATCGGCAGAAAATCCTCGGGCAGCAGCAGGCCGCGGGTCGGATGATTCCAGCGCAGCAGTCCTTCCATGCCGACGATCTTGCCCGAGGCCAGCTCGACCTGCGGCTGGTAGCGCATTTCCAGTTCGTGGCGCGCCAGTGCATTGCGCAGGTCCTCGGCCAGCATCATGTGCGCGCGCACTTCATGATCGATTTCGTCGGAATGGAAACGGTATTGCCCGCGGCCCGCATGCTTGGCGCGATACAGCGCCTGATCCGCCTGCATCAGCAGCGCATCGGGGCTGCCGACGCCGGCCTCGTAGAGCGAGATGCCGATGCTGACACCGATGCGCAGGTCGTTGCCATCGATGGCGTAAGGAGCCGAGACCACCTCGATGAGCTTCTCGGCCAGCGTGCCGGCGGCGGCGGAGTCGTCGATGCCGGTCTGGACGATGGCGAATTCATCGCCGCCCAGCCGCGCCACCAGGTCGATCTCCCGGGTCACATCGCGCAGGCGCCGGCCGACTTCCTGCAGCAGGCGGTCGCCCGCGTGGTGACCGAGCGTGTCGTTGACTTCCTTGAAGCGATCCAGATCCAGGTACAGCACGGCGAATGCGCGCGAGCCACGCTGTGCGGTCGCAAAGGCCTGGCGCAGGTGTTCGCTGAAGGTCATGCGGTTGGCAAGACCCGTGAGTACGTCGGTGCGGGCGAGATTCGCGATCCGCGCCTCGGCGGCCTTGCGCTCGCTGATATCGATCAGGATGCCTTCGATCTCAAGCAACCGGTTGGCTTCATCGCGGACCGGCGTATAGCAGTTCTCGAACCAGCGCACGCTGCCATCGCTGGTGAGCAGGCGCAACTCCATGCTCGAGGCGGGCGCGTTCCATTGCAGCAGGTGCTCCATGGCCGCATTGAGGCGTGCGCGATCATCCGGGTGAATCAATGAGCGGTACAGCGACGGGTTCGCGATCAGCTGTTCCTGCGCGTAACCCGTGCGATCGATATTCCTGGATACATAGATCATCGGCAGCGCCGCCTCGCCGCGCAGCCGATACAGAATCGTCGGACTCTTCTGAATGATCAGATCCGCGCGTGCGAGTTCGGCGAGGTAGCGCTCGCGCATGATCGCGGTGCCGATCAGGTCGGCCAGCAGCCGCAATACATCGACCTCGGCACTGCTCCAGAGCCGTTCGCGCGTGCAGACGTCGAGTCCGATGTGCCCCCAGTACCGAGTGCCCACCATGATTGGCACCAGCAGCACCGACTGCGCCTGCAGCCTGACGAACAGATCCCTGACCCCGCCGCGGGCGCCGGAGAGCTGGCCATCGACCGCGACGCCGCGTTTGAGCGGCGCCATCCAGGCGGCGACATCCGGATCCGGCGCCAGGGAGGTGGTCTGCGCAATCTGCGCGATCCGCAGCGGGGTGTCCGGGCCATGCCAGAAATTGCGCAGCAGCGTCCGCGGCAGCGGCGCATCGTCGGTGTCCGCGAATACCTCCATCAGCAGCATGCGATCCGCCTCGAGCGCCTGCGCGATGATCGCCAGCGAACCGGTGATGGCCGGGCGCAGGTCCGATGCGGTGCCGATCTGCGCCGCGCAGCTCGTGACGGCCTGCAGCAACCGTTCGCGCTGCTGTGCCTGCTGGCGGAAGCGTTCGCGCGTAATGGCCGAGCCGACCATCTGCGCCAGTGTCGAGAGCAGCTTGACGTCATCCGCGTTCCAGTCGCGCGGGCGCTGCCGATCATCGAAACCGATCAGCCCCCAGTGATGCCCTTCTATCAGGATGGGAACCATCAGCGATGTCACGACACCGCGATCGCCCAGGTAGCCGCGCACGGCTGCGCTGGCGCTGTCACGCTGCGTGATGACCGGCTCGCCGCGCGTCAGCGGCAGCATCCAGTCGCGAATCTCGGGGCTTTCTGTTGGCGGGATGGCGGCCGTGTTCGCGGGCGACTGCGGTTCGCCCCCGGCGGCACTCCAGTCAAATAGCAGGGCATGCGAGGGGCGATTTTCGCCCCCAGGCAAAGTCTCCAGCAGGTAAGCGCGGTCGTATTGCAGCGCGCGCGCCAGCGAGGCGAAAAACTCGGGTAATGCCTGCTGTACGGAAGGCGCGGCGCTGAGGTTCACGACACTGGCCGTTGCGGTATCGACCAGCAATCGGGAACAGCGCAGCGTGTCGCGATCTTCCGCGACCCGTCCGTTTGTGTGCGCCGCGTCGCTTTGGAGCATACAAGCCAATCCTAGCCAGATCGCGCCGTCGGCGCGGAACGGCCTTGCCACAACGCGCCGGGGCTCTCAGTTTGCAGGTAGTTCAATCTATGGCTGTGGCACCGGGTTTGATAGGACATAAGTCACCGTCCCCCCCTCGGTTCTGTGATGCGCGGCGCACTGTGCGCCGGGCCATCGGCGCGCCGAAGTGTAGCCGGAGCCCTGATGCGGCGGCTGTCAGAGTCGGCTGGCGGCCGAATCGTCCAATCCGGAAACGCGGCCGCCGTCCGGCCCCGTGCGGCCCCGTGCCGCCGAAATAGCCGCAAGTCCTGCATCCCGTCGGACATGCCCGGGGGATCTGTGACTTTTAACCGACAGACAGCGAGGTCAATGGCGGAGAGGGTGGGATTCGAACCCACGTGCCGGTTTTACCCGACCATCCGATTTCGAGTCGGCGCCGTTATGACCGCTTCGGTACCTCTCCGGGGGTAGCTGGTATTCTAGCCGAGTGAACACTGCCATGAACCGAGACATTCGATCGACAGCCGAGCCGCACCTCCGCCACCCCCGCAGCCGGGGATCGCTGGGTCCTGCGCGGCGGTTTCCTGTGCACCAGTTCACGGTTCTGGCCGCCGTGGCCCTGCTGGCGGGCTGTTCACACCCGAATTCCAGCCTGGAGCAGATCCGGGCACGCGGAGAGCTGCGCGTGGTCACGCTGAACGCACCCACGACTTACTACCAGGGTGCGCACGGCCCGCAGGGGTTCGAGTACCGCCTGGCGGCGGCCTTTGCGCGCGACCTCGGAGTGAGCCTGGTGATGACCAGCGTGCCTAACACAGCGGCCATGCGCACGGCGTTGTCGCGTGGACGCGCCGACCTGGCGGCCGCACAGATCAGCCCGGACGAGCACTGGCGCGACATCGGGCTGACTACCACGCCATACGAAGAGATTCCCGAAATCGTGGTGCAGCCGCGCGGCCGGACGCAGGTACATACCATCGCCGGATTAAGTAACAAGCGCCTGGTCGTGCTCCGGGACAGTCCGCAGCAGACGCTACTCGAGACGCTGCACAGCGAGGGCATGTCGGAGCTGCACTGGACCGCCCTCCCCGCCGATCAGGCCGACCCGCTGGAACTCATCAACAGCGGTGAGGCGGACTACGCGGTGCTCGATGCCAGCGAATTTGCGTTCACGCAGCACATGCATCCTGAAGTCATGGTGGCCTTCGCACTGCCTAACCCGCGGCCGGTCCAATGGGTGGTGCCGATGGGCGCCGAGCAGCTGCTGCAAGCCGCCAACCAGTTCATTGCCGGCGCCCGCACCTCGGGCGAGCTCGCCCGCATCCAATCGGACGCGCGCAACGAGTCCGGCGACTTCGACTACGAAGTGGCGCACCAGTTTCAATCCGACATCGCCGCGCGGCTACCGGCGCTGCAGGGCCTGTTCGAGGAAGCAGCGCAGGAGAGCGGCCTCGACTGGCGATTGCTGGCCGCGGTCGGCTACCAGGAATCCAAGTGGCAGGGCGGCGCGGCCTCCGCCGATGGCGCCCGGGGCATCATGATGCTCACCAGCGATGCGGCGACGGCCGTCGGCGTCGATGATCGCGCGGATCTGCGCCAAAACATCATCGGCGGTGCGCGCTACCTGGCGCAGGTCATCGATACCATCCCCAAGCGCATCGCCGAGCCGGATCGAACCTGGCTCGCGCTGGCCGCCTACAACGTCGGCTACGGCCACCTCGAGGACGCCCGCGTGCTCGCCCAGAGTCATGGCAAGAATCCGGACTCCTGGGCCGATGTGCGCACGCAGCTGCCGCTGCTGGCCGAGGAGAAATGGTACCTGCGCGCCAGGCGCGGCTACGCGCGTGGCTGGGAGCCGGCAAAGTTCGTCGAGCAGGTCCGTCAGTATCTGGCGGTGCTCGAATGGATCGATGCCGATAAGACCGCTCGCAATCACATGCTGCCGGCAGTAACCCACACCATCGCGGGTGCCGAGGAAATCGAGCCCCGCTTCGACTAGCGCTGGCGCTGGCGCTGGCGCGCAAAGAAATCGGCGAGCATCTGGCTGCACTCCTGCGCCAGCACCCCACCGAATGCATCAACGCGATGGTTCAATCCCGGTAGCCGGAACGCATCGATCAGACTGCCGGCCGCGCCGAACTGCACATCCCAGGTGCCGAAGACCACCCGATCCACGCGCGCATGCACCAGCGCACTGGCGCACATCAGGCAGGGCTCGAGCGTCACATACAGTTCACAGCCTGTGAGGCGATAGTTGGCCAGCGCTCGCGCGCCCGAGCGCAGCGCCTCCATCTCGGCATGCGCCGTCGGATCGCAGCGCGCGATCGGTGCATTGGCGCCGCTAGCGATGATGCGATCCCCGCGGACCAGCACCGCACCCACAGGCACCTCGCCCGCCGCATACGCCAGGCGCGCCTGCTCGAGCGCCCGATGCATGAAACCGATATCGCGGCCTTCGCCCTGCCGCTGCGCACCTGCACTCATCGCCACATTATGCGCGAGGCGGTGCTACCTTTAGCCCATGCCCACGCGCTCGCTGATTGGCCTGGACGTCGGCGGCACCAAGACCGCCTGCGTCGAGGGCACCGCGGACGGGCAGATCCTGCAGCGAATCGAAATTCCGACCGAGGCCGCCCGTCCTTTTGCACAGATCGCTCCGGCGCTGTTTGCCGCGATGGAAAATCTGCGGACACGCGCCGCCGCGGCCGGCCGCGAATGCGTGGCATTGAGCGTCTCCATCGGCGGCCCGCTGCGCATCGGCGAAGGTGTGCTGCTCGATCCGCCACACCTGCCCGGCTGGCACCAGCTGCCTCTCAGGCAGCGCCTGGCTGAAGCATTCCCGGACTTGCCCGTGTGCGTCGAACACGATGGCAATGCGGGCGCGCTGGCGGAATTTCATTTCGGCGCGGGCCGCGAGCGGCCGGGCATCCGGCACCTGATTTTCCTTACTTTCGGCACCGGGCTTGGCGCGGGATTCATCATCGATGGCCGCGTACTGCATGGCGCCAGCGACACGGCGGGTGAGATTGGTCATTGGCGTCTCTCGCGTGACGGCCCCGAAGGCTTCGGCAAACGCGGCTCCTGGGAGGGTTTCGCCTCGGGCGCGGGGCTGGTGCAGGTAGCCGCTCGGATGTTTCCGCAGCGCTGGAGCGCAGTGACACCGATTCGCGATTTGGTCGAAGCGATGCTGCGTGACGAGCCCGATGCACTGGCCGTGGCCGCCGCGGCCGGCCGCCGCATGGGTCAGGGACTGGCGCTGCTGATCGACGCGCTGAATCCCGAGCTCATCGTGCTCGGCTCACTGGCGGTGGCACTGGGCGATCGCGTGCTCGGCGCGGCGCGCGATGTCGTGGCGCAGGAGGCACTGCCCCAGGCGTCTGCGGCCTGTCCGATCGTGCCCGCCCGCCTCGGTGCGCGCATCGGCGATGTCGCCGCGCTGATGGCAGGCTTGAGTGATGCGCGCGTGCTGGCCGCGCTCGGCGTCGACCCTGAGTCCGGCGTCAGCGCTGCGCCGCGATGACGGCGATCTCGATCTTGTAGTCCGGCGCGGCAAGCTGCGCACTGATCACGGTGGCCCGTGCGGGCGTTGCGCCATCGACAACCCATCGATCCCAGACGCTGTTCATGTCGGCAAACGTCGCCATGTCCACCAGCCAGATCGTCGCACTCAGGATGTGACTCTTGTCGGAGTTCGCCTCGCCAAGCAGCTGCTCGATCCGCGCCAGGATGTCCCGCGTCTGCTCGGCGACGCTGCGACCACGCGCGTTCGTCGCCACCTGGCCGGCGAGATAGACGGTCTTGTTGTAGATGACGGCCTGCGACATGCGCGGACCGGGTTCAATGCGCTCAATCGACATGGTTGGCCTCCTTGCGCTGACTGATCGGTAATCTCAACGATCGAAATCGACGGCAACCGTGTTGCCGCCGCAGATGAGTACGGCCACGCGTTCCCTGGGCTGCGGCACATAGCGGCCCGAAGTCAGCGCAGCCAGTGCCGCCGCACCGCCGGGCTCCGCGACGAACCGCAACGTGCCCCAGAGACGCTGCTGTGCCTCGCGGATGGCTTCATCCGTCACCAGCACCGTGGCACTGATATAGCGCTGCGCAATCGGGAACACCAGCTCGCCAACCCGTCGCGGTGCCAGCGAATCCGCAGCGATGCCGCCGGCTTCAGCATCGACCGGATGGCCCGCTTCGAGGGCGCGCGTCAGTGTCGGGGCTTTTTCGGGTTCGACTCCGATGATGCGGACACGCCCGCGATACCAGGCGGCGATGCCCGCGATCAGGCCGCCGCCGCCCACGGAGACCAGCAACGTGTCCAGCTTCTCGGCCTGCTGTTCCAGCTCGAGTCCGACGGTGCCCTGCCCCAGCAGCGTCTCGACCTGGTCGAAGGCGTGCACCGGCATCGCACCGGATTGCGCCGCCCAGGCCTCACTGGCAGCGAGCGCATCTGCATAACGGTCACCCGCGACGACGAGCTCGGCGCCGTAATCGCGGATGTTTTTCATCTTGGCCGGTGAGGCGACGCTTGGCACGAAAATCCGGGCCGGCACGCGCCGCTTCATCGCGGCGAAGGCCACGGCGCAGCCGTGGTTACCGCCCGAGGCCGCGACCACTCCGGCAGGCGGAACCTTTCGCGTCAGCAGATGATTGAAAGCGCCGCGCGCCTTGAAGGAGCCGGCGTGCTGCAGTGACTCGAGCTTGAGGGCCAGATGGGCGGCCTCGAACCCAAAATCCGCCGGATCGACTTCGATGACCGGTGTGCGGCGCACATGGGGCGCAATGATTCCGTAGGTCGTACGTATTTCTTCGGCGGCGATCACATAGGGCTCCGGTGAAATCAGGCAAAGACAGTCTCGTGGCGGGCGCAGACAGCAGGCCAGAGCGTGGCCGCCTCGGGAACATCCAGATCAAAGCTGTCCCGGAGGATCGCAACGAGTTCCTCTGCAGTTCCGAGGATGCGCTTCTCGACGCGCGTCGCATGCGTGGTCACCAGCACGCGGCCGCGCAGGGACAGGTGCGTATCAGCAGTGCGACGCTGTACTACAAGATTCTGGGTGAATGGGGATCCCGGGTCGGTTTGCAGGTACTGGCATTTCTTCTCAAACAGCGCTTCGTCGGCGCGAGCCGCGCGGAAGTCGAAGCTGAATGCGTCGTCATCGCCATGCGCCCTTTCGGCAAATCGCCAGTAGCCATTCTCCAGCTCGCTCAATTCGAGACGGTACGGCGGATCTTCGCGTCTGAGAGCCCTGAGCGGCAGCGGCTCTATCAGGCTGCCTCCAAATCCAACATCCACGAGATACGGTTGATCGAGCCGAACCAGCAGGCACAGGTGATTGCCGAGCTGCACATCTCCGGCCTGCGAGCGCATGACGCCGGCGCTGATGCGCATCACCTCGAATCCTATCTGCTCCAGCGCCCATCCCATCACGCCATTCATTTCATAGCACCAGCCGCCGCGTCGCTGGCCGACGATCTTCTCGAAGCTCGTCCCCGGATCCAGAGCCACGGGCCGGCGCAGCTGCACGTCCAGATTTTCGAACGGGATCGCGTATTGATGCGCCCGATGCAGGGCCCTGAGCGTCGCCAAGTCCGGGCGCACGCCGCCGTCGAACTTTATTCGATCCAGATAGGCAGACAGTTTACTCGTCACGGCAGCTGTCCTATCGAGGTGAGCCGGCAGCGCCCGGCGTGGACGGCGTCCTGATGAAATCAACGAACGCGCGCAGTGGCGCGGGTAGCAGGCGGCGGCCTGGATAGTAGAGAAACGGTCCAGAGAAGCGTTGCCACCAGGGTTCAAGCACGGGCTCGAGCGCACCGCTGTTGAAATAGGGTTGCAGCCAGTCCTCAAACAGGTAGATGAGGCCTGTACCGGCAATCGCCGCCTCGACCGCCAGGTCAGTCGCGGCGCCGACCTGGACCAGCAGCGGACCCGAAGGCTCGACCTTCAGGATCTCCCCGTCGCGCTCGTACTCCCACGGTGTCATCGCGCCGCTCTTGAAGCGACCGCGCAGGCAGGCGTGATCGAGCACATCGCGCGGATGCAACGGTCGGCCGCAACGCGCCAGATAATCGGGAGATCCGGCCGTCGCGAAGCGCTGCACGCGCGGTCCAATCGGCACTGCGATCATGTCCTGCTCGAGTCGTTCATCGTAGCGGATGCCGGCATCGCATCCGGCTGCCAGCACATCGACGAAGCTGTCTTCGGCGATCACCTCCAGCCGGATCTCCGGATAGGCCGCAAGAAACGCAGGCACGATGGCGGGCAGGGTCAGGCGCGCAGCGCTGACCGGGACATTGAGTCGCAATGTGCCCGCCGGCCGATCGCGAAAGCTGCTCACCACATCGAGCGCCGCCTGCACCTCATTCAATGCGGGTCCGAGACGCTCCAGCAGCCGTGCGCCGGCTTCGGTGGGCACGACGCTGCGCGTGGTGCGGTTGAGCAGCCTGACGCCGAGTTGCGTTTCCAGGCGGCGCACGGCCTCGCTGAGGCCGGAGGCGCTGCTGCCGCTGGCGCGCGCCCCATCGCGAAACCCGCTGGCGCGTGCGACGGCGAGAAACGCGTTCAGGTCACTGAGATCCGCACTCATTGTTCGCTATTAAGCACAACCCGTGCAGAGTATACCTGATTGTCGAACAGGTCCTCCTTGGCTACCATGCCCCTTCGATTCCAACCGGAGATCCACCATGGTCAGTCTAGATAAATCAGGTACTTACAAGCTGGGCAGCCGCACGGTGAAGCGTCTGGGCTACGGCGCCATGCAGCTGGCAGGCCCCGGTGTTTTCGGGCCGCCGAAGGACCATGGCGCAGCGCTGGCCGTGCTGCGCGAAGCCGTGGCCAGTGGGGTCGACCACATCGACACCTCGGACTTCTACGGTCCGCACGTCACCAATCAGATCATCCGCGAGGCGCTGCACCCCTACAACGACGGTCTCACCATCGTCACCAAGGTAAGTGCGGCGCGCGGCAAGGATGGTTCCTGGATCCCGGCTTTTTCGCGCGAGGAGCTGACGCGCGCGGTGCATGACAATCTGCGCAATCTCGGCCTCGACGCGCTCGAGGTCGTCAATCTGCGCGCCATGTTCGACATCCACCATCCCGCGGAGGGATCGCTCGAAGCGCCACTGACGGTGCTGGCGGAGCTTCAGCAGCAGGGCCTGATCCGTCACATCGGCCTGAGCAACGTCACGTCCAGGCAGATAGCCGATGGGCGCAAACTGTGCGAAATCGCCTGCGTACAGAATTACTACAACCTGGCGCATCGCCACGACGATGCGCTGATCAACGATCTGGCCGGGCAGGGCATCCCCTACGTCCCCTTCTTTCCGCTGGGCGGATTCACGCCGCTACAGTCATCCACGCTGTCCGATGTCGCACGCCGGCTCGGCGCGACGCCCATGCAGGTAGCGCTCGCCTGGCTACTGCAACGCGCACCGAACATTCTCCTGATCCCGGGAACTTCCTCCGTTGCGCACCTGCGCGAAAACCTGGCGGCTGCCGAGCTGACTTTATCGCCGCAGATCCTGTCGGAGCTGGACGGAATCGCGGCAGGCTCTGGAGCGCCTGCCTAGCGCGCGCCAATGCAAAGCCGAGCACCGGCCTCGGCGAGGCTGCCGCTCGGGACCGCGCTATATACTGCTGCGCATGAGCGAAGTCCGCATTCTGTCGATCATTCCGCCGATGACGCAGCTCAATACGCCGTATCCGTCGACGGCGTATTTGACGGGATTTCTGCGATCGCGCGGATTCCAGGCGGAGCAGGCAGATCTCTCGCTTGCGCTGGCGCTCAGACTGCTGTGTATAGAGGGCGTGCAGGCTATTCAGGCGATAGTCAGCGTGCTGCCGCGCAAGCAACGCACGGCGGCCACGCGCTTCTTCGCCGAGCGCTTCGAGTCCTACCGCACCACGATTTCGCCGGCCATTCGATTTCTGCAAGGGCGTGATCCCAGCCTGGCTCATCGCATCGCATCGAGGCGTTACCTTCCCGAAGGGCCGCGCTTTGAATCGATCGAGCACTACATCGACAGTCCGCAAGGCGAAGGTGACGCGCTCGACTGGGCATTCGGCGCACTGGGGCTGCAGGACCGAGCCAAGCACATTGCAACCCTTTATCTCAATGACATCGCAGACGTCATCCGCGATGCCATCGACCCGCGCTTCGAGTTCGTGCGTTATGCGGAATCGCTGGCGGCCAGCCAGCCGACGTTCGACCAGCTGCAGGCAGCGCTCAGCGCGCCGCACAACCTGGTGGACGAATCGCTGCATGCATTGACGCTCGAAGCGCTGTCGCAGCATCAACCGGATCTGCTGCTGATATCCGCGCCTTTTCCGGGCAACGTCTACGGCGCGTTTCGGATCGCGCAAAGCGCCAAGCAGAGTCACCCCTCCGTCGTCACCGTATTAGGCGGCGGCTACTGCAATACCGAACTGCGCGCCCTGAACGAACCGCGCGTGTTCGACTACTTTGATTTCATAACCCTGGATGCCGGCGAACGTCCGCTGCTGGCCCTGCTCGAGCACCTGCAGAATAAGCGGCCAATCGATCAGCTGGTGCGCACCTACACGCGCGAACGCCAGTACGTCGACTTCAAGGAACCCGACATTGCCTTCTCCGACAGCGGTACACCCACTTACGCAGGCCTGCCGCTGGACGATTACCTGTCGCTGCTGGACATGCTCAACCCCATGCACCGTCTCTGGTCGGACGGCCGCTGGAACAAATTGACCCTCGCGCATGGCTGCTATTGGAAGAAATGCAGTTTCTGCGATGTGAACCTCGATTACATCTCGCGCTACGACCTCGCCACCACCGATGTGCTGATCGATCGAATCCAATCCCTGATTCGCGAGACCGGCCAGACCGGCTTTCACTTTGTCGACGAAGCAGCGCCGCCCAAGGCACTGAAGTCGCTGGCGCAAGCGCTGCTGCAACGGCAGCTGGATATTTCCTGGTGGGGCAACATTCGTTTCGAGAAGTCATTCGATGCCAGTCTCTGCCGGCTACTGGCGGAGAGCGGATGTATCGCCGTCACCGGCGGATTGGAAGTGGCCTCGGATCGCCTGCTCAAGCTCATGAAGAAGGGCGTCTCGGTCGAACAGGTCGCCCGGGTCACGCGCGCCTTCTCCGACGCGGGAATCCTGGTACATGCCTACCTGATGTACGGCTTTCCGACCCAGACCGCGCAGGACACCGTCGACGCGCTGGAATACGTACGTCAATTGTTCGCCGCGGGCTGCATACAATCGGGTTTCTTCCATCGCTTCACCTGCACGGTGCATTCGCCGGTGGGCAAGCATCCCGAACAGTACGGCGTGACATTGTCGCCGCCGCTCCAGAGCCCATTCGCCAATAACGATGTCAATTTCACGGATCTCACCGGCATCGACCATGACGTCTTTGGCGCAGCGCTCAGGAAGGCGCTGTACAACTACATGCACGGCATCGGACTGGATCTGGACGTGCGCGAATGGTTCGAGGAACCCGCCTCTGCGCCCCGCGTCGGTAAAAGCAGGCGCGGTCGCACGCGTCATGCGGTACCACGCACGATGGTGCCGCCGAATCTGATCGAGCGGGCGTTGGCCTGAGCGCGCCCGCGTGCTCATCGCCTTCAACAAGCCGTTTGGCGTTGCCTGCAAATTCAGTCCGGAGCCGGGCCGCAAGACACTGGCGGACTACATCGACGTCAAGCACATCTATCCAGCCGGCCGGCTTGATACGGACAGCGAGGGCTTGATGCTGCTCACCGATGACGGCGTTCTGCAGGCGCGCATCGCCGAGCCGCACGACATTGCAAAGGTGTACTGGGTGCAGGTCGAGGGCTCGCCCTCCCCGGCGGCACTCGAACAGTTGCGCACTGGGGTGAGTCTCGGCGATTTCACGACCCAGCCCGCCAGCGCGAGTCTCATCGAGGAACCGCCGCAGCAGTGGCCTCGAGATCCGCCGATTCGCTATCGCGCTAAAATTCCGACGACCTGGCTCGAGCTCACCATACGTGAAGGCAAGAACCGCCAGGTGCGGCGCATGACGGCAAAGGTGGGATTTCCGACACTGCGCCTCATACGCGCGGCGATCGGCAAGGTAAGGGTAGAAGGACTAGCGCCGGGCGACTGGCGCGAGATCGCCGCTGACACCCCGTGGAGGGCGCGACCATGATGCATATTCTGATGCTATAATGCATCTTATCTGATGCTGTGGAGGAAGACTGGTGAGAACCACCGTGACGATCGACGATGAGCTCTATCAGCGTGCGCTGGAAGTTGCCGACCCTGGGACTGACAAGGCCGACCTGTTTCGGGAGGCGATGAAGCTTTTCGTGCGCGTCCAGGCAGGCAAGCGCCTGGCCGCACTGGGGGGAAGAGCGCCCCGGATGAAGCCGGTCCCGCGCCGCAGGCCCCTTTAGGGTTCACGTCCTATGAGCCTCGTGCTGGCAGACACCTCGGTTTGGATATCGCATTTCCGCAGGTCCAATCCAGTCCTGCAGACTCTGCTGTCTGCCGACCAGGTGCTGTGCCATCCCATGGTTTTGATTGAAATCGCGTGCGGTACGCCGCCTGGACCGCGGGAACGTACATTGAGCGATTTAAGGCAGCTGCGCTCCGCGACTGTCTCCAACACCGAAGAAACACTCGCCTTGATCGAGCGGGAGCAACTCCAGGATTCGGGCTGCGGCGCCGTCGATCTCTTATTGCTTGGGTCCGTGATGCTGACTACCGACGCTGTGCTGTGGACCTTGGACAAGAACCTCGGGGCTCTCGCAGCACGCTTCGAGATCGCGTTTAGTTGAACCCCGGTTGAGCGAGCTCACTCCCACTCAATCGTCGCCGGCGGCTTGCCGGAGATGTCATAGACGACGCGTGAGACACCAGGCACTTCATTGACGATGCGGCGGGAAACCAGGTCCAGGAATTCATACGGCAGGTGCGACCATTGCGCGGTCATGAAATCGATGGTCTCGACCGCGCGCAATGCGATCACGTGCTCGTAGCGGCGCGCATCTCCCATGACTCCCACCGAGCGCACCGGCAGAAACACGGCGAACGCCTGACTGGTGCGTTCGTAGAGTCCGTGTTTGCGCAGCTCTTCGATGAAGATGTGATCGGCGCGCCGAAGTATTTCCGCGTACTCGGGCCGCACGTCTCCGAGGATCCGTACTCCCAGGCCGGGACCCGGAAAGGGGTGACGATACACCAGCTCGGGCGGCAGCCCGAGCTCGACGCCAATGCGCCGCACTTCATCCTTGAACAGTTCCCGCAGCGGCTCGACCAGTTTCAATGTCATGTCGGCCGGCAGGCCGCCGACATTGTGATGCGATTTGATGACGTGGGCCTTGCCCGTGCGCGCCCCGGCAGACTCGATGACGTCGGGGTAGATAGTCCCCTGCGCGAGGAACTTGAAGTCCGGATGCTTGCGCGCCTCCTGGTCGAAGACCGCGACGAACTCGCGCCCGATGATCTTGCGCTTGGTTTCAGGATTGCGCTCACCGCGCAGCGCGGAGAAAAAACGTGCGGCGGCATTGACGCGGATCACATTGACGTTGAGGTGTCCCGCGAACACCTTCATGACCTGGTCGCCCTCGCCTTCGCGCAGCAGACCGTGATCGACGAACACGCAGGTCAACTGCTGACCGATAGCACGATGCAGCAGCGCGGCCACCACCGAGGAATCCACGCCGCCGGATAACCCGAGCAGCACATGCCAGGTGCCAACCTGTTCGCGCACGCGCGCGATCTGATCCTCGATGATGTTGCCGGCGGTCCAGCGCACCTCGCAACCGCAGATCTCGCGCACGAAGCGTTCGAGGATCGCAGCGCCCTGGCGCGTATGCGTCACTTCCGGATGGAACTGCACGCCGTAGAAGCGGCGATGCTCATCGACCATGGCAGCCAGCGGCGCGTTGGGCGTACTGGCCGCGGCGCTGAAGCCCGGCGGCAATGCTTCGACCCTATCGCCATGACTCATCCAGACATCGAGTAGCCGCCGGCCGTCGCGGACGTGATCGGACAGGCCCTCGAGCAACCGGCACGGCGCGCCGACTGCCACTTCGGCATAGCCGAACTCGCGCGCGTGGCCGCCGGCGACGCGGCCTCCGAGCTGCTGCGCCATGGTCTGCATGCCGTAGCAGATGCCGAGTACCGGAACCGCCAGTGCAAACACTGCTTCGGGCGCCTTCGGCGGCGCTTCATCGGTCACCGATTCGGGGCCGCCCGACAGAATGATGCCGCGTGCGCGGAAGGCCCGCACATCCGCATCGCTCATGTCCCAGGGATGAATTTCGCAGTAGACGCCCAGTTCGCGCACCCGGCGGGCAATCAGCTGCGTGTACTGCGCGCCGAAGTCCAGAATCAGGATCTTGTGCGCGTGGATATCGAGGCTCGATGCCGCCCCGGCACTCGAGCTCATGGCCAGCCGTTCAGGAGACGCGGTAATTCGGCGCCTCCTTGGTGATAGTCACGTCGTGCACATGGCTCTCGCGCACGCCGGCCGTGGTGACGCGCACGAACGTGGGCCGCGTGCGCATCTGCTCGATGCTGCCGCTACCGGTGTAGCCCATGGCGGCACGCAGGCCGCCGGCGAGCTGATAGAGGATCGAAACCAGGCTGCCCTTGTAGGGCACGCGCCCTTCGATCCCCTCGGGCACCAGCTTCTCCAGTTCGGTCGAGGTGTCCTGGAAGTAGCGGTCGGCCGAGCCGTGGCGATCCGACATGGCACCGAGTGAACCCATGCCGCGATAGGCCTTGTAGGAAGCGCCCTGGTAGAGCTCGACATCACCGGGCGATTCCTCCGTGCCGGCGAACATGCCGCCGATCATGACCGCGTGCGCACCGGCCACGATGGCCTTGGCCAGATCCCCCGAATAGCGAATGCCGCCATCGGCGATCAGCGGCACGCCCTTGCCCTCGAGTGCCGCCGCCACATTCGACACCGCGGTGATCTGCGGCACGCCGACCCCGGCCACGACACGCGTGGTGCAGATCGATCCGGGACCGATGCCCACCTTGACCGCGTCCGCGCCCGCCAAAACCAGATCTAGCGCGGCCTCCGCCGTGACGATATTGCCAGCGATGAGTTCAAGATCGCCCCAGCGCGCCTTCAGGCGCGCAATCATCTCGAGCACTCCGCGCGAATGGCCATGCGAGGTGTCGAGCACGATCACATCGACGCCGGCCTCGCGCAGCGCCGTGACGCGATCGAGCGTATCGGGTGTGGTGCCGACAGCCGCACCGACGCGGAGGCGGCCGCCCTCATCCTTGCAGGCGCGCGGAAACTCGGTGGCCTTCTGGAAATCCTTGACCGTGATCATGCCCTTGAGCTCATCGTCGCCGTTGACGACCAGCACCTTCTCGATGCGATGCTTGTGCAGCAGCGCCTGCACCTCTTCCTTGGGCGCGTTCTCGCGCACCGTGATCAGTCGTGCCTTCGGGGTCATCACCGAAGAGACCGGCGAGTCCAGTGAGAGCTCGAAGCGCAGATCGCGATGCGTGACGATGCCCACGACCTTGCTGCCGCTGACCACCGGCACTCCTGAGATGCCGCGCGCACGCGTGAGCTCGATGACCTGCCGGATGGTGGTGTCGGGGGGAACGGTGATCGGGTCGACGATCACGCCGCTTTCGAATTTCTTCACGCGCGTGACCTCGCGCGCCTGGGATTCGATCGACATGTTCTTGTGAATGATGCCGATGCCGCCCTCCTGCGCCATCGTGATGGCCAGCCTGGCCTCGGTCACCGTGTCCATGGCGGACGACAGGATCGGCAAGCCCAGCCGTATCTTGCGGGTCAGCGAGCTGGAGAGATCGACTTCGCGAGGAAGGATGTCGGAACGCGCAGGAACGAGCAGGACATCGTCGAAAGTCAGTGCCTCTTCGAGAATTCGCATTGAGCCTCGGGGGCTTTGGAGAAGAAGCACGCCATTGTACGGCGTGGCGCGCCTTTACGATAGACTTTGGGGCAGTCGTGCCCATCAGACCCTCTCCGCCAACGCGCGCTGTCTATTCGGTCTCCCGCCTGAACCGGGAGGTGCGAACCCTGCTCGAGTCAGGCCTCGGAACGCTCTGGGTGGAGGGCGAGATCTCCAATCTTGCCCGCCCGGCCTCGGGCCACTGGTACTTCTCGCTCAAAGACCGCGACGCGCAGATCCGCTGCGCGATGTTCCGACAGCGCAATGCACTATCGCGCTTTGCACCCAGGGAAGGTCAGCTAGTGACGGCCTTCGGTCGTGTCAGCCTCTACGAGCCCCGCGGCGACTATCAGCTGCTGGTGGAGCTCATGGAGGACGCCGGGCTCGGTGCGCTCCAGCGCGCTTTTGATGAGCTCAAGGCGCGGCTGGCCGCGGAGGGCCTGTTCGCACCAGAACGCAAGCGCGCGCTGCCCTCATGCCCGCGCCGGATCGGCGTCATCACCTCGCCCACGGGCGCCGCGATACGCGACATCGTGCAGGTGCTGCGCCGGCGCTGCCCGTCGGCCGATATCCTGATCTACCCCTCGCCGGTGCAGGGCGCCGCCGCGGCTGCTGCCTTGATCGCCGCGGTCGAGCTGGCCGGCAGGCGCGCGGAAGTGGATGTGCTGATCCTCGCGCGCGGCGGCGGCTCGATCGAGGATCTCTGGGCCTTCAACGACGAGCGCCTGGCCCGCGCCATTCTCGCCAGTCCCATTCCAATCGTCACCGGCATTGGCCATGAAATCGACTTCACGATCGCCGACTTCGTCGCCGATCTGCGCGCACCGACGCCCTCCGCCGCCGCGCAGCTGGTGGCACCCGATGCGGCTGTCTGGCGCCGCCGCCTCGAGCAGCTGTTAGCGCGCTTTGCCGCCGCCGCACGCCGCGCGCTGCGATCGGAGCACGGGCGGCTCGAGGCAGTGACCGGCCGGCTGCAACTGGCGCATCCCGGCGCGCGGTTGCAGCAGCATTCCCAGCGCCTCGATGAACTCGAAGCACGGCTGCGCCTGAGCGTGCAGGCCCGCATCGCCGCAGGGGCCGCGCGCCTGGAGGGTGCGGCGCGAGCGCTGCAGGCGATCAGCCCGCTCGCCACCCTGGAGCGAGGCTTCGCCGTGATCACGCGCGCCCGCGATGGCGCATTGATTACAGATGCGACACAGCTGGCCGACGGTGAGGCCTTCGATGCCCGCCTCGCGCACGGCAGCCTGCGCGCCACAGTCCTTCACCGGCGCCCGTGATGCGGGCGCTCAGCATCGCCATGGCATCGCTTGCGATGATGCTTGCAAGCGCAGGACGGGCGAGCGGTGGCGCGCCCACGGGCAGCGGGGCGCTGCCATCACAGAGCCGCGTGCCCGGTGGCGTCGCCCTGCTGCCGATTCCCGACGAAGCCGGTGCCCCAGCGACGGCGCCGCTGGCTACCTATGACGGCAAGCGCGTTCTCGTCTGGAAGAGTGCCAATCATTGGCTGGCGATCGTGGGCATTCCCCTCAGCGCCGAGCCGGGCGCGGCGACGCTGACGGTTCAGCACGCCGGTGGCGCTGAGGCACAGATTGGTTTTCAGATAGCGCCCAAGCAGTACACCGAGCAGCGCCTCACGGTGCCGCCCTCGCAGGTGGACCTGTCAGCTGAGGATCAGGCGCGCTACGAACGCGAATCGACCCATCTGCACGAAGCGCTGGCGACCTATGCCGAGCACGTGCCGGCCGCGTTGCGCCTCTCAGCGCCGATCGAGGGCGTACGCACCAGTTCTTTCGGCCGGCGCCGAGTGTTCAACAATGAGGCGCGCGCGCCGCATTCGGGCATGGACATCGCGGCGGCCACCGGCACCCCGGTCCACGCCGCAGCGGATGGCACGGTCATCGATACCGGCAGCTACTTCTTCAACGGCAACACGGTGCTCATCGATCACGGCGAAGGACTGATCACGATGTACTGCCATCTTTCAGCCATCGGCGTGAGCATCGGTGATCCGGTTCGGCGCGGCGAAGTCATCGGCAAGGTCGGCGCCACCGGGCGCGTGACCGGCCCGCATCTGCACTTCGGCGTGACGCTCAACCGCGAGTTCGTCGACCCGGCATTGTTTTTGCCCGCCGCGCATTCTTCCCCTTCCCCTTCGCCTTCCCGGCCCTGAGGCGCTCGTAGGGATTGGCATCGGTGCGAAACTCGATGGCCACCGGCGTCGCGAACAGGTCGAAGGTTTCGCGGAAGACGTTCGCGAGGTAGCGCCGGAATGACTCCGGTACCGAGCTGGTCTGGTTGCCGTGAATCACGATGCGCGGCGGATTGCGACCGCCCTGGTGCGCATAGCGCAGCTTGATGCGCCGGCCGCGCACCAGCGGCGGCTGGTGCGCTTCGAGCGCGCGCTCCAGGGTACGGTTCAGCGCCGGCGTCGGCATCTCGCGCATGGCCGCGTCGTAGCCGCGGATCATGTCGCGCGCCAGCTCCCCGACGCCGGTACCGTGTCGCGCGGAGATGAAATGCAGCGGCGCAAAGGGCACGAAATCCAGCTTCAGTGACAACTGGTGGCGGATCTGTTCGCGCTGATCCATCGCGATGCCGTCCCACTTGTTGACCGCGATCAGCAGCACGCGGCCGCGCTCGAGCGCCTGGCCGAGCACACTGGCATCCTGCTCGCCGATGCCTTCGTGCGCATCCAGCGTCATGACCACCACGTGCGCCTCGGCGATCGCCTGTAGCGTCTTGGCAATGCTGGCGCGCTCGACTGCATCGTCGACGCGCGCGCGGCGACGCACGCCGGCGGTGTCGACCAGCAGGAAATCGCGTCCGTCGCGATGGAAAGGCACCAGGATGCTGTCGCGCGTGGTGCCGGGCTGATCACTGGCGATCACGCGTTCCTCGCCGATCAGCCGATTGACCAGGGTCGACTTGCCGACATTGGGACGGCCGATGACCGCGACCCGGATCGAGGCGCTCTCTTCCGGCTCGCCCGATTGCGCATCGAGCCCATCGAGGACGGCGTCCATCAGCTCGAGCATGCCCTGGCCATGTGCCGCTGCCACTGCCAGCGGCATGCCTAATCCGAGCGCATGAAAATCCGCGGCGATTATGTCCGCCTCGAGGCCTTCGGCTTTGTTGAGCGCCAGCACCACCGGCTTGCCGGTCCGCAGCAGTTCGCGCGCGATGAACTGATCCTGCGAGGTGAGTCCGGCGCGCGCATCGGCCAGCATGATGATGCGGTCGGCCTCGGCCACGGCCTTCTCGGTCTGCACGCGCATCTGCGCTTCCAGACCCTTGGGGTTCTCGATCAGGCCACCGGTGTCGATCAGCACGCAGAGCGTGGCACCTACCCGCGAGTAACCATACTGGCGGTCGCGCGTGACCCCGGGCACATCGGCGACGATGGCCGCGCGCGTGCGCGTCAGCGCATTGAACAGCGTTGACTTGCCGACATTGGGCCTGCCGACGATGGCGACAATCGGCAGCATCGGCGCCTCACTGGGCGACGAAAGCGGGCGCGCGCAACGCGATGAGCTCGCCGGAGTCGGTGAATGCGAGCAGCAGATCCCCCGCGACGATCATCGGATTACTGACACGTTTTTTTCTGCCGATCTCATAGCGCGCGACCGGATCGCCCTTGGCCGCGTCGAACCAATGCACGAAGCCGCTCATATCGGCGACCACCACACGTCCGCCATACACGACGGGCGCCGACAGCTGACGCCTTTCGAGCGTCTTCACGCGCCATTGCTCCACGCCCGTGCGCCGGTCGATCCGCACCAGGTCGCCCTCGGCCGTTGAGACATAGACCGCGTTCGCATCGACCGCCAGACCGCGGAAACTCGACAGGTCGCGGGCCCAGACGATCTGCCCGTTCTCGCGCGCCATGCGCGCCACGCGCCCCTGGTAGGCCACCGCGAACAGATCCTCGCCATCGGCAACCACCGGCGCATCGACATCGATCAGCCGCTGCAGCTCGGTGCTGCCGTGGGATTGCCCGACGGGCGATTCCCAGGCCGTGCTGCCATTGCCGAGAGCGGCCGCCACGATGCGGCCATTGTCGAATCCGCAGATCGCAAGATCGCCCGCGATGATGGGCCGGCTGGTGCCGCGCAAGGACAGCCGTGGCACCTGCTGGTCGACCACCCAGTTCTCGCTGCCATCCCGGGCCGAGAGACCGTGCAGCCGGCCATCGACGGCGCGCACTATCACGAGTCCATTGCCGATTGCGGGGGCCGAGAGAATCTCGGAGTTGATGCGTATGCGCCAGCGTTGCGTGCCATCCTGCTCCGATAGCGCGATCACATCGCCCTTGGAGCTGCCGACGACGATCAGGCCATCGGCGGCGCCGGGACCGCCCGAGAGCGGCGCGCGCACGGAGTGCTGCCAGAGCTCCTTGCCAGTGGCGAGCTCGTAAGCGGTGACGTTTCCCTTGTGGCTGGCAAGGTACACGCGCTCCCCGTCGACGGCGGCGTCCAGGCCTAAGCGCAGGACCGGCTTTTCGCCGCCCTCCTTGACGTGCCAGACCGATTTGATCTCGATGCGATTGACCAGCGGCACGAGCACCGCGGGCTTTTCGGTCTTGTCCTTGCTGCAGCCGGCCAGCCAGATCGTGGCGCAAACACCGAGGAGAAGCGCACGCTTGAGATTGCTCACGAGTGAGCCAGCTCGTTGATCTTCAGGTCCAGCAGCTCGGCATCGACCGTGTCAGCGCCGCTTTCGCGTGCCGCGCGATATTCTTTCAGCGCGCCCTCGCGGTCGCCCTTGGCGAGCAGCGCATCGCCGCGCAGTACGCCGTAGCGCGCCTTGAAGGCGCCGGCATCCACACCGTCGAGCGTCTTGATGGCCTCGTCGGGGTGGCCTTGTGCAAGCTGCACCCGCGCCAGGCGCGCGCGCGCGATCAGCGCCAGCGAGTCATCGCGGGTGTGCTGCATCACCTCGCGCAGCCGTGCGGCCGCCAGGTCGAGCTGCTGGTTCTCTACCTGGACGCGTGCGGCAGCCAGATTGGCCTGGTCACTGTAGGCACTGCTGCCGAAGTCCTTGACCAGCGCGTCGGCGATCTTCAGCCCGCCGGCAAGATCATTATGAGTGAAGGCCTCCACGGCCTGCTGATAGCGCGCCGCGGCTTCAAGCGCGCGGTTCTCGACATGAGACTGCCACAGGTGCCAGCCGCCGAAACCAGCCGCCACCACCGCGACGCCGGCCAGCATCCAGGGCGCCTGCTCGCGCAGGTTGCGCAACAGGCGTTCCCATTGCTCTTTCTCGTTCAGATACTCGTCCACGGACTCCCTCTCCCTCTATAGCAGTGACGCGATGCGTCCTGGCAGTTCCGCCAATGGACAGTCGATCTGACCACCTTCGCGCCGCAAAGGTTTCACCGCGGCGACACCGCGATCCATTTCCTCATCCCCGAGAATCAGCGCCAGCTGGGCCCCGCTGCGATCGGCGCGGCGGAACTGTGTCTTGAAGTTGCCGCCGCCCAGATTGAGCATGACCCCGCGCCCTGGCAAGGCATCGCGCAGCTGCTCAGCCAGGCGCATGGCCGCTACCTCCGCGCGCTCCCCGCTGGCCACCAGGTAGATGTCCGGGGCCCGCGCGGGAGGCTGGCTGCCGGCCTGTGTGATCAGGGCCACGATCCGTTCCACACCGGCGGCGAAGCCGATGGCCGGAGTTGGCTCGCCGCCCAATTGTGCGATCAGCCCGTCATAGCGGCCGCCCGAGCACACCGCATCCTGCGCGCCGAGTGCATCGGTGACCCACTCGAAGACGGTCCGCGAATAGTAATCCAGCCCGCGCACCAGCCGCGGATTGACCTCATAGGCAATGCCCATGGCCGCAAGCGATGCGCGCAGCGCCGCGAAGTGCTGCTTCGATTCCTCGTCCAGGTGATCGCTCAAGACAGGCGCGCCCTCGATCAGCAGCCGCATATCAGGGTTCTTGCTGTCCAGGATTCGCAGCGGGTTGCCGCCCAGGCGCCGCCGGCTATCCTCATCGAGTGCGCTCTCGTGGGCGCGGAAGTACTCGATCAGCCGCTCCCGGTACACCAGGCGCGAAGCCGGTGTCCCCAGCGAGTTGATCACCAGGCGCACGCGCGAGATTTTCAGCTCGCGCCACAGCCGCGCGCTCAGCGCGATCAGTTCCGCATCGATGTCGGGACCGGCGAAACCCAGCGCCTCGACATCCAGCTGGTAGAACTGCCGGTACCGACCCTTCTGCGGGCGCTCGTGACGAAACATCGCGCCGCTGCACCACAGCTTGTGACGCTGCCCGCGCAGCAGATTGTTGGAAATCGCTGCACGCGCGATGCCCGCAGTGGCCTCGGGGCGCAGCGTCAGGCTGTCGCCGCCGACATCCTGAAAGGTATACATCTCCTTCTCGACGATGTCGGTGAACTCGCCGATCGAGCGCTTGAACAGATCCGTATGTTCGACGATTGGAACGCGCACTTCCTCGTAGCCATAGGACTCGAAAATGCCGCGCGCCACGCGCTCGAGGTGCTGCCATGCGCCGATTTCCGTCGGCAATACATCATTCATGCCGCGCACCGGCTGAATCGACTGGGTCATTGGTGAATCCTAGGGATGCGTGCCATGGGCGCGCGCTGGCGGCGCCTTGGCGGCCGCATGCCCGCTCGCGGCATGTGAGGACGAACTACCGGTGACACCGCCGCCGCCATCCATCGGCGAGCTCTGCGCGGCGCTATCGAGCGAGGGCGCCCACAGCGGCACCAGCGCGTTGTCGACCGGCGCCACGGCACCCGGTGCAGCCGCTGCGCCCGCCGCCGCGGCGTTTGATGCGGGCGGCAGACTCGCCGCCGCCGCGCTTGCCACCGGCCGCGCTGGCACCACGGGCGTGTGCGGCACGCGCCGGGCCCAGAGCACCACGCCGATGATGACCAGCACCAGGGCCCCGAGAGCCGCCGTACCGGGCCGCAGCGCGCGCGAGGCGGCGTCGGATTTCTGCGCCAGTCCGGCGCCGTGCCGCAGATCCGGCGTCGAGCGCGCCGGATGCAGCTGCAAAAACGACCTCTCAACCTCCAGCGCCGGCAGGCCCAGCAGCTCGGCATAGCGACGAAGATGCCCACGCACGTGCACCGCCGCACCGAGCACCTCGAACCGCTCCGCTTCCAGCGCCTTGACCGCCGAGACATCCAGGTGCAGTCGCTCGGCCGCCTGCATGAGACTCAAGCCGGCCTGCTCGCGCGCGGCCGCCAGCCATGCGCCAGGTCCGGCTTCCGGCCCGACAGGCTTGGGACCTTCCGTGTCCTCCTGATGGTCCATGATCAGCCCGGATTGGCCTGGTTGGCCGCCAGCGAGCGTGCCTGCGCCGAGTTCGGGAACTCCCTGGACAGCCGCTGCGCATAGCGAGCGGCGGCGGGGGCGTCGGCTTGCGCCTGCGCGATCCGCCAGCCCAGCAGCAGCAGGTCCGGCGTCGCATTGTTGTTGGTCAGGTAGAAGTCGACCCGCAGGCGCGCCACCGCGAACTTCTGCTGCGTCAGATCGAGGTCCGAAGCCTGGTACACCGCCTCGGCGTAAGCAGGATTGGACTGCAGCGCGCGCGCGAACAGCTGCGCGGCCTCGGGCTCGTGATGCGCCTGGCGCTGGCACACCCCGGCGTTGGTGTAGGCAGCCCAGGGCGAGCGGTACAGCGGATTGCCCGCGGCCAGCTCGAAGTTGTGCACACCCTCGGGCGCGCGGCCATGACTGCACAGATAGACCGCGTAATTGTTCAGCATCGATGGATCGCCGGGCGCCAGTGACAGCGCCTCGCGGTATTCCTTGTCCGCTTCCTTGTCCTTGCCCAGCCGCTCATCGAGCAGCCCGAGCGCGGCATGGATCTCCGCGCTGTGCGGATCCTCCAGCTCTGCCCGCTCGATCTTGTCCTTGGCGGATGCGAGGTTGCCCTGCTGCAGATAACCCATGCCCAGCTGCAGGTTCGCCTGCGCCGCCTTGCTGCGCTGACTGGTGGTGTAGGTCGGCACCCCCGAGGGCTGGCTGCTGGTCTTGCAGCCCGCGACTATGCCAAACACCGCGAGCACCGCCAGCGTGGCGAGCGCTGCGGCGCCGCCCATTCCCTCATCTGACCCGCGCCTCACGCACTCACCGGCGCGCGGCTTCGCGCCTCGGCGGCAGCGGCACGATCGCCCAGGCGTATGACCGTGCGATCGATGACGCGCCCGACCAGCTGACCGCAGGCCGCATCGATATCATCGCCGCGAGTGCGTCGGATCGTCGCAATGATGCCGCCGCGAACCAGTTCATCGCGGAAGCGCGTGATGGCGCCATCGCTGGAGCGTCGATAGGCCGTGCCCGGAAACGGATTGAATGGGATCAGATTCACCTTGGCCGGATGCCCCGCCAGCAGCCTGGCCAGCGCGCGTGCCTGCGCCGGCGCATCGTTGATCCCATCGAGCATCACATATTCGAAGGTGACGCTGCGGCCGTTCTGCTCATCGATATAGTGCCAGCAGGCCTCGAGCAGTTCCGCGATCGGGTGCAGGCGGTTGATCGGCACCAGCTGGCTGCGCAGCGCATCGTCGGGCGCGTGCAACGAGACGGCGAGTGCCACATTGGTTTCCTGGGCGAGCTTGTAGATCTGCGGCACCAGCCCTGAAGTGGAGAGCGTCACGCGCCGGCGCGAAAGATCGAAGCCCAGATCGTCGAGGAAGATGCGCAGCGCCGGCACCACGTTGCGGAAGTTCGCCAGTGGCTCGCCCATGCCCATGAGCACGACGTTGGTAACGATGCGGTCACCGGCGGGCTTGAAACCCAGCTCCCGATTGGCCAGCCAGACCTGGCCTACGATCTCCGCGGTGCTCAGGTTGCGGTTGAAGCCCTGCTGCGCCGTCGAACAGAACGAGCAGTCCAGCGCACAGCCCACCTGCGAGGAGATGCACAGCGTGCCGCGATCGGTCTCGGGGATGTAGACCATCTCGTAGGCCTGGCTCGAATCGGCGCGCAGCAGCCACTTACAGGTCCCATCGCTTGCCTGCTGCACGTGAATGATTTCCGGCAAGCCCACCTGCGCCCCAGCCTGCAGCTGGGCGCGGAAGTCCTTGGCCAGATCGCTCATCTCCTCGAAGCGATCCACGCCGCGCTTGTACAGCCAGTTCATGAGCTGGCGCGCGCGATAGGGCTTGGAGCCCAAGGCTTCGCACCAGTGCTCGAGCTGCTCGCGAGGCATCCCCAGCAGGTTGACCCGCGCATCGGCCGGCATTGCTGCGGGCTCGTTCATGCGCGCGGACAGATCTCCGTGGTGCTGAAGAAGAACGAGATCTCGCGCGTCGCCGTGTCGGGGGCGTCCGAACCGTGCACCACGTTCTGCTCGATGCTCTTGGCGAGGTCAGCCCGGATGGTGCCGGCGGCCGCCTTCTTTGGATCGGTGGCACCCATGATCTCGCGATGCCTGGCGACCGCATTGTCGCCCTCGAGCACCTGGGCGATCACAGGACCTGAGGTCATGTAGCGCACGAGATCCTTGTAGAACGGCCGCTCGCGGTGCACCTCGTAGAACAATTCCGCCTGCTGCTGCGACAGCCGCAGCATGCGGGCAGCGACGATCTTCAGGCCCTGGCTTTCGAAGCGGCGATAAACCTCGCCGATCAGATTGCCGGCCACGCCGTCGGGCTTGACGATGGACAGGGTGCGCTCGAGCGCCATGAGAACCTCCGTGCCGAAAAATGGCCGGCAGTATAGGCGTTGCGAGCCGCGCCGGGCAATCCGTTTGGTGACGGAAGTGCCCGACTTTTAAGGCTTTTCAGACCGTGAAGCTCTCGCCGCAGCCGCACTCGCCGCGCACGTTGGGATTCTCGAAGCGGAAGCTCTCATTGAGCCCCTGGCGAACGAAATCGATCCGCGTGCCGTCGATCGTCGGCAGGCTTTCACCATCCACGAACACCTTGACGCCCTGCGATTCGAACACCAGTTCGCCCGCGCGCGCCTCATCCGCGTAATCGACCACATAGCGGAATCCCGAGCAGCCGGCCGGCTTGACCCCGAGGCGCAGGCCGATGCCGTGGCCGCGGCTGGCCAGCCGATCGCGCACGCGCGCAGCTGCGGATTCACTCAACGAAATTGCCATAATCAACCTCTGTAGATACCTGATTTTACTACGGTATCTCTATTGCTGCCAACCGAAGGGCATCCTCAATCACCAGCAACCGCCCCAGTTTAGCCGGTGGCAGCCCCAGGCGCTCGCTCCACTCCAGCGGACTGCCAACTCCGAGCGCTTCGAGCGCCCCGCCGGTGAAGGCGCGACCTTCGAGCTGGCGGGCCAGCCACTCACAGGTTGCCAGCGTGTGCGGGCAACCATAGGCGCGATATCGCACCGCGACTACCCGGCCCTCCAGGAGCCGCAGCGCGAAGCGCACGCGCGTCCCCAGGGCTTCCCGCCCCGCCTCACCGCGGATCACGCGCCCGGTGCCAGCCCCGGCATCACCAAGCTCTCCGGCGTGATCGAGCGCCGTAAATAGCGCCCGGATCTGCGGCTCCAGCGGGTCTGGATCTGGGGCCTGGCGAGACGGGTTCAAGGCGGACCTTCAGGGCGCCACGGCGCGCAGGCGTTCCACTTCACGCCGCACCGCGGCCACGGCCTGCTCGACCTCCTCCGCGACGCTGAAGCGACCGAGGCTGAATCGGAGTGAGCTCTGCGCGGTCTGCGTATCGCGGCCCAGGGCCCGCAGAACATAGGAAGCCTCGTCGCTGTCGGAGTTGCAGGCTGAACTGGTCGAGAGCGCCAGCTCGGTCAGGCCCGCCACCAGGCTCTCGCCTTCGATGCCCGGAAAGGACACATTCAGAATCCCCGGCACCCGCTGGGTGGGATGCCCATTGAGCAGCGTCCCGCCAATGCGCTCCAGCCCTTTCCACAATCGCTCCCGCAGCGCCCCGACCCGCCGGCTCTCCTCCGGACGCTCGACAGCACACAGCTCGGACGCCATGCCAAAACCGACGATCTGATGCACGGCCAGCGTCCCCGACCGCAGCCCACGCTCCTGGCCGCCGCCAAATATCAGCGGCTGCAACTCGGCGCGCCGCTGCGGCGCCACGTAGAGCGCACCGATGCCCTTGGGGCCACAGAGTTTGTGGGCTGTCAGAGACAGCAGGTCGACGCGCGCATTCGAGAGCTCAATCGCCACCTTGCCGGCACTCTGCGCCGCATCCACGTGCAGCGGCACGCCGCGCTCCCGGCAGCAGGCCCCGATGGCCTCGATGTCCTGCAGCACGCCGATCTCGTTATTGGCGTGCATAACGGACACCAGCACCGTGTCCTCGCCTATCGCCTCACGGACCTGCTGCGGATCGATGATTCCGAGGGCGTCCGGCGACAAATAGTTGACTAGGCAACCATCTTTCTCGAGACGGCGGCAAGGATCGAGGACCGCCTTGTGCTCGGTGCGGGAGGTGACGATGTGCGGCTGGCGTCCGCCCACAAACCGCGCCCGCGCGGCGCGGGCCGTGCCGAGGATCGCCAGGTTGTTGGATTCGGTGGCACCCGAGGTCCACACGATCTGCGCCGCCGGAGCGCCGATCAGGCTGGCGACCTGCGCTCGCGCGGCCTCGACCCGGGCGCGGGCGCGCCGTCCGAAGATATGCTGCGAGGCCGGGTTTCCGAATACACCGGTGCGCGTCAGGCATTCCCCCATGGCGGCCGCCACGCGCGGATCGACGGGCGATGTGGCCGCATAGTCCAGATAGATTGGGTCGCTCATCTGCTCTCACCTGCCCGGCGTCGATGCTGCTGCACAGCGGTGAGGATCCCGCGCAGAATGTTGGCCTCGTTGGTGTCGAGTTCGGCGCGCTGGAACAGCCTCCGCAGTCGATTCATCAGGTGTGTGCCGCGCTGCGTGCGATCGCGAAAATCGATCAGCTCCAGCACTTCGGTCAGGTGCGTGTACAGGCGTTCCATTTCCGTGGCTGTGGCCAGCGGCTCGGAATACACGGCGTCGAGCGCCGTCGACGGCCCCGAGTCGCGGCGCGCGCACAGGATCTCGTAGCTGACGATCTGCACCGCCATCCCTAAATTCAGTGCGGCATACGCGGGATTGGCCGGAATGCGCAGCAACGCATGCGCGGTGTTGAGCTCCTCGTTGCTGAGGCCGGAGCGTTCGGCGCCGAACACCACCGCGACCGGCTGCAGCGCCGAGGCCGCAATCAGCTCCTGCGCCGCGGACCTGGCATCGAGCACGCGGAAGTATTGATCGCGCTCGCGTGCCGTGGTCGCAATCACCAGGCCGCAGTCGCTCACGGCCGCGGCCAGATCGGGCACCACGCGAGCGCGCGCCAGCACATCATCGGCGCCTGAAGCGCGGGCCGTTGCATCAGGATGCGGATACAGGCGTGGCCGCACCAGCACCAGCTCTTCGAGCGCCATATTCTTCATGGCGCGCGCGGCCGCCCCGATGTTGCCGGGATGCGAAGTCTCGACCAGGACGATGCGGATGTCATGCGGCACGACCTGCTATCCTAATGCCATATCCCGTTTCCGGCGCTGAAGACAACATCCCATGCATCCTTTGCTGACCATCGCGGTGCGCGCGGCGCGGCGCGCCGGCGAGACTATTGTCCGCAGCCTCACCAGGCTCGAGAGCATCGAGATCCACTCCAAGGGCCGCAACGACTTCGTCAGCGAAGTCGACCGCACCGCCGAGCGCGAGATCATCGAGATCATCCACAAGCACTATCCGGATCACGCCATCCTGGCCGAGGAAAGCGGCCGCAGCGGCGAAAACGAAACCGTCTGGATCATCGATCCGCTCGATGGCACCACCAACTTTCTGCACGGCAATCCGGTGTTCTGCGTATCGATCGCGGTCGAGCAGCGCGGCCGGCTGGAAGTCGCGATCGTTTACGATCCCATGCGACAGGAAATATTCACCGCTGAGCGCGGTGGCGGCGCGCACCTGGAAAACCGCCGCATGCGCGTCAGCAAACAGCGCACGCTCGAGGGCGCACTGCTGGCCACCGGTTATCCTTATCGCAGTGATGAGCGCGAGGCCGACAGCTATTTCGCCACCCTGCGCGCGCTCTCGCGCGTCACGGCTGGCATCCGCCGCCCGGGCTCCGCGGCACTCGATCTGGCTTATGTCGCAGCCGGGCGGGTGGATGGATTTTGGGAACTGGGCCTCAAGCCCTGGGACACGGCTGCAGGGACGCTGTTGATCCAGGAAGCGGGCGGGCGCGTCGGCAAACTCAATGGCGATGAGTATCGACTTGGGGCAAACATCGTGGCGGGTGCGCCAAAAGTGTACGAAGCGCTGGTCGAAACCTTCGCTCCGCTCGTGCCCGAGGATCTGCGCGGCGTTTAGCGCGTGCAAATCGATGGCAGGGTGTAGAGTGCGCCCATAACTGGCCGCCTCACAGGAACTCTCATGAAGAAGGGACTGTTCGCCACCAAGCCCATACAGGACTATCAGGACGAAGCATCGGACAAGAAGCTGGTGCGCGCCCTGGGCGTTCCCTCCCTGATCGCATTTGGCATCGGCGGCATTATCGGCACCGGCATCTTCGTGCTCACGGGCCTCGCGGCCGCCCAGCACGCCGGACCCGCCATCGTCATCTCATTCATGATTGCAGGCATCGGCTGCATGTTCGCCGGCCTGTGCTACTCCGAGTTCGCCGCCATGGTACCGGTGTGCGGCAGCGCCTATGCCTACAGCTATGCCACGCTCGGCGAAATTGTCGCCTGGTTCGTGGGCTGGAATCTGGTGCTCGAATATATGATGGCCTGCTCCACGGTTGCCGTGGGCTGGAGCCGCTACTTCGTCGCCTTCCTGGATATTTTCCATTTCCATCTGCCCGCGGTGCTGACCAGCGCGCCACTGGCCAGCGACAACGGGCTCGACGTACACGCCACCGGCTCCATCATCAATGTCCCGGCCATCCTGATCGTGCTGGCGGCCACGGCGCTCTGCTACAAGGGCATCAAGGAATCGGCCATCGTCAACACCATCATCGTGGCCATCAAGGTCAGCATCGTCGTCGCCGTCATTGTGTTCGGCGCCTTCTATGTCAATCCGGCCAATTGGCATCCCTACATCCCGCCGAATACCGGGGTCTTCGGTCAGTTCGGCTGGAGCGGCATCTGGCAGGCTTCCGCGATCATCTTCTTTGCCTACATCGGCTTCGATGGCGTCTCCACGGTCGCCCAGGAGGCCAAGGATCCCGCGCGCGGCATGCCGCTGGGCATGCTGGGCAGCCTCGGCATCTGCACGCTGCTGTACATATTGATGTCGAGCGTCATGACCGGACTGGTACCGATCGCGCAACTCAACGATGCAGCCCCGGTGGTCGCCGCTCTCAAACCGCACCCCGAGTTGATGTGGCTCAAGATCTGGGTAATTATCGGCGCGCTGGCGGGCCTGACCTCGGTGATCATTACGATGATCATTCCGCAGGCGCGCATCTGGCTGACGATGGCCAACGACGGCCTGCTGTTCAAGGCCCTCGGCGCGGTCCACCCGCGCTTCAAGACCCCGCACGTGGCCACGGCGATCACCGGCGTCATGGCCGCGACTTTCGCCGGCCTGCTGCCCATCAGCATCCTCGGCGAGCTGGTCTCGATCGGCACGCTGGTCGCCTTCATCGTGGTCTGCATCGGCGTCATCGTGCTGCGATACACGCGCCCGGACCTGCATCGACCCTTCAGGGTCAAAGGCGTCTGGTTCGTCGGCGGTATGGGCGTGCTCTTCTGCAGCCTCATGGCGTACTCGCTGCCGAATGCGACCTGGTGGCGCCTACTGGTGTGGAGCCTGATCGGATTTGCGATCTATTTCTTCTACAGCTACAAGCACAGCCGCCTGCGCCGCGGCGGTGCAGGTTCGTCGCCTGGACCTGCAACCGGCACTGGCGCCGGCGCCGGTGCGCGCGCCTGATCCGGCAAATAGCTAATCCGCAGCCTCGTCGTCCGGTCGCCCGCGGGGCCGGTCACCACCGCGCACGCGGATGTTGATGAGCTCGACCGCTACCGCGAATCCCATCGCAAAGTAGAGATAGCCCTTGGGCACTTCGAGTCCCACTGACTGACCTAACAATGCCGAGCCGATCAGCACCAGGAAGGAAAGCGCCAGCACCTTGATGGTCGGATGGCGCTCGATCAGCGTGGTCACGGGGCCCGAGGCCCACATCATGACGATCATCGCCAGCACGATGGCCGCGGCCATGATCAGCACCTGGTCGGGGCGCGCCAGTCCCACGGCGGTGAACACCGAATCGAGCGAGAAGATGATATCGAGCAGCGCGATCTGGATGACCACCGTGATCAGGCGGCGCGCCTGGCGCAGCTTCGGGGGCCCGCTCGCTCCTTCGAGTGTCTCGTGAATCTCGGTGACGCTCTGTCCCATCAGCACCAGGCCGCCGATCCCTAGTATCAGGTCGCGGATCGAGAAGGTGCGATCGAAGGCCGTGAACAGCGGCGCGGTCAGGCGCGTCAGCCAGACGATCGAGAACAGCAGCGCCAGGCGGGTCAGCATCGCGAGCGATAGCCCGATCAGCCGCGCGGCACGCTGGCTCTTGCGCGGCACGTGACCGACCAGGATCGACAGCATCACCAGGTTGTCGATGCCCAGCACGATCTCGAGCACCGCCAGCGTCAGGAGTGCCAGCGCGCTTTCGGGTTGCATCAACGCTGACAGCATGGGCCCTCGATATGACGCCCCCGGCTAGGGCATGCTGTCTACCGGGCTTTTCACCGCAGAGGGCAGCAGATGCTCGGCCTTCAGGCCGCAGTCCAGCGCGATCGCGCTGGAAATATAGATCGATGAATACGTGCCGGCGAGGATGCCGATGATCAGCGCTTCAGAGAAACCGCGCAGTACCGGCCCACCGAGCACGTACAGCGCCACCACCACGATGAGTGTGACCACCTTGGTCATGATGGTTCGCGATAACGTCTGGTTGATCGACTGATCAAGCACCACCACGGGCTGCAGCCGGCGGTTGCCGTGGAAGCGCTCGCGGATCCGGTCGAACACGACGACGGTATCGTTGAGCGAGTAGCCGATGACGGCCAGGATGGCCGCCACCACGGTCAGATCGAAAGTCGTGCGCGTCAGCGAGAATGTGCCGAGCACCAGGATCGGATCATGCAGCACCGCGAGGATCGCGCCCAGCGACAGTCGCCAGGTGTGGAAGCGCCAGGAGATGTAACCGGCAATCAGCACCAGCGTTGCACCCAGCGCCTTCCACGCACTCGACAGCAGTTCCGCGCCGACCTGCGGCCCGATCACTGCCACCTGGCGTATTTCCACGCCCGCATCCACGCCGCGCAGTATCTGTTCGAGGTGCGTGCGCACCGCCTCGGTATTGTCCTTGGTCGGCGGCAATCGAATCGCAATCTCGCGCGAGGTGCCAAAGATCGTGACCTGCGGATCGCTATAGCCCGCCTGTACCAGCGCCGCGGTGACCGCGTTGCGATTGGCCGCCGCGGGAAAGGCCGCCTGCACGGTGACGCCGCCGGTGAAATCAACGCCAAAGTTCAGTCCGCGCACCGAGAGCGAAACCAGCGAGATGAGGATCAATACGATTGAGAGTCCGTACCACACCTTGCGGGTGGACATGAACGGGAAGCTGGTGGCGCGATGAAAAAACTCCACGTCGTTATCCTCGTTCCTGCCTTCAACCGATTGAGAGCCGCGCGACTTTGGCGCGGCCCCCGTACATGAGCGTGATCAATGCGCGGCTGCCCATCAGCGAGGTGAACATCGAGGTGGCGATGCCCAGGGTCAGCACGATCGCGAAGCCGCGGATCGCGCCGGTGCCGATGACCCAGAGCGCTAGGCCGGCGATCAGCGCGGTGACGTTCGAATCGGCGATGGCTGAGAACGCCTTGTCGAAACCGGCGCGTATCGCCGCCTGCGGCGAGACGCCGTTTCGAAGCTCTTCCCGAATGCGCTCGTAGATCAGCACGTTGGCATCGACCGCGATGCCAACGGTCAGAATGATGCCGGCGATGCCCGGCAATGACAGTGAGGCACGCAGCAGCGACAGCAGCGCCGTCAGCAGGATCACGTTCGCGAGCAACACCGCATCGGCCACCAGGCCGAAGGCGTGGTAGTAGATGGCCATGAACACGAACACGGCCAGCATGCCGATTTCCAGCGCGCGCACGCCCTTGTCGATGTTCTCCTGGCCGAGGCTCGGACCGATGGCGCGCTCCTCGACCACATCGACCGGCGCTGCCAGCGAACCGGAACGCAGCAGCAGCGACAGATCGCGCGCCTCGCCGATCGCCAGCCCGGTCACTTCGAACTGCGGCCCGAACACGCCACGAATGGTGGCCACGTTGATGACGGTCTCGGTCGTGACATTGCGTTCGACCTTCTCGCCGTTGACGTCCACCTGGTGGCGGCTCTTCTCGATGAACACCACCGCCAGCGGCTTGCCGACATTGAGCCGCGTCGTGCGCTGCATCGACTCGGCGCCGCGTGCATCGAGCTTGATGGACACGGCCGGGCCTTCCTGGCTGGTGGTCGAGGTGGCCTGCGTGAGTTCATCGCCCGTGACGACGACTTCGCGCTTGAGCAGTATGGGCGAGCCGTCCTTGCGCTTGTAGAGCTTGCTGCCGAGCGGCGCATGGCCGCTCTGCTGGGCCTGCAAGGGACTGTTCTGGGTATCCACCAGCCGGAATTCCAGCGTCGCCACCTTGCCCAGCAGGTCTTTGACTTCCGCCGAATTCTGCACGCCCGGGAGCTGCACGTTGATGCGGTCCAGTCCCTGTCGCTGCACGATGGGCTCGGACACGCCCAGTTCATTGACGCGATTCATGAGCGTGGTGCGATTCTGCTCCAGCGCATAGTCCTCGCGCGCCTTGATCTGCGGCGGGGTCAGGACCATGTCGACCTCGGGTCCTTCGGCACCCGCGGCGCTGTGGAATGTCAGCGAGTTGTCGACCTTGCGCAACGCCGCGGTGACCGCGGAGGTATCGGACCCGGGCGGCAGTGTCACGCGCAAGCCGTCGGTCACCGCACCGGCGCCGGAGTTGTAGGCGGCCACGTCCGTGAAAGGGATCTTGGCGTCGGCCAGCGCGCGCCTGAAGCTTTGCTGATAGCTGTCGAGCAACTGCGTGACCGCGCCGTTGACGTCCACCTGGTAGAGCAGATAGAGGCCGCCGCGCAGATCCAGCCCCAGCGGCATGGCCTTGAGTCCGAGCTTGCGCATCCAGGCCGGCGCCCGCGTGGCATTGGACAGCGCGGAACGGTCGATGTCCGCCAGCGTCGCATCCACGGTGTCGCGGGCCTTGATCTGCGATGCCACATCGTCGAAAGCAACGATCAGCCGGCCGCTATCGATGTAGTCGCGCCGGATGGCGATCTGCTGTTTGCGCAGCAGGTCTTCGATGGTCTGACGCGCCTGCTCGTCCATCGGCGCGCGGTCCTTGCGCTCGATCTGCAGGGCCGGGTCTTCGCCGAATACATTCGGCAACGCCAGCACGGCCGCGACGAACATCACGAGCGCCACCAGCACGTACTTCCAACGCGGAAATTCCAGCATACGGTCGACTCAGGCGCCTTCAGGCGCTCTTGAGAGTGCCCTTGGGCATCAGCTGCGAGACCTGCGCCTTCTGCACCTTGATGCGAACTCCCTCGGCTATCTCCAGTGTCAGGAACGGATCGTTGACTTCGACGATGCGGCCCAGGATGCCGCCGCCCGTGACCACCTCATCGCCCGCCGACAGCCGCGAGAGCATCGCCTGCTGATCCTTCATGCGTTTCTGCTGCGGCCGTATCAACAGGAAGTAGAACACCGCGACGAAGACCACCAGCAGGATGATCTGCCCCAGGCCGCCGCCGCCCAACGGGCCCCCGGCGCTCTGCGCGTACGCGTCGCTGATTAATAGACTCATGCTCGTCTCATCCGAAAAGGGGCGGCATTATGCCACAGGCACTGCCTGGCGCCGGGGCGTTGCCAATACGCGCGCCGCCAGGGCCGGGAAGCGCCCTTCCGCGATGGCGGCCCGAATATCCCGCATGAGCTGCAGGTAGAAATGCAGGTTGTGGAGCGTCGCCAGCCGCACGCCCAGGATCTCATTGCAGTGATCCAGGTGCCGCAGATAGGCGCGCGAGTAGCGCTGACAGGTCGAGCAGGCGCAGGTCGGATCGATCGGACCGATATCGCGCTGGTACTTGGCATTGCGGATGTTGATGCTGCCTTCGGCCGTAAACAGGTGGCCGTTGCGCGCGTGCCGGGTCGGCATCACGCAATCGAACATGTCGATGCCGCGGGCCACGGCGGCGACGATGTCCTGCGGATAACCCACCCCCATCAGGTAGCGGGGCCGATCGGCCGGCAGCCGCGGGGTGACGAAGTCGAGTACCCGCAGCCGCTCCTCCTCGGGCTCGCCGACGGCCAGTCCCCCCACGGCATAGCCCGGGAATTCACGCTGCGCGAGCAATTCGATCGATTCCTGGCGCAGCGATTCAAACATGCCCCCCTGTACGATCGCGAACAGGTGCCCGGGCGGAGGCTCGCCCGTCGGCGATTTACCGTAATAGTGGTCGTGCCCGCGCAGCGCCCAGCGCATCGAGCGCTGCATCGACTCGCGCGCCTGGGCCAAGGTGGCCGGGTAGGCCGTGCAGTCGTCGAATGCCATGGCGATATCCGAGCCCAGCGCGCGCTGCACGTCCATGGCATCCTCGGGCCGCATGTGCACGCTCGAACCGTCAACCGGGGAGCGGAACCGCACGCCGTCCTCATCGATCTTGCGCAGCGAGGCCAGGCTGAAGACCTGGAAACCCCCGGAATCCGTCAGTATTGGCCGTTCCCAGCCCATGAACCCATGCAGTGCGCCCCGGTGCACCGCAACCGTTTCGGTGCCGGGCCGCAGCATCAGGTGGAACGTGTTGCCCAGGACAATTTGCGCCCCGAGCGTCTCGAGTTCCCCGGGGGTCATCGCTTTGACGGTGCCGTAGGTGCCCACCGGCATGAACGCCGGCGTGTCGACGGTACCGCGGTCCAGGTGCAGGCGGCCCAGGCGCGCCTCACCATCGCGCGCCAGCAATTCGAACCGCAGGCCGGGCACATTGGCACTCATGGCCAAATGGCACTCATGAACTCTCCTCTCTCCTGGACACCAGCATGGCATCGCCATAGCTGAAAAAACGGTAGCGCTCCTGGACCGCGTGAGCGTAGGCGGCGAGTACCGTCTCGCGGCCGGCAAACGCGGCCACCAGCATCAGCAGCGTCGATTGCGGCAGATGAAAATTGGTCAGCAGCGCATCGATCACGCGGAAATGAAATCCCGGCCTGATAAAAAGAGTTGTTTCGCCGGAGCCGGGCTCGAGCGGCCCCTCGCCTGCGGCCGCCGACTCGAGCGCGCGCGCCACGGTGGTGCCCACAGCGATCACGCGGCCCCCGCGCTTTCGGGTGCCCGCTATTGCCGCAACGGCCGCGGCCGGCAGTTCATAGTACTCGCTGTGCAACCGGTGCGCGGCCAGATCATCGCTGCGCACCGGCGCGAAGGTGCCCGCCCCGACATGCAGCGTGAGCCAGCTCCGCTCGATGCCCGCGGCATCCAGCGCCGAGAGCAGCGGCGCATCGAAATGCAGGCTTGCGGTGGGCGCGGCGACCGCTCCGGGCACGCGGGCCCACAGACTCTGGTAACGCTCGCGGTCCGCAGCCTCGGGGACTCGCCGTATATAGGGCGGCAACGGCACGCGCCCGTGGCGCTCGAAAAACTCATGCGTCGCAATTGGCAGCTCCACCTCCCACAGCTCGCCCTGGCGCGCGATCAGCCGCACCTCGCCGCCTTCGGTGGCAAGCATCATTGCCGGTCGCACGGACTTGGCGTCGCGAATCTGCACCAGCGCACGACGGCCGGCCAATGCTCGCTCCAGGAAGATCTCGATGCGGCCGCCGGTCGGTTTACGCGCCGGCAGCCGTGCCGGCAGCACGCGGGTGTCGTTGAAGACCAGCAGATCGCCCGCGCGCAGCAGCGAAGGCAGATCCCGCATGGCAAGATCATGCCAGCGCGTCCCGTCGAGCTGGAGCAAGCGGCTGGCGGATCGCTCCGGCAGCGGCGCCTGCGCTATCAGTTCGGGCGGCAACGCGTAGTCGAAGTCGCGGAGCGTAAGATCGCTAAGGGACAAGTGGTGGCCTCGCTCGGAGTCGAACCGAGATGGGCAAGCCCGGTCGATTTTGAGTCGACTGCGTCTACCAGTTCCGCCACGAGGCCTGGAACAAACTCCGCCGCGCTGTCCCCTGGTGCAGGTACGATACCTCAATCGCTTATGAAATTCTGTTCCGACTGTGGCCAGCCGGTGGAGCGGCGCATCCCCCCCGGCGACAATCTGCCGCGCGCGGTGTGCACTGCCTGCGGCGCAATTCACTACGCCAACCCTCGCGTGGTGGTCGGCTGCGTGCCCGAATGGCAGGGACGCATCCTGCTGTGCCGCCGGGCCATTGAGCCGCGCCGCGGCTACTGGACCACGCCGGCAGGCTTTCTGGAGAACGGCGAGTCGCTGCAAACCGCGGCGGCACGCGAGACGCTCGAGGAAGCCGAGGCCCGCGTCGAGGTCGGATCGCTGCTGTCGATCACCCACGTACTGCACGCGGCGCAGGTGCACGTGCTGTTCCGCGGCCGGCTCATTGACGGGAAATTCGGCATCGGCATCGAGAGCCTCGAGTCCGGACTCTACGAGGAGTCGGCCATCCCCTGGGATGAGATCGCCTTCCCGAGCATCACCTTTGCGCTGCGCAGTTTCTTCGAGGATCGAAGTGCTGCCCACGAACGGGTGCACTACAACGATGTCGAGCGCCCGGTTCGCGTTTAAGCGGCGCTTTCGGCGCCCGGCGCCCTTTGGCACAATAGTCGGCCCGCTACGGGCTCGGAGCACGCATGACCTTTGTCGTTACGGAAACCTGCATCAAGTGCAAATACATGGACTGTGTCGAGGTCTGCCCGGTCGATTGTTTCCGCGAAGGGCCGAATTTCCTCGTCATCGATCCGGATGAATGTATCGATTGCACCCTGTGCGAGCCGGAGTGCCCGGTTGAGGCGATCTACTCCGAGGAGGAGCTGCCCGCCGGGCAGGATCAGTTCAAGCAGATCAATGCCGAGCTTGCCAAGAAGTGGCCGGCCATTACCGAGAAGGGCCCGGCGCCCGCGGACGCCAAGGAATGGGAAGGGAAGCCCGACAAGCTCAAGCTGCTGGAGCGCTGAGCTGCTACCGCTACAACGCTGAGCTACTGCTGGGCCAGGGGCGGCCCGCTCGGCTGCTGCTGCTGCTCCAATTCATCGACCAGTGCCTGGGGCGGCAGGTAGCCACCCACCATGGCGCCGTTGGACGCGACGATCCCGGGCGTGCCCTCGAGTCCGATTGCCTTGCCCAGTTCATATTCCCGCTGGACCGGCGTATTGCCGCAGGCCTTGGCTTCCAGTGGCTGGCCAAGCTTGGCGCGCGTCAGCGCCGCCTTGCGATCCGACGAGCACCACACCTGCTCGGCCTTATGCCAGGACTCGGTGTTCGGGCCGGTTCGCGGGTAGAAAATGTAGCGCACACGCACGCCGAGCCGGTTGTAATCGGCGATCTGGCGATGCAGCTCACGGCAGTAGGCGCAGTCCACATCCGTGAACACCGTGATGGTGTACTTCGGCTGCGGCGGCGAGAAGATCACCATCTGCGATTCGGGAATGGACTCGATGAGTTTCTGCCGCAGCACGCGCCGATGCGCCTCGGTCAGGTTGCTGTGCGTCGGGACGTTGTAAAGATCACCGGTGAAGACGTACTGGCCATCGCCGCTCATGTAGACGATGTCGGCGCCGCGGCGCACTTCAAATACGCCGGCGACCGGAGTCTGCCGCACGTCCTCTTTCTTGACGCCGGGGATTGTCGCGGCCGCAGCGTCGGCATTGGCGACGACGCCCGGATTGGGTACCGGACCCGGAACCGCGGTGGGAGTGGAGTTCGGCGCATCCGCGGCCCAGGCTGTCGCAGCCAAGACAGTGGCGACGGCCAGCGCGAGCGCCGGAAGCAGGCGACGGAGGCGTTTCATGCCCGGAATTATACCACGCGCGGCCGGCTCAGCCGCGCGGATGGTGGCTCGAGTGCAGTTCCTTTAGACGCTCGCGGGCGACGTGCGTATAGATCTGGGTGGTGGACAGATCACTGTGGCCCAGCAGCATCTGCACCACGCGCAAGTCCGCGCCGTGATTGAGCAGATGGGTGGCGAAGGCGTGTCGCAGGGTATGCGGTGAGAGGTCCTGGTCGACGCTGGCCTTGCGCGCGTAGCGCTTGATGATGTGCCAGAAAGCCTGGCGCGTCATGCGGTCGCCACGGCGCGTCGGGAACAGAAAATCGGTGCTGCGGTCGAGCAGAATGTCGGCGCGGCCGGTGTCGATGAAAGTCTTGAGCCAGCGCACGGCTTCCTCGCCAAGCGGGATCAGGCGTTCGCGATTGCCCTTGCCGAGCACGCGAATGACGCCCTGGTTGAGATTGACCTGCGCGAGTTTCAGGTGCACGAGTTCGGATACTCGCAAACCCGTGGCGTAGAGCACTTCGAGCATGGTGCGATCGCGGTGACCGAGCGGATCGGCCACCACCGGTGCACCCAGCAGCGCCTCGACTTCCGATTCACTGAGTGAACGCGGCAGCGAGCGGCCGATCTTCGGCATTGCGATCTGCGCGGTCGGATCCTCCGCAATCAGGCCTTCGCGGATGAGGTAGCGAAAGAAGCGCCGGAACGAAGACAGCTGCCGTGCCGTGGATCGCGGACGCGCGCCGCCGTGCACGCGCGCGGCGATGAAATCCATCAGGTCTGCGCGACCGGTCTTCGGCAGCGACATCTGTCGCGCATGAAGCCAGCGCGCCAGAGCCACCAGGTCGGCGCGATAAGCCGCCAGTGTGTTGGAGGAAAGTCCGCGCTCCATCCAGACCGCGTCGAGAAACCGCGATATCAGCGGCTCTACCGGGTCCTTGATGGCGGTCGCTACTGTCACTGTTGCCTGTCTGGTCAAAGAAATATCCTGGATAACGGTCCTGGCCTTGCCGCGGCAGTATGCTGAGCTTCGCTTGTGGTTCGATGTGATGACCCTCACATGGCAGCGGTACCGTTAACATAAAGAGAACTGCATCACATCCAAAGTTCACCCCCAGTGTCAGATCCCGCGACTTCGACGACCCGCCGCCAGCCGTTCGCATTAGTCCTCGGGCTGTACGCATGGATCCTGTTCGTGGCATTCGCCCTGGCGGTGATGCCGGTGCTGCTGCTGATGCCCTCGCTGCCGCGGCGTCGCGCACTGGTGCGCCGCGTGGCGCGCGCAGTGTTGAGACTCACTGGCATGCGTGTGACCGTGAGCGGACTCGAGCACATCGTGACGCCGTGCATCGTGGTTGCCAATCATGAGAGCTATCTCGACGGCGTGGTGTTGCAGGCGATATTGCCGAGCAATTTCAGTTTCATCATCAAGCGCGAGATGGCATCGGTGCCGCTGGCGGGCACGCTGCTGCGGCGCATAGGCGCGGAGTTCGTCGAACGGCAGAATCGCCAGCGCAGCGCGCGCGATGCGCGCCGGCTGATGCGTTGCGCGGCGCAGGGACAGGCCCTGGCGTTCTTTCCTGAAGGTACCTTCGGCGCCGAAATCGGACTGCGGCGGTTCCACATCGGTGCCTTCGCCGCCGCGGCGCGCGCGCAACTGCCGGTAGTACCGATTGCCATTCGCGGCACACGCGCCTCGCTCCCGCCCGATCACATCCTGCCGCGCCCCGGTGACATCGATGTGCGGGTGCTGGACATGATTGCGGTGCCGCCTGCCACCAATGCCGCCGAAGAGTTCGAGCGGGCACCGCGCATGCGCGATGCCGCGCGTGCTGCGCTGCTGGCAGCGCTGCAAATCCCCGATCTGGCCACGCGCGATCATGCCTGAGCTGCAGCAGCGCTATGCGCGCGAGTCGGCGCAGCGCGGGTACGATGCCGACCCGGCGCAGCAGGCGGCGCTTGCCCGGCTCGAGGCGCTGCGCGCACGCGTGCTCGCGGCCCGGCCGGCCGGCGTGCGCGCGCGACTCTTCGCCCGCTGGTCGCGGCGTTTGACCGGTCCGCGCGGCATCTATTTGTACGGCGGCGTTGGTCGCGGCAAGACCATGCTGATGGATCTGTTCTTCGACAGCCTTCCTGCAGGCGAGGGTCAGCGCAGCCACTTCCATCATTTCATGCGCGACGTGCACGAGCGCCTGCGCAGCACACAGCGCAGGCGCGCGCCGCTCGAGGCCGTGGCGCGCGAGCTGGCCGCACAGTGGCGCGTGCTCTGCCTGGATGAGCTCTACGTCGGCGACATCGCCGATGCGATGATCCTCGGCGCACTGTTCGAGGCACTGTTGCGGCGGGGCGTGTGGCTGGTCATTACTTCCAACCAGGCACCGGCCGAACTCTACAAGGATGGGCTGCAGCGCAGCCGCTTCCTGCCCACGATCGCGCTGCTGGAGCACCAGCTCGAGCTGTGTCCGCTCGCCGGCGCGCTGGACTATCGACTGCGCGAGCTGCAGCGTGCGCCCATCTACCTGGACAGCAACGCCGCCGACACTGATGCGCGTCTGCAGCGATTGTTCGCGCAGCTGGAAGGCGAACACGGTGAGTCGCGCCTGTCGCTGTCGATTCTCGGGCGCACGCTGCCGGTGGTGCGCTGCCGGGGCGATGTGGCCTGGTTCGAGTTCGATGTGCTGTGCGAAGGCTCGCGCAGCCAGAATGACTATGCCGAGCTGGCGCAGGAATTTCGCACCATCATGCTCAGCCACGTCCCGGTCTTCAGCGCGCCCGAGCAGGACGATGCCGCGCGGCGCTTCATCGCGCTGGTGGATGAATTCTACGACCAGGGCACCAAGCTGATCGTCACGGCCGCCGCGCCGCCGCAGGAGCTTTACCGCGCCGGCCGGCTGGCGGCAGCGTTCCAGCGAACCGCCAGCCGCCTGGTCGAAATGCAGACGCCGGCTTACCTGGCAAGGGCGCGCAGGGAGGCACGATAATACCGCTGCTCGTTCAATGCTACGATTCTCATTATGAGTTCCGACCAAGTCGTCGCGCGCTTCGAGATTCCCTACCGGGGCTGCCTAGCGAGCGACGGCACACTGTGCGGTCCGCTACCCGCTTTCGCCAATGACGTCGAGCTGCTGCGGCGGCTCTACCGCGTCATGGTGCGCGCGCGCGTCTTCGACACCAAGGCGGTCAACCTGCAGCGCACCGGCAAGCTCGGCACCTATCCGGCCTGCCTGGGGCACGAAGCCACTCATGTGGGCGTGGGTTCGGCCATGCGCGCCGAAGATGTGCTGTTCACGGTGTACCGCGAGATTGGCACCAAGTTCTGGCGCGGGGTCGACATGCTCGACATCCTGCTCTATTGGGGCGGGGATGAACGCGGCACCAACTACCGCAACAGCCCGCAGGACTTTCCCTTCTGCGTGCCGATCGGTTCGCAGATGCCGCATGCTGCCGGTGCCGCACTTGCCTTTCAGATCCGCGGTGAGGCCCGATGCGCGCTGGTGTTCATCGGCGATGGCGGCACCTCGCAGGGCGCCTTCTATGAAGCGCTCAACCTGGCCGGCGCCAAGAAGCTGCCGCTGGTGTGCGTCATCGTCAACAACCGCTGGGCCATCTCGGTACCCGTCAGCGCACAGACCGCGGCGGAAACGCTGGCGCAGAAGGCCATCGCGGCCGGCATCCCCTCAGTGCAGGTGGACGGCAACGATGTGCTGATCGTGCGGGAAACCGTGCATGAGGCGCTCGAGCGAGCCCGCACCGGCGGCGGCCCGACTGTTATCGAGGCCCTCACCTACCGGCTCAGCGATCACACCACATCGGATGATGCCACCCGCTATCGCCCCGCCGCCGAGGTCGAAGCAGCCCACCGCATCGAGCCGCTGGCGCGCATGCGCACCTACCTTACCTCGCAGGGTCATTGGGACGAGGCAGCCGAGCAGGCGCTGCGCCGCGAGTGCAGCGAGGCGGTCGAGGCCGCCGTCAAGCAGTACCTGGCCACGCCGAAGCAGTCCACGGATTCGATGTTCGATTACCTGTATGCACAACTCCCGGCTGGTTTGCGCGCGCAGCGCGAGGATGCGCGCCACTACTCGGCGTTGAAACCCTAGGCGTTGAAACCCTAGATAAGAAGAGGATCGGCCAAGTGGGGAAAATGACGATGGTCGAGGCCATCAACATGGCGCATGCCTGGGAGATGGCCAGGGACCCGTCGGTCATCGTGCTCGGGGAGGATGTCGGCACCAATGGGGGAGTGTTTCGAGCCACCGCGGGACTGCAGCAGCGCTTCGGCAAGGCGCGCGTGCAGGACACCCCGCTGGCCGAAGGACTGATCGCCGGCGCGGCGATCGGCATGGCCGCGCAAGGTCTCAAGCCCGTGGCGGAAATCCAGTTCATGGGATTCATCTATCCCGCGCTCGACCAGATCGCGAGCCACATGGCGCGACTGCGCAACCGAACCCGCGGCCGACTGACCTGCCCGCTGGTGCTGCGCATGCCGCATGGCGGTGGCATTCACGCGCCCGAGCATCACTCGGAGAGCCTCGAAGCGCTGCTCTGCCATCACCCGGGACTGCGCGTGATCTGCCCGTCCTCCCCCGCGCGTGCCTACGGGCTGCTGCTGGCCGCGATCCGCGATCCGGACCCGGTCATTTTCCTCGAGCCGGTGCGGCTGTATCGCTTCGCCAAGCAGGAGGTCGAGGACGATGGTCAGGCCCTCCCCATCGGCCACTGCTTCGTGCTGCGCGAGGGCAGCGACCTGACGCTCGTGACCTGGGGCGCCATGACGGTGGACAGCCTCAAGGCTGCCGATCAGATGGCGGCGGAAGGCGTCAGCTGCGAAGTCATCGACGTCGGCACCCTGGCCCCCATCGACTTCGACACCATCCTGGACTCGGTGGTCAAAACCGGTCGACTTCTCATCGTCCATGAGGCCGCGCGAACAGCTGGGCTTGGTGCCGAAATAGCAGCGATCGTCGGCGAAGAGGCGCTATACGACCTCGAAGGACCCATTCGGCGCGTGACTGGCTATGACACGATCATGCCGCTATATCGGCTCGAGCACGATTACATCCCGGGCGTGCCGCGCATCGTCGACGGCATCCGGGCCACCCTGGCGGACTGAGGCGGACCCATGACCGTATTCAAACTACCGGATCTCGGCGAGGGACTGTCCGAGGCTGAAGTGCTGCGCTGGCATGTACAGGTGGGCGACCGCATCGAAGTCGACGCGCCGATGCTCTCGGTGGAGACGGCCAAGGCCGTGGTCGAAGTGCCCTCTCCGGTCAGCGGCACGATCACCGCGCTGCACGCCAAGGCAGGCGACCGGATCGAGATCGGCGCGCCGCTGATCGAATTCACGCTCGATGCGGGATCGGTGGCGACCAGCCCCGCGCAGCAGGCAGCGGATTCCGCCGCCGAGGTAGTGGCGGCCGAGGAAGCCGCCGATTCGGGCACGGTCGTCGGCCATATGCCCTCGACCACCGATGAGTATCCCGGCAGTCGCGCCTTCGAATCGAGCCATACCGCCAGTTCCGCGCGGGCGCGGGCGGTCCCGGCCGCGCGTGCGCTCGCGCGCAGCCTCGGCGTGGACCTGGAGGGCGTGACGGGCAGCGGCCGTGGCGGCCTGATCACGGTGGAGGATGTCATGCAGCGCGCCGGTCCCGGCCGTGGCGTCACGCGCGCCGGGTCAACGACCCCGGCGGCGCTGCAGCCACCGCCGGAATGGACCACCGAAGTCCAGCCGCTGCGCAGTCTGCGGCGTGCCATGGCCCAAAGCATGAGCGCCTCGCGGGACAGCGTCGCCGGCTGCACGGTCTTCGACGACGCGGATCTGCACCGCTGGGGCGGTCGCGGTGACTATTCCGCGCGGGTACTGCGCGCGATCCGCGCCGGCGTCAGGGCGGAGCCCGGACTCAATGCCTGGTATGACGCCGCCTCGGAGAGCCGGGTACTGATCCGGCAGATCGACGTCGGCCTGGCGGTGGACACGCCCGACGGCCTGATCGTGCCGGTGCTGCGGCATGTCGAGAGCCAGGGTGCCGCGCCGCTGCGCGCCGAACTCGATCGCCTCAAGCGCGCCGCCCGGGACCGCACGGTCAAGACAGAAGAACTGCGCAACTTCACCTTCATGCTGTCCAACTTCGGCACGCTGGCCGGGCGCTACGCGACCCCGGTGGTCGTGCCACCCGCGGTGGCGATCCTGGGCACCGGACGAGTGCGGCAGGATGTGATGGCTGCCGAAGGACGCGTCGAAATCCATGCGCGCATGCCGCTCTCATTGAGCTTCGATCACCGGGTCGTCACGGGTGGTGAGGCGGTGCGGTTCCTCGGCGCGGTCATCAGCGATCTCGAGCAGCCCGAATGAAACGCGGCGGCTCGCCGAGGCAGTCGGCTCGCCACACGCAAATGACGGCCGTGCTGCTGCGCGCCTGGCAGGAATCGGTCCCCAGCGAGGAATGGCGGCGGCTGGATCAGGCGGTACTGCGCGCCGACTGCGCCGCGCTGCTGGAATTCGGCAGCCGGCGGCGGCCCACACAGACGCTGCTGAGGGTGTCGTGCGCGCCGGCAAACGGCGAGACGGCGTACTCGGTGGTGCAGCTGGTCACCGAGGACATGCCCTTCCTGGTCGACACACTCAGCATGACGCTGGCGCAGGCCGGCGTCTCGGCGCACATCATCATTCATCCGATCCTGCGCGTGCAGCGCGACGCCGCCGGCCGCATCCGCAGCGTCGATCAGGATCTCACGGCCGAAGGCGGCCGCAACGAATCCTGGCAGTACCTGCGCATCGACCGCGTCGGCGACCCGGCCGAATGCGAGCAGCTGCAGCGCAAGCTCAACGCGGCGATCGCCGATGTGCGCCGCGCCTGCAAGGACTGGATGCGCATGCGCAACGAGGTGTTGCGGCTGTGCGCCGACATCAGCCGCAATCCGCCGCCCCTGCACGCGGACATCATTGCCGAAAGCCGCGCGCTGCTGCAGTACATGGAGTCGCACCACTTCACCTTTCTCGGCTATCGCGAGAACGTGCTGCGCCGTCGCGGCCGCGGTCTCGAGCTGCTGCCGGTGCCCGGGACCGCTCTGGGATTGCTGCGCCGGCGGCGGCGTACCGCGCGCGATACCGGAGTCCCCGCGGCCAACATCGAGCAGGCACTGCGATCGATCGATCTGCTGGTGATTACCAAGGCCAATCTGCGCTCGACCGTGCACCGACCGGCCTATCTCGATTACATAGGGGTCAAGCGCTTCGATGCGCGCGGCCGCCCGAGCGGCGAGGTGCGCATTCTCGGCTTGTGGAACTACTCGGTGTACCGGGTCGATCCGCGACAGATCCCGTGGGTGCGGCAGAAACTCAAGCGTGTCATCGAGCACTTTCCATTCGCGCCCAACAGCCACGATGGCAAACGGCTGCAGCAGATCCTGCAGACGCTGCCGCGCGATGAACTGTTCCAGGCGAGCGTTCCCGACCTGATCCGCTGCGCCCGCGCCGTGCTGGTGCTGCAGGAGCGCTCGCGCGTACGTTTGATCCTTCGGCGCGATGAATTCCGGCGCTTCTGGTCCTGCCTGGTGTATCTGCCGCGCGAACGTTGCGATGCCGAGGCGCAGGCGCGCATCGAGCAGTTGCTGCGCACGGCACTGCAGGGCAACGAGCTGGACTCGAGCCTGACCATCGGCAACGAGCCGCTGGCGCAGCTGCACGTGCTGGTGCGGGTCGACCCTGCGAGCCAGCCGCGAGTGCAGGTCGAGCATCTCGAGCGCGAGATAGCCCTGGCGCTGGTCTCCTGGCGCGACCGGCTGCGCACCGCCCTGCGCGCGCAGTTCGACGATGTCCAGGCGCGCGCGCTCGAGCGCCGCTATGAGCCCGCATTTCCGGCTTCCTACCGCCAGGATGTGGATGCCGAACATGCGGTGCGCGACATCCTCGACCTGGAAGGACTGGATGCCGCCGCCCGAACGCATGCAGCTGCGGCTCTACCGTCCGCCGCTGCAGCAACCGCACCGCGTGCATCTGCACATCATCCGCCGCGGCGATCCGCTGTCGGTTTCCGACGTGCTGCCGACTTTCGAGCATTTCGGCCTGCGCGTGATCGCCGAACGGCCCTATCGCCTGAGTTTCGCCGATGGCGGCAGTGTCTGGATCCAGGACTTCGAACTCGAGCACTACGCCCTGCACCGCTTCAACGTCGCGCGCGTTGCCGACAGCCTGATCGCGGCATTCCGCGCGGTCCGCGCCGGCGAGATCGACGATGACGGCTTCAATCGACTGCTGATCGCAGCCGAGCTCGGCATGCGGCAGGTCACGGTATTGCGCGCCTGCTGCCGCTACCTGCTCCAGACCGGCATCCCGTTCAGCCAGAGCTACATGGAGCGCGTGCTCGCTACCCATGCGCGTACCGCACGCGACCTGTGCCAGCTGTTCGAACAGCGCCTGGTGCCGGCGGCATCGCGCGCCACCCGCCTGCGCGCGGGCCTGCTCGAGCAGCGCGTGGTGCGCGCGATCGAGGCGATCGTCAGTCCGGATGAAGACCGCATCCTGCGCGCATTTCTCGCCGTTATCCGCGCGACGCTGCGCACCAACTATTACCGCCGCGATGAAAATGGCCTGCCGCGCTCGACGCTCTCGCTCAAGCTCGATCCAGGCCGGATACCGGGACTGCCGCAGCCGCGGCCCGCCTACGAGATCTTCGTGCATGGCCCGCAGTTCGAGGGCGTGCATCTGCGCAAGGGCGCGATCGCGCGCGGCGGCATCCGCTGGTCCGAGCGACCGGAGGATTTTCGCACCGAGATTCTCGGGCTCATGAAGGCGCAGCACGTCAAGAACACCGTGATCGTGCCGGTCGGCGCCAAGGGCGGATTCGTCGCGCGCCGCCTCAGCACGCGCGCGCCGCGCGAGGTGCAGCAGCGCGAAGTGATCGAGTGCTATCGCGGCTTCATGCGCTGCCTGCTCGATCTCACCGACAACATCGTCGGCAGCCGTCTCACGCCGCCGCCGCAGGTGCGCCGGCTCGATGGCGATGATCCCTACCTGGTGGTCGCGGCCGACAAGGGCACCGCGACTTTCTCCGACATCGCCAACGCCATTTCCGCGGAATACGGTTTCTGGCTCGGCGATGCGTTCGCCTCGGGCGGTTCGGCGGGCTATGACCACAAGAAGATGGGCATCACCGCGCGCGGCGGCTGGGAATGCGTCAAACGCCATTTTCGCGAACTCGGCCGCGACATCCAGCGCGAGCCCTTCACCGTCGCCGGTATCGGCGACATGTCGGGCGATGTATTCGGCAACGGCCTGCTGCAATCGCCTCATATCCGGCTGGTGGCGGCATTCAACCACCTGCACATCTTCATAGACCCCAATCCCGACACGGCACGCAGCCTGCGCGAGCGCCAGCGGTTGTTCAAGCTCGAGCGCTCGGGCTGGAACGACTACGACCGGAAGCTGCTCTCGCGCGGCGGCGGCATTTTCGAGCGCAGCGCCAAATCCATCACACTCTCGGCGGAGATGCGCCAGCTGCTCGATCTGCAGCAGCCGCGCGCGACGCCGGTGGAAATCATCCGCGCGGCGCTGTGCATGCGCGTCGATCTGCTCTGGAATGGCGGCATCGGCACCTATGTGAAGGCAGCCAGCGAACGCCACGGCGAGATCGGCGACCGTGCCAACGATGCGCTGCGAGTGGATGGCGCGCAGGTGCGCGCGCTGGTGGTCGGCGAAGGCGGCAATCTCGGCTTCTCGCAGCGCGGCCGCGTGGAATACGCCGCGCACGGCGGCCGCCTCAACGCCGACTTCATCGACAATTCGGCGGGCGTCAACACCTCGGATGTCGAGGTCAACCTCAAGATCCTGCTCGATGCCCCCGATGCCGGCGCGCCCATCGCGCGTGCGCGGCGCAATCGGCTGCTGGCGGCTGCCACCGACGAGGTGGCCGAGCTGGTGCTGCGGAACAATTATCTGCAGAGCCAGGCCATCAGCCTCATGGAGCAGCGCGCCGCGGAGGATCTATCGGAGCATCAGCAGTTGCTGCGCTGGCTCGAGCGCCATGGCGATCTGGATCGGTCGGTGGAATTCCTGCCCGATGACGAGGAGATCGAGCAGCGTCGCCGCGAGGGTCGGGGGCTGACCCGGCCCGAGCTGGCGCTGCTGCTCTCGTACGGCAAGATCGCGCTCAATCACGCGCTGTCCGAGAGCGGCAGCGCCGATGATCCCTACCTGGCGCGCGAACTCGAGCGCTATTTTCCGCAGGCCTTCCGCCGCCGGTTTGCCCAGCGCATCAAGCGCCATCGCCTGCGCAGCCAGATCATCATCACCGCCACCACCAACAGCATCGTCAACCGCATCGGACCGTCGCTGCTGATGCAGTGCTCGCAGGACGGCGACTGCGATGCCATCGCGGTGGCGCGCGCCTACACCATTGCGCGCGACAGTGCCGATCTGCGCCGCCTGTGGGCGGAGCTGGAGGGACTGGATGGCCGCATCAAGGCCGTCGACCAGTATCGGGCACTGCTCGAGACCAGCGGCTATGTGCGACATCTCACGCGCTGGCTGCTCGCGCATCGGCGCGACTACCCGGAAGTGGGTGCGTCGGTGACGCGGCTGCAACCGCTGCTGCGCGAACTCGCCCAAGTGACGCCCGCCGCGCTCGAAGGCCTGGATCGCGCCCGGTATCTCAAGCGTGCTGCGAGCTACGGCGCCATGGGGCTGCCCGAGCGCCTGGCCGAAAACCTGGCCGCGCTCGAACCGTTGCACGTGGCGCTCGACCTGGTGCAGCTCATGCGAAGCAGCCGTGCCAGCGCCCGCGCGGTCGCGCGCGCGCATTTCGGCCTCGGCGCCCAGCTCGGACTGGACTGGCTGCACGCCGCCATCGACCAGCTGCCGGCCAGCGGCGGCTGGAGCAGCGCGGCGCGCGCCCGCCTGCAAAGCGTTTCGCTGGGCGCACACCTGCGCCTGAGCGCCGCGGCTCTGCGCCCTGCGCCCAAAAGCCAGCGCAGCGGACCCAGACCGGCGGCGCGCGGCGCGCTGGAACGGTGGGAACAGATACTGCGCGATTTGCGCGCGCTGGCGACGCCCGACCTGGCCGCCCTCACGGTGGCCGCGGAAGCCCTCGAAGCGCTCGCCGCAACGCCGGCCGCGGCACATCTGACATAGGAGCATACGGTGGCGGGAAAACTCATCATGGTGCGGCATGGCCAGAGCACCTGGAATCTGGAGAATCTGTTCACGGGCTGGACCGACGTCGACCTGACGCCCAAGGGCTGCGAAGAAGCGCGCCAGGCGGGGCGCGAGCTCAAACGCGAGGGGCTGGTGCCCGATCTGGTATTCACCTCGGTACTCAAGCGCGCGATTCGCACCCAGTGGCTCATGCTCGACGAGCTCGACCTGCTCTGGCTGCCGGTCGAGCGCCACTGGCGGCTGAACGAACGTCACTACGGCGCGCTGCAGGGTCTGAACAAGGCGCAGACCGTGGAGCGTCACGGCGAGGCGCAAGTGAAGATCTGGCGGCGCAGCTACGATATTCCGCCCCCGCCGCTGCAGCTCAACGATGAGCGCCATCCGCGTTTCGATCCGCGCTATAAGGACGTGCCCGCCAGGGATCTGCCCGCCACCGAATCGCTCAAGGACACGCTGGCGCGCGTTCAGCCCTACTGGGAGGAGCGCGTGGAGCCCGAACTGCGGCGCAATCGCACGGTACTGGTGGTGGCGCACGGCAACAGCCTGCGGGCACTCGTCAAGATGCTCGATGGACTGTCCGAAGAGGCCATTGTCGAGCTGAATATTCCAACCGGTGTGCCGCTGCTCTACGAGCTCGATGCGGACCTGAAACCGCGCGGCAGCCGCTACCTGGGCGATGCGGAGGCCATCCGCGCGGCTGCCGAGGCGGTCAAGCGCCAGACGGCGAAGCCTCCCTAGACGCCGGTTTGCGGCTCGGCCGCCCTCACGTCTTGCGGCCGGGATCGGTCATCCAGCCGTCGTAATGGCCGCCATGCTGCTCTGCCAGCACGCGAAAGCGCTTGGAGTAATCCTGCATCTCGGTCACGGAGACGCGCACGGGCTTGCGTGCATGTAGCGAGAAGCCGCTGGCGCCCTCCCCGCCCATGACGCGGGTGTCGATCGCGAAGCCTTCGGGCTCCAGCACCGCACGCAGGGTGGCGCAACTGGCCTCGTCCGGCAGGTTGAAGAAGAAGTCGATATCGTACGGCGTGAAGGCATTGCCGCCGGCCGCGCGCAGGTTCTGCACCAGCCGTTCGTCCCAGTCATCATGCGTCGACGCGCGGCTGCGCCGGATGCCAACGTAGATACGGACGGCAGCCAACAGCGCCGCCGCCGCGAGCAACAGGAAAGTCCACCAGCTCATGGCCGGCGCCTATTCCTCTGGCGCGATCGTGACTTTGAGCCCTGACAGCGAGTCGTTTAGCACGATCTGGCAGGACAGACGCGAGTTGGATTGCCGTCCAGTCAGGTCGCCCAGCATATCGCCCTCATCGGACATCGGCGCCGGCAGCTTCGGCAGCCACTCCGGATCCACGTATACGTGGCAGGTCGCGCATGAGCACATGCCGCCGCAGATCGCCGCGACGCCATCGTCCATGTCGCGCAGGGGCTCCATCAGCGTCGCCCCGTTCGGCGCTTCCACGGAGCGCTCCACGTTGTCGCGATCGATCACTCGCACCGTCGGCATGATTACTCCTGCAATTCAAGGGCCGGCTAGTTTGCCGGCCGGGACGTCCGGATGCCAGTCCCATGACGCCGGTTCCCCGCGCGCCAGGTGCCAGAGCCAGCTTAAGGCCTGGTAGATGGTGATCCGCTGCGCGAGCGCCTCGCCGGCGGCCTGCGCAGAGAGTCCGGCCGCCGCGGCGAATTCCGCGCGGTGGCGCATCGCCGCCGGGTAGTAGGCCAGCACGCAGGCGAGATCCATGAGCGGATCGCTGAGCTGTGCGTACTCCCAGTCGAGCAGCCAGAGTTGCTGCCCCTCGAGCAGGTTGTTCTGCGCCAGATCGCCGTGCGCGATGCAGGCGCCGGCGGATGCGGATTGCCGACCCAGCGCGGCGCAGCTTTGCTCGAGGCGCGCCAGCGCCGCCGCCGCGGGTGGCTCGGCGATCTGGCGCAGATAGCCCTGCGCTACCGACCATGGATCAAATGGCTCGATGGCCGGCGCCGGCAACGAGTGCAGCAACTGCAGCCGCTCACCCAGCCGCCGCAGCGCCGCGACATCCTCAAAATCCTGCTCGCGCCAGACGCGTCCCTCCTGGTACTGCATGATCAACAGGCCGTCGGCCTGCGGATCGGCAACGGCCAGCTGCGGCGCGATGCCGGCCGCCGCGGCCGTGCGATACAGTGCCAGTTCGCGTTCGCGGTCGACTCCCGGCCGGCGCCAGGCAGGTCCATTCAGGCGCACGACGAAGCGGCCAATGCGCGAATCGACCCGGAACACTTCGTTGACGCTGCCGCCACCGAGCGGGGCGAGCATGAGAGGCGGCTCGCCATCCTCGAGCCCCGGCACACGTGCCAGCGCCCACGGCGGCGGGGACTTCAGGCGCTCTGCAGACGGTACTTGCGCAGCCATTCGCGATAGCCGAACACGGCAATGATCATGTAGCTGATGAACAGGCCGGCACTGAAGGGATAGCCCTGGGAAGCGAACATGTAGGTCGTCACCGAATCGGCACAGATCCAGTACAGCCAGTTCTCCAGCTTCAGCCGCGCCAGCAGCCAGGTCGCGAACAGGCTGGTCCAGGTGGTCATCGAGTCCAGGTAGGGCAGTGCCGCGTGCGTTTCGCGCCGCAGCCATTGCGCCGTCAGGGCACTGAGCAGGGCGATCACGGCCACCGCGATGGCGTGATAGCGCAGCGGCCAACGCCCGATACCGCCGGCGCGCTCCCCGGCGGTGCGCGTCCAGTTGCGCCAGCCGTAGATCGCCATCGCCACATAGTAGAACTGCAGCGCCGATTGCATCGGCAGCTTTGCACTCGCGGCCAGGTAGACATAACAGATCGAACTCGCGGCTCCCGCCACCCAGCCCATGCGGTTGCGTCGATAGATCAGCAGTACGTAGGCGAGGCCGAGCACCACCCCGGCGAACTCCACGGCGGTTGTGGCGTACAGCTCGCGCAGCAGCGCCTCGATCACGTTGCCAACGGTCCGAGCACCTTCATGACGAACACGGCCTTGTCATTGCGTTCGAAGCTGGTGCGCAGTTCGCGCAGCAAGCGCTGCATCACGGTGTCGTATTCGCCGAAGATCTGCGTGCTCATGCTGTTGGTAACGATCCGCAGCGCTTTGTCGGTGTTGATACGAGCAATGAAATCATCGATCGGCGGAATGTACTGCTGGTGCAGCGGGTAAAGGCTGATCTCGACGCCGATGTCCATTGTGGGGCTCCTTTTCCGGACGGCAGGTGACGCCGGCCGCATTCTAGTTGCAAAGCAAATCGGGTTGTTCGATAGTTGACGTTGCAAACCTTGGGGTGGTCCGGTGAGGACCTGAGATGCCGCGCAGTCGGCGAACCCGTTGAACCTGATCCGGTTAGTACCGGCGTAGGGAGCAGGTGCATGAGATCAAAACTCGCAGCATTGATTCTGCCTATCTGGTGCGGCTTCATAGCCGGGTCCGCGGCCGCAGAGAACGACACCCTCGATGAGGTGGTGGTGACAGCGAGCTTGCGACCAACCAGCGTGGCGCAACTGCCGCAGAGCGTGACGGTGCTCGACGCCGACACGCTGCGCGAAGCGGGCGTGCAGCATTTCGAGGATGTGCTCGGCATGATTCCGAATCTCAATTGGGCATCCGGCACATCACGTCCGCGTTTCTTCCAGCTCCGCGGCATCGGCGAGGTGGAGCAATATCAGGGGGCCCCGAATCCCTCCGTCGGCTTCCTGATCGATGACATCGACTTCTCCGGCGTCGGCATGCCGGCGACGCTGTTCGATGTGCAGCAGATCCAGGTGCTGCGCGGCCCCCAGGGCACCACCTACGGCGCCAACGCCCTGGCCGGCCTGATCAGCGTGCGCACCGCCGATCCAGGCACGGAGTTCGAACTGCACGGCGAAGCCACCGGCGGCACCTACGACACGCGCTCGGCCGGCATTGCCATTGGCGATGGCATGGCAGGCGGCGATGCGGGATGGCGACTGGTCGCACAACAGTATCTGAGTGATGGCTTTCGTCATGACGCCTACTACGGCATGAACACCACCAACGGCTATGACGAGGGCACGCTGCGCGGCAAGCTGCACTGGCAGATCAATGACGCGCTGCAGGCCGACCTGACGCTGATGCATGTGAACATCAACAATGGCTACGATGCCTGGTCGATCAACAACACTGCCACCACCTTTTCCAACCAGCCGGGACGTGACGAGCAGCGTTCCAACGGCATCGCGCTGCGCCTCAGCGACCGGATCGAAGGGCTCGGCGAAGTGCGCAGCATCACCAGCAGCGCCGGCTCGGCCATCCTGTATTCCTTCGATGGCGACTGGGGTAACGACACGCTCTGGGGACCGTACGCGCCGTACGATTATTTCCAGAGCGACAATCGCTACCGGCACACTTTTGCCGAAGACCTGCGCCTGATCGGCGATGACTCGCGCGCGCTCTTCGGAGTGCTGCGCTGGCTGGCCGGCATCTACGCGCTGCGCCTCACCGAGACCGATCGCCTCGTGTACCAATACGATGATGTCTATAACGGCACCGGCAGCAGCGAACTCGACAGCCGCTACGGCGCGACCAATGTGGCGCTATACGGCTCGCTGGACGCCGATCTCGGCCCGCGCTCGAAGCTTTCGGCCGGGTTGCGCGTCGAACGACGCAGCGCCGACTACCAGGACAGCAGCGATGCGGCGACGCCTTTCCCGCAAGAGATCAACGACATGGTCGGGGGTAATCTTTCCTGGATGTTCGACACGGGGCAGGGACAGCATTTCTATACAACGCTGGCGCGCGGTTACAAAGGCGGCGGCTTCAACATCGGTTCGCAGATCCTCTCCGAGCAACGCGGCTTTGCGCCCGAAACGCTCTGGAGTCTCGAGAGCGGCATCAAATACGCCCGCGCCGAGGACCCGCTGCAGCTGCAGACGGATGTGTTCTACATGCGCCGACAGCACATGCAGGTCTACCTGTCCGAACAGCTGCAGCAGAACAATCCCCTGGCGTACGTGTTCTTTACCCAGAACGCCGCGGACGGCGAGAACTTCGGCCTCGAGTCCGAAGGCAGTTACCGGCTCGGCGAGCACTGGCAGGTTTCAGGCAGCGCGGCGATGCTGCACACCCGCTACCTGGGCGTGACCGGCGTGTTCGAGAGCCTGGGGATCGATGGTCGCTCGCAACCCTTTGCCCCGGATTACGAGGCATCCCTGGCGCTCGAATACATGGCGCAGTCCGGCCTGTTCGCGCGACTGGATTCCCACGCCATGGGCAGCTTCTACTACTACACCAGCGATGCGCAGGCCTCGCGCTCCTATCATCTGGAGAATCTGCGCGTCGGCTATCGGCACGCCAGCTGGACCGCCAGCATCTGGCTGCGCAATCTCTTCAACGAGCGCTACGCACAAAATGGTTTCTACTTCGGCCTGATTCCACCCAACTATCCGAACCAGGCGTTCCTCGACCTAGGCGATCCCCGCCAGGTGGGCCTGACCATCAGCTACGATCTGCCCCACGGTCAGCGATAACGAGAGACCCGGATGGGCGACAGCGTGCGTGTGTTCCAGGTCGATGCGTTCACCTCGCAGCGCTTTTGCGGCAATCCCGCCGGCGTGGTGCTCGATGCCGATGCGCTGGCCGAGGAGGATATGCGCGCGCTGGCGCGCGAGCTGGGTAGTCGAGACACGGCATTCCTGTTGCGGCCTGACGCACCCGATCACGATCTGCGAGTACGTTTCTTCACGCCGCGCCACGAGGCCGCGTTCGTCGGTCATGCCACCCTGGCCGCGCATGCGGTGCTGGCATCGCTGCAGCTGCCGCCGCGCCCGCGGCAGAAACAGAAAGCCGGCCTGGTGCAGGTGGAAATCCTGGCCGCATCGCCCGCGTGGCCGGCGACCCGCATCGCCATCCGCCAGCCCGTCCCGCGGCTGCTGCGCACCGTGGATGGGCGCGAGCTCGATGCGGTCCTGGCGGCGCTGGAACTCACGCGCGCGGACCTCGACCCGCGCTGCCCGGCGATGATCGCCGGCGAGACCAGTACGCGCCTGCTGCTCGGCGTGCAGCACGCCGAAGTTCTCGGCCGCACTCGCCCCAACGGCGCGCAGCTCACCGCGCTCTCGCGGGAGAACGGAGCGCCGGGCTATTTCGTGTTTGCGTTGGATCCCGGCGCCAAGGGGCTTCGAACCGAAGCGCGCATGTTTTGCCCTGCGCTTGGCATCGATGAGGACCCGGTCAGCGGCAACGCTCACGGGCTGCTCGGCACCTACCTGCTGCAACATGATCTGATTCCCGCGCACGTTCTTGATGCCGGCACGCGTTCGGGAGAGATCGAGTTCTCGGGATTCCAGGGCCGTTTTCTTGGCCGACCCGGACGCGTCGATGTGGTACTTCGGGTCGGGCATGGGGCGCTGCAGTCCGTCAGCATTGCGGGTGAAGCGGTCATCGTTTTCGGCACCACGATCGAGTTCCCGTAACCGATCGATTCCCGTAGCATGGGCCCATGGCCACGGGCGAGGATTGGGAACTGCCGGAGGCGCTGCGGCCGCAGCAGGACAAGTTGCAGTTCGATCTGCAGAGCGTCTATCGCTCCGTCGTACTGTTGCACACCGAAATCAGCGAGGATGCCTACACGGCATCGATACTCGGCACCGACCGCATCGGTCACGGCGTGGTGATCCGCAGCCGCGAGCGCAAGCTCATCCTCACCATCGGCTACCTGATCACCGAAGCCGAATCGATCTGGCTGACCGACTACGACGGCCGGGTCGTCGAAGCCTATCCGCTCGGCTTCGACCCGGTCAGCGGCTTCGGCCTGGTGCAACCGCTCGGCTCACTGGCTGCCCCGGCGATGGAGCTCGGCTCTGCCGCCGGACTTGCGGTCGGCGACCGCGTGATCGTCGTGGGTCACGGCGGTGCGCGGCATTCGCTCGAGGCGCGATTGATTGCACGGCGGGAATTCGCCGGCTACTGGGAATACCTGCTCGAGGACGCGCTGTTCACCGCGCCCCCCCACCCTCAATGGGGCGGAACGGCACTCGTGGGCGAGGATGGCCGCCTGCTCGGTATCGGCTCGCTGTTCGTCGAGGAGTCGATGTCCCAGGAACGCTTCGACGCCAACATGTTCGTGCCGATCGATCCGCTCGGCCCGGTGCTCGAGGACATGGTGGAGATCGGGCATCCGCGCCGCCAGCCGCGGCCCTGGCTCGGGATTTATACCGCCGAGCAGTCAGACCATGTGATCGTGGCCGGACTCACGCGCGACGGGCCTGCGCATCGCGCTGGACTGAACCTGGGTGATGCCATCGTCGAAGTGGCCGGCCAGCGCGTATCCTCGCTGCCGCAGTTCCTGCGCGGCGTCTGGAGCAGCGGGTCGGCAGGCGCCGAGGTACCACTCACGGTGGCCCGCGGCCACGAATCACTGCATGTGAGCGTGCAATCGGCCAGCCGGGAAGACTTCCTCAAAAAGCCGCTCAAGCACTAACGCTCACGCACCGGCGCGCAACTCGCGCTTATAGGACAACATGCGCGCCTGGTAGTGCGAGGCGCCCTGCGCAATCATGGCCAGGTCAGCGGCGGTCACCTGCCGCACGATCTTCGCCGGCGCGCCCATAACCACCGAGCCCTCGGGGATTTTGCGATCCGGGGGCACCAGTGATCCGGCCGCGACGATGCAATGTCGCCCGATCCGTGCGCGATCGAGCACGATGGCACCATTGCCGATCAGGCTCTCATCGCCGATGAGGCAGCTGTGCAGCATGGTCAGGTGACCGACCGTCGCATCGCGCCCGATGATCGTGGGCGAGCCCGGATCGGAATGAATGATGCTGCCGTCCTGCACGTTGCTGCCGGCGCCGACCTCGATGATTTCATCATCCGCCCGCAGCACGCAGTTGAACCAGACGCTGGCTCCGGCGCGCAGGATCACCGAACCGATCAAACGCGCGCCGGGCGCCACGTAATAGTCATCGCCGGCGGTCTGCGACCGCCGATCGCCGATGGTGTAGAAATTCTGCGTCATATCGCGAGCATGCACGAGGTCCCTTGCAACGTCACCCGCTCAGTGACCGGGCACCAGCCGCTGCAGGTCCGTGACATCGCCGGGCTGCGCAGGGCGATCCGAGACTGCGCGGATGACAAGGTTCGCCAGCCGCGTTTCATCCCAATCCGCAGTGCCGGCCGCGCCGAACAGCACCGCCAGCTTGAGCGTCGGTACCAGCCACAGGCGCCAGTGGTCCGGGCCGCGCAGAAACACCACGCCCGGGGCGGCAAACGGCTCCGCTCCGTGTGCCGCCGGTGCCAATTGCAAACCGAATCCTCGCACCGCATCCAGCGACAACGGCCGCGACATGCGCTGTACCCAGCCTGCCGGCACCACCTGCGTGCCTTCGAAGCGACCATCGCCTGCGAGCAGGCCGGCGACGCGCATCCAGTCCAGTACGCGCGCATGCAGGCAGCAATCCGCGGGCGTTGCCGCACCAGTTGCCGACAGCTCGATCCAGGCGGGAGCGGCATTGATGGGACGCCAGATCTTGCGGGAGAGATAGCTCTCGTACCGCTGCTGCGTTCCGGATTCGATCGCGGCGCGCAGCGCCGCGGGATCGAAGCCGTGCATGGCATCGACGTTCAGTGCGCCCTGCTGCACGGCGGCGCCGGCCGCCAACCCGATCAAGGCTTCCGCGAAGTGGCCGCCATCGATGACCGAGTCGCCGGCGAGGCCGTGCTCGTAGTGCTCGAAGACCAGGTACTCATGGCGCATGACCACGAACGCCGCCAGCTGCGCGGCGGCGGGATCCTGCACTGCATGCTCGAGTGCCGCGGCATCGATTCGTTCCTCCGCCGGCGGCGCGCGCGGTAATCCGCCTGCGTCTCCGCCGGCCACATCAACATGGGGGGTCTGGGTCTGCGTGCATCCGAGCGCCAGTAGCATCAATGCGCCGGCGGTCATGATGGATGTGCGTCGATTCATGCGCGCCGGATCACTCCGCGGTAACGCGCGCGGCCGCGCGCGAGCTCGATTTCGTGGGTCGCGAGCGCCGGCCATTCGTCCCGATAGTGCGTCGTCATGACGATCGTCGTACCGTCCGCGATCGCGCGCTCGAGCAGTGAGCGTAGCGCTGCGTGCGTGCGCGCATCAAGGCCGGCATAGGGCTCATCCAGCAGCAAAATGTCCGGCTCATTGATCAAAGCGCGCGCGAATAACACGCGGCGAAGCTGTCCGTAGGAAAGTGTTCTCACGGTGCGGGCCGCCAGCGCTCCGGCCCCCACACGCAGCAACGCACGGCGCGCACGAGTCCGCTCACTGGCGATCAGCTCGCTGTTGAGGCCGACGCTGGCGTGAATGCCCGACGCCACCAGGTCCAGAACCGGCAGATGGCGCGGATAAATCGCCTGCAGTTCAGGTGCGATCAGGCCAACGTGGCGCTGAAAGCTTTGCAACGGCACGCCAGGCTCGGTGCCGCGGCGCGAGATGGTCCCACCGCTGGCCACGCCAAGATCGCCGTAGAGCATTTGAATGAGACTGGACTTGCCGCTGCCATTGGCACCGTGAACCAGCCAGCAGTCTCCGCGGCGGATATCCAATGAAAGATCGTGCAGTACCCGCACACCCTCGCGCCAGGCACTCGCGCGCCGCAGCGACACGAGCGCCTCGCGACGTCCCGCCGTGCCATCTTCTCCGGCACCGGTTCCGGCTCCGGCTCCGGCGCGGTCTCGCGGGCGAGCGATGCGCCGCCGTGCGAGCGCAGCGCGATGCCAGCGCAACGTCAGCGCGCGCCGCGCCGCGATGCGGCCGCCCTCGATGCGGCACAGATGCGTCGCCGCGGCCGGCACATCCTCCACACGATGCGTCGACATCACCCAGGGCAGCGACGAGCGGCTTAACAGCGTCAGGCCATGCGCGAAGCGCTGTCGATTGGTCGCATCCAGTCCCGTGAAGGGTTCATCCAGCAACAGCAACTTCGGCCGCCACGCGAGGGCGCGCGCCAGCAACACCAGCCGCCGCTCACCATAAGAGAGCGTGAGGAAGCGGCGCCTGGCGAGCGCTGCAATCCGCAGCCGCGCCAGCAGGCGTGTCACCTGGAGCCGATCCATCTCGGTGAGCGGTGAGAGTGGAATGTCGGTGCGATGCAGCCCCGTAGCGACGATACGGTCTACCCGATGATTCCATTCATAGTGTTCGTATCGGTCCTGCCGTTCCGGCCCGAGATAGGCAATTTCTTCTTTAACGCCGTAGGGATCATCAAAGAACTCACCGGCCAGGGCATAACGACGCAACACCGACCGACCCGGAGTCGGCCATACATCCCCCGCCAATACCTTGAGCAGCTGTGTCTTGCCGGCGCCGTTTGGCCCCGTCAGCACCCAGCGTTGCCCCGGGCGGATATGCCAATCGATCTGGCGCAACACCAGGTTGTCGCCAAGCGTCAGTCGCACCCGGCGCAATTCGACATCGATGAAACGCGCCTTCTGGCGGGTGGCACGCTGAGCCAATTCCGGTTTCCTGAACGATTCAAAACGACCACTCTAGCATCGGCCGGGCAAGGCTCAGCGGGTGGGGAATCGGGGGAAATCCTGGGGCAAAAAAAACGCTGCCGGCATTCGGCGCCCACCGCGGGGGGTGTGAGGTAGGCACTAGTGCCGGCAGCGTTGCCGTTGGCCTAAAAAATTAAGGCCGCACTTGCAGACGAAATCGCCTGTGACTTAGATAATGCAACCGATATGCCAGCCACCCGATCCGGGCGCAATTTCGTCGCTTACGCCGGCGCGCGGAAGGAATTTTTTTCAGACTGGATAAGGGGTTGGGCTCGCTGAAAGGCCCCGCCGATCCGGGCGCCGGGATCCGCAAAGGACCGGCAGGCACCCCGCAACGCCATCGCTGCCGCCCCTGAAATGACCCGCAACAGCGCACGGGTAGCCTCCGGCGCACCACTCGGGGGACCGGTCAGCATGCACTGACCCCGCAATAGGCTCCTCACCAACGGTGGCGCCGTGGGCATGGGCCTATGCTCGCCGCCATACCTACCGGAGGACCCCATGACACGAGACATCCAGAATCAGCCGAACCTTCCCAAGCCCACCGACAAGGCACAGCGTGAGCAGGTTCAGGGCGAGGGAGATTACGAGGCGTCGCGCCGCTATCGGGAAGGCGTGAGTGAGTTCCTGGCGCATGCCGACGTCGAAGACATTGCCCACAAGGCGGCTCCTGGCTCGCCGCTCGAGGCGCGCGAATTGGCGCTGGCGGCCGAGAAGGGTCAGCTGCGATCCAAAGGCGATGACCCGGCGGATGTCGGTGCCATGTATCCCGGACGGGATGATACCCAGCCCTAGCTGATGACTTAGGTGATCTCCAGCCTCGGCAGGCGCGTGCTGGTCGCGCCGCTGAGGCGTTCCCGACGCAACACATCCGCACGCAGCGCGGCCAATTCTTCCGCATGCGTCACTTCCACCGCCAGAATGGATTCGATTAGCCGGCGGGTCGCCGCATCGTGCGCGCCGACGTATTGCAGGATCTCGCGATAGCTGTCGATGGCAATTCGCTCGGCTATCAGATCTTCCTCGAGCAGATCGGCCAGCCGATCTGCATCGACCTCCTCGCCGTCGTCGTACAACTCCGCCCGGGCCGCCAGTGGCAGTGTCTTCACCGCCTCTCCGCCAAGGTCCCGGATTCGTTCAGCCAGTGCATCCGCATGGCTCTGCTCTTCCAGCGCATACTTGTGAAATTCGGCACGCGCCGCCTGTTCGATCGAGCCTCCAAGGCGCGTGGCATGGCTCGAATAGCGCGCGACACAGACCAACTCTGTGACCAGCGCGGCATTTAACAATGACGCCATGTCAGATGGGGAGTCCACAGCGTGCGTCCGGATGTGCTGACGCGTACGTCGACGCATGGCGGCAACTTCGCTCAGGAATGGATACATGCTGTCGAGCGTCGGACTGGTGAGATTGGCGGACATGACCGGTGCTCCCATACCCCTCGGTATCCTGTAAGTTCTACCAATAGCTACGGATTTTTTCTGCGCACCAGGTAGCGATTTAAGACAGTGCGCAGCACCGGGATCAAAGGCGCCCATGGAATCAGTCGGCCAACAATCGGTAATAGACCCGGTCGTGCCAGTGCCAGGCCCAGGGCCGCGCCGCTGGCAATCAGCTTGCCTCCGCGCCCGGTGGCGGCGCGCATGATGAAGCTGCGTGGGAAGGCATCATCATCGCGACGGCGATTGCCCTTGAGCGCTTCGGCCAGCGACACGATCTCGAATCGGGATTCGCGCAACCGCTCCTGCGCCCGGGCGGCAGCAGCGTCTGACGCTATTGCTGACGTCATGGTCACCTCACTCGACATGGACATCCGGCGTGGCAGTGCCGCTGCGATCGACACTGGCCAGAGTGGGATAGAGCATCAGCAGCTGTCGCAAATCTTCCCGCCATTCCGCCGAGATGCGCTCGAACGGTCGCGGCGATGGTTCCGTCCAGCCATGCGTGGCGTACCAGGCGCCGCCCAGGGCGATGATGGCAAAAACCGCAAACAGCCCACCAATTGCCAGCAGACGATGCGGTCCGTCCCAGGTCGCTCCGATGACCCAGGCGCAAACCATCAGTGCTGCCACACCGCCCGATGCCAGCAGGATTGCAATGCCCAGCAGCTGCCGGCGCCATTGGCGGCCGGCAGCTGCTGTTTCAACTATGAGCAGATCCGAATAGGCGATGACATGGCGCAGCAGCGCTGGAACGAGTCGGGACAGCAGATCCAGCACGAAGCGCCACTGTACCTGGCGCTAGCGACGCGAGGAGACCGCTGTGACGCCGACGCCGACGATCAGCCCGATCGCCGCCGCCAGCCCAATGGCCGTCCACGGTCTATCGCGAACATATTCGTCAGCCTGCTCTGCGGCGGCACGCGCGCGATCGCGCAGTGAGTCAGCCGTATCGCTGGTCAGACGTCGAACATCGCCAAGTGCGCCGACGACTTTCGCGCGTGCGCGCGTGACATCGGCATCGGAAACATTCCCAACCCGTTTGACGAGATCCTCGACGTCAGCAACAAAGGCGCGCAGCTCATCGCCGGCGTAATCCTTCACATTGCCTGCGCGCCGTCGGAAGTCACCGGCTGCTTCCTTGCCGGCTCGATGAAGACTATCAACGGTATCGTTTGCATTCGCGCTCATACACACCTCTGGTCAAATTTGATTCGGATCAATACTACTCTGCGGCGGATCTGCAGCAGACAAATTCTGTGCAAGTCAGCATGCCATTGCGATGTGAGCTATATTGTCCGCTCGGCGCCGCAAGCGCTGTAGGATGAGGCTCACAGCCGCAAAACACCATGATTCAGTCGCGCCAAATTACCCGGATAGTCGCGCTTTCCTTGGCGTTCGCGCTGCTGGCAGCGCTGGTGGTTATTGCCGAAATCGGACAGAGCGGGCAGAAGGAAATCGACGGACGCATTGCGCTGTCGCAGAAGCGCCAGATCATGCTGGCGGATTTGCTCGAGGCACTCTCACAGGCGGAAGCCGGCCAGCGCGGCTATGTGCTGACGGGTGATGGCAAGTACCTGCAGCCCTATCAGAACGCCCGCGACCGTATCGAGCCCACACTCGATCAGTTTTCAGATCTGCTTCGAAACGCCGATGGGCAGCCGCTGGCCAACACGACCCAGCGCGACACTCTGCGGCATCTGCGGGTGCTGATCGGCGCCAAACTCGCAGAGATCAGCGCCTCGCTGGAACTTTATGTCACCCGCGGCTCCGAACAGGCCACCGCATTGATTGGCACGGATCTCAGCAGCAGCACCATGCAGGACATTCGTGCCGCGGTTGCCACTTTGCGGGAAGCCGAGCGCAACGAAGTCAATGCCGAGGTAGCCCGCGCCGAGCGGCTGCGGCTGGTATCCCGCGCGCTGATGGGCGGTGTCGTACTGCTCAACATCATCCTGTTGATCGTGTCGGCTTCGCTGCTGGCTCGCCAGGCGCGCCGGCGCGCCGAATTGACGGAACAGCTGGCCAACGAGAATGAAGAACTCGAGCGGCGCGTGCGGCGGCGCACCACCGAGCTATCCGCGCTGTCGAGCCATCTCCAGCAGGTCTCGGAAAAAGAGAAAGCCTCGCTGGCGCGCGAGTTACACGATGAACTTGGCGGGCTGCTGATAGCAGTAAAGATGGACGTGTCGTGGTTGCAGAAGCGCTCTCCAAGCGCGTTGGATCCCGATATTCAGAATCGCTGGACGCGCGTGCTGAAGGTGCTGGATGACGGTGTCGACTTCAAACGACGCATCGTCGAGAGCCTGCGCCCGACGCTGCTCGACAACATGGGCCTGTTGCCCGCGGTGCGCTGGATCACGCAGGAGACCTGCAGCCGCGCGGGCTTGCACTACACCGAGTCACATCCGGAAGCCGAGCCGCTGCTTGGAGACGACGCCGGCATCATGGTATTTCGCCTGGTGCAGGAAGCGCTCACGAATATCGCCAAACACGCTCACGCTTCGGAAGTGCGGGTCGAAATCGCGATGACTGACAGCGAACTGACGGTGGTGATCACCGACAACGGCGTGGGCATCGCCACCGACCGTCGCGACGCCGTGGGCTCGCACGGCCTCGCAACGATGCGCCATCGCGTGCGAAGTTTCGGCGGCACTCTCGACATCGAGTCGGTGTCGCCCAGCGGGACGCAGTTGCGGGCCCGCCTGCCGCTGGCCCTGATTCTCAAGTCGCAACCGGCAGCGCCGCTGCTAGCTGCGCCGCAGCCAGTTGCACTAGCTCAGTAGCAGACCCGATGCCTCGGTAACGCTCAGGCCCCCAAGTCCCAATTAATTGAGTTTATCCCCGTTCGGGACATCGGCATCCGAGTCGGGCAGTTGGGCGCCGATTTCCTGCAGCAGTATTGGCAGGCGTTCGAAATCACGCAGTTTGTCGAGAAAATGCCGGGCCCCAAGTGCAGCCGCGGCGCGCCTGTACTCCGCCAGATCGTAGTTGGTGAGCACGATGACGACGGTCTTCCTGACCTGGTCGTTTGGGATGGCGCGCAGCACTCCAAAACCCGTGCCTTGCCGCAAGTGCAGATCGAGCAGCACCACGTCCACCGGCTGTCGCTGCAATAGAGCGACCGCATCCGCTTCGCTGTCCACTGTCCCGGCAAGTTGCACGCCGGGCACACTCAGCAGGGTCTCGCGCAGCCGCTCAGCCAAAACGCGTGAATCTTCGACCAGTAGCACCGAGAGATTACGCGAGCCCATATCCGCCCGCAGATTTTGCAAGACAGCCGAAGTCATGATGCGACGTTACGGTCACCTGAACACCAGAGTAAAGACGTTGATACTCGTCGTGTTGGATCGGACACAGCCTACAGCTGCGTCCAAGCCATGGTTATTGAATGATCCCGTTCCTCAACGCGTAGGTCGTTATGTCAGCATTGGTCGCCAGGTTCATCTTCTCCAGAATCCGCGTCCGGTAGGTGCTCACGGTCTTGACCGACAGGCACAGCTCATCGGCGATCGAGGACACCGCGCGACCCGATGCCAGTTTGCAGAATATCTGAAACTCCCGCTCGGAGAGGCGGCGGTGCAGCGGCTGATCATTGTCGCCATTGAGATCCGATAGCAGCAGCTCCGCCAGGTTGGCACTGACGTAGCGCCGACCCTGCATCACGGCGCGCGTCGCCTTCAGCAATTCCTCGGGGGCGCACTCTTTGGGCAGATAACCACCAGCGCCGGCTTTCAGCACGTTGATGGCGTATTGGCGCTCGGGAAAGCCACTGAGAACCAACACTTTGGTTTCAGGATAGCTGGCCCGCACGTAACGCAGGATATCCAGACCGCTGCGATCGGGCATATTGATATCCAGGATGACCAGATCCCAGCTGCCTGAGCGCAGCTTGTCCAGCGTCTCGTTACCCGAGGCGGCCTCGCCGATCTCGGTGATGCTGCGGTCCTCGGTAAGGAACTGTCGCAGTCCGGCTCGCACCATTGCATGGTCGTCCGCAATGAGAATTTTTGACATGCTATTAATCTCCCCTGTCTCTCGTCACAACGTCTAAATTTTGATTCGAATGCGGTCTGGGGATGTCTCAGGCCTGCGCCCCGACACCTTGTCGTTCGTACGCAGCCAGCTTGTTATACAGCGTTTTAAGGCTGCATCCCAGGGTTCTCGCCGCGCGATTTTTATTGCCGGCCCAGTGCGCGAGCGTCGCTTCGATGAGCCAACGTTCCGCCTGCGCCAGCGAGGAGCCGATCGGCACCTGAATCCCGCCGTCGCTGTCCGCACGCGCGGCGCGATCAGTACTCGGCGAATGAATGTGCATCGGCTGCAGCTCCAATTCCTGCGCGCACATGATGAAGGCACGCTCGATCGCGTTCTTAAGTTCACGCACATTACCGGGCCAGTGATAGTCGCGCAGCGTGTGCAACGCGCTGGCGGCGAATTTCTTGGCCGTGTCGTTGCGCGCGTTGAGCTCATCCAGAAAATGTTCTGCCAGCAACACGACGTCATCACCACGTTCGCGCAGTGGCGCCAGGGTGATGGGAAACACCGCCAGCCGGTACAGCAGATCTTCCCGCATGGACCCGTCGCGAACCGCCTGCACCGGCGACCGGTTGGTCGCGGCAACGACTCGCACGTCGGTGCGCAGTTCCTGCGATCCCCCGACGCGGTAGAAGCGCTGGGTCTCCAGAAAGCGCAATAGCCTGGTCTGCATGTCGGCGCTCATCTCGGTGACCTCGTCGAGGAATAACGTGCCTCCAGAGGCCCGCTCCACCAGCCCTGCGTGCGTGCGCGAGGCGCCCGTGAAACTGCCGCGCTCGAAACCAAACAGCTCCGACTCGATCAATGTCGGCGGCAAGGCGCCACAGTTGATGCCGAGAAACGGACCGGCACCCCGCAAACTAAGCGCATGAATGGCCTGCGCTACAAGTTCCTTCCCTGACCCGCTCTCGCCGGTGATCAATACCGTCGCATCGGTCGGCGCGACCTTCTCTACCAGCTCCCGGACGGCCTTGATGGCGTTCGAGCGGCCGACCATGCAGTTCGCCATGTCAGTCATTCCCATCTCCGGTGTTCTCAGGGTGAGCGAAAAAACTTCCTGACCTTTGTAACAATAGGAGCGGCGGTACAGCAGCGGTTCTGACCGAAGCCTTCGTCGGACTTTGAAAAATTTTCCGTCAGTGTTCGTCCTACATAGGAGGACGGACTGCGATGCCGGATTGCGGTGGTGCGGCATCCAGCCGTTGGGGCGGCAGAGTTTCAGGCGACCGCCTACACATCCCACTGAACTGCGTGTGATACAGGTTGTGCTGCGCCCGCCACCGCCCTAAGACCGTCGAAAACTTGAAGCATTCGAAGCCCTTGAAAGCAGTTTGCGCGAGCGGGTATGAACCAACGCCGCGGCGGCAAGAAGCCCAGGAAGCCGCCGCTGCCACAGGCCGAGCGCGAAAACCTTCGCTGACCACGCTGCGCGGTCTGGATTGGCTGAACTTCCTGCTGGCCGACGTCCAGACCGGCGTCGGACCATTCCTGGCGATTTACCTGGCCGGCAGCGGGTGGAACGAGCAGCGCGTGGGCATTGCCCTCACGGTCGGGGCGATTGCCGGAATTCTGACCCAGACGCCGGCCGGCGCACTCGTGGACCGTCTGCATTCCAAGCGCGCGCTGATTGGTGCCGGACTCGGCGCGCTCGCTGCCGGGGCGCTCTTGATTGCAGTGGCACCGAGCTTCTGGCTCGTGATGACTGCCCAGACGTTGATTGGCGGCACGTCCAGCATCTTTATCCCCGCTATCTGTGCCATCTCCCTGGGGATCGTGGGACAGCAGGCATTTGACGCCCGCCAGGGACGCAACCAGACACTGAACTCCGCCGGCAACGTCGTCGCAGCCGTATCGATGGGCCTGCTGGGCTATTTCCTATCCAATCGCAGCATCTTCTTCTTCGTGGCCACCTGTACGCTCCCGACTTTCCTCGCCCTGGCCCGTATTCAGCCCAAGGAGATCGACTACGACCTGGCCCGCGGTGCAAGGCAAACCAGCCAGGAAGGCGGACCTGTCGTCATAAGCGCGCTACTCAAAGATCGACCGCTCGTCATCTTTTTGATCTGCGCCGTGATGTTTCACTTTGCCAATGCGGCAATGCTGCCGCTGCTGGGCGAGATGCTCGCCAAGGGTCAGGGCCGAAACTCGATGATGTTCATGTCGGCCTGCGTTGTGACCACGCAATTGGTGATCACAATGCTCGCTTCCTGGTCGGGACGGACGGCGCGGTCCTGGGGTCGTAAGCCGCTGCTACTCATCGGCTTCGGCGTTCTGCCCGTTCGGGCCTTGCTCTATACCATGACGCACCACACGGCGGCATTGATCGCGATTCAGATCCTCGATGGGGTTGGGGCGGGCATATTCGGAGTGGTCTCGGTGCTGGTAATAGCGGACCTCACGCGGGGCACGGGCCGCTTTAATCTCACCCTGGGGGCAATCAGCGCCGCGGTCGGCATTGGCGCCGCATTGAGTCAAGTCATCGCCGGAGCCATCGTCCATCACTTCAGTTTCAATATCGGCTTCCTGTTCCTGGGCACCGTCGCCCTGGCAGCCTTTGCTATCTTGTATTTCTTCATGCCTGAGACGCGCAATCCGCAATCCATGGAACCGAATCTATGACCACGGTCGTTCTGTTGGCTTTCTCGAATATTTTCATGACGTTCGCCTGGTACGGACACCTGAAGTACGGCCACGACTGGCCGCTATGGAAAGCGATCCTGGTGTCCTGGGGCATCGCGCTGATCGAGTACTGCCTCGCGGTTCCCGCCAATCGTTTCGGCTTCGTGGAGTTCTCTGGATTCCAACTCAAGATCATTCAGGAGGTCGTCACGCTTACTGTCTTCGTCTTTTTTGCGCTCTTTTTCCTGAAAGAGAAATTCGCATGGAACTACCTGGTGGCGTTCGCCTTGCTGGGCGCCGCTGCGTTCTTCGCGTTCGCATTCAAGGGACCCGGACCCGCCGGTTCGTAGGGTAAATGCGCGCCCGTCAGGGGCCGGCGCCGGGGGATATTTTCGGTTCCCGGGCGCGGCTTGTTTGAAAATTGGCGCGCCCGGAGAGATTCGAACTCCCGACCCTCAGGTTCGAAGCCTGATGCTCTATCCAGCTGAGCTACGGGCGCTTATTTCAGCCATGGTGGCATGATCGCAGCGCCAGAACCACAGCGGACCCAAGGCGCCATCCACCCTGCGAGGTAACATGGTCAGATGCTCGACCCCCAGGCCGCAGAAAAGCTGATTGCCGCAAACCTCGCCAGTCTGCCCATCGAATCGTTGCCGGTGGGCCAGTGCGCTGGCGCGGTGCTGCGCGAGAACATCTATGCCGAGCGTGACCAGCCCCCATTCGACCGGGTGGCAATGGACGGCGTCGCGCTGGCCTCCCAGGCCACCGCGGCCGGCCGCCGGCGGTTCAGGCTGCAGGGGACGCAGGCGGCCGGCGATGCGCAGATCGCGCTGGCCTCGGCGGAGTGCTGCATCGAGGTCATGACCGGAGCGGTATTGCCGGCCGGCTGCGATACGGTGGTGCCAGTCGAGCAGTTGCACAGCGCCGACGGCTATATCGAGTTGCGGGACGGCCCCGCCCTTTCAGCCTGGAGCAACATTCATCGCCGCGCCAGCGATTGCCCGCAGGGCACGCTGCTGCTGCCGGTGGGCACTTTGCTGAATGCGCCCGAAATCGCGGTGGCTGCCTCCGCCGGAATGGCGCGCGTCCGGGTCAGCAGTCAGCCCGCCATCGTAGTGGTCTCCACCGGAAACGAGTTGATCGAGCCCGGCGATCCCATTGCTCCGCACCAGATCCGCCGCTCGAATGCCTATGCGATCACCGCGGCGTTGCGGCGGCGGGGGTTCCAGCGCGTCGCCGACGATCACGTGGCGGACGATGCGGCGCTGCTGCAGGAACGCCTCAAGCGGCATCTGCACACCCATGAAGTGATGATCCTGTCCGGAGGCGTGTCGATGGGTCGATTCGACCTGGTTCCATCGACGCTGGAGTCCATCGGCGTGAAGTGCCTGTTGCACGGCGTATCTCAGCGTCCAGGAAGGCCCATGTGGTACGGCGTGTCGGGCGACGGCCGCTCGGTGTTCGCGCTGCCGGGGAATCCCGTGTCGACGCTGATCTGCCTGTCGCGTTATGTACTGCCGGCACTGTATCGGGCCATGGGATTGGCCGCTCCACCTGCGGAACGGGCGGCGCTCGCCGGCCCGATCAAATGGCAGCCGACGTTGACGGGCTTCATGCCGGTCCGAATTGCTCACGACGAATGGGGCCGGCCATGGGCCACCCCTTGTCCCACCAATGGCTCGGGGGATTTCACATCGCTGGCGCTCACAGATGGATTCGTCGAGCTGGCACCCGGGCCGGCGGAGTTTGTCAAAGGCTATGTGTGCCGCCTCTACCGCTGGTAATCGATCCCGATCTGCTAGCCTTGAAATTGTGAACGCCGGAACCATTCATCCCTTGATGCCGCGTCAAAGCCGCCTGCGTGACACCCTCGGCCGTCCGCTGCGCGACCTGCGGCTGTCGGTGACCGATCGCTGCAACTTTCGTTGCCCGTACTGCATGCCGCGCACGCAGTATCACGACCAGTATCGCTTCCTCAAATCCAGCGAACGTCTGGACTTCGAGGAAATCCTGCGGCTGACGCGACTGTTCCAGCAACTCGGTACCACCAAGCTGCGGATCACGGGCGGCGAGCCCCTGTTGCGCGCCGGACTCGCGGATCTGATCGGGGATCTCACCTCGCTGCCGGGGATCGAGGACATCGCGCTGACCACCAACGGCGTGCTGCTGGCGCAACAGGCCGCGGGGCTGAGCGCGGCTGGCCTGCAGCGGGTTACGGTCAGCCTGGACAGTCTGGATCCGGCCGTATTCGCGGCAATGTCCGGCGGCTTCGGGTCGGTCGATGAGGTTCTGCACGGCATCGAAGTTGCGCAGCGTCATGGACTGGCACCCATCAAGGTCAATGCCGTCATAGAGCGCGGACTCAATGATCACACTGCACTTGGCCTGGTCGAGCGCTTTCGCGGCACGGGCGTCATCGTGCGCTTCATCGAATACATGGACGTCGGCAATCGCAATGACTGGCAATTGTCGCGCGTCGTTCCGTCCGCGGAATTACTGGCACGCATAGCCGCGCGCTGGCCGGTACACGCGCTCGAGCCGGACTACTCGGGCGAGGTCGCCGTGCGGTACGCATTCGAAGACGGCGCCGGTGAGATCGGCTTCGTCTCCTCGGTAACGCAGCCGTTCTGCGGTGCCTGCACGCGGGCGCGGCTGTCATCCGACGGCAAGTTCTATACCTGCCTGTTCGCCGCCGACGGCACCGATCTGCGCGGACCGATGCGCGGCGGTGCCAGCGATGCCGAGTTGCTCGAGCTCATCCGGGCAATCTGGGAGCATCGCACCGATCGCTACAGCGAACTGCGCGATCAGCTGCGGGCACGCAATGCGCGCCACGTCGAAATGAATCACGTCGGAGGCTGAACGTCTTCATGGCAACCCGCCGCAGCTCAAGCCGCGCACCGCGTCTGACACATCTCGATGCCGGCCGGCAACCCGCCATGGTCGATGTCGGCGCCAAGTCGGTGACACATCGCATCGCCGAGGCGGAGGCGTGGGTGCATTTGCCCGCAGTGGTGGCGCGGGCGCTGCGGAGCACTGGCCATCGCACCAAAAAAGGTCCGGTGTTCGATACCGCCATCATCGCCGGCACGATGGCCGCCAAGCGGACCGCCGAGCTGATTCCCTTCTGTCATACCCTCACACTCGAGCGCTGTGACATCAAGATCGATTTCAAGGCCGCGCCCGCGGGCAGCGGACTGGCGGTGGTGCGGTGCCGGGTAGAGGTGCATCACAAGACCGGTGTCGAGATGGAAGCATTGACCGGCGCCACGGTGGCCGCGCTGACGATCTACGATATGTGCAAGGCTCTTTCGCATGACATCCGGATCGAGGCCGTGCGGCTGATTCACAAAAGCGGCGGTGCACACCGCGTATGAGCGCGCCTACCCTGTACGGTCTGCTGCTGACCGGCGGTCGCAGCACGCGGATGAAGCGAGATAAGGCGCGCCTGGAATACGCGGGCAAGCCGCAGCTCGACCGCGCCATGGAACTCATCGCGCCACTCGTGAGCCGCGCGTTCGTTTCCGTGCGCGCCGAACAACGTGACGATCCGCAACGCACCGCCTACGACACTATCGCGGATCTGCGCAATGATCTGGGACCGCTGGGCGGCATCCAGGCCGCATTCCATGCGCACCCGTCGAATGCCTGGCTGGTTCTCGCCTGCGATCTTCCCTTCCTCGATGCGGCCACGGTTCGGCATCTGATCGAACGGCGCGCAACCTCGCGCCTTGCGACCGCGTATCGCAGCGCCGGCAATGGGCTGCCCGAGCCGCTGTGCGCGATCTATGAGCCCGCGAGCCGCGCTTCGCTCGAGGAGTGGATCGCACAGGGACTGAACTGCCCGCGCAAGTGGATGATCAGGGGCGATGTCGAGTTGCTCGATCTGCCCAATGCGCACGCGCTCGACAACGTGAATACAGCGAATGAGTATCTCGCCGCCAGCGCAACCATCGTGGCCGGCGGCCCTGCTGGAGAGCTGCGGCGCGTCAACGTGCGCTATTTTGCGCTGCTGCGCGAACAGGCGGGGCGAGGCTCGGAGGCCGTGCAGACGGCTGCGCGCACACCGCAGGAACTTTACGAGCAGCTGCAGCGCGAGCGCGGACTGCAGCTCGCGCCGCAGTATCTGCGGGTGGCCGTCAATGATGAATTCGGCGACTGGCAGCAGCCGCTCGCCGATGGGGACACGGTCGCCTTCCTGCCCCCGGTGGCCGGCGGATGAACCACTTCAGCCTGCTGGAAACGCCTCTCGAGCCCACGCGACTGCTCGACACCCTGCGGCACCCGAGCTGCGGCGGCTATGTGACCTTCGAGGGAGCGGTGCGCAATCACAATGAGGGTCGGCAGGTGCTGCGGCTCGAATACGAAGCTTTCGTGCCACTCGCGCTGCGCGAAGGCGAACGCATACTGGCTGCGGCGCGGGCGCAATTCGGGCTGGAACGCGCCGCCTGTGCGCACCGCGTGGGCCTGCTGGAAATTGGCGATCTGGCGGTCTGGGTGGGTGTGGGCGCTGCCCATCGCGGTGAAGCCTTCGACGCGTGCCGCTACATCATCGACCACATCAAGCACAGCGTGCCCATCTGGAAGAAGGAGTACTACACCGACGGCGACTCCGGCTGGGTCAACTGCGAGCAGTGCGCCGCCGCGCATGGCTCGCACACCGCGCATTCATAAGCCCGGCGGGAGCTCAGGGCCGGATCTGGCCCGTGCCGATGACGCGATACTTGTAGCTGGTCAGCTGCTCGACCCCGACGGGCCCGCGGGCGTGAAAGCGGTCAGTCGAGATGCCGATCTCGGCGCCCATCCCGAATTCGCCGCCGTCGGCAAACTGCGTCGAGGCGTTGTGCAACACGATGGCGCTGTCGACGCGCGCCAGAAATCGCGCCGCCGTGGCCTCATTGGCAGTCACGATCGCATCCGTGTGCGAGGAGCCGTAGCGTGCGATATGCGCAATCGCTGCATCGACGCCATCGACCACGCGCACCGCGATGATGGCGTCCAGATACTCGGTCGACCAGTCCAGTTCCGTGGCCGGCCTGACGCGAGCATCCACCGCCTGCACACGCTCGTCGCCGCGCACTTCGCAGCCGGCTGCGAGCAGATCGCCAACCAGCGCCGGCAGTTGCGTGGCGGCGCTGGCCCGATCGACCAGTAATGTCTCGGCCGCGCCGCAGATGCCGGTCCGCCGCATCTTGGCGTTGAGCGTGATCTTGCGCGCCATGGCCAGATCCGCATCGCGATCCACGTACACGTGGCAGTTGCCCTCGAGATGTCCGATCACCGGCACGCGCGCTTCGGCCTGCACCCGCGCCACCAGGCTCTTGCCGCCGCGGGGTACCAGCACATCGATGTAATCCTGCATGCCGCCGAGCATCTCGCCCACGGCCGCGCGATCAGCCGTCGGTATCAGCTGAATCGAGCTGGCCGGAAGTCCCGCTTCGATCAGGCCCCGTACCAGGCAGGCGTGAATGGCGGCGCTCGAGCGCCGGCTTTCCGATCCGCCGCGAAGGATCGCCGCGTTGCCGGACTTCAGGCACAACGCCCCGGCATCGGCGGTCACATTGGGACGGCTCTCGTAGATGATCCCGATCACTCCGAGCGGAACACGGACGCGCGATATGCGCAGTCCGTTCGGACGCGTCCATTCGGCCATGACGCTGCCGATGGGATCCCCGAGTGCGGCGATGTCTTCGAGACCGCGTGCCGTGGCTTCGACGCGTCGCTCGTCCAGCTTGAGCCGGTCGAGCAGCGCCGCGCTCAGCGCCGCCGATTGCGCCTCGCGCATGTCTTCCGCGTTGGCCGCCAGGACCAGCGCTGAGTCGGCTCGCAACGCCGCCGCGGCCGCGCTCAGTGCGCGATTCTTGGTGGCGCTCGAAGCCAGGGCCAGCTCCTCGGCGGCCGCCACCGCGGCGCGGCCGATGCCCTGCATGAGTTGGCGCACGTCCGCATCGGGCGCGCGGCCGGGAAAGGGTGTGGCGGCACTGCTCATGATTTCACTTCAACGTGGGGCGCTGAGTCCATTGGACGTGTCGGCCCATGATCATGCTGCAAAATCACCAGATCGTCACGATGGATCAGTTCCTCGCGCCCCCGAAATCCCAGTAGCGCGGCGATTTCCGAGCTCTTACGCCCCATGATGCGTGCCGCGTCACTGTCGGAGTAGGCGGCGATGCCGCGCGCGACCTCGGTGCCCTGTGGCGAGAGCACGCTTACCGTGTCGCCCGATTCGAAACGCCCGACCGTGCCGGTCACTCCGGCTGCGAGCAGACTCTTGCCACCCTGCAGCGCGCGCAGCGCACCCGCATCAATATAAATCGCGCCTGCCGGACGCAACGTGCCTGCGATCCACTGCTTGCGGGCCGCCAGCGGCGTCGAAGCCGGCAGGAACCAGCTGCAGCGCGCTCCCTGCTCGATGCGCCGCAGCGGGTGGCGCTGACCGCCGGAGGCGATGCACATGTGGCAGCCGGCGTTGACCGCGATGCGGGCGGCCATGATTTTCGTGGCCATGCCGCCGGAGCCCACCTCGGATTGCGCGCGCCCGGCCATGGCTTCGATTTCCGGCGTGATGCGCTCGACGCGCTCGATGAAGCGCGCCTTGGGATCCCGATTCGGATCGGCCGTGTAAAGCCCATCGACATCCGACAGCAGCACCAGGCAATCCGCGCTGGCCATCTGCGCGACGCGCGCGGCCAGGCGGTCGTTATCGCCATAGCGAATCTCGGCGGTGGCCACCGTGTCATTTTCATTGATGACCGGGATGGCCTTCATCGACAGCAGCGCATCGAGCGTGGCGCGCGCATTCAGATAACGTGTGCGCTGCTCGCTGTCTTCGAGTGTCAGCAGCACCTGCGCCACCGTGACGCCCCCATTCTCGAGCAGCTCCTTGTAGGCGTGCGCCAGGCGAATCTGCCCCACGGCCGCGGCGGCCTGGCTTTCCTCGAGTCGCAGCGCACCTGCGGGTAGCTGCAGGTGCCGGCGTCCGAGGGCGATGGCGCCGGATGACACCAGGATGACCTGCTGGCCACGGCGGTGCAGCCGTAGCAGATCCTCCACCAGGGTTTTGAGCCAGGCCCGATTGAGGCGCCCGGTACGGCCGTCCACCAGCAGGGCTGAGCCGACCTTGACGACCACGCGACGCGCCAGCGTCAACGGCGTCGACAGCGCTGTTGTTTTACGTGCACTCATGAGCACCGCGCCATTGTAGGGCAACTGTACGCGGACGATTGCCTGACTGCGGCTCCCGCCCTAATATCCTTGCGACGCCCTCGGCGTCCCCCTTTTCAGCAGCCTTGAGGATTACAGCCGGTGGCTAGAGAATATGAGCCCGTCGCGGGACAGTGGTACGAAAACATCGACGAAAACGAAAGTTTCCGGGTGCTGTCAGTCGATGAGGATTCCGAACTGATCGAGATCGAGTATCTCGATGGGGATATCGAGGAGCTCGATCTCGATACCTGGCGGGAATTCGACCTCGACAAGATCGATCAGCCTGAAGGCTGGTCGGCGCCGGAGGACGAGGAAGAAGAAGACGAAAAAAAGGCCGATAAGGACGACGAGGAAGACGAAGACGATTGGGATGAAGACGACGACGAGGATGATGAAGACTGGGACGAGGACGAGGAAGAAAACGAAAGCTACTGACGGCAGGATGCCCGGCAGGTAGTGGAGGCGAAGCGGTTAGGGCCGCTTTCCGTTGAATTATAAGGAGATTCCCGGGTGACCGAGTGACTTGCCGTCGCCCGGGCGCATCCATTTACCCGGGCCGGACGAATAAGGGGACAACCCCGGAAACAAGACATGATGTCGACGACCGCCCCACTTGCCACCGCAGCGACCTTCCGACGCGCCGCGCTTGCGGTCGTCCGCTGGTTCGACAGCAGCCACGGCTACATCGCTGCCGCGCGCGAAAACCTGCCCGATCGCGTCGACTGGGGAAGAATCCTGCCGTTCGTGCTCATGCACCTGGTCTGCCTCGGCGTCTTCTGGACCGGCGTGAGCCCCATCGCCGCGCTGGTGGCGCTGATTGCCTACCTGGTGCGGATGTTCGCGATCACCGGCTTCTACCACCGCTACTTCTCCCACCGAACCTTCAAGACCTCGCGTGCCGGCCAGTTCATTTTTGGCCTGCTCGGAGCATCCGCCGTGCAGCGCGGACCGGTGTGGTGGGCCGCTCATCACCGCCATCATCACGCGAATTCCGACCAGCACGACGATCTGCATTCGCCTTCGCAGCATGGCTTCATCCGCGCCCACATGGGTTGGTTCCTGACCGTGCGAGGTTTCGAGGCGGACATGCGCTTGGCTCGCGACTGGATGAAATATCCCGAACTGCGCTGGCTGGACCGCTTCGACATCCTGGTTCCCATCGCGCTGGCCGCTCTCATGTTCGGGCTCGGGGGATTGCTGGCGCACGTGGCCCCGGACCTCAAGACCAGCGCCTCGCAGATGCTGATCTGGGGCTTCTTCATCTCCACGGTGCTCTGTTGGCACGCCACCTACACGATCAATTCGCTCTCGCACGTGTTCGGGCGCCAGCGCTACCGCACCGGTGACACCAGCCGAAACAACTGGCTGCTGGCCCTGCTCACGATGGGCGAAGGCTGGCACAACAATCATCACTACTATCCCAACGCCGCTCGACAGGGCTTCTACTGGTGGGAGTGGGATGTGACTTATTACGGGCTCAAGTGCCTGTCCTGGCTGGGTCTGATCTGGGATCTGAAGACCGTGCCCATCCCGGTGCGCGACAATCCCGCGCGCAGGTTGCGCTGATGCGGCCCGTGCAGAGCATCATTCCCGAAGCCGGGCAGCGCCAGGCAGATCTCAGTGCCGGCGCCTCGCTGGCGCAGCGTCTGGCTCGCAGCGCACTGTGCGCCGCGCTGGGACGCATAGAGCACGGCGAATTGCGCCTGATCGATGCCGATGGTGAGTATCGCTTCGGGCGGCCGGGCGCATCGGCGGGGCTGCGGGCGACATTGCGCATCACGGACTTGAGCTTTTACGCGGAGACGGCTTTCGGCGGCAGCGTGGGCGCAGGCGAAGCCTACATCCGCGGCAGCTGGAGCTGCGATGACCTGACGGCGCTGATCCGCATCATGGTGCGCAATCGCGCCGCGCTGAGCGGGCTCGAAGGCGGATTCGCGCTCTTGAGCCGGCCGATCTACAAGCTGTTCCATTTCCTGAATCGGAACACCCGTCAGGGCAGCGCGCGCAACATCGCGGCTCACTACGATCTCGGCAACGATCTTTATCGCCTCATGCTCGATGAGACGATGGCCTATTCCTGCGGCATCTTCGAGCGTCCCGACTCGACCCTGCTCGAGGCCTCGCGCGCCAAGTTCGATGCTGCCTGCCGCAAGCTCGCACTCACGCCCACGGATCATCTGCTCGAGATCGGTACCGGTTGGGGTGGTCTTGCCATTCACGCCGCGCGCCATTACGGTTGCCGCGTAACCACGACCACGATCTCGCGTGCGCAACACGACTATGCGCGCGAGCGCATCGCCGAGGCGGGACTTACCGATCGCATCACGCTGCTGCTGGAGGATTATCGCGATCTCACGGGCCGCTATGACAAGCTGGTGTCGATCGAGATGATCGAGGCAGTGGGCGCGAAATTCCTGCAGCCCTACTTCCGCCAGTGCGCCTCACTCCTGGCCGGCGATGGCGCGATGCTGTTGCAGGCCATCACCATCCAGGACCAGCTCTACGAGCAGGCGCTGCGCTCGGTCGACTACATCCAGCGCTACATTTTTCCCGGCAGCTTCATTCCCTCGGTGACGGCGCTCGCGAACGCGATCACGACTGGCTCCGACCTCAAGATCTTCCAGCTCGAGGACATCGGCCCGCACTATGCGCGCACGCTGGCTGAATGGCGGCGCAATTTCTTCGCCAATCTGCCGCAGGTGCGCGCACTGGGATACCCGGAGAGTTTCGTGCGATTGTGGGAGTTCTACCTCTGCTATTGCGAGGGCGGATTCGAGGAGCGGCAACTCGGCGATGTGCAGATGCTGCTCACCAAGCCGGGCTGTCGCCGCGCGCCTTGACGCAGCCGCTGCACGACGAATTGCAAGACGAGCTGCGCGCACTGCTCGGCGCCGATGCGGTGCTCACCGAGGCTGCGGACACCGAGTGGTTTGAAATCGATCATCGGCATCTCTACCACGGCCGCGCGCTCGCGGTGCTGCTGCCGCGTGACGTCGAGCAGGTGACAGCCCTGGTGCGCTGGTGCAATCAGCGCCGCGTTGGGCTCGTGCCCCAGGGTGGCAATACCGGCTACTGCGGCGGCGCCACACCCGATGAGACCGGTGGGCAGGTCGTGGTGTCGTTGCGGCGCCTCAATCGCATCCGCCAGGTCGATGCCGCGAATTTCTCGATGACGGTCGAGGCCGGGTGCGTGCTCGCCCAGATTCAACAGGCCGCCGATGCGGCCGAGCGCTTCTTTCCGCTGAGCCTGGGATCCGAAGGCAGCTGCCTGATTGGCGGCAACCTGGCCACCAACGCCGGCGGCCTGAACGTCGTGCGCTACGGCATGACGCGGGACCTGGTACTCGGCGTGGAGGCGGTGCTGGCCGACGGCACGCTGTTCGAAGGCCTCAAGTCGCTGCGCAAGGACAATACCGGCTACGATCTCAAGTCGCTGCTGATTGGATCGGAAGGCACGCTGGGCGTGATCACCGCCGCCACGCTCAAACTCTGGCCGCGGATGCGCAGCAGCGCCACCGCGCTGCTGGGACTGCGCGAACCGGCCGCCGCGCTGGAACTGCTCGGTATGCTGCGCGCCGCGGCCGGTGAGCACCTGAGCTCCTTCGAACTCATGCCTCGCGTCGCGATCGAGCTGGCGGCGCGCTTTGTCGAAGGCGTGCGCGATCCGCTGGAAGCGCCCCACCCCTGGTACATCCTGTGCGAGCTGACCTCGAGCGCAGAGCAGGGGCTCGATGAGCTGCTGGAGCAAACGCTGACCGCGGCGCTGGAGCGAGAGCTGATTCTCGATGCCGTGCTCGCGAACAGCGAGCGCGTGCGCGCGGAGTTCTGGCACCTGCGCGAGCACATCCCCGAAGCGCAGCGGCGCGCGGGTCCGAGCCTCAAGCACGACATTTCAGTGCCGGTGGCCTCGCTGCCGAAGTTCATCCGCGAAGCATCGCTTTGGGTTCGCGAACATGTGCCCGAAGGGGTGCTGGTCTGCTACGGCCACGCGGGCGATGGCAACCTGCACTTCAACATCAATCAGATCGGCACCGAGGGCAGCCGCGCGTTTCTGTCGCGCGAACCGCAGATCCGCCGCGCCATTCATGATCTGGTGGCGCGATACCACGGCAGCATCAGCGCCGAACACGGCATCGGGCGCCTCAAGCGCGAAGAGCTGCAGCGCTATGCGCGGCCGGGCGCGCTGATGGCCATGCGCGCCATCAAGCAGGCGCTGGATCCGAACGGCGTGCTGAACCCAGGCAAGCTGATTTGACCTGGGCGCGAATGATTTCCGCCAGCCGCAGCGCACCGGGTCCCGCCTCGTCGCGGTCGGCATACAGCAGATAAAGCTGCGCCCATTGTTCGCCGCCCTCGCGCAGCGGCAGCGGCTTGAGCAACCCCTGCGCGAGCTCATTGCGGATGGTGTCCTCGCTGAACCAGGCGAAGCCCAGACCTGACACGGCGGCGTGAATCGAGGTGGCCTTGTGGCTGAAGGTCCAGCGTTGCTCCGCGCCAAGCCAGGGCGCGCTGCGGCTGCGCGTCGCACCGGAGTCGCGGATCACCAGCTGGCGATAGCGGCGCAGGTCGCGTGGAGTCAGTTCCCGTCCCAATTTGTGGAGCGGGTGATCCGGATGGGCGGCGGCGATGAAACGTACCGACATCAGCGTGTCGCCGACGAAACCCGCGGGGATATAGGATCCAATCGCAATCGAAACCCGCCGCTGCAGCAGCGCCTCCTCGGTGCCGCTGAGCACGGTCTCGTACAGTTCGATGCGAGTTTCAGGATGCTCTGCCGCGAAGAGCTCGAAGCACTTGAGCAGCAGCCAGGTCGGAAAGATGATCTCCACCGCCAGCGACAGTTCGCTCTCCCAGCCCGCGGAGAGCGTGTGCGCGGCCGATTCGACCGACCCGGCTTCTTCGAGCAGCGCCCGGGCGCGCCGGTAGAGCACGTGCCCGCTGTTCGTCAGGTGGGCCTTGCGGCCCTGGATCTCGAACAGCTTGAGGTTCAGCTGCCGCTCGATTTTCTGCACGGCGTAGGTCACCGCGGATTGGCTCTTGTGCAGCACGCCTGCCGCCTGGGCGTAGCCGCCGGCGTCCACCACTGCCTGCAGGGTGCGCCACTGCTCCAGCGAGATTCGCGGCGGTGTGGCCATTATCTATCCACTGATTAGATTGGATTAGGCTGTTTATTCTACTTTTTTATCGTCTCAATAGATAGTTAACTCCTTCCTGCGCCACAGGGGCGCCAAATTTTGGAGATAGCCGTCATGACCACGCTGTTGCAGATCAACGCCAGCATCCAGGGCGAGAAAGGCCAGTCCAGCCAGCTCGCCAACCGTTTTGTCGCCGGCTGGCAGTCGCGCCATCCCGAAGGGCGCGTCGTGCGCCGTGACCTGGCTGCCGATCCGGTGCCGCACCTGACCGCGGCACGTTTTGCCGCCTTCCTGACGCCGCCGGAACAGCACGATGCCGAGCAGCGCAGCGTGGCGCAGTTCTCCGATGGCCTCATCGAGGAACTCCGCCAGGCCGATGTGCTGGTGCTGGGACTGCCGATGTATAACTTCGGCGTGCCCTCGCAGCTCAAGGCCTACTTCGATCATATCGCGCGCGCCGGCCATACCTTCCGCTACACGGCCGAGGGACCGGTGGGTCTGCTCACGGGCAAGAAGGCCTATGTGTTCGCGGCCCGCGGCGGCTTGTACCAGGGCAGCCCGCTTGATACACAGACCCAGTACGTGCGCGACTTCCTGCGCTTCCTCGGGGTGTCGGACGTCGAGTTCGTTTACGCCGAAGGCCTGGCCATCGATGCCGCGCGGCGTGACTCGGCGATCGGTGCGGCCCATGCCCAGATTGCGCAGCTGGTGGAAGCGCATCGGGCGGATCGGCGCGCTGCGGCCTGAGGCTGCAGCGTCGGTAATCAGGAGACCTCAATGCGCACGCTTACCCAGATCATCCCGTCTGTCCCGACCTCGGACGGCGCGGGCGTCAAGCTCCGGCGCAGTATTGGCAGCCAGCGCGGCCTGTACCTGGATCCGTTCCTGATGCTCGATGAGTTCTACTCGGACAATCCGCAGGACTACCTTGCCGGATTCCCCTCTCATCCGCATCGTGGCTTCGAGACCGTCACCTACATGCTCGACGGCCACATGCGTCACGAGGACCACCTGGGAAATCGCGGGGATCTTGGGCCTGGCGATGTGCAATGGATGACGGCCGCGGGCGGCATCATCCATTCGGAGATGCCGCAGCAGACCGAAGGCCGGCTGCGCGGGTTTCAGCTGTGGCTGAATCTGCCGGCCGCTGAGAAAATGCGGCCCGCGCATTACCGCGACATCCCTGCAGGCGAGGTACCGCGGCTGGTGCTGCGCGGCGGTGGCCACATCAAGGTCATCGCCGGCACGCTTGCCCTCGACGGCGTGCGCTCGAGCGGCCCGGTCAATGCTCCGGGCGCCGCGCTGAGTACCGATCCGCTGTATCTCGACATCCATCTGCCGAGTGGCCAAAGCGTCGAGGTGCCGCTGCCCGCGCAGCACAACGCCTTCCTCTATCTCTACGATGGGGAGGCGCAGGTGGGCCCCGAGGCCGGCGCCCGGTCATTGCCGCATCGTGCGGCGGGGGTACTCAGCGAGGGCGGCAGCGTGCGCATCGAAGCCGGCCCGGCCGGCGCACGCGCGCTGCTGCTGGCAGCGCGAAAGCTGGGCGAGCCGGTGGTGCAGTACGGCCCGTTCGTCATGAACACTCGCGCCGAGATCGAACAGGCAGTGGAAGACTTTCGCAGCGGCCGCCTGGGGGTGCCCGCCGCGGCAGCCGTCGCGGCCACGCACTAGGCGTCCAGCCGGCGCATCAGCCCTTCCTGTGCGGTGCTGGCGACCAGGCGCCCATCGCGCGTGAAGATGCTGCAGCGGGCGAAGCCGCGCGACCCGGATGCACTCGGGCTGTCCATGACGCACAGCAGCCACTCGTCCACGCGCGCGGGCCGGTGAAACCACATGGCGTGATCGATGCTCGCGAACATGAATTTGCCGGCGGCGATCTCGAGCGCATGCGGGCGGGCCGCGGTGCCGAGCAGGTGGAAATCCGACACATAGGCGAACAGGCAACGATGCAGCGCCTCATCGTCGGGCAACTTGTCGATCGCGCGGATCCAGATCATCTGCTCCGGCGCGGCGTCGCGCGGCTGCGCCGGATCGATCGGATCGCTGAGCCGGAACTCGAACGGATGGGCGTTGGCGTAGAACTGGCGCAGCTTCTCGGGTAGCTGTTGCAGCACCCGGCTGGTGCGCAGCCCCATCTCCGGCCACGCCTCGGGCTCCGGTGTGTCCGGCATTACGAGCTGGTGCTCGACGCCGGGTTGCGGCTGCTGAAACGAAGCCGACATGTGGAAGATCTGCTCGCCGTGCTGGATTGCCGTGACCCGCCGGCTGGTGAAACTCTGGCCGTCACGGCTGCGATCGACGAAATAGACGATAGGCGCCTTGAAGTCGCCGCGCTTGAGAAAGTAGGCATGCAGCGAATGCACCGGCCGGCCCGCCTCCACCGTCCCATAGGCTGCCCTCAAAGCCTGCCCGAGCACCTGGCCGCCAAATACCTGTGGGCTGCCGATATCGCGACTCTCGCCCCGGAACAGGTTCACCTCGAGCCGCTCGAGGTCGAGCAGGCGCACGAGGCCGGCGAGGCGCTCCTCCATCAGGCCGCTGCCACGCCCAGACGCTTCTGCATCGCAGGACTCGTGGTCGTGTACTGCAAGAACTGTTTCTTTGCCGGATAGAGATGATGCTGGATCGCAAAAGCCGCGAGGGCGGCCTCGTGGAACCCTGACAGGATCAGCTTCTTCTTGCCCGGATAGACATTGATGTCGCCGATGGCGAAGACACCCGGGATGTTGCTCTGAAACTTCTCGGTGTCGACCTTGATTGCACGCTTGTCGATATCCAGGCCCCACTCGGCGATGGGCCCGAGCTTGGGCGCCAGGCCGAAGAACACCAACAGGTGCTCGGCGTCGAGCAGTTCCAGACCGCCCGCCGGAGTCTTGACGTGAACGCCCTTGAGCGCCCCGGCGTCGCTGTGTAGGGCGTGGGCCAGGCCCTCGACAAAACGTACCTTGCCGGCCTCCACCAGCTCGCGCAGGCGCGCAGCCGAGGCCGGGGCACCGCGAAATTCCGGGCGCCGGTGGACCACGGCGATGCTGGCGGCCTTGGGCGCCAGGTCGAGCGCCCAGTCCAGCGCCGAGTCCCCGCCGCCGAACACCACCAGCCGCCGGCCGTGGAAATCGCTGGCGGTCTTGACCCGATAGTGAATCTGCGAGCCTTCGAATTGCTCGGCTGACTCCACCGCGAGCCGCCGCGGCTGGAAGGAGCCGACGCCGGCGGCGATGACCACGGCACCGGCATCGATAACCGTGCCCGCGCTGGTGGTGATCCGGAAGCGGCCGCCCTCCAGGCGTTCGAACCCCACCGCCTCCTCGCCCAGGTGAAATTCGGCGCCGAAAGGCTTGATCTGCTGCATCAGGCGATCGACCAGCTCCTGGGCGCCGCAGATCGGCAGCGCCGGGATGTCGTAGATGGGCTTGTCCGGGTAAAGCTCGGTGCACTGCCCGCCGGGGGCGTTGAGAGAGTCCAGGATGTGGGCCTTGATGCCCAGCAGGCCGAGCTCGAAGACCTGAAACAGGCCCGCGGGGCCCGCGCCAATAATGACCACTTCGGTGGTGAGGGGAGTGTCGCTCAAGGATATTCCGCTTATGTCCGTGAAGAATCGGGCGCGGGATTCTAGCGATGCGGGCCGCAATGCCGCAAACCAAACTGGTTTTTAGCTCATAGCCGTAAAGGCCTATAATTGGGGAAACGGGCTGGAGGGTCCATGGCAAGTAATACCGATCTGCACCGCCGACGCGGTGCCGCAGTCGCTCGCGGCGTCTCCAATTCGACCAGCATCTACGTCCAGCGGGCGCAGAACGCCGAGCTATGGGACGTCGAGGGCCGCCGCTACATCGACTTCGCCAGCGGCATTGCGGTGCTCAACACCGGCCATGTCCACCCGCGCGTCGTGGCAGCCATGCAGCAGCAGCTCACGCAGTTTACCCACACCTGTTTCCAGGTGACGCCCTACGAAAGTTATGTCGAACTCTGCGAGCGTCTCAACGTGCTCGCGCCCGGGCCCACGGCCAAGAAGTCGATCCTGTTCTCGACCGGGGCGGAGGCGATCGAGAACGCGCTGAAGATTGCGCGCTATCACACCAGGCGCTCGGGCGTCATCGCCTTCCAGGGCGCCTTTCACGGTCGCACCATCGCCACCATGTCGCTGACGGGCAAAGTGGGGCCGTACAAGGCCGGATTCGGCTCGATGTTGCCCGAAGTGTTCCATGTGCCCTTCCCCTGCGCCTACCACGGGGTCTCCCCGCAGCAGTCGATGGCCGCAATCGAGCAGCTGTTCAAATCCGACATCGAGCCCGGTCGCGTGGCAGCGATCATCATTGAACCGGTACAGGGCGAAGGCGGTTTCTACATCGCGCCGCCGGAATTTCTGCGCAACCTGCGCACGCTCTGCGATACGCACGGCATCGTGCTGGTGGCGGATGAGATTCAATCGGGCTTTGCGCGCACCGGCCGCATGTTCGCGTTCGAGCATGCCGGGGTGGAGCCGGATCTGATGACGGTGGCCAAGAGCATCGCCGGTGGTGTGCCGCTCTCCGGTGTCATCGGCAAGGCCAGCATCATGGATGCGCCCCCGGCCGGCGGACTCGGGGGCACCTATGCAGGCTCGCCGCTGGCCTGTGCCGCGGCGCTGGCCGTGCTCGACGTCATCGAGCAGGAACAATTATGTGACCGCGCGCGCGTGCTTGGCACGCACATCATGACGCGCCTCAAAGCCCTGCAGGCCAAGTCCCCCGCCATCGGTGAAGTACGCGGCCTGGGCTCGATGATCGCGATGGAACTGGTCAAGAACCGGCGCGCCGATCAGCCCGATGCCGACCTGACGAAAGCGCTGGTCCAGGCAGCCGCCGCGCGCGGCCTCGTCATTCTCTCCTGCGGTGTGTACGGCAACGTGATCCGCCTGCTGGCCCCGCTGACGATCAGCGAGGAGCTGTTGAACGAGGGGCTGGATGTGCTCGAAGCGTCGCTGGCGGATGTGACCGGCGCGCAGATGGCCGCTACCGGCTGAGCGCCGACGCGGGGCTAAACTTCAGGCGCGGCCGGCGTTGGCGTCGGTCGGCGCGTGAAAGTATTCACTCTCCGATGCGAGCTGATCCATCAGGCGCTTCAGTTCGGCCATGCGCGCCTCGGCGGTGCTGATCGGCACGCAATCCTCACAGCGCGGATCGCCACAGGGCTGGCGGGTATAGAGCCAATACTGAATCGCGCCGGCGAGCAGGCCGTCGGCGATGTCCCAGAGATCGGCTTCCTTGTCCTTGCCCGCAAGGCGATTGCCCAGGTCGACCGCTTTAGAGAATGCCGAATCGAAGGTGTCAGCGGCTTCTTCCATATGTGGGTCCATTGTACCTGCTCAACGATAACCGCGCGCCTGCAACGAGAACAATTGCGCATAGTGACCGCCGAGGGCCATCAACGCCTCGTGGCTGCCCTGCTCGATGATTCGGCCGCGCTCGAGTACCGCGATCTGATCGGCCATGCGCACCGTCGAGAAGCGGTGCGAGATCAATATGGTGATGCGCTCGCGCGCCAGCGAGCGGAAATGCTCAAAGATCTCCGCCTCCGCGCGCGCATCCATGGCCGCGGTGGGTTCGTCCAACACCAGCACATCCGCGCCCGTGCGCATGAATGCCCGCGCCAGCGCGATCTTCTGCCACTGGCCCCCTGAAAGCTCCTGGCCGTCCTTGAACCACTTGCCGAGCTGGGTCTGATAGCCGCCGGGCAGACGATCGATGAAATCGGCGGCCTGCCCCTTCGCTGCGGCATCCCGCCAGCGGGCCTCATCCTCGAAATAGCGTTCATCGCCGGCGCCGACGTTCTCCCCGACCAGCATCTGGTAGCGCGTGAAATCCTGGAAGATCACACCGATGCGCGCCTTCAGTGCCTCATCGTTCCATTCGGTGAGCGATAGCCCATCGAGCAGCACGCGGCCGGAATCGGGCATGTAGAGACGCGTCAGCAATTTGATCAGCGTGGTCTTCCCCGAGCCGTTTTCCCCGACCAGCGCCAGGCTGCTGCCCGGCGGCAGGTGCAGGTTGATGTCGATCAGCGCCGGCTCGGTAGCGCCTGGATAAGTAAAATTCACGTGCTCGAAGCGCACGCCGTCAGCCCGATCCGGTCCGTAGACCGCGACCCCTGTCCCGCGCGCCACCGGCATCTCGAGATATTCGTACAGCGTCGAGAGGTAGAGATTGTCCTCGTACATGCCGCCCACCGCCGAAAGAATCGCGCTGACCGCCGATTGACCCTGGCGGAACAGCAGCAGGTACATGGTCATCTGGCCGAGCGTGATCGCGCCGCGCACGGTCGAGAGCGCGATCCAGACATAGGCACCGTAGAGCGTGGCGGTGGCCACGAGTCCCAGCGCGAAACCCCAGCCGTCGCGCCGGATCGACAATGCGCGATCCTCGCGGTACAGCCGCGTAAAGATGTCGCGGTAGCGCTGCAGCAGCCGCGGACCCAGCCCGAAGAGCTTTACTTCCTTGGCGTGATCTTCGCGCGCCAGCACCGCTTCCAGGTACGACTGCATGCGCGCCTCGGGCGAGCGCCAGCGGAACAAACGGAAGGCATCCCCGGAAAACTTCGTCTCGGCGATGAAGGCCGGCATGCCGGCCAGCAGCAGGATCAGCACGGTCCAGGGCGAGAAGCGCACCAGCAAGGCCGCGAAACTCAGCAGCGAAATCGCGTTCTGCGTCAGGCCAAAGGTACGCATGACCAGGCTCAGCGGCCGGCTCGATGCTTCGCGCCGTGCCCGCGTCAGCTTGTCATAGAACTCCGAGTCCTCGAACTGCGACAGCTCCAGCGTCAGCGCCTTCTCGAGGATCATCACGTTCACGCGCTGCCCCAACTGCGCGCGCAACAGCGACTGGCATAGCGAGAGCCCGCGCTGCGTACCGGCCAGGGCGGCCACCAGCAAACCCTCGATGAACACCAGCCGCAGCACATGTGCGACCCCGGCCGTGGGCGCAGTGCGTGCCGCAACCACCGCATCGACGATCTGCGCCCCGATATAAGCCACGCCTGCCGGCAGCAATCCGGCGACGACGGTGAGACCGGCCAGCGCCGCGAGCAGAGTGGGGTTGGTGCTCCACACCAGCTGCACCGCGCGACGGCTGTAGCGGAATACGCCGAAGAAGCCGCGCAGCAGTCCGCCGGCGGCGGGGTCGGGAGGCTTGATCGGAGCGGGGCGAAAGCGCGAACTCACGCGATGCGCAGTTCGGCGACCTCGGGCTCGTAACCGAGATTAGGCGCCAGCCAGCGCTCCACCTCTTCAACCGAAAGGCCCTTGCGGATCGCGTAGTCCTCGACCTGGTCACGATCGATGCGCCCGACGGCGAGATAACGCGAATCCGGATGCGAGAGATACCAGCCGCTCACGGCGGCGGTGGGATACATCGCGTAAGACTCGGTGAGCGTAAGGCCGGCCTGCCGCTCGACATCGAGCAAGCGGAACAGCGTGGCCTTCTCGGTGTGGTCTGGGCATGCGGGGTAACCCGGCGCGGGGCGGATGCCGCGATACTCCTCGCGGATCAGCTGTTCGCTGCCGAGCTTCTCGGCTGGCGCATAGCCCCAGAACTCGCGCCGCACGCGCTCGTGCAGGCGTTCGGCAAATGCCTCGGCCAGGCGATCGGCCAGCACCTTGAGCATGATGGCGGAATAGTCATCGTGCGCGGCCTCGAAACGCCGCAACGGCTCCTCGATGCCCTCGCCTGCGCTGACCGCAAAGGCGCCGAAATAATCGGCCACCCCTGATGACTTTGGCGCCACGTAGTCCGCCAGCGCGGAGTGCGGCTTGCCTTCGGGCAGATCCTTCTGCTGGCGCAGGAAGTGCACGCGTGCGATCACCTGCGTGCGCGCATCATCGCCGTAGAGCTCGACATCATCGTCGACGGAGTTGGCGCGAAACAGTCCGAACACGGCGCGGGGCCTGAGCCATTGCTCGCGGATCAGCGTGCGCAACATCGTGCGCGCATCGGCGTACAGGCTGCTCGCCTGCTCGCCGAACTGGGCATCGTTGAGGATGTCCGGAAAGCGTCCGCGCAGTTCCCAGGCCTGAAAGTAAGGCGTCCAGTCGATGTAGCGCGCCAGCTCTTCGATCGAATAGTCCTCGAAGTTGCGGATGCCCAGCATGCGCGGCACCGGCGCGGCATAGCGGCTCCAGTCGAATTTCGGCCGGTTGGCTCGCGCCTGCGCCAGCGTGTATTGCGGCGATTTGGCGCGGCGTGAGCCGTGCTGCGTGCGGCGCAGCGCATTTTCTTCCTTGACGCGGGCCGTGAGGATGGCGCGCGATTCGGGCGCGACCAGCTGCTGGCAGACGCCGACCGCGCGCGAGGCGTCCTTGACGTAGAGCACCGCGCCCTCGTACTGCGGATCGATGCGCACGGCCGTGTGTGCCGGGGATGTGGTCGCGCCGCCGATCAGCAGCGGCTGGGTGAAGCCCTGGCGCTGCATTTCCTTGGCGACGTGCACCATCTCGTCGAGCGAGGGTGTGATCAGGCCCGACAGGCCGATCATGTCGGCGTTCTCGCGCCGCGCCGCCTCGAGAATTTTCTCGCACGACACCATCACGCCCAGGTCCACGACTTCAAAATTATTGCACTGGAGCACCACGCCGACGATGTTCTTGCCGATGTCGTGCACATCGCCCTTGACGGTGGCCATGATGATGCGGCCGTTGGCCTTGTGCACCTGGCCGCCGGCGGCCTTCTCGGCCTCGATGTAGGGAATCAGGTGGGCGACCGCCTTCTTCATCACCCGCGCGGACTTCACCACCTGCGGCAGGAACATCTTGCCGGCACCAAACAGGTCGCCGACCACGTTCATGCCATCCATCAGCGGCCCTTCGATCACCTGCAGTGGGCGTTCGAACTGGCTGCGGGCTTCCTCGGTGTCCTCGATGACGTACTCATCGATGCCGCGCACCAGTGCATGCTCGAGCCGCTTGGTGACCGGCCAGGTGCGCCAGGCGAGATCCTCGACCTTCTTCTGCCCGGCCTCCCCGCGGTACTGCTCGGCGATCTGCAGCAGTCTCTCGGTGGCATCGGGGCGGCGATTGAGGATGACATCCTCGACGCGCTCGCGCAGGTCCGGGTTGATCTGCTCATAGATCGCCAGCTGGCCGGCATTGACGATGCCCATGCTCATGCCGGCGCGGATGGCGTGATAGAGAAACACCGAGTGCATGGCTTCGCGCACCGGCTCGTTGCCGCGGAAGGAGAAGGAGACGTTGCTGACGCCGCCGCTGATCAGCACATGTGGACAACGCTCGCGAATCCTCGCCGTGGCCTCGATGAAATCGTGCGCGTAGCCATTGTGCTCCTCGATGCCGGTGGCGACCGCGAAGATATTCGGATCGAAGATGATGTCTTCGGGCGGGAAGCCCACCTGCTCGGTCAGCAGCTTGTAGCAACGCTCGCAGATGGAAACCTTGCGCTCGACGCTGTCGGCCTGGCCGCGCTCGTCGAAAGCCATGACCACCACGGCGGCGCCGTAGGCACGTATAAGGCGCGCCTGGCGCAGAAAGGGCTCCTCGCCTTCCTTCAGGCTGATCGAGTTGACCACGCCCTTGCCCTGCAGGCACTTCAGCCCCGCTTCGATGACCGACCACTTGGAGGAATCGATCATCACCGGTACGCGCGCGATGTCCGGTTCGGAGGCTATCAGGTTCAGGAAGCGCACCATGGCGGCCTGCGAATCGAGCATGCCCTCGTCCATGTTGATGTCGATCATCTGCGCGCCGCTGAGCACCTGCGAGCGGGCGATATCGAGCGCCGCGGAATAATCGTCGGCCTCGATCAGGCGGCGGAATTTGGCGGAACCGGTGACGTTGGTGCGCTCGCCGACATTGACGAACAGGCTTTCCGGCCCGATGTCGAGCGGCTCGAGTCCCGACAGGCGGCAGCGTCGCGGGTGCTGCGGCAGTACGCGCGTCGGTAATTGCGCCACCGCCTCGCGCATGTGAGCGATGTGATCGGCGGTGGTGCCACAGCAGCCGCCGACGATGTTCACCAGGCCCTGTTCGGCCCATTCGCGCACCAATGCCGCGGTCTCGCAGGGCTGCTCGTCATATTCACCGAAGGCATTGGGTAAGCCCGCATTCGGATAGATGCACACCGCGGCATCGGCGATGCGCGAGAATTCCTCCACGTAAGGCCGCAGCTGCTTGGCGCCGAGCGCGCAGTTGAGCCCGACCACGGCCGGCTGCGCATGCCGAATCGAATTCCAGAATGCCTCGACTGTCTGGCCCGAGAGCGTGCGTCCCGAGGCATCGGTGATCGTGCCCGAAATCATGAGCGGCACGTCCACGTGCGCCTGCTCGATCACCTGGCGCACCGCGAACAGCGCCGCCTTGGCGTTGAGCGTATCGAAGATGGTCTCGATCAATATCAGGTCGACGCCGCCTTCGATCAGCGCGGCCGCCGCTTCGCTGTAGGTGGCGACCAGCTGATCGAAAGTGATATTGCGAAACGCCGGATCGTTGACATGCGGCGAGAGCGAAGCGGTGCGACTGGTGGGGCCAATGGCGCCGGCGACGAAACGCGGCTGCCCGGTGCGCTCGCTATAGTGATCGGCGGCTTCGCGCGCCAGCCGCGCGGCCGTCAGGTTCAGTTCGCCGACCAGTCCCTCCATGCGATAGTCGCTCAGCGACGGCGCACTCGAATTGAATGTATTGGTTTCGATGATGTCAGCGCCGGCGGCAAGGTATTTGCCGTGTATCTCGCTGATCAGCGCCGGCTGCGTGAGCGTCAGCAGGTCGTTGTTGCCCTTCACATCACTCGGCCAGTCGCGAAAGCGCTGCCCGCGATAGGCGGCTTCATCGGGCTTGTGGCCTTGGATCATGGTGCCCATGGCGCCATCGAGCAGCAGAATGCGCTGCGTCAGCAGCCGGCGGAACTGCTCGACTCTCTGCGCGCGTGTCATGCCGACTTTTCCATCAACGCCGGCGCATCGTCCTGGCGCGGACGCACGCCAAGGGCGTGGCAGATCGCGTAGGTGAGCTCGGCGCGGTTGAGCGTGTAGAAGTGAAATTCATCGATCCCTTCGCGGCTCAGCGCTTCCACCTGCGCGATGGCGAAGGCCGCGGCGATCATGCGGCGTGTATCGGCGTCGTCCTCCAGTCCGTCGAAGCGATCACACAGCCACTGCGGCACCGTGGTATTGCAGCGCTCAGCGAAACGCAGCATCTGCGGGAAGCGCGTGATCGGCAGGATGCCCGGCACCAGGGTCGCGCGGATGCCGGCGGCAGCGCAGCGATCGCGAAAGCGCAGGAATACATCGGTATCAAAGAAAAACTGCGTGATGGCGCGGGTCGCACCGGCATCGCACTTGGCCTTGAGATTGTCCAGATCGAACACCGCGTTCGGCGCTTCCGGATGCGTCTCCGGATAGGCGGCTACCGAGATCTCGAAGTCGGCAACGCCGCTGAGCCCGCGCACCAGGTCTGCCGCGTAGGCAAACCCGTTCGGATGCGGCTGGTAGCGACCGCTGCCCTGCGGCGCATCGCCGCGCAGCGCGACGATGTGACGCACGCCGGCGCGCCAGTAACCGCGGGCGATCTCCAGGATCTCCTCGCGATCGGTACCGATGCAGGTCAGGTGCGGCGCCGGGGTCAGCGAGGTTTCCTCGAGCACGCGCGCGACGACCTGGTGGGTACGTTCGCGCGTCGAGCCATCGGCGCCGTAGGTGACCGAGACGAAGCGCGGTGCCAGCGGCGCCAGCCGCTGGATCGACTGCCACAGCGTCTGCTCCATCTTCTCATCGCCAGGCGGGAAGAATTCAAACGAGACCTGGACCGGCGGCATCGGCCGGCTCAAACGGCTGCCAATCGCGCCGGGCTGATCGAGTTCATTCATGGGCGTGGGCCGCCGGAGTGGGAAATGACAATTTGGTCACGCAGTCGAAGGCTAGCCTGAAGGCCGTCCGCGGGCTGTGAGCCGTGCCGCGCCACGGCGATGATGCAGTGCCGATTGGCGAGGTCGCAGGGCCGCAGCCGCACCCCGGTGAAGCCGCCGGCGGTCAGCCAGCCCCGAAGCTGTGCAAGCGGGTTAACCGTGGCACGCGCGGCCAGCTGCTCGAAGTCCTCGATGACCAGCAGCCGTGCCCCGGGGCGCAGCGCACGCGCGGCCTCATTCAGGGCCGCGACCGGACGCTCGGCCAGGCCGAGCAGCCGATCCATCGTCACGAGGTCAAACGCCGCATCCTCGCAGGGCAGTCCGTACATGTCGCCGCGCCGAAACTCGCAGTGGCTCAAGCCCGCGCCATGCACGCGGGTGCGCGCCAGGCGCAGCGCGGGCGCCGAAATATCGATGCCGATGGCATGCTCGGCGCGGGGCCCCAGCAGCTCGAGCATGAGCCCGGCCCCGGTACCGATATCGAGCAGCTCGCCGATGCTCGAGGGACCGAGTTCCTCGACCAGCAGGCGGGCCAGGTCCTCCCGCGGGTCCTGCTCCACGGTCTCCCCCGCTGAAGCGGTGACGGCGCGCTGGCCCACCACGCGGGCGGCCTGCTCGCGATCGCGGCGCAACAAAGCGGCATCCGGGTTCAGCAGCGATAGGATCTGGCGCGACCACTGCAGGCACTGGCCCGTCACGGGCATCCGGTAGTAAACGCACTGCTGCTCGCGAAAGCGGTCCAGGAACCCCGCCTCGGTCAGCAGTCGCAGGTGGCGCGAAATCCGCGGCTGGCTCTGCCGCAGGATGCTCGCCAGCTCCCCGACCGTGAACTCCCCGTGGCTCAGCAGCACCAGCAGGCGCAGCCGCGTGGGTTCGGCCGCGCTCTTGAGCGCCCGAACTACCTGCCCCAGATCCTGGCTGGCCACCGAACCTTTAAACATATAAAGATATCTTTAATAGTCTGCAATGAGTTTAGCAGCGGCACGCTGGTTCTGCTACCCTCGGCGCCCTTTTTCGCCCCCGGCAGCCCCATGCGACTCCCTATCCGCAACATCGCCATCATTGCGCACGTTGATCACGGCAAGACCACCCTGGTGGACTGCCTGCTCAAGCAGTCCGGCACCTTCGCCGCGCACGAGAAGGTCGGTGAGCGCGTCATGGACTCCAACGATATCGAGCGCGAGCGCGGCATCACGATCCTCGCCAAGAACTGCGCGATCGAATACGGCGACGTGCGCATCAACATCGTCGATACCCCGGGTCACGCCGACTTCGGCGGCGAGGTCGAGCGCGTGCTGTCGATGGTCGATGGGGTGCTGCTATTGGTGGATGCGGTCGAGGGCCCGATGCCGCAGACCCGCTTCGTGACACGCAAGGCGCTGGCGCTGGGCCTGAAGGCCATCGTCGTGGTCAACAAGATCGATCGCCCCGGCGCGCGCGCCGGTTGGGTGGTCGATCAGACCTTCGAGCTGTTCGACAAGCTCGGCGCCACCGACGAACAGCTGGATTTCCCCGTGATCTACGCCTCAGCACTGCAGGGTTGGGCGAGCACCGACATGACCCGGCGCGACCCGGACATGGCCGCGCTGTTCGAAGCCGTGCTGCAGTATGTGCCGCCGCCGCAGGCTGAGCTCGACGCGCCGCTGCAGCTGCAGATCTCGACGCTCGACTACAACTCCTATGTCGGCCGCATCGGCATCGGCCGCATCCGTCGCGGCACGATCAAACCCGGGCGCCAGGTAGCCCTGCGCTATGGGACTGAGGATCGCGGTACCGCCAAGATCGCGCAGGTGCTGACCTTCCACGGCCTCAAGCGCACGCCGGTCGATGAAGCCACTGCCGGCGATATCGTCGCCATCACGGGCATCGAGGATGTGAACATCGGCCTGACGATCTGCGACGTGGAGAGCCCGGTGGGACTGCCGCCTATCCTGGTCGACGAACCGACGCTGGCGATGAATTTCCAGGTCAACACCTCGCCGCTGGCCGGCAAGGAAGGCAAGTACGTCACCAGCCGGCAGATCCGCGAGCGCCTTTACCGCGAGCTGCAGAGCAATGTCGCGCTGCGCGTTGAGGACACCGGCGACGCCGATGTGTTTCGCGTGCTGGGGCGCGGCGAGCTGCACCTGACCATCCTGATCGAAAACATGCGCCGCGAAGGCTACGAAGTGGCGGTGGGCAAGCCGCAGGTACTCAAGAAGACCGTCGACGGACAGGTACTAGAACCGTTCGAGGCCCTCACGGTCGATATCGACGAGGGACACCAGGGCGGCGTCATGGAAGCGCTGGGCAAGCGCCGCGCCGAGCTGACCGACATGGTGGTCGAAGGCACCGGCCGCGCGCGCCTCGACTATCGCATTCCGGCCCGCGGACTCATCGGCTTCCAGGGTGAGTTCATGACGCTTACACGCGGCACCGGGCTGATCAGCCATATCTTCGACGGCTTCGCGGTCGTCAAGGGCGAAATCCCGGATCGCCACAACGGCGTGCTCATCAGCAACGAGAACGGACCGGCGGTGGCCTACGCGCTGTTTGCGCTGCAGGAGCGCGGACGATTGTTCGTGAGTCACGGCGAGATGCTCTACGAAGGCATGATCATCGGCATCCACAGCCGTGAAAATGACCTGGTAGTCAACCCGATCAAGACCAAGAAGCTCACCAATGTCCGCGCCGCCGGCAAGGACGATGCAATCCTGCTGACGCCGCCGATTCAGATGACAATTGAATACGCGGTTGAATTCATCGCGGACGACGAACTCGTCGAGGTCACGCCGCAGAGCATCCGCATCCGTAAGCGCTACCTCAAGGAACACGAACGCCGGCGATCGGCGCGCCAGGATCTCGCCTCCGTCTGAGTCGGTCGCGTCTGCGACGATGCAATCGCGTGACGCGCTGCGCCGCCGCAGCTCTTGTCGGCTGGCCTTGACTAAACTTCACGGCAAATTGCGCCGCCCCGACACTGCCCGTGGCACTGTCCTCTCACCGCGTAGTCCTACTCCATGACGCGGAAATCACGAGGCGACGGTATGTTAAACAAAGTACAGCAGATGGTTTTGGGCGTGGGGTTGCTCGGCCTTGCGGCAGGCGCATGGGCACAGGGCGGACCCGACGCCGGACCGCACGGTGATGGCAACGGCGATTGGGGGCATGGCGAGTATCACCACCACCATCACCACCATCACCATCACCACTCACCACCACTGGTGGCTGGCGTGACGATCGCGGCGGTGATCACGGACGCGGCGGCATGATGGGCGGCGGCATGGAGGGCGGCCGCGGATTAATGCTCGCGCGCGGGCTCAACCTGACCGACGCGCAGAAGCAGCAGATCAAAACGATCCTGAGCACAGCGCGGCAGAACGCGATGAAGGAAATGAAGGACGGCAAACCGGGTGACGGCAAAGCGGGTCCGATGTCCGACCGGCTGGCACTGATGAATCCAGGCGATCCGAACTACGCCGCGGCCGTGCAGGCCGCCAAGAAGCGCGCCGCCGATCGCATCCAGCACATGAGCGATCTGAAGCAGCAGCTCTACAACGTGCTGACCGCGGAGCAGAAGAGCGAGGTCCAGAAGCGAATCGCGTCGTGGAAGACGCGCATGGCGCAGCGCGAAGACGGCTCTAAAGGCCCGCCTGGCCCAGCAAATCGATGAACTGACGCAGGCTGGCAGCCAATGTCGGGTGTTCGGCTTCGAACCCGACCGCCAGCGACTCGAGAGGATGGGGCGCGGTATTCGCAGCGGGTGCCGCGCCTTTTTGCTGCAGGCGGCTCTCGATATCGGCGAGCGCCGTGTGCATCCTGACGCGCGACTGATCGTCCAGGCGCTGCGCACTGGCCAGCTCGGAGCGCAGCTTCGCTATATGCAATTGCAGTGAATCTTGTTCGATATCGGTCATATTCAGAATCTTACGCGCTTGCTAGGCTGCCCGCATGAGCGCTGCTCCCCCTCGCCCACCGCCCGTTGATATCGACGCCCTCTACGGTCTCGAGCCGGTATTCGAGCCTGATCAGTCCGAAGCCGCCAACGGCGGCGAAGGCGGCACGCAGCTGGTGTCCGTGGCCTGTCCCTACTGCGGCGAATCATTCGAGACCTTGGTCGATGTCTCGGCCGGTGCGGCCAGCTACATCGAGGACTGCCAGATCTGCTGCCAGCCGATCGAGATGAGTCTTGCGGTTGATGACTCAGGCGAGTTTGCAGGCCTTGCGGCGCGGCGCGGGGACTGAAAGCTTCAGTCATCCACGATCAGTCATCGACGATCAGTCATCGACGATCAGTCATCGACGATCAGTCATCGACGATATCTGGCCGGGAAACAACTCCTCGACGTAGCCGAAGCGGCTGAAATCTGTGACCCGCATCGGGTAAAGAATGCCGTCGAGGTGATCGACTTCGTGCTGCACGACGCGGGCGTGAAAACCGCTGACGCGGCGATCAATCGGCCGCCCCAGCTCATCCACACCGCGGTAGTGCAACTCGGCGTAGCGCGGCACGATGCCTCGCAGGCCCGGCACCGAGAGACAGCCCTCCCAGTCCTCCTCCTTCAAAACCCCGATCGGTTCGAGTTCGGGATTGATGAGCACCGTCTCGGGCACCGCCTCGGCATCCGGGTAGCGCGGATTGGGCGCGCCGGTGCCGAAGATCACCACCCGCCAGGGCACGCCGATCTGCGGCGCCGCCAGGCCAGCACCACTGTGCGCCGCCATGGTCTCGCGCATGTCGCTCAAGAGTTCACGCAGCTCGGGGCTGTCAAACGAGCGCACCGGCTCGCTGATCCGCAGCAGCTCAGGATCCCCCATCCGCAGTACACGACGCACACTCATTCCACATTGTCGCCAACATTGGTCATGCGCGCCAGAATCGGATAATCCTCATCCTGCTCTTCCTCGGGCGCGTGCCGGCCAATGTAGATCAGCTCCTCGAGCCGCGCCTTGGTGGCCAGAAACGTGGGCGATACAAACTGCTGCATGCCGCGCGGGCGCGGCACGGGGACCTCGATCAGCTCCTGCACTTCGCCCGGATGCGCCGATAGCACCAGGATGCGGTCGGCGAGGTAGATCGCCTCATCCAGATCGTGGGTGATGAACACGATCGTAATGTCGATCTTGCGCCAGATCTCGAGCAGGTGCGCCTGCATGCGGCACCGCGTCTGTGCATCGAGCGCGCCGAAGGGCTCGTCCATCAAGAGAATGCGCGGCTGGTTGGCGAGTGCGCGCACGATGGCCACACGCTGCTTCATGCCGCCGGAGAGCTGTTGCGGATAGGCGTCGGCGAATTTCTCCAGCCCAATCAACTCCAGCCATTGCATCGCTTCGCGCTCGCTTTCGAGCTTGCCCGCACCGTTTACCTCGAGTCCGAACATCACATTTTTCTTGACCGTGAGCCACGGGAAGAGCGTGTACCCCTGGAACACCATGCCGCGATCGCGGCCCGGCCCAGTGACCGGCTGTCCGAGCAGCAACACCTCGCCCGAGGTGTGCTGCTCGAGTCCGGCGAGGATCCGCACCAGCGTCGACTTGCCGCAGCCGGACGGCCCGACCACGCAGAGAAACTCGCGCCGGTGCGTGGTGAAGCTGATGTCCTTGAGCGCCAGCGTGCTCTTCTCGCCACTCTCGAAGATTTTGTTGAGATGTGACACCGTCAGGATCACTTCGCGCTGTTTGAGCTTGTCGAAGCGCGCGCGCACCTCACCGGACTGGTCCAGGTGGGAGGGCAGCAACTCGGCAGTCAGCACGAGGTCGTTCATTGAGGCTCCCTCATTTCGAGCTCACTTTGCCGCCGCGCGGTCCCACGGGAACAGCCGGCGACCGATGGCGGCGAGGATCACGTCGATGCCCAGCCCCAGGATGCCGATCATCGCAATGGCGGCGTAGACATTGGGGAAGTGCTGGTAGCGCGCCTGCTGGGTGATGAACCAGGTGATTCCCGAGGTCGTGCCGATCAGTTCGGCGACGATCAGGTAGGTCCATGCCCAGCCGAGCAGGATGCGCTGATCGCGATAAAGATCCGGCAGGATGCCGGGCACCACCACGCGCGTCAGCAGCTGCCGGCTGCGCGTCCCCAGGGTCAGTGCCGCTTCAAGCAAGGCTGGATCGAGCTTGCGCGTGGTATTGGCGATGATGAGCACCTGCTGGAAAAAGGTGCCGATCACGATCACGGCAATCTTCGGTCCGTCGTAGATGCCGAGGATGGCGACCGCGAGCGCGCCGAAGGCGGGTGCCGGCAGGTAGCGGAAGAATTCGACGAACGGTTCGCTGAGACGCGCGATGGCGGCGTACGCGCCGCACAGAATGCCGAGCGGCACCCCGAAAATCGAGGAAATCGTGAAGCCCCAGAAGATGATCTGGATGCTGTGCCAGAGACTTTGATGCAGCCACTGTCCATCCTTGGTGGGCGGCGGTGTGGTGAAGCTGGAATAGAACGCGCGCAGCACCTGGTCGGGCGCGGGCAGGTAGACCGGATTGGCGGGCACACCGCGGGGCGGCGCGCGCGCCTCGGTCCTGGCATCTGCCACCTCGGTATTGAACGCATCGCGCGGCATGTGCGCACCCACGTCCAGGTACGGCACCGATCCGGGATCGGTGACCAGGATCTGGGGGTGCCAGAGCCACGGCACATAGCTGATCAGGCACCAGATCACCGCGGGCAGCACGAAGGATGCGATGCCAATGATGAGCCTCGCCCGCGCCGTTAACGGCCGGTGGATTTGCAACCACTTCTTCTGGGCCACAAGCCCAGTCTGCAAGCGTTGTGCCGTATGCCATTGAGCCGTGCCGTCAGATTGCGGGTGACGCGGCGCACCTCTTCAGTGCCGAAAATCGACCAGGCGTCCGACATTGGTGCAACCGCAAATGCGCCGCGCAGGGATCTTTACGACAGCGGCTGGCTTGCACTAACTTGTGGCCAGGTCTTACGACAATGAACAACGCCACCGGACCTCGCAGCCTGACCGTCGCGCCGCCACCGAGTCTGCCGCAGCCATGGTTGTGGGAGGAATCGCTCGCCCATGGCGCTCACTGGTCGGGGGTCCTGCGGCGCGGCACGTCATTGCGGCTGACCGCGGTTGAAGCCGGAGCGAATGTCGCCGCGATGCTTTACAACTACGAGTCGCTGCCCGAGCGGTACAACATGCCCGACACGCTCAAGGCTCAGCACACGGCTTTTTTGACGGCAGGTTGTGCCTGCTACTCGGACATGGGCCGCGTGCTGTGTTCAATAACGGCCGACAGCTGCGGCTGGCACGACACAATCTGCGGAATCTCGGATGCCAGCATGGTCAGCGGCCGCTATGGCGCGACACGTTTCCAGGAGCAGCGCAACGACTATCACAAGAACGGCCGCGACAGCATGCTCAACGAGCTCGGCAAGTACGGCCTCGGCCGGCGCGACCTGATCGCCAACATCAATTTCTTTTCGCGCGTGACGGTGGACGACGCGGGTGGCCTCACCTTCGACGCGGCGCATTGCCGCGCCGGCGACTTTGTCGACCTGCGCTTCGAGATGCACACGCTGCTGGTACTCGCCACCTGCCAGCACCCACTGGATCCGGATCCGCAGTACCGGCCACGACCGGTACAGCTGCGCGCGTGGGTGTCGGGTCCCGCGCCTGAGCGTGATCCCTGCCGCGACCGTTGCGGCGAGAACGGACGCGGCTTTCGCAACACCGAAATGATGTTCCTTGCATGAGCGAGCCCGCCGGCATAGGCGTGCCCGTGCGCGATGAGATCATCGCGGCCGGCGAACCGTGGATTGGTACCGTGGAACGCGGCCAGGTGCTGCGCATCGTCGATCTCGAGGGCAACCAGGCCGTCGACACGCTGTTCTACAACGCGCACGACACCGAAGAGCGTTATAGCGCCGCCGATACGATTCGCGCGCAGGGCAACATCTATCTGACCACGGGCAGTCCGCTGCGTTCCAACCTGGGCACGAGCATGCTCACGATCGTCGAGGACACCTGCGGCCGTCACGACACACTCGGCGGCGCCTGCTCGGCCGAGAGCAATACCGTGCGCTACGCGCTCGAGAAGCGCCACATGCACAGCTGCCGCGACAACTTCCTGCTGGCGCTCGGGCGCCATGGCCAACACTTCAACAAGCGCGATCTGCCGAGCAACATCAACTTCTTCATGAACGTGCCCGTCAGCAGTGACGGCGCGCTGCGATTCGCGGACGGGATCTCGGCGGCCGGACGCTATGTGCAGATGCGCGCGCACATGGACGTGCTGGTACTGATCTCCAACTGCCCGCAGCTGAACAATCCCTGCAATGCCTACAATCCGACCCCAATACGGATCATGGTCTGGGCGGGGCTGTAGGGCACGGGTGTTCGACAAAGTACTGATCGCCAATCGCGGCGCCATCGCCTGCCGCATCCAGCGCACGCTGCGCCGACTGGGCATCGCCTCCGTGGCGGTGTACTCCGAGGCCGATCGCAACGCGCGCCATGCGCGCGAAGCCGACGAGGCCATGTGCATCGGCGCCGCGCCGGCGGCGGATTCCTACCTCAATGCCGAGCGGATCCTGGAGGCGGCTGCCACCACTGGCGCCCAGGCCATCCACCCGGGCTACGGTTTCCTGAGCGAGAACGCGCAATTCGCGGAAATCTGCGCGCAACGCGGCATCGCCTTCGTCGGTCCCACCCCCGCGCAGATGCGCGATTTCGGTCTCAAGCACACGGCACGCGCCCTGGCGGCGGCTAACGCCCTGCCGTTGTTGCCGGGTACTGGCCTGCTGGGCGATCTCGAACAGGCGCTGCAGGAAGCCGGGCGCATCGGCTATCCCGTGATGCTCAAGAGCACCGCGGGCGGCGGCGGCATCGGCATGCAGCAGTGCATGGATGAGATGCAATTGCGCGGCGCCTTCGATGGGGTGCGCCGACTGGCCGGCAGCAATTTCAGCGACAGCGGCGTCTTCCTCGAGAAGCTGGTGGTGCGCGCGCGCCACATCGAGGTGCAGCTATTCGGTGATGGCCGCGGCACGGTGATCGCACTGGGCGAACGCGACTGCTCGACACAGCGACGCAACCAGAAAATCATCGAGGAGACCCCGGCCCCCGGATTGTCCGACGCGCTGCGAGCCGAGCTGTGCGATGCAGCCATGCGCCTGGGCCGCGCGGTGCAGTATCGCTCCGCCGGAACGGTCGAATTCATCGTCGATGCGGACAAGGCGCACTCGGCGCGCGAGGCTTCCGCTGCATTCTATTTCCTGGAGGTCAACACACGGCTGCAGGTAGAGCACGGTGTCACCGAAGCCGTGACCGGAATCGACCTGGTCGAGTGGATGCTGCGTGTGGCGGCCAATGAGCCGCTGCCGCTGGCGGACTACCGCCACTCGCCGCAAGGGGTCGCCGTGCAGGCGCGCCTGTACGCCGAGGATCCCGCGCGCGGCTTCCGGCCTTGCAGTGGACTACTGTCGCGCGTCTCGCTGCCAGCAGGGCTGCGCGTTGATGGCTGGATCGAAACCGGCACCGAAGTGTCGGCCTTCTATGATCCGATGCTCGCCAAGATCATTGCCCACGCGCCCACGCGTGCGCAGGCGGTCGAACAGCTCGACACCGGGCTCGGCAAGACCCGCATCGACGGCATCGAGACCAACCGCGACTATCTGCGCCTGCTGCTGCGGCGCCCCGAGTTTCTCACCGGCGCGTTGACCACGCGCTGGATTGCCGAAGTGGCATTCGATTCGCCGAGCATCGAAGTGCTTCAACCCGGCACCCAGAGCACGGTACAGGATTGGCCCGGCCGACTGGGGTCCTGGGATGTGGGCGTGCCACCCTCAGGTCCGATGGATGCGCTGGCGTTTCGTATCGCCAACCGGCTGGTCGGCAATGGCGAAGACTGCGCAGCGCTCGAGTTCACGGTCACAGGACCGACGCTTCGCTTTGCGCGCGCCACGCGTATCGCGCTCACCGGCGCACGCATGCTCGCCCAACTGGATGGTCAAGCAGTCGAATACTGGTGCGGCATCGACGTGGCCGCGGGCGGCACACTCAAGGTGGGCGCCATCGAAGGCGCAGGCCAGCGTGCCTATCTTGCGGTGCGGGGCGGATTCGACGTGCCGGACTACATGGGCAGCCGGTCGACCTTCACGCTCGGACAATTCGGCGGCCACGCGGGCCGCGCGCTTCGCAACGGCGATGTGCTTCGGATCGGTGACGCATCGCAAAGCGGTGCGCAGCAAGCCGGATCGGCGATGCTGCCGGCCCCGCTGCGCCCGGCCTATGCGGATCACTGGGACATCGCGGTGCTCTATGGGCCACATGGGGCGCCGGATTTCTTTACCGACGCCGATATCGAGACGTTCTTCACCTGTGAGTGGCAGGTGCACTACAACTCCAGCCGCACGGGCGTGCGGCTCATTGGCCCGAAGCCCGGATGGGCGCGGCGCGATGGCGGCGAAGCCGGGCTGCATCCCTCCAACATCCACGACACCGCCTACGCGGTGGGCGCCATCGACTTCACCGGCGACATGCCCGTCATCCTGGGGCCCGACGGTCCCAGTCTTGGCGGGTTCGTCTGCCCGGCGACGATCGCACTGGTGGACCAGTGGAAGATCGGACAGCTCCGGCCCGGCGATCGCGTGCGCTTCCACGCCATCGATGCGATAGAGACGCAGCAGCAGTTACAGCTGCAGGATGCCGCGATCGGTTCGCTGTCAGCGCCGCCGGCCGCGCCTGCCAGCGCGGACTCGCATCGTCCTCGCACGCTGCAGGCCATCCTCCACCGCACCGAGGCGACAGCTTCGCGGCCCGGGGTGTGTTACCGGCAATCCGGAAACGACAACGTACTGATCGAGTTCGGCGAGGCGAGGCTCGATCTGGCGCTGCGATTCCGAGTGCAGGCACTGCTCGATGCGGTCGAGGCCGAGCGGCCGCCCGCGGTGATCGACCTCACACCCGGCGTGCGCTCGCTGCAGGTGCATTTCGATTCGCGCCGCCTCGCGCGCTCGCAAATGCTCGATCTGCTGCTGCGGCTCGAGCAGGCGCTGCCGCCGGTGGATGACATCGAGGTTGCCAGCCGCATCGTGCACCTGCCGCTGTCCTGGGACGATCCGGCAACGCAGCTCGCTATTGAACGCTACATGCAGTCGGTGCGTGCGGATGCGCCCTGGTGTCCCAGCAATATCGAATTCATCCGGCGCATCAACGGACTTGAATCCGTCGATGAGGTACGCCGCATCGTTTTCGAGGCGAACTATCTGGTGATGGGACTCGGAGATGTCTATCTCGGGGCGCCGGTGGCGACGCCGCTGGATCCACGCCATCGGCTGGTAACGACCAAGTACAACCCGGCGCGCACCTGGACGCCGGAAAACGCCGTCGGCATCGGCGGCGCCTACCTTTGCGTCTACGGCATGGAGGGACCGGGCGGCTACCAGTTCGTCGGCCGCACGATCCAGATGTGGAATCGATACCGGCAGACGGCCGAATTCGCGCAAGGACGCCGCTGGCTGCTGCGATTCTTCGACCAACTGCGCTTCTACCCGGTGTCGGCCGCAGAGCTGCAGCGCCTGCGCGCCGATTTCCCCTATGGCAAAGCGCAGCTTCGCATCGAACTGGCAACGCTGCGGCTACGAGACTACCGCCGCTTCCTGGCGGACAACGCGGCTTCGATCGCGCAATTCAAACAGCGTCAGCAGGCGGCATTCGAAGCCGAGCGCGAGCGCTGGGGTGCACAGGGCGCCGACCAGCCCATCGACGACCGCGCTGACCTCGGGCGCGCCGATGTACGCGCCTTGCCCGAGGGTTGCTTCGCCATCAGCTCGCCCGTGACCGGTAGCGTGTGGCAGTTGAAGACCGCGGTGGGCGATCGCGCCAGCGCCGGCGATGCCCTGCTGCTCATCGAGTCGATGAAAATGGAGATCGCCGTGCAAACCGATCAGGCCGGAACCATCGTGGAATTGCGTTGCCGCCGCGGCCAGGCCGTGGCCGCCGGCGAGGCACTCATCGTGCTGCGCCCATGATCAGCCTGGCGCTCGCCGATCTGTCCGCTGCCTACCGTGAGAGGCGCGCGACGCCGCTGAGCGTAATGGAGTCGTTGTGGGCGCGTTTGGATGAGTTCAGCGACCGCGCAATCTGGATCTCGCACGTACCGCGCGAGCGGGTGTTCGAGCAGGCGCGAACGCTCGGCGCCATGGATCCGGGCTCGCTGCCGCTGTATGGCGTCCCGTTCGCGATCAAGGACAACATTGATCTGGCCGGCGTACCGACCACCGCGGCCTGCTCCGCCTTCGCCTACACGCCGGAGCAATCCGCCTTCGTGGTCGGTCGCCTCATCAGCGCCGGCGCCATTCCGATCGGCAAGACCAACCTGGATCAATTCGCGACCGGCCTGGTCGGTACCCGCTCTCCGTACGGCGCGTGTCGCAATAGTTTTGATCCCGCCTACATCAGCGGCGGATCCAGTTCCGGCTCCGCGGTAGCCGTGGCACTGGGACTGGCGAGTTTCTCGCTGGGTACCGACACGGCCGGATCGGGGCGCGTACCGGCCGCCTTCAATAACCTGATTGGATTCAAGCCCAGCTGCGGGCGATTGAGCACCCGCGGCGTCGTGCCGGCCTGCCGTACGCTCGATGCGGTCTCCATATTCGCGCTCAGTGCTGAGGATGCCGCGCGCGTCGGCCGCATCGCCGAGGGCTTTGATGCCGCCGAACCCTATTCGCGCCAGGCCCCTGCGCGCGACGCTCACGCGGCGGCAGCCACGTCCGCGACGTCCGCCGACGCCTTCCGCTTCGGGTTACCGCGCCCGCAGCAGCTCGAGTTTTTCGGCAATTCGCAGTTCGCGCGCCTGTTCGATGCGGCGATTGCACGACTCCAGCGCCTGGGCGGTGTGCCGGTGGATATCGACCTGGAACCCTTCAGCGAAGCGGCGCGCCTGCTCTACGAGGGGCCCTGGGTTGCCGAACGCTTCCTGGTCATCGAGTCACTGCTGCGCTCCAACCCCGCGGCCATTCTGCCGGTCACGCGCGGCATCATCGAGGGCGGCTCGCGCGTGTCGGGAGCGGACGCTTTCCGCGCCCAATACCGGCTGCAGGCGCTGCGCCGCATCTGCGAGCAGATCTGGAGCCAGGTCGATGTGCTCGTGACGCCGACGGCCGGCACGATCTATCGCATCGCCGAGATCGAGGCCGACCCGGTACGCCTCAATACCAACCTGGGGCGATACACGAATTTCGCCAACCTGCTCGACCTCGCGGCCGTCTCGGTGCCGGCGGGATTTGCGGCTGGGCCGCTGCCGTTTGGAATTTCGCTGGTGGGGCCTGCCTGGAGCGATTACGAACTGCTGGCGCTCGCCTCACGCCTGCAGCGCGACGCGTCCACCGGCCAGGGCGCTCTGAGCCTGGCGCTCCCCGCGGAGAGCGAATTCGCTTGGGCCGCAGCGCCCACCGATTCCGTCACGCTGGCCGTCTGTGGTGCGCACATGGAAGGCCTGGCACTCAATCCCGAACTGCGCAGACTTGGCGCCACGCTGCTCGAGCGCACGCGCACAGCGGCGCAATATCGCCTGTACGCCCTGCCCGGTGGGCCACCGCATCGACCCGGATTGGTACGCGTCGAGCAAGACGGCGCGCCGATCGAAGTGGAGTTGTGGTCACTGTCCGCCGCGGCCTTCGGTGCTTTCGTCGCACAGATCCCCGCGCCGCTTGGCATCGGCAAACTCGAGCTTCCCGGTGATCGGCGGGTGAGCGGTTTCCTCTGCGAGTCTTATGCCGTAAAGGACGCCGCCGATATCACGCATCATGGCGGCTGGCGCAAATACCTGGCGAGCCGGAGCTGAACGGCCCGGGATTCCGGGCGGCGCTTTGAGTTTTGGCCGGCGAGAGGCCATCATAGGAGTTCTCACTGCTGGGAATTAACAATATGAAGATTTTATTGCCTCTTTCGATGCTCGCGCTGCTGGCCGCCGGTCCCGCATTTGCCGATTGCACCGCGCCGGAAGGCACGGTCCAGATTCCCGATGGCAGCACCGCAACTCACGATGAAATGGTCGCGGCGCAAAAGTCGGTCGTGGCCTTCGATGCCGCGGTCAAGAGCTACACCGACTGCCTGGCGCAGGAGCAGCAGCAGAAGCTCGAGGCAGGGGGCGACAAGGTCAAGCTGCAGAAGCACTACGCCGAGCTCAACAATGCGCAGGTCGAAAAAGTGCAGCAGCTCGCCGACAAGTTCAATGCCGAGCTGAAGGCATTCAAAGCCAAGTCCGCGGGCTGAAGCTACGCCAGGGGCTCAGGCGCGCTGCCGATCGAGCGCGCCGACACCCGCGTCATCAATCGCCAGCACGCGTTTTGCCAACCAGTAGTAGGCCGGGGATGTGATCGCGAGACCGACGATCCAGGACAGATCGGCGCCACCGAGTGCGCGGGCGATCGGCCCCTGGTAGAGCTTGTTGTCGATGAAGGGCAGCTGCACCAGGATTCCCAGCAGGTAGCAACCCACGGCCACCACGTTGACGCGTCCGTAGATGCCGCCGTCGTGGCGGAAGAACGCCTCCACGTCGTAGTGCCCGTGGCGCAGCAGGTAGTAATCGACCAGGTTGATCGCCGTCCATGGCACCAGCACGTACAGCAGCAGCAGAATGAAGTTCGTGTAGTTGGCGATGAACGAATCCTTGCCGAGCAGCGCGCCAGCCAGCGATAACGCGAACAGCAGCAACGTCACCACGGTGCGTGCCAGCGCGCCCGGCGACCAGCGCGGCAGCAGCGTCTGCCCAAAGGTCAGTGTCGAGAGCACGGCGCAGTAGAGATTCATGGCGTTGGCTGTCGCCACGCCGATCGAAAACACGATCAGTACCAGGGGCGCGAGCCCAGCGGTGAGCACCGCAAGACCGCGGACAATGCTGCGGTCCGGTTCGAGCAACCCAACCAGCGCGCCCAGGATCATCGGCAACAGCGATCCGAGCGCGCAGCCCCAATAGCTGGCCCAGAAAGCCGACCGCACGCCGGTGTCGGGCGGCATGTAGCGCGAGTAGTCAGATACGTACGGTGCATAGGCGATCTGCCACAAGGCAGCCACGGAGATAGTGCCCAGCAATCCAGGCACGCTGATCTGGTTGCGTGTGGCGAAATCCGACGGCAGTCCGTGGACGGCGATGATCCAGACGAATGTGAGCAACAGGGCCGCGCCGGCGACATAGCTGGTCGCACGTGCATAGGCGTGAATCAGATCGTAGCCAAAGATGGCGGCGATGACGCTGATCAAGCCGACGAATGCGATGCCCGGAACGTCGGAGACGCCGTGCACAACGCTGGCGATGGCCTCGCCGCCCTCGACCAGGTTCGAGGCCAGGAAGCCGATGTACATGACGATCACGATGCCGACCACGAGCAATGAGCCCAGGGAGCCGAACTGCCCGCGCGTCTGCACCATCTGCGGTACGCCGAGCGTAGGTCCCTGCGCCGCGTGCAGCGCCATGAACACCGCGCCGACGAAGTTACCCACCAGCAACCCGGCGACCGACCATGCGAACGGCAGCTTGAAGACGGTGGTAGCCAGGCCGCCCGTGACGATGGTCAGGAGCATCAGGTTCGAGCCGAACCAGACCGTGAACAGATCCCTCGAGGTGCCATGACGCTGGTCGAGCGCGATCGGCTGGATCGTCTTGATCTCGAGCCTGGCGGGTTGTTCGCGTTGCATCATGGGCGTTCCAGCTTCAGGTTACAGTATCCAAATGAAGCTGGCACTTTGGCAAACCCAGGGATTCCCGGCAGACCCCACCGCCAATCTTGCGGCACTGGAACGAACCGCACGCGCGGCATCCACCGCGGGCGCCGCTTTACTGCTGTGCCCCGAATGCTGGCTATGCGGCTATAACATCGGCGATGCGGTTACATCACTCGCGGAAGTTGCCGACGGCAACTCCGCGCAGCACATCGCTTCGATCGCGCGCGAACAGCGGATCGCGATCGCCTATGGCTATGCCGAGCGCGCGTCAGCGGGCGCCGGCATATTCAATTCGGTGCAGGTGTTCGGGCCCGACGGCGCGATGCTGGCCCACTACCGCAAGACGCATCTTTTTGGAGCGGCCGAACGCGCCGCTTACATCCCGGGAAGCTGCTTCGCGGCGCCGTTTGAATTCGGCGGCTTCCGGATCGGAGTGCTGATCTGCTACGACGTGGAATTTCCCGAAGCCGTGCGCAGCCTGGTGCTCTCCGGCGCCGACCTGGTGCTGGTTCCCACGGCACTGACCGACGAGTACGGGACCGTGCCCGCGCTGCTGGTCCCCGCGCGAGCGGTCGAGAACCAGGTCTATGTCGCCTACTGCAACCACGCCGGCATCGAGAATGGCATGCGTTTCCTCGGGCGCTCCTGCCTGGTCGCCCCGGACGGCCAGCCGGTGGTGGCGGCCGGTGTTGGCGACGCCCTGATCGTGGGTGAAATCAGCCGCAGCGCGCAATCCGAGATTGCGAAGATCTATCCCTACCGCGCCGATCGGCGTCCGGAGCTGTACGCTGCTTTGCAGCGCGATCAGCTCGCATAGTCGGAGCTTCCCTCATCGAGCAGCCGCTTCATCTGGTTGAAGTGCGCGCGCGCGAATTCGCCACCGTCTTCCCAGGACCGCGCCGTCTTCTCGGCGATCTCATCCGGCAGGATCGATAGCGGCTGACCGCTGCCATACGCCAGCAGCAGCGTTCGGCTGGCGCGTTCCAGGTGATACAACGCATCGAACGCCTCGGCGATGCTGCCGCCGACGGCCAGCACGCCATGATTGCCCATCATCAGCACACGCATGCTGCCCAGCGCCTGCGTCAGGCGCAGCCCCTCGGCCGCGTTGTCCGCCATGCCGCCGTAGCCGAGATCGATCGCCACGCGGCGATAGAAGCGCGCCGAGGTCTGGTCAAGCGGCTTGATGCCCGGGTCTGCCAGGCAGGCAAGCGCGGTCGCATACGGCGGATGCACGTGCAGGATGCAGCGCGCCTGGGGTAGTTGCGCATGCATCGTGCCGTGAATAGCCCATGCGGTCGGATCCAGGTCCGGCGGCAGCTCCCCGGGTGGCGCCGCGGCATCCAGCAATTGCAGATCCGAGGCGCGCAGCGAACCGAAATGCCGCCAGCGCGGATTCATCAGAAAGTGGCGGCCAGCCGCGTCAATGGCAACGCTGGCGTGGTTTGCCACCGCTTCCGGCCAGTCGAGCTTCGCCGCGATGCGGAACAACGCCGCCAGGTCGACTCGTAATTCGGCTTCGGTCAGCAATACAGCCATGCAGTTCTGCTCCTTGTGCGGGCACCGTTATGGCGCAAATCTTCCGACGCTGCACAAACAACGTGCAAAAAATTGAATATTTAGCTTTTGCTTCCGTTTTTCGAAAGCAGTGAATTTTAAAAGATCAATTTACCGATTCAAACCATCGTGATGCCATCGTGTGAATAACAACTCGAGTACCGAGCCACAGCAGCACAGGGAGCAGCAATGGCGACAACGCATCGCACGCGGTCACCGATACCAAGGCTCCAGAGGGTCACTTCACTGACCGCCGCGGTGCTTGCAGCTATCCATGGCACGCATGCGCGCGCGGATGCAGATGCCGACGAGAATGGTATGTCGCTGCAGGAAGTGGTCGTCACTGCGACGCGACGCGCCGCCACGGCCCAGGACATTCCGCTGAGCATCACCGCGGTCACCGGTACCGAGCTGGAGCAATCGGGCATCGAGGATATCTCGGCGCTCGCGCACTCGATGGCCGGCGTCAACTATACCGACAAAGGGCCCTTCGGCGGCGTCAACGGATCGACATTGATCATCCGCGGCCTCAACAGCGAAGGCACCGCCGGACAGGAGGCACTGGCCTCCCCCGTGGTACCGCCGGTCGCCACCTACGTGGACGACACGCCGCTGTTCGTGAATCTGCGCCTGCAGGATCTGGATCACGTCGAGATCCTGCGCGGTCCACAGGGCACGCTCTATGGATCGGGCTCGCTGGGCGGCACGATCCGCTTCGTGCAGAACGCACCCGATCCGAGCGGCTTCGATGCGCGCGCTGAAGTTGGAATCAGCGACACGGACCATACGCATGCCCCCAACGAGAATGTGAACGGCATGCTGAATCTGCCGGTCAGCGACACGTTCGCCGTCCGTGTAAATGCCGGCTGGAGCTATGACGCGGGCTTCATCAACCAGCCCAATCTCTACCGCTTGAATGCGGCCGGCGCCCCGATATCGGCCGATCCGACCAACGTCTTCAGCCCCCCGGTCAAGTATTCGCAGGACGGGGTGAATCACTACGAGTATCGCGATGCGCGCGTGGCCGCCCTGTGGAAACCAAATGAGGCGTTTCATGCCCAGCTCACCTACTACTACCAGCTCGCGACCGCCGGCGGTTTCCCATCGGTCGCCACATCGCCGGCCGCCTATAACATGCCGATCAGCGCGGCCAACCAGCTGCCCGGCACCGATCTGCTACCGCAGCTCTACAATGCGCCGGTACCCGCCGGCGCCGGTGGGCTGTCTTCGGCTACCAACAGCCTGGAGGGCACCAACGACAAGGTGGATCTGGGCGCGCTCGCGATGGACTACGACTTCGGATTCGCGACGCTGACCTCGGACACTTCCTGGGCACACCACAACAACACCAGCCACTCCGACCTGACCGCGCTCTACAGCAATTTCTTTTTCTACCAGAATTTCTATGGCCAGAATCCGCGCACCTTCGTGCAGGGTCATGACCAGCTCGATGATCGCGTGGTGTCGCAGGAATTTCGGCTGGCATCGAAGACCGGCGGATTCTTCGATTGGGTCGGCGGCATCTTCTTCAAAGACGAAAACACCTACATCCAGGAGCACGAGTTCTACCCCGGCTACAACGCGTTCTACAACGCGTGCTCGGCACTGCCGAACATTGTGCAGCCGGACGCTTCCGGGGTTAACGGTTCCACCTGCGGCTTTGGCGAGTACGGACCGGAGACCGGCTCGAAATCCATTGTGGGAATTCCACTGGTGGTGGACCAGGCCTACATCGGCGATTTCGAAACCCACTTCAAGGATCTCGCCATCTTCGGCGAGCTCACCGGCCACATCACCGATGCCTGGAGTATCACGGGCGGCACGCGCGTGTTCCTGCAGGAGCTGTCGCAGTCCCAGCAGACCGGTCTGCTGTTCGATGGGCCTGGATTCGCGGCCAACGAGTCGCTCAGCGATCGATGGCGCCGTGCGCTGTGGAAGGTCAATACCGCTTATCAGCTGAACAAGACCAACCTGGTATACGCCACCTACTCCCAGGGCTTCCGGCGAGGCGGCGTCAACGCGTTGCCGCCGAGCGAACTTGGAGGCAGCTACACCACGCCCCCGGCACTTACGCAGCTGCAACCCGATACGGCCGACAACTACGAGGTCGGCATCAAGGGCGAGATCTCCAATCGGGTGCGCTACTCGGCCGCGATCTACGACATTCAGTGGCACAACATTCAGGAAGGTGTGCAGCTCACGCCACTGGTGCTGCCCGCCGCTCTCAATATCGGCGAGGCCTACAGCCGCGGCGTCGAGCTCGAGGTGTACGCGAACATCACGCAGCACCTGGCCACCCAAGTGGACTACACCTACGATCTGACGCGGCTGACTTCGCTCAATCCGCTGTTCGTCTCGCCCAACGTGTCGGTGCCGCCACCGGCGCTGGGTTCGCCCCTGCCCGGTACGCCGAAGAACAGTCTGGCGGTGAGCCTGGAATACGGGCACGTGCCATGGGCCGGCGGCGAATGGCGCTACGCCATCAATGGACGCTATCAGAGCCCCGTGCTGCCAGCGCTATCGGCCACCGTGCCGATCGTGGCGGGCTATACAATGCTCGATACGCGCCTGAGCTACGCCCACTCGCACTGGCTCACGAGTGTCTACGTCAACAATCTTGGCAATGTGCTGGGCGTCACCTCCTATTCGGACCCGGCGATCTACGGCAATCGCGCGCAGGCCATCGTATCGACGCCGCGCACATTTGGCGTTACCGTGGCGTACTCGTTCAGGGAGAAGTGACGCGCGGCCACCGGCGCGCACCGGTGGGCACATGAACAGCGCGCAAATACTCGAGCGGTTGGTGAGCTTCCCGACGGTCAGTCGCGACTCCAATCTGTCGCTGATCGAATTCGTGCGCGAATTCCTGACTTCATGCGGCGCCAGCACCAGGGTCTACATGGATGCGGGCGGCCGCAAGGCGAATCTCTACGCCAGCATCGGCCCTGCCGAGCAGCCTGGCGTCCTGCTGTCGGGACACACGGATGTGGTGCCAGTCGACGGCCAGAAATGGTCCACTGATCCCTTCGAACTTCGGCAACGCGGCGAGCGGCTCTACGCCCGCGGCTCCTCCGACATGAAGGGGTTCCTGGCGTGCGCGCTGCATGCCGCACGCCGCGCAGCCGCTGCACCACTGCGCATGCCGCTGCAGCTCGCGTTCTCTTACGACGAGGAGATCGGTTGCTTGGGCGTGCGTTCCCTGATCGATGACATGGCGGGCTGGAGCCACCTGCCGCGCTTCTGCATCGTCGGCGAGCCGACATTGCTGCGTCCTGCCGTGGGCCACAAGGGCAAGACCGCCTTCACGGCCACCTGCCACGGTCGCGCCGCCCATTCGGCGAATCCCGGACTCGGCGTCAACGCCATTCACATGGCGGCAGACCTCATCGGCCGCATCCGCGAGCGCCAAGCGGGTATCGCGCAATCCGGGTTGCGTGATGCCACGTACGAGGTGCCATACACCACCCTGCACGTCGGAGTCATCCACGGAGGCACCGCGCTGAATATCGTCCCGAGCCGATGCCAGCTCGAATTTGAATTTCGCAATATCCCCAACGAGAACGCAGCTGAGATCACCACCTCGCTGCGCGCGGATGCCGCCGCCATCGCCGCGAAGTGCGGCACCGGCATCGATCTGGACATCAACCATGAATATCCGGCGCTCGATACGCCGCCGGACGCCGAAGTAGTGCAGCTCGCCGGCGAGCTGACCGGTCACAGGGAGCCCATCAAGGTCGGCTATGGCAGCGAGGCGGGCCTGTTCAGCGGCCGGCTTGGGATACCTACCGTGGTTTGCGGACCCGGATCGATCGATCAGGCGCACAAGCCCGACGAATTCGTGGCCCTGGAGCAGCTCCAGGCCTGCGATACGATGATGGACGCGCTGATCGCACGCCTGCGCTCATAGCCAGGGCCGCGCGACTGCTTCATAATTTCGGAAGCAGAGCGCAGCAAATCGTTAGTTTCTCGGAAATTGGTGATGGGCGATGATGGCCCCAAGAGCCTATCCTCCGCGGAGCAGAAGCCATGATCCGAACCGGCAAACAGTACCTGGCCTCCATCAGCGATTCGCGCCAGGTTTACATCAACGGTGAACGCGTGCGGGACCTTCCCTCGCACCCGATGTTCAAACCCCTGATCGACATCCGCGCGCGCATCTACGACATGCAGCACGAGGCCGCCACGCGCGAGCTGCTGTCTTACCGGGAGGGCAACGACTGGCACGCCGTGGCCAACAAGCTGCCCCGCAGCCAGGAAGACTGGTGGCAGAAGCGCCGCGCCACCGACGTGCTGCTCGAGGATATCGGCGGCATCGTCACGCGCGTGGGCGATGAGACGGTGGGCGAGATGTGGTCGCTATTCGACGGCCAGGACGTGCTGAATGAAGTCGACCCGCAGTTCTCGGCCAATATCCGCCGTCACATCGAGGCCGTCATCAAGGCCGATCCATTCCACGTGTCGGCCAACACCGACCCCAAGGGCGATCGTTCCAAGCCGCCGCAGGAACAGGATCCCGACTCGCTGCTGCACGTGGTGCGCGAGACCGACGCCGGCATCATCGTCCGCGGCGCCAAGTACGAGACCGCGGCGGCCTATGCCAACCAGGCGTTCACCAAGCCCACCAATGCCAACTGGGGCAACGCGGCCCTGTCGGACTACGCTGTGGGTTTCATCTGCGACCTGAACTCGCCGAATTTGAAATTCATCTGCCGCACGGGATTTGCGGGCCGTGCGCCTGCGGCGGACTACCCGCTGGCGAACCGCTTCGATGAAGTCGACGCGCTGGTGATCTTCGACGATGTGCTGGTCCCGTGGGAGAACGTGCTGTTCTATCGGCACACCAAGGCCGCAAGTTTCATCCGCGCGACGCTGCACCGCTATTCGGCCTTTGCCTTCGTGCAGCGCAATCTGAAGCTTGCCGACATGCTGATCGGCGCGGCGCTGTTCAATGCCCGCCAGACCGGGCTCGAAAAGCAGCAGGCCGTGCAGGAAAAACTCTCGCAGCTTGCCGTCTATCGCGAAGGCATCAATGCACATCTGACCGCCGCGATTGCGCTGGCGCAGAAGAGCCCCGCGGGCCTGCTGATGCCAAACCAGTCGCTGCTGTATGCCGGCCGCGTCATGGCCTGCTCACAGCTGCACGAGATGATGCACATCGCGCGCGAGCTGTGCGGCGGGCAGATCTGCGTGACCCCCGACAAGGCCTCGTTCGATGCGCCCGAAACAAAGCCGTGGCTCGATAAGTATTATTCGGTCAATGAACGCTGGATCGCCGAGGACCGCCGCAAGCTGCTGGCCTTCGCTCGCGACCTGCTGAACTCGGACTACGCCGGCCACCGCCTCACCTTCCAGCTGTTTGCGCAATCCCCGCCCTTCGCGCACCTGGCGGCGGTGTACCGCAATTTCGACTGGGACGGCCCGCTGGACTTCGTGCGCAAGTCGGCGAATCTATCCGACCGCGTCAAGGACCCCACGACCCGGCCACAGGGCGACGGCGCGGTCAATCAATGGTTCGGCGAGCACGCGCCCGCAGCGGGCGCCAAGGCCACCGCCGCGGAAGCCGTCGCCTGAGACCCATGTGAACAGCCAGCCCGATCCGGTGCTGCGTCAGCGATTCCTGCGCGGCATGAGCCACGCAGCCGCGACCGTCAGCGTCGTCACCACCGATGGCGTTGCCGGTCGCCATGGCGTCACCGTCTCCGCCATGGTTTCGGTATCGGCCGATACGCCGCGCCCGACACTGCTGGTGTGTATCAATCAATCGAGCCCGGTGGCGCGTGCGGTGCTTGACAACGGGGTGTTCTGCGTCAACGTGCTGCGCGAGGACCAGGTGCATATCTCCGACAGCTTTGCCGGCAGAAGCGGCGCGCGCGGCCTGGAAAAATTCGATTGCACCAGCTGGGCCGTGCAGCTCACCGGCGCGCCGCGCGTCAGCGACGCGCTGGTCGCGTTCGACTGCCGCGTCACCGCCAGTGAACAGGTCGGCACGCATTTCGTGATCTTCGGTTCGGTGGAGGACATCGTCGTGGCCGGCAGCGGCGCGCCCTTGATCTACGCCAATCGGGCGTACGGCGTGCCGCAGCGCTTTCACCAACGCTTCGCGGGCGCGGCGCGCGATGCGCCCAGCGAGGGGTCGCTCTCACTGGGCTGTTTCCAGACCTTCGCGCCCTACGTCGTCCCGGCATTGATTGCGCGCCTGCGAAAACTGCACCCCGCAATGTCGCTGATGCTGGTGGAGGCCGAGCAGGGGCCGCTGCTCGCAAGCCTGCGTCGGGGAGAAGTCGATCTGGCACTGCTGTACGACTTTGGCATCGAGCCGGACGTGCATGTCGAGCCGCTGGCCGAGCTCACCCCGTACGTGCTGCTGCCCGAAGGCCACGCGCTGGCCGATTCGGCCACGGTAGCGCTCGAGACGCTGGTCAATGAGCCGCTGGTGCTGCTCGATGCGGAACCGAGCCGCGATTATTTCCTGTCGCTGTACTGCGCACGCGAACTTGATCCCTTCATCGGCTATCGCACTGCCTCCTTCGAGATGGTCCGGGGGCTGGTCGCGCACGGACTGGGCTACAGCCTGCTCGCCACCAAGCCTGCCAACAGCATTTCCTACGATGGCCGCGCACTCGTGACCCGCCCGCTGTCGTATCCGGTCGCCGGCAGCCGCCTGGTGCTGGCGCATCTGGCGCGGCGCCCTATGGAAGCCGGCGCGCAGGCGTTCGCGCAGCATTGCCGGGCATTCTTTGGAGCGACTCATGCACACCCGCATCCGTAAATTCAATACGCGCGATACCTATCCGGAACAGAAGCTCGACAACGATCTGTGCCAGGCGGTCGTGGCACGCGGGCGTACCGTGTTCGTGCGCGGACAGGTCGGACAGGACCTGGATACCGCGGCGAATGTCGGCATCGGCGACGCTGCCGCCCAGGCCGAACAGGCCATGCACAATGTCCGCCAGCTGCTCACAGAAGCGGGCGCCGGACTCGAGCACATCTGCAAGATCACCATCTATCTGACCGATCCGCGCTTTCGCGAGCCCGTGTATCGAACCATCGGCCGCTGGCTCAAGGGCGTCTTCCCGGTGTCCACCGGCATCGTGGTCGCGGGCCTGGCGCGACCCGAGTGGCTGGTCGAGGTCGATGTCACGGCCGTCATCCCCGACCGCGAAGAACCGGTGTGACCTTCTCGATCGCCGCGCGCTCGGCAGATGCGGATCTCTTCGGCATCGCAATCGCCTCCTCTTCTCCGGCAGTGGCGGCACGCTGCGCGCATGCCCGCGCCGGCGCTGGTGCGGTGGCCACGCAGAACATCACCGACCCGTCATTGGGCCCGCGCATCCTGGACTCTCTTGCGATGGGCGCGCCGGCAGCCAGGGCGCTCAGCGAGGCGCTGGCCACGACGCCCTTCGGCGCCTATCGGCAATTGCTGGTGGTAGCGCGCGAAGGAACCCCGCTGGTCCACTCGGGCGAGCATGCGCTCGGGATCGTGGCCGAAGCGATCGGCCGTGATGCGGCGGCGGCGGGCAACCTGCTCGCGCACGCGCGCGTCCCCGAGAGCATGATCGGCGCGTTCGAATCCGCCGATGGACACCTGGGTGCGCGGCTGCTCGAGGCCCTGCGCGCCGGACTTGCGAGCGGCGGAGAAGCCGGTCCGATTCATTCCGCGGGGTTGCTCGTGGTACGCAATCAGAGCTGGCCAATCGTCGACCTGCGCGTCGACTGGAGCGAGCGCGATCCGGTCGCAGCGCTCGCCGGTATCTGGGACATCTATTCGCCGCAGATCGACGACTACGTGCGGCGTGCGCTCGATCCCGCCGCAGCGCCGCGATACGGTGTGCCCGGGGATCCATGAAGTACACTTTCCGGCAGCTGAGCTACTTTATCGCCGCCGCGGAAACCGGCAGCATCACGCTGGCATCGCGGCGCGCGAGCATTTCCCAGCCCGCCATCTCCACCGCCATCTCCCACATCGAACGTGAACTGGATGTGCAACTCTTCCTGCGCCACCACGCACACGGCCTGTCGCTTACGCCGGCCGGGCGGGCGTTGCTGCGCGATGCCAAGCAGCTGCTGAAGCAGGCCGAGGCGCTGTACTCGGCGGCAGCCGAGGTCAGTCACCAGATCCGCGGTGAATTGTCGGTGGGTTGGTTCTCGACCCTGGCTCCCATCGTCATGCCCGAACTCACGCAGTCCTTCCTCAAGGCGTATCCGGAGACCCGGATCCGATGCCACGAGAACCACCAGGAAGGGCTGCTCCACAGCCTGCGCGACGCCGAAACCGAGATAGCGATCACCTACGATCTGCAGATCAGCGACGATGTGACCTTCCTGCCCCTCGCCACGCTGCCGCCGTATGCGCTGTTTGGAGCCTCGCACCAATTGGCACACGAGCGTCATGTCAAACTCAGCCAGCTGGCACCCTTGCCAATGGTCCTGCTCGATCTGCCGATGAGCCGTCAATATTTCGAGTCGCTGTTCATCCGCGAACGTCTCGAACCCAACATCGTCTGGGCATCCTCGCAGCAGGAAGTGGTGCGAACCATGGTCGCGAACGGATTGGGGTATTCGCTGGCCAATGTCAGGCCACGCGCGTCCGTGGCACTCGACGGCCGACGCGTGCATCGCGTGCCGCTGAGCGGCGATCCCTCCGCCCTGCGCATCGGCGTCGCCACGCTCAAGGAACTCAAGAAGACGCGCCTGGTCGAGGCTTTCGAGCGCCACTGCCAGCAACTGTTTTCCGAATCCTACATCCCGGGCATGGCGCCGCCGACCGCTCCGCCGCGCCGCAAGCGGCGCTGAACACCGCGGCGCCCGCGCCGAAATGCATGAACTCACCGGTCGCCACGTTTCAGCAGCAGGTGCTGCAGCTCATGCAGGCGCGCGATTGGCCGGGCGCCGCGCGAGCCTGCGAGCAGTTCACGTCGCGACACCCGACGCTGGCTGCAGGCTGGATCGCCAGAGGCCAGGTGGCGCTGGCCATGCGGGACCTGATGCGCGCGCGTGACTGCGCGGCAGCCGCCGAAGCTCATGCCAACGATGATCCGATCGTCTGGGACCTGATCGGCACGCTCTATAGCCGCGCCGACGATCAGCCGCGCGCACTGGCGGCATACGACCGCGCAGTGGCATTGTCTCCCGAGCAGCCCCAGTTCCTGTTCAATCGCGCCGCGGTCCGGCGCTTCCTGGGGGAACTGGCGCTATCCGAAGCCGACTATGATCGGGTGATCGCCCTTCGACCCGGCGATTTCGAGGCCTACCGGAACCGCTCGGATCTGCGCCGGCAGACCGCCGAGCGCAATCATGTGGCGGCACTGCGGCGGCTGCAGACCCAAACACTCAATGACTGGCGTGGTTCGATGCAGGTGCATTACGCGCTCGCCAAGGAGTATGAGGACCTCGGCGACTACGCGGCCTCCTTCGAGCAGCTTCAAATGGGTTCGCGCCTGCGACGCACGCATCTGCGTTACGACATTGCCACTGACCTGGCCACGGTGGACTGGATCATCGAGGCCTTTCCAGCAACGATGCCGTCGGCTTCGGCCGCCACCTCGAGTGCCCGTTCGAGCGGCCCGATCTTCATTCTCGGTCTGCCGCGCGCCGGCAGCACACTCATCGAGCGCATCCTCGGACGCCACTCGAAAGTCCACGCGGCCGGCGAACTGCAGTCATTGGCGCTCGCCATCATCGAAGCCGTGCGCCAGCGCTCAGGGCTGACTCCGCCGTCTCGACGGGAGCTGATCGAACAGTCATCGCGGCTGGACTTCGGCGCGCTGGGTCGCGACTACCTGGCCCGCGCGCACGCCGCGGGAGCCACGGGCGACTGCTTCATCGACAAGATGCCACTCAACTTTCTCTATTGCGGCCTGATCCAACGCGCGCTGCCGCAGGCGCGCATCGTGCACGTTCAGCGTCATCCGATGGCAGCCTGCTACGCCGTGTACAAGACCCTGTTCGAGGATGCGTACCCCTTCTCCTACGACCTCTCCGAACTGGGACGCTACTACCTCGCCTATCGGCGGCTGATGCAGCACTGGGCACAGGCGATGCCCGGACAGATTCATGAGCTGCGCTACGAATCGCTGGTTCGCAATCAGTTGGGCGAGACGCAGCGGCTGCTGGATTTCTGCGGCCTCGACTGGGAGGATGCCTGTGCGCAGTTTCACGAGAATCCTGACCCGAGCACCACGGCCAGCGCGGCCCAGGTGCGCCAACCCCTCTACGATTCCTCGGTTGAGCAGTGGCGGCACTACAGCGATCAGCTTTCAGAACTTCGTCGCCTGCTCGAGCAGGGAGGCATTGATGTGGACTGAAACATGGCCGTAGTCGATCTGCTGGTGGTGATCCTCTACATGGCCGTGATCGTGGCGGCCGGCTTCTGGGCGCGACTCAAAGCCACCAACCAGGACCAGTTCCTGGTCGCGGGGCGCTCGGTCGGACCCTGGCTCTACTCGGGCACACTGGCCGCGATCGTGCTGGGAGGCGCATCAACCGTCGGGGGTGTGAAGCTCGGCTACCAATACGGTATCTCGGGCATGTGGCTGGTCTTCATGTTCGGCCTCGGCATTTTGATGCTGAGCGTGGTGCTGGTCGAACGGGTGCTGGGCCTGAAGCTCTACACCGTGCCCGAACTGCTCGAGCGGCGCTACAGCCGTGGTGTGCGCATGGCGGGCGGCGTGGTCATGGTGGCTTACGACCTGATGGTTGCCGTCACCGCGACGATCGCGGTGGGCTCGGTCATGGAAGTCATCGTCGGTGTGCCCCGCACCAGCGCCATCCTGATCAGCAGCGCGGTCATGGTGCTCTACTCGGTGCTCGGCGGCATGTGGTCGCTGACGCTCACGGACATCATCCAGTTTGTCATCAAGACCGTCGGCATTTTCTTCATCCTGCTGCCCGGTGCGATCCATCACGCGGGCGGACTCGCAGGGATGCACGCGCATCTGCCGTCCGATTTCTTTTCGGTCGCTCACATCGGCGGCGGCCGGATCCTGTCCTACTTCATGCTGTATTTCTTCGGCATCATCATCGGCCAGGACGTCTGGCAACGGGTGTTCACGGCGCGCAGCGTACCGGTAGCCCGCTACGGCGGTATCGGCGTCGGTCTGTACTGCCTCTGTTACGCTGTTGCCGGCGCGGTGATCGGTGCCGCCGGCCGCGTCTTCCTGCCCTCTCTTGGCGAGGCCGATGCGGCCTTTGCGCAAATCGTCAATGCCGTGTTGCCGGTCGGCTTGCGCGGGCTGGTGCTGGCGGCGGCGCTGGCCGCCATCATGTCGACCGCCAGTGCCTGCCTGCTGGCAGCCTCCACGGTACTGCTCGAGGATGTGTACCTGCCGCTGCGGCGCATCCGGGCCAGCGGCTCGATCGGCCAGAGCCGGGCCGTCACGCTGGCGCTGGGCCTGGTCATGATCGTGCTGTCCTGCCTGCTGCACGATGTCATCGCCGCTCTCACCGTAGCGTACGACCTGCTGGTGGGTGGACTGCTGGTCAGCGTCATCGGCGCCATGCTGTGGCCGCGCGGCACCACTGCCGGCGCGTTTGCCTCCACGGCCGTGGGCAGTGCGCTCGTCTGCGTGCTGCTGGCCATCAAGGGCATGGATTCGGACTGGCCTATCTACTTCGGCGTGGGCGGCAGCCTGATCATGTATGTTGCCGTCAGCCTCTGTACGAGGCCGGCTACGAGGAGCAGCGCATGACCGATGACAGCAGCTACTTTCGAAACAATCCCGTCTCCGGGGCCAGCTACGATCCGATGAGACAGGCGCGATATACCGAAATCGCCACCTTCATGCGCGCGCCGCTGGCGACTTCGCTCGATCAGGTGGATATCGGCCTGATCGGGGTGCCCACGGACCTCGGCGTCACCAACCGGCCCGGTGCCCGGCACGGCCCGCGTGAGATCCGCAATTCTTCGAGCCTCATGCGGGCGTTCAATGTCGGGCTCGGGATGAACCCGTACGACTTGTGCCGCATCGCGGACCTCGGCGATGTACCGCTATCGCATCGCTTTGACCTGGAGCGGCAGAACGAGGACATCGAGGCGTTTTACCGGGAGGTGCACGCGGCAGGAATTCTGCCGATCAGTGCCGGCGGCGACCATTCGATCACCTACCCCATCTTCAAGGCGATTGCAGCCGATGATCCCATCGGCATGGTGCACATCGACGCGCACACCGACACCTGGGGCGAGTTCTTCGGTTCCAAGTTCACACACGGCGCGCCATTTCGCCTCGCGGTCGAAGCCGGCGTGCTCGATCCCAGGCGCACCATTCAGATTGGAATCCGCGGCGGGCAAAACACCATGGAAGGCATCAATTTTGCGCTCGAGCACGGGATGCGGGTGATGTTCATTGAGGAGTTTTCACAGCTCGGTGTCGAGCGTGTCATCGAGGAAGCGCGCAAGGTGGTTGGCGATGGCTCGACCTACATCTCCTTCGACGTCGACGGGCTCGATCCGGTGTACGCGCCGGGCACCGGCACACCCGAAATCGGCGGCATCACCACCCTCGAAGCGCAGCGCCTGCTGCGCGGGCTGCGCGGCCTGAACCTGATCGGCGGAGATGTGGTGGAAGTGGCGCCGCCCTACGATCAGACCGGCAACACGGCGCTGGTCGGCGCCACCATGATGTTCGAGATCCTTTGCGTGATCGCCGACCGGCACTTCGGCGTCGACCGCGGAGGACCCGAGCCCTCCCCGCCCACGGCGGCGCCCTGATGCCTCAGTGCGTAGCGCTCTTGGATGCCCCGCCACTTTCCTTGGCCACCAGCCAATTCACCAGTTCGATGGCCTGATCGGCGCCACCGGCCGACTGCGGGGTCAGCCGGTACTTGCCGTTGACGATGAGGGTCGGGGTACTTTCGACGCGGTAATCCTTCACCAGCTGGTCGGACTGGCGGATGCGCGAATCGACACCAAACGAGTTCGCAGCGGACACGAAGGCCTCGGGTTTGACGCCGGTCATCTTGGCATACCAGGCCGCCGCGTCCTGGATGTCCGGTGAGGGAACCTTCAGGCGGTTGGTGCGCGGATCGACGATCGCCAGCTCGCCGGTCTTCCAGATGGCATCGAACATGGCATCGTGCGTGCGCTTGTCGATGCCGAGAATCTGGGCCGCCAGGTAGGCGCGTTGGAACATGGGCCAGTCCTCGGCCTGGTTGAAGGATGCGGGCAGGAAGTCGAGCTCCGCGTTGGCCGGCAGGCTGGCCTTAAGCTTATCGATGGTGGGGTAGAAACTGTTGCAGGCCGGGCAGGCGTAGGAGAACACTTCCGTGACCTCGATTTTCCCGGCGGGTACCTGGGTCGGCTGCGCCGGTATGACCAGGTAGTAATTGATGCCCTGCTGCCAATCCGCCGCCTGCGCGGCCGGCATCAACGCCAGCATCATTCCGATCGAGGTCAGCGCCGCCAGAAATTTCCGCATTATCGACTCCCAGTAAATTCCACGGTTCGGGTTCAGCCATCAACCGGTTGCGCCGGCGTATCGAGCAGCAGCTCGTAGAACTGCAGATCGAGCCAGCGGCCGAATTTGAACCCGGCATGGCGAATGGTACCGCATAGTTCAAAGCCCATCCGCCGATGCAGCGCAATGCTGGCTTCGTTCAGCGCATCGATGCCGCCGATCAGGGCGTGAAAACTCTGACGCCGCGCCGCCGCGATTAGTTCAACCAGCAGCAGCCGGCCCAGACCCTGGCCGCGGTAGTCGCGATCGACATAGATCGAGTGCTCGATCGTGTACTTGTAGGCGGGCCAGTTGCGGAACGGACCATACGTCCCGAAGCCCAGCAGCCGATCCTCGTCCGATACGACGCCGATGATCGGATATTGCCCGCGCTCCTTGCCGTCCATCCAGGCCTCCATCATGGCGGCTGTGCGCGGGTGGTAGTCGTACAGCGCCGTGGTGGTGGCGATGGCATCGTTAAGGATCGCCATGATTGACGGCGACCGTTCGCGCCCGCAGGAGAGGATCTTCACACGCTGTCCGTCGCTAATGGGGTGGCTCGAGACCCTTGGTGTAGAGAATGCGCCCGTCGAGCGCGACCAGGATCGCATCCACGTCCGGCAGGCTGTTATAGATGCGGAGCGCCTCGTCGGGCCCGAGCACAAAGGCCGTCTTGGAGAGGCCATCGGTCCGCGTCGCGGTGGGCGCGATCACGGTGGCACTGCGCACCTTGCTGGCCGAGTGTCCGGTGTGCGGATCGATGATGTGGTGATAGCGCACCCCGCCCTCATCAAAGAAGCGCTCGTAGTCGCCCGAAGTCGAGAATGCGCTGTCGGTCAGCGGCACCCGCGTGATGATCTGATCGGGATGATCCGGATGGCGGATGCCGATGATCCAGGGCTTGCCGAACCGGTCACCGATCACGCGGCTGTCCCCGCCGGCATTGACCAGCGCGTGTTTGTAGCCGCGTTTGAGCAGGATGTCGATGCCGCGGTCAACCGAAAAACCCTTGGCGATGCCGCCGAGGTCGATGCGTACACCGGGCTGGGAGAAACGCACCGAACGGGTGGGTGCATCCAGCAGCACATGCCGGTAGTTGATCGCCGGCAGCGCGCTCTGGATCTGCTCCTCGGTCGGCCGCTTGCGCTCGCGAAAGTCGTACATATAGCCGACGCTCGCGTAGGTGATGTCGAACGCGCCTTCGGTGATGCGCGAATACTCCAGCGCGGTGGTCAGCAACCCGAACAGCTCCTGGCTGATCTTGACCGGCTGCTTGGCTGCCAGATCGTTGACCCGCGAGATCTCGCTGGTCGGCTTGTAGACGCTCATGGTCTCATCGATATGCCGCATCTCATCCATGACCGCATCGATGGCCTGCTCGCCGCGCTGCCTGCTGTCCGCGTCGTCCTCGGACCAAAGTTCGACGAATATGCGCGTACCCATGATGCCGTCGACGGCACGCGACAGCCACGCGGCATGAGCGGGCGATGCGACCGACAGGGCGCACAGGCACAGCATGGCAGTTAGCAGACGACTCATGCCGCGCCCGGGTATGCGGCCGCGAGCAGGCCCTTGGCGGCCAGCCATTCTCGATTGAACAGCCGCGACAGGTACTTCGAACCGGTGTCGCACAGGATGGTGACGACGGTGCGGCCGGGCCCGAGCTGCCGCGCGACTCGCACCGCCGCGGCGACATTGATGCCGCTGGTGCTGCTGACGAACAGGCCCTCTTCCCGCAGCAGCCGGTAGACGTAACTGACGGTCTCGGCGTCCTCGACATGCACGGCATCATCGATCGGCGCACCCTGCATGTTCGCCGTTATCCGGCCGATGCCAATGCCCTCGGTGATCGAACCGCTGCCCGTGGCTTTCACGACGCCATTGCGGATGTACTCGTACAGCGCGCTGCCCGGCGGATCCGCCACCACGGTGCGCACCTTCGAGGAGCGCGACTTGAGATACTCCGACACACCGGCCACCGTGCCGCCGGTGCCGCTGGCGGCGACGAAAGCATCGATCCGGCCGCCGGTCTGCTCCCAGATCTCAGGCCCGGTGGTTTCCACGTGGGCGCGGCGATTGGCCGTGTTGTCGAATTGATTGGCCCAGATGGCATCCGGTATTTCATCCGCGAGCCGACCAGCCACTTTCTGATAGTGATTCGGGTCGCTGTAGGGCACGGCCTTGACGCGGCGAACTTCCGCACCCAGTGCCTCGATGAGTGCGTACTTCTCCGTGGATTGGTTGTCGGGCATGACGATCACACAGCGATAGCCGCGCGCGTTGCACACATGCGCCAGGCCGATGCCGGTGTTGCCCGCCGTCCCCTCGACCACTGTGCCGCCGGGTTTGAGCACACCGCGGCGCTCGGCATCGAGCACGATGGCACGCGCCGCGCGATCCTTGACCGAGCCACCGGGGTTCATGAATTCGGCCTTGCCGTAGATCTCGCAGCCAGTTTCCTCGCTCAATCGCCCCAGGCGAATCAGCGGCGTGTTGCCCACCGCATCGACAAAACCGTTGGTCACACTCATGCGCTTCCTATCCCGTGACAGCCATCGGCAGTTTCGCGCCCGCGGCTCGAGCCGCAATCCCGCCCAGGATCAGCAGCGCCGGGGCTTCGATTCCTGCCTGCTCGGCACGCGCCGAAATATCATCCAGCGTGCCGGCAACGACGCGCTGATCCGGCAACGTCGCGCGTTCGATGATCGCCGCGGGCCGTGAGCCGGGCGCACCGTGGCTCAGCAGGTGACCGACGATGCGCGGCAATTGCGAGATGCCCATGTAGAAAACCACAGTTTGCCCCGAGGCCGCGAGCGAACGCCAGTCCAGGCCGTCGGCACCCTCGCCCATCGCCGTCACCAGCGTCACCGACTGCGCGACGCCGCGGTGCGTGAGCGGCAGTGCGGCAGCCGCGGCCGCGCCCAGCGCCGCGGTGATTCCCGGTACCACGGTGACCGGGATGCCGGCGGCGGCCAGCGCATCGAGCTCCTCGCCGCCACGGCCGAAGATGAACGGATCGCCGCCCTTGAGCCGCGCCACGCGAAGCCCGCGGCTCGCGTATTCGACCAGCAGCGCGTGTATGCGCTGCTGCGTGATTCGATGCTGGCCGGACTCCTTGCCGACGTACACGCGCGTCGCATCGCGACGCACGCGCTCCAGTACCGCCTCGCTGACGAGCCGGTCGTAGAGCACCACATCTGACTGCTGCAGCAGCTGCAACGCGCGCAGTGTCAGCAGATCCGGATCGCCCGGACCGGCACCGATCAGGTATACCTCGCCGCGCTGGCCGGCTTCGGGAGCAGACAGCGCAGCATCGAGTTGCGCTTCCGCACCCGCGAGATCACCCGCATACACGCGCGAGGCGATGCTGCCATCGAACAGGCGATCCCAGAACCGGCGCCGCTGATCGATGTCCGGCAGTGCCTGCCGCACGCGCTCGCGCGCGCGCCCAGCCAGGCGCGCCAGCTCGCCGAGGCGCGCCGGCAGCAGCGCCTCGAGCTGGGTGCGAACGCGCCGCACCAGCGTCGGGGATTGACCGGAACTGCCGATGGCCACGATCACGGGCGATCGATCCACGATCGAGGGCATCAGGCACGATGAGGCCGCGCCATCATCGACCGCATTGACGAACACCCCGCGCGCGGCGCCCGCCGCGGCAACCGCATGATTGACCGCGGCAACGTCGGTGGCCGCGATCACCAGCATGGCGCCATCCAGATGCGCGGGCTCGAACCGGGCGTCGAGCAATTCAATGCGGCCCGCATCGCGATACAGCGCGATTTCCGGCTCGAGCTCCGGGGCGACTACACGCACCCGCGCGCCGGCCCTGAGCAGCATCTCCACCTTGCGTGCGGCGACGGCCCCGCCGCCCACTACCACCACCAGGCGATTGCGCAGATCCAGGAATACCGGCAGATAATCCATCCCGCCGATGGTAGTCGAATCTGTGACAATACATGACTTCCCAACCCGGCTTTAACGGCATGATTTACCGGTTATGAGCTCCCTGAATCTGCGCCGGCTGCGGCAAAATGAGCACGTGCGCACGCTCACGCGCGAAGTGCATGTGCGGCTCGACCAGCTGATCCAGCCGCTGTTCGTGGCCGAATCGATCACGGCCCGGGACGCCGTGCCGGGATTGACCGGCGTGTACCAGGAAACCCCGGACTCTCTGCTGCGCCAGGTGGAACAGGACCTCAGTGCCGGTGTGCACAAGTTTCTGCTCTTCGGCGTACCACGCGCGCGCAGTGAGCGCGATATCGACTGGTCGTTCACCTCGGGGCAGATCCGCGCCCTCAAACAACGCTTTGGCAACGACATCTGGCTGGCCACCGATGTCTGCCTGTGCTCCTCGACGCCGCATGGGCACTGCGGCGTGCTGAGCGTGGAAGGCGATCACCTCGACAACCGCGCCAGCGTCGCCGAGCTGGTGCAGGCAGCCGTAAGCTATGCGCAGGCGGGCGCCGATTGCGTGGCGCCGAGCGACATGATGGACGGCCGCATCGCTGCCATTCGCGCTGGGCTGGACACCGAGGGCCTCGAGCGCACCATCCTCATGAGCTACGCGGTCAAATTTCACTCGACGCTGTATGGCCCTTTTCGCGTGGCGGCGGATTCGGCCCCCAAGGGCAGCGGCAGCGTGATGCTCAAGGACCGCGCCACTTACCAGCTCGATCCGGCGCGCCCCAGCGATGCCTGGCTCTGCGCGCAGCGCGACGCCGATGAAGGCGCGGACATTCTGATGGTCAAGCCGGGGCTGCCATACCTCGACCTGCTGCGCGAGCTGTCGGCGGAGATTCGCAAGCCCTGGGCTGTCTACCACGTCAGCGGGGAATTCGCGGCACTCGAAGCGCTGGTGGGACAGGGACTGGCAGCGCGCGCGCCGCTGCACCGGGAGATCATGACCGCCTTCGTACGCGCCGGGGCCTCAATGATCATCACCTATGGCGCGCGCTACGCGCGCGAATGGCTGGCCGCGTGAGCTTGGTCGAAGGCCGGTCCGCGGAACTGTTTGCGCGCGCCAAGCGCGTCTCCCCCGGCGGTGTGCACTCGCCGGTGCGCGCATTTCGCGGCGTCGGCGGCACTCCCCGCTTCATGACCGGCGGCCAGGGCGCGCAGCTGCGCGATGTCGACGGCCGCACCTACATCGATTTCTGCATGGCCTTCGGCCCGCTGATCCTCGGGCATACAGACCCGCAGGTGCGTGCGGCCGCCGAAGCCGCGCTGGCGCGCGGCTGGAGTCTGGGCACCGCCGAACCCTACAGCCTGGAACTGGCCGAACTTATCACGGCGAAGATTCCCTGGGTCGAGAGCATCCGCTTCGTCAACTCGGGCACCGAAGCGGTGATGTCGGCGTTGCGTGTGGCGCGCGGCGCCACCGGTCGCTCCAAGATCCTGAAGTTCGAAGGCTGCTACCACGGCCACACCGACTCGATGCTGCTGCGCGCCGGTTCTGGTCTCGCAGAAGCCCCAGTCCCCGATAGCGCGGGCCTGGCGCCCGACGTGGTGCAGGAAACGCTGATAGCGCCGCTCGATGACATCGCCGCACTCGAAGCCCTGTTCGCCGATCGCGGTACCGAAATCGCAGCGGCCATCATCGAACCGCTGCCGGCGAATCATGGCCTGCTGCCGCAGCGCCCGGAGTTTCTGCAGGCGTTGGCTCGCCTGGCGCGCGCGCATGGTGCGCTGCTGATCTTCGACGAGGTCATCTCCGGCTTCCGTTTGGGATTCCAGGGCTACGCGGGCCTGAGCGGGATCCGCCCGGACCTGGTGACCTACGGTAAGGTCATCGGCGGCGGCTTTCCGGTGGGCGCCTACGGCGGCCGGCGAGAGCTCATGGAACTGGTGGCGCCCGCAGGCCCGGTCTACCAGGCGGGCACGTTGAGCGCCAATCCGCTCGCCATGTGCGCAGGACTCGCAGCGCTGCAGCAATTGATGGATGGGCGCGTGTACGAGCAGCTTGAATCGCTGGGTGCGCGGCTGGAACGCGCTCTGCTCGGTACGCCGCGGCTGGCGGTACAGCGAGTGGGTTCGATCTTCTGGCTCTGCACTTCGCAGCAAGGCGTGCCGGCCATGCCGATGCGCACGTTGCACAGTTTCCCCGCGGACGCGGGCAAGAGTTTCGCCGCCCCGTTCCACGCGCTGCTGGATCAGGGCATCTACCTGGCGCCCAGCGCTTTTGAAGTGGGCTTCCTGTCGGCGGCGCATACCGAGGCGCACATCGACACGCTGGCAGCCGCGCTCAAACAGGTCCTCGCCTGACGCCGGGCTGAACCGCCGTATCACTGGGGCTGTGGATGCCAGTGCCAGGCGATGGCGCTTCGACCACCGCTGTCAGCAACTGCAGGCTGTGCGGAGCCACATCCAGCTGCGCGCGATCGACCTCGCGGTCCGTAAGCGCCGCCGAGGCGGTGTCCAGATGCAGACACCAGTGCAATTGCGGCTGGGGCAACTGAAAGCCGCGTGCCTCCGGGCTTAAGTTGATGAGCATCAGGCTGACTTCGGCCTTGATGTCATCCAGTCGAAGCGCGCGCCGCACGCACAGCAACCGACCCTCGGTATAGCCCCAGTCCTCGGGTCGCATGACATCGCCATTCTCGTCGAACCATTCGATGTCGCGCACCTGCGGCAGCGGCTCGAGCTGGCCGTGCTGAAAATAGCCGCTGCGCAAGGTGCAATGTTCGCGGCGCAATTGCAGCAGCCGGGCAACGAACCGCTGCTGCTCGACCCCCGCGGCCGACTGCGCCTGCACCCAATCGAGCCAGCTCAGCGGCGAGTCCTGGCAGTAAGGGTTGTTGTTGCCCTGCTGGGTCTGACCGAACTCATCGCCGCCGAGCAGCATCGGCGTACCGTGAGAGAACAACAGGGTCGCGAGCACCGCGCGCTTGACGCTCTCGCGGCGCCCCGCGATGGCGGCATCATCGGTTGGTCCCTCGACGCCCCAGTTGTTGCTGGCATTGTCGTCGCTGCCATCGCGATTGTCCTCGCCATTCGCTTCGTTGTGTTTCTGGTTGTAGCTGACCCAGTCCTGCAGCGTGAACCCATCATGCGCGGTCACGAAGTTCAGCGACGCCCAGGGCCGGCGGCGATCGTGATCGAACAGATCCGCGGAGCCCTGCAGGCGCGCCGCCAGCGGCCCACGCACCTGCGAGTCGCCACGCCAGGCACGGCGAACATCGTCGCGGTACCGGGAATTCCATTCCGCCATGCCGCCCGGATGATTGCCGAGCTGAAATCCGTCAGGGCCGATATCCCAGGGCTCGGCGATCAACTTGACAGCGGCCAGCATCGGATCCTGCATCATGGCGTCGAAGCAACCCGCGCTGCGCTCGAAGCCGTTGTGATCGCGCCCCAGTGTGACGCTCAGGTCGAAGCGAAAACCATCGATGTGATATTCGCGTACCCAGTGACGCAGCGAATCCAGGGTCAGCTGGATGACGCGCGGGTTCGAGAAATCCAGCGTATTACCGCAGCCGGTAAAGTTGCTGCAGTATCTTGGATCCTCCGGCTGCAGCCGGTAGTAGGCCGCGTTATCGAGGCCTCGCAGGCTCAGGGTGGGACCGAGTTCGCTGCCCTCGCCGGTGTGGTTGTAGACCACATCGAGCAGCACCTCGATGCCGGCCGCGTGCAGCGCCTTGATGGCAGTCTTGAGTTCGTCCGGGCCGCCGCCATCGCTTAAGTAGCGCGGCTCCGGCGCCAGGTAAGCGAGCGTGTTGTAGCCCCAGTAGTTGTTCAGGCCGCGCTCGATCAGCACCCGATCCTGCACGATGGCGTGGATGGGCAGCAGCTCCACGGCCGTGACCCCCAGCTGCCTCAGGTGATTGATGATCTCAGGATGACCCAGCGCCGCGGCCGTGCCGCGGATGCGTTCGGGGATGGCGCCGTGCCGCATCGTCAGGCCGCGCAGATGGGTCTCGTAGATGACGGTGTCCGCCCAGGGCGTACCGGGCGGCTGATCATCGCCCCACTCGAACCGGTCGACCGTGACCACGGCCTTCGGCATCGCAAACGCGCTGTCCCGGCGATCGAATGACAGATCCGCGCGCGGGGAAGTGATGCGGTAGCCATACAGCGCGTCGCTCCACCGCAGCGAACCGGCCAGCGCGCGCGCATACGGGTCGAGCAGCAGTTTGTTGGCGTTGTAGCGTTGCCCCTGTTCAGGCTTGTAGGGGCCATGCGCCCGATAGCCGTATAGCTGTCCCGGTTGCACGCCCGGAACGTAGGCATGCCAGACGCCATCCGTGCACTCGGGCACGGCCAGACGCCGCAACTCACTGCGGCCGTGCGCATCGAACAGGCACAGGTCGAGCTGCTCGGCGTGGCCCGCGAACACCGCGAAATTGCAGCCCTGCGCGTCCCAGCTAGCACCCAGCGGGTACGGTACGCCCGGCAGTGCGCGCCGCGGTAGCTCCGGACTAGCCGCCATGCCGCAGGAGTACGGTGGCTAGCGGAGGCACGGTGATTTCGAGCGAAAACGGCTGGCCATGGCTGGGCATTGAGCTGGCTTCGACCCAGCCGCCATTGCCGAGGTTGCTGCCACCGTAGATTTCCGCGTCGGTGTTGAGGATCTCCCGCCAGCCACCCGAACGCGGTGAGCCGATCCGGTAGCGCAGCCTGGGTACCGGCGTGAAGTTGCAGACCACGATGATCGGCGGCGTGCCCTCGTAGCCGTTGCGATAGTAAGCGAACACGCTGTTGTCGCGATCGTCACCGATGATCCATCGAAATCCGGCGCTATCGCAGTCTAGCGCGTGCAGCGCCACTTCTGTGGCGTAGACGCGATTGAGATCGCCGATCAGGCGCTGCACACCCCGGTGCAGCGGATGCTCCAGCGCGGGCCAGTCGACCTGGCGGTCATGATCCCATTCCCAGTCCTGGCCGATCTCGCCGCCCATGAACAGCAGCTTCTTGCCCGGCTGCGTCCACATAAAGCCGAAATAGGCTCGCAGATTGGCGAAGCGCTGCCAGGTATCCCCGGGCATGCGGCCGATCAGCGAACCCTTGCCGTGCACGACTTCATCGTGCGACAGCGGCAGCACGAAGCGCTCGGAGAAGGCGTAGAGCAGGCCGAAGGTCATGTCGTTGTGACCGTAGGCCCGATGGATCGGGTCCTTCTGCATGTAACGCAGCGTGTCGTGCATCCACCCCATGTTCCATTTGTAGGTGAATCCCAGTCCCCACTCGCGCGACGGACGCGTCACCCCGGGCCACGCCGTGGACTCCTCGGCCAGTGTCATCGTTCCGGGGAAGCGTTCAGCCACCGCATCATTGAGGTGGCGCAGGAAATCGATGGCCTCGAGATTCTCGCGGCCGCCGAAGCGATTGGGAATCCACTGGCCCTCGCGGCGCGCATAGTCGCGATAGAGCAGCGATGCCACCGCATCGACGCGTATGCCGTCGATGTGAAAACGCTCCAGCCAGTACAGCGCGCTCGAGATCAGAAACGAGTGCACCTCGCGCCGGCCAAGGTTGTAGACCGCGGTATTCCATTCCTGGTGAAAGCCCTCGCGAGGATCCGAGTGCTCATAAAGGGCGGTACCGTCGAAATAGGCCAGGCCATGCGGGTCGGTCGGAAAGTGGCCGGGCACCCAGTCGAGGATCACGCCGATGCCGGCGTTGTGACAGCGGTCGACGAAGCGGGCGAAGGCCCGCGGCTCGCCGAAGTCCGCGTGCGGCGCATACTGGCCCAGCACCTGGTAGCCCCAGGAGCCTCCGAACGGGTGCGCCATGATGGGCAACAGCTCGAGGTGCGTGAATCCGAGTTCCTTGACGTAGGGGATGAGCTGCTCCGAGAGCTCATCCCAGTTCAGCGGCTGCCAATCCCGTTCGCGGCGCCGCCACGAGCCAGCATGTACCTCGTAGATCGATACCGGTGCATGCAGATGTTCTCCGGCGCTTGCACGCGCCTTGAGCCATGCCTCATCGCTCCAGGTGAAGGGGGTCGGATCCGTGACCACGGAAGCAGTGCGTGGCGGCGCCTCGGCTTGCAACGCCACAGGATCGGCCTTGAGCGGCAACATGCCGTGGGGTCCGAGGATTTCGTACTTATAGATGGTGCCGACGGGCAAGCGCGGGATGAACAGCTCCCACACGCCCGCTTCGACCCGCTTGCGCATCGGATGGCGGCGACCATCCCAGCCGTTGAAGTCTCCGACCACGGAGACGCGCTGTCCGTTCGGCGCCCAGACCGCGAAGCGCACGCCGGGCACGCCCTCGATGCTCATGGCCTGCGCGCCCAGGCAGCGGCCCAGTTCGAGATGATTGCCCTCGGCCAGCAGGTACACGTCCAGCTCGCCCAGCAGCAGGCCATAGGAGTACGGATCCTCGGTGATCTGCGTGACGCCACCAGGCCAGCGGATGCGGAAGCGATAGCCGCGAGCCGAATCGATGCGTGCCGCGAACAGGCCCGCGGGCCCCGTGCGCTGCATCACCGCCAGCAGTTCATCGTTTGCGCCGATCAGATCGATGCTCTCTGCCGGCGGCGCAAAGGTTCGCACCACGGTGCCCCGCGCGTCCGCATGCGGGCCGAGCACGGCGAAGGCGTCGGTCAGTCGGCCCGACTCCAGTGCCGCCGCGGTGGCGGCATCGAGATCTAAGCCAGGGTCGTCCAGTCGTTGAGCGTTCATAGGGATAATTGCCTTGTTGACTCCATTCGATGCCTCACAAATGAGAAAGCAACTGCGCGAGTCCGAATAGGGGCACGTTCAGCCAGGCAGGTCGATTGGCAGCCTCGTAGCAGATCTCGTAGGCGGCTTTCTCGATCAAAAACAGGTTCAACAGATCGCGGGCACTGTGCGTCTGTGTCCAATGGTGAGCGATCGGAGCCGAGGCCTCCTGATAGGCGGTGATGAACGCCTTGTTCGCGTTCTGCCGGAATCGCTCGACGATGCCGCGCTTGCGCGCCAGCGCGGTGTCATCCTGGCCCGCGCCGCCGGCGGCAATGATGGTCGCGGCCGCGTAATCGAACGAGCGCAGCATGCCGGCGACGTCGCGCAGCGGGCTGCTGTGCGCGCGCCGCTCGCTCAAAGGTCGCGCCGGCTCACCCTCGAAATCGATGAATATCACATCACCCTGCGCGACCAGCGCCTGGCCCAGGTGCAGGTCGCCGTGAATGCGCGTCGCCAGCGAACCCAAGCCCGCCTGTGCCAGCTCTCCGGTCAGTTCCAGCGCCCGTGCGCGATGCGCTCGCAATACTTCAACGCTATGGCGCTCTTCCTCGGTAAACGTGGCCCGCTCATCCAGGGTCGCGAACGCCCGCTCGAGCTGCGAGCGGGCCGATGCCGCCCACGCCGCGCACTGGGCGGCATCAGCGGTTCGCGGTGCAAACGCCGGATCATCGCTTGGCTGCGCGAGCACCGCGTGCATCTCGCCCAGGCGCCGGCCGAGATTGCCGCCCGCTCGCTGCAATCGACCGATGGCATCGCTCTGCTCGGGCAGCGGCGCACCGGCTGGCATCACGAGCACTTCCTGCACCGTGCGTTCGAGCAGATTCTGCGTCCAGCTCCACGCATCGCCCTCGTTGTAGATGAAGCTCTGTGCGATACCGAGTGTGAACGACACACCGTCGGCGCCCACGCGCGTGATTTCGCCGAGCAGCGGCGCGATGCTGGTAAAGCCCCGCTCGGTCAGGTAGCGCCCCATCTCGGCCTCGGGGTGCGCACCGGCGTGTATGCGCCGGAAAAGTTTCAGCAGCACCTGGCCGCCGATGATCAGTGCGCTGTTGGATTGCTCCGCCGAGGAGCGGCGCACCTCCGGCTCCGCGCCGAGGTTCATGCCGGCAAAACGTGTGGTCGCCGTGAACTGCAGCTCGCCGCTGGGCTCTGCCACCCGGGCATTGCCCGCGATCAGCTCTATGAGCTTGCGGGCAAAGCTGTCCAGCGCAAAGGCGTCGGTCAGGAAGCCGACGCGGCGGCCGCGGCGTACGCGCGCGAGCGCGAGCTGCTGCGGCAGCGCCCCGGCGATCGCATCCTCGGCGATGAATCCGAACGGCAGCAGGTAGCGGTCGATGCCGCGCGGCATCTGTGCTTCGATTTCCGCCAGCAGCACCGGCGGCTCGATACCCGGCACCGCCGATATCTCGACGATGCGTGTGTGCTCGAGCACCTGGTCTTTACCGGCGAACCAGCGGCGCTTGGGCAGATAGGCCGGCAACACCTCTTTTTCCAGGATACCGCGAATAGGCTCCGCCAACAGCTCCTCGAGCGAGCTGCGCAGCACCAGCGTCACGAACTCGGGCAACGATTGCGGCGCCGGTACGAACCAGCTGGGCATCCGCGAAAGCGGCGCGAGCACGAACCAGTAGAACCCGTAGGGCGGCAGCGTCAGCAGATACGGCAGTTGCCCAATTGGGGGGAATGCGGCTCCGCCGAGCATTTCGACCGGCACGCAGGACTCGAACTGCGCCAGGTTCAATTCGACCGCCTGGGCGAAGCGCGAGACGTTGGCCACGCAGAGAATGATTTCCTGGCGCCCCTCCTCGCTGAACTCGCGCACGTAGGCCATCACGCGCCGGTTCGACGGATAGAGCAATCGGAAGGTGCCGCGGCCGAAGGCGCGCTGCAGTCTGCGAATCGAGAGCATGCGCCGCATCCAGTTGAGCAGCGAATGCGGATCGCGCGACTGCGCCTCCACGTTGATGGCCTCGTAGCCGTAGAGCGCGTCCATGATGGGAGGCAGCACAAGGCCCGCGGGATCGGCGCGCGAGAAGCCGCCGTTGCGATCATTCGACCACTGCATGGGTGTGCGCACGCCGTCGCGGTCGCCCAGGTGAATGTTGTCGCCCATGCCGATCTCATCGCCGTAATACAGCACCGGCGCGCCGGGCATCGACAGCAGCAGCGAGTGCAGCAGCTCGATGCGTCGTCGATCGCGCTGCACCAGCGGCGCGAGGCGACGGCGGATGCCCAGATTCAGCCGCGCGCGATGGTCCGCGGCGTACTGCTCCCACAGGTAGTCGCGCTCGCGGTCGGTCACCATTTCGAGCGTGAGCTCATCGTGATTGCGCAGGAAAATGGCCCACTGAGTGTTGGGCGGAATTTCCGGGGTCTGGCGCAGGATATCGGTGATCGGAAATCGGTCCTCCTGCGCGAGGGCCATGTACATGCGTGGCATCAGCGGGAAATGAAACGCCATGTGGCATTCATCGCCATTGCCGAAATACTGCTGCACGTCCTCGGGCCACATGTTGGCCTCGGCCAGCAGCATGCGGCCGGGAAATGCCGCATCCATCTCGGCTCGAATGCGTTTCAGGATGGCGTGAGTCTCCGGCAGGTTCTCGTTGCTGGTGCCCTCGCGCTCGACCAGGTACGGCACTGCGTCGAGCCGTAGGCCGTCGATCCCCAGCGCGAGCCAGAAACGTAGTACCGACAGCACGGCCTTGAGCACCAGCGGATTGTCGAAATTCAGATCCGGCTGGTGCGAATAGAAGCGATGCCAGAAGTAGGCGTTTGCGACCGGATCCCAGGTCCAGTTGGATTTCTCGGTGTCCAGGAAAATGATGCGGGTGCCCGCGTAACGCTGGTCGGTGTCGGACCACACGTAGAAATTGCGAGCCGAGGAGCCGGGCTTGGCGTGGCGCGCGCGCTGGAACCATGGATGCTGATCCGAGGTGTGATTGATCACCAGCTCGGTGATCACGCGCAAGCCGCGCGCATGCGCCTCGGCGATGAACGCCCGCACATCGGCCATCGTCCCGTAATCCGGATGCACGCCGCGATAGTCGGCAATGTCGTAGCCATCGTCGCGCCGCGGACTCGGATAGAACGGCAGTATCCAGATCGTGTTGACGCCCAGATCCGCGATGTAGTCGAGCTTGGCCAGCAGACCGGGGAAATCGCCGACGCCGTCGTTATTGGCATCGAAGAATGACTTCAGATGCAGCTGGTAGATGACCGCATCCTTGAACCAGAGCGGATCGTTCACCAGCGCCTCGGCGGCGCGCGGTTTGGACTGGCGCGATTTGGGTTGATCCATGAGGCGATCAGCCGCCGCTCTGCCAGGGACGAATGCGGAAGATGGCGAACGGCAGCTCATGCGGCACGAACCGCCAGCTCTGCAGCTTGCCGTACCAGCGAAAGTGTATGCCGCGCATGAGCTCCTCCACCGCGAATGCGCCGCTGTCCGGCAGTCCGAATTCCCACAGCGGCACCTCGAACTGCGTTTCCTGGACGTTGTGCGGATCGAGGCTGACCAGGATCAGGATGAAATTATCCAGTCCGGGCGTGAATTTGCCGTAGTAAATCACCTGCTCGTTGAAGGCGTTGTAGAAGCGCAGGAATTGCTGTGACTGCAGCGCAGGATTCTCGTGCCGGATGCGGTTGAGCTGTGAGATCTCGGCAATGATGTTGCCCGGCGCCTGCCAATCGCGTTGGCGCAGCTGGTACTTCTCGGAGTCCAGGTACTCTTCGCGCCCCGGCAGCGGTGCGGATTCGCACAGCTCGAAGCCGCTGTACAAACCCCAGAGCCCCGAGAGCGTCGCGGCCAGTGCCGCGCGGATCAGGAATCCGGGCCGGCCCGAGGTCTGCAGGAAGAAAGGATTGATGTCGGGCGTGTTGACGAACAGGTGCGGCCGGAAGAAGTCCTTCGGCGCCTGCGTCGTCAGTTCCGTGAAGTAGTCGGTGAGCTCGCGCTTGCTGTTGCGCCAGATGAAATAGGTATAGCTCTGGGTAAAGCCGATCTTGGCCAGGCGGTACATCATCGCCGGGCGCGTGAACGCCTCGGACAGGAACACCACGTCGGGATGGCGTCCGCGGATATCCGCAATCAGCCAGCGCCAGAATGGCAGCGGCTTGGTATGGGGATTGTCGACGCGAAAAATGCGGACCCCGGCATCGATCCAGTAGAGCACCACATCGCGCAGCGCCAGCCACAGCCCGGGCTTGGACAGATCCGCGTAGAAATCGACGTTGACGATGTCCTGGTACTTCTTGGGAGGATTCTCTGCGTATCGGATCGAGCCATCCGCGCGCCACGAGAACCATTCCGGGTGGGTGGTCAGCCAGGGATGATCGCGCGAACACTGGATCGCAAAATCCAGCGCCACTTCCATGCCTTGGTCGGCCGCGGCCGCCACCAGTCGCCGGAACGCGTCCATGTCGCCGAGCTGCGGATGCAGCGCGGTATGGCCACCCGCCTCCGAGCCGATGGCATAGGGGCTGCCCGGATCGTTGGGTCCGGGTTCGAGCGAATTGTTGGGGCCTTTGCGACAGGTATGGCCGATCGGGTGGATCGGCGGCATGTAAAGCACGTCGAATCCTATCGCACGCAATGCCGGCAAACGGGCGATCACATCATCAAAGGTACCGTGGACGCCCGGCTGCGGCGACTGTGAACGCGGGAACAGCTCATACCAGCTGGCGAATCCGGCCGCCAGGCGCTCCACATCGATGATCAGATCTGCCGGCAGGTGCGTCACGAAGACTCGTGGAGCAAACCGCGCCATGAACTGTGCCGCATCGTCCGAGAGCAGCAGCTCGGTGGCGACTGCCTCCTCGGCGAGTTCGACCCGCTGCACCAGAGCGGCCGCATCCCTCGCGCGCGTGCCGGCGCGGGCGGCCGTGGCCAGGAGGCGCGTGCGGCCTTCCTCGATATCCACCCTCGGGACCGGACCTGCGGCCAGTTTCTTGCGCAGGTCGGCGCGGTAGCTGCCCCATTCATCGAGCCAGGCTTCGACGTTGAAGCGATGACGGCCGGTACGGCTGGGAGTGAAGACAGCGCGCCAGCGGTCATTGCCCGATGGGATGAACGCCGTGGATTGCTCCTCGAGCGTGCCCGGGCCGCGCCAGATCAGGCGCGCAGCCAGCTGCTCGTGGCCATCGGCAAAGATGTCCGCTTCGACCACGATGGGTGTGCCGATGACCCCGCGCGCCGGCAGCGCACCGCCATCCACGCTGGGGGTCACATTCTCGATGCGCAGCCGCGCGGCCTCGATGGCCGAGGTCAGCGCCGCCCGCTCAACGGCCGGCGCGGAAAGACCGGTTGCGCTCGACATGGCCAGAACCTCCCGGTCACTGAATGGGCGTGGGGAATCGAAGTTAAGGCCATGAGCGGCCCGGCGCGTGTAGGCGCCCACGCCAGAGTACTGAAGTATTATCCCGACACGCTAGCGCGACATGCGAGCGGCAGCGGAAGTTCCGGGGCGAGGAATCAGCCCGGTGCGCGGCGGCGCAGTTGCACCAGGTTCTCGTCGCCGCCCTGGTAGGCGACCGTAAAGCTGTCCAGCGCGCCCAGCGCGGCGGCCAGATCTTCTGCCGGATCGAGGTCGAAAGCATCGAACCCGCAACGCGCCAGGAACACCAGCTGATCGCGTTTGAGGGCACCGCGCGCACGCAATTCGTGCGCGTAGCCGTAGCGCTGACGCAGCAGCCGTGACTGCGAATAGCCCCGGCCCTCGCCGATCTTTGCGAACTCGATGACGATCCAGCGAACCCCGTGCAGGTGCCGGGCTACTGTCTCGACTTCATCGGTGGCCGTCAGCAGCAGGGCCGCCGGCTCCACGGCTTCGCCGGCCGCCGCAATCCACTGCGCCAGCGTCTGCACCGATACGGTGCCGGGACCCTGCGGTTCGCCGGCGTAGCGCAGCTCGTCCGGCTGGATCTCACGCCGTCGAATGATCCGTCTCATAGACGCGCTCCTGGAAGGGTTCGACGCCGATGCGCCGCACCGTGTCGATGAAACGTTCGTGCTCGTCCTGGCGTTCCTCGAGATACACATCGAGCAACTTGGCGATGGTATCGGCCACGGCTTCCTTCGGCACCGAGGGACCGATTACCTCGCCCAGCGCGGCCGGAGAGGCCGATGAACCGCCGACCGTGATCTGGTACCACTCCTTGCCGTGCTTATCGACGCCGAGTATGCCGATGTGACCGATGTGGTGGTGGCCACAGGCATTCATGCAGCCCGACATCTTGATCTCGATGGGACCCAGATCGTAGAGATAGTCCAGGTCGTCGAAACGCGCATGGATCTGCTTCGCGATCGGTATCGACCCCGCGTTGGCGAGACTGCAGAAGTCCAGCCCCGGGCAGCAGATCATGTCCGTGAGCGTGCCGATGTTGGGAGTAGCCAACTCCAGCAACTCCAGCGTTTGCCACACTTCGCGCAACGCCCGCTGCGGCACATCGGCCAGCACGAGATTCTGATCGTGTGTTGCGCGGATCAGGCCAAAGCTGTGGCGGTCGGCCAGGTCCGCGAGTGCGTCCATCTGCGCCGCCGTGATATCCCCGGGCGCCTCGCCATGCTTCTTCAGTGATACGAACACGATGCGATAGCCCGGCACGCGGTGCGCGCGCGTGTTGTAGCGAAACCAGGCCTCATAGGGGGCCCGCGCGCCACTGAGCAGACCGGCATTGCCGGCCGCATCGGCCACATCGGCCAGCGCCTCATAAGGCGGCGGCGCGAAAAACGCGCGCATGCGCTCGACTTCCGCATCAAGCAGCCGCGGCGCGAAATCCCGCGCGGCCTCGAATTCCGCTTCCACCTGGCGCGTGAATTCCTGCACACCGAGCGCGCGCAGCAGGATCTTGATGCGTGCCTTGTGAATGTTGTCGCGGCGCCCGTGGAAGTTGTAGACGCGCAGGATCGCCTCGAGATAAGCCAGCAGATCCGATTGAGGCAGAAACTCGCGAATCACCTGGCCAATGATAGGTGTGCGGCCGAGGCCGCCGCCGGCCAGGATCTCAAAACCAATCGCGCCATCAGGTCCGCGCTTCAGGCGCACGCCGACATCGTGCACTTCGGCAGCCGCCCGGTCGGCCGGAGATGCAGTCACGGCGATCTTGAATTTGCGCGGCAGGTAGCTGAACTCGGGGTGCAGCGTCGCCCATTGCCGGATGATCTCGCAGTAGGGGCGAGGATCGGCCAGTTCATCGGGGGCCACTCCGGCCAGATGGTCGGCGGTGATGTTGCGAATGCAGTTGCCGCTGGTCTGCATGGCGTGCATTTCGACCGTCGCCAGATCGGCCAGGATGTCGGGCACCTGCTCGAGCTTCGGCCAGTTGAACTGGAGGTTCTGGCGCGTCGTGAAGTGCCCGTATCCGCGGTCATAGTGGCGGGCGATATGCGCCAGCATGCGCAGCTGCCGGCTCGATAGCAGGCCATATGGGACCGCGATGCGCAGCATGGGCGCATGGGTCTGAATATAAAGTCCGTTGCGCAGCCGCAGGGGCTTGAACTCATCCTCGGTAAGCGCACCCGACAGGAAGCGCTGGGTCTGGTCCCGAAACTGGGCCACCCGTTCATCGACCAGCGTCTGGTCAATTTGATCGTATCGGTACATAGCCCACGGATCATGGCCGATCGGCTCATCCACGCGGGTTATGTAGAAGTCGCTTTAAGGCATAAGGGGACTAGCCGGTGGTCTGCAGGCCCGCGGCAATGCCGCTGACGCTGGCCTGAAGCGCCTCGAACAGCTCTCGGCTCTGCCGTCCGCTGGCGCGCCATCGCTCCAGCAGATCGATCTGCATCAGATTCATGGGGTCGACGTAGGGATTACGCAGCGCGATGCTCCGTTGCAGAGTCTGATCGGAGTCAAGCAATGCCGCCGACTGCTTGATCTCCAGCACCATATCGCGCGTGCGCTCGTACTCCTGGCGCAGCTGGGCGCCGAAGGGGCGCAGCGCGGCGTCGGCCAGGCGCTCGTAGTGGGCCGCCACGGCCATATCGGCCTGCGCGAGCATCGCCTCGATGTCGTCGATGAGGGTGCGGAAGAAGGGCCAGCCCTGGTAGCAGCGCCTCAGCTGTTCGAGACCGCGCTCTGCCTTGGCGAACTCCAGGCCGGCACCGGCTCCGTACCAGCCCGGGATCATGTGGCGTGACTGTGCCCAGGCGAATACCCAGGCCGCCGGCCGCACCGCGTCGATGCCGCGCTGCTCGACCCGATGCTGCTGGGCGAGGCCGATCTGCATGCGCTCGACCACATCGATCGGGGTCACGGCGCGGAAGAACTCGACGAACTGCGCCGTCTCATACACCAGGCCGCGCCATGCCTGGGCGCTGTGTCCGGCCACCAGGCCAACGCAGTCGGCCATGGCTGCGCCCTCGCGGACCGCAACGCCGCGCTTGACCGCCAGGGTTGCCAGCGCCAGCGTGCTCAGCGCCCGCTCGAGCGAGCGCATCGCATTGGGCCGCAGCCCATAGTTCTGGCTGATGCCCTCCCCCTGCTCGGTAAATCGCAGCACCCCGCTGACCGACTCGGCCGGGGCCGCGCGCAGCATCGTGTCGATGCGGCCGCCGCCGCGCGGAACGCTGCCGCCGCGGCTATAGAAGAGGACGTGCTCCTTATGGTCCTGCCGCAGTGCCTCGGTCAGGTGCCGTTGCGCCCGGTAGCCCGCGAATCGCGAGGCCACCAGGCCACTCTCCTGGCTGCTGCCGGAATAGCCGACCAGCACTGTCTGCAGCCGGCCGCGCGCCTCCAGGTGGCGCTTGTACACGCCGTCCAGCAACAGCTCGCGCATGATGCCGCCGCAACGCTCGAGGGAATCGACGCTGTCGAACTCCGGCGCCACATCGAGCGCAACCTCGCCGCTGCTCTTGTTATAGGCATCGGCCCAGCGCGCCAGCACCAGCGGCGCCAGCACGTCGTCCGCCGCCGCCGCGCCGGCGACGATATAGAGTCCGATGGCATCGGCGCCGTAGCGATGGCGGCTTTGCAGGATGGCATCGAACACCGCCAGCGTGCGCTTGCCAAGTGCATCAAAGGTGCCTGCAGGCCCGGTATCGCGCTCGAGAATCTCCACCAGGCGGGCGTGGCGTTCGCGCGTGCTGCGGCCGGCCCACTCCGGATCGTCGAGTCCCTGTGCGAGCACGGCGTGATGCACCGAGGCCCGCGCGCGCAGATCGAGCGTTGCCAGGTGAAAGCCGAAAGTGTCGATGCGCCACAGCAGCCGCCGCACCGCGAAGTAGCCGGCGTGCGCGCCGCGGTTCGCCAGCAGGCTTTGCGCGATCACGTCGATGTCGGCGCGAAACTGCGCCGGCTGCTGGTAACCGCTGGCGCGCCCGTCATGCGTCGCATGCAGCCGCTCGGCGATCTGTCCGAGCAGCACGCGATAGGGCATGCGGTCGTGGCGTGCCGGGGCGATGCCCGGCGCTCCCGGCACCAGCGTGCGGTACTCCTCGATCCGGCGCGTGACGGCCGCGGAAATGCCCACCCGGCGCTCGCTCTGCGAGAGCACCTGGGCGAGCTGCTGGCAATCAGCGTGATAGCTGGCGAGGATGGTGTGCTGCGAACGTGCCAGGGTCTCGCGGATGCTTTTGGCATGCACGTCACTCGAGGCTTCCATATCCCCGCCCACCCAGGTGCCGAAGCGCACGATCACGGGCAACTCGATCGTTTCGGGCGAAGCGCCATAGAGCTTGCCCAGCGCCGCGGCAATTTCCTGGTAGAAAGCGGGCACGATGCGATAAAGAATCTCGGCGAGATAGAAAATCGCGTGTTCGCGTTCGTCGGCCACGGTCAGGCGTTCGCGCGGATGCTCCTCGGACTGCCAGTCGGTAGTCACCTCGGTACGGATGCGTTCGAGCAGCGTGCGCCGCTCATGCGGCGCCAGCGTGGCGTTGCTGCGTTCGAGCAGCAGGCTGGCGGTGCGTTGCTGGCGGCGCAGAGTCGTGCGGCGCGTGGATTCCATCGGATGCGCCAGCAGCACCGGTTCGATTGACAGCTGCGCCAGCAATGCCAGCACCTGCTCGAGGCTCAGATCCGCGGCCTTCAGTTGTGACAGCGCATCCTCGACACCGCCCGGCTGCGGGCGGTCGCCGTCCTGCTGGAAATATTCCCGCCGGCGGCGGATGCGATGCACTTTTTCCGCTACGTTGACCAGCTGGAAATAGGATGAGAACGCGCGCACCAGCTCGCGCGCGATCCGCGGCGGGCGGCCGCGCACCCGGACGCTCAGCGCCTCGCCCGCGCCGCTGACCCCTTCGCGCCAGCGGATCGCCATCACGCGATCCTGGTCCACCAGCGTCAGCAGCTCCTCGCCCCCCTGCTCTCGCAGCACCTCGCCCATGAGCTGACCGAGTGTGTGGATATCCTCCCGAAGCGGAGCATGGCGCGCCGGAAAGGTAATGTTTTCGCGGTTCATGGGCGGCCGCATTCTACCCGCTACCCGGCCAGCAGCACCGCCTCGGCGTATTCCAGGGCCGCGGGCAGGCCGTAGATCACCACTTCGTCCCCCTCGCGCAGTTCGGTCTCCCCGGCCGGCTCCCGGCCCGTGATGCCGTGCCGGCGGATAGCCGTGAAGGCCACTTCGGCGCCGCGTCCCCTTACCTCGTCGAGATGGCGTCCCACGGCCCAGGCCCGCGGCGGCAGCACCACCGAGCGCAGCAATTCCGCGGGTTCCACGTGCAATTCGGCTTCCACGGCGGCCGGTTGCGTCCGCAGCGTCGCGTAGCGCTGCGTGCGCAGCGAATCGATGACGCGAGTCACCTGCAACGCCGGCAGCTGCAGCAGCGTCAGGGCCTGCGAGACCAGCGTCAGGCTGGCCTCGAAAGTCTCCGGCACCACTTCCGTGGCGCCCGCCTCCGACAGTTCGGCCAGCCGCGAATCATCCTGGGTACGCACCAGCACGGGGACATCCTGGCGCACACGGCGAATGGCGCGCACCACGCCGATGGCAACCGCGGGCGCGGCAAAGGTGACGATCACGACCGAGGCCAGGTCCACGCCCAGGCTGCGCAGCAGATCCTCATCGGCGCTGTCGCCCCAGATGACCGGTTCGCCCGCCAGTCGCGCCGCGCGCACGTTGGCGGGGTCCAGATCGGTCGCCAGATATTCGAAGCCCTGCGATAGCAGTACGCGCGCCAGGTTGCGGCCGACACGGCCGAAGCCGCAAAGAATCACGTGCTCGCGGCGCGCCAGGTCCACGTCCGGCAGATCGGCGAGCCTGATACCGCTCTGCACCGGCGGCGACTCGCGCAACAGGAAACGCGCGATGGCGCGGTTGTAACGGATGGTGAGCGGACTGACGACCATGCCGAGCACAACGCAGCCGAGCAGGGTCTGCACCGCGCGGGCCGGCAGCAGGTCGTGTCCCTGCGCCAGCAGCGTCAACAGCGCGACGCCGAATTCCCCGCCACCGGCGAGCACCAGCCCGGCGCGCAGTGCCTTGAAGTTGCTCGGCACGAAGGCCCGGATCGTGATCGCCGACAGCAATGCCTTGCAGATCACGATGAGCGCCAGCAAGCCGAAGATCAGGAAGAACTGCGCGTACAGCAGGTTCAGGTCGAGCAGCATGCCCACCGAGATGAAAAACAGTCCCAGCAGCAGCTCGCGGAACGGCCGGATCACCGATTCGATCTGATGGCGGTACTCGGTCTCGGCGAACATCATGCCCGCCAGGAAGGCGCCCAGGGCCATCGATAGCCCGAGCCGCTCGGTGATCCACGCCGAGGTCAGCACCACCAGCAGCGCTGCGAGCGTGAAGACCTCGCGCAGCCGGCTATGGGCGATCACATACAGCAGCGGCCGCAGCACCCAGCGCCCGATCGCGAGTACCGCGACCAGCGCGAACATCCCCAGCAGAACCAGCCGCCAGACCTCCCCTGAACTGAAACCCGACCCGCCGGCAGCCAGCACGCTGGCGAGCGACAGCAGCGGCACGAAGGCCAGGTCCTGGAACAGCAGCACCGCGAAGGCGAGCCGGCCATGCGTGCGATTGAGTTCTTCCTGATCGCCCAGCTGGCGCAGCACGATGGCGGTGGAGCACATCGACAGGGCCCCGCCGAGCACCGCGGCACTGGCCCAGTCCACGCCGCTCCAGTGCGCTGCCACGGCACCGGCACCGCCTACGACAAGCGTCTGAGCGCTGCCGAGCCCAAAGACTTCGCGGCGCATGGCGACCATGCGTGGAAAGGAGAACTCGAGTCCCAGCGTGAACAGCAGAAACACCACGCCGATCTCGGCAATGGCCCGCGTCTCCGCCGCGTCCGGCAACACCGCGAAGGCATGCGGGCCCAGCAGAATGCCGACGATCAGATAGCCGAGCAACGGCGGCAGGCCGATGCGCCGGCCGGCTGTCACCAGCAGCACCGAAGCTGTCAGTAGGATCAGGACCTGGCCGAGTGAGTCGACGCCCACGCGCCGACGTTACGGCGCAGCGGCCTTATTTGTCCATGGTCACCGTGGCATCGTAACGGTCGAAGCCATGCATGGCGCGCCGGTAGGCATTCATGACGATGCGTTCGGCCGCCTGGTCGGCGCGCGGCGAGAGCAGCATGCGCAGGATCACATCGTCTCCGGGGCGCGTCTGATCCTCGCCCAGCAGCTGCTCGATGAAGCGTGCGAGGCGGCAGACGATTTCATTGACGAATCGCAGCCGCGCCGCATCGTGCACCTGGTCGGGCAGCGCGCCGTAGGTAGTGCGTGCTTCGACCGTCAGCTCGTGCAGGAAGACCGCGAGCAAACGTGCCTGATCCACCGGCTGCAGATCGCTGAAGTAGTCGATTTCTGACTGCAGGTTCACGTCGGTGCGACCTCGATTTTCAATGCCGGCTAGGCCGTTGGTACGAACTCGATCGGTTTGGTGGTCGTGATCGTAGCAACGTCTTTGGCTGCAAAGTGAAACAACTTGACCCGGGCGACAATCTTACGCTCGAGTTCCGGATCCTTCAGCTCGCTCGAAACCACGTGGCACTCGGTGACCTCGCCGGCCGGGGAAATGGTGAACTCCAGCACCAGCTTACCCTGCAGCTCGGGCGTGTCGCGCAGTGCCCTGCCGTAGAGCGCATAGATAGCCCCCTTGTTGGAGTCAAACACCAGCGCAATTTCTTCCTCGCTGCGGGAGGGTTTGCCGCTGCCGCCCTTGGCGACGCTGCCGTTGCCCGAGGCCGCCGCGATGCGCGAACTCACGGCCGTTGTGTCATGGCCGGTCAACGAGCCGGCGCCGCTTCCGAAACCGCGGCTGGAATTCGCCGTGGTGATGCCCGCCGATCCGGAACCGACCTTGGAGGCAATCAGCGAGCGTTCGGCATGGCTATCCTGGCCCACCGCACCCTGCAGGTTCTTGGTCTGACCAAGCGGCGTGAGATCCACATTCTGGCGCAGGTCGGCCAGTTCGTCCTTGAGCTTGAGCAGACCTGACTGCTGAGCTTTCTTGCGCGCTTCCGCCACGCGGTCCACGGGCTTCGGCACCTGGGTGGGCTTGACCTCGGGTTTGGGCTTTGGCTGCTCCACCGGCGGCGGTGGTGGCGGCTTGGGCTTCTCCTCGACCATGAGGCGCGCCAGGCGCTCGGGCACCTCCTCGTTGGTCGCGCTTTCCTTGGACAGATGAATCAATGGCAGCACGATGCCCAGTATCAGCAGCAGCGCCAGGCCACCGCCGAGAAGGATGCGCAGGCGACGCTGTTCCTCCGGATCCGGCTCCCACGCCAGCGTGTACTCGCGGTAGTAAGGAGTCAGTTGCATCAGGTGTGTCCCAACGCGCCGGGCGGCACGGGCTTGTCCTTCTGCAGCACCGCCAGTGAGATGCGCCCGTAATCCGCATCGGTGCAGGTGCGCATCACCTTCTTGAGCACCTCGTAGGGCAGCGACTTGTCACCCATGACCGTGATCTCGCGATCCGCCAGGTCCGCTTCGGTGGTCTCCTGGCCGACGAGCATGGGTTTCTTGAGTGCATCCCGCAGCGGTTCGATGATGTCGCCCTGGGTCGCCTGGATGTCGGCGATGGTGTCCACGAGCTCGCCCTGCACGAACATCTGGTCCTTGGTGAGCATGACCACCACAGTCGTGCGCGGCTGATGCTCGGAGATGGACTGCGGAATCTCGATGCCCTTGCTGTTCTGCACGACCTCGACGTTGGTGGAATAGACCAGCAGGAACGACACCATGACCGAGAGGATGTCGATCATCGGGATCAGATTCAGCTGGCCCTCGACACGGTTGCGCATCTGGTGCTGCAGCATGAAGCGCGCTCGTCGTGACATGCTCATGGCGTGCGCCCCTTGGATACCGGCGTGGTGTTGGGCACCGGCGCCGCGGCGGCACCGCCATTGGCAGGCGCGTCTACCGCCGGCGCGTCGCCGAGCGAGACGTCCGGAAACAGTTCGTACTGCACGATATCCAGGCCTGCATTGACCTCCAGCACGCGCATGCGGTCCATGACCTGCACGACCACATCGTAGGGAACATCCGGCTCGAGCAGCACGGTCGCATCGGTTTTGTCCGGGAACTTGCTCTTCACCTGCTGCAGGTAATGCGACAGCGCGTCGTAGTCGTAACCGCTGGCGACATTGGGAAAGGTCGCCAGATTGCCCGAGTTGCGATCATCGACGACCAGCGCATCCTTGCGAACCACCACTTCCAGCTGCAATCCGGGCGGCGGCGGCGTGAACTCGGCATTCGCCGGCGGCAACTTCAATTCCAGGATCACGGTGCGGGAGAACACCGCGGTCATCAGAAGAAAAGTCACGAGCACGGTGAAGATGTCGATCATCGGCACGAGCAGCAGCTCGGCTGGCTTGCGGTTGTGGCGCAGCAGCTTGCGAATCTGGTACGAACGGCGGCGACTCATGCGCGGTGTCCTGGCAGGTGCGTTGCTGGAAAGCTAGCGGGCGATGTTCAGGCCACCGCCGGCTGCGCCGCCTGCCGCTCGGTGACGGCATTGAGGAATTTCACCGATGCCATCTCCAGGCTGTCGATCGTGTCCGTAGTCTTGGTCTGCAGCCAGGCATGGATCAGCAGCAGCGGCACGGCGGCCATGAGGCCGAAGGCCGTGCAGTTCATCGCCACCGAGATGCTCGCCGAGAGCAGGTTGGCTTTTTCCGCCGGATTGACCGTGGCCACCGCCGCGAATGCGTTGATCAGGCCGATGACGGTGCCGAGCAGTCCGAGCAGCGTCGCCAGGTTGGCGAAGGTGGCAATGTAGTGCGTGCGCTTCTCCAGCCGCGGCACCACATCCATGAGGCTTTCCTCCATGGCCTTCTCGATATCGTCGCGATTGCGGGCCGAGGATATGCGCGCGAGCCCGTAGCTCAGGATCTGACCGATCGCCGAGGGCGACTTGGCGGTCAGCTGCACAGCCTGGCGGAAATCGCCGCGCTGCAGATACGGCACCAGCTCGTTCCAGAGCCCGCGGTTACGCAACTGCACCAGCGTCAGGTAGATGAAGCGCTCGAGCGCGATCGCGAGTCCCGCGATCAGCACCACGGCGATCGGATACATCATCTCGCCGCCGCCCTGGAAGAACCGAACTATATGACTGAACATCGTGCTGACTCCCATTCCTGAACCGTATGATCCACCGAGATCACCAAACTAAAGTGACGCCATCGCGCAAAACTGCGATCTATTTCTCAACCTTCGATTCCGCCCCCCCGCCCGGGGGCCCGGCCGCGCCGGCTTGCGACTTGGCGTCGCCCGTGCCCGTCCCCAGCGCCGAGTAATAGCGGTTCTGACGGCGAAATACGTCACGGTCGACGGGCGTAAGTGCCTCGTCGAGCAGGCTGTTGGGGGGCTTCCCCGCAAAATCTCCGAGGTCCGCCTTGCGCCACGGAACCACGTACATGACTTTCGGCAACTCGCGATTGCCGCTGATCTGCGTGGTATCCAGCTGAATGCGATCCTGGGATTTCGAACCGACCGCACCAGCCTGGGGCACCGCAGCCGCAGCCGCGCCGGGCTTTGACGCGGTCGGCGGCTGCTTCACGGCAGGTGCAGGTACCGAGGCCGGCGCAGGCATCGCGGCGGGCGCGGGCGCCGCGGCAGGTGCGGGTGCGGGTGCGGGCGCGGAAGTCTGAACGCCGGGTTCGAGGTCGGGGCTCTGCGCGCGGGCAGCCCCGATCGAAACGGCCGCCAGCAAGGTCATCGATCCTGCGATGCGCCATGCGCTCATGTCGCTCCTCCGTTGTTACCGGACGCCACTGGCGGATTTGCCGGCGCCTCGCTGGCTGGCGTCTCGGGCGCCACTGCCTTGACTCCCGTCCGGGCTCGCAGTTCCGCGATCCAGCTGGCCACCGGCTTGTCCTCACCGGACAACTCCTTGTAGCGCTCGAATTCAGGCAGTGCCGCCTTCGGATCATCCAGGTAGAGATCCAGCAGCACACCGAGATTACAGTGCGCATACGGGTAGGCATCGTTGGCGGCGATGGCCTGGGTGTAGGCCTCCCGCGCGTCCTTGAACTTGCCTTCCCACCGCAGCGTCACGCCAAGCTCGCTCCAGGCGATCGCATTACCAGGTTCGATTGTGGTAGCACGGCGCAGCGCAGCCTCGGAATCTGCCAGCTTGCCCTGCCCTCGCGCCAGCAGGCCCAGATCGATTGCCGGCGCGGCAAAGCCTGGATACTGCAGCTCGAACGCCTTGAGCAGCAGCTCGGCCTCCGTCGGCTTGCCGCCCGCGGCGAGCGGCACCGCGCGCTCATATTCGGCCTGCGCTGCCTGAGCGCCCTGAGCGCCGAGCCCCTGAGCGCCCTGAGCGCCCTGAGCGCCACTCCCGGCGCCGAGATTCGCCACCCAGGTCTCGCTGTGCTCGACCTTGGCGTAGCGCGCGGGCTTGAGCTTGGCGAGCGCATCGAAACTCTTCTGTACCGACTCGTCATACACTCCATCGGCGGTGCGGTTGGTGTTTATCTCGTAGATCGATATGGCCTGCTCCTCGAACGGATACGCCTGCTCCTCGAGCAGGGTGTCGTACTGTTCGAGTTCATCGGCGGACAGCTTCTTCGGTCGCTCCGAACTGATCAAGTCGTGCGCCAGCGTCCGATAGAGCTCCGCGGTCTCGAAGGTGGCCGCGGTCGTCGTTTCCGCGACTTGGTACTCGGCCACTTGCTTGTAGGCCTGGATGGCCGCTTCCATGGCTTTCTTCTTGGCCACGAGGCTCTGCTTCAGCGGCGCGACCAGCTTGATGCTGCGGAAGGCGTCGCGCGCGGGCTCGGCAAGTGCAAGCTGCGCGCGCGCGGCCAGGTATTTTGTTCGATCGGTGCGGCCGCTGCCGGCGCTGGCATCAGCCTTGACGATTTCGTGCTGCCAGTAGCGTTGCCGATCGAGATTGCCCGATTTGGCGGCCGCATCGAGCAGCCGCTGGCGCACTTCGATGGCATCGGCCACCGGCGTCGGATAGTCGCGCACCAGCCGCTCGAGCATCGCGGTGCTGCGGGCGCTATCGCCCGATTGCGCATACAGATCGGCCGCCTTGATGGTGGCCTCACGCACCACCGCGCGGTCTTCCTTCTGATTCTCGGCGATGTGCTCGTACTGCGCCGCAGCCTCGCCCGCATGGCCACCCTGTTCGTACGCCACTGCCAGCTTGCGATCGATGTCGGCCGCGTACTCGCTCTTCGGGTAGTCGCGCCGATAAGCCTCCAGCACCGCGATCGCCTGGTCCCACTGCTGCGCGAGGATCAGCGAAGCGGCCGCGTCGTACTGCGCGGTCGCGGTGATCTTCGATCCCGGTGCGAGCTTCCCGACGCGCAGAAAATCCTGTGCGGCGCCCGTCTGATCGCCCGCCGTACGCTTGGCATCGGCCTGTTTGTACACCGTGGCGGCGAGGCGTTCAGTGATGTCGCCGCGCTCAGGATCGTTCGCCGCCGCCGCGGCAAGCGCGTGGGTAAATGCGTTCTCCGCTCCGGCGTAGTCGGCCTGATTGAAGCTGACCTGTCCGACGATGGTCCAGGCAATGCGAGCCTGGGCCGGTGTGACCGGTGGTGTCCGCGCCAGCAGCGCCTGGGCGGCCTGGGCAGCGCGCGGCTGATCGCCGGCGGCATAGAGATCCTGCGCCGCGTGAGTGAGCACCACCGAGCTTTCCGGATGCTCGGGAAAGGTCTGCGCAAATTTCAGACCGGAATCCGTGGCGCGCTGGTGCACGGCCGGGCGCGCATCGGCCGGCAGCATCTCCTCATATTTCTGATAGGAGACCAGGGCCGCGTAGGCGGCCTCCGCCGAGCGCGCGCTGCGGGGATAGTCGTAAGCGGTGTGCTCATATTCCCTCGCCGCATCCACGTACTGCCGACTCTCGAACAGTGCATCGGCGAGCAGGTAGTTGGTGGCGGCCGATTCGGGATCGTCAGGAAATGAGCTGAGGTAGCTGCGGTACCAGTGCGCGGCGGCCGCGTAGTCCTCGGCCTTCTTGGTCTTCTGCGCGCTGGCGTGGTAGTACTGCGCCACATCCTTCAGGTTGACCTTGAGCTGCTCGACCACCTGCGGATAGTTGCTGTGCTGGCGCCCTTTCCAGAAGGGCGCGTCGAAACCATAACGCTGCGCGTACTCGAGCTTGCCCTGCAGCATCAGGTCCGCGAAGCCGCCCTTCCGATAGGCCTCGATGGCAGCCATGGAGAGGGTCGGTGCATGTTCGTCCACCGGATCGCGGCTCACGAAGGCGCGATAGGCAGTGGCGCCGTCCTGGAAGCGCTGCTTGTCCACGTAAAGATCACCGAGACGCGAATAAAGCATCCAGGCGTAAGGCACGTGGCCGCGACGAGCCACGAAATCATCCAGCGATTTTGCGCCGTCAAGATAGGAGAAGGTGATGCTCATCACCCGCAGCGTATCCTCGGCCAGTTCGCGATCGGCACGACCGAGCGTCTCCCAGGCGCGCGTGCGGGAAGGCTCGCGCGGATCGGTCAGTGTCAGGTCCAGCAGATCGGCAAAGGATTTGAGACTTTCCTCGTTGAGTCCCTGCTTGAACTGCGACCAGCCATGCTTGTAGAGGCTCTGGGCGTAAAAAGTAGAGCCGTTGCGGCCGCGTGCCAGCACTGCCTCGTAGGCAGCCTGTGCTTCCGGATAGCGGTGAGCCGAAAAGAGAATCTCGCCGCGACGGAACTGCACCTCGGCCGTGTCTCGACCCTGCGGATAGCGCGCGGCGATCGTGTCCAGCGTCGCCAGCGCCTGCGCCGCCTGGCCCGTGGTCTCATAGGCTCGCGCCAGCTGGTAGAGCACCTGGTCATTGCGCGGATAGTTCGGAAAGGCCTTGAGCAAGGTCGAGTACAGGCGGATCGCCTCGGCGCCCTGCATGTCGATCTGCGTCACCTCACTGGCCATGCGCTCGAGTTCACCTGACTCGAGGTTCAGGTCGCCCAGGCGCCGCATCGCTTCGGCGCGCAACTTCGGATCGGCGTTCTGCATGTTGAGGAACGCGCGATAGTTCTCCATCGCCTTGCTGGCGCCGCCGCTCTTGGCCGGCGCGGGACTGACATCGACGGACTTGCTGCCCAGATCGCCGATCGTGGGCGGGGGCGGCGGCTGGTTCTTCGCGGCCGGCGCCATGGCCGGCAGCGCGGCCAGCAGCGCCGCGCACGTCTGAACGAGAATGGCGCCGCCAAGACGCATTACTTCGTCTCCGGGGCTGGTGCAGTCTCAGGGGGCGATGTGCTCGCCGGAGGTGCAGCGCTCTCGCCCTGGTCAGCGCCGCGGTCATAGATGTCCGCCAGCGCGAAGCGTGCCTGCAACGCATACGCATCCAGTCGCTCCTTCTGCGCGCGCAGCTCGGTTTCGGCCACTTCGTCCAGGTAGTGACTCTGCTGCTGCGAGGTCTGCGACAAACGATCGCGCATGGCATGCACGCGCGCGGCCAAAGCGGCGATACGCGCCGCGAATTCATCGGTATCGCTGGGAACCGTGGCACGCGCCTGCTGCACGCGCACCCAGCGGTTCTGCAGCTCCTCGATCCCCGCGTCGATCTCACGCAGCGTTCGCTGTTCCTGGTAGGCGCGTGCCTTGAAGTCCGCATCGAGCCGGAAATAGAGCACGCCCTTGATCAGCCGCAGCTTGTCGCGCGCCTCTTCCCGCTCCAGTCCCGGCGGCAGGGCCGAGAGCTCCTCTTCGAGCCGTGCAACGGTCGCCCACTGCGCGCGTTCGGCAGGGCTGCCGAGCGCCGCCACTTCATTGCCTGTCTCGGCCGCGTCCAGCCGCGATCCGACGCTCTCGCGCGCGTTGCGCAACTGCGTCAGCCGGTCACTGGCGAGCAGCGCGTCGGTACGCGGCAGACGTTCGGCGTAAGCCCGCTGCCGCGTATCCAGCATTGCGCCGAACGCGTCCATGCTGTCGTCCCAGTGGCTCAGCGTGCGCGTCAGGTAGGCCATGTCGCGATAGTTCTTCAGGCCGGCCTGGAAGTCATTGTCGGCTAGCACCGTGTACAGATAGCGCGACTGGGGCGAATCGGGTAGCGCCTTGAGCTGCCAGAACCAGCCATAGCGGGCATCCTTGTCCTCGCCCAGCAGATCATCGAGCATGTGGCCTTCATGGATGTTCGCAATGGCGGTGTCCAGGTTGACCGATTCGTCGCCAAAGGATTGCAGCGCGCGTTCGTAATAGTCGGCCGCCTGCGCGCCGGCATTGAGCTTGCTGAATGCGAACGGCACGGCCAGGAAGGACTCCTGCACCGCCGCATCGAGCATATTGCGCCCGCGCAGCTCCAGCCAGGGTGTCAGCGCGCCGCGATAATCCCCCTGCGCGGCCCGCGCCCAGCCATCGCCGAGCAATGCGCGGCTCGAATACGGTCCCGACAGGCGCACTCGCTCGAGCGGCAGCCGCGCCTTGTCGCTTTGATCAGCCTGCAGGTACGCGAACCCCAGCGCGAGATTTGCTTTGTCCCGCAGATTCAGCATCTCGCTGCTATGGACATTGAGGGTACCGACCTGCGTCAGGATCGGATCGGCCTCCGCCAGCCGCCCGGCACGTACCAGCGCGACGCCGAGATTGAAACTTGCGTACGCGGTCCAGTCTGCCGGGCCGTGCCAGCCACGCAGTAGCGCAATGGCGTCATCGAAACGCTGTTGGCGCATCACCGCATTCACCAGCAGGTGTACGCGCTCGGCCTCGAGTTCCGGCTCCAGCGTTCCTTCTATGTGCCCGATGGCCTGTTCGGCGCGATCGTAATAGCCGCGCTCGTACCAGATCTTGGCCAGGTAGAACCAGGCGCGATTTCGCACGCCCACGGGCACATCGGCGGTCAGCAACCGCTCGAAGCGCTCGCCGGCCTCGTTGTGCATGCCGAGTTCGAGATACAGCCCGCCCGCCAGCAGATCCGCATCATGCAAGTGATGCGGCATTCGTTGCCATTGGTTGAAGGCCTCGAGCTCGGTGAGAGCCTCGAACTCCTGGCCGCTATAGTATTGAAACAGCACCTCGCCGTAGTGCAGATCCTGCACCCGGATGCTCGGGAGCTTGTTCGGATCGGGTTTGCGCGCGGCCTGAGCCGGCGACAGACAAACCGCCGCCGTCAGCAGGCCGAGGGCTAGCCCACAGCTTCTACGGCCCATACGCGCCCTATTCCCAATCCTTGATTTCGAATTCGGGCTGCTGCGCGCGCTGGTGATCGGTGATCTTGAGTTCCAGATACTTGGCACCCACACCCTTTTCAAAACGGATATTGGCCGCGCGCCGGTAATCACGATCGTGCGGACCCTTGCCGTTGAAGAACGCCACCAGTTCGTGCTGACCAGCCTTCAGATTGCCGACGTACAGCCGCTGCACGCCGCCCTTGAGCAGCGCGGCGACTTCACGCGGGGTGTACAGATAGTTGCTGACGTCGTGATTGTCGATCTTGAGTGTGACCGAATCGAGTGCGAAGAAATCCCCGACATCCATCGACACGAACACGGCCACCTGGGTATTGGCCGGGAAGAGCAGTTCCTCCTCGAGCACGAACAGGTCCTTGTTGAGATCGACGACGTCCTTCTTGAGCCCCTGGATCTCCTCGTCCAGGGCGCGCGTGCCCGCCGCGGTAGCCGCGCCCGCGTCGCCTGAAGGCGCCACGGCGGCCGAATCCGCTGCTGTCGCTGCGGCTGCGGCCGGCGCTGCCGGGCTCGCGGCAGAGTCCGCAGGCGTTGGCGCCGCCGCGCTTGACGAGACGGCCTGGACTGCCAGCAGCAGCGGCCACAGCGCGCGTAGCAATGAGCGAAGCGTCGTGTTCATGGGAGAGTGCATCGATGAGGAGGAATTCATGGGCTACCTGTCGGTCGTTCGGGCCGATCGTCGAGCAGCGCACGGATCTGCGCCACGTAGGAAGGATCGCCGGCGGGATCGTCGCTGTGCAGATATCGCACCTGGCCCGCGCGATCGATCAAAACGGTGGTCGGCAAGCGCTCGATCCGGTAGGCACGGCTCACATCCTTGGCCTTGTCGAGCAGCAACGGAAACGATGCCGCATGGGCGTGTGCGTAGTCGATGGCGCGCTGCTGGTCGTCCTCCACGCTCACGCCAAGTACGATCAGTCCCGCAGAGCGGTAGGTACCATAGTAGCGGTCCATGGCCGTCAGCTGCGCGGCGCAGACGCTGCAGCGGCTGCTCCAGAACGAGATCATCACCGGTTGACCGCGAAACTCTGACAGCCGCACGTTACTGCCGACGGCGGCCGGCAGCACGAAATCAGGCGCCGGCTTGCCGATCAGTCCACCCGAGCTGGATGTCGCGGCAAGAGCTGCGGTTGCGCCGATCACGATGGCCACCATCATCAGCGCGGCGGTCCCTTGCCGCCACGGCGCGAGTCGGCTCAGCTGGCCTGATTGATACGATGGATACTCTGCCCGCACTCGTTCTGTCTCCGGCCGCAACGCTCTACGGTGACGATTTAACATTATCCGTCAATCGTCTGCACAGGGTTTGAGATCCCGTCCACAGACTGGCGACGTGACACTCGCCCCGAGCGCCCCATGTCGAGCACGCCGGCAACCGCGACCATGTCGCGCCGACGAGGGTTGAACCGGCGCTCGCGGGACCGATCAGCGAATCGGTGCCAGAGCGATCAGTGCATCATAAGCACTCGCACTGCCAAGACCGGTTCCCAGACCGCTGGCCCATTGCAGCGTCTGGAACGCGCCCGCCTTGTTATGCAGCGCCAGGTAGTTGAGCACCACTGTCTCGGCCAGCAGATTGACGGCATTCGCGCCCGGGCTCGAGGTCGTGTTGACGTTGCCGTCGCTGGTGTAATTGCCGATCTGATTGCTGATGGCGGTCGGCCGGCCATTCGGGTTGTAAACCAGGAAGAATGTCGCGGCCGTCGTCTGATTGTCCGCTGTCCAGACGCCCTTGCCGCGCCCGCCGGCCGAGTTGTCGATCATGCCACTGGACACCACCGACCCGTCGGTAAAGACGTAGATCATCAGCGGCTGCTGCATACGCGCCGCGTACTCGAGGCAGGCGCCGATGCACTGACCCGCTTCCAGATCGCGCATTTCGCCGGTGGCCCGATCGCCGGTGTGATAATCGTAGCCTCCGAGTTCGATCGTCCCGGCTGAAGCGTAACCATTGACCACCATCTTCATGACGGCGGCCGTTGCCTGGAAATTCGAATCAGCCTGGTACTCCGCGGTCGAGAAGATGCCGCCGGAACCGACGATCTTGGTATCGAGATCCGGATTCAGCGTGGTGCTGGCGTTGCCGTAGCGATCGACCTGGTCAGCGGCGCCGACATATCCGCACTGCACAAGATCCTTGACGACCGCATCCTGCGCACCCATCAACGTATTGACCGCGCCGAGCTTGTTGGCACTGATGCGCTCGATGGATTCGAGCACCAGGGTGGCATCACCCTGACTGAGCAGACCCACCAGCTGGCCGGTGCTCACCAGGCCGGTCACGTCTGATGCCTGCGAGACCTTGGTCGGCGGAACCGACGGATCGATCATGTACGAGGGCGCCATCGAGTTGCCGCCCGATGTCGAGCTTTCGGTACCAATCAGCGCCAGCAGATCGCCCTTGTTGCCCGCAGCCGGTGTGAGCGCGGCGAAACCCGAGGAGTAAATCCCGTACATCGGATTATGCGGATTGTCGCCGGTGTCGTTTTCGCTCATCGCCGGCATGATCGCGCCATTGACGTTGGCAGCGGTGCCCACCGCGATGCGCTGCTTGATGCCGCGCAGATAAGCGCTGTCGCTATGAAAGGAGAGTCCCAGGGTCTGGTCGATGAAATTACCGGCGCCGGCCGAAGCATTCGGAATCATGTTGCCGGGAAGTCCGAGCCGGTTGTAGCCGGCGGTGGTCAGAAAATCATGCTGGCCGCCCGCACCGCCCACCAGCACGTTCGAGCCGGCAATGTTGCCGCCTCCGGCAAGGTCGAAGCAGATGAAGGGAATCATGCCCGAGCCCGTGGTGATATCGCAGGGGGAGATTTTGAGCGCCGCGATATCGTTCGCCAGTGTGGCATAGGCCTTGCGGGGATTGGCAAACATGCTGAACAGGGAGAAACCGGCGACCGTGGCCGAGGCGCGCATGAAGCCCTGCGACATGAACTCGCGGCGCGTGACCGGGCGGCGATGGTTCGCGTGCCGCAGCGGATCGTTCAACCCTAAGGGAGCCTTGCGTCGAAATTTCATCGCTGTCGCCTCACTGCAGAATTTCTACTTGATCAGCGTCGTGCCGCTGCCGAGCACGGCCGCGCAGACTGCCTTGGTAATGGTCTGGGTGCGCGTCGGGGTCTGCACGCAGGTCGGATCGCTGGCGTTGCAGTTCACGAGCTGCGTCATCAGGCTGTAGAGCTCGGTGCGAATCTGCGAATCTGTGGGCTGAGTCGCCAGACCCACGCCGACGGCCGGGCTGTTGATCAACGGCGTGATCACCAGGTCCATTCCCGCATCGGTGCCGAAAGCCTGTGCCGGGGTCTGATTGAGGTTCAGGCCCGGGAAAAAGGACTGTTCCAGCGCCGGCGTGCTCACCAGCGCGTTGCAGTACTGGATGGCAAGCTGCGAGATGCCGATTTCCTGCGAGGGCAGGAAGCCCAGGAAGTTTGGCGTCGTCGGCAACTGCTGTTCGACCGTCTGATATGTGGTGTTGACGGCGGCGAGGCCCGGCGATACGCCCGTGATGGCGGCATACGAGGCGTTGAGCTCGTCATACACATGCAGACCGATGTCGGGCGATGCGGCCAGATCGACCGGTGCCGCGGCCGAGGCGGCCGTGCTGGTGCGTACGTGCGTATGCGTGCCGATCTGGTCAAAGTCGACGAAGAACAGGTCCGAGTTCGGGCCCAGTTCCATCGGAATGATGGTGCCCACACTCGAGAGCAGCTGGCCGCTGGTCGGGGAATAGTTGTCATCGGTGACCGAGGTGTTGAGCGTGCTGAAGGCCTGCCCGACGGGGACCTCCTGGCCGTTCATGCCCAGATACAGGCCCTGGATCGGAATCGTCCCCGGCGTCGCCTTCGGATTCAGGCTGATAAAGGTCGGCTTATAGAACAGGTAGCTGTAGTTGTCGTACTGGCTCGCCGTGAACATGATGTAGCTCTGTGACACGCCCGTCAGCGCGCTGACGTCGAACAGCAGGTAGAACAGCTGGCCGACGCCGGCCGCGTAGTTCTGCTGGATCTGGGAAATTGTCAGTGCCTTGTTATGGACCGCCGCAAAGCGGATCTCACCCTGCCACGGACGATCGTTCGAGGTCTCGTTGCCGAGCAGGAAGGCAAAGGTGTTGTCCCAGTTACCGAGCGTTCCGCCTTTGACCGAATCGACGTCGCCGGTGAAAACGCCGTTGATGAACAGCTGCCGGCCATGCGTCGAATCATAGGTGAGCACCATGTGCTGCAGTGCTGCCTGCGCGTTCATGTTGGCTGCCGCGGTGGTCAGCGGTGGCGCACCATTCGTGTCGGTAACGGTGCTGCGCCCATAGGCTTGGTACTGCATCGCATCCTGCGCCAGCGTGAAGTTGCGCGCGGAGGTGCCGCCGGAATAGCCGCCCAGGAAGGCGTTGGTCTGCGTTACGTTGGCGGGCGCCGCCCACAGTTCGAGCGAATACTGACCGTTGTTGGCGATCGAGTTGTAGATCTTGCTGCTGGTCGCGGTTGAGCCCTGCGCCTTCGCTCCTCCGGTACCGAAGATCAAGCCCCAGGCACTGTCCCAGCTGGTATTGCCGGAGACTGTCAGGTTGATGGCGGGATCCACGCCGCTGGTGTCGAAGGCCGTGGTGCCCGTGCCTTCCTTGAAGTTCCAGCGCGCGATGACATCGGCATCGAAGCGGTTGTTACCCGAGGCGACGGTACCGGCATAAAGCGTCAGTGCGCGCGACACGATCAGCGAAGGATCAACCGGCGTGACGGCGACTCCATTGGCAAAAGCCTGTATGGCGGACAGCATGCGGGCCGCGCTGCCGGCGCAGTCGACCGGGCCGCCGGGCGTGGTCGCCCAGCAGTTGTGCGATTCGGTGGCCAGTCGCACGTAGAAGCGCGACAGTGCCGGTGTATTCAGATTCATCTTCGGCTGCGCCGCTATATAAGCGTTCCCGACGTTGCTATCGGCAAAGTAAGGCGACTGCGGCACCGTCGCATTGGGCGAATGGCAGCGCGAACAGAACATGGTCAGCAGCGGATAGACCGTGCTGGAAAACAGCGTGGGATCGGTCGGGAACTGCTTGGTCGGACCCACCGCCTGGTCGACCGGCGCGGTGAGCTGAATCTGGGTCGAACCTGCCGCGCCACCCGCGCCTCCGCCGGCCCAGTTCTCGATCCAAGTGGTGAGAATGTCGGCGCAGGCCGAAGGTGCGGAGAGCCAGCAATTGTGACCGCCGGCGACCTTCACGACCATCGTGGACTGGTCAGGCTGCGTCAGATTGGCGACCGTGAGTGCGGCGCTATAGGCTTGGTTCACATCATCCGCGCGCGCGAACATCGGCGACTGGCCGCCGGCCTTGTGACAGCCGCCGCAGCGCGATGCCATGTTGATGTTCTGCCAGAGATTGACCTTGAATGACTCGACATCAGCCGAGGCAGGGGCTGGACCGGCGTAGACCGAAGCTGCCGCGGTGGCGGTATCCGGATTCGGTGTCGTCGGGGCGCCGCCGGAACAGGCGGCCAGCGCAAGCAGCGCAAACGGCAGCAAGAGGTTCGGCAGATGGAACAGGATTCGGTTCACGGTAGTCTCCGGAATTGGGGAGTGGGTTTGCACCTAGTTCCCCATGCAGTAAACCGCGGTCTCGGCGAAGACCTGCTTCATGTTGTAGCCGCCGGACTGAAAGTCCTGCGTGATCTGCGCCGCGGCGCTGCGATCAGCCGCATTGCTCGGCGGCCGCAGACAGATGGCCTGAAACACTTTCTGCACCTGGCAGTTGGCGAACGCCTGACTGCCGGCGAGCTCCTGTCCGAGCGACTTGGCACCATTGCCGCTGCCCGGGAGCGAACTGCTCCAGCCAAGCAGCGCATTCGGCCCGCTGCGCCAGCGGTTGTTCCAGGAATCATCGGGCGTTACGAACCCGTAGGGAAAATTGCCGGTATTGATGTGGTACTTCGCCTGCGTCTGCCCGGGCGTGTACACCAGCTGCAGCGCGGTCGGGTCATAGTTGTAGTAGGCAAACGCCTGCACCATCGGATCCATGGCGGCATGGCAGCCGATGCAGTTGTTGAGGAACACGCGGCTGTCGCCGCCCGGGGACCGGCTCACGTCCTGGCGGATGCGATCCGGCGGCCGGGTGATGTCCATCACCTGCGGCATGTCGTTGCACAGGTAATTGATCATGGTGAAGCGGAACATGGCGCGATTGGTGCCGGCGATGAAGAAGGCCGCCGCGGCCGCTTCAGTAGTGATGACGCCCGCGGTGGCTGCGGACGGAATGCCCGTCAGCGAGGACTGCGTCGTCTGCACCAGCGCCGACTTCAGATCGACGCCGTTGGTGTCGAGATACAGATAGTGATTGTTGTTCGAAGGCGAATAAGCCGGAGCACCGCTGACATTGCCGATATAGAGAATGTCCGCCGACAGCACCGTGTTGAACGGCACGTTGTCGCGAACCATGCCTATGACAGTGGCCGTGTAGTCGTTCAGCGGCACGAAGGCGGACTGCGCGCGATTGGTTGCCGGCGCGATGAAGTTGCGCAGCGTGACGTTGTAGAAGCCGCTGTTGGTCATCGCGACCTGCGCCGCGGCCTGCGCGTTGTTCTGAGCGATGAGAGCCGACATCTGCGCCAGCACGGCGGCACTCGGCGGTACACCGGCCAGCCGGTTGTGGATACGCACCGCCTGCTCGTTCGGACCTGCCACGAGCGGGATCATTGGTTGCAATCCAAGCAATGCCGCGAGCATCACGCTCGTCGTGCGCCGCACCGCGCTCTTGCTCCCGATGACTGTTCTCATCTCGTCGCTCCCAGTGCAAAATGGCTTTGCACGTTGCGAACGACTATACGCAGCGGACCATCCGCTCGTAATGTCTCAAAGCACAGACATGAGAGTTGATTACGTATGAACGCCATCCTTTCAAACACATTGCGTGCTCAAAGTGAGACCGGGATCACATCGCAATGACACACCAAAGAATGAATCTGTCATTGAAGCTTCATTGGAGTTGCAAGGAATGAGACGTGAACTGCGCACGCTGGGACTAGCGCTCGCGGCAACGCTGGTTGCTGCCTGCAGCAGCCGCGGCAATCTCTCCATTGGCAGCGGCCAGTCCTCAGCCGGTCAGAACGTTGATTTCGGCATCGCCTACATCAAGCGCAGCATTCCGGCCGGCGACACCACCGACGACACTGCTGCGCTTGCAAAGCTTCGCGCCAAGGACGATGTCACGCTGCCGCGAAACTTCTGGAGCCAGGCAGACGTGTATCTGCGCAGCGCCGCCAATCCGCAAGGCGTTGAGACCAACGTCACTGCCAGCATCACCTCGAAGGTGACCGGCACGGAATTCTGGGATGTGAAGGATCTGGACGTATCGCCGGACGGCACCATGCTGATCTTTGCGATGCGCGGTCCGGTTGAATCCAATCAGCAGGACTTCGCGTCCCCGACCTGGCACATATGGCAGTACACCGTCGCCAGCGCCACGCTGACCCAACTCACCGGCACGAGCATCGACACGCAACCCACTGCCAACGATGTGGGTCCGCATTACCTGAGCGACGGCCGCGTGGTGTTCTCATCGACGCGCCAGACGGAATCGCGCGAGGTACTCATCAACGAGGGCGGCATCGGCGAGAACGTGCAGCCGTTCGAAGCGCAGACCGAGTCGATGAACACCTCCGATTTCGTGCTGCACGTGATGAACTCCGACGGCACGGGCATCCACCAGATCTCTTTCAACCCGAGTCACGACATCGACTCCTACCTGCTGCCCAATGGCCGCCTGCTGTACAGCCGCTGGGACAATACGCCGGGCCGCACCGGCGGCAGCGCCATCCATCTATATAGCGTCAATCCCGACGGCACCGACGTGGAACTGCTCTACGGCGCCCAGAGCCACACGACCAGCATCACCAATCCGTCCGATGACGCCAACTGTCCCGCCGGGCTTACCTGCGCGGTGCAGTTCCTGAGCACGCGGCCGCTGCAGAACGGACGCATGCTGGCACTGACGCGACCGATCGCCGATGCCGACTTTGGCGGCAATCTCGTAGTGATCGACACCAACGACTACGTCGAGAACAACCAGGCCGCTCCGGACACCGGTTATCCCACATCGACTTCGGCCGAGCAGCCCGCCACGCAGAACGACGTGCGCACGCAGTCAGCCAACGGCGTGCCCGTCCCCTCGCCAGGGGGCCGGTTCAATTCGGCGTTTCCGCTTTGGGACGGCACCAACCGCGTGCTCGTCAGCTGGAACCAGTGCCGGTTGATGGATGCGACCGGCAAGCTGCTGCCCTGCACTTCCGACAACATTGCGCTGGCTGGCCAGGCCAACTCGACCCTGACGCTGGCGCCCCCGCTCTACAGTGCCTGGCTGCTCAACTTCAATGACAGCACGCTCAAGCCGGTGTTCGCGCCGGTCGAAGGCGTCATGATCAGCGACATCGTCTCGCTGCAGCCGCGCCCGGTCCCCTGTACGTCCAATGCCAGCTGCCCGGTGGACAGCACGGTGCCGACGGGGTTCGACCCCTCCTTTGGCATCCTCGACATCCGCAGCGTCTATGACCGCGATGGTGTAGCCGCAGGTTTGGGTGCCAATGCGGATCTTTCCGCGGTGACCATGGCCAATGCCAACAGCCGTCCGGCACGCTTCCTGCGCATCGAAAAGGCGGTGGTATTCGGCGATCCCGATCTAAAGGATGGTTTCCCGAAGTTTGACCGCGGCCTCGCCCTCAATGGGTCGGTGGGCTATATGCGGCAGATCATTGGCTATGTGCCGATCGAACCGGATGGCTCGGTTCGCGTCATGGTGCCGGCCAATGTCGCCTTCCAGATCACGGTGCTCGACGCCACCGCCCGCGCACTGCCCGGATTTCCGCGCCACCGCTCCTGGCTGACGGTACAGCCGGGCGAGGTGCTCAGTTGCAACGGTTGCCACACGCCACAGGCCGCCAATGTGATCACCGGCGCGGACGCAGTCGCGGTTGAAGTCAGCGGCCGCTCGCACGGGCGCGCCGGTCTGTTCACTGCGCTGAACGAAGGACAGGCCGCCACCTTCAATGCCGCGGGCAATGGCAGCGTGGCCACATTGAGTCTGTGTGCCGGCAGCACCATGGCGCAGGAACTGGTCGGAGCCACCAGCTGCAATTCCAGTCCGACGGCGGATTACAGCGCCGCCACCCTCAGCGGCGATGTGGTATTCAACGATGCGTGGGGTGATGGCAATACCAATCCCACGGGCCCGAATGCGCCCATCGCACTCACTTACAGCGCATTGACCAGCACCCTGCCAATCGTGCCATCCTGCCAGGCCGTGTGGTCCGGCTATTGCCTGAGCATCATCGACTATCCGACGATCATCAATCCGCTCTGGAGCATCACGCGCGGCAGCATCGCGGTCGATCCGCGCGGCGCGGACACCTGCACCAACTGTCATACCTCCACGCGTACGACGACCGTCGGTGCCGCTACCGTGCCGGTGGCCCCGGACGGCAATCTGCAGCTTGATGCCGATCCCGCGCAAAGTGCGACCGCGCAGGACCGCGCATACACGCAACTGGTCGGCACCCATGACGTTCTTTCACTCAACACGACCAATCAATTGGTAGACTCCGGGGTGGCAGTACCCGGATCGATGGTTCCCGGCAACGCCAGTGCCTCGTGCTTTTTCCTGACGCTCGAAGGCCTGAATATGGGTTGCAGCGTCACGGGGACGGTGAACCATGCCGGATTTATGACTGCTGCGGAGCTGCGGCTCTTGTCAGAATGGGTGGATATTGGAGCGCAGTATTACAACAACCCCTTCGACGCGCCGCTGGCCAACTAAGGTCGTTCCTCTCATCGCTGCCGCCGTGCTCGCACTGCTGGCGGCCGTGCCTGCGAGTGCGCGCGACTACCTGCAGCTGTTCGTGGCGCAGCCCTACCTGGAGCTCCATACCGGTCCCGGCCGCGGCTATCCCGTGGCGCAGGTGGTCGCACGCGGCGAGGCAGTCGATGTTCTGATGCGCCGCACTGAATGGTTCAAGGTTCGTACCGAGCGCGGTGTCGAGGGCTGGGCGTATGAACGCGATCTGATGCTGACGACGCTTGCCGATGGCACCCCCTTCACCATCAACCTCGGCGATCGCGCGGGCTTTGCCTCGCATCGCTGGGAAAGCGGCGTCTTTGGCGGGGCTTACGCGGGTGCCACGCTGATCTCGGCCTACCAGGCGATATCGCTGACCGACAATCTGAAGGTCGAGCTTTCCGCGTCGCAGTACCTCGGCAACCTTTCCAACGGCTACCTGATCGACATCGGGTTCAGCCATGTTTTCATGCCCAACTGGCGCTTCTCACCCTTCGTGACCCTGGGCGGCGGCTATGAACATGTGGAACCCAAGGCGACCCTGGCGCAACCGTTGAGCGCTGACAACCAGACCGGCTATGTCGGGGCGGGTGTGCGCTACTACCTTGGCCGAAGATTGTTTTTGCGCGGAGAATGGAGAGTGCACGAGATTTTCACGAACCAGAACAGCAACGAGGTCAAGAACGAATGGAAAGTCGGGTTTGCATTCTTTTACTGAGCTTCGTTGCGCTCGGTAGCAGCGGCTGCGCGGTCTTTCACCGCCATCCCAAGCCGGATCAGGCCGCCGAGGCGGATTCGAACTCCGAGTCGACGCCCGACGTCAACGCGCCACCGCCCAGCGTGATCGACCCGCAGGTGGAGCGCCGCACCGTCAAGGTGCCCACGATCCGCCCGAGCAATGTCGAGCTGGGTGTCTATTACGGCGAGCTATCCATCCAGGACTTCGGTGCGCAACCAGTCGCCGGAGTGCGACTGGACTACCACATCAGCGAGGATTTCTTCGCCGAAGCCACCTACGGACGCGCCAAGGCGGGCTTTACCAGTTTCGAGCAGCTGAGCAATGTCCAGCTCATTTCCGATGCTGAGAGGCGCTTCACGTATTACAACCTCTCACTGGGCTACAACTTGCTGCCGGGCGAGGTCTTCATCGGTCGCAATCTCGCCATGACCAGCGCGTTCTATATGATTGGCGGCATAGGCAGCGTCAAATTCGCCGGTGATCAGAACTTCACCGTCAATTTCGGCGCCGGATTCAGAGTGCTGCCGACCGACTGGCTGGCCTTGCATATCGACGTGCAGGACCTGGTGTTCAGATCCGACGTCACGGGTACGGAGGAGCTGAAGAACAATCTTCAGGCCACCATCGGTGCGACCGTTTTCTTTTAGACAATGGAGACGCACATGAACCCCACCGCACGCCCGCATCGATCGGCGTTCGCGACGCGCCTGCTCGGCTATGGCCTGGCGGCCGCATTGAGCTTGTCGGCTTCCGCGGCCTCGATTGCCCCGGGCTCCACGGCGCCGGGCTTCCAGCTGCATTCCGCAACCAGCACCGATCTTTCGCTCAGCGATCTGAAGGGACAGGTGGTGCTCATCAATTTCTGGGCCAGCTGGTGCGGCCCGTGCCGCCAGGAAATGCCGGTGCTCGAACAGCTTTACAAGAAGTACAAGGCAGCGGGCTTCACGCTGCTCGGAGTCAACGTCGAGCCCAAATCGGCCGACGCGATGGGCTTCCTGAAATCCACGCCCGTGTCCTTTCCGATCCTTTTCGACCCCGACAGCAAGGTCAGCCAGCTGTATGCGGTGCCGGGAATGCCGAGCACCGTGATTCTCGATCGCACGGGCAAGGTGCGCTATGTCCATCAGGGCTATAAGCCGGGTGATGAAAGCGCGTACCAGGACCAGATCCGATCGCTGGTGCGGGAGTAGACGTGCTGGCAAATCGGCGTCGCAGGTTGAGCTTGGCACTGGTGGCCACGGTGACGGCCGTGGCGGCCATGCTGTTGTCGGCCTGTTCGATTCAGCCCTGGGTCAAGCCGTACGAGCGTGAGCACCTGGCCGATCCGATCATGTCCTTCGACCGCAATCCGGTATCCGACGTGTACCTCGACCACGTATTTGAAGTGCGCGAAGGCGCCCGCGGGGCGACCGGCAGCGTCGGCGGCGGTTGCGGCTGCAATTAAATGACCGGACGGCCACGCATTAGGGCCCGGACACTGACGGTGGCGCTATTTGCGCTGGCCGCGGTCGGGCGGGCGGCCGTGCTGCCGGATGATCGTGCCGATTTCCTCTGGCACGACTGGCAGGGCGGCGGCGTTACCGTCGATGGTCCCTCCCTCCTGGTGCGTAAGTCGGTCAACGATTCGCTGTCATTTGCGGCCAACTACTACGTCGATATGATTTCCAGCGCTTCGGTCGATGTTCTGTCGACCGCAAGCCCCTACAAGGAGACCCGCCGGCAAGGCAGCATCAGCGCCGATTACCTGCACGGCAACACGACTTACAGCCTGGGCTTCATCCAGAGCCATGAGCCGGATTACAAAGCGAATACCGGCTTTTTCTCGGTCAGCCAGTCCATGTTCGGCGACCTGACGACCATCTCTTTCGGCTATTCACGCGGCTGGGACAAGGTGGGTGAAGACAGCTATCTGAACGGGCGCTATGCGGACGGCGGACGCATGACCACCTGGGTAGGCGACGCGGATCATCGCAACTGGCAGGCAAGCATCTCCCAGATCCTGACGCGCAATCTCCTCATGAGCCTGAACGTGGAGACCGACGAGAGCGACGGCTACCTGCAAAGCCCCTATCGCACGGCGCGCTACATCAGCCCCGAGGGCCTGGTGCAGCAGGAAGCGCAAGTGACGCCCAATACCCGCACGGGGAACGCCGGCTCACTGCAGCTGAAATACTACCTGCCCTGGCATGCGGCGTTGGACGCCAACTACCGCATCTACCACGACACCTGGGGCATCCTCGCTCACACGATAGGCGCCGGCTACACGCAGCCGATCTTCAGCTCCTGGACCCTCAACGGCACTGCGCGCTACTACCGGCAGGGAGCGGCCAATTTCTATGGCGATCTGTTCCCGTTCGAGGACTCACAGAATTTCATGTCGCGGGACCGCGAACTGGCCAAATACCACGATCTGACTCTGGGGCTGGGCGCGAGTTGGCAATTTCGTCCCTCATGGCCTCACTGGATCGAAAAGGGCACTCTGAACCTCAGTTACGACCGCATGCATATCGCCTACGATGACTTCCACAACTACACCGTGGGCGGCGGCACGCAGGGTGTGCCGCTCTACTCCTACGACGCCAACGTCACTCAGTTCTTTATTTCCTTGTGGTACTGAACCATTATTCGCCTCCTTGACCTAATCGCAGCGGAGGCGATTCATGAACCGACACTCTTCCCTGGGCGCCAAGTTCGGCGCCGTGGCTCTTTTTGCGTTGCTGCCGGGCGCTTTTGCGCACGCGGATGAAGCAGGGCGAGAGGAAGCGCGGCTGATCACGGCCACGCAGGTGCTCGATGAACTGCGCTCGACGCCGGATCAGAACGTGCCCGACTGGCTCATGCAGCGCGCCTATGGCGTGGCGGTAGTCCCCGAGGTCATCAAGGCGGCTTTCATCTTCGGTGGGCGCCACGGTAACGGGGTGCTGACCGTGCGCGATGCCTCCGGGCGGTTCAGCAATCCGATCTTCATTTCGCTCACCGGCGGCAGCGTCGGCTGGCAGGTAGGCGCCACCTCGACCGATGTGGTGCTGGTATTTGCGACGGCACGCAGCGTCGAGAACTTCGCGCGCGGCAAATTCACGCTGGGCGCCGACGCGTCGGTGGCCGCTGGGCCCGTGGGCCGCCAGGGCGAAGCCGCTGCCGGCATCAACGCCGAGATCTACTCCTACTCGCGCTCACGCGGGCTGTTTGCCGGCGTGGCACTCGACGGCACGGTGGTCGCCTTCGACAGCCATGCCAACGACACCTACTACCACAGCAACGAAGTCACCACCACGGAGATCACCGGGAACAAGGTAACCACGAATGCGGAGTCTGCACGACGGTTCCTAGCCTCGGTGGCCGCGAGCGCCAATGGCGGCACCACTGGCCCTGGCTCGGGCACTCCCGCCCCGGCTGCTCCTCCGCCCCCGGCAGCTGCAGCGCCGACACCGGCGCCGGCAAACTCGGGCGTGAAGACCTATCCGATGGAGGATGCGCAGCCCGGGACCGAGCCGAAGTAAGCCGCGGGATCGCAGCTCATAGCAGCGTATTGATCCACGGCACGGTCACCAGGGACAGCAGGATTCCGATGCCGAGCACTGAACCCGCGAGCGCGGGTTCGAGCTCGTGCTGCTCCGCCAGTATGGCAGCCGAGACCATCGGCGGCAGCGCGGCCTGCAAGACTCCGACTACTAGCACGAGGCCGGTGACACCGCTGATCCTTCCCAGCAGGTAGCACAGCGCCGGTGCCAGCAGCAGCTTCCAGCCGACGCCGTATCCGATCACCGCCAGACTCGATCGCGGCACAATCAGCCGCTGCTGCAGGCCTACCGAGAACAACGCCAACGGAGTCAGCGTCGCGGCCAGTCGCTCGCAGATCCCATGCAGCCCCGGCCAGGGATCGCCCGCCAGCGCCAGCACGATGCCTGCCATGAGTGCGATGAAAGCGGGGAACAGCAGGATCTGGCGCGCGATGGGCCACGGCCGCACCTCCCGTCCGGCGTAGATGGCCGTGAGCGCAACGCCGCCGATCGCCAGGGCCGTGAAGCAGCCGGTCTGATCGCCGATCACGGCCAGTGCGAGGCCGGCTTTGCCGCGCAAGCCTTCGATCATCGGGTATCCCACCAGGGCGGTGTTACCCAGACCGCCGACCAGCGAGAGGCCCCCGATGCGCGCACGCGTCCAGTTTAAGCATCGGCCGAGCAGCGCAAACAGCAACACCGAACCGACGAATACCAGCCAGTTGGCCGCCGTCAGAAACCAGAATTGCGGCTCGAAGTGAATGCGAGGCACCAGATCGAGCACCATCGCCGGCAGCGCGATATAGATGACCCACCAGTTCAGCGAGGACGCCAACGTCGCCGGCGGACGCACGGTGTGTGCGACCACGATGCCCAATGCCAGGCAGACGAACAGTAATACGAGGCCACTCATGCTGGCGGGCATGGAGCGAGTATAGGCGCGCTTTTTCCGCTAGCATCGCGCACTCGGCCCGCCCGGGCCGGCAGGAATCCTCGACACCATGGCGACGCTGGCGCTACAGGCCTCCCATCTGTGCAAACGCTACGGCGAGCTCAGCGCCGTGGAGGACGTCTCATTCCAGGTTCGCCACGGCGAAATCGTCGGCCTGCTCGGACCCAATGGCGCCGGCAAGACCACCACGATCAACATGGTGCTCGGCATTTTGCGGCCGAGCGCGGGCAGCGTCGAAATCGAAGGCATCGATATCGCGCGGCAGCGATCGCAGGCGATGGCGCACACCAACTTCGCTGCCGTCTACGCCACGATGCCCGGCAACCTCACCGTGCGTCAGAACCTGCGCTTTTTCGGTCTGCTCTACAACGTCGCTGGCCTGAATGCGCGCATCGAAACACTGCTGGGAGATCTCGAGCTGACGCACCTGCGCAATACGCGCAGCGGTGTACTGTCCTCCGGCGAACAGACGCGCCTGGCGCTGGCCAAGGCGTTACTGAATGAGCCCCGGCTGCTGCTGCTCGATGAGCCCACCGCCTCCCTCGACCCCTCGGCGGCCGACCTGATCCGCAGGCGCATCCGCGCCATGGCCGCGACCGGTCGGTGCGGAATCCTCTGGACCTCGCACAACATGTACGAAGTCCAGGAAACCTGCGACCGGGTGCTGTTCGTCTCGCACGGCCGGATCCTGCTCGAAGGCGACCCGAAGGCGTTGCCGCAGCAACACGGGGCGGCGACGCTCGAGGAATTGTTCATACGGCTTGCCCGCGAGCCGCTCGCGCACCCCGGACGCGCCTCATGAAGTTGCGCCCGATCGCCGCCGTGGCCTTGCGCCAGATCTACCTGATGCGCAGCAGCCCGGTACGGATCATGCCGATGATTGCCTGGGTGGCAGTCGACATCGTGCTGTGGGGATTCATCGCGCGCTATCTGAACGGCGTCGCCTCGGATCGCGTCAATTTCACCGCCAGCCTGCTGGGAGCAGTGCTGTTCTGGGATTTCTTCTCGCGCGTCATGCAGGGTGTGACCATGGCGTTCTTCGAGGACATCTGGTCGCGCAACCTGATCAATGTCTTCGCCTCGCCGATGCTGATCTCCGAGTACCTGGCCGGCCTGGTGCTGACCGGCGTCACCACCAGCGTCATCGGACTCATCGTCATGCTAATCATTGCCTCGGCCGTGTTCGGCCTGCAGTTCGCGGCGCTTGGCATCCTGCTGCTGCCTTTCCTGCTGGTACTGTTCCTGTTCGGTATCGCCCTCGGCGTGTTCGCCAGCGCCATGGTGCTACGCCTGGGCCCCGCCTCCGAATGGCTGGTGTGGCCGATCCCTGCCTTGCTGTCGCCGTTTGTCGGCGTGTTCTACCCGCTCTCGACGCTGCCGACGTGGATGCGCGGGATCGGTCATCTACTGCCCCCCTCCTATGTCTTCGAGGACATGCGCGCGTTGGTTGCCGGTCAAGGCTTCGACACTGCCACGCTTTTCATCAGCATCGCGCTGGCGGCTCTCTACGTACTGCTGGCCTGCGTGATATTCGCGGCCGTGCATCGCTACACGGTGCGCAGCGGCCTGCTGGCGCGTTACAGCGCGGAGAGCGTTTCCTGAACGACGAGCCTTAAGCGATGAACAGTTTCACGCTCTACCTGATCACTACGCTCATCTGGGGCTCCACCTGGCTGGTCATCAAATTTCAGCTGGGACTGGTGCCGCCGATCGTGTCGGTGGCATGGCGGTTCGGGCTGGCGGCGCTGATGCTGGCCGGCTACGCATGGGCACGGGGCCGGACCCTGCGATTCGCGCGGCGCGACCACGGCTGGATCGCACTGCAGGGGCTGCTGCTGTTCGGCGTCAACTACATTGGCGTCTACCTCTCTGAGCAGTACCTGCCCTCGGGCCTGGTCGCGGTGGTGTTCTCGCTGGTGGTATTCCTCAACGCGCTCGGCATGCGTGTGTTCTTCGGCCTCCCCATCCGCCCGATCGCCATCGTTGCCGCAACGCTCGGCGTGGCCGGCGTGGCGCTGATCTTCGGGCGTGAACTGTTGACGGTGTCGGGCGGCAGCGATGAGCTGCATGGCCTGCTGTTCGCGCTGGGCGCTACGCTGATCGCATCACTCGGCAATCTGGTGGCCACGCGCAATCATCGCCGCGGCATGCCGGTACTGCAGCTCAACGCCTGGTCCATGTTCTATGGCGCACTGTTCGTGCTGGGCGTCGCGCTCGCAACCGGCCAGCCACTGCTATTCGATCTGTCCTGGCCCTACGTGAGCTCGCTGCTGTATTTGGCGCTGTTCGGATCGGCCCTCGCCTTTGGCGCCTACCTGACGTTGATGGGCCGGATCGGCGCCGATCGCGCCGCCTATACGGCCGTGGCCATTCCGATCGTCGCGCTGCTGCTTTCGACCTTATTCGAGCAGCTGCGCTGGCATCTGGAAACCTTCCTCGGCGTGACCGCCTGCGTGGGCGGCATCGGGCTCGCGCTGCGGCGCCGCTGACCCATGGCCACCCTTATCATCCTGGCAATCACCGTGGTCACCAGCCTGGCCGGGCTCTGGTTTTCTCCGCGCCTGATCGAGCGGAACCTGTTTCGGCCGTACCTGTTCCTGCGCGCACACCAATATTGGACTGCCATCGGCAGCGCGCTGGTGCACGCCAATCTCTCGCATCTGCTGCTCAATGCGATGACCTTCTGGTTCTTCGCCTTGCCGCTCGAGCGCGTGATCGGATCGTTACGACTCACGGCACTGTACGCGTTCGGACTGGCAATCAGCGATGCCGGAACCTGGATCAGGTACCGCAACGATCCGAACTACGCCAGCCTCGGCGCTTCTGGTGCCATCCTGGCGGTGCTGTTTGCCGCGATCGTCTATTTTCCGCGCCAGTCAATCTTCATCCTGCCGATACCGGTGCCGATTCCGGCTCCGCTGTTTGCGGTGTGTTACCTGCTGTTCAGCTTCTATTCCACGCGCCACCCGCACGGTCGCATCAATCATGCGGCGCATTTTGACGGCGCACTGGCCGGACTTGCCTTCGTGGCAGTGACCGACCCGCATGCATGGCAACGGGCCGCGGCTGCCTTCCGATAGCGGCGGATCGCGTTGACGCCTCACGATGCACTGGCCTAGAGTAATCGGGCCGATAAGGACGCATCGATCACCGATAAACGGCCGCAAGCCCAACGCGCGCAGCCTGTGCGCACCACGATTGAGCGACAACGCTGCAGGATGCGCCCCGTTGCACCCCGATGTGCCGAATGGCGGCCTGAGAACCCATAACGCGATAGCAGGGAGACATCATGCGACCCACGTCAAAACCCGGAACAGGCATCCGCCGCACGGTTGCCACAAGCGCCCGGACAGTCGCTGTCACGCTGGCGTGCATTCCGTGGGTGTGCTGGGCCGCGGCAGACACGGCCGCCGACAGCGATAACGCCGGATCGGTGCTCGAGGAAGTCACGGTGACCGCGACACGGCAGGAGGAATCGCTGAGCCGGGTTCCCATCAGCGTCAGCGTCGAGACGCGCGATGCCATGGATCTGAAGGGCATCAAGGATTTCGCCGATGTGGTGAAGTTCACCCCGGGTGTGGCCTTCGACAACGGCGAGACCAACGCCATCTCCATTCGCGGCATCGCCTCCTCCGGCGGCTCGGGCACCACCGGCATTTACATCGATGACGTGCCCATCCAGATGCGCGCCCTTGGCTTCAATCCCGATGACACGCTGATCAAAGTGTTCGATCTCGACCGCATCGAGATCCTGCGGGGTCCCCAGGGCACCCTGTTCGGCGCCGGCTCGGAGGGCGGCACGGTGCGCTACATCACCAGTCAGCCGGACATGCACACTCCCACGCTGTATGCACGCACCGAAGGCGGCTACACGCTCAACGGCTCGCCGAGCTATGAAGCGGGCATCTCCGGGGGCACGCCCCTCATCGACGGCGTCCTGGCCGTCAAGGCCAGCATTTACTACCGGCGCGATGGCGGCTGGATCGATCGCATCGATCCCACCTCGCTGGCGGTGGTCGATTCCAACGCCAATCACGATGAAACCACTGCGGCGCGCTTCGCGGCCATCTGGAAGCCGACCGACTCCCTCACGGTCAGTCCGAGCTTCTTCTATCAGGATCGGCAGCGCAACGATGTCACCATCTGGTGGCCGACCTATTCCGATCCCGGCAGCAACCGGTACGTGAGTGCCAATCCGACCGCGAGTCCTGAGCCGGACGTGTTCTTCGTACCCTCGCTCAATCTGCAGCTGGACGCAGGACCAGTGCGGCTGATTTCGACCACGGCGTATTTCCACCGCAATGACCAGAGCGACTACGAGGGCACGCTCTACAATCTGAGTTACTACCAGTCCATTGGCGCGGACGAGACCAATCCGGCAGGTCCCGGCAACCTGATTCCGGGATTCCCCCTCATCGATGGCAGCGGGGTGCACCTGCCTGCGGGACTGACCAACTATCGCGCGCCCAACACGGTGACCAACCAGCAGCGCAACTTCACCGAGGAATTGCGGCTGCAGAATACCAACGCGGATGCGCGGGTGAACTGGACGGTCGGATTCTTCATGTCAGTGAATCGCCAGTTCAGTTTCGAGCAGATCCACGATCCGATGGCGGACACATTCTGGGAGCAGGAATTCGGCACGCCGATTGCCGCCTACTTCGGCACTCCCACCAATCCGGATGGCAGCTCCGTGCTGCCATATGGCGATTCCTACTTCAATCGACTGGTCAGCCATGACCGCCAGTTCGCAGGCTTCGGCGAGGCCGACATCAAGCTGACCGACAAGCTCAAGCTGCTGCTCGGCGGTCGCGTAGCCTATACGCAGTTCGCGATCCAGAGCCTGTCGGATGGTCCGCAGAACGGCGGCCCCAGCCCCGCCAACAATTCTGCCAGCCAGACCCCGTTCACGCCCAAGGTCGGCCTGCAGTTCCAGGCGGATCCGGACGACATGTACTACTTCACGTACGCCAAGGGCTTCCGTCCCGGCGGCGGTAACCCGAACGTGCCGGGTGGCGCGGTCTGCGGACAGGATTTCATCAACCTTGGGATCTCCGGTGCGCCGCCGACTTACAAGTCGGACACCGTGCAGAGCTTCGAAGTGGGTGCCAAGAACAACGTCAACCACACGGTGCAGCTGGACACCAGCATCTACTACATCCGCTGGAACAACATCCAGCAGAACGTCGTGCCGCCGATCTGCGAAATCCAGTGGACGCAGAATCTGGGCAAAGCGGTAGCCAAGGGTTTTGACATCCAGGCCGACTTTGACCTGGGCTATGGAGCCAGCCTCGAGACCTCGCTCGGCTACACCGATGCGCAATACACCGAGAATGCCTTCATCGGCGCCTCAGGCCCCGGCCAGGTGCCGGTCGTCGCCGAAGGCGATGCCATCGTTGGTGAGAATGGCACCGCGACACCGCCGTGGACGGCCACACTCGGCCCGCAGTACAAGTTCACGGCCTTCGATCACCAGTCCTACGTGCGCATGGACTACGAATGGAGCAGCGGAGAGAAGTGGTTGCCGGCCTCGCGTGATTCGCGCACCGGGCAATACGACGCGGGTGCCTCCAACCTGCCATCGCTGACGTTGCCGCTGTTCAGCCAGCACATCCTTTCGATGCGCGCCGGCACGCAGATCGATCACATGCAGCTGTCCATTTTTGCCGACAATCTGACCAACAGCCATCAGCTGCTCAACTCCAATCACGAAGTCATGACCAACGATCCGACCACCGGCGTGCCGCTGGCGAGTCCGCTGTATCGGAATATCTCGTACCGCCCGCTGACCTTCGGCGTTACCGCAGTATTCAAGTTCTGAAAAATGCCGGGTCGTGATAAGCGGCCGCCGCTGAATCGGGGCCTGGGGGAGCACCGTCGGATTCCGCGACGGGACTTTCTGCAGGGAGCGCTGGTCGGTGCGGCCAGTGCACTGTGCGGCCCGCTGCTGCGGGCGCACGCCGATGAAGCCATGTCCGCAGTCGCGGTGGCCGCGCAGGACCAGCCCGGCTACTACCCGCCCATTCTGACCGGCATGCGGGGCAGCCATCCCGGATCATTCGAGGCAGCGCACGCGCTGCGCGATGGACAGGATGCGGGGCCCGGCGGCGACACCGGAGAGTCCTACGATCTGGTGATCGTCGGCGGTGGCATCAGCGGCCTGTCGGCCGCGCATTTCTTTCGGGCCCGGCACGGCGCGGATGCGCGCATTCTGATCCTGGACAACCACGATGATTTCGGCGGCCATGCCAAGCGCAATGAATTTCACGTGCGCGACGGTCTGCAGCTTTTGAATGGCGGCACGCTCGAGATCGACAGCCCGCGGCCCTACAGCGCCGTGTCGGCCGGCCTGATCCGGGAACTGGGCATCGATGTCGAAGCGCTCAGCCGCCGGTGCGAGAACCGCAAGTTCTACTCCGGCCTCGGGTTGCATCGCGGCGCGTTCTTCGATCGCGAGACCTTTGGCGCCGATCACCTGGCCGTCGGTCTGGGCAACGCACCGATCGCCCGCGCCCTCGCGCATGCGCCGCTCTCCGAGAGTGCGCGCGCCGACATGGAGCGCATCGAAGAAGGCGCCATCGATTACCTGCCCGGTGTGCCATCCGCCGCCAAGAAACTGCAGCTTTCCCGGATCAGTTACCGGGACTTCCTGCGCGACCTCGTCAAGGCGGACCCCAAGGTGCTCGCCTACTACCAGCCCAGGAGCCACGATGAATGGGCCGTGGGCATCGACGCGGTGTCGGCACTGGACTGCTGGGCGTTCGGCTTGCCGGGATTTCGCGGGATGCACCTCGAGGGCGGCTCGATCGCGCGCATGGGCTACACGCCTTCAGGGTACAAGGACACGGGCGGCTCGGCCTCGCTGCACTTTCCCGACGGCAACGCGACCATCGCGCGCCTGCTGGTACGCGGCCTGTTGCCCGAAGCGGTGCCCGGCGGCAGCGTCGAAGATGTGGTGACGGCCCGTGTCGACTATCGGCAGCTGGACCGCCCGGCTTCACGCGTTCGGCTGCGGCTCAGCAGCATCGTGCTCGGAGCGCGGCACCTGGGTGATCCCGCCACTGCGCGCGAAGTGCAGGTGCGCTACGTGCGCGGCGGCCGCGTGCAGACGGTGCGTGCCCGCGGCTGCGTGCTGGCCTGCTACAACGTCATGATCCCCTACCTGGTACCGGAATTACCCGACGCGCAGAAAGCTGCGCTCCACCAGCTGGTCAAATCACCGCTGGTCTACACCAGCGTCGCGCTGCGCAACTGGCAGTCATTCCATAAGCTTGGGATCGAACGAGTCTATGCGCCAGGCTCCTACCATACGAACGTGGTCCTGAATCCGCACGTGGATATCGGCGGTTACCGCAGCCCGATGAGCCCCGACCAGCCCATGCTGCTGCGAATGTTGCGCGTGCCGACTCACCCGGGATTGAGCGAACACGAACAGAACAAGGCCGGGCGTGCCGAACTGCTGGCGACGCCGTTTGCCACCTTCGAGCATAACATTCGCGATCAGCTGGCTCGCATGCTCCAGGGCGGCGGCTTCGATCCGGCACGCGACATCGAGGCCATCACGGTCAACCGCTGGCCGCATGGCTACGCGCCTGAATACAACCCGCTGTGGGACCCCGAGCTGCCGCCGGAGCAGCGTGCCAACGTCATCGGCCGCGCACGTTTCGGCCGGATAACGATCGCCAATTCCGATTCCGGCGCCGCCGCGTACACCGACTCGGCCATCGATCAAGCCGATCGTGCCGTCAACGAACTGCTGCAGGGCTAGTAATCAAGCCCCGGCGCGTCGCCGCTGGCGGCCAGCGAGCGCACGATCTCACGCCTCGTGGCGAGCACATCGGCGAGCGGCGTGTGCCGGGCCTGCGCCACCTCCTCGGTCGTAAACCAGGAGACATCGCCCGGCAGCTGCGCTGCGCTGAAGCGCATCGCGACCCAATTGAGCACGGCGGCCAGCTGCGCATCCGAGAGCACGGAGCTGGCGGCGCCGGGCACGCGCAGGACGTAGTTCCTGCCCGCGGGCGTTCGCATATAGTCACCGAGTGCATGCGCCAGCGGCGGCACTTTCCCCGGTACGCCCTGCGCTTCGGCGCCGTGACACCCCATGCAATAGAGCATGTAGTCCTGACCCGGACTCGCAAAGGCAGTGGCGATGAGCCCGGTGGCGGCGGCGGCGCCAATCGGCCAGCACCGCGCGCGCATCTCAGCCCGCTCCGAAGCCTGCGAGCACGCTGATGCGGTGTTCGCGCACGGCCGCGCCATCGAGAGCCGCGCCGCGCTCGCCGGCGATCTCGGCAGCTTCCATCGGCCTGGTGTCGGCCGGTGCGTGCGCCAGATCGAACACCACGAAGTTGAGCACCGCTGCGAGTGCGGCATCGCTCTGCTGTGAGAATTCGGGCATCTTGAAGTTGTAGTGCTTTTGATCGACCGTGATGTCGCCGAACATGCCGAACAGCACGGTCATCGCCAGCTGTCGTCGTCCCTCGGGCACGACTGCGTAGCGTGCCGGATTGGCGAGCAGCGGTGGCGCCAGCGCGGGCTGACCGGCGCCGGCCGCGCCGTGGCAAACCGCGCAATTGGACGCAAACACCTGTGCGCCCTCAGGAAACCGTGCTGTCGGGGAATCGGCCGCGTGGCACAGCGAGGCGCTTAACAATGCGAGCGTCGCGATGCCTGGCGCGCGCATGAATGGCGCGCGAACGCCGGCGCTCATTGTTCGGAGACGCCCAGGATCACCGACACCGAGCAGTGATAGTTGGAATCGGCGTTCGCCATGCACCAGTTGATGTCGTTGTTGCGCGAGAGGCGGTACATGGGTTTCTCGCGCTCGTTGCGATTGCACTCGCAGTTGCCGCAACTGGTCTTACCGCAACAGTCGTTGTACGAGACGATGTAATCGCGGCTGTCGGCTGGATTGCGGCAGGTACCAATCCAGGTGATCGGCGAAGGAGCTGTGCCGGGCGGACAGGAATGCGAAGAGCCGCCGCAACAGGAGCATAGAAAACCGTCGATGGCGCAGTACTTCCAGTACTCGCAGCTCTCCGGGTTGCCCGCCTCCGCCTTGGCCGCGGCAGTGGCGTCGGCAGCACTGGCGCGGCTGCCGCGATCGATCGGCAACAGCGGCAGCACAGCCGCCCCCATCAGCAGGCGCCCGAGTCCCGCCAGGACGCTGCGGCGGGAGGTGCGCTGCGCCAGGGAGCGCGAGGAGTGTTCGAACAGTCGGTCAATGGAGCGCATCGTGATGCCTTCAGGGATTCAGGAAGAACCAGGCGGTTTGTCCCAGCTGTTTCTGCAGATGGCGCAGCCGCCCGTTGCGCGCATCGAGCACCGCGACGTCCGATTTGTCCGTGGCCGCAAAAGCGATCGGTTCGGCATCCTGCGAGACCTGGATCGCGACCACCGGATCAATCTTCTGTGAGGCCAGTGGCCAGCGCGCAATGCGTTCGTGCGTCTTCATATCGAACACCCAGATCTCGGTGCCGGCCTGCTTGTGAGATCCCTCACCGCCGCGATGCATCGACACATACAGCCGGCCGAGCCCGCGATGCAGCGCAGCCACGGTCTGGCCGCCCGGCCGCCAATGCTCTTTGGCGTCGGCCGCACTCATGATCGACCAGGGTTGGCGGAACGCTGGCTGCGCAGCTGAGAAATCCACTTCGTGGACCTGGCCCAGAAAGGATAGAAACAGATAGCCGTCCGTGGTCGGCACGCCCTGCACGAAGATCGGATCCGTATCGGCATCGAAAAACGGTTCCGACATCGCGCGCGAGGCTTCGTGACCATCGGCATCGAGCGTCACGGTCAGCAGGCGTCCGCTCTCGCAGATCGACGATACCCGATTGGGCCCCGAGGGAATCACGAGCACGCAGCCGGCCGTATCGATTTCACCGATCACGGACTTCTTCGCCGGGTCGAGCACGCCGAAGGAACTGGCCGGCGTGACATACGAGACGTAGAGGAAATGGCTATCGGTGCTGTAGCCGATATTGAAATACGTGGGCAGCGTGTTGGCATGCTTCGGGGGCAGCACGATCTCCCCGGCGACCGACAGCGTCGAGTTGTCGACGAACTCGACCACATCGGTACGCGCGCCATGCGAGCCGCGCGCAAAGTAGGTTGTCGTCAGGACCGTGGTCGCCCCATCGGGAGACAGGTTGACGCCGGGGTTGAAGCCCGCATCGATCTGCCCAAGGGTGCGGTAATTGTCCCCATCGTACAAATCCACGCGCGCATCGATTTCGTTGAAGAAGGCCTCATCGACGACGTAGACCCAGTGCGGGTTCTTCGGCCCGAGCTTCTCGACGGTGAGATGTTCGCTGGGCAGGGGCGGAGCGGCCCGCAGTGCCGGGCAGCCAAGCAGGCACAGCACTGCTGCACCAACCATATGAGTTCGCATCGAGGGTCCCCAGTCGGCCGGCAGTGCCGGCCTCCGTTGCTGCGAGGAGTCTGTCACATCGATCCCGGAATCGAAAGTACGCGCCTGGCGATGCGCCGCGTTTGACCCGTGCGGGGTCTGCCAGCAGAATCCCACGATAAATAATTATCGATGATCGACCCATGAAACCGGCAAGTGATCCGGCGCCGATGCGCCCGCTCTGGGCGGCCACCGCGGCGGCAGGTCCTGTGTTTCCCGAACTCGCCAGCGAACTGCGCGCCCAGGTGGCCGTGGTCGGCGGCGGCTACACCGGGCTATCGGCCGCGCTGCACCTGGCGGAACTCGGCTTCGACGCCGTGCTGCTCGAGGCCGTGAACGTGGGCGAACGGGCCTCGGGCCTCAACGGCGGCCAGGTCATCGCCGGCGTCAAATACGATCCGGATGAACTGCTCACGCAGTTCGGCCCGCAGCTGGGCCCAAGAACCATCGAGACCGTCGGCAATGGACCGGGTCTCGTGTTCGATCTGATCGGCAAGTACGGCATCGACTGCGATGCGGTGCGCGCGGGCTGGATGCAGCCGGCAACTTCCGAGCGCGAACTGCTGCCGATCCGCGCGCGCGTCGAGCAGTGGCGGCGCCGCGGCGCCGATGTCGAATTACTCGATCGCGCACAAACCACGTCGCTGATCGGCTCGACTCATTACTGCGGTGGCTGGATCGATCGTCGTGGCGGCACGGTGCAGCCACTGTCCTATGTGCGCGGCCTCGCGCGTGCCGCTGACCGCGCCGGCGCACGTATCCATGTGCGCAGTCCGGCCACCCGGCTCACTCGCAGCGGCAGCGACTGGCGCATCGACAGCCCGCGCGGCAGCCTGACGGCAGCGACCGTGATTCTGGCTACCGATGCTTATACCGACCGCCTGGTCGATCCGCTGCGACGGAGCCTGGTGATGGTGCCTTCGTTCCAGGTGGCCACCGCACCACTGCCTGCGCCGCTGCGCCGTGAGATCCTGCCGCAGGGGCAATCAGTATCCGATACACGCCGCCTGCTGCGGTATTTTCGCCTCGATGCCGGTGGCCGGCTGCTCATGGGATCGCGAGGAGCCTTCAATCAGCGGGCGACCCCGCAGTCGGCGCGCCATCTCTACGAAGCCGTACACCAGATCTACCCTCAGCTCGAGGGCATCCCGTTCGAGTACCACTGGAATGGCCTGGTGGCGATCACGGCCGACCGCCTGCCTCATCTGCATAGAATCGCGCCTGGACTGCTGGCCGGGGTGGGCTATAACGGCCGGGGCATTGCCATGGCCACGACACTGGGGCGACTGCTGGCGAAACTTGCCGCAGGAGCTGCGGCCGACGAGATCGGATTTCCCGTCACCGCAATCCAGCCCATGGCGCTGCATCGCTTCGCCGGGCTCGGGGCGCGCGCCACCATGCAGTATCTGAAGGTGCGCGACCGATGGGATCGCAGCCGCCAGGGCCTAAGATAGCTTCATGTGGCTCGACCCGGTTTTCGGCGCCTTGATTGCGATTTGCTTTACGGTGCTGTTCGCGAGCGCTGCCGCGCATAAGTGGCGCAATATTCCCCGCTTCGAGGAAGCCTTCGCCGCCTATGAATTGCTGCCGCAGATGCCGCGGCTGCACCTCACCTGGCTGATACCGCTGTGCGAGACGGCCGTGGCGCTCGGGCTGCTCGTGTATGCCACACGGGCGGCCGCCGTTATCGCCGGAGCTGTGCTGTTGCTCGGTTACGCGGGCGCCATCGCGCTCAACCTGCAACGAGGGCGGCGGGATATCGCCTGCGGCTGCGGCGGTCCCGACCAGCGCCGGCCGATTGCTGGCTGGATGGCCTGGCGCAATCTCCTGCTGGCGCTGTTGCTCGGGATGGCGCTCTGGCCATCGAGCGGCCGCGCCATCAGCTGGATGGACGCATCGACCATCGCCTTCGGGGTCGCCGCTGCCATCGTGGTCTATCTCTGTGTCGATCGGCTGGGTGAGGTGGCTGCGCGCGCCCGCGCCCTGCAGGGCTCCGCATGACGGCCCTGGCAATTTCCAATGTGCTGCTCTGGATCGCGGTGCTGGCGCTGCTGCTCGTGGTGCTGGCACTGGTGCGCCAGCTCGGGGTGCTGCACGAGCGCATCGCACCCGCGGGCGCGCTGATGCTCAATCGCGGACTCACCGTAGGCGAGCGCGCGCCGATGATCGATGTGGAGGACCTCGAGGGCCGAGCGCTGCGGCTGGGCGCACCGCGAGAAGATGGCCGCAGCACGCTGTTGGTATTTGTCTCGCCGACCTGTCCGGTGTGCAAGTCGCTGCTGCCGGTGATCAAATCCGGCCGCAAGGACGAGAAAGACTGGCTGGATGTGGTGCTGGCAAGCGACGGCGACCTTACGGAACAGCGCCGATTTGTCAGCGAGCAGGGGCTCGATGGCGTGCCCTACGTGGTCTCGACACCGCTGGGTCTCGGCTACCAGGTCAGCCGACTGCCCTTCGCTGCGCTGGTGGATGCGGGCGGCGTGCTGCGAGCGCGCGGGCTGGTGAACTCACGCGAGCACCTGGAGAGCCTGTTTGAAGCGCAGCGACTGGGAGTCGCTTCACTGCAGGAATATTTCGCGAGCCGGGCCTAGACTGCGGCCCGTGCCACCACGCCGACGCAATGAACGACGCCTGACGCTGGGCGAACGGCAGTTCGTGACCCAGGGGCTGCCGCGCCGGCGGTGGCAGGATCTTTATCACCTGTTCATGACCGCCAGCTGGCCAGTGCTGTTCGGGCGCTTCGCCGTGCTGTTCGTGCTGTTCAACCTGGTGTTTGCGACGCTGTACCGGCTGGTGCCCGGCGGCATTGCCAATCTCAACCCGCCCGGCTATTGGGGCTATTTCTTCTTCAGCGTCGAGACGCTGGCCACGGTTGGCTACGGCGACATGCACCCGCAGACGCTGTTCGCCCATGTCCTGGCGGCGATTGAGATCTTCATCGGCATGATGAGCGTGGGGCTCATTGCGGGCATCATGTTCGCGCGCTTTTCGAGGCCCTTCGCGCGTTTTCTGTTTGCCGACCGCGTCGTCATCCGTCCGATGGACGGAGTGCCTACGCTGATGCTGCGCGCGGCCAATGCCCGCCAGAATGTGATCATGGAAGCGCATGCGGAACTGCGCCTGATCCGCGACGAGCGCACGGTGGAAGGATTGCCGATTCGCCGGATTTACGACCTGCCGCTGCGCCGCAGCCAGCATCCCATCTTTGCCTTCGGCTGGACACTGCTGCACGTGATAGACCAGAAGAGCCCGCTATACGGCGAGTCTGAGCAATCGCTGATGATGAGCCGCACGAATCTGTTACTGAGTGTGGCGGGAACCGATGAAAGCACCGGGCAGACGCTCATGGCGCGCAAGCACTACACCGTCGCCGCGATGCGCTGGAATCACACCTTCGCCGATATCCTGACCGTGGGCGCCGACGGCATCGATCGCTTCGACTACACCAAATTCCACCTGATCGAGCCGCTGGCTATCGAACAGGAGCAGGAGACGGGCTGATTGCTTCAATTTGTGCAGCGTCCGCCCCATTCTGGGGCATCGCGTTGCACGTACGCCACGATTCCTGTCGCTCTGCCACAACAGATTAGGCCCGCGTCGCGCCAAAATCACACTTTGTGAGCATTGTTTGACAGTATCTCTTGCCAGCTAAGCCAAGGTATTTTATAAACTTCTGCGACACATGCCCTTTTTTAGAACTTGGACTGAGGCCCGCACGCCACACCGAGATGGGCGGCTGGTAAAGAAATTGCAAAGCGCCAGTCCACACGGAGATTTTGTAATCACGACGGCTAATTGGCCGCAGTAACCGAACAAGGCGCGGTCGGATGACGCGGCAGCCAGCAACTATTAAGCATGGGGAGATCTCAATGACCTTACGGACCAGAAAGAACATCGGCTCAACTCGAGCGCAGCAATGCACGACGGTCGCCGCCGCCGTGGCGCTCGCACTGGCTGCATCGTCCGCAGCGCGTGCCGCACAGACGGTGGCAGCCGCGGATACGGCATCGGAGAGCGCCGAGCTGTCAGAAGTAATCGTGACCGGTACGCGCCAGGGCGGCCTCGAGGCTGCCGAAAGCCCGGCACCAGTCCAGATCCTGAGTTCGGAGGCGCTGCAAGCCGCCGCCGGTAATCCGGACCTGATGAGCGCGCTTGCGCAGATCGTACCGTCTCTGACGATGCAGGCCTTCGGCTTTGACATGGCAGGCCAGACATTGCTGGCAAAGCTGCGCGGCTTGAGCCCCAACCACGTCCTGGTGCTCGTCAACGGCAAGCGTCGTCACACGACCGCGAACATCCAGATCGATGCAGGCTCAGCTTACGAGGGCGGCGCCAACGTCGATCTGAACTTCATTCCAGTCGACGCCATCGACCACGTCGAAGTGCTCACGGACGGCGCGGCTGCACAGTACGGCACGGACGCGATCGCCGGCGTCATCAACATCATCCTGAAGAAGAACACCTCCGGCGGTACGCTCTCGGCGACCACGGGTCGCAACTTCGACAACCAGGGCCTGCAGAGCGATGTCAGCGGCAATGCGGGTTTCGGGCCGGATGACAACACCTATTTCAATATCACAGGCGAAGTCCATAACCACGGCCATACGAACCATAGTGGCGTGGAGCCGCAGGCATTGCAGGAAATCGGCACCTATCCGAATTCGAACATGACCCAGGTCGCGGGTTATCCATACCTGAACTTGATCGAAGGCGACGCTGAAACCCATACCAAGCTGGCCATGCTTAATGCCGGCGTCGGCCTCCCCGACAACGCGGAGCTGTATTTCACTGGCAGCTACGGCGACAAAAACGCCGCTTCGTTCGAAAACTATCGAATTCCCAGTCGCATCCATTACACCGACCCGGCGACCGGCGTGACGACCTATCCGTTCCCATTCGGCTTCGATCCCAGGGAAGCCACCCACGAAGTGGACTATCAGGGTACCGTCGGCATCAAGGGCACGACCATGGATTGGAACTGGGACGTGGCATCGAGCTTCGGTCGCGACCACGTCGATCTCTACACACTCGACTCGATCGGCAACACTTACCCTGTCAATGGCCTGCCAACCGTGTCGAATTTCTACGACGGCTTTCTCGAATCGTCGCAGTGGACCAATACGATCGATGTCAACAAGGACTTCGACGTCGGCCTCGCGGGCCCACTGAATGTCGCGTTCGGCGGCGAGTACCGCTTTGAGACCTATCAGACCGGTGCCGGCATCCCCGAGTCCTATCTCAGCGGTGGCGCGCAGTCCTATCCTGGACTTGCCCCCACCGACGCTCGCAGCGACAACCGCAAGAATTTCGCCGGTTATGTGGATCTCGCCGCCAAGCCAATTGAAAATCTGCGCGTCGATATCGCCGGCCGCTACGAGCACTACAGCGATTTCGGCAGTGCGGAAGTCGGTAAACTGACGGCGCGTTACGACTTTACGTCGGCGATCGCCTTACGCGGCACCGTTGCTAATGGCTTCCGGGCACCAACGCTGGCTGAGGAGTTCTACTCGTCCACCAACGTCGGCCCGTCGACCGCTACAGTCGTGCTGCCGCCAAACTCGGCGGGTGGCAGGCTGCTCGGCCTCGGTAACGGTCTGCAGCCTGAGAAGTCGATGAACTACAGCATTGGCGCGGTGTGGCGCCCGCTGCCGTCGGCCAGTGTTACCCTCGACCTGTACCAGATCAGCCTGACCAATCGCATCGTTGCCACTGGCGACATCTACGCGTCACTGGGTGGCGGCATACCGACGCCGGCAGCACCCTTCGTCGACGCCGCCATCGCGGCCAATGGCAACCAGCTCGACCCAGCAGTGCTGGCGGCTGGCAATGTCGCCGTTCAGACCTTCGCGAATGGCATCGACACTCGTACGCGCGGTTTCGACCTGTCGGGCCAGTACGGCGTCGACTACGCCTATGGTCATGTCAACTATGTACTGACCGGCACCTACACGGATACGGCACTGACCAACTCGCCGAATTCGTTGGCGCCGCCGCAGTTCGTGGGACAGCCGTTGTATGACGCCCGCGCCATCTCCGATCTGACCACTACCAACCCGAAGTTCGTATTCGGCGCCGGCGCCGATTGGACCTGGAACAATGTGAACGTCAACGTCCTGGAGAAGCTCTACGGTCCGTCATCCGAGTACTCCAACGACTCAGGCCTCGGACCGAACGGCGCGAACATTTACTACAAGTCTTCGATCGGCACGATTCCGATTACAAACCTCGATGTTGGCTATAAGCTGACGAAGTACTTCAAGGTCGACGTTGGCGCAATCAACCTGTTCAACCGTTTTCCGCCGCTGCGTAACAGCACGGAGCTAGGGCAGTATTACAAGAACAACTATTCAACGGCCGTGCAGATTCAGCCGATCTGGTCGCCGTTCGGCATCGACGGTGGTTACTACTACGCCAGGGCCACGTTTAGCTTCTGATCTTCGATCCTAAGGAGGTACCTTCATCGGGCGGCAGCTTCGGCTGCCGCCCGATTTTTTTTGCGCCTCCGAATGGGCCCTCTCAGGTTGTGGGGCCTGCCAGCACTAGCAGCGGCGCGACGTAATCCTCGTAATGGCGCCAGCGTGCCACCGACGAGCGGTTGATCTTCTGCCGCACCTGCCACTTGCTGGCGGTGACGACGCTGCGCTGCGTCTGGTGGAAATCGAGGCAGGCCGGATCCCAAGGCAAATCCACGAACTCGAGCATTCTGCGCGTCCAGGTTTCCTGCTCGTCGACCAGGCTTTCGTACGGCATGTCGAGCAGCGCGCCGGCCGGCAAGACAGCTCGCCAATGCTGCATCAGCCGCGTGTAGGCGCGATAAAAGTGCACCAGATCGTCCAGGTCGTTGGCATACGCGATCGTGGACCTGAAGTCCTGAAAGTAGATCGAGAGGCAGGTATCGACCGGATCGCGCTGCATGTGGATCACTCTCGTGCCCGGCAGTGCGCTGAGCACGAGCCCGAGTTCGAGAAAGTTGGTCGGCATCTTGTCGATCACACGGGGCGCACCCCCGGAGATGTCAGCTAGCAGGCGCTCGTATTCGGCGCCGAACTGCCGCTGCCGCTCCACGTCGCCTGGCTCCGCGGTGCGCAGCACCGCTGCGGCCGAGTGCCAGAAGTTCAGCTCACCCGCTCCGAATGCGGACGGGTGGGAAGCGAGGATCTGCTCCGCCAACGAGGTGCCCGAACGGGGCATGCCGACGATCAGCACCGCTCGCGTCGTGACGGCGGCTCCGTCCAGCGGCACGACTCGCGGGTAGCGGGCAATGAGTTCCTCGACCTGCCGATCGACCTGCTCGCGGTCGTAGCCTCGGGTATGCCTCTTCGAGAGGTCGTTGGCGAGACGGTAATTGCCGAACGCCTGCCGGTACTCCCCGATGTCGTCGAAGTACTTGCCGATGGCATAGCGCAGCGCAATCACCTCCCTCGGTTGGCGCGACTGCCCGGCCACGCGCTCCGCCTGCCGCAGCCAATCCGTATCACTGCGCGTAAAGCGACGCAGACGCGACAATCCCACCCACACATCGCTCAGATTGTCGTCCAGGGCCAGCGCCTGGTTAAAGAGCGTCTCCGCCGCCGCAAAATCCCCGCGATCGGCATGCGCTTCGGCCAAGGTCGCGACAGCGGGAGCGAAGTCCGGCGATAACTCCAGCGCGCGACGGATGAAGGTCTCAGCCTCGCTGGTTCGTCCCAGCAGCCGCAATGCCGTGCCGAGCCTGTTGTTCAGATCGGCGTCATCCGGACGCCATTGCAGCGCCTGGCGGTAATGCGCCACCGCTTCCTCGAAGTTGACGTTGAGCAGCGCGCCGGCAAGATTCTCGTGCGCCTCCGGGAGATTGGGATCGATCTCGAGCGCGCGATGACCGCTGGCAATGGCCTCGTCCACACGCCCCATGTCCAGCAGCACGCGGGACAGGTTGCTGTACAACTCAGCCCGGCCGGGCATCAGGGTCAACGCGCGCCGGTAATAGATCTCCGCCTCCTGTGGCTGCCCCAGTTCCAGCAGCGCGCTGCCCGCGTTGCTGAGGGCGGAGGCAAGATTGGGATCGATCTGCAGCGCTCGCTGGCAGCTCTCCAGCGCTTCGCGCGGCTGTTGCAGCTCACGCAGCACATGTCCCAGATTGTCGTGTACCTCGGCCATCTGCGGATTGATCTCCAGCGCACGGCGGAACTCGGCCGCGGCGGCATCCAGCCGACGAAGATCGAACAAGGCCCGCGCCAGGCCGACATGAGCGATCGCGATCCCCGGATGAGACTGCGCGATTCCGCGGTACAGTTCCGCGGCCTCTTCCGGGCGTCGCAGGCCACGCAGCAGGTTCGCAAGACTGATCTGGGCCTGGAGCAGATCCGGCTTGAGCGCGAGCGCCTGGCGATAACACTGCTCGGCCTCCAGGCTCTTGCCCATATCTCCCAGCGCATTGCCGAGATTGCTATGGGCCTCGGCGAGGCGCGGGTTGAGCTGGATTGCCCGAAGACAACTTGCCGCCGCGTCCCCAGGACGTCCCAGTTGGCGCAGGGCCTGAGCGAGGTTGCTATGCATCTCCGCATAGCCGGGGTTCCGCTGCAGCAGTTGCTGATAGCAGGTGACGGCTTCATCAATGCGTCCAAGGCCGTGCAGCGTGCTGCCCAGGGCGCTGAGCGCCGAAACATACCCCGGCGCCAGCGACAACGCCCGGCGAAAACTGACCAGCGCCTCCTCCGGCCGCCTGACGGCAAGCAAAGCGGTTCCCAGGTTGTAATGAGCTTCCGGATCTCCCGGCAGCTGTTCGGCGGCCCGGCGCGCCACGGGCAGCGAATCCTTGGACTGCATCTGCAGCGACACCACCAGTGCCTTCCACGCCGGCCCGTGCGTGGGTTGCCGCTCGATGATGGCGCGCGCGTGCCGCTCCGCTTCGGTGTGGCGCCCCTCCCGCAAGAGCAGGGTGAGCTGATTCGCCTCGGCGACCACCACCTCGGCCGTCTTCTGACGCGCCTGCATGGATTCGAGCTGCGCGCAGCATTGCTTATATTTTTTGCCGCTGCCGCAGTGACACGGATCATTTCTGCCTGGTCTGGTGTCTGACATTGCGATTCCGTGTGGCCTAGTCTTCCAGCAAGGGCATCAGGGGCGCGATGTGCGATGCGTAGTTGCGCCAACGACCCACCGATGCTGCGCTGATTTTCTGCCGCACCTGCCATTTACTGGCGGTCACGACACTGCGTCGGGTGGCGGCAAAATCGAGACAACGCGCATCCCAGGGCAGTGCGACGAACTCCAGAAGTCTGCGGCTCCACAGCTCCGGCTCCGCCACCATCGTTTCATAGGATAACTCCAGCATCGAACCGGGCGGGAGCAACTGCCGCCAATGCTGCATCAGTCGGCGGTACTGTCGGTATTGGTGGGCCAGATTGTCCAGGTCCGTCGCATAGTCAAGCGAGGCCCTGAAGTCCCTGAAATAGATCGACAGGCAGGTATCGATTGGGTTGCGGCTCACGTGAATGATACGCGCCCCGGGCAGTGCCGCATGGATCAAGCCGAGATGGCGGAAGTTCTCCGGCATCTTGTCGACTACCCGGGCGGCATCGGCGGCCAGTCCGCGCAGCAGTGCCAGATAGTCACTGCCGAGCCGCTGTACTGCCTCGGCGCTGCCCGAGTTGACCGCAGCGTTCCAGAATGGCAGCTCGCCGGCGCCGAATACCGCCGGGTGCGAAGCCAGGATCTGTTCCACCAGCGAGGTGCCGGAGCGCGGCATGCCGACGATGAACACCGGAAGATCCGATCTGACACCGTGCGAACGTGTGCGTTCGAGCCAACGACTATTGCAGGTCTGCACCAATCGGTCGGTGTCCTGCTGTGCCTGCGCGCGGTCATAGGATGCGCGGTGGCGCCGGGAGAGTTCATTGGCTTGCCGGTACTGAGCGAAAGCCTGCTCATACTGCGCCAGGTCGTCGAAGTACTTGCCCATGGCATATCGCAGCTGCACTTCCAGGCGCGAAGGCAGACCTTCATGGGCCGCGATACGCTGAGCCCCTTCGAGCCACCACGCATCGCCAGTATTCATTCTGCGCAGATGTGTCAGTCCTGCCCATGCTTCAGGCGAATCTTCATCGAGGGCAATGGCCCTCCGCAGGCACTGCTCGGCCTCGTCGAACTCGCCGTGATCGGCATGCGCGTCCGCCAATATGATGAGAGTGCGCGCCGATCGTGGTTCGAGCTGCAGCGCCCGCCCCGCGACGCTCTTGGCTTCATCGGTCTGTCCCAGCAGGCGCAGGGCACTCGCCAGGTTGCTGAGCGCATCGACAAAATCAGGCTTGAGCGCGAGTGCGCTTCGATAGGCATCGGCAGCCTCGCGAAACAGGCTCAGATCGAGCAGCGCATTGCCGAGGGTGCTATATGCCGCGGCCGAATCAGGCGCGAGTTGCAGCGCCTGCCTGGCATGCGCCAGCGCCTCGACGGGACGATCGATCGCCAATAGTGCGATCGCCAGATTGTTGTGTGCCTCGGGCAGTCCGGGGTTCAGCTCCAGCGCACGGCGATAGCTCAGGGCTGCCTGCTCCGCGCGATTCAGACTCAGCAGCATATTCGCGAGGTTGTGGTGCAGCCTGGCGTGCCCTGGACTCCGGTTGACGGCCGCCTGATAGTTCGCCAGTGCTTCCTCGGCCTGCCCTGCGCCACGCAGCGCATTTCCCAGATTGCTGAGCGTGTCGGCATCACCGGGGCTTAACTGCACCGCGCGTCGCAGGCTGGCAACCGCTTCTGCGAAACGTGCCGCGCGCAGCAGCTCGCCCCCGAGATTCGCATGTGCCTGCGCGTCCTCGGGCAGAAGCTCTGCCGCTCTCTGCAGCGCGGCCAATGCATCCTTCTGCTGCAACGCCAACGCCACACCTAGGGCCTTCCACGCAGCACCGTTGCGCGGTTGAAGCGCGGTGAGATCGCGCGCCCTGCGTTCCAGCTCCGTGAGATTTCCGGCCTCGAGCAGCATGCGCAGCGCCGCCAGTTCCGGGACCGCCGTGCTCTGGGGTGGCGGCGCGCCCCCGATCTGGCCGCAGCAGTGCTTGTAGCGCTTGCCGCTGCCGCAGGGGCAGGGATCATTTCTACCGGGCTTCATTGCCCCTCAAACCGGCGCCGGCGTCATCTCATTGAGCTGCGCGATGGTATTCACAGCCAGTTGGGCTTCCTGCAAGTCCGGCTCGGTGGAGGTGTCGTTATACCCTTGCGCCTCATCGGCACTAAAGTACTGCAGCACGATGCCATCGCGACGCGGTACCACGAACACGTTGCGGTAGATGAGCCCATAGTTCACCTCGGGCTGCGGAACCAGGCGCGTGAGCTGTCCGCGCACCGGGACAATGGACTCGTCGCTGAACAACGCTCGTGCACCATATCCGGTGCAATTGATGATGCATTTCTGCGGCAGGTGCGCGAGATCCCGCGGCGCATGAAACTCACGCTGCTCGATGATGCCGCCGGCGGCCCGAAAATCCGAGAGCAGCAGCCGCTGGTAAGCAATCAGGTTAAACATCATGTTGCTGGCGCGCCTGACATAGGGCACCGGAAAAGAATGGCTGCCCGGACTCAAGTCCACAGGCACGGGACCGATCTCCGGTGTCATCTCGCCCTGCAACTCGGCGAACGCCATCGTGTTGGCCGACTCCTGTTCGGCGGCAAAACGATCATAAGGAATCTCGGTGAGTTCGTAGTTGTCGTACCACTCCACCGGCGCTCCGGGAAGCCCGAGGTAGTTTGAGTAGGCGCGAAAGGAAGTGCGCGCCATCTGTGCCCAGAGCGACTTGAAGCTCGGCGTGGCCTGATCGGCCAGGCAGATGCGACTATCCGGTGACCAGACACCGGTGGCCCACATGGAGCGTAATTCAGGCGGCAGATCCTTGGCGTATATCGTGACCCGTACACCCTGTCGCTGCAGTGTGATGGCGGATGTCAACCCAAGTGCGCCGCAGCCGATCACGGCGCAATCGCGAATTCCAGTCGACATCGCCTTGGCCACGGCAACGCTGGCCGATCCCCACGACAGGGACCAGCCGCTGCCGCCATGGCCATAGTTATGAACCACGGTCTTGTGGCCAATCTGCTCTACATCCAGCCGCGGCCCCAGCGCCCGAAAGGGTCGCGTACAGACCGTGATCTTGATCACCCGGTCCATGGATGCACGCACCGGCGGCAGCTGGGGCACGAGCGTGCCGGCGGCCGCGGGCGCCGCCGCACCGCGCTCGTGAACGGCAAAAGCCATCGCACCCAGAGCCGCGGCGCCCTGGCGGACAAAATCCCGACGCTGCATGGTCGGCTGCCTAGTGTTTCTTCTTGGCGGCGGGCTCAGGTGTCTTCCTGGCCAGAACTACCTCGATCTCGACCAACGCCCCCGGAGCCGCGAGACCTGCCACCTGCACGGCCGATCGCGCCGGGAGATTCGGCTGGTCCGGTGTACCGAAGTACTGGGTATAGGCTTCCATGAAGCCCTTGAAGTCCATCTTGCCGTCGTTGGCCGGATCACCCACCAGAAATACCAGCATCTTGACGACATCGCCGAAGCCCACACCTTCGGTCTCAAGCGCTTTCTTGATGTTGTCGAACGCGCTCAGCGCCTGGGTCTTGGTGTCGCCCCAGTACGCCGCGGTACCGGCGGGCGCGCTGGGATCCTTCGGCGAGCCCAATGCGCCACTCTGGAAGATCAGGGTCGTGCCCGCGGGCACTTCCACGGCACTGGCGATCGGGAATTTGCTGCCGTTGGGCAGCGGGTAGCGTACGACGTCCCCGGCGTGTGCCGACAGGGCCAGCATCATCGATGCGATACCAATCGAAAGCTTCATGTCCGTCTCCTAAAACGTGAGTGATGAGGCCGGCTCTCCGGCCGGTAGTGGAGTATCGAGGCTACCGCAGATTCCAGGGCGATTGAAGGCGTCATTGACGCCCCGGGCGGCAATCCGGTCAAATCCCTCCCGCATGATTCGCAGACACCTCATCGGCTCCCACACGGTCGGAGAAGCAGGCTTTCGCTGGCGCGGACACGAAGTGACTCGCCTCGAAGGCTTCACCGATGCCGTTTTCGCTTTTGCGGTGACGCTGCTGGTGGTCTCGCTCGAGGTTCCCAAGACATTCCCGGAACTGCTGGATGCCATGCATGGGTTCATCGTGTTCGGGATCTGCTTCAGTCTGCTGGCGTACGTCTGGTACATGCATTACCGCTTTTTCAGGCGTTATGGGCTGGAGAATCCCTGGACCGTAACGCTCAACTGCGCACTGCTGTTCTTCGTTCTGTTCTACGTGTATCCGCTTAAATTCCTGTTCTCGGCAGCGTTCAGCGATCAGCAGTTCACCGTCGAGCAGGGACGTTTGCTCTACAGCATCTTCAGCATCGGGTACGCCGCCGTATTCAGCGTGTTTGCGCTGCTGTACTGGCATGCGTGGCGCGTCCGGGCGGAGCTCGAGCTGGATCCGATCGAGATGCTGCGCACGCGGCAGAGTTTGATCGATCAGGTGGTGCTCGCGGGGCTCGGGCTGTTCTCGGCCCTGGTCGCACAGGTGATGCCACCGCGTAGCGTGGGATTTGCGGGCTACGTCTACTTCGCAGTGCCCCTCTACTTCACCTGGTCGGGCCATCATTGGGGCAAGCGCGAGCGTCTGCTTCGGGCATAATTCGTAATCCATGTCGTACCAGCTTCGAGCCGCCACCCGCGCCGACGCGGATGCCCTGAAAGTGCTGATCGCGCGCTCGGCGCGTGAACTCAGTAAGCAGGACTATCGACCCGAGCAAGTCGAAGGCGCGCTGCAGGGCGCGTTCGGGGTCGATACGCAGCTGATCGATGACGGCAGTTATTTCGTGGTCGAATTCGACGGCCGCGCCGTAGGCTGCGGCGGGTGGAGCCGGCGGCGAACGCTGTTCGGCGGCGATGCGCATCGCGAACGCGACGCCGGCGAACTCGATCCCCGGGTCGATGCAGCGAAAATACGCGCGTTCTTCGTCGATCCTGATCATGCCCGTCGCGGCATTGGGCGCATGTTGCTCGAGCGCTGCGAAAGCGAGGCGCGTGCCCGCGGCTTTCGCCGCCTGGAACTGATGGGCACCCTGCCGGGTGTGCGCTTGTACGAGGCGCTGGGCTACCAGCGGGGCACCATGGTCCACTATCCGGTGGCAGAGGGCGTGAATATCGAATTCATCCCAATGAGCAAGGAACTCGAAGCATGAGATGGCAGGCCTTAAGTGTAGCGCTGCTCCTGTGCCTGGGCTGCGCATTGGCACGCGCCGGCTCGCCGCTGGTGCTGCTGACCGACTTTGGGACCGCGGACGGCGCGGTATCGGCCATGAAAGGCGTCGCCTACACCGTTTCACCGCAATTGTTGATCGCCGATCTCAGCCACGAGAATCCCGACATCTTCACGGGCGCCTATCGGCTCTACCAGACCGAGGAATTCTGGCCCGGCGGTACGGTGTTCGTCTGCGTGATCGACCCCGGCGTCGGAACTTCGCGCCTGTCGGTGGTGCTCAAGACGCGCAACGGGCACTACTTCGTCGGACCAGACAATGGCCTGTTTTCGCTAGTCGCCGAACGCGACGGCATCGAATCGTTGCGCCAGATCGATGAGAACGTCAATCGTCGCAAGGGCTCGGAGAACTCGCACACTTTTCACGGTCGCGATGTGTATGCCTACACCGGCGCGCGCCTGGCCGCGGGCGTCATCAGCTTCGAGCAAGTGGGGCCGCTGCTGCCGCCGGAGAAGCTGATCTCAATCCCTTACCGCAAGCCCGCACTGAAGGATGGCAGGTTATCGGGCCTTATTCCGGTACTCGACGTGCAGTACGGCAACGTCTGGAGCAATATTCCCAAGGAAATGTTCGATCAGATTCATCCGGCCATCGGCGATCCGATCAGGGTACGCATCTATCATGGCGACAAGCTGGTCGACGAGGCGATCGTCCCCTACCGGCGCACCTTTGGCGAAGTGCCGGTAGGTCAGCCATTGCTCTATATAAACAGTCTGTTGAACGTGGCCGTGGCATTGAACCAGGGCAACTATGCCGCGGCTCACAAAGTCGAATCCGGCCTGGACTGGTTTATCGAGCTGAGCCGGAACTGAAGGAGCCTCAATGTCCGTTTACGACTTCTCGGCGCGAAGCATCGATGGCAATGAACAATCGCTGTCCGTCTACCGCGGCCACGCATTGCTGATCGTCAACGTAGCCAGCCAATGCGGCTTCACGCCGCAATACACCGCACTCGAGGCGCTGCATCGAAAATACCATGAGCGCGGATTCGACGTGCTCGCATTTCCCTGCGATCAGTTCGGACACCAGGAACCAGACGACGAGGCTGAAATACGCCGCTTCTGCACGGCAACGTACCACGTGACGTTCCCGCTTTTCTCGAAGATCCAGGTGAACGGCAGCGATGCGCATCCGTTGTACCGCTTCCTCAAGGAGTCGCTGCCGGGTGTGCTCGGCCTGCAGGCCATCAAATGGAACTTCACCAAGTTTCTCATCAGCCCCAACGGCGAGCCGCTCAAGCGCTACGCGCCCACCGACAAGCCGGAAAACATGGGCGCAGATGTCGAGGCGGCCCTGGCCGCTCAGGGACTGTGAAGCATCGGATCAGGCTCGATACCCGTTCCGGACCGAAGGCGCCGTCGCGTCACCAGCGCGCCCAGCAAGCCGAGTATGGCGAATAGTGTCGCCACGGCGACGTTGTAATAGACAATTGCCACCAGCGACACCGCGGCAATCGCCAGCGCGATGAGCGGAAAAAGCGGATACAGGGGCACCCGAAACGGTCGCACCAGCTGCGGCTCGCTGCGCCGCAATCGGATCAGGCTGATCAGGCTGATGATGTACATGACGATCGCCCCGAGCGCGGACATGGTGACGATGCTCGCAGTGAGCGGCTGACCGGCAATGGACACGAACCGGTCGGAATAGATCGCGGCAATGCCGACCGCGCCACCGGCAACGATGGCGATGTGCGGGGTGCGCCAGCGCGGATGAATCGCCGCCAGCGCCCTGGGCAGCAGGCCTGCTCGCGCCAGCGCGAAGATCTGGCGCGAGTAGCCGATAATGATGCCATGGAGCGAGGCGATGAGCCCGAGCACGCCGATCCACACCAGCAGGTGCAACCAGCCGCTATTGGCACCAACCACGATCTTCATTGCCTGTGGCAGCGGATCGTTGATGTTGGCGAGCACCGTCCAGTCGCCAACCGCTCCGGCAAATATCATCGTGCCGAAAGCCAGCGCGACCAGCGTCAGGATGCCGGCAATATAGGCGCGCGGGATGGTGTGCGTCGGGTTCCTGGCTTCCTCGGCCGCCATGGCCGCACCCTCGATGGCGAGAAAGAACCAGATGGCGAATGGGATCGCGGCAAAAATCCCGCCGACCATGGCCATCGACGGCGCCGCTGCGCCGGCCCAGCCGTGATCGGTGAAGTGCGCCCAGGTAAAGCCACCGGAAACCACGGCCATGAAGATCAGCAGCTCGATGATCGCCAGCACGGTGACGATCAGCTCGAAGGTGGCGGCAATAGTCACCCCGGCAATATTCAGCGCCATGAAGACGACGAAGGCACCGGTCGCCGCTGCGCGCTGATCCAGCTGCGGAAACTGCACGTTCAGATAGGCGCCGATGGCGAGCGCGATGGCGGGCGGCGCGAACACGAACTCGACCAGGGTGGAGAAGCCGGCGATATAGCCGCCGACGGGCCCGAAGGCGCGGTAGCTATAGGCGAACGGGCCGCCGGCGTGCGGTATCGCCGTGGTGAGTTCCGTGTAGCTGAAGATGAAGGTCGTGTACATGAGTGCGATGAACACGGTCGTCACCAGAAAGCCGAGGGTACCCGCCAGCGCCCAGCCGTAGCTCCAGCCGAAATATTCCCCGGAAATGACCAGGCCGACCGCAATCCCCCACAGGTGCACGCCGCTCAATGTGCGCTTCAGACCCGGCGAGCCGTCAGACATGGCGTGCCGCTCTCGGACGGACCTGCGCCTGCAGCCAGTTGCTGATCTCCACCAGCCGCGTCACCTCGCTTCGCAGTCCCAGGCCAAGCCCGTGCTTCCAGAGCAGAGCCGTGTCTGCCGGATTTGACTGCAAGGCGCGCAGATCGGCCGCAAACGATTGCAGCGCCGGGAGATCGTGAAAGGTGCCCTCGTCCACCAGCGTCTGGCCGTAACGCTCGGCGGCTGCCGCGATGTCGATGTAGTCGTACTCGGGGTGATACTGCACCCCCCAGAATGTGCCGCGGCCGTATTCAAAGGTGACGGCCTGCACCCCAAAATCATTCGCTGCCAATACCTGCGCACCAGCGGGCAACGAGGCGGCTTCGTCGCGATGAATCGTCGGCGCCTCGAACACCGGCGGTTTGCCCGCGAACAATCCGTGTTGGCGGCCAGCGTCGTTTTGCAGGATGCGGCGCGCAAATCCGAACTCACGACCGCGGGGATTCGCGCGCACCTCGCCGCCCGCGGCCGTGACGGCAACCTGCAGGCCCCAGCAGCTGCCGAAGAACGGCACGCCTTCGGCCAGCACGGCCCGGGCCAGTTCGATCTGCTGCGTCACCGCAGCCCCACCGTGGTAGATATTGAGTGCCGATCCGGTCATCGTCACACCGTCATAGTCGGCGAGTGCCATGCCGCGCGGAAGCTGTGTCTCGCCGTCGGCCGCTGTGAGGATGTCGATCTGCAGACCGCTGTCGATCCGATGCAGTACCCGTGCGTAGCCGCCACCCGAGTCGTATCCGAGTGCCGCGGCCTGGCGCGCGCGGATCTCAGCCACGTTACCGTCGATAACGAGGATCCGCGGCGTACTCAAGCGGCGAGTGCCACCGCGTCGATATCGCCGGCCACCGCCGCGCGGAAGATGCGCTCGAGCGTGGCGGCGTCGACCGGAATCGGGTTGCCGCTGGCGGACGGATCGATGGCCGCTTCCCGGCCAATAACCTCGGCATTCTCGACGGTGACCTTGAGCTCGCCGAGCGAATGCGGGATACCCAGTTCGCGCCGCATCTCGAGCACCCAGGCCAGGAAGCCCTCGAAGCCGCGCACCGGCAGTTCGAGCACGCGGCCGATGATGTCGGCCTTCTCCGCAATGGCGTTGCGGTTGTGCGCCATCACATAGGGCAGCACGATGGCATTGGTGAGCCCGTGATGGGTGTTGAACCAGGAGCCGACCGGATGCGCAATCGCATGCACGCCACCCAGACCCTTCTGGAATGCGGTCGCACCCATGGAAGCCGCGGCCAGCATCTGCGCGCGCGCCTCGATGTCACGGCCGTTGGCGCAGGCTCGCGGCAGGAAGCGATGAACCAGGCGCATGCCCTCGAGGGCGATGCCATCGGCCAGCGGATGAAAACCCGGCGCGCAGAATGCCTCGAAGCAATGCACGAAGGCATCGAAGCCCGTTGCCGCCGTCACAGTGCGCGGCAGTCCCACGGTCAGCTCCGCATCGAGAATGACCACGCGCGGCATCATCTGCGGATGGAAGATGATCTTCTTCTGATGGGTCTCTTCGTTGAGGATGACCCCCGCGCGACCGACCTCCGAGCCCGTGCCGGCCGTGGTCGGTACGGCCACCACCGGTGCGATGCCCGCAGCGTCTGCCCGCGTCCACCAGTCGCCAATGTCTTCAAAATCCCATAGCGGACGGGTCTGCCCGGACATGAATGCCACGACCTTGCCGACATCGAGCGCGGAGCCGCCGCCGAAGGCGACCACGCCATCGTGCCTGCCGGCGCGATAGGCCTTCAGTCCCCCCTCGACATGACTCGCGGCCGGGTTGCCGCGCACCGCACTGAACAGGGCCGCATTCTCGACCGACGCCAGTGCGCTGGCGATCATCGGCGCCTTCGCCAGACCCTCGTCCGTCACCAGCAACGGCCGTTGGATTCCCGAACGCGCGCACGCCGCCGGCAGCTCGCTGATCCGGCCCGGACCGGCCCAGACGGTAGTTGGATAATTCCAGTTGCCGCGCAACGCTGTATTCATGTTGTCAACCTGAAGTGATAGGACTTTGGGCGCGTGAGCTGCTCGAATCCCACCCTCGACAAGGTGCAGCCCCGCCCCGAATTCTTGACGCCGGTCCAGGCCAGGGCCGGATCCAGGTAATCGCAGCGATTCAGAAACACAGTGCCTGTTTCGAGCGCATCGCCGAGGCTCTGCGCGCGCTCTACATCGGCGGAGTAAATCGCGGCCGTCAGTCCAAACTCGCTGTCGTTCATGAGGCGCACCGCTTCCTCGTCCGATTCCACGCGCATGATACCCACGGCCGGACCAAAGGTTTCCTCGCGCATGATGGCCATCGAATGATCGACGCCGACGAGCACCTGCGGCGCCAGATAGGGCGTCCCGGACTTTGACGCGCCGAACGCTGATTCGGTGATCAGCTGTCTCGCGCCGTGTGCAACCGCATCCTGCACCTGGGATCGGATCGCGTCGGCGGCAGCGGTGCGCACCACCGGTCCAAGCGTGGTCTCCGGATCGAGCGGCGAGCCGAGCCGGTACTGACGCGTGAGATCGACCACGCCGGCGACGAACTCATCGAAGCGCGGCGCGGCGACATAAATGCGCTTGATGCCGCAGCAGGATTGGCCGGCATTGAAAAATGCGCCATCCGTCAGCGAATCGACCGCATGCGCGAGATTGGCGTCCGCGCGCACGTAGGCGGGATCCTTGCCGCCCAGTTCGAGTCCCGCGGTGGCAAACCCCGCGGCGGTGGCGGCAACGACCGCGCGTCCGCCTGCCACCGATCCGGTAAAGCAGACACTTGCCAGGCGCGAATCGGCCATCAGGCGCGAAGCGTCAGCATGGGACAAATGCAGGTACTGGAATACGCCGGCGGGTACGCCGGCTTGCGTAAACGCCTGGAGAAAGCGCTCGGCGCAAAGCGGGGTCTGGTGCGAGTGCTTGAGTACCACCGTATTGCCCGCGATCAATGCCGGCAATACGGCGTTCACTGCCGTCAGGTAAGGGTAGTTCCACGGCGCGATGACCGCGATGACTCCCAGCGGCTCGCGTTTGATCTGGCGCCGAAAGCCCGCCTTCTCGACCGGGTCCACGGCAGCGAGCGCCTCCGGCGCCAACTGCAGCATGTAGCGGGCACGTTCCTCGAATCCGCGCACTTCGCTGGGCGCGTGACGGATCGGACGTCCCATCTGCCAGCTGATCTCGGTGGCGATGTCCCTGGCATTGGCGACAAAGGCGTCCACCGCGCGTGACAGCATCGCGCAGCGATCGGCCAGCGGGACTGCGCGCCACCCGACCTGCGCGCTGCGCGCGGTGTCCAGCACCCGGTCGATATCAGCCGCACTGGCGAGCGGACGTTCAACATAGACCCGGCCGTCGACCGGGCTGATGGTCTTGAGGGTAGCGGTCATGCGCGCACTCAGATGATCTCGAAGTAACGGGCCAGTTCCCAGTCCGTGATGGCCTTGCGGAATTCACGCTCTTCCCATTGACGGGTCGCGGCATGCTGCTCGACGAAGGCGTCTCCAAACAGTGCGCGCGCAGGCTCGCTCGCGAGCAGCCGCTCCGCTGCTTCGTACAGCGTCGCGGGCAGACGCCGATGCGGCGGCTGTTCCTGCGCGTAGGCATTGCCCACGATGGGCGCATCGGGCTCGATGCGCTGCTCGATGCCCCAGAGTCCGGAACCGATGGCCGCGGCCAGCGCGATGTAGGGATTGATATCCGCCGCGGCGATCCGGTACTCGACGCGCTGGCTGGATGCGCCGCCGCGGATCACGCGCAGCGCGGTAGTGCGGTTTTCTATGCCCCAGGTCGCCGACGTCGGCGCCCAATAGCCCGGCACCAGGCGCGAATAACTGTTCACGGTGCTGGCCACCATCGACAGCAGTTCCGGCATCAGGGCCTGCTGGCCGCCGATGAACCAGCGCATGGCATCCGACATCTCGTGCGGCTTGGATGCATCGTGAAAGATGCTCTCGCCGTTCTTGCCACGCAGCGAGATGTGCAGATGACCGCTCTGGCCCGGCACCGAGTTGGACCACTTGGCCATGAACGTGGCCATCAGCCCGTGGCGTTGCGCCAGCACCTTGGTGAAGGTCTTGAACAGCGCCGCGCGATCGGCAGCCTCGAGCGCATCGCAATAGTTGAGCGCCGCCTCGAGCACGCCCGGGCCGGTTTCAGTGTGCAGCCCCTCGATCGGGAAGCGCATGGTGCGGGCCATGCTGAGCAGTTCGTGATAGAGCTCCGAATGCACCGAGGCACGCAGCAGCGAATAACCGAACGCGCCCGGGGTCATCGTCTTGAGTTGCCGATAGCCCTTTTCGCGTACCGAGTTCGGCGTCTCCTCGAACAGGAAGAATTCGAATTCCGCCGCCGCGCTCACCGCATAGCCCATGTCGGCGGCGCGCGCCAGCACTCGGCGCAGCGCCCCGCGCGGGCAGACCGCTTCAGCCGGCCCGGCGAACTCCCCGAGGAACAATATGGTCTTCGGCTCGAAGGGAATCTCGCGCCGCGTGCCGGGCAGCAATCGCACTGTGGCATCCGGATAGGCGGTATGCCAACCCGTGTAGCGCGTGTTGTCGAACAGCTGATCGTTCGAGTCCCAGCCTAGAATGACGTCGCAGAAGCCGAGGTTCTTGTCCAGCGCCGAGAGGAATTTCTCGCGGCCGAGATACTTGCCGCGCATGATGCCATCGCCGTCGAATACGCCTATCTTGACGTGCTCGATATCGCGAGCGGACAGGTAGGTTCGAACGTCAATGTCCTGCTCACCGGGCGACTGCTGCATCGTGTGATTGTACGAGATCCGAGCGGCCGGGGCCCTATAATCCCCGCATGCAGCATCTGATCGACGGTTACCGGCGCTTCCGTGCCCAGCAATGGCCGGAGCGTCGCGCCATGTTCGAGCGACTGGCGCATGTCGGGCAATCCCCGCGGGCAATGGTGGTGGCGTGCTCCGACAGCCGGGTCGACCCCACCATGATCTTCAATGCGGAACCGGGCGAGCTGTTCATATTGCGTAACGTCGCCAACCTGGTGCCACCCTACCAGCCCGACCTGGCATTTCATGCCACCAGCGCCGCGCTCGAGTTTGCGGTGCGCGTACTGGAGGTGACCGATCTGATCATCATGGGCCATGCGATGTGCGGCGGCATCGGCGTCCTGCTTCGCGGCCCACCCTCCGGGGCCGGGGACTTCCTGATGCCGTGGATGCGCATCGCCGAACCAGCCAAGCGACGAGCGCTCGCGCGCGCCGGCGAAGGCGGCGATCCACAAACCGAATGCGAGCAGGAGTCGGTCAAGCTCTCGCTGGAGAACCTGCTGACATTTCCATGGATCGCGGAGCGCGTGGCCCAGGGTCAGCTCACACTCACCGGCAGCATCTTCGATATCCGCTCGGGGGTGTTGGCGCTGCTAAATCCCGATGGCGGGTTTGCGCCCGTGGATACGCGCGTGAACCCGCGTTAGTCCCTGGCCGCCACGAAGTCGAGAATCAGTGGCAGCACGGGGGGCTGCTTGCGCAGCGGCGAAAAGGCTGCCGCCAGGGCCCCATGGCTTGCGCCCGGAAAGTATTGCGTTGATACCTCATCACCGGCCGCCTGTAGCCGCGCAGTCAGGCTGCGCGTGTTGTTGGGACTGACGCGCTTGTCGGCCAGTCCGTGCATGAGCAACATGGGCGGCGCGCCGGCACGGACATAATTGATCGGCTGGGAGCGGTAGAACTCCGAAGGCGGCGCGAACACATCGTTCAGATAGGCATCGGTAAAGGGGAGGAAATCGTACGGCCCCGAAAGTCCAACGACGCCGCGAAGCCAGCGATCATCGCCTCCGACCTGTTGCAGGTATTCCTGATCCAGCGCCAGCAATACCGCGATGTGCGCCCCGGCCGAATGTCCCATGACGAACAGTCGCGCCGGATCTGCGCCCCAGTCGTGCGCATGTGCGCGCGCGAAGGCGACCGCTGTGGCCGCATCGCGCATGAATTGCGGAAATCGCGCCTCGGGATACAGCGTGTAGTTGGGAATCACCGTGACGATTCCGGCCGCCGCCAGCGCGGCGCCGACAAATCGATATTCCGCCTTGTCCCCCGAGTTCCAGCCGCCGCCATAGAAAAAAACCACCAGCGCCTTGGGGACACGATGTTCGGGCAGGTAGACATCGAGTCGATTCGCCGCCATTGGACCGTAAGCAATGTCGGTGTGTCGCGAGTAGTCCTGGAAGGTCGACGCGGTGTTGAGGGCGAACAGCCCGACGCTGGTACAGGCATTGAGGCTGCAGATCAGGCCGAGCGCCAGCCAGGTACGGTTCATCTGCGCCTCAACCCAGGCGTGTAATTCGAAGCGCACCCTTTTCCAGGTGCAGGTATTCGTAGGTGGCACCGGGAAATTGCCGTTGCCAGGCGGCGGCCATCGCGCGCTCGGGCGGGCGCGCAGCATCGTCGAGCAGCACCATCGCGCCGGCAGCCAGTCGGCCCCAGAAAAACGGCAGCGACGGATAGCGGATATCGGCGCGCAGCGCTGTCGGCGGCCCGTCGATGAGCAACAGGTCCACCCCACTTAAGTCGGTGAACACGCGCGTGTCGTACCAGGGCCGCGCTATGCCTTCGCATTTCATCTCGGTCAGCGCCGCGAATCGCAGCTCCACCCAGTCGCCCAGGCCGTGGCGCAGCAGTTGATCGCGGGTCTGAGCGGCGTAGCCTTGATCCGCATCGATCGATACCAGGCGGCCGGCCCCATTGCTGCGCAGCGCCGCTGCAATCACCAGCGTCGACACGCCTGAGCCGAGTTCCACCACGCACTGCGGCCGGCGGGTAGCGATGGCCCGAATCAATTCACCCAGCAGATCGGTCGATGCCGCCCATCCGCCCGGCAGGGGCAGCGGCGCACCGCCTTCGAGAACCCGGAATATATTGTGTGTCTCCCACACGTGCCGTTCCTGTCGGCGCACCATGGAGCGCAACCGTCGCAACTTGCGCGCCAGAACCCAGGCTCCGACAGCGAGCAGACTCATCGTCACGAGCAATAGAGTGATCAGAACGGTCATCGTGGCCATACGGGTCAGGCGGGAGCCTGATGAAGATACAGGAAGGTCGCAGCGATACCGGCCACAGCCAGCGCCGCGAGTTCGGCCGCGGGTCTGCGGCAGGCGCGCACACCACCAAACGCCAGCGCATACACGGCCTTGAGCATATTGTTGGACGAGGCCGCGATCAGTATGGCCGCACACAGCGAATTCACCGACATCGCGGTGACGCCGCCCTGGGAGAGACTGAGTACAAAGGGGTCGATATCCGCAGCGCCCGTGATGGCCGCCAGCGCAAACACTCCGCGCTGCCCGAAGCCATCCCGCACCCAGTTCGACAGCACTGCAACCACGACGAACAGCGCCGCGAATCCAAGCGCCGTCGCCAGCTGCAGCGGATTGGGTGCCGGCACCTGGCCAAGCGGCGCCGCGCCGGGAGGTTGGGCACGCAGCCAGTCGATCAGCGCAATCGCCGCCCCCAGGAGCGCCAGCCCGGCCAGGGCCGGCAGCAATTGCCGCGCCAGAGACCAGTCGAACACGGCAACGATGACGCCGATGCGCAGGTACATGATCACGGTGGCGATGACGATGCCGACCGAGAATTCCCGGCGCGACTGACCGGCTGCGTGCTGCTGGCGCGCCAGGGCCACGGTGGTCACGGTCGATGAATACAGGCCGCCGAGCACCGCCGGCAACAAGGCGCTCGAGCGCGCGGGCAGATAGGTCTGCAGCAGGTAGCTGGCGTACGACAGGGTGGAGGTGGCAACCAGCGCCAGCCACACCTGGTACGGCGTAATCGGTGTCCATGCCACGATCGCGTGCCGAGGCAGCAGCGGCAGCACCACGCCGATCAGAATCAGAAATTTCCCGAGCGTGAAAATCTCGCTGGGGGCGATCTGGTGCACCAGCCGGTGCAGCGGCTCGCGGCTCTCGATCAGGACCACCGCCACCACGGCCGCGGCCACGATCAGCCACGGCGGTTGAGTGATTGCCACCGGGCCGAACGCATACGTCAGCACACTCGCGGTCGGAATCATGAGGCTGGGCCGCGGCCCGGCATCGCGCAGCGCACCGGACAGGTGCGCGTATTGCCACAGACCCACTGCCGCAAGTCCCGCCACGAAGGGCGCCAGGGAAGTCGGCTGCAGCAGATACAGCAGGCTCCCGACCGTTGCCAGCAGCGGGAAGGTGCGGATACCCCCCGGGTTGCCGCTGGCCTCGACTTTGTAGACGGCTTCGAAGGCGAGGCCGACGAAAACGGCCATAGCCAGCGCCAGTCCGAGCCGCCCGGCCAGTTCGATCGAAGGCAACTCGCCAATCATTGTGTCAATCCCTCCTGTCGCTGCCATTATTCCACGCTGGCGGCTAAATCATTGTTTTATATGTACGGCGCGGCCACCGCCTGCGACGCTGGCAGCGGCGAGAAGTTGCTGGCGGGGGATCGCGGACTTAAGATGATTCAAACAATTCGCACCGCCAACGGGTCTCAACATGCGGCCAATGCACTGGATAATCGCGGGCCTATCGATCGCAGGGATCGGGGCCGCGCTGTTCGTCGGGGCCGCCGAGTCTGCCAAGCCGGCCGATCCCATCAAACTCAATATCAAGCTCGGTCTCTGGGAGATCGCCACGCAGGCGAACATCAGCGGCGCGCCGCCCATCCCGGAAGACGCGCTGGCGAAGATGTCTCCCGAGCAGCGCGCCCACATGGAGGCGGCCATTCAGTCAAGCATGGCCGAGGTGGCCAAGCCGAGGCTCGCCAAGCACTGCGTCACGCAGGAGAAGGTGGCGCAGGGATTCAACCTCGATCGCCAGCACGACAGCGCCACCTGCCAGAAAAAGCTCCTGACCAATACCGCAACCGAACTGCAACTGACTGAAACCTGCCCCGAGGACAACGGTTCGACCAGCATCGATGAGCATATTCAGCTCAACGGTTCCGACCAGGTCGCCGGCACCGTGCATTTCGTCAAGAGCAACGGCGGTAAGAGCATGACGGTCGACAGCACCATCAAGGGCCAATGGCTTAGCGCAAGCTGCGGTGACATCAAGGATTTCCAGCTCGAAAAATAATGCGCCGGTGACCATCGTGCGCATCAACAACCGGGAGTGATCGTGGATATAAATAAAATAATTGCGCGTGCCAAAAACATCCTGCTGACGCCTCGTACCGAATGGCCGGTCATTGCCGCTGAGCCGGAAACCGTCGGCGGCCTGTTCAGCGGCTACATCGTCGTCATGGCGGCCATACCGGCCGTCATTGGCTTTCTGTCGATGAGCGTCATCGGCCAATCGAACTTCCTGCTGGGCTCTTACCGCACGCCCATGGCGACCGGGCTGGAAATCGCGGTGGTGAGCTACGTGTTTTCGCTGCTGGGCGTGTTCGTACTGGCGCTGATAGTGGAGGCGTTGGCACCGACATTCGGCGGTGAGAAGAACCGCGTCCAGGCCGTCAAGACGGTTGCTTACGCCTACACCGCCGGCTGGGTGGCGTCGATCATCGGCATTGTGCCGGGCCTCGGCATCATCTCGGGGCTGGCGGGCCTGGTGTATGGGCTTTACCTGCTGAATCTCGGCCTGCCCTTCACGATGAAATGCCCGCCGGAGAAATCCCTCGGTTACACCGTGGTTTCAATCATCGCCGCCATCATCGTCTACTTCATCATCGGCCTGGCGATGCGGCCGTTCTATAGCCCGGCGTTTGGTTTGGGTCACAGCTACGGCGGCCTGCACCAGGGCGATGGCGCCGCCGGTGCCTTTGCCAGCGGCAGCGCCGGCGCGGCGCTGCAGGATTATGCCAAACACTTGCAGGATGCCTCGGGCAAGCTCGATGCCGCACAGAAATCCGGCGACGCCAATGCCAAGGCCGATGCGGTGAGCCAGATGATGGGCGCGGCGCTCGGCGGCGGCGGCAAAGTCGAGTCGCTGTCACCCGATCGCATCAAACCCTTTCTGCCCGACACGCTCAATGGCCTGCCGCGCACGCAGGCGGCGGCGGAACGCAACGCCGCGCTCGGAATGCAGATCTCCAAGGCGACTGCGACCTACTCGGACGGCGCCAATCATCAGCTCGACCTCGTGATCACCGACACCGGAGCGCTCAAGGGGCTGATGGGCTTCGCCGCCGGTTGGGGCGGCGTGGAGCAGGAGAGCGAGAACGATCAGGGCTACGAGAAAACCTACAAGAACAACGGCCAGATCATGCACGAGAAGTGGAATAAGCAGTCCAAGAGCGGCGAATTCGGCGTCGTGGTCGCCGACCGGTTCTCAGTCGATGTGTCCGGCAGTGCATCCAGCATCGATGATCTGAAGGCCGCCGCCGCCAGCGTCAATGTCAGCGGACTCGCGGCCCTCAGGAACGAGGGCGTCAGTTCCAACCAGTAGCCGCTCGGGCGACTCCGCCCAGGGCATCCGCTATACTCCCGCAGACGAATAGAAAGGGCGAACCGGGAGCGTCGCCGCAGCTGGCGTGCCCCAAGGCACAGGAGTCAGCCACATGCATGACAAGAAGTCATTTCAGGTCCTCGCGCTCGGCATCGGCAGCTTGATCCTCGGTACCGTACCCGCGCTGGTCCAGGCACAGGGGGTCACGGGTTACCAGGCCGGCCAGGGAGGCAGCCCGGTCCAGGGCGCCGCCGGCACCAGCAACAGTACCGGCAACCCCTCCATCCAGCATTGCGAAAAGCCCATGGGCGCCATCGCCGTCGTGGAGCCGCAGGACGTCGTGCTGCAGTCCCTGAATCGCTACAACCTGTCCTCGCCGACCAGCCTGATTCGCATGATGATCCAGCAATCGAACTGCTTCATCGTGGTCGAACGCGGCGTGGCCATGCAGAATATGAAGCAGGAGCGCGCGCTGTCAGGCAGCGGGGAGTTGCGCTCCGGATCGAATATCGGCGGCGGCCAGATGGTGGGAGCGGATTACATCCTGACACCCAACGTGATCTTCTCGGAGAAGAATGCCGGGGGACTCGGCGCCGGACTGGCCGGATTGGTACCCGGCACCAGCGGCAGCCTGCTGGGAGCCGCTGCGGGCGGCCTCAAGTTCAAGGAAGCACAGACCAGCATGCTCGTGGCGGATTCGCGCAGCGGCGTGCAGGTCGCCGCCGCTGAAGGCAGCACCAAGAAAGCCGACTTGAGCCTTGGCGGCGCATTGTTCGGCGCCGGCGGCGGTGGCGGCGTCGGCGGTTACGGCAATACCAACGAAGGCAAGATCATCGCAGCCGCATTTCTCGACAACTACACCAAGATCGTGCAGGTAGTAAAGGATGATCCGAGCCTGCAGCGCAACGTCGGCACGCTCAAGCAGGAAGCAGGCACGGTGATCACGGCCGGCGCGGTGTTTGCCGAAGGCGACATCGTGGTGCCGAAGATTCCCAACGTCAAAGTGCTGGCGACCGCGGACGACAACGCCAAGTCTGCCGGAACGCTGGGCCGCGGCGAGCAGCTCGTGGTCATCGGGGCCGAACAGAATGGCTACATCAAGGTTCAGGGTGGTTCGGTCAGCGGCTGGGTCAAGAAGGTGCTTTTGACCCGCGGGGATTAACGCTATGACTTCCCCCAGCGATGAGCATGTGACATCGATCGACGCCGCCACCAAGATGCGGCCGATCGTGACTGCGGAAGTGGCGCCCACTGGATCGGCCGATGCGGCCGCGACGCGCCCGGTCGGCGAAGAGCCGACGCTGATCGATGACCGCTACGATATCGAGGCGCGCCTCGGCGTCGGCGGCATGGGCGCGGTGTATCGCGCGCGCGATCGGCTCATGCAGGAGGCCAACGACCCGGATCCCTACATCGCGCTTAAGCTCATTCTCGATTCGGTGCAGGATCCGCAGGCGTCGATCGCGCTGCAGCGCGAGGCGCGGCGCGCGCAGACTCTGAATCACGTCAACATCGTGCGCGTGTTCTATTTCGGGCGCGACAAGGACGGCCGCTACTACCTCACCATGGAACTGCTGCGCGGCAAGTCGCTGGAGCAGAAGCTGCGCGACGAGCCCGGACCCATGTCATTCGGCGCCGCGCTGCCATTGGTCGAAAAGGTCTGCTCCGCTCTGAGCTACGCGCATGCACAGGGCATCGTCCATTCAGACATCAAGCCGAGCAATGTATTCATCACCGATGCCGGTGAACCCAAGCTGCTCGACTTCGGCATCGCCTCACCGATGCGTTCGGCCAGCGGACGCGAGACCAAGTTCAACCCGCGCAGCCTGGGTGCGCTCTCGCCCAACTACGCCTCGATCGAGCAATTCCTGGGGATGGATGCGGACCCGCGCGATGACGTCTACAGCGTCGCCTGCCTCACCTATGAATTGCTCAGCGGCCAGCGGCCGTATGGTGGGGAAGTCGCCCCGCGCGCGCTCGAGCACAGCCTGACAGCGAAGCCGATCCGCGCGCTGTCACGTGCCCAGAACGAGATCCTCGCCAGCGCGTTATGCCTGCATCGCAAGGACCGCACCGCCACCATCGACGCGTTCATAGGGGCGCTCAAGGATTCGGCTGTGCGCACCGCCAAGCTGCGACGGCGCATCTGGATCGCAGCTCCCGCGTGCGTGGTGCTGACGGCCGCCGCGGGCACGCTGATCTATGACCGCGCGCAGCCCGCGCATGCCGAAAGGATTGCAGCACCGGCAACCGGCGGCTCGAACGCGCCTGCAGCGCCGGCCGCGCCAGTCGCACCAGCCGCGGCACCCGTGGCACCCGCGGGCGCTGCCGCACAGGCTCCCACGGACCCGGCAGACGCCGCGCGGTTGCAAGCCATCGCCGAGCAGGCGAAGTCCGAGGAAGCAGCACGGCTCAAAGCTGTCGATGAGCTTTACCAGGCCGAGAAGAGCGCGCGACTCAAGGCGGTCGAGCAGGAGGGGCGTGCCGAAGCGGCCGCACGACTAAAGGCCATCGACCAGATCAATCAGTCACAGATCAACGCGCAGCAGCAGGCGGCGCAATCCTACCCAAACGCACAGGATGATGCGGCTGCCGCACAGCGGCAGCAAAAACGCCAGCAACAGCAAGCGTGTGCGTTCTCCAAAGACCGCTGCTAGCGCCGAGCTGACCGCCCGCCGATGCACGTGACGCTGGCGGTGCTGGCCATCGTCGGTTTCATTGCCGGCGTGCAGAATTCGCTCGCGGGCGGAGGCTCATTCCTGACCTTTCCCGTGCTGCTGCTGTTCGGTCTGCCGCCGCGGGCCGCCAACGTCACCTCCGCCGTCGCGCTCTTTCCGGGGCAGCTCGTGACCGGCTATGGCTCGCGCCACGGAGTAGTCGGAATCGCAGGGCTGAGCGTGCCAACGCTGGTGGCTATCAGCCTGGCCGGTGGCGCGCTCGGCGCGCTGCTGCTGCTGGCGACCCCATCGGATTTTTTTACGGCGCTGGTGCCATGGCTGGTTTTGTTTGCAACCGCCCTGTTTGCGTGGGGCAGTTTCCTGCGCGATCCGGCCTCCACCCGACATCGGTTGAAGCGTTCCTCGGCGATCATCACGCAGCTGGTGATTTCCGTGTACGGCGGTTATTTCGGCGGGGGGATCAGCATCCTCATGCTCGCGACGCTGACGATGTCGGGCTGGTCCACGCGCGGCGCATGGGCCACCAAGAATCTGCTGGCCGCCGTCATGAACGCTGCGGCAATCCTGATTTTTGCGTTCTCGCGCGACGTTGCCTGGAAGCCGGTGGTGGTGCTCGGTGGAGGCGCGATCATCGGTGGACAAGTGGGCGCCTATGCATTCCGGCGCGTCAATGAGAAGGTGCTGCAGATCTGTATCGTAGTGCTCGGCGTCGCCCTGACGGTCGGATTGTTCTGGCGTGCGGGCCGGCTGCCCTAGCCCTTCTGGCCCAGCAGGCGCACTTCGTGCTGCGGGTACGGAATGACGATTCCTCGGCCGCGAAATGTCTCGACGATGGATTTGTTGATTTCACCGGTCACATCGCCGAAATCCGCCACGCTCACCCACGGCTTCACGGCCACGATGACCGCCGAATTGCCAAGCTGCGTGGTCTGGATGAATGGCGCGGGATCCTTCAGCACGCGGGGATTGCCGCGCAGGATCTCCTGGATGGCGGCCAGCGCCGAATTCAGATCCGTGTCGTAGGCGACACCCACGGCGACATCGAGCTGACGGATGCGGCCGTAGTTGTGCAGGATTTCCCCGACCACTTTGCGATTCGGTATCACGATGAGCGAGTGGTCGGTATGGCTCAGCGTGGTGCTGAACAGCGTGATGCTTTCCACCTGCCCTTCGACGCCGACGATCTGCACGTACTGCCCGACGCGAAATGGCTTGGTGAAGATTATGGTAAGCCCTGCGGCCACATTACTCAGCACCCCCTGCGTGGCCAACGCCACCGCGGCTCCCGCGACACTCAGCCCGGCGAGCAAGGGCAGCAGTTCGACGCCCATGTTCTGCAGCGCCATGATGAAGAACAGCAGCAGCACCAGCAGCCGCACCACGCGCATCAGCAGGATACGTACCGGCGGCTCGAGTTCGATCCGGCTCAGGGCGCGCGCAAACCAGCGCGCAACCCAGCGGCTGACCATGAACCCCGCGACCAAAATCAGGATTGCGACCAGTAACTTGGGCCCAAAGCGCACCGCCAGATCCAGCAATGTGCCCTTGGCTTGATCGATGGCGGCAAGTTGATCGTTCATTGAAGTTATTGTGTGTGACGCCCGCCCTGGATTCTAAGCCAATTCAGCGGCGTGCCGCACCCTGGCGTCAGTAACGGACTACCGAATACACCGATTTGCGCGGGTTGGCAGATTGGCGCCAATCACCGACATTGGTGTTCGGCTAGCTGATCTGTTACCTAGCTCGACCCTCACCTGGAGATATCATGACCGCAGCAGGGCGCCGCGCCTCCTTCTATTGCCTTACTGGCATCGCAGTATTGGCCCTTTCCGCCTGTGGCGGCGGCAGCGACCCCACATCGAACGTGGACCCGCCCAGCAGCAGCAGCGGCAGCAGTACCAGCAGCAGCAGTAGTAGCAGCAGCACCAGCAGCAGCAGCGGCAGCACCAGCAGCAGCAGTTCGAGCAGCAGTGGCGCGGCCACCGGCACGGATGTACTCACCTATCACTACGATTCAATGCGCACGGGCGCGAATCTCACCGAGACCGTTCTCACCCCTGCGAACGTCACCAGCGCCACCTTCGGGCTGCTGCGCGTGATGACGGCGGATGACGTGGTCGATGCCACGCCGGTGATTGCGACGGGCGTGACGATCGGCGGCAGCGCACACAACGTGGTCTACGCAGCCACCGAAAACGATTCGGTGTATGCCTACGACGCCGACACGGGCGCCGTGCTGCTGCACGTTTCACTGCTCGCGAGCGGCGAGACACCGAGCGACACGCGCAGCTGCGGCCAGGTGGTGCCGGCCATTGGAATCACCTCTACGCCGGTGATCGATCGTGCGATCGGTGCCAATGGCACCATCTTCGTCGAGGCCATGTCAAAGGACAGCAGCGGCGGTTATCACCAGCGCCTGCACGCACTCGATCTGACGACACTGGCCGATCGGATCGCCGCTGTCGACATCGCGGCCACTGCCGCTGGCAACAGCTCGAATGGCTCCGGGGGAGTCGTGACTTTTGGCCCCGGCGACTACAAAGAGCGCGGCGCTTTGCTCGCCGCTAACGGCCAGATATACACGGTATGGGCGTCCCACTGCGACGATGCGCCCTACAATGGCTGGATCATCGCCTACAACGAGACGACACTGGCGCAGACCGCCGTCCTCAACTACACGCCGAACGGTACCCAGGGAGCCATCTGGAACGTAGGTGGACTTGCCGCTGACAGCACCGGTGTGCTGTATGGCATGGCCGGCAACGGCACTTTTGATACCACACTGACTGGCACCGGTTTCCCCAATCAGGCCGACTACGGCAATACGGTCATGAAGTTGGCCGCGGGCGCGACCAGTCTGAGCGTGACGGACTACTGGACAGCCAGTAATACTGTCTCCGAATCCGCCAGCGACACCGATCTGGGCTCCGGCTCACCGTTGCTGCTGCCGGATCAAGTCGATGGCAGCGGCACCACCCGCCACCTGTTCATCGGCGCGGGCAAGGACGGCAATGTGCTGCTGCTCGATCGAGATTCGCTGGGCAAGTTCAACGCCAGCACCAGCACCGCCTATCAGCGCGTTACAAGCCTGCTGCCCGGTGGCCTGTTCTCGGCGTTCACCTATTTCAATGGCAGCGTCTACACCGCCGATGTAAATGGCACCCTCAAGGCATTTACGCTTAGCGCAGCACTGCTGCCGGCGTCGCCCAGCTCGCAAACCACCGCGACCTTCCCCTATCCAGGCAGCTCACCGTCGGTTTCCGCAAACGGCACCACCAACGCAATCCTGTGGGCTCTCAAGAGCAGCGCCGGCGGGGCGGCGATCCTGCATGCCTACAATCCGGCCAATCTGCAGCAGGAGTACTACAACAGTACCCAGGCAGCCAACAACCGCGACGGCTTCGGCAATGGCGAGAAATACATCACTCCCGTGGTTGCCAACGGCAAGGTATTCGTTGGTACGCCCACCGGAGTCGCGGTCTTCGGTCTGCTCTAGCGCCTGGATTGGTGGCGAAAGCAGTCGCGGGCATGGTCATCGACGAGGCCGGTGGCCTGCATCCATGCATACACGATCACTGGGCCGACGAACTTGAAGCCCCGCTGCTTGAGCGCCTTCGATAGCGCTACCGAGAGCGGGGTCTGCGTCGGTACCGGGCCGGTGTGGCGGATGGGCTTGCCGCCGATGAAGGCCCACACGAACTTCGCGAAGTCCTCGCCGCCAGCCTGCATGGCCAGGTAGGCGCGAGCACCTTTGATCGTCGCTTGGATCTTGGCGCGCGAGCGAACGATTCCCGCATCCCCCAGCAGCCGCAGCACATCCCGTTCCGTGTAACGCGCCACGCGCACGGGGTCGAAATTGCTGAACGCCTTTCGGAATGCTTCGCGCTTGCGCAGGATGATGCTCCAGGAGAGACCGGCCTGGAATCCGTCGAGCATGAGCTTTTCCCACAAGGCGCGGCTGTCGCGCTCCGGGACACCCCACTCCTGATCGTGATATGCCTGCATGAGCGGATCGTTCATCGCCCAGGCACAGCGAAGGCGTGGTTTTGAAGCCCTGGCGGCCAAGCGTGCTCTCCTGTGTGCGTTGGTGCGACGCCGATTATACTGGGTGGCATGCCCATCACCGGCGGCTGCCTGTGCCGCGCCATCCGCTATGAATTCTCACAGCCGCCGCTCGTCTCGCGGGTGTGCTGGTGTCGCCTTTGCCAGTACATCGGCGCCGGCAGCGGCACGGTAAACGTCTGCTTCCCGAGCGCCGCGATGACATTGCACGGCGAGCCGGCCGACTACCGCAACACCGCCGATAGCGGCAATGTCATGCATCGCCGCTTCTGTTCGACCTGCGGTACGCCACTGTTCAGCATCGCAGCGTCTCGGCCTCACCTGATATTCGTTCGCGCCGGCACGCTGGACGATCCGGAGGTCGCGCAGCCTGCCACGACGATCTGGACCTCGGCGGCACCGAGTTGGGCCTGCATCGATGAGACATTGCCGATGGTGGAACGCCAACCGCCACCAGCGGGCTGAGGGCGCGCCGACTCCGCGATGACCTACCGACTGCAGGAAAATGATGAGGCGGTCCTTCTGACGCCGGAGGCCGCGCCCACAGCAAGTGTCATCTGGATGCATGGGCTGGGCGCCGACGGGCGCGACTTCGTACCCATCGTGCCGCAGCTTGGATTGCCGCCCAGCGCGGGCATTCGCTTCGTCTTTCCGCACGCACCGCGGCGCGCGGTGACTCTCAACCAGGGCATATCGATGCGCGCCTGGTACGACATTCGGGAACTCACCGCGGAAGCCGTCGAAGACTCCCAGGGCATCCTGGCATCGGCGACACGGCTGGATGAATTCATCGAGCGGGAGCGGGCGCTCGGGATACGCGCCGATCGCATCGTGCTGGCCGGTTTCTCCCAGGGCGGCGCGATGGCGCTGCAGGTGGGATTGCGCTACCGCGAGAGTCTCGCCGGTGTGCTCGCGCTGTCGACGTATCTGCCCCTGCGCGATCGACTGGCCAGCGAGGCCGCCGAGGCCAATCGCAACATCGCGATACTCATGTGCCACGGTCTCCACGATCCGGTGCTGACGATCCAGATCGGTCGGCTCTCGCGCGATGCGTTGCAGGCACTCGGTTACCGAGTGCAGTGGCACGAGTACGGCATGCAGCACGAGGTTTGCGCGGAAGAAATCAGCGATATCGCGCGCTGGCTTCGCAGGCAGCTGCCTTGAAGAAGGTTTTTATCTCCGCCGAGTCGCTGCTGCGTGACTCAATGGAATTGGCACGGCGCGTCCTGCAGAGCGGCTTCCGGCCCACCTTCCTCGTGGGAGTATGGCGCGGCGGGGCACCGATCGGCATCGTGGTCCAGGAAGCCCTGGATTATCACGGCATCCACACCGACCACATCGCCATCCGGACCTCCGCCTACCTGGACGGCTCCACCCAGGCCAAGACGGTGCGCGTGCACGCATTGGACTACCTGGTATCGAGCCTCTCGAGCGATGACCGCCTGCTGCTCGTGGACGATGTGTTCGATTCCGGCCGCAGCCTGGAAGCCGTGATGGGCGAACTGCAGCGCCGTTGCCGCCGCAATCTGCCCGGGCAGATCCGGATCGCGACGGTTTACTACAAGCCCAAACGCAATCGCAGCACGCTGCTGCCCGATTACTACGTGCGCTCAGAAGAGCACTGGCTGGTATTTCCACACGAACTGCGGGGGCTCACGCGCGAGGAGATTCTCGAGCATAAACCAGTGGGTGCGGATTTCCTCGAGCCTGCCCCGCCCCCGATCCCGCCGCCGCTGCCGACTGACTAGCCGCCGCCCGCTTTTCGCGTAGCTTCGGCGTCGGACTTGCTGACTGCCAGGGCTGCATCGGCATGATCGAGACAGTGGCGCTTAGCATCGCCATCGAGCGCGTCGCACTGCGCGCGCGTGATCTTGTAACGTCCTTCCGCTTCCGTGACCGCCACATCGTAGGCGCTCGATGCCTGCGTCCGCGCCTGCTGCTGCAGCGCTGCCACTTCCTGGGTGGCCACCTCGTGACGGGTATCGGCGACCTTGCCATCAGTGGATGACTGCGAGGATGACTGGTGACACCCGACGAGGGGCGTCAGGGCGAGCATTACCAACAGCGCTTTCATAGTGCCCTCCTGGGCTTACGGTCCCACGCCCCATTTGACCAGCCGCGATGGATCCGGCAGGCCCGGCAGATGGCGCATAGCGGTGTAGGACTCGGGAGCGAGATGAGGCTAGGGCCACCAATAGCTGACCAGAAACACCCCGAGCATGCTGACCGCCACCGCAATTTTCGCCATCGTGCCCAAGAGCAATCCAATCCAGGTGGCCACCCCGACGCGCGTGGCATCGGCTATCGATCGGCGAGCCATCAGTTCGCCGGCAACCGCGCCAATGAAGGGTCCCAGCAGCAAGCCAATCAGCCCAAAGAAGAGGCCCGCGATTCCGCCGATGACGCTGCCGATCAGCGCCTGGCTGCTCGCCCCGACACGTTTTGCTCCGAGCACGCTCGCCACCAGGTCGGCCGCCAGAGCCAGGGCCGTGAGGATGCCGAGAAGGGTCAGGGTCACCCAGCCGATGTGCGCGAAGCCGTCGATCCACGCCGCCAGCCACATGCCCGCGTAAATGATCAGCACCCCGGGCATGCCAGGCAGGATGGTAGCGATGAATCCCAGGACGATCATCGCGACGGCGACGATCCACAACGCTACCTGGGCTGGTCTATGCATATGCGGAAAAATCACTTGTGAGACACAACCCGACCGTGCAGATTGCGACGATCAATGACAAGAGCTGAATCACAGTCGCCTTCGTTACGGCCTGCCCTGCGTCAACGGCATATCACCATGATCGCGCTTGGCGGTGTGATCGGCGCGGGTCTTTTCGTTGGCAGCGGCGTGGTCATCAAGGCCGCCGGGCCGGCGGCGATCATTTCATTCACGATCACTGGGTTGCTGGTGGTGATCGTGATGCGCATGCTGGGAGAAATGGCCGTTGCGCTGCCGGCGGCGGGTTCCTTCTACGAATACGCGCGCCTGGCATGGAAGGATCAGCCGCGGATTGGCGAGATCGCCGCCTTCCTCACGGGGTGGATGTATTGGTATTACTGGGTCATCGTCGTGGCCCTCGAGGCGGTCGCAAGCGCCGGGTTGGCGCACTTCTGGTTCCCCGGTGCGCCCTCATGGCTCATCAGCCTGCTGATGCTGATTGCGATGACGGTGACCAACCTCATTTCCGTGAAATCTTTTGGCGAATTCGAGTTTTGGTTCGCCGCCATCAAGGTCGCTGCCATCACCGTCTTCCTGGGCGCGGCGGGTGCCTATGTGCTCGGTCTCTGGCCGGGCGTGGCGCTCCAGGTATCGAACCTGACGGCACACGGCGGGTTTGCACCCAACGGAATACTTCCCATCATTGCTGGCGCCGTCGCCGCTACCGGCTTTTATTTTGGCGCCGAACTCGTCACGATCGCCGCCGCGGAGGCGACCGAGCCGGCGAGAGCGGTTGCGCGTGCCACGAACTCGGTGATTTCCCGAGTGCTGCTGTTTTACGTGGGTTCGATTCTGCTGGTCGTCTGCCTGATACCGTGGAATTCGGCCGATATTCTCACCCCTTACGTCAGCGCGCTGCGCGCGATGCATATACCGGCCGCCGCGCACATCATGAACGCGGTGATCCTCACTGCGGTGTTGTCGGCGCTCAATTCAGGGCTCTACGCTTCCTCGCGCATGCTGTTTGCATTGACCCGGCGCGGCGATGCACCACAGGGCCTCGCCCGCTTGAGCCGGAATGGTGTTCCCACACGCGCGATTCTGGCCGGGACGCTATTCGGCTACGTAGCCGTCGTCATGTCCTATATCTCGCCGGATACCGTGTTTGCATTCCTGGTCAACTCCTACGGTACCGTCGCCATCTTCGTCTATCTGCTCATCGCCCTGTCGCAGTTGCGTCTGCGCGCGCAGCTGGAGCGCGATGAGCCGGCGCTGCTTCGTATCCGCATATGGGGATACCCTTACCTCACTTACCTGGCGATCGCCGCAATGCTTGGAATCGTCATTGCCATGGGGTTCATCCCGGAACAGCGAGCCCCGCTGGAATTCGGCGTGGCGAGTGTCGGAGTCCTGCTGGTTTGCTTCTGGATGCGCCGGCGCCTTGGGGGCCTTCCGAGCGGCACGCAGTCTGTTGTAAGCACGACTACTCCGGGATGTTGAACAGGCGCGACAATGACTTTGACAGGGCACGACATCGGCGCTCCTGTAATGAGAATGTCATCGACGGGTCGCTACTCTGTCGGTGATGAGAGCGGTTGTTTTGCCACAAAAGATGCTATAAGTCGGCTCAGAGGTGCCGACTTCGGAAAGCGGCATAAGTAGAAGATTGGCTCACCGGAGCGTGGGTACATCTGAACCCGCAGTTTAAGTTGCGCCTTGGCAACAAAAGTGGACCAGTAAAACGAGTAGCTAAACTCGTTCGGCGACAGTGAATACAAGACGACCGTAAGACAGATCTCATTCTGCGTACGCATACGACCTAAGAGGGAAGGCACGAGCATGAATTCGAATACCACGCTACGAACCACGATCGCGGCGATTCTCAGGGGCTCCGCCCTCGGCACACTGGGCATCAGTACCCTCGGTGTCGGACTGGCGCACGCCGCCGATAGTGATGCCGATGTGACCGATTCCGGCGCGATCCCGGAAATCGTGGTCACTGCCGAGCGGCGCACCGAGTCACTCGAGAACGTGCCCATCACGATCCAGGCCATTACCGGCGATGAGCTGCAGAAGCTCAATGTCCAGACGTTTGAAGACGTACTGCGCTATACGCCGAACGTGACCTTCGCCAGCAATGGTCCTGGCCAGGGCAACATCTTCATGCGCGGTCTAAGCGCCGGCGGCGCGCCCAACCAGTCGCAGTCCACCACTTCGCCGTTCCCCAACGTCGGCCTGTACCTCGACGATCAGTCGATGCAGTTCCCGGGTCGCAATAACGATCCGTACCTGGTTGATATCGAGCGCATCGAAGTACTCGAAGGCCCGCAGGGCACGCTGTTCGGCGGTGGCGCCGAGGCAGGAGCGATTCGCTACCTGACCAACAAGCCCAAGATCGATGTGACGGAAGGCAATGCCAACGCCGGCTACGGCTACACGAGCGGCGGCGATCCGAGCTTTATGGCGAATGCCACGATCAACCTGCCGCTGATTCCGGACACACTGGCGGTGCGCGCCACGGTATTCACAGACCGTCGCGGCGGTTACATCTCGAATGTCCCGGGAACAATCGCGGCAGTGGCCAATCCGGCCACTGGTGTGAATGCCACGCCGACCGCGAGCAACGCGCCGCTCGTCGGATCGAATCTCAACCCGGTGGACTACAACGGCCTGCGGTTTTCGGCTCTGTGGAAGATCAACGAGGACTGGAATTTCCTGGTGCAGCAGAACTACCAGAGCATGGAGGCCGACGGCTACTTCTCGAGCTACCCGAAAGATCCCAACGGCGTCGCGCTGCAGCCCTACCAGATCGTGGCGTTTGCACCGGCTTACAACAAAGACAAGTACGAAAGCACCTCGTGGACTCTCAGCGGCAAACTGCCGGAAGACCTGAGGATGGTCTATACGGGCAGCTATCTCGACCGGCACGTGCAGCAGCAGGCGGACTATTCCAACTACCTGCGCAGCGCCGTGGGCTCGAACTACGATTGCACCGGCTCGGGCGCGCGTTACGCCTATTTCCGCAGCGCCAAGCCGACCACCTGCTATGCGCCAGTCGGCAGCTGGAACGATACGACGCGTAATACGCATCTGAGTCAGGAACTGCGAGTGAGCACGCCGGATGACTGGCGGATTCGCGGCCTGGTCGGCGCGTTCTACGAAGATTTCAAAATCTACGACCAGATGAATTTCAACTATCTGCCCATTCCGCAGTGCAATGCGCAGAATCTGGCCATCTCGAACGGCGGCGGTCCGGACTGTCTGTCGGCCGTCGGGCCCGTTCCGGGCTACTTCGCCAATGATCCCGGTACGCGTGTGGGCTCGAATACTGCGTTCGGTGAAGACGTCATGCGCGGTTACCGCCAGACCGCCTTCTTCGCTTCCGGTGATGTCGACATCATTCCGAAAGTGCTGACCTTCACCGCGGGTACGCGCTGGTTCCATTACAGCGAGTTCGAAGAAGGTTCGGAGTTCTATTCTGAAACCTCGAGCCCATTGATACTTAATCATGCGAATGGCGCCTGCATCGCTGGCGGGGCGTGCGGCTTCGGCATTAATCTGAGTAAGAAGGAGACTGGGACCAGGAGTCGGTTGAACCTGACCTGGCACATCACGCCGGACATCATGACCTATTACACCTACTCGCAGGGTTTCCGTCCGGGCGGCTTCAACCGCACGTCGACGTCTCTTGCGGGCGTGGTCTCGCTATCGGGTGTGGCGCCCTATACCGCGGGCGTCGGAAGCACCAAGCAGTACAACAAACCGGCTGGCTACAATTCGGACAACCTCATCAACAACGAGGTCGGCCTCAAGACCGAACTGCTCGACCATCGGTTGCAGATCAACGCGTCGGCGTACTACATGTACTGGTCGAACACCCAGTTCGTGTTCTTCGACCCGGTGCACCTGGGCAATACGACGTTCGTCGTGAACGGTCCAAGCTACGCGATCAAGGGCCTGGAGCTGCAGTTCGTGGCACGCGTAACCGAGGGACTCACGGTGCAGGGATCGAGCTCGTGGAACAGTTCCAATCAGTACACCTCACCCTGCCTGCAAAGCACCCGGCCCACGGCCGGCAATCCCACGCCGATCGGCAGCTGCATCACGCAGATCAACAGCGCGCCGTACGCGAATCCGTTCGGGGCGATCGGGACCCGGGCCGCGTACTCGCCGCCGTTCGAATACAACGCCAGGGCGCGCTACGACTTCCGGTTCATGGACTACAAGCCCTTCGTGTCATTCGGCGCCAGCTTTATCGGCGAGATGTACAACCAGCCGGCGAACTATCCGAGTGGCGCTTCGCCTGCGGAGAATCCGCCCACGACCACGTTGGTGAAATACCTGATCCCCGGCTACACGACCTTCGACGCGGCCATTGGCGTCACCAAGGACAACTGGACGGTGCAGATCCAGGGCAGCAATCTGACGAATTCGGATGCCGCCCAGGTCATCTCGTCCGGCCAGTACATCGAGTCGGAAGTGCCACTGCGACCGCGCGTGGTCACGTTCCAGGTCGGCATGAAGTTCTGATCCCCGCCGGCAGTCCGGCCGGATCAGTAAGGTAGAATTGAGGGCGGGCCTTTCGGGGTCCGCCCTCTTCTTTTGTGAAATCGCGATGAACTCAACCGAAGCAGCAACCGCCCCGGCATCCCCGCCAACGCCCGCGAACCCGGCGGCGCAGATGCCGCAGCTGCGTGCGCTGCTGCGGCAGGGCCGGTTCGCCGAAGCCCTGGTTGGGGCGCGAGCGCTGCTGGCCGACTTCCCGCGGCACCGCGAGCTCCTGCTTCTGACCGCCGTCGCCGACCGCTTCCTCGGGCGGCCCGTCGAGGCTCTGAAGACGCTAGAGACATTGCAGGGTTACCACCCCGAGTTCAGCCGCGTTTACGAAGAGCGCGGGCGCTGCCTCGTCGAGCTTAAGCAGGCGCCCGAGGCCATCGAGGCATTTACGGCGGCCGTCAGCCGTAACCCCTCGCTGATCGGCGTCTGGCGCATGCTCGAGGGCCTGTATCGCATGACGGGCAGTGTTGCTGCGAGCGCGGATGCGGCCGCGCGCGCCGCTCAACTGCAGTCGCTGCCAGCCGAGATCCTGCAGGCCTCGGCACTCTATTCCGACGGTGAGCTGGATGTCGCCGAGCCACTGGTGCGCAGCTACCTGCTGGCACACGGACATCACGTCGAAGCCATGCGGCTGCTCGCCCGGATCGGCATGGCGCGCCAAGTTTACGATGATGCCGAGTTGTTGCTGGCAGGAGTGCTCGAGCTGGCGCCGGAATACCGCGCCGCGCGCCAGGACTACGCCAGCGTACTGGTCGAGTTGCACAAGCACGAGCAGGCGCGCCAGCAGCTGGATCTGCTGCTCAAACAGGATCCGGACAACCGCGAGCTGCGTACCATCGAGGCCCTGAACGCTGTCGGCATCGGCGCGCACGAGCGTGCCATCGAACTGTATCGTTCGCTGCTGCAGGGAACCCCAGCGGATGCCGATGTTCATCTGTCCATCGCCCACGCCGAAAAGACACTGGGCCGCAGCCGGGAGGCGATCGACTCGTATCGCCGGGCAGCTGCATGCCGACCGGAGTTTGGCGATGCGTACTGGAGCCTCGCCAATCTCAAGACCTATCGTTTTACCGACGCAGAACTGGCCCACATGCGTGCCGCCGAAGCGGCGCCGTCGACGGGCACCTTCGACCGCTACCACCTGAGCTTCGCACTCGGCAAAGCGCTGGAGGATCGCGGCGAATACGAAGAATCGTTCCGCTTCTACGAGCTGGGCAATGCGCTTAAGCGGGCGGAGAGTGGGTACGAGCCCGAGATCATCGAACTCAATGCGCGCCGGCAGATCGAGGTCTGCACCGCGGAGTTTTTCGGCAGCCGTCGCGGCTGGGGCGCACCCGATTCCGATCCCATCTTCATCATCGGACTGCCGCGTTCGGGATCGACATTGATCGAACAGATCCTGGCCTCGCACTCTCAAATCGAAGGCACCCACGAATTGGTGCACATCCCGCAGATGGCGAGAGCCATGCGCGGACGCGATCCGGACCCGCGTAATCCCCGCTACCCGGGCATCCTGGCGCAAATGAGCGCCGGGGAATTCGCGACGCTGGGACGGGATTATCTGGCTGCGGCCAGGATCTATCGCACCGACAAACCGTTCTTCATCGACAAGATGCCGAACAACCTGCGTCACGTCGGCCTCATTCACCTCATGCTGCCGAATGCCCGGATCATCGATGCGCGGCGCGAACCGATGGCCTGCTGCCTCAGCAATCTCAAGCAGCTGTTCGCCCAGGGCCAGGAGTTCAGCTACAGCATCGAGGACGTCGCGCGCTACTACCGGACTTACCTGGAACTCATGCGCCACTGGGACGCCGTGCTGCCCGGCCGCATCCTGCGCGTGCAGCACGAAGAGGTGGTCGTCGGCCTCGGAGCAAACGTACGGCGTATCCTCGAGTTCTGCGGTCTCGAGTTCGAGCCCCAGTGCGTCGAGTTTCACAAAACAGAGCGCAGCGTGCGCACCGCCAGTGCGGAGCAGGTGCGCAAACCGATATCGCGCGAGGGCCTCGATCACTGGAAGCACTTCGAGCCCTGGCTGGAGCCGCTCAAAGTCGCTCTCGGCGATGCACTGACCCGATACCGGGACTAGAGGAGCTCGACCGTGAATCCGGGCCGGAATGATCCGTGCACCTGCGGCAGCGGAAAACGGTTCAAGCACTGCTGCGGCATCGTGGCGCCAGTGCTGGCTGCTGCCGCCGCGGCTGACAGGGCTGCCGCTGCCGCCACCCCGGACCCGCGCGAGATCAGCGCAATCGTGAAGCTGATCGAGCAGGATCGACTGCTCGATGCCGAACGGCAGGCGCGGGCGCTGCTGAATGTCTTTCCCAACGCCGGAATGCTGTGGAAGATCCTCAGCGTGGCGCTCATGGGCCGCGGCCAGAACCCGCTGCGGGCGCTGCAGAAAGCTGCCGAACTGATGCCGCAGGATGCCGAGGCGCACCGCAACCTGGGCGCCTACCTGGCTGATCGGGCACAGTGGACACCGGCGCTGGCGAGCTTTCGCCGTGCGCTGCAATTGCGGCCGCACGATGCCGACCTTCTCATCGAAGTCGCCGACGCCACGCGGGCAACGGGCCAGGCGCGGGAATCGGTTGAGTTCTACCAGCGCGCACTCGCCATCGATCCACGCTCGGCCGAGGCAAACAACAATCTCGGGAACGCCTTCCTGCAGCTCGGCTCCTGCCAGGACGCGGTTCGCTGCTACCGGCTGGCGCTCGATCTGAAACCCGACGAGGCGCAGATATACTGCAATCTGGGCAATGGGCAGCGACAACTCGGTCAATTGGATGAAGCATTGGCCAGTACCCAACGGTCCATTACCCTGGATCCGAGGCTCAGCGTGGCGCACAACAATCTCGGATTGGTGCTGAGCGGATTGGGACGAGGCCTTGAGGCGATCGCTAGTTATCGGGAAGCTTTGCGGCTCAACCCTGGATACGTTGAGGCGCTAGCCAACCTCGCGCAGCTGCTGCCCGAATTCGGCCAGCGCCGCGAAGCCATGGCGCTGCTGGGCAGAGCCATCGAACTCGACCCCAGGCGCGCCGAAACCCACAACAGATTCGGCAATCTGCTGTTCGAGTTTCGCCGCTTCGCGGATGCCGAAGCCAGCCACCGCGGGGCCCTGGCCGTCGCGCCGCAGAACGCAGTGTTCCACGCCGATCTGGGCGCAGCGCTGCGCATGCAGAGCAAGGCCGCCGAGGCGGAAAAAAGCTGCCGCGCCGCGCTGATGATCAAACCGGACTGCATCGAAGCCCTGTCACTGCTTGGGGAACTGCACGCCGATGAGGGCCGGTTCGCCGAGGCCGAAGCGTCCTTCCGCCGCGTCATCGCCATCGATCCGGGCTATCCCTTTGCCTATTTCAGCCTGGCCGCCAATCGAAAGATGACGCGCGATGAAGTCGCGTGGCTGGCAGGCGTCGAGGCCCTGCTGGCCAAGCCACTGCCGCTGCGGAACGAAATCAGCCTGCGCTACGCGCTCGGCAAGTATCACGACGATATCCGCCAGTTCGATGAGGCCTTTGCGCAGTACCTGCAGGCCAACGAACTCACCAGCCGCTACGGCGTCCGCTATGACCGGCAGCATGTCAGCGCGCGCGTGGACCGTATCATCGGCGCCTTCAGCGCGGACTCGATTCGGGAGCTTCAGTCAGCGGGCAACGACTCCGAGCGTCCCGTCTTCATCGTCGGCTTGCCCCGGTCGGGCACTTCGCTGAGCGAGCAGATCCTGGCCTCGCATCCGGCAGTATTCGGTGCAGGGGAACTGCCGTACTGGCCGAAGGCTTTGGTCTCCTACGAAAAAGCCACGACTGAGGGGAAACCCGGCGTCAGTTTTCTCCCCGGCATGGCACGCGATTACCTGGCGCGACTGTCGGCGCTGTCTGCCGACGCTCTGCGGGTGGTGGATAAGATGCCGCAGAACTTCCTGGCCGTGGGGCTGATCCATGCGGCGTTTCCGCGTGCACGAATCATTCACATGCAGCGGCACCCGATCGACACCTGCCTGTCGATTTACTTTCACTATTTTTCGCACCTTCACCCCTACGCCAACGCGCTCGATAACCTGGCGCATTACTACGGCGAATACCTGCGCGTCACCGATCATTGGCGCTCCGTGTTGCCTGCAGGCACGCTGCTGGAAGTTTCGTACGAAGCACTGATCGCCGACCAGGAACAATGGAGCCGGCGGATGGTGGAATTCGTCGGCCTGCCCTGGGATGCGAGCTGCCTGGACTTTCACCAGACCGACCGCGTGGTCATCACGCTGAGCAAGTGGCAGGTCAGGCAGAAAATCACCAACACATCGGCTGGGCGCTGGCGCAACTATGAGAAGCACGTGACACCGCTGCTGCCGCTGATCGAGCTCGCTGACCGGCATTGAACGCGACGCTCGCCAATCCCGCGTCCCCGATCGAGCAGGAGGTGCTGCGCATCCGCGGCTTGCAGGCCGCGCACCGCTTCGAAGAGGCGCTTGCCGCTGCCCAGTCGCTCGAGTCCCAGGTGCCCGAAAACCGCGACGTGCTGCTGTCGATCGCGCTAAGCCAACGTTTCCTGAAACGGATTCCGGAGGCGCTTGCCACGCTCGAGCGGCTCGAGAAAACTCAGCCCGCCTTCAGTCGCCTCCACCAGGAACGCGGCCAATGCCATGTGGCCCTCAAGCAGGCGGGGCCCGCTATCCAGGCGTTTCTGCGTGCCGTCAATATCAATCCGGCCCTGCCCGCGAGCTGGAACATGCTCGAGGGCCTGTACCGTCTCACCGGGCAGCAGCAGGATGCCGCGAATGCGGCGGCTCACGTGGCGACACTGCGCGGCCTGCCGCCCGAAGTCGTCACGGCGACCAGCCTGTTCTCCGACGGAGAACTCGGACCTGCCGAAAGCATCATTCGCGAATTTCTCCTCAGGCACGGTGACCACATCGAAGCCATGCGGCTGCTGGCCCGCATCGGCCGCGAGCACGAAGTGCTGCACGACGCCGAGGTGTTGCTCGAAGCCGTGCTCACGCTGGCGCCCGACTATCACGCGGCCCGCATCGACTATGCGCAGGTGCTGCTCGATCGCCACAAATTCGCTCTCGCACAGGCACAAATCGAACAGCTGCTGAAGGAGGACCCGGCCAATCGGCTGGTGCGCACGCTGCAGGCAACCACCTGCGTCGGACTCGGCGAGCACGAAAAAGCGATTGGCCTTTACCGCTCGCTGCTGGTGGATGCGCCCAGGGCCGCGGACGTGCATCTGTCCATAGCGCACGCACTCAAGACGCTGGGACGGCGCGACGAAGCCGTCGACTCCTATCACGCCGCGGCGGCCGCACACCCCGGCTACGGCGATGCCTACTGGAGCCTTGCGAATCTCAAGACCTATCGCTTCGCCGATGCGGAAATCGAGCGCATGCGCGCGGCGGAATCGGAAGCTGCAACACCGATGGTCGATCGCTACCATCTGTGCTTCGCGCTCGGCAAGGCACTCGAGGACCGCGGCGCCTTTGAAGACTCCTGGCGCTACTACGAGCGCGGCAACGCGCTCAAGCGGGCTGAAAGCCGCTATCGAGCCGAGATCGTCGAGACCAACACGCGCAGGCAGCGGGAAGTCTGTACGCGCGAATTCTTTGCCGCGCGTGCAGGCTTCGGTGTCCCCGATGCCGACCCGATATTCGTCTTGGGATTGCCGCGCGCGGGCTCGACGCTGCTGGAGCAGATCCTGGCGTCCCACTCGGCGGTTGAAGGCACGCAGGAGCTGGCCGAGATCCCGCGCATCGCGGTGGAACTGCAGGGACGCCAACCGGACTTCGACAATCCGCGCTACCCGGGCGTGCTCGAGGGCATGTCCGCCCAGGACTTTGGGAATCTTGGTCGCAAATATCTCGCCGACACCCGCCTGTTACGCACCGGCAAGCCATTTTTCATCGACAAGATGCCGAACAATTTCCGGCATATCGGCCTCATCCACCTGATGCTCCCCAACGCGCGCATCATCGATGCGCGGCGCGAGCCCATGGCCTGCTGCTTCAGCAATTTCAAGCAGCTGTTTGCCACGGGACAGGAGTTCACCTACAGCATCGAGGATATCGCGCGCTACTACCGCACTTATCTCGATCTGATGCGTCATTGGGATGCAGCCCTGCCCGGCCGCATCCTGCGCGTGCAGCACGAGGATGTGGTCGAAGACCTGGAGGGCAGCGTGCGCCGCATCCTGGATTTCTGCGGCCTGCCCTTCGAGCCCGCCTGCATCGAGTTCCATAAGACCGAGCGCAGCATCCGCACCGCCAGTTCCGAGCAGGTGCGCCAGCCCATCTTCCGCGAGGGACTGGATCAGTGGCGGAACTTCGAACCCTGGCTGGGTCCTCTGAAGATTGCGTTGGGCGACGCACTGCTGCGTTACCGCGACTAGACCACGCCAGCGCTACGTCTGGGCTGCGGCGCTTTCGAGTGCCGGGCAGAGCTCGGCAACCGATGCGATCGCCAGATCGGCACCAGCGGCCAGGAGCGCCGCGCGCGCCGTGGCGATGCGGTGCTCGCGTTCGAATGCCGGCAGCGCCTGGAACGCCGCCAGCGGCAGCCCGACCAGGTTGCCCGAAGCCACCCCGACTGTGAATGCACCGGCCGCCTTACCCTCGGCAATTCCGGCCTCCGCATCATCGACCTTCACCACGCGCGAGAGCGGCCAGACACCGAGTTCCGCGCAGGCCTTGTAGATCATCAACGGCGATGGACGACCAACCGGGGTCTCCCCGGAGCACACCAGGTGCTCCGGAACATAGCCCTGCTCGGCCGCGCGCGGCAGCACACCCTGCATCATGCTGCGCGTATAGCCCGTGGAGGAGGCCACGCGGAGCCCAGCGGCCCGCAATTGGTCAAAGCACTCGCGGGCGCCCGGAATCAACGTCGAGGCGCGCGCGGCCTGCTCGCGCATCAACGGCTCCAGGCGCGATAGCAGCACTGCCACCGCGCGATCGTCCGGAGGGGCGCCATGCCGCGCAGTCCACGCGACCGCGATCGAGGGCACGCGCAGCAGACCGCGCACGTGATCGATCTTGGCCACACCCATATCGCGCCGTGCCGCGGCCTCGTCGATCGCCACACCCTCGGCGGCGAATGCCTCGATCAGCGCGATGACCGGCGCCTGGCAGCCGAAATCGACCATCGTACCCGCCCAATCGAAGATCACCAGGTCGAATTGATTTTTGATGCTCATGCGACTTCCCTGTTGCCGAACAGACTCTCGACCAGTTCCTCACCAATCGCAAATCCCGTGGACGCTCCTGCGCCACTGGTGACGATGGCGATGCGCACGTCCGCTTCGGGCGCATCGATCAGCACCGCGCGATCAGGCGATGAAGCATAGGTACCGATCCAGCGCCCGATGGTGCGCGGCGGCTCGATGCCCAGCGCCATGCGGAATTCATCCAGGATCAGCGCATCGACTGCTTCGCAGGAGAAGGGATCCGGACTTTCATCGTAGTCATGGCTGTCACCAACGACGAGGCTGCCATCCGCGCTCTGGACCACGATCAGGTGAACGCCGTGCCGGACCTGCTCACGCCGCTCTTCGGCAAGGCGGGCCTTGAGCGGCGCGGCGGCGGCAAGCTCCGAGAATCCGTGGTAACGGACCAGTCCGAGGTCCGACATCAGCGTGGCCGGTATGCGGAAACCCGGATCCGCGAGGCGCAGCATCTGCAGCTTGCATCGCGTCAGCGCGTACTGCCGCAGTCGATCCGGATAGAGCGCGATGAAATCATCGCCCGGACACACCGCCACGCGCTCCGCCTGCACCGTGCCACGGCTCGTCTGCACCCGCGGCGCCTCGATGCCCTGCACGGCCGTGTTGCGCAGGAAGATGACGCCGTGCGCGCGGGCCAGCCAGTCGGCGAGTCGCGGGATGGCCTCGTACGGCTCCACGCGCAGTTCCGTAGTGCTTTCCAGGACGGCCCGCAGCGCCGGCGCGGCCAGTTGTGGACAGCGGCGGCGGGCCTCGACCGGACTCAACATCCGGCAACCCTCGGCCATGTCCGAAGCCATGAAAGCCTCGAGCAGCGCCACGGATTCCGGCAATCGCGCCGTCAGCCACACACCGGTGTGAACGATCGGGATGCCGGCCGCGTCCGCTACCTCTTGCCAGACCTGGCGGCTGCGTCGCGCGCGCGGCCACATGGTGTAGCGCTCCTGGCCGCTCACCGTCACGAAGCCGAAGTTACGAACCGAGGCGCCGTGGGCGCGGGCATCGCGATCGATGACGATGACCCGCAGTCCACGCCGCGCGCCGGCCAGCGCGGTCGCCAATCCCACGATGCCGGCTCCGACCACTGCCAGATCGAACCGGGTCGCGAACGCGTTCACTGATCGACCATGGTCACTGGGCCAACACACTCACCGGAAACGCGCTCCCTGCCGTGCCAGCTCCTTGTGAACCGCGCCGATGTTGAGCCGATCCAGCGGCTCATCGCGCTGCATGGAGATCGCCGCCGCGACCCCTGCGCCCTGGCCGCTGACGGCGCAGCACATCATGTTGCGCGCCGAGGCGTGCGAGACATGATCACCGCCGATGCAACGGCCCGCCACCAGCAGGTCCTGCACGCCCTTGGGCACCAGGGCGCGATAAGGCACGTGCCAATACCTGCCGGTGGTGGGCAGAATCAGGATGCCGTAGCCATCGATGAATTCGGGGAATATGCCGATGGCATCATCGAAGCGCGCCTGTTCGCGCACGTCGTTGCCGGTCAGGTTGTAGAGCGCATCGATCTTGCGGGTATCGCGCACGCCCAGTGTCATGCCGAAGTTGCGCAGCTTGGCGCCCTCGCAGCCCGGCATGAATTTTCGCAGCGCCTCGAGCGCGTAGATGGCTTCGCGCCGGCCGCGGATCTCCCCGATGGTCAGATCATTCGGATCGGTGCCGTCGATCTCGGGCACGTGCACCAGATTCAGGTAGGTCAGATCGCCCTGGTCGGTGACGCTGCCCCAGGTGCCGGCAATGGTCTTCAGATACGGCGGAATGATCCCGGCTTCGAGCGCCTTCTGGAATGGTTTGCGCAGGAACGGCGAGAACAGCTGGTCTTCCTTGCCCGTGGTCTCGTAGTCCCATTCGCCATTGCCCGACCAGTCCGCATAGGTCTGCGGGTCCGCTTTCACCGAATCGATGAAGCGCTGTTTGTTGACGCCGGACATCGAGAACATGACGGACACCGCCATCATCTTCTCCCTGGGGGTCTTGAACACCGGGGCACCAGCGCGCGTCGCTATGTCGGCATCGCCGGTGGCATCGATGACGCGCCGCGCGAGAATTGCCTGCCGCCCACCCTTGCTCTCGATGAATACGCCGCGGATGGCGCCCTCTTGCATGATCGGCGCCACGCATAGCCGATGCAGCAGTGGTGTGACACCGGCCTCCTCGACCAGCACGTCCGCCACCCACTTGAACATCTCGGCATCGAGCGCGTGGCTCAGCGACTGCGGCTCCGGCATAGCCGCGCCCATCTGCGTGGCGCGCGTCTCGAATTCGATGCCGATGCCTTCGCAGTCCACCGTCTGCTCGTGCCGATACCAGGCGAAGCCTTCAACGCCCACCTGGGTGATGTTGCCGCCGAAGCAGCCATTGCGATCGATCAGGGCGGTACGCGCACCGGCGCGCGCGGCCGCAAGCGCGGCGGCAAGACCGCCGGGGCCGCTGCCAATCACGAGTACATCGGTTTCCAGCACGACCTCGACCGAGCGTGCGGGCTCATCAATCTTTTTCATGCGCAATCGATCCGTTCTGGAGGACGCGGTATAGTAAGCGAATCATGTTTCGTCCGGCCGCGTTAGTGTTCCTGTGTGTGTGCGCACCGATCGCCGTGCGCACATCCGCGGCCGTGCTGGACGTGTCCGGCAGCGGTTTCATGACGCGCAGCGAGTGCAGATGAGCTACAGCGTCGGCGGCTACATGCAGGGCGGATTCGCCGAGGTTGCTGGGCCGGTCGATGCGGTCCTGGGCGACCAGCTCGGCCGACTCAAGGCGTTCGCCGAAAAACGATGAATATCCAGGTAACCCGGCTCAGCCGCGCCATCGGCGCGATCATCGATGGCGTCAATCTGTCCAATGAGCTGCCCGACTCGACCATTGAGCATCTCCGGGCGCTGCTCGTGGAACACCAGTTATTGATCTTTCAGCGCCAGCCGATCACGCCGCAGGCGCAGTGCGGCTTCGCCGCGCGATTCGGTGAATTGCACATTCATCCGATCTATCCGGTGTTGCCGGAGCTGCCGGAAATCATGGTCATCGACACCGGCGTGGACTTTGCCCCGGACAACGACAATTGGCACACCGATGTCACCTTCAGCCAGACCCCGCCGCTCGCGGGCCTGCTGGCCGCCAAACAGCTGCCCAGTGTGGGCGGCGACACGCTCTGGTCGAGTACCTCGGCGGCCTATGACGCACTGTCCGAATCGCTGCAGCAGCAGCTGCGCGGACTGACCGCCACGCATTCGATCGTCAAGTCATTCCCGGCGCAGCGCTGGGCCAATGATCCCGCCCACCAGGCGCGGTACGAACGCGCCGTGGCCAAACATCCGCCCGTGACCCACCCCGTGGTGCGCACGCATCCTGAAAGCGGACGCAAATGCCTGTTCGTCAACGAAGGCTTCACGACGCACATCAACGGCATCCCGCAACGGGAAAGCGATGCGCTGCTGGGACTTCTGTTCGCGCATGCTGGCCGGCCGGAGTTCACGGTCCGCTGGCGCTGGAGCGTCGATGACATCGCGTTCTGGGACAACCGCATCACCCAGCACTACGCCGTGGCGGATTACCTGCCGGAGCGGCGCATCATGCATCGTGCGACCGTGATCGGCGATCAGCCCTTTTAAGAGTAAGAGCGCCTTACTTCGGCGTCGCCAGCCGGTCGATCAGTTCCGCGTATGAGCTGAAATCGGGCGTGCGAAGTCCGGCGACCTTTCCCTCATCGTCCCATTGCCGGACGCGGATTGCTTCGCGCCAGTAGGGCCTGGCTTCGAATGCCGCGATCTCCGGCGCCGTCATGGGGCCGCCCTGCAGCTTCAGCGTAACGACCGACGCCGCGCTGAGCTTGTTGAAATAACCCGGGTCCGTGGCGCACAGATAGCGTTTTGCCGGCACGTGCAGCCGAACCGGCCCGGCAACTTCCGGACCAAAGCGCCTGGCGAGCCATCCGCCGCCGATCAACTCGTGATGGGCATCCTCGGTCCATTCCTCCAGATCATCGGGCGCTGAGCCCACCAGATGACCGATGTCGTGCAGCAGCGCGGCGATCACGAGCGCATCAGGAGCATTCGCTGCCTGCGCAAAATAGGCCGCCTGCAGGCTGTGTTCGGCCACCGACACGGCTTCGCCGAAATAGGCGGATGCGCCACGCCGGTTATAGATGGCGCAGACTTCCTCGCTGGTCCTCACGTTCGTCCCCAGGCTGGCTCCGACCGCTGCAGCAGCGCCGCCTGACTGTAGACGCTGTCACGCGTCAGGTAACAGCCGCGCAGATGGCGCGGGTGGCGGGCCGAGGCGAACCCCGTACGGCCGTGCAGGATCCGCTGATTGTCGAACAGCACCAGATCTCCCTGCGCCAGTCGCGTGGTCAACTGGAAGGCCGGTTCCCGCAGCAATTCGCCGAAGCGGCGATATGCAGCATAGAACAGGCGGCACTCCGCAGCCGGAAGCCGCAGCGGCGCGATCGAACGACTGTTGTAATGAACCGCAACGATCGCGCCGGTGCAATCCAGGGCGATCAGCGGACGTTCGGCATAAAGCTCCGCCTGCTGCGAACGGTATCGAAATGGCACGGCCGTGCGCGTCAGCACTGCGAACGTATCCGGATCGGCGTGGCGCAGATGCGCCGCGATCGCCAAACCATCGGCGAACAGGTTATCGCCTCCATCCGGCGCCGCCAGCAGGGTGTGCAGGGCCTGGAACCCCGGCACTGGCTCACGGTATGGATTGTCGGTGTGCAAGCCCAGACCCAGATCAGAGTAAGCAAGATTCTCGGGCTGGGGAACGGCCCGCACGTCGAACACCAGCCCGTAATTGGTCTCCGCCACGCGCCCGATGGGTGCCATGGCCTCGAGAATGGCAGAGTCGGTCTGCGGAACATCGCGCAGGAATGCGATCCCCTGCTGTACCAACCGTACCAGCCACTTGCCGCGCGAGCCGGTGTCGGCCACGAGCGTGCCCACGGACTGCCACGCGAAATCGCGCCTGGCATCCAACCGCATGCCTTCGAGCCAGGGATGTGGACTGTAGTCAGCCTCGCCCGCCGCCCCCCTGCCGCATTGCCGATACAGCCAATCCAGCTTGAAGATCGACGCGCGATCCTCGCCCTGCCATTCAATGAGCAGATCGGCATCCGCGAGCGCCGCGCTGCGGATGCGCGGCTCCTGCGGCAGATCGGTTACATCGATGAGGCGCTGGCCGCTATGACTGTCGCGATCCTCGGGCAGATTGTCGCGCAGCCAGATGCTGGCGAACTCGGCACAGGTGCCATCGTTCCAGTGGACGATCAGCCCAGACTGGCCCGCGGTCATCTCGGTTGAAACGGCGGCCGGGCTCATGGCATGGGCGCGTGTCTCGCCGAGGCGGCATTGCCCAGGCGGAACAGATAGCCGGCGCCAGCCGCCGCAATCAGGCTCACAACCGCCAGCGCCATGAATACCACTCCCCAGCCGTAATCCACCGACGCACGCGCCACGGTGTAGCCGCCGAGTACCGATCCGAGATAGCCCACCCCATCGATGATACCGGAGGAGAGAGCGGCGCCCTGCTTGCCCCCGAAATCGACCGCCAACGCGCCCCCGAGGTATGAATAGGGTCCCAGCAGGCAAAATGCCGTCATCCCTATGGCAAACAGCGGCAGCATCGGACCGGCCGCGCTGGGACGCAACCACCCCAGCACCAGGAGCGCGATGGCTGTGGCCGTCAGCCCGACTGCCATGACCGCCGCGCGGCTGTTGGCCCCCAGCCGATCGCTGAGCCAGCCGGTGACGATCACCGACAGGGCGCCGACGGCGGGAAACACCGCGCTGGCACTGGCGGCATCGCCGGTGCTGTAGCCGAAGAAGTCACGCAGGTAGACCGGGGTCCAATCGTTGAAAGTCTCGCGCACGATAGTGCAGCCAAGCGACAGCAGGCATACCAGCAGGAAAGCGCGACTCCGGAACAGCGGCAGCACCAGCGCCGCCACGCTGGGCGGCCGACCCGCGGCGGCGCCGTAGAGGTTCTGCGGGTTGGGGATGGCTTCGGCGTAACCAAGACTGGTCCGCGTTTCCCGCAGCCAGATCAGGTTGGCGACCAGGAAGAAGCCGGCCACGGCCGCGGCAAGATAGAACAGCGCGCGCCAGCCATAACCGGCGTGAATCAGCGCGCCCATCCATTGGCGAGCGGCTGCATCGCCCACCAGATAGCTGATGCTCAGGATGCCGATGATGGTCCCGTGGGAGGTGTAATCGAACCAGCGCGACGACACCTTGAGCATGCCGGCCCAGGCGATCGATTGCGTCAGGCGATTGCCGAGCCACGCCAGCAGGAACACCGGCGGGGCCGCACCCAGGGTAAACACCACCGTGAACAGCGCTGCGCCGCCGACACCGATCAGGAAGTTCGGGCGACCACCCCAGAAATCCCCGAGGCCCGTCAGAAAGAGCTTGCCCACTGCGTAGGCGAACACACCCACCGAGGCGATCTTGCCGATGTAGACGATGGCTACGGCGTGGCTGATGCCCTGCGTCCCCAGCTCATCGATCAACATCGGCGTGGCGACGGACAGATCCGCCCGGCAGAAGTAGCAGGCGCAATAGCCACCGAACAGCAGCGCGACGGTCAGAAACTGGCGCCACCGGAGGCCCTGGGGAGCCGCGGGCTCGAATTCGCCTCCCATCGGCGCGCTGGCCGTTCCAATCCGTGCAGCGGTCATGCCCGAGTGTAGCGCTACTGACCCCGTGGACGCAGAGCCCCGACGCCGGCAGCTGTCCCGGCTCCCGCGCGGGCGCTAACATGGCCCCCTCCAGCGGGAACAATGACATGCGCGAGCCGATACTGCTGACACCTGGCCCCCTGACCACCACGAGCGCAACGCGGTCCGCGATGCTGACCGACTGGGGTTCCTGGGACAGCGCGTTCAACGAACTCACCGCATCGGTCTGCCGCGACCTGACCGAGATCGTCCATGGGGCGCAGACGCACGTCTGCGTGCCACTGCAGGGCAGCGGTACGTTCTCGGTGGAAGCGGCCATCGGCACCCTGGTTCCCCGGCAAGGCAAAGTGCTCGTGCCGGACAATGGCGCCTACTGCAAGCGGGTGGTGCGGATCCTGGGCTATCTGCAGCGGGATGCAGTCGTTCTTCCACACCAGGAGGACGAGCCGGCGGACCCGGCACGAATCGACGCGGCGCTGGCGGCCGACCCGGCGATCACCCACGTGGTGCAGGTTCACTGCGAAACTGGCACCGGCATCCTCAATCCGCTACCCGAGATCGCAGCCGTCGTGGCGGCCCGAGGCCGCAGGCTCATCGTCGACGCCATGAGTTCCTATGGCGCTATCCCGATCGACACTCGCCTGCTCCCCTTCGATGCCCTGGTCGCCGCGTCCGGAAAATGTCTCGAAGGCGTGCCCGGCATGGGTTTTGTGATCACGCGACAGTCGACGCTCGAGCAGGCAACCGGCAACAGTCATTCACTGGCGCTCGACCTCGCCGACCAGTGGCAGTACATGCGCAAGACCGGTCTCTGGCGCTACACGCCGCCGACGCACGTGGTTGCGGCATTGCGCTCCGCGGTGGATCAGTTTTTCGCCCAGGGCGGACAGCCGGCAAGACTCGCCCGCTACCAGAGAAACTGCTCGACGCTGATTGCCGGCATGCGCTCGCTGGGTCTGCGATCGTTTCTGCCCGAGGCGTTGCAGGCGCCCATTATCGTGACTTTTCATTCACCCGCCGATCCGCACTACGAATTCGGCGAGTTCTACCGGCGGGTGCGGGACCGGGGATTTATTCTCTACCCGGGCAAGCTCACCAGCGTCGAAACGTTTCGAGTGGGCTGCATCGGGGCCATCGAGGATGGGGTTCTGCGCGAAGTCGTCGCGGCGATCGGCGAGGTTTTGCGGGACATGGGGGTCAGGACGACCGGCGCGTAACGAGCGGTATCAGCTGCGGCCCCAGAGCCATCTGCAGCCGGTACTCCGCCACCGTGATGATCCGCTGGGCGCTCGAATCCCAGAGAATGCACTTCAGCGATCTGGGTATTTCCGACAACTTCACCCGCCGCACATCCGAAAACAGATGCGAGTACTTGCGGTGGCATTCCACCAACCGGTAATTCGGAATCCTGGACGAGAGGTGATGGATGTGATGATAGGCGATGTTGATCGTGAACCAGTTCAGGTACCGCGGCAGGACCAGAAAGCTGGTGCCGCTGATAGCCCCGCTGTCCACGTCCCAGCTGGTATCGTCGCTGGCGTAGGCGTGCTCGAAATTGTGCTGCACGGTGAACAGCATGATGCCCACGGCGCCGGCCAGCGTTACGCTGATAAGATAGCACCAGAAGAACACTGCGGTACCGCAGGCCCAGCACAGGGCTACCGCCAGCCCGATCAGCGCGGCGTTGTTCCAGAACATGTGCCAGTACTCCTTGCCCGTTTTCCAGTAGCGGGTCTGGAAGCTGGCCGAGTGGACCTTCATTGGCAGATCCGGGCGGGATAATTTTCCGCTCACGATGTGAGCAACGAGCGCGGCACTGCCCTTGAGCCAGGTGTAGCGTGGATTGAAGATCAGGTAGATGAATCCGACAACCGGCGAGAACAGGATGTTGCATTTGCCGCGATACAGGCGCTGCTGCCCGCCGCTCATCGCGGCGTACTCCTTGACCGACGCGGTCGTATAGGGGCCGCGATAGCGCTGCCAGTTGCCGTTGTGCGCGTGGTGATAGCCGTGATGCTGTGACCAGACGTACTGCGGCATGCCGGATACCACGCCGAGCACGAAGCCGAATATGCGATTCAATGTTTGGGTGCGAAACAGGCTGTTGTGTCCGCATTCGTGCATCAAAGCAAAAACACGCAGCACAAACAGGCTCATCAACAGAGCCGTGCCGACGGTGAACCAGAGTGAGATGCCAGCCGTGGCCGCCGCGAACCACCAAAGGCACCCGAGTCCTATGAGCGTCGTCAGGACCTGGCTTGATGCGATGGAATCGTCCGGTGTGGCATAACGGCGAATCAGTGCCCGCTTCTGCTCCTTCAAGAGCTGGCTCGACGAGACGATAGATCACCCCGGGGTCGGTCTCGGAAGCCGCCTTTATATTTCTCTTTCAATTTATCTTCTGTACGTTGCCGTACATAACTGTCGACCGTGGCGATGTAGACTGGCGCGAGCCTAGGCGCTCTTGCGCACCGCGTACAGCTGCATCCGGGCGTCGTAGGGATCCGGCACTGTAAAGTCGAGAATCTCAAAGCCGGTGTCCCGCAGCATCGCAATCATCCGGTCGCGACTGAAATTGTGATAGTTATCAAGCGCCATCCAGTGCGGATTGAGCTTCTTGGCGTCCATGACTTTCCACCGCGATGAACTCATATCGGCCGCGCTGAGCACCAGCACGCCCCCGGGACGCAGGACCTGTGCTGCTTTGGCCAATGCGTCGCGCGGCCAGCGGGCGTGCCCTAGCACGTCCATCATCGACAGGACGTCGACCACAACTTCGAATTTCAGCTGCATGAAATCGCTGGCGAGCACGGTGAATCCCAAGCCCTGCAGGCGGCTCGCGGCATCCGGGCGGACTTCCAGACCCACTGCCGCGAATCCATAGTCCGCGGCTGCCATCACCAACGCGCCGTCACCGCATTCGACGTCTACCCAGACCGGCCGAGTGTCCCGACTGGCGACGGCCCGATAGCCCCCAAGGGATTTCACCACGCGCTCCACGACCGGCGTCCAGGTCGCCCGCTTGGGTGCGATGCCCTCCCTGGATCGGAACAGTTCGGCCAGCCCCGCATCCGTCCAATAGCTCCGACTGTGCACGTGGCCGCACGAGGTGCAGTGCATCCATTCGATGTTGGCTGGCAACGGCTCATGCCACATCTCATGTGCGCTGCTGTCGGCGAAGCCCAGCGTGACGCTGGCGCCTTCGCAGATCGGGCAGGCCGGATAGAGCGCCTGCAGCGGCGATACTTCAGCCTGGGCGCGTGGTTCTTCCTGCCTGCCCGCGATATGGCCTCCGTCCGGTACATCGATAGGCACGGCGACTCCGCTACGGCGATGCTGCGCGACCATCATCTCGATGGCCGTTTCAAAATTGCGCGTAAAGCGGACGGTATCAAACAGCGGCGAACTCAGGCGGTTGACGGCGACTTTGCGCCGGATCGCGGCACGATAATCCGAATCGGTGCCAATGCGCGTTGCGATGCGCACCATGTCGTCATGATCGCTGCCGACGAGTTCCGGCAGGTCAATGGCGTTGAGCAGGCTCTCGCTGACGCGTGAGGCGAAGTGCCTCCCGCGGGCGGTAATCACCGGCACCCCGGCCCACAGCGCGTCGGAAGTCGTGGTATGTCCATTGCACACCAGGGTATCGAGCACGGCATCGGCCAATTGCAGGCGCGCCAGATGATCGCGCGGGTCGGCAAACGGCGCGAAAATCACCCGCCCCTTTTCTATGCCAGCCTGCTGCGCGTGGCGCGAGAGATTCTCGATCGCAGTTTCGCTTTGACCCATGAGCCACAGAACGCTATCCGGTACCTGCTTCAAAACGCGCAGCCACGCCGCGAAGCTGCCGCGATCAATTTTATAGGACTGGTTGAACGCGCCGAAAACAACCTTGTCGTCCGGCAGGCCATGCATGGCCCTCGTTCCCGGCCGCGAGGCAGTGAACCGCTTGCGGTCGTTGCACTGGTAGGTGTGCGGCAACCGGCAGAACTTCTCGGTGTAGTACGGCGCGCTGCTGTCGGGCGTAACGAACCGGTCCGACACGATGTAATCGATATGCTCGTTGGCGGCACTGCCCGGAAATCCAAGATAGGCGGCCTGCAGCGGTGCCGGCCGATGCGCCAGGATCCCGGCGCGGCAGCCGCCGGTATAGACCTTCAGATCGAACAGGATGTCCAGCCGATCCGACGCGATGCGCTCGGCCGCCTGCCGGTCGCTCAGCGAATGAATCGCGATGTGGTGCTCCACGGCATCGAGGAAGCGCTGCCGGTAATCGGAGATATCCGAGCTGCTGTAGTCGTAGGCAAACACTTCGAAGCGATCCCGGTCGTGCGCTTCAAACAGGCCCGCCATCAAGTGCATGGTGGCGTGATTGCGAAAGTCACAGGACACATAACCGACCCGGATGCGGCCGCCGCGTTCACGACCGACTGCCTCGATCGGAGTGAGGCGCTCCACCTTGGGTACCGTGCGATCCGCATAGGCACGCGTTACCCCGAGATTGCGCGCTTCCTCCGCACACCAGGTCAGGTGCGTCAAAGGGAATTCCTGGGGCAGCGCGAATTCGCCCTGGTCGTACCAGGCGGTGATCTTCCGCTGCAGCAATTCGATCCATTCCCATTCGCACGTGAAGCGCGCCGGCCCCAGGGCCGCGCCGACCACCGCCGGATCGTCGGGCGCGAGCTTGATGATCTTCCTGAAGGCCTGCGTGGATTCCTCGTACAGATCGATGCTCTGCAGAACCAGCGCCGCGTTTGACAGGAACCGCGGGTTGTCGCTAACCGCCAGCTGGTGTCGCACGTAATCGAGCGCCTCGCGCTGCCGATTGGAGTTGAACAAGGTGGTGATCAGGGTGTCCAGCACCTGCGTGTCATTGGGGGATTGCGCCAGGGCATTGCGCAGGCAGACCAGTGCATCGTCGGTTTTGCGCTCTGCCGCGAGCAGGACACCGGCCAGCAGCCAGTTGCGCGCGCCCGCGCCTTTTTCTCCGGCCTCTTTGTATGCCGCGGTGGCCTCTTCCACGCGCCCCGCCATGCGCAGCGCCTCTGCCCTGAGCGCCAGGGCCGCGGGGTGCGCCGGCTGCTGCTGCAGCAGGCGGTCGAGCTCCGGCAACGCATCGGCCGCATGACCACCGTTGATCTGCCCGAGCAGAGTCTCCAGACGCCCTGCCTGAATCGTCATAGAGTCAGTTATCCGCTGGAATTCTCGCGATGGCGCGACGCGGGAGTTTAGCCTTGGCGGGCCTTGCGCTGCTACGGCAGAACAGCGCGCGATGGCTCAAGGGATCCTTGAGCCATCGCGTGCGTTGCGGGCAGCTTCAGATGTTGACGAGGAACGGCACCTGGGCGGTCGACATCTCGCCGATCAGCGTGCCGATCTGCGCGTAAGTCAGCACGGCCACCTGCCCGGTCGTCAGAGACTGGACCTGGGCGGTCGACAATGCCGCCACCTGCGTAGTCGTCAGCGCAGGGATATCGGCAGTCGTGATCGCATCGAGCTGGGTGGTGCTCAACGAGGCGAGTGCCCCCACGGAGAGGCCCGGGGCCTGCGCCGTAGAGAGGGTCGCGAGCTGCGCGGTGGTGATATTGGCACCCAGCGCGCCGACCTGCGCGGTCGTGAAGGCGGCAATGTCCTTGGTCGTGATCGAGGCCAGCTGCGTGGTGCTCAGAGAGGCCAGTACTGCGGCAGTCAGCCCCGGTACCTGCGCGGTCGAGAGCGTGGCGAACTGCACCGTGGTAAATCCAGTGCCCAGGGCGGCGACCTGCAGATAGCTCAGTGCCGCTACCTGGCCGGTGGTCAGCCCCGCCACCTGTGTGGTCGAGAGAGCCGACACCTGCGTGGTCGTCAGGGCGGCTACATCCTTGGTCGTGATCGCATCAAGCTGTGTGGTGCTCAACGAGGCCAGCACCGCAGTCGTGAGGCCAGGGGCCTGCGCCGTGGAGAGGGTGGCGAGCTGCGCGGTGGTGAGATTCACACCCAGCGCGGTGACCTGTGCGGTCGTGAGAGCAGCGATATCCTTGGTGGTAATCGCGGCCAGCTGCGTGGTGCTCAGGGAAGCGATCACTGCGGCGGTCAGGCCCGGCACCTGCGCGGTGCTGAGCACGGCGATCTGCACCGTGGTCAGACCCGCAGCCAGCGTTGAGACCTGCGCGGTCGTCAGCGCGGCCACCTGGCCAGTGGTCAATCCCGCCACCTGCGTGGTACTGAGGGCTCCCACCTGAGTGGTCGTCAGTGCGGCCACGTCCTTGGTCGCAATCGCATCGAGCTGCGTGGTGCTCAACGAAGCCAGTATCGCCGCGGTAAGGCCCGGGGCTTGCGCTGTACCGAGGACGGCGATCTGCGCGGTCGTGAGGTTCACACCCACCGCTGCGACCTGTGCGGTCGTGAGGGCGGCGATATCCTTGGTGGAGATCGCAGCCAGCTGTGTGGTACTCAGGGAAGCGAGCACCGCGGCGGTCAGGCCCGGCACCTGTGCAGTGCTGAGCACGGCGATCTGCACCGTGGTCAGACCCGGGGCCACCGTCGAGACCTGCGCGGTCGTGAGCGCCGAAATCTGACCGGTAGTCAGCCCCGCCACCTGCGTGGTGCTCAGAGCGCCCACCTGTGTGGTCGTCAGGGCCGCCACGTCCTTGGTCGTGATCGCATCGAGCTGGGTGGTGCTCAGCGAGGCCAGTACCGCCGCGGTGAGGCCGGGTGCCTGCGCCGTGGACAGGGTGGCGAGCTGCGCGGTGGTGAGATTCACACCCACCGCGGTGACCTGCGCGGTCGTGAGGGCAGCGATGTCCTTGGTCGTAATTGCGGCCAGCTGCGTCGTGCTCAGCGAGGCCAGTACCGCGGCGGTCAAGCCCGGCACCTGTGCGGTGCTAAGCACCGCGATCTGCGCTGTCGTGAGACCCGCGGCCAACGTTGAGACCTGCGCGCTCGTGAGCGCCGAAATCTGACCGGTAGTCAGCCCCGCCACCTGCGTGGTGGACAGTGCTCCGACCTGTGCCGTCGTCAGCGCGGCCATATCCTTGGTGGCAATCGCATCGAGCTGAGTCGTGCTCAGCGAAGCCAGTATCGCTGCGGTGAGGCCCGGGGCTTGCGCCGTACCGAGGACGGCGATCTGCACCGTGGTGAGATTCACTCCCAGCGCGGCGACCTGCGCGGTCGTGAGGGCGGCGACATCCTTGGTTGTAATGGCGGCCAGCTGCGTGGTGCTCAGCGAGGCCAGTACCGCGGCGGTCAAGCCCGGCACCTGTGCGGTGGACAGAGTGCTGATCTCCACCGTGGTGAAGCTGGTGCCCAGGGCCGCGACCTGTAGATAGGTCAACGCGGCCACCTGGCCGGTGGTCAGTCCCGCGACCTGTGTGGTCGACAGAGCCGACACCTGCGTGGTCGTCAGGGCGGCCACATCCTTGGTCGTGATCGCATCAAGCTGCGTGGTGCTCAGCGAGGCCAGCACTGCCGTGGTGAGCCCAGGCGCCTGCGCCGTGGAAAGGGTCGCGATCTGCGCCGTGGTGAGATTCACACCCACCGCTGTGACCTGCGCGGTCGTGAGGGCGGCGATGTCCTTGGTTGAGATCGCCGCCAGCTGCGTGGTGCTCAGCGACGCGAGCACCGCGGCGGTCAGGCCCGGCACCTGTGCGGTGGAGAGAGTCGCGATCTGCACCGTCGTCAGACCCGCGGCCAGCGTTGACACCTGCGCGGTCGTCAGCGCGGCCACCTGGCCAGTGGTCAGTCCCGCGACCTGCGTGGTGGACAGCGCGCCGACCTGTGCGGTCGTCAGGGCGGCCACATCCTTGGTCGTGATCGCATCAAGCTGCGTCGTGCTCAGCGAGGCCAGCACCGCCGTGGTGAGGCCAGGGGCCTGCGCCGTGGAAAGGGTCGCGATCTGCGCGGTGGTGAGATTCACACCCACCGCTGTGACCTGCGCGGTCGTGAGGGCAGCGACATCCTTGGTGGAGATCGCCGCCAGCTGTGTGGTGCTCAGAGAGGCGAGCACCGCGGCAGTCAGGCCCGGCACCTGGGCGGTGGAGAGAGCCGCGATCTGTACGGTCGTCAGACCCGCTGCCAACGTCGTGATCTCCGCAGTGGTCAGCACCGAGATCTGCGTGGTCGTCAGCTCCGAAATTTCAGTGGTGGTCAACGCAGAAATCTGCGCCGATGATAGTGCAGCGACGTCCTTGGTGCTGAGCGCGCCGAGCTGCGAAGCGTTGAACAGGGCAATTGCAGCTGTGCTCAGCGAGACGATGTCGGGTGTCGACAGCGCGCCGATCTGGCTGGATGAGAGTACGGCGGTCTGCGCTGTGCTGAGGGCTGCGATATCAGATGACGCCAGCGTCGTTATCTGTTTGGTCGTTAGTACGGCGATCTGGGCTGTGGACATCGACGTGACGATTGAAGTCATAGTGCATCATTCCTGATTGTTGACTTGGCGGAATCGATACCCAATTCACCGCCACTCATTTACCCGTCCACAACTCAACGCCGGGTCGAGCCTAGACATCCTCATCGGCACTGCCTTACAAATCTTTAGAGAGAAAAAGAGACGAGACCCAACGTTGCGCCTACCTGCCGACTGCAACGGCGCAGCAATGGGAATCCTTAGGGTGGTTCGCGCAGCGGTTCCGAAACTGGAACGCAGCGCGCATGCCAAAACGTGAGCAGCGTCACGCGGCTCGAATTGGGCTTACATAATGGATATCAAGGCAGGCGGGAAAGCTGCGAGCCAGACAGGCGCGAAGCGATCTCGAGATCGCGGTCGTTCAGACCGCGCAGATAGAGAGCAACCGGCGTGGAATCGATATTGGGTTTCGCCCCTGCAGGCGGTACCTCTCCGATGGCGCGGTAAACGCTCTCCCAGATGCAATAGTAGTTGACGGTGGGCTGGGCCGCGATGACGCCCATCAGCCCCCGCGCCTTGAGCGTCGACCACATGATGCGATCGCCAACCGAAGAGATCTGTTTGGGCATCAGCGCCCACGATGCGAGCAAATGATAGGCGCCGCGCAGGAATACCATGCAATTGGTATCGACATGCACGGATCCGGGCTCTTCCGCGATGCTGATGCGGGTGCCGTCGGGTCGCATGAGGTTTCTGCGTGCCACCACGAAGTCACATTCCCGTCCCGCCAGACTCCTGGCCGCTCCGAGGCATTCCTCGAAGTGAGTCGGCTCGATCCAATTGTCGGCATCGATCATCGAGATGGCGAGACAGCCCTCGGACGCGGCAAGAATGCTGCCGACACCGCGGGGCGTATTGCCAAAGTCGCCATGCGCCCGGTCGAGCCGCAAATGCCGCACACCGGCGGAATCGATCCAATCCTGAGGGAAGCCATCGGCGACCAGCAGATGGTCGGTGCGGATGGTTTGCCGGCGTACGCTTTCGATGCACCGCTCCAGAAATGATCTGTCTTCCTTGTAGTACGGCGTCACGACGACCGGTCGGGGAGCATCCATCAGGTCGAGGATAACAACTGCGCGGCCCAGTGCGAAGTCTCCGCGATCAAGGGGGACTGCTGTACAGCGCCCAGGCGCTGGCCAGATCCTGTACGACATGACCCAGCGATTTGTAGGCAGTTATATCCTGGTCCGAACGTCGGCCGGCGATGTCTCCTGACAGGACTTGCCCTATTTCGGCGACCACATGGTCATCGCCGATGAGCCCCTCCGCCTTGGCCCGCAGGAATTCCGCGCCCTGGCGCAGCACCCCTTCACGGCTGTCAGCGATGAATCGCGATCGGACCACGAAGTCGCTGTCCACCTCGACCGGACCGGCCATACTGGAGCCAACGACATTGACATGGGTGCCCGGGCGCACCCAGGCACCCTTCAGCACCGGTTCCTGGGCGCCGGTAACGGTGCATATGATGTCGGCGTCGCTGACCGCAGCTTCCACGTCAGCCGCCCCGCTGAACCCAATGCCGAGTTCGGCACTCATGCGCTGACAGAATGATTGGACTCGTTCCGGGGAACGTCCCCATATCTTCACAGCTTCGATTTTTCGCACTTTGAGCAGCGCCCTGGCGTGGGTCGCGGCCTGTTCACCATAGCCCAGAATAGCCAGACGCCTGGCATTCGGACGCGCCAGCACTTCGGTCGCCACCGCGCTGGCGGCGGCGGTGCGGATGGCCGTGATCTCCCCGGCATGAACCACGCAGACTGGCTCCCCGCTTTCAGGGTCGAACAGCACGACCACGCCCTGGTGCGACTGCCGGCCCTTGGAGAAATTCTCCGGAAAAATGCTGATCAGCTTGGCGCCGAACACCGCATTGTCACCCATGGCTCCGGGCATGATCCCAAACAGATGCCCTTGCGCCAACGGGATGATGGATCGCAGATGCTGCCGCGTCTCGCCTCGCGAGAATGCAATCATGGCCTGCCGGACAATCGGAATGCACAGATCATAGGTGAGGCGCCTCGCCACCTCATCGCGCTCGATGAGTCTCATGCGGCCCGGGCCGATGGCGACATTCCTATGTGGCTCATGGCGCGCTCTACGTAGAACTCCTTCTCGCCCACGGGGGCGACGTAATGAATTGCTTTCGCGGCTTCTTCCGCGCCGACCAGCCGGGCAATCACCCACGCTGCCAGATACTGTGATGCCAGGCAGCCCCCGGCAGTGGCGATATTGCCCTCGGTGTAGAACGGCTGATTCAGCACTTTCACTCCCGCTTCCTCGACCCAGGGCTTGGTCGTAAGGTCCGTACAGGCCGGGACGCCGCGGAGCAGGTTCAGTTTGGCAAGCATCAGCGCGCCCGAGCACTGAGCCGCCAACAGTTGCCGCGACGGATCGAACTGGAGCTGATCCATGATCGCCGCATCCTTGACGATTTCGCGCGTCTTGATCCCACTGCCGACAATGACGGCGTCGGCGGCGCGGGCATCCGCCAGCGACGCCTGCGCGTCGATGACCACATCATTCATGGAGCGAACTCGCGGCGAGGGGCACGCCAACGAAACTCGCCATGCGGGCAGCCTGACGCGATTGAGGATGCCGAGCGCAATCAGTGAATCGAGTTCGTTGAATCCTTCGAAGGTGAGGATGGCGACGTGCATGGTGATCCCTGCTGCTGGCTGACGTTTAAGAAGATAACCAGTTCTGCGCCGATGCTACCGTTGATACGCGATACAATAAAGTAATTGTCATAGATACATTTGCGGGTCCCCATGGGTCGGGCACGGTACAAACGGGTGGTGGATGCGCTGGCGGCTGAGATCCGCTCGGGCACACTCGCCCCGGCGACGCGGTTGCCTACTCATCGGCAACTGGCCCGAACGCATCGGCTGGCGCTCGCGACGGCAAGTCGCGTCTACGCGGAACTCGAAGCCATGGGCCTGGTAGTCGGCGAAGTCGGCCGCGGCACATTCGTCCGTGATCAATCCTATCCGCGTGCCATCGGCGCAGATCAGCGACCGAGAGTCGATGGCGCGATCGACCTGTCGTTCAGCGAGCCGCTCGTATCGGGGCAATCGGACCTGCTGCGCGACGCGCTGCGCAAATTGGCGTCCGCGGGCGACCTGGATGCCATTCTTCACTACTCGCCGCATGGAGGCCGGCCGCACGAGCGTGCAATCGTTGCGCGCTATCTTCGAAATCGACATCTGCGCCTCAATCCGGGCCAGGTAGTGATCGTCAATGGGGCTCAGCATGCTTTGGCGGTCACCATGATGGCCTTGCTGAAGCCCGGCGATGTGATCGCGGTCGACGCATTGACCTACCCCGGGATCCGAATCCTCGCTGAAACGCTGCGACTGGAACTGGCACCGGTGTCGATCGCAGCCGATGGTTCCGATCTGGATCAGTTGGAACGATTGTGCCAGGCGAGGCCGGTACGGGCCGTCTATACGATGCCGACGCTCCACAATCCGCTCAGCTGCGTTATGGCTGGTGCCGCACGCCGCCGGCTGGTGGCGATCGCGCGGGCGCATGACCTCCTCATCATTGAGGACGAGGCGTATGCCTATCTGATCGCCGATGCCCCTGCAGCTGTCGCCTCAATGGCGCCGGAACGGACTGTATTTGTGTCGAGTCTGTCCAAAAATGTAGCGACCGGACTTCGATTTGGATTCCTGGCGGCAGCCGAGCGGCTGATCCCATCCATTGAGCGAGCCATCCGGGCAACGGTCTGGAACACGGCTGGCGCATTAACGGCGATTGGCTGCGGCTGGATCGAGGACGGCACCGTGGCGCGCCTGGAAGCCGAAAAGCGCAGGGACGCGGCCGAGCGGCAAATCATAGCCCGGCGCGCCCTGGAGGGTCTGTGCATGATTACCCACCCGAATTCGTACCTCATATGGCTGGTACTCGGTAACGACCAACGCGCTGACAGGGTCGTGGCACAACTGGCGCAGCGGGGTATATCACTGGCGCCAGCGGAATCGTTCGCCACAACGACGCACGTTCCGCATGCCATTCGGATTGCGCTGGGTTCCGTGGGGATGCCGTCGCTCGGGGCGGCGCTATCGGTCGTCGGCGAGGTCGTCAGATCCGACTCGTCTTAAAATGTAGTTGCCTAGCAGCCTGTCGGACTGAGCGAGGGGCGCGAACTGGTGTGATGCGAGATAATCATATGCAGTTTCCTGTGGATATCGGGGCGCCATGAGCAACTTTCGGCCGATCAACCGCGACACCCCATTTCTGTTCCCGCCGTCGGTGGATGAGTGGCTGCCGCAGCGACACCTGGCGCGCTTTGTGGTGGAAGTGATCGACGGTCTGGATCTGTCGGAGCTGGAGAAGGCGTATCGCGGATCGGGCTCGGCCTCTTACCACCCGGCAATGCTGCTGGGTCTGCTGGTGTATGGGTATGCCACCAAGGTGTTCTCCAGCAGGTCTATTGAGCGGGCGACCTACGACTCGGTGGCGTTTCGCTATATTGCCGGCAACGAGCACCCCGATCACGACACGATTGCCGCGTTCCGCAAGCGCTTTTTGGCGCAGATTGAGGCCTTGTTTATCGAGGTGCTGAGGCTGGCGCGGCAGATGGGGATGCTCAAGCTGGGGACCCTGGCCATCGATGGCACCAAGGTACACGCCAACGCGAGCCGGCACAGCGCCCTCTCGTATGGGCATGCGAAGAAGATCGAGAAGCAGCTGAAGAAGGAAGTCCGCCAGCTGCTGCACCTGGCAGATCGGGCTGATGAGGCCGATATCCCGGACGGGATGTCGATCCCGGAGGAGCTGGAGCGGCGCGAGCTGCGCCTGGCGGCGATTGCCGAGGCGAAGGCAAAGATCGAAGCGCGGAGTGAGGAGCGCCTGGAGCGCGAACAAGCCGAGCATCAGGCAAAGCTTGCGGCGCGCGCTGAGCAGGAGAAGCGCACCGGCAAGAAGCCCACTGGCCGTCCACCCGAGCCCCCCACCGGTGGGGTGAGCGAGCAGGATCAGATCAACCTGACCGATGAGGACTCGCGCATCATGAAGCTCCCCGGCGGCCGGTTCGATCAGTGCTACAACGCCCAGGCGGTGGTGGCGATCGGCAGCATGCTGGTCGTGGCCAGTGCGGTGACGCAAGCCGGTAACGACAAACAACAGCTGGCCCCGATGCTCGAGAAGCTCAAGGCGCTGCCAAAGCCACTGGGCCGCCCCCGACGGATGCTGGCCGACAACGGCTATTTCAGTGAGGCGAACCTCGAGCGGTGCGAGGCGGCCAAGATCGAACCGCTGATTGCCCTGGGGCGCACTGCTCATCATGTGAGTTGGAAGCAGCGCTTTGCCGCGCCACCCAAGTCCCCGCCGGCCTCGGCAACAGCGCTGCAGCGGATGGCACATCGACTCAAGACCCCGGCGGGCAGAAAGCTCTACGGGCTGCGCAAGCAAACCCCGGAACCGGTGTTCGGCATCATCAAATCGGTGATGGGCTATCGCCAATGCCTGCTGCGAGGACTCGAGAACGTCCAAGGCGAGTGGAACCTGGTGACGATGAGCTGGAACATCAAGCGCATGTTTGCCCTGCAGACCTGCTGAAAGGGCCGTGTGCCGGCCGCACTGACCATTTCCAATGGGTATCAGCATGAATCTCTACGCGATAAGAGCCATTGGCCCATTAACTGAAATCCTCAGTCCGACAGGCTGCTAGGCAACAAAAATCGGAAAATAAGTGGCCTGAACATCGGCGAACTTCGGCAATCGCCGCTGGAACGCGAGTCAGGCCTCGAGCACTATGCCGCCGTTGAGCTGCCGTAGCTGGCGCTCGCGGAGACGATAGCAAGCGCCGCCACGAAGAAGGTCATTGGAAAACAATAACTTAGAAATTCCATGCTCGACCCGGATCGCAGTGTTCGACTTGGATGGCACCCTTCTTGCGGGTGACTCGACAGCGGCCTGGCTCCGTATGCTGATTTGCTCTTCATGGCTGCGTTTCAGCGTGGCTGCGATAACGTTGCCCCTATGTTTAATCCTCGTTTGGTTTTCGGCGTCGCGCAGGATCGGTGCCTCCGTCCTGCTCTGGATCGCGACCGTGGGCTACGATCAAGAAGCCCTCCTGAAAAGCATCGAGGCTTTCGTAAAGCGCCTCGAGCGGGGTGAAGCTGGCGTTCGCTGGCGCGAAGATGGTCTTAAAGCGATGGATCGCCATCTCGCCGCTGGTGATCGCGTGCTTGTAGTAACGGCGGCGCCTGTATGGCTTGCGGAGCGACTCCTGGCCTCCAGGACCGATGTTCGTGTCCTGGGGTCCGCGCTGGTGCGCCGTTGGGGTGGCTGGCTCATAGGACATCACTGCTACGGCAACGAGAAGTGCCGAACACTGGAACAGAACGGTTATGGAACTGCCTGGGACTACGTCTACACGGACAGCTACGATGACGCGCCGCTGTTGGCCGCGGCCGGCGAACACGGGTTCATCGTGAATGCGCGACCCGGTGTCGTGGCCAAACTAACGGCGCGCGGGCCGGCGCGTATTTCACAACTTCGTTGGAGCTGACTCTCAGCGCGACCGCTTACGGCAGGTTGGGAATGCACTCCCAGGCGAGCGCGCTGTACAACTGACTTCCCCGATGATTACGCACATAGTCCGGGTCGATCTGCGCGACGCGCGACTTGGTTCGCACAGACGCGTACCAGTGCACCACGCGCGTTTCGGCCGATAGAACGGCGTCCAATCGTACGTTGCGGCTGATGCGAAACCAATGTTCCGAGATCTCAGGTGGCAGCGGATAGAAGACGTGCGGTTCCTGAATAGTCAGATCGTCTCGTGCGTAGCGATCGATCACTTCCTGAAGGAGGTCCGGACCCAGCGCATACGGCTGGTTCTGGCGTTCCGCTGGGACGGTCAGCATCGCACGAAGATAATCTTCTACCAGCGGCGAAATCGCCTCGGCACCCATGACGGCACCATTGATGCCGCGATAGCAGAAGTGCTCGACCAGTCTGAACAGCCTCCATCCATGGGGTAAACGCCGCATCATCTTGCGTATCAGGTCCAGGGTTAGCGAACGGGCCCACAAGGCCGGTGAACGCGAGGTGCGAGCGAAATGAGGCCATATGATGAATTCGCAACCGACGAACTGTCGGGTGTTGAGCAAGGGCAATAGGGATTTGGTCGTCAGCGTATCCATATCGAGATAAAGGCCGCCCTCCCGATACAAAATTGCCGCACGCAGAACGTCGCTCTGTGCCGCCGGGTTTGCGAGCCTGCGGTAAATCGCCGTCAGCGCGTCTTCGATCCCGAGTTTCTGCCCCACCTCCAGCAGATAGGCGACGGGATCAACTCGAGATAGCCTCACGCGGGGCGTTTGCTTCAGCGCGGCGAGCACGGCATCCTCATCCAGCACGTCGGTGTGGTGCAAGACGATTTCCGGCAGTTCGCTGCGGTTCGCGGCGGACAACACCGCGAACGCACACGCCCACGGCAAGCGGGGCCCGATCCAGCAGAAGTGCGCTCGGGCTGGAATCGTCATGATGTTTGGCCGGACTCGAGTTGCAGGCGACTGAGCAAGACTTCGTAGGAAGCCCTCTGCCGCAAAAGAAGCACCGCCAGAACTCCACTGAAACCGATGATCTCGAAACCGAAGTAGCACTCGGGCGCCTTGAACAGGGCGGATATGAATATCCCGAGCGTACGATAGTTGGCGGACAAGATGGACCAGCGACGCAGCTGCGGCGCCAGAGTTTCCCGATAGCGCTGACGAATGAGGGCAGCCTGTCCGGGCTGACGTTGCAGGGCGGCCGCCATGGCGTCGCGGAACTTTCTGATGATGCCTGCCGCTGGGAAGCTCAGGCCCGTGAAGAACAGGCGGTGGAGGAAATCGAACAGCCACCGAATGACCAGTGGGCCATCACCCTCCCGCTCGGCGCTGTTCCGGGGTGGAGGCTCCTGCGGCTTCTTCCCCCGTCCCAGGTAGTCGTACTCCTGCCGCATCGCCTCGTAGCTTGCCGACTGGATCGCGTGGCACACTGCGGATAACGCCACCAACGCATACATCCACGCGCCATACTTGGCGCTGAGAGCCGTTGCCAGGGCCGTGTAGACGGCGAGAAAAGTTACATTATCGGAGATTCCGTCGAGGACTTTCCCGAAGTAGGAGTATGAATGCGTGAAGCGGGCGAGCTGGCCGTCGGCGCCGTCCATGACATGCCAGGCGACCATGAGCACGAAGCCCGTGATCGCAAAGCGAACGTCGGCGTAGTGATAATAGGCGAAGGCCGCGAGAACGCCGAACAGCATTCCAGTGATGGACACAACATTAGGCGTAATGCCCAGCCGAGCAAAAAATGGCACGAGCCGGCCAGCCAACGGATGGATGAGGTAGAGGTTGGTGATCTCCTCGATTTCCGTCGTGCGCCGGATCGACTCGGCGCGCGTGCCGGCCGTTTGTTCTGGCTGCCGTTGCGTCATCGGCTGATACACCGGCATCGAGCCGCACTCCTGGCCTGTCTGATGATGGCGCTCGTCGCCGGAGGCTCGCTCGTAACGGCCGCCTCGGTAGCGGAACGCCCCACGACATTGCGGGAGCCTATTGTCATCAACTCGGTCTCTTCCAACATCGACTACGGGACCAACACAGCGGAATTCACGGGGATCGTGATTTCCCAAGGGGATTCGCGGCTGACGGCCGAACGGGCCAGCTCCACGGCCGTGGGTTTTACGAACAGCGAGTGGACCTTTGTGGGCGGGGTGGTGATCATCTGCGAGTCGCGCGGTTTGCTTCGCGCCGACCAGGCTATCCTACAGTTTCGCGAAGGCGAGCTCACGCAGGTCACCGCAATCGGTTCCCCGGCCTATATCGAACGGTGGCATTCGGACTCCTTCCGCTCTGGTCACGGTCATGCGGATCAAATCACCTATGACGTGAAACAGCACACTATCCGTCTTTACGGGCATGCCCAGCTGGCGGATGAGCGCACTGAGATCAGTGCACCACTGTTCATCTACGACATTCAGGACGACGGATTTCAAGCCGACGCCCAGGGCAAAAAGTGGGGTGTACGCATTAAAAGTCTGCCGTAGTGTGCACGCGCGCCACCCGGCCATCACTCAGGCACCGCCAGGCGCTTCGCCACGGCGGCGACCACCACCGCAGTTTGTCGAGATCCAGCAGCCATTCCCCCGAAAGTGGGCGCCGGGCTTCGGGGCTGTTCCTGGGTGGCTGGGCATACATCACCTCGCGTTCGGGCCATCGATGAGTTGTCGGGTATGTCCAGGCACCGCAACGTCGGTAAACGCGCCTGAGCTTGCGCACGATTTCCAAATCCGGTGTCACGAGCGAGCGCCGCGCCCAGCTCAAACTCTCAGCGAGCCGCTTGGCGAAGGTCCAATTTTGGCCGCCCACGTAGTTCGAATACCAGACCGTGTAGCCGAGCTCGTCCTGCAGGTCGGTGACGGCGCGGTAGATCTGGATATGCTCGGAGTGACCGTACTCGCCCCATGGGTTGTGAGTGTAGACATCGCGGCATCCGCTGAGTGCCGAGCGCAGTCCTTCCTGAAGCCTGGGATAGTTGGATTCATAGCGCGCACGCGCGGCCGCGTCGAAAATGCTGACGTTGGGTGCTGTCAGCCCCAGTTGCACCTGACTTGACTTCCACCCGGCGCCGCTTTCAGGAATCCCCAGGTTGACGATGCCGCTCAGCGGCAACGTCGCGACGGCCTTCCGACGTGCCTCGGATTCCCGCGGCTTGTCGAAGATGTCTCCAAAGCCGAAAACGACTCGATCGGCTGATCCGACGACAGAGCTCATCCAAAGCGTTTCATCGTCCGGATGCGCCACGACCACCGAAGTCGTAAATCGCGCCGCCGTCATTTCACCAAGCGGTCACAGCAGGGAGTCATAAAATTTCTCGAGAACTTCGGTTTGACGATCGATATCGAATTGACGTTCGATCAGCGCGCGGCCCGCTATGCCCAATTGACGCCGCTTGACGGGATCCTCGAGCAACTCTGCCATTCTTTCCGCAAGCGCGTGTTCGTCGCACTCTGGGACCAGAAACCCCGTGCTGCCGTCGAGGATGCATTCCGGTATCCCACCCACTCGAGATCCGATGATCGGCAGCCCCGTAGCCGCCGCTTCCAGCAATACCATTCCCAACCCCTCCTCGCGTCCGGTGCTGGTGCGGACCCCCGGCAACACGAGCATGGCTGATTTTCGCATCCAGGAAAGCACATCCGCGTGGGGCAGCGCTCCCAGAAACTCGACGCGGTCCCGCATGCCAAGTGAAGCTGCGAGCGCCTGAAGCTGCCGGCGTAACGGTCCGTCCCCTATGATTACCAATTGTACGCCGTCGTATCTTCGCGCCAGGGCGGCGAAAGCCCGCAACAGGTACCGTGTGCCCTTGACCTCCACCAAACGCGCGACGTGCAGGATAACCGGCCGTTCCTCGGAATCCGCTCGCAGCTGAATCGCCCGGCAGTCCACGCCGATGTAATGAGTGTGTGTCCGCGCCTCGGGGAAACCCATTGCCAGGAGCCTCTCGCGAATGAAGGCCGAGGCGCAAAGAAACAGATCGCCCCTGCTGGCAAGCTTCCGCCGCAATAGGGGATAGCGAAAATACGCCGGCGATCCCAACATCGCGTATGTTGCGAGTGTCGCATCGAACCCATGGAAGGTGGTTACGAGCGGGATTTTGAGCCCTGCCGCCACCGAAAGCGCGTAGACCCCCTCGATACCGAAATGTGCATGCATCAATGACGGACGCTGATGCTCCATCAAGCGCAGATACGGCCGCGAACTGCCCGTGATCATTTGCCAGCCTAGACGCGGCAGCGCATATCTTTCATAGAGGTCTTCCAGCGCAAGGGACGTCGCTCCTTGCGGAGGCCGGCCGAAACGCATTCGGCCCACGTAGAGCGGTCGGTATCGGCGCAGATGCTGCGCCTGCTCGGCGATGAATGGCTCGGACACCTTGAACAGGTTATGGCGGAAAATCGCCACCTCGCGTAGATGTTCCCGAGCACCGATGGCGTGCAAAATGGGGTCCCCAGACTCGACGGTCGAATCCGCATGCATGCCGGCCGCAGGCGGTTTAACCTTAGCACGGATTGACGCTTGCGCATGATCATCAATCGTTATCTGCTGCGTGAGATCGCGGGGCCGCTGGCGATCTTACTGACCGTGCTTGCCGTGCTGTTCACCAGCTACGGTGCTGCCGGCTTCCTGTCCGATGCCGTCAACGGGCTTTTGCCGACGGACCTGATCGTCCAGGTCATCGGCCTCCGGACTCTGATTGCACTCGAGGTGCTGATTCCGATATCGCTTTATCTGGCGGTGGTCCTGGGACTCGGCAGGATGTACGTCGACTCCGAAATCACAGCCCTGCTTGCGCTCGGAGTGACGCCTGCAAGGGTGATGGGGGTCGTTCTCGGTTTGTCGCTGTGTACGGCCCTGGTCGTCGCCGGGTTGTCTCTCTTTGTAAGACCCTGGGCGTATAGTCGCTCTCACGAACTTGCCAATCGCGCCTCGGCATCGCTCGATACCAACAATATGAAGGCGGGTTCCTTCTACACCGGGAGCGATGGATATCGCACCATTTTCATCGAGCGGCGTGCGGGTTTGTCAAGCCCGGCCGGCGGCGTTTTCGTGCAGTTGAGACTCCGCGAGGGTGGCACTCGCATCATCTATGCAAGCTCGGCAGAGCAGATGTCACACGCTGGCGATATCGATCGTTTGAAGATGCATCTGACCGACGCGCACGTCTACGAAATCGGTCAAACCGGTGGCGGGAGTGACGTCGTTCTGAACGTGAAGAACCTCGTCGTCCAACTCGCCGACGTCCAGGTCGAGGCGCCCGAGTACAGCGCTGTCGCTGCGAGCACCGCGCAGCTCAAAGGCTCCGATTCGACCGCAGACACCGCGGAGCTGCAGTGGCGCCTGTCAACTTCCTGGTCCGCGCTCCTGCTCGGCATGCTGGGTGTGCCGCTATCCAGAACCCAGCCCCGCCAACACAAGAACACCAAGGCCGGGATCGCGATCCTGATCTACGCCGGCTACTACCTGTTCTACGAGTCGGTGCGAACGTGGGTCCAGAACGGAGTCATTCCCCCATACCCCGGCGTCTGGATCGCTCCGGCATTGCTTGCGCTCATCCTGATCTTCGCCCTGCTGCAACCACGACTCGCCCTGTTGCGTGGCAGGGCTCCATGAGCCTGCTGCAGCGTTACATCGCGGTCGCCACGTTCAGGGCTCTCGTGGTTGTATGCGCCGGCATGACAGCATTGTTCAGCCTGCTGGAGTTCGTCGATCAGTTGCACGACGTCGGTACGGGGCAGTATCGCCTCATCGATGCCCTGCTCTACGTGCTGATGACCTCGCCAGCACGGCTTCTTCAACTCATGCCCGCCTCGATGCTGCTAGCGTGCCTTTTCGCGCTGGGCGCGCTCGCGACGCGCAGTGAGCTGACGGCGATGCGTGCGGGAGGCCTGTCCTCGGCGAGAATCGTCGGCTCCGTGTTCATGCTTGGCGCGGCGACCGTGATTTCGATGTTCCTCGTTGCGGAATTCGTCATTCCAGCCGCCCAGCAGATGGCGCAAGCCGAGCGCGCGTCCAGGCTCTCCTCGGCGCAGGCGGTGCGCAGCGGCAACAGCTTCTGGGCCGAGGGCGATCATCAATACCTGAACGTGCGGCAATTCGAAGCCGGAAACGTCCCGAGTGACATTTACGTCTACGAGTTTACGCAGAGCGGCGAATTGCAGACGTTGATTCAGGCAGAGTATGCCGAGGTCCGCCCGGATGGCACCTGGCTGCTGGAAGGCGTGTCGCGCAAGCAATTCAGCGGCAACCGGATCGAAACCGATCGGCTCGTGAGTCTCCCCTGGCGGCCGTTCCTGCGGCCCCGGCAGGCGTCGCTGCTCATGCTGCCCCCGGAGAGCATGCAGCCGATAGAGTTATATCAGTATGTCCGCGATCTCAAGAGGCGGCATCAGCCCGTAGGGCGCTACGCCCAGGAATTGTGGGCGAAAATCGACCTGCCGCTGGCGCTGGCGGCAATGATCATGATTGCTGTTCCGTTTGCATTCGGACCGCCCAGATCGCAGAGCGTCGGACAGCAAATGATGATCGGAGCCCTGATTGGCATCGTGTTCTCGCTGGTCCAGCAGATAGCAATTTATCTGGGGGAACTGTTCAATGTGAGCCCGGTGCTCACGGCAACTCTGCCATCTCTCCTGTTGCTGGCCCTTGCGCTCTATCTATTCCGTCGAGCGGTAGTGTAGGCAGGAAGCGATTCTGTCCCGACCGCGCCGCGCCACATCTCACGCGCTACCTCTACAAAGCCGCCTCGAACGGTGCTCCGGTAGGGTGAGTCCACGGGCAGCTGGGCCATCAACCGTCGATGGGCAATGCCGAGTGAATGATAGGGGAGCGCGGGGAACAGGTGGTGCAGGCTGTGATAGCGCAGGCCCACCGGGAACAGCAGCTCCGTCAGCAGTGGATGGCCCGGAATCGTATTGGAGTCTTCGATCTGTTCGGCAAAAGTCAGGGTGGCTCCGGTGTTGCGATAGCCGTGCGCCGCGAGGGTGCGCACCCAGTTCAAACCCGATGCGGCCATGCCGAGAACATACAGCTCCACAAATACCCTCCATTCCACCTGTCCAGAAATCAACAGGGCGAGGAATACGGCGAGTTCCATGAAAATCGCCAGCTCGATCGCGACCCAACTCCCGCGTCGTTCGTCGGACGGCAGCGCGCGGCGATACTTGGGATTGATGACGAGTGAGGATGCCCGTTCCAGCACCAACCGACGCAAGCGCGGATGCAGAAACGACAGGGGTGTCACCACCAGGAATCGAATGATCGCCAGGGCCGGCAACACGGGGATTTGCAGCAGGTAGATGACGATACGCCCCACGGGACCCACTCCGAGCGGCAGGTATTCTCCGTCCTTCACAGTCCCGAAGTGACGGGGGTTGTGATGATCCATGTGACACTTGTACGCGAACGCAGGCGTCAGGGTGGGAATGCCAAACAGGATATTCCAGGTCACGCGGAAAAGGCCCATGCGTTTGGCCGGCATGTGCGCAATCTCGTGAATGAATACACCACATCGGTACAAAGCGAAAGCGGCGACCGTGAAGCCGATGAAGTATGGCGCCGAGAACATCCGGCTGGTCAGATACAACGCCACGGCACCGTACGCAAGTGACAAGGAGAGAAGAAAGTCCATCCAGTAGATCCAGGCGTTGTGCTCGAAGAGGTCCTTCACGAAAGTCCTCGCCTGGGCGAAGGACAGTTCCCCCTTGCGTTCGGGAGCCAGTTCGGTCATTGCCTGCCCCACTCGTTCACGGTCGCGTAGTCCCGCTGAGACTCGCGCCGCAGCAGAACCAGGCAAGCGAACACCGAGAGCGTCAGAATCATAGCAAGCTCAAGCGCGGGACTAACGTTGCCGATCAGCAGTCGGCCCACCTCGATCGTCGCGGCAAGGATGGCGGCAGCCGCGAGGGGCGCACGGCAGGCGCCGATCAGATCCCTGGCGCCGATATTCCAGTGCCGCCACAGGTAACGAGCCTGCCAGATAAGCAACAGGGGCGGGACCACGAGCCACACTATAGACATCGCTACAATGCCGCTTGTGACCGGCACGGTGAAGCCAACCAACAGCATGGCACCACTGAGCAGAAGCAATGTCGTGGCCGAAAGGCGCACCGCCAATTGCGGACGTCCCGATCCAAACAGCATGGGGTACGCTAATTGCGTGACCATGCGAGTTACCGCGGCCATCGCGAGCAATTTGAGCGGCAAGCTGGCTGCACCGTAGCTGTGGCCCTGTTCATCGTGAATCAACGCGGTGATCGGGTCCGACGCAAACACGATCGCGACCGAGAACGGGCAAACCATGGCCAACAGCTTGTGCAATGACCATGTCAGGGACTGGGCAAGCTCGTCGTGCATTGCTGAAACCTTTGCGAAGACTGGCAGTGCAGTCCGATTCACGAGTGTGCCGACGGCATTTGCAGGCTCCATTGCAAGGTCGAAAGCCAGGCGGTACTCCGCAAGCGGCGCTGCGCCGTAAAACCATCCGACCAGCAGGTAGTGAACATTGTTGATCATCTGCTCGCACAGGGCCGAAGCCGTCGCGCGCCAGCCGAACCGTAATAGCGGCGAGACTGCTGGCATATTGATTCGAAGCCGCGGCCGGAACGGTCGCGCGAGCAGCGCTCCGATCAGGGTAAAAAAACCGCTGGCCGCATACGCGATCACGATGGCCCAGGCACCTGCGCCTCCGATGGCAAGCCCGAGCCGGGTCAATGCGGTGGCGAAGGTAGCGCATACATTCACAATCGCAATGCGCTCGTATTGCAGATCCCGGTTCAGGATCGCCAGCGGGATGACTGCAGCCCCGACCAGGGGCTGCTTGATCGCCACGGCGAGTAGATAAGCGGATATTCCGGCAACGCCATAAACGGAGGCGATCAAAGGAGCGGCGAGGAGTGTCGCGCCAGCCACGACCAATGCTGCGCCTATAATGAGCCAGAATAGCGAGTCGAGCTGAATTCGCGAGAGCGAAGGCGCCTGGACCAGCGCATTGCCCGTGCCCAGGCCGTCGAGAGCTTCGATCACTGTCCCGAAGGCAACGACCAGCGAAGCAGTTCCCACCTGCTCTTTGGTCAGAAAGCGCAGCACTATCAGGATGGTGCCGAAGTCGGTGAGTTTGGCGATGATCATCGCACCGCCGAGCCAGTTGAACCCGCGGCGCAGATGCTGTTGATGACTGTCCATACAGGCTGATGGCAGTGCCCCGCCGCTGCAACAGCCGCCTAGAGCCGGCCTGAGCCCAGCAACTTCTCGGCCTTGTCGAAGCTGGCCGGATCATCAACGTCGAGCCAGAGGCGACCATGAACGTCGAACACCCTGGCCCTGCCCTGGCGCGCAAGCACATTCATGGCCCCGGAAATACTGTCGTCACCCGCAGCCTGGCTGGCCTCGAGAGCCTCGAATATGACCGGTGTGCAAAGGAAAACGCCCGTATCGATGGCATTGAAGTCACGGATAACCTTGCCGATGTTCTCGATCCGGCCGTTGACGCACTTCACACGCGTTACATCGTCCAGATCATTGATCGAGCCGGCTACATTGAAATCCACGGCCAGAGTGACCGTATCCGGTTCGAGCGTCGAACCCATCAGACCCCGGATGATCTCCGGATCGAACAGATGATCGCACATGCTCAGCAGGAAGGGCTCGCGCAGAAAAGGCTTGGCCTTGAGTACCGAGACACCATTCGCGCGCTGCCACTCATCGTTGACGACGTGCAGAATTTGAAGTCCCTCCCGCCTGGCAAGCGAGTCCAGCGCCGACCGCACGTCGTCGCCCCGATAGCCGCTCACCACAACGAAGCGCTCAACCCCCGCGTCGCGGGCACGGGAAATCACGCGCTCGAGCAACCCCACACCCTTTACCGGAACCAGGGGCTTGCTCGGACCCTTCTCCCTCAGTCGGCCGCCCATTCCTGCGGCGACGATGAGGCAGTTCATGGGCCGACGGCTCTCAATTTCGCGCTATTCGCGCGGATGAAAGCCTCGACCATGTCGTATGCCTGATCGTCGGTGTACTGCTTCAGCGGATGCTTGCAGAAATACGCGCTCGGTCCCTCGAGCGGCCCGCTCAGTCCGTTCAGCAGCGCGAGCTTGCAGCATCGGATCATGTCGATGGCGACTCCAGCCGAGTTCGGCGAATCCTCCACTGACAGCCTCAGTTCCACATCCATGGGAACGTCGCCAAACAGTTGGCCTTCCATTCTGATGAAGCAGATCTTGTTGTCGTTCTGCCACGGGACGTAGTCGCTGGGGCCGACATGAATGTTGTCATCCTCCAGGCGTTTGGCCGCGACGGCTTGTACCGCCTCGGTCTTGGATGTCTTCTTGGACACGAGGCGGCTCGGGTTCTTCATGTTGAGAAAATCCGTGTTGCCGCCAGTGTTGAGCTGATACGTCCGCAGCACCTTGACTCCACGCTTGGCGAACAGGTCTGTCAGGACCCGGTGGACGATCGTGGCGCCCAGTTGGGATTTGATGTCGTCGCCGATGATCGGCAGGCCCCGTGCTCTGAAGCGTTCGGCGAATTCCTTGTCGCTGGCGATGAACACGGGCATGTTGTTGATCAGGGCGACACCGGCTTCCAGCGCGCACTCGGCATAGAAGCGCGCCGCCTCTTCCGAGCCCACCGGCATGTAACTCACCAGGATCTCCGCACCGCTGCGCTTCAGTTCCCGGACGATCTGTTCCCTGGTGGGTTCGGGCGCAGAGGAGCGGACGAATGTGCGGTCCTCGGTAACGGCCAGCATGTGTTCGGAGATGCCGTCCAGGACTTGCCCCATGCGCACGATGACACCGCTATCCGGAATGTCCTTCTGGAACACCTTGGTGCAGTTTGGTTTGGCGAAGATGGCCTGATTGACGTCCACGCCGACCTTGCGCGCATCGATATCGAATGCCGCAACGACATCGATGTCGCAGGGTAGATACTCGCCGATCTGGGTGTGCATCAAGCCAGTCACGCCCTGCCGGCAACGCTCGCGCGTGTAGTAGTGGATTCCCTGAATCAGCGAGCTTGCGCAGTTACCCACGCCGGCGATGGCGATTCGAATAGCGTTTCTGTTGTTCATAGTGGAGCCTGTGGTGCGAGTGTGATGGGGGGCGAGGCCAGCATTTTTCCGAAAACCCGATAAGTCTTGTAAGCCCGTGCGCCGAGCCGTTCGAGTATGTGGCGCATCGGTAGATTGTCCTCCAAAATCCAGGACAGCTCGAGCTGACGAAAATTAAAGGCAGCGACTCCTGGCCGAAGGCATCCGATCAGCTGCAGGGGAATGGCGCTGCCGATCAATGTCCCCGCCAGGCTCCGCCGCACGCCCATCAGAGGCACGCGGGCCGATTTCACGCGGTGCGTCTTGAGACGCCACAGCAGCTTTGCCCAGCCGAATGGAAAGAGCTTTCCACCGAGGTCGCGGACGGCCTCATTGAGGTTCGGCAGAGTGACGATGAAGGCGACGGCCCGACCGTCCGCTTCGGCAAACCAGACCAGCCGATCATCCAGCAGCATCCGCATCTGTTTGGCCATCGCCGCAGCTTCCGGCTCAGTGAGGGGAACGAACCCCCAGTTGCCGCTCCAGGCGTCATTGTAGATATCGACCATCCTGCGTATCTCGTTCGCGTAATCCTTGAAGTTGAGGCGGCGCATCGTGATCGATGCAGGCAGCGGGCGATCGAGCATCTTGCGACTCGCGTTCGAGAACGGAATCTGCATGTCGAGCAGATAGGCATAGACGTCCTTTTCCTTCCGATATCCCAGGGCCCCGAGCCGCTGCTGCGGCATAGACGGGGTCGTGCCCCATGAGAATCATAGGTGGCGTGTCGAAACCGTCGACCAGCAGGCCGGTCTCCTCGTTGATGCACAATGTGAAGGGACCCTGGACATGTGTCACGCCGCGGCTCCTGAGAAACTCCTCCGCGGTCCCCAAAAGGGCAGCGAATACCTCGGGCTCGTCTTCGGCGCTGAGACAACCGAAATGACCGATGCGTCTCTCATCGCCCCGCTGGGCGCAGAATTGCTGGGCCAGGGGATCGATCTGTGCGGTAATTCGTCCCACATCGCGGCCGTTGCGTCGCGCCAGCCAGAAGCGAACTTCCGCACGGCGCAGAAACGGATTGGTTTTTGGCGAGAAGGCTTCCTCGCGCTCCATCATCAGGGGAGGAGTCCAGGCTTTGTCGTGCTTATGAACGGCGAAGGGGACGCGGATGAAACGCCGCGAGCAGCACCTTATCAGTCACCGGAACGATCTCTATTGTCATAGGGAGGTTCCAGTCAGGGGGACCGGAGTCTTGGCCGCTTGCGAGTCGAGAACGCGAAGCTCGCGTCCGACTGCGACCATGGTGGCGATGGCTCGATCGATCTGTGCCTCGGTATGCGCCGCGCTGACGCTGCAGCGCAGCATTGAGACGCTTCCGGGCGTCGCCGGCGGTAACGCCAGATTGGCATACACGCCCCGGTCCAGCAGCGTATTCCAGAACTGCACGGCCGAGTCCCTGTCCGCCAGCTTCACTGCGACGATCGGGTTGGGCTCCGGCCCGACCTCGAAGCCGGCCTCGGCGAGCCCGGAATAGAGCCGGTTGCTGTTGGAACGGACTCGCGCGCCAAGGGACTGGTCGCTCGAAATCCGGGCAAGGGCAGCCATCACGGACCCGACGACGGCAGGCGGGAGAGAGGCTGTGAACATGTAGGGACGGCAGACGACACGCAACAGATCGAAATCCGGCAAGTCGGATACCGCAAAGCCACCTATCGCACCCAGACTCTTGCTGAAAGTACCGACGACAAAATCAACATCGCTCTCGACACCGGCGTCTTCGCAAACGCCGCGTCCATGCTTGCCTCGAATCCCAAGCGAGTGAGCCTCATCGACTATAAGAGTCGCACCCATTTCGCGTTTGACCGCGGCGATCTCGCGCAGTGGAGCACTATCGCCGAGCATGCTGTAAATACCTTCGATCACGATGATGCTGTTACCCGGGCGGTCCTCGAGGCGCCGGAGGCGGTGCGCAAGGTCGTCCGGATCGTTGTGACGGAAGCGGATCACTTCCGAGTTGCTGAGTTTGCACGCGTCATAGATCGACGCGTGGCTGTCTGCATCGATGAGTAAATGGTCCTCGCGTCCTGCGAGAGTTGAAATCAAGCCAAGATTGGCCTGATATCCGGTAGTGAAGATCATGGCAGAGCGCTTGCCGTAGAACTCGGCCATCCGCCGTTCGAGCAGGGCGTGGTCGCCGTAGGTTCCGTTGGCTATGCGGGAACCGGTAGTGCCGGTACCAGCTTCCTGCACCGATCGCACGCTCGCTTCGATGCAGCCTGGGTCGAAAGTCAGGCCAAGGTAGTTATTGGTTCCAAAGAGCAGGCAGGGCTTGCCTTCCAGCAAGGCTTCCGTCGCAGACAGAATTCTCTCAAAACGCACATCGAACGGATTGCGGCCGTGCGCCTCTAATGAATCGATGCCCGCGCGTATGGCCTCGAACTTGGAAAACAGCGACATCAATTTGCAGCTCGCGTCAGCGTCTCTATGGCACGGCTCAGATCGGCAATCGTCTGGACCTCAGCGATTTGATCGAGCGGAATCGAAATGTCGAAGCGGTCCTCGATCTCCATGATGAAATCGAGGATCGCCACGGAGTCCAGCCCCAGGCCTCCCGCAATCTGCGTTTCCGGAGCAACAGTGACACCAACGGGAACCCTGCGAGCGAGCAGTGCTACGATTTCTGCCTCGATGTGGCTGGCCTTGTTGGTCAAGTCAGTGCCTCCTCGCTAGTCGGCGGGCTGCAAGCCAGCGCCGCTCCCGGTACCAGCACACGGTGTCGCGGAAACCCTCTGCCAGACCGATAGCGGGGCGCCAAAGAGTGCGTGGTGGCTGGCGCTCGGCCCTGGAGCCCCAGTCCGCGTGCAGAATCTCGCGGGCTTTTCCCGGGGTGAACATAGGTGTCCGACGCAGAACCCTGGCAGCAGCCAGGGTGATCGCGGCGGCGGCACGGACAGCCGGTCCCGGCAAACGGATCACGAGAGCCCTGGAGTCCATGGCTGTTTCGGCAGTCCCTACAATCTCATCCCAGGAATACCCCTGGGTACGCTCATCCGTCAGCTCGAAAGTCGAGCCAGCAGGGCCGTCCTCACAAAGCGCGGCAATGGCGACCGCAGCATCGGCTGCATGAATTATAGCGACCCGCCCGTGGGAGATCCGGGGCCGAACAAAAATGTGGTAATCGATCGCCCGGAAGATCAACAGTGTCTCTCGATCCCAGGGTCCGTAGACGGCACACGGCCTGACAATCGTCAATTCGCAACGGCGGCTCAGGGCGCCCATCAGGAGATCTTCGCCCGCGCGTTTCGTTCGCGCGTAGGACGATAACCGTGGCTCGCGAGCGGCCAGTGTCGAAACCAGTAGAACCCGCGCCGCCACTTCGCCTTCCTCGATCGCGCGCGCCAGGTTGGCGGTGCCGTGGGTATTCACTGCCTCGAATGCCGCAGCGTTCGCGGCCTTGATCAGACCTGCTGCATGAACGATCGCATCGGCCCCGTCCACGAGTGTGCGCAGGGCATCTTGGTTGGATAGATCACCGGACACGACGTCCAGCTGCAGTCCTTCGAGCTGAGGATGATCGACAGGTCGCCGTGCGAGAATCCTGACTCTCCAGCCCCTGGAGGCGAATTCCCTCACAATATAGCGCCCCAAAAATCCCGTGGCGCCGGTGATAGCGACCAGCCGACTCACGATGCGGGCGGCACCCGAATGCCCGGAATAGGATCCGACCCCAGGGTTGCCGAAGTGACGAGCGGCTGCGGTTCTCCGAGCAGGGAGGCCAGATACATCTGGCGAGCTCGCATGCGGCTTAACTTGCCGGATGAGGTTCGCGGCAAAGCGTTGTGCGAGACCAGCACCACCTCACACTTGAGGCCGGCCGTTGCCAGGACCGCTTCGGCGACTCCACTGCGCAATGCTTCGCGCGAGGCGGCATCGGACGTGCGGCATTGGACCAGGAGCACCACATGCTCTGCCTCCTGCTCATCCACTGAAATAGCCACGACGTCTGCCCGGCGCAATTCGTCTATACGTTGCTCGACTGCCAACTCGAGATCTTCCGGCCATACGTTCCGGCCATTAACGAGGATGAGATCTTTGCTGCGCCCTGCAACGACGAGAGACTTGCCCACCAGATAGCCGAGATCACCCGTGTCAAGCCAACCGTCGGATGAGAGCACACGGGCGGTTTCCTCGCGGCGCCCGAAGTACTCTGTCATCACACTCGGACCGCGAACCAGGATGCGTCCAACCTCGCGCTCCTGGAGAATATTACCGGCCGCATCGCGAATTTCTAACTCGTGGCCGGGCAACGTCTCGCCACACAACACCAGCTCACGCACATTGTCGCCATCCGCTGGTATGGCACGGCCCTCTCGCCGCAAGCGACCCAGATCAACCCGATCAACCTCCAGCCCGCGACCAAGCGGCGCGAAACTGATGCCAAGTGTCGCTTCGGCCATGCCATAGCTCGCCACAAATGCCTCTTGGCGAAAGCCGCAGCTGCCGAAGCTTGCGGCGAACCGCGACAGGATGCCGGGGCGAATCACGTCGCCACCTATGCCGGCCGCGCGCCATTTCGAAAGATCGAGGTGGCCGAGGTCGGCATTCGTCGCGCGCCGGGCACAGAGGTCGTACCCGAATGAGGGGCTATAGGAAAGCGTGCTGCCGTTGAGGGAAATGAGGGTCGGCCAAATGAGCGGCCGGCGGGCAAACCCGTCGGGCGCCAGGTAGTCCGTAGACAACTGGGCCGTCAGAGGCGCGAGAAGGAATCCGACCAGACCCATATCGTGAAAGAACGGTAGCCAGGAGGTGCAGCGGTCACCCTCCCTGACCTTCAGCCCATCGCGTACGATACCTCCTGCGTTTGCAAGCAACGCCCGGTGAGTTACGGACACGCCCGTGGGGGACCGCGTGCTGCCGGAGGAGAATTGCAAGTAGCACACATCGTCCGGGCTTACCGGTGGAAGATCTGCACCGCTTTCCGGAATCCGCTCCAGGTCTTCGAAGGTACCCACCATGGCAACTTCCAGGCCCGCCGCCGCCTGGCGCACGGAGTCGAGGAACACCGCGGGAGCGAGCACCGCGCTGGGTGCCGCGCTGGCCAGCATGGGCCGAATATGATCGATATAGTTGAGCCGTCCCGCGAATGCCGCGGGTGCCGGTAAAGGCACTGGAATGAGAGCCGCGTACTGGCTGGCGAAGAAGGCGCGCACGAAGTCGGCACTCGTTTCGGCGACAATCGCTACTCGCTCACCCGGGCGCAGGCCCGCACGCAGCATCCGGCGTGCAAGCGTTTCTGCCTGATCGCGGAGGTTCGTGTAGGCGAGTACATCGATGAGCTCGCCGCGGCCGGAGTAAAAGTTGAAACCGGCACGACTCCGTGCCGCATACTCCAGCGCTTCCTTCAATGTTGAAAATTCCGCCAAACGAAGTCGGCAACCGCCTACCTCCGTCGGCCGCAACTCTGCCGTCACGTATTCCTCCGCTAGCCAAGCCTCGGGCCGGATTGAACCGCGCCGTAGGATGGTCTTTCGTCCAATTGTCTTTTTCAGTTGACTCAGTGGCGAAGCCGCAAGCTGTGCACTCAAACCGGCCGCTTAGTCCATCGCGATCCTCCCTGGAACGAATGACACTTTGTTACCTGCCCGCTGTCAACGGCCCCGGGCTGCCCGCACGACCCGCAACTTGCCGACGTCCTGATTTCGGGTCAATCTGTCGCGCCTTGAAGATCCTGTTCACTTTTGAAAATCCTCTGCCGAATACCCAGGCGGATGCTGAGGTTTTCGTGGCCACCGCGAGACACCTGGCCGCCTTCGCTTCCCGTGCGTGGCTGCATGTTCCCGCCTCGAACGAGGCCAACCGTGCAGCTGCAGCCGCCCTGGCGAGTATGCCGGTGGCCCGGGCTCGGGCACCACTTCGACCCGCTGTGCTGAGGCATTTGTGCTGCGGCCTGACCCTCCCGTTCCGGCAGGAGTTTCGGGAGGCGGACCTAGTGTACACGCGCAATCTCTGGATCGCTTGGATCGCCCTGCTCTTCGGACAACGGGTGATGTTCGACCACTACCGGCCGTGGCCCGACCAGATTCCGCCACTGCGTCCCTGGATCCGCCGGATCTTTTGCCATAGACGCTTCCTGGGCAGCATCACTCATTCCGAGTACACCCGGGGGAAATATCTCGAGCTGCAGATCCCGGCCGAGAAACTGCGTTGCGTTCACACCGGCTTCGATCCACAGCGCCTGGGCGCACACGTACCCCTCGACGTGTCGAAGCAACAGATTGGTGTTGAAAAGGGCGCCAGGACGGTCGTCTATACCGGGCGCATTAATCACAAAAAAGGCCTGGAACGGGTGCTGGAGGCGGCAAGGCGGCTTCCGGGCCATCTTTTCATTCTGGTGGGTTCATCCGGTTCCAGCACGATAGAAACCGCTGCGAAAGCTATCCGTAATGTCCGGATCGTACCCTGGCAGCAGCCCGAAATGCTGGCACGCTACATTTTCGCCGCCGATGTGCTGTTGATTCCGCCATCGGCGAAGCCGCTCGCTGAGTTCGGCTCCACGGTGATCCCGTTGAAGCTCTACCTGTATATGGGCTCCGGGCGGCCGATCCTCGCCGGCAACACGCCCGATGTGCGAGAGATCCTGGAGAACGGCAGAAACGCGTTGCTCAGCCGGCCGGATTCCCTGGATGATTTCGTTGCCGGAATCCTGGCGTTGACCGGCGATGAATCGCTGGGACGACGGTTAGGAGCGGCGTCGCTTGCGGACAGCCGCCAATTCACCTGGGATGCTCGTGCCGGCAAGATTGCCGCGTTTTTGGCAACGCGATTGGCGTCGGCACCGATCGCGTGCGGTGCCTGGGACCGTGCGCAATTCCGCGCCTGGATCCGGCAATCGCTTCGCTGGACTATCCATCTGATACGCACGCGGTCATGGGTGCTTCCTCCGACGAACTGACACACCAGCGGGGTGTGCTGTCCGTTGGAAAAGTGGAGCCTCGGGGGGTGCGATTTCTATTGACGTTCTGCGTTGTTGCGATGGCATCGCTCGGTTCATATGCCTTCCCGAGAGATGCCACTGACGCGCAACACAAGCTCGCTGTAGTCAAAACGATCGCCCGCGAGGAAGGCGACGCGCGCTTCGCCTTCGCCTCGATTGACGCTGTCGCGCGGCGTCTTTACGTCGGCCGCGGCTTCGGTGTCACGGCCATTGATCTCGATAGCGAGCATATGACCCGACAGTTGGTATCCGGCGATCATGTCCATGCAGTGATCCCGCTGGCGGGTGGACGGGCGCTGAGCACCAACGGCGACGCCAACACTGCGACGCTGTTCGACGTCAGCTCTGGCGAGGTCATCGCGCAGCTGGATACCGGGAGGGATCCGGATGCCGCTACGTTCGATTCCAGCAGCGGTCTCGTATTCGTTATGGACCACCAGGAGGGCGATATTACGCTGATCGATCCTGACGCTGCCAAGGTTGTCGCACGGCTGCCCATCGGGGGTGAATTGGAGTCAGCCGTGGCGGATGGCCACGGCCACTTGTTTGTCAATGTCCGAGACCAGAATAAAATGGCGGTCGTCGATACCGTCGCCCGGAAGCTGCTGCGCCGTTACGATTTGCCCGGCTGCGAGGGTCCCACGGCCTTAAGTGCCGACCTCGAATCTGGAATATTGGTTGTGGCCTGCGCCAACCGTACAGCCTTGGGCCTTCGTGCCTCCGACGGAACGATCGTCGCGCGGCTCAAAATCGACCGAAAGGCCGATGCAGTCATGTTCGACAGGGCCCGAGGAAATTTTTACATCCCGTGTGGGCGTGACGGCACGCTCGTCGTGATATCCGAAACGAAAGAGGGCACCCTCGCTGTTCAGTCGAGCGTTGCTACGGCGGTGGGTGCTCACACCGGGGCGTTGGATTCTAAAACCGGGCGCCTCTACCTGCCCACAGCCGACTTCCATCTGACACTCGGCGGAATTGCGCCGGCTGATGGCACCTTTCGAATCCTCGTACTCGGCTTCGAGCCCTGACGCGCCCCGCTGGCCGGCAATAATTATGCCTTCTCGCCGATGGAAACCGGTGATCTATAAGGAATTCCGCACGCATGATCGGGACAATACCCGTCCGGGTTCTTCGCCAGGTACTGCTGGTGATAGTCCTCGGCGTAGAAGAACGGCGGCGCCTGGCGTATCTCGGTGGTGATAGTGCCGTGATGCGCTGCAGTTAGCGCCTTCTGGAATATCCGGCGTGAATCTTCCGCCTCTTTGCGCTGCTCATCATCGAAGTAGTAGATCGCTGAACGATACTGCGTGCCAACGTCATTGCCCTGGCGCATTCCCTGGGTGGGGTCATGCGATTCCCAGAATGTGCGCAGCAGATCCTCGTATTCGATCTTCTTGGGGTCGAACACGACCAGCACTGCCTCGGCGTGGCCGGTAGTGCCCGTGCAGACCTGCTTGTAGCTCGGATTGGGAGCGTGCCCACCGGCATAGCCCACCGCCGTGGAGTAGACGCCCGGAAGCTGCCAAAAGGTCTTTTCGGCGCCCCAGAAACAGCCGAGCGCAAACAGGGCGCGCTGCATGCCGTCGGGAAACGGCGGCTGGATGCGGTGACCATTCACAAAATGCGTTTCGGGAACTTGCATGGGCGATTCCTCGTGCTGGGCGCGGTGGTCAGGCTACAATTGTGGCTTCAACCGCAATCTCAAGCCACCCCGGTCCCACTATGGATGGAATCGCCGCACCCCACAATTTGCGCCGACCCCAAAGCCTGGGTCCGAAGCCCTATGGAGTCCGCATCAGCCTTCCCGCCGGGGACCCTTTCCGCAAGCTCATGGGCGCGGAATGGCAGCGCGTGCACTGGTATGCAACGGTGGCTGAGCGAGATGCGGCGCTCACGGATATGAGCCGCAAGCATGAATATTCGCGCGCTGGGGATAAGCCCGCGCTGGTATTCGAAAAGGTCGAGAATCTGGCCGCCAGCCGAGGCCTCTGAGCCATGACGAACCCCGTACCGGATGGATTTCACACCGTAACGCCCTACCTGGTGGTCGAGGATGCCGGCAGGCTGGTGGATTTTGTGACCGCCGCATTTGATGCAACGATCATTTCGTCGCACAAGCGTCCCGACGGCAAACTGGCTCACGCCGAGGTCAAGATCGGTGACTCTATTCTAATGACGGGCAGTGCCCAGGGAGACACCAAACCCATTCCGACCGCACTCTATATGTACGTTCCGGATTGCGATGCCCTATACCGCCGCGCACTGGCCGCCGGCGGCACCTCTATTGGCGAGCCCAAGGATCAGTTATATGGTGACCGTCACGGAGGCGTCAAAGACCCGTGCGGCAACACCTGGTGGCTGGCGACTCACATCGAGGATGTCAGCGAACAGGAACTCGCACGACGCATGGCGGCGGCGCGTTAGTCACGCGCTGGCGAGCGCGCCGGCTAGAAGCTTCGGCCCAGAAATATATAGAACACCACTGAACTGCTGTTGTCGTATCCGATCGCGAAGTATGCGGGGCCGATGTAGGTGTCCGCGCCAAAGAAGATCGATGCGTCGCGGTGGGTATCGTTGAAACTGATCTGGCTGCGACTGGTCCAGACGTTGCCGTCTTCGAGCGAGAACCCCACATAGGCTGGGACGTCCAGAATGCCCTCGCCGCCATTTCCAACCTTGCGCAGATAGATCAGCCGCCCGATGGCGTACTGCGGACCCGCCAGTGTCTCGGCCCGCAGACCGGATAAGTTCAGAAAGCCGCCGAGTGGAAAGAACGTGCGCACGTTGGTTTCGCTACCGCCGATCGTGCTGCCGCCTGAGAACCAGGCCACGAGCGTGCTCTTCCCCCAGGTGTGCGCGCCGCGCCAATCCAGCGTCACCTGATTGGTGCCTTCCTCGCCGCCGCCATTGTTCTCCAATGTCACCTGGGCAGTCAGGGCCTGGCCGGAGTGCGGGAAGTTAGGACTATCGAGCGTGTCGTAGCCGAAGCGGCTGAAGTATTGAACGATATTGAAGTTGGAGGCCGGTACGCTGAAATCGCCCTGGCTCACGTGCGAAGCACCGCGGCTTTCGAGCACACCGAATCGCATTTCGCCCCAGGTGCTGAACTCGCGACCAACATCCAGGCCTTCATCGATGCTATTGACGCGAAAGTAGCCAACCTGCCGCCCATCCTCGACCTGTGCCACGTTGTGCGCTTCTACCTGCGCGTGCGGAGCGACGAAGTAGCGCGCGGTATTCGATAGCGGCAGGTAGAGCTCCGTACCGAACAGCGGGTCGGTGCCCACCTGCGCGTCCAGACGAAGCTCCGCCCCGAGCGAATTCAGTTCAGTGATATCCAGCCGCCCGGCCGCGTTGAAGATCGTATTGCCTTGAAAATCATCCTGCATTGAGACACCGAAGCGCAGGTAGTTGGGTCCCCACGAATTGCGCTGCGCATTGAAATCCAGCCCCGTCTGCCCTGACGAATCCTTGACCAGGTGATAGTCCAGCAGTTCGAGGTCACCGCGACCATAGAGCATGTCGGTCTGCTGCTTCAGCGCCGCAGGATCCAGCGTGCCGCCGACGAAGGGCCCGAACATGTCCGCGATCTGGCGCTGGTAACGCACCGCATCGGCTTCGACCTTGAGAAATGCCACCAGCGGCAAACTCGACCGCGCGGCATTTCGATCCGCCAGGTAGCGCGCGTAGTCAGCCTCGGGGACGGCCAGGCTGGCCAAGCGGTCGGTTACCGCGTCGGCCGCACGTTCCCCGGCATTCACGATCTGCAGCGTGTCCTCGAAGTCGTAGGAGGAGAAGTCGCCCAGCTGCGGACTCACGACGATGTCGGCCGGAGAGAGCGTTTTGAGTTGCCGCTCCGAATCGCGCCGCAGGAGAATGGCCAGCACCTGGTTGGTGATGCTCGGCAACGACACCAGATCCTTGCGCGGCTGCAGCGGAAAGCCGGCGTCGACCACGATGAGCACGTCGACGTTCATGGCGCGCGCGACTTCGACCGGCAGATTTTCCGCCAGCCCGCCATCGACGAGCAGCTGGCCGCGATATTCAACCGGCGCGAACGCACCGGGCGCGGACATGCTGGCGCGCATCGCCGTTGTCAGGTCGCCATCCTTGAGAATGACGGCTTCGCCCGTCTCGAGGTTGGTGGCGACGGCGCGGAAGGGCGTCGGCAGCGCATCGAAATCCGTGATCGTGCCGACCGGCAGCGTGAGCTGGCGCAGCGTCTCGGTGAGCTTTTCGCCCTGTACCAGCCCTTCGGGCAGGAGCAGCTTGCGACCATGCAGCCCGAGCGGCAGATTGACCAGGAAGTCCCGGTCTTCCTCCTTGCGGCGCCAACCGAGGTCCGTGCGCCGCAGTCGGTCGCGAAACGCGGACTGCCAATCGACGGACGCCATTGCATGCTCGATGTCCTCGCCGCTCATACCGCTGGCGTAGAGGCCACCGACCACGGCGCCCATGCTGGTGCCGGCGATCGCATCAACCGGGATATGCAGCCGATCCAGTGCCTTGAGTACACCGATGTGAGCCGCGCCGCGGGCGCCGCCACCCGAGAGTACCAATCCAATTCTCGGCCGCCTGGATACGTCGTGGTCGCTCGGCGATTGCGCGACGGCCACGACGCAACAGAGCAGCAGGGCCGGCAGTAGGAGTATTCGTGCTGTGTGCATGCACTGGCCGCGGATGACACCGCCCGGTGATCTTATCATGCGCCCCCCGCCCCTCCGTCCCTCCGTCCCTGCGCTACCGCGCCGCACGGCGAGCCAGTAAGCTTTAGCGTATGAGTCTGGCATTCATCATTTCGTTGGCAATTCAGGTCATCCTGATCGTGCACTGCATTCGCACCGGTCGTAATTGGCTGTGGATGTTGGCCATCGGCCTGCTGCCCTTCGCCGGTTCCATCGCCTACGTGCTGGTGGAAATATTGCCGGACCTGTTCCGCGGCAGCGGTACACGTCGAGCTGTCCGCGGCGTGCGGCGCGCGCTCGATCCCGAGCAGGATCTGCGCCGATTCGAGACCGAGGCGCGCATGACCGGCGATGTCGCCAGTCGTCAGCGGTATGCCGCCGAACTCATCCGCCAGGGGCGGCCCGCCGACGCGATTGCCGTCTATCGGCAGGCACTGACCGGACTCTATGAGTCGGATCCAAACCTGCTGCTCGGCCTGGCGCAGGCTCAATTCGCCGCCGGCGCCTTCGCCGAGGCGCGCGCCACGCTTGATTCCCTGATCGCTCGCAATCCCGAGTTCCGCTCTGCCGAGGGACATCTGTTGTATGCCCGGGCGCTCGCCGGCGAGGGCAACCGCGACAAGGCGCTCGAGGAATTTGCAGAACTGACCAAGTACATCTCCGGCGCCGAGGCCCCGCTGCGATATGCGCAATTGCTCAAAGACAGCGGCAGGACCGATGAGGCGCGGCGCGTTCTGCAGGAATTGCTGGAGCACGCCCGACTGGCGCCGCGCCACTACCGCAAGATGCAGCAGGAGTGGCTCTCGATCGCCGAGCGCGAGATGGCCGCGCTCTGATCGCGCTCTAGCGCTTCCCTGTTCGTGGCTGCTGCTGGGTGATGCAATGGATGTTGCCGCCACCGAGCAGGATTTCCCGCGCCGGCACGCCGACAATGCGCCGCCGCGGGAAAATCCGCCGCAGCGCGCGACCGGCAGCCGCATCGGTGCGGCCATCGATGAGGGGCATGACCACCGCGCCGTTGGCGAGGTAGAAATTCACGTAGCTGCCGGCCAGCCGCTGTCCCGCGGCTAGCCGCCGGATGCCGCGCTTGTGCGCGACACCGGCTGCCTCCCGACGCGTCATGTGGAGCGGTCCCGGCGCGGGCAGCGGGTGCACGCGCAGGCGGCGACCGCGCGCATCGCGCGCGGCCATCAGACGCTGATAAGCATCCTGCGATACGCGATACATCGGGTCGCGGCGGTCCTCGCACCAGGTCAGGCAGACCTCGCCCGGCCGGGCAAAGCAGGCGAGGTTGTCGATGTGGCCCGAGGTCTCATCGGCGATGACTCCCTGACCCAGCCAGATCACACAGCTCACGCCCAGGTATTGACGCAGCAGCGTTTCGATGCGCGTGCGGCTCAACTGCGGGTTGCGGTTGGGGTTCAGCAGGCACTGCTCGGTCACGAGCACCGTGCCCTGCCCGTCGACATGTATGGCGCCGCCCTCATTGATGAACGGGGCGCGGTAACGCGGGAGGCGCTCGATTTCCAAAACCTTCTGCGCCACCGCGTCATCCAGCAGCCAGGGTTGGTAGATTCCACCCCATGCATTGAAATCCCAATCGATACCGCGCAATTCCCCGGCGTCGTTGGTGACGAAAGTGGGTCCCACGTCGCGCATCCAGGCATCATCGCTCGAGAGCTCGATGACGCGTACCGGCGCAGGCAGCTGCGCGCGTGCCGCGGCGTAGAGCCGGGCTGAGGTACCGACGGTAACCGGCTCGAAGCGGGCAATGGCGGCGGCGACTGCGGCAAAAGCGCGCTGCGCGGGCGCGGCATGCGCACGCCAGTTATCGGGGCGTTCCGGCCAGAGCAGCCAGCAGCCCGCATGCGGCTCGAATTCCGCGGGCATCCGGAAGCCATGAGCGGCCGGTGTGGAGGTCAGATTGATAGGCATATTGCCGTAATTCTAGCCCGGCGTCGGGCCTGCGGCGCTGTGCTAGCATCGCCGCCCATGACCAATCCCAACCCGACTTCGCCGCAGCCGATACCTCCAGCGGCCGGCGCGAAAATTACCACCCGGGACGGCAAGCTCAGCGTACCGGATCAACCCATCATTCCCTTCATCGAGGGTGACGGGACGGGGCGAGACATCTGGCGCGCCAGCGAACGCGTTCTCGATGCCGCGGTCGCCAAGGCCTACGGCGGCCGCCGGCGCATCCAATGGATGGAGATTTACGCGGGCGAGAAGGCGTTCAACGCGTTCAAGAGCTGGCTCCCCGATGAGACCGTCCAGGCCTGCCGTGATTACCTGGTATCGATCAAGGGCCCCCTGACCACGCCGGTCGGCGGCGGCATCCGCTCACTCAACGTAGCGCTAAGACAGTTGCTGGACCTCTATGTCTGCCTGCGTCCGGTACGCTGGTTCAAGGGCGTGCCCTCGCCGGTACGCGCTCCGGAAAAAGTCGACATGGTGGTGTTCCGCGAAAACACCGAGGATCTGTATTCGGGCATCGAATTTGAACAGGGCACCGAGGACAACCGCAAATTCCTCGAGATCCTGAAGACCAATTTTCCGCGCCACTACGCCAAAATCCGCTTTCCGGCCACCAGCGGGCTGGGACTCAAGAACGTGTCGATCGAGGGCACCGAACGCCTGTTCCGCTCGGCGGTGCAATATGCGATCGCCAATCGGCGCAAGAGCGTCACCATCGTTCACAAAGGCAACATCCTCAAGTACACCGAGGGCTCGTTCCGCACCTGGTCGTACGCGCTGGCGGAACGCGAATTCCCGGGCCAGACGTACACCTGGCTCGAATGGGAGCGTACCAAGGCTGCCTCCGGCGAGAAGGCGGCGAACGATGAGCAGGCTGCCGCCCTCAAGAGCGGCAAGGTACTCATCAAGGATGCCATCGCCGATATCACGCTGCAGCAGGTCCTCACGCGCGCTGATGAGTTCGACGTCGTCGCCACCATGAATCTCAACGGCGACTATCTTTCCGACGCGCTCGCTGCCCAGGTCGGTGGCATCGGCATCGCGCCGGGCGCCAATATCAATTACCTGACCGGTCATGCAGTATTCGAAGCCACGCACGGAACCGCGCCCAAGTACGCCGATCTGGACCAGGTCAACCCGGGTTCAGTGATCCTGTCGGGCGAGATGATGCTGCGTTACATGGGCTGGACCGAGGCGGCGGATGCCATCATCACCTCGATGGACAAGACTATTGGCCAGAAAATCGTCACCTACGATTTTGCCCGGCTTATGGAAGGCGCCACCAAGGTGAAATGCAGCGAATTTGGCGACGCGCTGATCCGCAATCTTTAGTCGAACCGGCCAGCCTCTTCGAAACTCAGGCGGGGATTGCGCGGGAACAGGTTCTTATCGTTGCCGTAGCCAAGAGAGCAGATGAAGTTCGATTTGATATTGGTGCCGGCAAAGAATGCGGCATCGACACCCTCGTTGTTGAAGCCGGACATCGGACCGCAATCAAGGCCCAGCGCCCGCGCGGCCAGCATCAGGTAGGCGCCCTGCAGAGTGCCATTTCGAAAGGCATTAGCCTGCGCCAGCGTCGGATTCGACTCGAAGTTGCGCTTTATCGCCTCGCCCTTGGCGGGGAACAGTTGCGGCAGCTTTGCGGCGAAGTTCAGATCGTAGCCGATGATGACGGTCAGCGGCGCCTCCAGAATCTTGGCCTTGTTGGTCTCGCTGGCAAGATCGGACAGGCGTTGTTTGCCATCGGCGCTGCGGACCCACACATAGCGCGCCGGATTCGAGTTGGCTGAGGTCGGGCCCATTCGGGCCAGATCGTACAGCTCGCGAATCAGCGGCTCGGGCACAGCGCGGTCCGTCCAGCCATTGCGTGTGCGGGCGGTCCTGAACAGCTGATCGAGCGCGGTATCGTCGAGTCGCGAGGTCATACAGGCTCCGGCATTAGAATCGACGCTGATCCGGCGGCGGCGGGGTGTACTGATATACCCAGGTTTCGGTGAGCGGATGGCCGTCGAGGGCAAGGAACAGCCGCAGGTTGATCGGCTCCACACTCTCATCCGGAAGCTTCAGATCGAACATGGCGCGCCAGCCGTTGATCGAGTGCAGCGGCCGCGCCGAAGTAATTTCGACCGTGCCGCGCGAGGCACTGATCACCGGCTCGATGTGCGCATCGGCGCCGAGCAGCCCGAAATCTCCGCCCGCAAAATCGACCGCGAACCGCCAGGAAAAATAACTGCGCTTCTGACCGACGACACCGCCGATGCCATCGCGGGTGGCCAGGACCTGCGCCAGCGGACAGACCGCGGGGTTGAATCGGCACCAATAGAGTCGATAGCCGAACAGCAGTTCCTGGCCGCGTTGCGGCTTGTCCACAGGATTCCAGAACGCGACGATGTTATCGAAGGTCTCATCGCTGGCCGGTATCTCAACCAGCATCACGGCACCGCGCCCCCAATTGCCTTTGGGCTCGACCCATACGCTGGGTCGGCGATCGTAAAACACGCCATCGTCCTGGTAGTGATCGAAATTGCGGTCACGCTGCATGAGACCGAATCCGCGCGGCGCCTCATCAGCATAGGAATTGACACGCACGCTCGGGGAATTCACCAGCGGCCGCCATAGCCACTCGCCGCCGCCGGTACGCATCTGCAATCCATCGGAGTCGTGAATCGCGGGGCGCCAGTCCGAGTCGACGCGCCGGTCGTTGGGACCACACAGGAACATGCTGGTGCCCGGGGCCACGCCAAGCCGCTCGATGGTTTTGCGCGGATACAGCGCCGCATCGATGTCCATGACGATCGAGTCGGCGACATCGATGACGAATCGATACGCACCGGCGACGCTCGCGGAATCGAGCAATCCGTAGACGGTCAGCTGGCTGGAATCCTTGGCGGGACGCTCCAGATAGTAGGCAATGAAATCCGGAAACTCCTCGGGTCGCGGCAGGCCGCAATCGATGGCCATTCCACGCTGCGACATGCCGTATTGCAGCTCGCCATCCACCGCGCGGAAATACGAGGCGCCCTGGAAAGCCGCGACGTCGCGCTTCCAGTCGGTATGAAACAGCAGGCGGAAACCTGCGAATCCCAGAGTGGGCGCCAGCGAACGATTGTCGACGCCGCTGCGGCTGTAGTCGAACAATGCCGGATCGTAGCTCAGCTCCTGTGACTGGCCGCCCTCGACAGCGTAGATCTTGACGGGCTTCTTGATGGTGAAGCCGAGGTGGAACAGCTGCACGCGGAAGCGCAGCGCTTCGCCAAACCAGAGCGAATGATCGTCGCGGAAGCGGATCGACTGCCACTGATCCCAGCTCATCTTGGCAATGGCGGGAGGCAGTTCCGACGGCGGTGCCTGGTAGGCAGCATTCGCCATCGAACGCGCTACGCCCTTGAGCCTGGCATAGTCGAAGGGCGCGGCTGACCCCAAGCGCTTGAGCGAGGACGGGCGCGTCGCCTCAGCGGGGAGCGCCGCGGGCCACGGCACCGCTGATGCGGCCAAGGCCGCGCTGGTCTGCAGAAATCGGCGTCGCAACATGCGGACAGTCCGGCGGTTCATGCCGCCATGTGGCGGCGCCAGCATTGTACAGGCGCCGCGTGAGATGCACCCCTCCTCTGCGCTGACGCAGCGTCAGAAACTCAGAACTTCACCATGACGCCGGCCGAGAGGATGGCCTGGCGCGTGCGCAGATCCGGGTACCAGACACCGCCCGCGCCGCCGCAGGCAGTAGTGGCCTGCCCCAGGTTACTGAATCCGGAGGAGGCGCCTGAATTGCAGACGTAGTTGGTGGGCGAGCCATTATTGCCTCCGGGCGGCGTCACACCACCCGTGCCCGCGAAGTACGGAACATTCGAATGGCGAAACCCGAACTCCGACCACCAGGTGATCCACTCCCTGGGCATGTACTGAAAGTTGATATTCGTGTCCCACTGAAAAAGCTTTTGCCCCGGATTCTCCGTAAAGTACGGTGTGCCGCTCTGGGCGGTAGCGCCGTTGATCGGCGGCAGCAGCGCCAGATACCGCCCAGGGTTGTTCATGAATCCGCCGCCAACGGTGACGGCGAACAGATCGCTGTGAAACCAAAGCCGGTTGTAGAGCATGGCGCCGACGAAATTGGCCTTGTTGGGGCCGCCCGTGCAACTGACACCGCCGCCATATTCGCAGCCGATATCGAACGTGAACGAAAATGCGGCTTTGGAGATGCCCGTCGCGGTACCTGGTCCGCTGTAATACTTCACCAGGATGCTGTCATCCGTGTGAACGCGAGTGGTCCTCGACAGCGGATTGGTCGGTTGTCCCGGATAGCTGTAAGCCAGATTATCCTCGCCAACGCCGTAATTGTTGAATACCAGTTTCACATTCGCGTTCGGGGTATAGAGAATTTGCCCGCCGAAACCAAGATGCTGGTTGAAGCGGGCGTAGGACTGCCAGCCATTGATGATCCAGGGTTCGATCTTGAGCTTATTGGTCGGGAACCACTGGATCCGCATGCCGTTGAAGAACCACGGCGTGTTGGATGAAACGAAAGAAGGCTGGTAAGCCCAGTTATCGAAATTGTAATAGCTGAATAGGCCGATGTAGGAGACGAAAATTCCCGCATCGATATTCAGACCGTGGTTGACATCGAAGTGATAGCCGGCGTTCGCCTCCGAAAGATAGCGGTACGCATCGGCCAGATCCCACTGCCCCACTCCCGAACTCGCATCATTGCGCGGGGTCGTGGTCGCAAACAGACCCATCATTGAAAGGAAGCGGGCCCGAACATTTTCATAATGAAAGTCGCCGCCGAAACTCACCTGCTCCAGCTGGAATTCCCCCGAACGGAACTCTTCCGTCGAGCCGACGATGGTGTGGTCCTGCGGATGATTGAAATCGTCCATATAGTGGACGTCGAGCCTGATATCCGGTGTAAAAAACTTGGTATCGAAAACCGGCTGGTGATTGCGCGGCGCACCGTTGACCCAGGTGAAGTCGCCGAAAGCAAATGGCGTTTCATTGTCTACGCCCACAGTTTCCGGAGGTGCGGTAAGCGCATCGGCAATCCTAGCCACGACGCCGTTGGCGGCAGATGCGGCGGCTAGCGCGGGCGCCGCAGTCGGTGCGATCGGTACAGCCACGCCATTGGCAGTTTCGATCGCGACGTCGTGTCGCGTAGCCTTGCTGGCTAGCACGTTCAGGGGGAAGGGCTTTATCTGCGCATAGCCATCCGCCTCATAGCTGACCGACCACTCACCTGCAGTCATATCGGAAAACGTATAAAGGCCGTTGCTATCCGATACGGTTGCACGGATGCCGCCGCCATCGGCGCGAATGGCCGTCACGGTTGCGCCGGCGATGGGTCTCCTGGCCGTGTCGGTTATCAGCCCGACGATGGCACCGATGCTTGCCTTGGGGGTCGTTGCCGGCGGCGATCCGTCCTCATCGGCCAGAACCAAAGACGAGCACACGCCCAATAGAATTGCCAATAGCAAAATTGCACGCAAGCGCGGAAAAACGACCATCTTCTGGCTCCCGATGTACGCATCGAATCGGCAAGCCTAGACCACCAGTCATTAAGAAGTCGCTAAGAAAAAGACATCGTCCGCAACCCCCACGGCATTGAGGGAAATCATATGTCGTCTTAATGCCACCGTTGCTAGGTTTGTATTTCCCTGCTCAAAACGAACCTATGCAAATCCATACATACAAGACTGTCGTCTGCGGCCTATGTCTCATCGTCTCAAACTCGCCGGCTGCCCGGGCGGCGGAACTCGCAGAGCCTGAAAATTCCGGCACGCTGGCCGAAGTGACGATTACCGCCGAGAAACGTGTCTCGACCGTGCAGGACACACCAATCAGCATCACCGCGGTGAGCGCCGATGAATTGCGGGAGCGCGGTATTGCCGATTTCGACGCCCTGGCGCAATCGACCCCCGGCGTATCGCTCAAGAGTGAAGGTCCTGGTCAGACCGAAGTCGAGCTTCGCGGGATGACCTCGAGCGGTGGCAACTCGCCGACGGTGGGCTTCTATCTCGATGATATTCCGTTGACTGCGCCGGCCGGCGCGCAGAACGGCAAGGTCGTAATCGATCCCGCGCTCTATGATCTCAATCGCGTGGAAGTCCTGCGCGGTCCGCAAGGCACGCTGTACGGTTCCGGATCGATGGGCGGCACGGTCAGGCTGATCACCAATCAGCCGGATCTCACGGCATTTCACGCTACCGCGGAGAGCGTCCTCTCGGGCACTGACGGCGGTGGGTTCAATCACAACGACAGTCTGATGGTCAACATTCCGCTGGTGCAGGACTTCCTGGCACTACGCGTGGTGGCTACCGAGGGTTCTGTCAGCGGCTGGATCAAGCGAATAGTGGCCGCTCCCTTTCCGCAGGTCAGCACGAATGGCGCCATCCGCGGCGATGTGCAGGCTGCGCCAATCGAACAGGAATATCCCGGCTCGAATGCCCAGCAACTCTATGGCATCCGCACCACCTTGCTGTGGAAGCCGACCGAACAGTTGACGCTCACTCCTTCGATTTTCTATCAGATCAGCCGCCAGGACGGCATCAGCGCATTCGACAGCAATCCGGGTACGGAAACACGTTATCAGCCCTTTGATATCGCCGAACCCCAGTCCGATCGAATCACGATCTTCAGCCTCAATTCGGTCTACAACTTCGGGGCCTTTGATGTGACCTCGAGCACCGCGCAGTGGAATCGGCGCTCGACGCAGGTCCAGGATGGGAGCGAGAACTTCAACAACCCGGACACGGGTACGACGTATGCCTCGAACAAGGGGCTGCCCAATCCCGGCTATTACGGCGCGACGGGCAGCGGGGAAGTCTATGGGCGCGAAGATGATCCTTCACAGCAGTTCAGCGAGGAGCTGCGATTCGCCTCGAAGAGCGATGGGCCGTTCACCTGGGTTGGCGGGGCGTTCTACAGTCACTTTCTGTCCACCTGGAACTATGATGGCACCAGTGCAAATCCATCCGCGTACATGGACCTCGGCACCTTCGCACCCGCCACGACAACGCAGTGGTTCAAGGCCGATTCACCCACCAGGCTGTCCCAATATGCGGTGTTCGGCGAGGCAACCTACGCTTTGACGAGCGGCCTCGCCGGCACGGTCGGCCTTCGCTATTACAGTTACGACTACAAGTTCGCTTCGGTTATCAGCGGCTGGGGCTCGGCCCTCGGAGAAGCAACACCTTCAAGTTCCGGACTTATCAGGCAGTCCGAGGATGGCCTGAATCCCAAGTTCAATCTCGCTTACACCTTCAATGCGGACCTATTGGCCTATGCGACCATCGCCAAGGGTTTCCGCCCGGGCGGTGGCAACGCCCAGTACCCGACGACGGGTCCGTATTGGAGCGCAGTTTTCGCGCCTTACCACTACACCGGAGGCAAATGGCCGTCCACTTATCAGCCGGACTCGGTGTGGAGCTACGAGATCGGCGAGAAGGCACGAGCCTTCGACCGTCGTCTGACAGTGAACACCAGTCTGTACTTCGAGGACTGGGAAGACATCCAGCTCGAGTCGGTTCCCGGCGACTGGCCGGTGAACATCAACGGTGACAAGGCCCACATCTACGGAGCCGAGATGGAAATTCGCTGGGTCATAGGCGCGGGTTTCACGCTTGGCGTTTCCGGAAGCTATACCCATGCCACGGTGGCTGCGGGGCCGCACTGGCAGATCCAGCCGACCGACAAGCTCTCCGATGTCGCGCCTGAGACGGGGAACGCCAATCTGACCTATTCAAGGAATCTTGCAGCCGGATACACCTTCACCGCGCGGATCGATACCGCCTTTGTAGGTCCGCGTTACTCCATTGCCTTCCCCTACGGCTCTTCATTGAACGGCAGGTACATCGAATTACCGTCCTATGGCCTGACCAATCTGCGGGCGGCCATCGAGTCAAATTCCGGGTGGGGCGCCGCATTATTTGCCAACAATCTTTTCAACAAGCAGGCCCAGTTGGAAAGCCTGTGGCAAGAGACGCTACCCAGTGCGTCATTCAATCGCATCATCACCAACCAGCCGCTCACGATCGGAGTCGACCTGACCTATCGGCTCTAGCCGGCGTCAGCATCGCCAGCTGCTGCCAGCGCCTGTTCGAGATCGGCCAGCAGATCGTCGCAGTCTTCCAGTCCGATCGACAGGCGCACGGTGCTCGGGCCGACACCCGAGATGCGTTGCTGTTCGGCGTTCAGATCGCGGCTGCCGAGCAACTGCGGCGGCATGACCAGCGAATCCGTGGCACCAACGCTGGCAGCCATCGAAAAAAATTGCAGCGCGTCTGTGAAGCGGCGCGCCGCATCGGCGCCGCCCTTGAGGTCAAAACTCACCACTACCCCGAATCCACCCATCTGCGCACTCGCCAGGGCGTGCCCTGGATGAGCCGCGAGACCGGGATAATGCGCGCGTGCAACGTGCGGATGCCGCGCCAGCAGCTCGGCGACGCGCTGCGCGCTCTCGCACTGAGCGCGGAAGCGCACAAAATAGGTCTTCAGTCCGCGCTGCAGGAGGTAGGCCGCGTGCGGATCCAGGGTACCGCCGAGGACGGTAAAGTCCGTACGCATACCCTTGATCAGATCGGCCCGGCCGATAGCAGCGCCGCCCATGACATCGCCGTGGCCGGAGACGAGCTTGGTCAGGCTGTGGAGGAACAGGTCGATATCGTACTGGCCGTGCTGATGAACACCGGCAAAGGTGTTGTCGAGCACCGTCAGCGCGCCATGCGCTCGCGCCAGCCGAGTGAGCGCCGGGATATCGGCGATCTTGTTGACGGGGTTGGTGGGGCTTTCGAAAATAATAAGCTTCGTGGGGTGCTCGGATAACACCCGCTCGACCCCGGCCAGGTCCTCGATCGACAGCAGCGTGTGAGTGACGCCGAATTTCTTCAGGATTCCCCGCAACAGCTGCCGGGTAGGGCCATAGCTCTCGATGAAACCCAGCACGTGGTCACCGGTACGCGTCAGCGACAGCAGCGTCTGCGCGATCACACCGATACCCGAAGCACACACCACGCAGTCATCTCGACCCTGAATCTGGGCGAGCGTCAGTTCGAGTTGTCGCGTGGTCGGGTTCGAAGTCCGCAGGTAGGCGAAACCCGGTCGCTCGCCACGCCCCGCACGCACGGCTTCATCGACAGTGTCGAACTCGAATTTGACGGTCTGGTAGATCGGTGACACCACGGGCCGGTTGTCGGCCGGCACATCCACGATCGGGGGATGATTCACCAGGGTCGGCTTCTTCACGCCACGACTCCATGGTGCAGGTAGGCGGTCAACCGCGCGGCGCCGTCAATCAGGGTTTCATCCCGCTTGGCAATGCACAGCCGCAGCAGCGTCATCGGCGGCGGCTTCTCGTAGAACACCGATAGCGGGATGCTCGCCACGCGCGCCTGCGTCAGCAACTGCTCGGCAAACTCCAGATCGCCCGCGGAGGCGTGGGCGCCATAGTCGATCAGCTGAAAAAAGGTGCCCTCGGCGCGCGGCAGCGTCAAGCCGCTGCCCTGCAGGCGCTCGCTCAGCAGCGCGCGCTTAGCCGTAAAAAATGGACCCAGCGACTCGCCGCACAGCGGCTTCTCCTGCAGGTATCCGGCAATCGCCTGCTGCAGCGCCGTGGCGATGGTGAAGGTATTGAACTGATGCACTTTGCGCAGCTCGGTGGTAATCGCCGGTGGTGCCACCGCGTAGCCGACCCGAAGTCCGGTGGCGTGCAGGGTTTTGCCGAACGAGTACACGGCCACGCTGCGTTCGCGCAGCTCGGGAAACTTCAGCACACTGTGATGCTCCAGCCCATCGAACACGATGTGCTCGTAGACTTCATCCGAGATCACGCGGATGTCGCGCCCCCGCAGCAGTTCCGCCAGGGCCAGCATGTCTTCGGCCGTCACGCAGGTGCAGCCGGGATTGAGCGGGGAGTTGATGATGATCAGACGCGTGCGCGGTGTGATGGCAGCGCGCACCCGGTCCCAGTCGTAGCGGAAGTGCGGCGGCTCAAGTGGCACGTGCACGCACCGTGCCCCAGCAAGCTGAATAGCGATCTCATAGGAGTCGTAGGCGGGATCGAAGATGATGGCCTCTTCCCCATTGCCCACCAGTGCCTGCACGCTGGAATAAATGGCCTCGGTGGCCCCCAATGTCACCGTAATCTCGGTCTCACTATCGACCTGCGATCCGTAGCGCCGTGCCAGCTTGGCCGCGATGGCCTCGCGTAGCCGCGGCAGCCCGGGCATGGGCGCATATTGATTGAAGCCCTCGCGCATGGCCTGGGCGGTGAGATCGGCAAGGCGCGGATCGATATCGTAGTCGGGGAAACCCTGCCCCAGGTTGACCGCGCCGAGCTCCGCTGCGCGCCGCGACATCACCGTGAAGATCGTCGTGCCGACCTGCGGCAGCTTGCTGTGCAAGGCCACGGCGATCAGCCCTCGGCAGCGGCGGCGAGCCGCTGCGCCCGCGCGCGTTCGCGTTCCTGGCGTTGCAGGAACAGCGACGAGGCGACCACACCCAAGGACACGATCAGTACCATAAGCGTTGCCAGCGCGTTGACGTCGGGGCTTACCCCCAGGCGCACTTTGGAGAAGATCACCATCGGCAGCGTGCTCGAACCTGGTCCGGCCACGAACTGTGAAATCACCACATCGTCCCACGACAGCGTGAATGACAGCAGCCAGCCCGAAAGCAGCGCCGGCATGATCAGCGGCAGCGTGATGCGGGTAAACACCGTGGCCGGTCGAGCGCCCAGGTCCAGTGCGGCCTCCTCCAGCGATTCGTCGAAGCCGGCGAGGCGCGACTGCACAATCACGGCCACATAGGACAGCGAGAAACTGATATGCGCGATCGTGATGGTGGTGGCGCCGCGATGCGCGGGCCAGCCGATGAGCTGCTCCATTGCCACGAACAGCAGTAGCAGCGACAGTCCCGTGATGATCTCGGGCAGCACCAGCGGCGCAGTGCTCAGGGCGGCGAGCAGGCTGCGGCCGCGGAAACGCCCGAATCGCGCCAGCGAGAAACCCACCATCGTGCCCAGGATGACCGCGCCGGTCGCATTCATGGCTGCGATCTTGAGCGACAGCAATGCGGCGTCCATGACCTGGCTGTTGTTGAACAGCGCGCTGTACCACTTGAGTGTCGGTGAATGCGCCGCATCCCAGACTGTGACCAGGCGCGAGGCATTGAACGAGTAAACGATCATCGACAGGATGGGCACATACAAAAAGACGAAACCGAAGGCCAGCATCGAGGGCACCAGTATCGAGCGCCGGCCAGTCACGATCCGGACTCCAGCTCGCGGCTCTGGGAGCGCTGGAACAGAATGATGGGGCCGAGCAGCACGATCAGGATGACGATCGCGACGGCGCTGGCCACGGGCCAGTCGCGGTTCTCGAAGAACTCATCTGAGAGTACCCGCCCGATCATGAGCTGATTGGAAGGACCCAGCAGCGAGGGGATGACGTACTCGCCCACGGCGGGGATGAACACCAGCAGCGCGCCGGCGAGCACGCCCGGCAGCGACAACGGCCAGGTGACACGCATAAATGCCCGCCACGGCGGCGCGCCCAGATCCGCCGCCGCTTCCAGCAGCGATCGGTCGTGCTTTTCCAGGTTGGAATAGAGCGGCAGGATCATGAACGGCAGGTACGAATAGACAATGCCGACGTAGACCGCGATGGGGCTGGCCACCATCGGGATGGGCTGCGAGATCAGGTGCAGTCCCATCAATACATTGTTGATGAGCCCATCGTCCTTGAGCAGTCCCATCCAGGCGTAGACTCGCAGCAGAAAGGAAGTCCAGAACGGCAGGATCACCAGCATCAGCAGCAGATTGCGCCGGGCCTGCGGCGCGCGCGTGATTCCGAGCGCCATTGGATATCCGATCGCCAGACACAGCAGCGTCGAGATTGCAGCCACCTTGACTGAATACAGAAACGAATTCAGGTACAGCGCATCGCTGACGAGGAAGTAATAGTTGGCCAGGTGCAGCTGGATCGACAGCATGCGCTCGTGCGTCCAGGCCAGCAGCGGCGCGTATGGCGGCATCGCCATCACCGCCTCGGAGAAGGAAATCTTCAGTACGATCAAGAACGGGATCAGGAAGAACAGCAGCAGCCAGCCGAGCGGGACGGCCGTGATCGCGGCTCGCGCCGCGGCGCGCGAGCGCAGGGTCCGCCGCAAGTTGCTCCACTTCCCGGTCAGCACGCGGTTGAGACCTCAGGCGCTGCCGATGACGGGACTGGAGGCGTCCCATGAGAGGTACACCGGCATCTCGCGCGTGAACTGCTCTTCGGGTTTGCGCGTGCTGTTGGCCAGCGTGGCGCGCACCTCGCGGCCCGATTCCAGCCGCACCAGGTACATCGACAGGTCCCCGAGATAGGCGATCTCTCGGATCACGCCCTGCGCCCAGTTATCGCGCATCTCGGGCGGCTCGCGCGACAGCATGATCTTCTCTGGCCTTACCGCCACCCACAGCGGCGCGTCCGGCGGCGCGCTGATACCGTGGTCGACCAGCACGGTGGCAGGCAGATCGGCGCACTGCACGCGCACATAATCCGGCTCGTCCTCACTGAGCTTGCCGTCGAACAGATTCACCGACCCGATGAAATCCGCCACGAAGCGCGTCGAGGGGAATTCATAGATCTGCCGCGGGGCACCGATCTGCACGATCTTGCCGTGGTTCATGACGCCGATACGCGTTCCCAGCGTCATGGCTTCTTCCTGATCGTGCGTCACGACGACGAAGGTGACGCCGAGCTGCTGCTGAATGTTGATGAGCTCGAACTGCGTGTGCTCACGCAGCTTGCGATCGAGCGCGCCCAGCGGCTCATCGAGCAACAGCAGCTTCGGCCGCTTGACCAGTGCGCGAGCCAGCGCGACGCGCTGCCGCTGGCCGCCCGAGAGCTGATGCGGCTTGCGCGCGAGGTAAGTGCCCATGCGGACGATCTCAAGGATCTCGCCGACGCGGCGGCGAACTTCGGCTTTGGCCAGTCCTTCCTGTTCGAGTCCAAAGGCGACATTGCGCTCCACCGACATGTGCGGGAACAGCGCGTAGGACTGGAACATCATGTTGACCGGCCGCTCGTAGGGCGGAACGGCCGCAAGATCCTGGCCGTCGATCAGCAGGCGGCCGGAACTCGGTGCTTCGAATCCGGCCAGCATCCGCAGCAAAGTGGTCTTGCCCGAGCCCGAAGGGCCGAGTAGGCAGAAGATCTCGCCGCGCTCTACCGCAAGCGAAACCTCGTCCACCGCGACGAAATCGCCGAAGCGCTTGCTGACCTGGTCGATCTCGACATACGAAGCCATTACTGTCCGGTCTTGAAGCGGGTCCAGGTGCGATTGAGTTCGCGCGTATAGGCAAGGCTGTGCGCGGCATTCGGATACATGTGCCCCTTCTGCGCATCGCTGGGATAGATCCCGCGGTCGTTGTACACCGCCGGATCGATGAGGCTGTAGGCCGCAGCGTTGCTGGTGGCGTAATGCATCAGGGTCGAATTCTTCGCCGCCACATCGGGTCGCAGCAGGTAGTCGATGAACAGGTGCGCGTTCTTCGGATGTGGCGCGTCGGCCGGGATAGCCAGCATGTCGAAGAACATGATGGCGCCCTCGCGCGGGATGTTGTACTTGATCAGCACGCCCTTGCCATTGTCGCGGGCACGGGCGCGCGCCTGCCCGATATCGCCGCTCCATCCGAGGGCCAGGCATAGATCGCCATTTGCCAGGTCTTCGATGTACCTTGAGGAATTGATGTAGCGCACATAGGGGCGAATCGACATCAGTACCTGCTCGGCAGCCTTGAGATCATCGAGCTTCTCGCTGTTGGCGTCGCGACCCAGGAAGATGAGCACTGTGCCGACCATCTCGTCGGGCGCATCGAGGATCGAGACGCCGCAGTCCTTGAAATTCTTGATGACCTTGGGATCGTAGAACATGGCAAAGCTGTCAACGGGCGCGTCCGGCATAGCCTTGAGTACTTTGGCCTCGTTGTAGCCCACGCCCGAGGTGCCCCAGAGATAATTGACGCTGTACTGGTTGCCCGGATCGTGCACCTCGATGATGTGCGTGATCTGCGGGTCGAGATTCTTGAGGTTGGGCAGCAGCGATTTATCGAGCTTCTGGAACACACCGGCCTGGATCTGGCGTTGCAGAAACGAGGCCGAAGGCACCACCACGTCGTAGCCGGTGTGTCCGGCCAGCAGCTTGGTCTCGACCACTTCGTTGGAATCGAAGACGTCGTAGTTGACCTTGATGCCGTACTCTTTCTCGAATGCGGGCACCACGGTCGGATCGATGTAATCCGACCAGTTGTAGACGTTCAGCACCTTCTGATTGTCGGCGCCATTGCCGCCAGCACTCGAAGCGGGGCCGGCGGGCACTTCCGGAGCGCTTTGATGGCCGCAGGCGGCCAGCAGCAACGTCAGCCAGAGCGGGGCGGCAGCGCGCCAGGCGCAGCGAGTCATCGGCGGGCCTCGTGGGTGCCGCGGGGGCTGCGGCACCTTTATTATGGGTGTCCGGTCAGACGTTCAGCAACAGGTGTTCCCGCTCCCAGGAGCTGATCACCTGCAGAAACACCTCGTGCTCGGCCTGCTTGACGATGGTGTAGGCCGCCACGAAGGGCTCGCCGAGGATCTGCAGCAACGGCTCGCAATCGCGCAGCCGCGTCAGCGCCTCATCCAGCGAGCGGGGCAGTGAATACGGCAGATCGTGCGCGCTGCCCGAAATCGGTTCAGTCGGCTGCAGACCTTCGACCATGCCCAGGTAGCCGCAGGCCAGCGAGGCAGCGATGGCGATGTAGGGATTGGCATCCGCTCCGCCCACCCGGTTTTCGACGCGGCGCGCCTCAACGGTCGACATCGGTACGCGCAGGCCCGCGGTGCGGTTGTCGTAGCCCCACTGCACGTTGATCGGCGCCGAGAGGTAGCGCGTCATGCGGCGATACGAGTTCACGTTGGACGCGAACAGCGACATGGCCGCCGGCACATAACGCTGCAGGCCGGCGATGTGCGAAAAGAACAGTGCCGAGGGGGTGCCATCGGCATTGCTGAAGATGTTCTTTCGCGTCTTGATGTCGATGATGCTCTGATGGATGTGCATGGCGCTGCCGGGTTCCTTGGCATGCGGCTTGGCCATGAAGGTGGCGTACATCTTGTGACGCAGCGCCGCCTCGCGCGCGGTGCGCTTGAACAGAAATGCCTGGTCGGCCAGATCCAGCGCCGCGCCGTGGATCAGGTTGATTTCCATCTGCGCGGGTCCGTCCTCGTGGATCAGCGTGTCGATCTCGATGTCCTGGGCCTCGCAGAACGCATAGATGTCATCGAACAGCGGATCGAACTCGTTGACCGCCGCGATGCTGTAGGACTGGCGCCCCGGCTCAGCGCGCCCGGAACGGCCTACGGGCGGCTTCAGCTGATAGTCGGCATCGATGTTCGGCTCGATGAGATAGAACTCGAGCTCAGGGGCGATGACCGGCTCCCAGCCACGCTGCGCATACAGCTCCAGCACATGGCGCAGCACGTGGCGGGGCGCCATCATCACCCGGCGGCCGTCGGAGTAAAAACAGTCGTGAATCACCTGCGCAGTCGGCTCGGCCGCCCACGGCACCACGCGCACGGTCTTCGGATCCGCTCGCAGCACGATATCGATCTCCGCGGGACTCATCGCTGCAGAGGTATCAGGCGGATAGTCGCCGGTCACGGTCTGCAGGAAAATGCTCTCGGGCAGCCGCATGCCCTCATCCTCGGCGAACTTCTCGGCGGGCATGATCTTGCCGCGCGCGATGCCGGCCATGTCGGGAATGATCGCTTCGACTTCGGAGATGCCGTGGTCGCGGAAGAATTGCTGGATTTCATTGGCCATAAATCACCTTATGTTGGCGCGGCAGGCTGCGCCGAATTCGGCGAACAGCGCACGTGAAAAGGGGTTGGCGGCAACGCGCCATTCCGGATGCCACTGGACCGCGATTGCGAAGTGCGCGGCCTGCTCCACGCGAAAGGCCTCGATGACGCCATCCGGCGCGCGCGCCTCGATGGCCAGTCCTTTGCCCAGATCGCGCACGCCCTGGCCATGCAGCGAGTTGACGACAATGCGGTCGGTGCCGGCGAGGCGGCGCAGCTGACCCTCGGGCTCGAGGATCACCTCGTGCGCCAGGTCGTATTGCCGGTCGACCGGCAGCTTCAGATCCTCGCGATGATCCAGGTGCCCCGGCACTTCGTGCAGCTTCTGCCACAGCGTGCCGCCGAAGGCCACATTCATCTCCTGGAATCCTCTGCAGATGCCGAGCACCGGGAGACCCGCCGCCACGGCGCGCGGGATCAGCGGCAGAGTGGTCTCATCCCGATGAGGATCGTGCAGGGTGCCGTCCTCGCTGGGCTCGCCGCGGTAGTGGCGCGGCTCGACATTGGACGCACTGCCCGTGAAGAGCAGCCCGTCGAGGGTCTCGAATAATTCCTCGAGATCCAGCTCGGCCCCGATGGCAGGAACCAGCAGCGGCAGGCCACCCGCCGCATCGAGTACCGCGGTGACATACTTCTCGCCGGCCAGATGGTACGGCTGGTCATTTTTTCCGAGCAGACGCCGGTCCGCCGGGATGCCGATGACAGGACGCTTAGCAGCCATGGAACACGCATCGCACCGAGCCCAGGCCTGTATGCAAATACAGTGCTGGCCGTGCCTTCCTCGCTTTGAATGGGTCCCATTAGACCATAGGCTGCTGACCCAAGTCCTCGGCGCACGGCAGTTCTGCGGCAGCGTGAGAACGGCTCCATGGCACTTAACCAATTGATATTAAAGATATTTTTCGGCGCGAGCGGACCATGACGGCGATTTCCCCCGCGGATTATGTCAATAGCTGGTACGCCGCCAGCGTCGTACCGCCGCCTGCCGCACCGCCGCTGCAAGGCGATGTACGTGTAGACGTCTGCGTCATCGGAGCCGGGATTGCGGGTTGCTCGGCGGCGCTGTCTTTGGCCGAGCGTGGTTATCGGGTGGCGGTGCTCGAGGCGCGGCGCATCGGCTGGGGCGCCTCCGGACGCTCCGGTGGCCAGGTCATCTATGGGCTGGCCGTGGAACAGGACCAGCTCACCTTGCTGGCCGGCGCCCAGGATGCGCGCCGCATCTGGGATCTCTCGCTCGGTGCCATCGACCTGCTCAAGCAGCGCATCGCGCGCCACGCGATCGACTGCGACTGGGTTGACGGACAGATGCTCACGGCCGTCAAGACACGGCAGTGGCGTGCATTGCAGAACTGGCACCGCGAGCTCACCAGCTCGCTCGGCTATGCCAGCGCGCGGCTGGTCGGGAACGACGAGCTGCGCACCCTGCTCGGCACTGAGCGCTACATCGGCGGACTCTACGACACCAACGGCGGCCACCTGCATCCGCTGCGCTACACCCTCGGACTGGGCCGAGCAGCCAGAGCCGCCGGCGCACAGTTCTACGAGAATTCGGCCATGCTCGACTATCTCGAGCTTGGCGGCCGCGTTCGGGTGCGCACCGCCCACGGCAGCGTCGATTGCGCGCAGCTCGTGCTCGCCGGGAATGCCTGGCTCGGCAGCACCGTGCCGCAGCTGCAGCGCAAACTCATGACGGTCGGCTCGTACATCATCGCCACCGAGCCACTGGGCGAGCAACGCGCGCGAGAACTGATCGCGAACAATGCCGCCGTCTGCGATACCAATTGGATCCTCGACTATTTCCGGCGCTCGAGCGATCACCGGCTGCTCTTCGGCGGTCGCGTCAACTATTCCGGCGTCGATCTGCGCGCAGTCGGCCCTGCCACGGCGCGTCACATGCTGCGGGTATTCCCGCAGCTGGCCGGCACGCGCATCGAGTATGCATGGGGCTGCCTGCTCGACATAACGCTCAATCGCTCGCCCAATTTCGGGCGTCTGGGTCCCAACATCTACTTCCTGCAGGGGTTCTCAGGCCACGGCGTCGCGCTCGCCGGGCTGGCTGGTACGCTCGCGGCCGAGGCCATCGCGGCCAGCAGTGAGCGGTTCGATGTTTTTTCGCGCCTACCGCATCGCGATTTTCCGGGTGGCATGTGGCTGCGGCGCCCGGGCCTGGTGCTGGGCATGCTCTGGTATCGCCTCCGGGATCTACTGTGAACGAATTTGCCAACCCCTCGGCAGATCCGGCTGGCGATTGGAATTAGGATAGATACATGACACTCTCATTTCCGCGCGCGGCGATAGCTTGCTGCGCAATTTTTTACGCAGTCGTGCTCTCGGGCTGCGGCCTCGCCGGCACCGCTACCGGCACGGCGGCTGGCGCCTCGGCCGAAGTCGAGCAGGCGCGCCAGGCCAAGCAAATCGAAGCGCAGGCGCAGCAACGACTGGATGATGCCCGCCAGGCTGCCGACACTCGCCGCAATCAGGCCGAAAAAGACGCGCAGTAGCGCGCGCGCCCAGCCAGTCAGCTCTCCTCGTCCGCCACGTAGCTGCCAATCCGCTGCACCAGATCGGGCGCGGCTTTGGCGAGGATGGCGCCGTACAAGCCTGAAATGACCAGCAGCGCGAGCACTGCGTAAGGATAGACGCTGTACGGGAAGGCCTGGCCAGGTTCCACCAGCCCGTAGAGCGGGAACAGCATCAGGCAGGACCCGAGCAGCGGCACCACCAGGTGCCTGACGGGACGAAATTCCGGCCGGTGAAATTTCAGCATGTAAACGGGCAGGGCGAGATTGGTCACCAGGTAGACCACGAGGATCGGAATGGTCCCCAGCGTGCCGGTCTCTCCGAACAGCGTCACAGGATCGATATGGTAGAAGTAGCCGAAGACGATCACGATTGCCAGTGCGGCCCCGATGAAGCTCCACATCGCAATATGCGGCGTGCGATGTTGAGGATGAATCTTTCCGAATACCACCGGCAGCATGCCTTCGCGGCTGGCGCTGAAGAGGATGCGCGCCTGCGAATTGGTGAGACCGATCAGCGAGGAGATTATGCTCGTGAGTCCGGCGACATAGGCGAGGATCAACAGTCCGGCGGCGGAGCCCCTGAGGGCATCGACGAACGGGATCTCGGACTTGGCCAACGCCGCGGCATCCTCATGAAAGGCGATCTCGGTGCTGTAGGCGAGCAGCAGGTACAGCGCCCCGATTGCCAGGGTCCCGGTGATCAGTGCGCGCGGCACGTTACGGCGGGGGTTGATGGTTTCCTCGGCCAGCATGGCTGAGTTTTCCCAGCCGATGAAAAGATAGATCGCCAATGGAAAGCCGGCACCGACGCCGGCCAGCCCACCGGAAATGTTCGAGGGCAGCAGCGGTGCCCAGCCGATGGCGGCACGATGGACCACCAGCATGATCAGGGCACCGATCAGCAGCAGCGCCAGCTCGAAGTAAAAGAAGATCGCGGCCCAGGTGGTCGAGAGGCGCACGCCGCGTGCGACCAGCAGACCGACCAGCACGGTGGCGATCAGACTCAGCACCTGCCAGGGAATGTCATTGCCGACGAACAGCAGCCAGGTACTGTGTGCCCAGCCTCCCGATACCACCACGGCCGAGGCAGCCGCGATGCAGTAGCCGACGGTCGCGACGATGGAGGCAGCCGCGCCCGCCGCCGGGCCGAAAGCCATGCCGATGAAAGTCACGAACGAGCCGGTGCTCGGCCGGTAGCGGGAGAATTCGGCCAGCGTGTTGGTCAGAAACAGGATCACGACCATAGCCAGGACGATCGTCAGCGGAGCGCCGACGCCTGCACCGGACACGATGACGCCAAAGCCGAAGAAAAAGCTCATCGCCGGGGCAATCGTCGCCAGGGTGGACGCGATGGTCTGCGACAGGCCAAGGCTGCCCTGCCGAAGCCTCTGGTCCGGACGAGCGCTCACCCGTTCCCCAGCGCCGCCGCACTGATCTCAAAGCAGCGATGCACGCGTGGATTGCGGGCGAAATCGAATGGCAGCGTCTGCGCCGAGACATCGCGCACCCGCCACCGCCTGCCAACCTCCTCGTCCAGGCGGAAGCGCTGCGCATTGCAGGAGAAAACCAGCAGCCCGCCCGGCGATAGCCGCTGCATGCACTGCCCGATCAGTTCCACGTGATCGCGTTGAATGTCGAGCACTCCCTGCATGCGTTTGGAATTGGAGAAGGTGGGCGGATCAAGAAAGATGAGCTCGTAGGTTTGCGCGGGCGCCTGGCGCAGCCATTCGCGGCAATCGGCCCGTTCGAGGCGGTGCGCCTGCCCATTGAACCCATTGAGCGCCAGATTCTCCTGCGCCCAGTCGAGATAGCGATTCGACAGGTCGAGGCTCAGGCTGCTGCTGGCCCCGCCGGCGGCGGCATACACGGTGGCACTGGCCGTGTAACAGAAAAGATTCAGAAATCGCGCGCCGCGCGCACGATCGCGCAAGCGTGCGCGCGTCAGGCGATGATCGAGAAACAGGCCCGTATCGAGATAGTCATCCAGATTGACGCGGAATCTCAGGGAAGTCTCGCGCACGATGAAAGGCGCGGCGGCCGCGGCATGCACCGGCTCGTACTGCGAGGTGCCGCTCTGGCGCTTGCGCAGGCGGATGTGAATCCGCTCGGGCGGTATCGCAAACAATCGCGGCAGTGAGGCCAGCACCTCGCGCCGCCTGCGGCGCGCGGCCTCGACGTCGATCTCCTTCGGCGGAGCGTACTCCTGCACGTGCAGATGCAACGCACCGCCATCGGCCTCGACATAGCGATCGATCGCAAATGCGTACTCGGGCATGTCCGCGTCGTAGAGCCGGTAGCACTCGATGTCGGCGCGCTGCGCGGCCTTGCCGAGCCGCTTGAGATTCTTCTCCAGCCGATTGCTGAACATGCGCGCGCCGTCGCTGTCGGCTACCGCCGCCTCACGCTCAAGCCGTGCTATTGCGGCATCCGCGGCGCCGGGCGCGGCCAGATCGATGCGCAACAGCCGGCAGGCGATGGCGCCGTTCCACAGTTCGTGCGAGCGGTAGCTGCGCAATCGCAGAGCTCGCGCCGCTTCGGGCGTGGTCGTCAGAATGGCGGCGTCCCAGCCCGCGAAGTGCTCTCGCAGGACGCCGCCCAGCGCGGCATAAACCGCCACTGCCTGACCGGCATCGCCCAATCGCTCCCCATAGGGCGGGTTGGTGCAGATGAATCCCGGCAGCGCCGTCAGCGGCCGTACGGCCTCGACACGTTGATGTTCGAAGCGCACCAGGGCACTCAAGCCCGCGCGCTGCGCATTGGCGTTGCTGGCCGCGATGGCCCGCTGATCCGCGTCGGTGCCGCGAACGATGCTGTCGATGTTCGACAGCACGCGCTGCCCGGCCTCGGCCAGCAGTCGCTGCCACAGGGCGGTATCGTGCTGGCGCCAACCGAGAAATCCAAAATAGTCCCGCATCAGGCCGGGCGCCCGATCCGCCGCGATCATGGCCGCCTCGATCACGAGCGTTCCGGCGCCGCACAGCGGATCGAGGAACTCGGCGCCGCGCGCAGCGGCCTGATCCCATCGGGCCCGCAGCAACAAACCCGCCGCCAGGTTCTCGCGCAGCGGCGCCTCCCCGGCTTCCATTCGATAGCCGCGGCGGTGCAGGCCCTCCCCGGCGAGATCCAGCGACAGCGTGATGCGCTCGCCCACGGCGTGCGCGATGATACGCACCGCCGGACGCGACAACGCGACGTCGGGTCTCGACCCAAGATCTTCCCGCAATCGATCGCAGATACCATCCTTCAGTCGCAGCGCGCCGAAGTGCGAGTTGGTGATGGTCGGATGCGCGCCCGTGAACTCGCAGGCGATGGTGCGCGCCGGGTCGATGTGCGGCGCCCAGTCGAAGGCCGCAACACCGCGATGGAACGCAGCCTCATCGGGCGCGTCGAACTGCGCGATTTCGAGCAGCACGCGGCTGGCAACGCGTGACCAGAGGCAGGCGCCGTAGCCGATGTCGAGTCCGCCGCGAAACTGGACGCCGCCGCTGCGCTCGCGCACAGCCAGCGCCCCGATCTGCGTCAGTTCGCGTGCCAGCAGGTCATAGAGTCCTCGCGGCGCGGTCGCGAAGTAGTAGTGGCCTTCATCGCTGTCCAAGGGCTAGCAGCTCAGGCCGATGCAGGTGGTCTGCCCGGGAGACGCTCCCGGCGTCGAATCTTTATGTTTCATATACACTTGACCGGCTAGGCTGCCGGGTTGCGGCGCGGACTTCACAGCAGTATAGCGTCGCGGCCCCCTCGGGAATCTTTCGCATGATGACGCGTCTAACCCGCAGTTCCGCTCAGGACTAGCCATGGATACTCTCTCACCGGCGCGCCAGTTCACGATCCTGGGCGTGGCTGCCGGGACGGCGCTGCTCATCGTCCTGCTGATCTGGCTGATCGCACGGGGCCTGGGCCACAGCGCACGCGCGGCCGAACCCCCACCGCCCGCGGCAGGTACCTTTCACCCTTCCGCCCAGCAGCTCAAGACGCTCACGGTAGAACCTGTCGCCCTGCGGCCCTTTGTCAGTGAGGAGCGCACCGAGGGCAAGATCGCCGTCAATGGCGACCGCAGCACGCCGGTGTACTCCCCCTACTCCGGGCGCATCACGCGCGTGATCGCCAATCTGGGCGACGAAGTCGCCCAGGGCGCGGTGCTTGCCAGCATCGACGCCAGTGAGTTCAGCCAGGCGCTCAACGATCTGCGCGCGGGCGAGGCGCAGGTGAAACTCGCGCGCCTGGCCGAGACGCGCAAGCATGCTCTCTACGACATCAAGGGGGGCTCGCTGGCGGACTGGCAACAGGCGCAGGCGGATCTGTCGGCCGCCGAAACCGCGCTCGCCGCGGCACGAAATCGCCTGCGAATCCTGGGGCGATCAGACGCGCAAATCGACCAGCTCGCCACTGCCGCGCACTTCGAACCCGCGACCAGCATCGTGGCGCCCATCCGCGGTGTGGTGGTCGATCGCCAGATCGGCCCCGGACAATACGCCCAAGCGGGTGCGGCCACGCCCGTCTACACGATTGCCGATCTCTCCAGCGTCTGGCTGATCGCCAACGTTCGCGAAGCGGATGCGGCCAAAGTGCGCCGCGGCCAGTCGGTGGACGTCCGCGTTCTCGCCTACCCGGATCGCACCTTTTCGGCTCGCGTGGTCTACGTGGCGCCCACCATCGATCCCAATACGCACCGTCTGACGGTCCGCGCTGTCATCGATAATGCCGATGGCGCGCTTAAGCCCGAGATGTTCGCGACATTCGTCATTACTACCAGCGCGGCCGACCAGTCACCGGCGGTTCCAGAGGGTGCCGTGGTGTATGAAGGCGACACGGCCCACGTCTGGGTACTCCAGTCGGACAACAGCCTGATCGTGCGCCCCATTCGCGCCGGCCGCACCAACGATGGGTTCGTAGAGGTGTTGGAAGGACTGCAGTCCGGAGAACGCGTGGTTACGAGGGGAAGCCTCTTCATTGATCGAGCCGCGGCGGGCTGATCCTTGAATGCCATGGTGGGATTTGCGCTCCGACAGCGCGTCCTGATCGTCATTCTGCTGCTGCTGGTGCTCGCGGGCGGAGTGGCCAGCTTCACGCAGCTGAACATCGAGGCCTATCCCGACCCGGTGCCGCCCCTGGTCGATATCGTCACCCAGAGCGGCGGACAGTCGGCCGAGGAGATCGAGCGCTACATCACCATTCCGATCGAAGTGCAGATGGCCGGCATTCCCAATGTCCAGGCGATCCGCACGATCTCGCTGTTCGGACTCTCGGACGTCAAAATCCAGTTCACTTACGATTTCACTTACGTCCAGGCCGAACAGTGGGTCATCAATCGGCTCGCCCAGCTCCAGGGCCTGCCGAACAATGCGCAGCCGCAGATCTCCCCTACCAGCCCGATCGGCGAGATCTTCCGCTACCGCGTGGTGGGCCCCCCGAACTATCCATCAGCTGATCTGAAGACCATCGAGGACTGGATCCTCGAGCGGCGTTTCAAGGCGGTGCCCGGTGTAATCGATGTCACCGGCTGGGGCGGCAAGACCAAGACTTACGAGGTCACCGTCGATCAACGCCGCCTGGTCGATTACGGCCTGTCGATCCCGCAACTGCTGCAGGCCCTCTCAAACGCCAACATCAATGTCGGCGGCCAGACCGTCAATATCGGTCCCCAATCGGTGGTGGTACGCGGCGTGGGACTGATCAGCTCCATGGACGCCATCCGTCACACCGTCATTGCGGCCACTAACGGCACCCCGGTCTACATCGGCGATGTGGCCGAGGTGCACGTCGATCATCTGCCGCGCCTCGGCATCGCCGGCAATGACAACGACGATGACATCGTGCAGGGCATCGTACTCATGCGCCGTGGTGCGCAGAGCATTCCGACCATCCAGCGCGTGGAGGCGAAGGTCGCGGAAATCAACGCCTCCGGCGTGTTGCCGCCCGGCGTGCAGATCGAGCGTATCTACGATCGCAGCGATCTGATCGCGCTCACCACGCACACGGTGCTGCACAACATGATCGTCGGCGTGCTGCTGATCTTCGTGCTGCAGTGGCTGTTTCTCGGCAACCTGCGCAGCGCCCTGATAGTTGGCATGACAATCCCGTTTGCGCTGGCCTTCGCCATCGGGCTCATGGTCATCCGGGGCGAATCGGCCAATCTGCTGTCGGTTGGCGCCATCGATTTCGGTCTCATCGTCGATGCCACCGTCATCATGGTCGAGAACATTTTCCGTCACCTGGCCGAGGCCGCATCGGGCCGGCGGGGCGCGGGAGCCTCGCGTCTGGATGTGATGCGCGTGCCAGATGGCTTCAGCGGGCGCTATGCGGTGATCGCGCTGGCCGCGGCCGAAGTCAGCCGCTCCATCTTCTTCGCGGCGGCAATCATCATCGCCGGCTTCGTGCCGCTCTTTACGCTATCAGGCATAGAGGGCCACATATTCGGGCCCATGGCCAAGACCTACGGCTATGCCATAGCCGGCGGGCTGCTGGCCACCTTTACGATCGCCCCGGCCTTAAGCGCCTTGCTGCTGCAGGGGAAGATCGAGGAAACCGAGACCCGCCTGATCCGCACGCTGCGCAGGATGTACGACCCGGCGGTGGAGTTTGCGCTCGCGAACCGCTACCTGACGCTGGGTGCAGGAACGCTGGTGGTGTTGCTGGCTTTGCTGGCGGTGCGCACGCTGGGCCTGGAGTTCCTGCCGAAACTCGAGGAAGGCAACTTCTGGATTCGTGCCACGCTGCCCACTTCAATCTCGATCGAGGAAGGCAACGGCTACGTCAATCGCATGCGCCGGATCATCGCCGCTTATCCGGAGGTGCAGACAGTCGTCTCCCAGCACGGGCGGCCCGATGACGGCACGGATGCCACTGGCTTCTTCAACGCGGAATTCTTCGTGCCGCTCAAACCGTTCGACACCTGGCCGGCGGGAGTGGACAAAGACAAGCTCACCGAACGGATGACCGAGGCTTTGACGCAGCAATTCCCGGGCGTCGACTTCAATTTCTCGCAGTACATCGAGGACAACGTCGAGGAAGCCGCCTCGGGTGTGAAGGGCGAGAATTCAGTCAAGATCTACGGCAACGATCTCGACACGCTTGAGCGTACCGCCAACCAGATTGCGAAGATCCTGGCCGATGTGCCCGGGATCACCGATCTTGCCGTGCTGCGCTCACTGGGACAGCCGACCATCCGCATCGATGTCGATCGCACTCGTGCAGCGCGTTACGGCCTCGCCCCGGGTGACGTGAACACCGTGGTACAGGCGGCCATCGGCGGGCAATCCCCGGGGGACCTGTACGAGCCCGGCAGCGACCGGCACTTCCCCATCATGGTCCGGCTCGCTCCGACCTATCGAGCGAGCCTTGATGCGATCCGACTGATTCCCATCGCCGCACCCAACCCATCGGGCAGCGGCACGATTCCGGTGGCACTGGCCGATCTGGCCGACATCAAACTGGTATCGGGCGCCTCATTCATCTACCGCGAACAGCAGGAGCGCTACGTCCCGATCAAATTCAGCGTCCGCGGTCGCGATCTGGGCACCACCGTGCTCGATGCGCAGAGCCGGATCGCGCAGCAACTCACGCTGCCGGGCGGCTACCGGCTCGAGTGGGTGGGCGAATTCGGCAACCTGCAGGAAGCGCTCGGCCGGCTCGAAATCGTGGTTCCCATCGCGATTCTGCTGATCTGCGTGCTGCTGTTCCTGAACTTCGGGCTGCTCAGCGATGTGCTGCTGGCGGCCAGCGTCATACCGATGGCGATGGTCGGCGGCATCTTTGCGCTGTTCCTGACCGGCACGCCCTTCAGCGTCTCGGCTGCCATTGGCTTCGTGGCGCTGTTCGGCATCGCGGCGATGGACGGGATACTGGTGCTGTCCTATTACAACCTGAGTCTCGAATATGGCGCAGACCGGCGCAGCGCCATCCGCGCTACCTGCCGCACGCAGCTTCGACCCGTCATGATGACCTGCATCGTTGCCTGCGTCGGCCTGATTCCGGCGGCACTGTCCACCGGCATCGGCTCGCAGGTGCAAAGGCCGCTGGCACAGGTCGTGGTCGGCGGCATGCTGTTCGCACCGGTACTCATACTGCTGGTGCTGCCGGTACTGATCGATACTTTTTCGCGCCGCAAGCCCGTGGTCAACGAAGACTCGCGCGACGGCGATCCGGAAGACGCCTGATGTCTCGCAGGAATCACTACGGGCTCGCCGCCATCGCGTTCATCGCCACAGCCATAGCGGCCGGCTGCGCCGTGGGACCGAACTTTCATCGTCCCGCCGCGCCGCGGACCGATCGCTACACGGCCCAGCCGCTGCCGGAACCGGAGCCTCAGACTGAGGCGCCGCAGCAGCACTTTGCGCTCGGTTCGGATCCGGACGCGTCGTGGTGGAAGAGCTTTGGTTCCAGCGACATCGATTCATTGGTGGACCAGGCGCTGCATGCCAATCCAAGCCTTGAGGCCGCGGAAGCGACCTTGCGACAGTCGCTCGAGAATGTGGCCGCGCAGCGCGGCGCCTACTTTCCCATCGTGCAGGCGCAAGCCAGTGCCACGCGCAATCGCGATGCGGTCCAGGTGCTCTCGCCCACGCTGACCTCCGGAGCCTCCACTTATTCGCTGTACACGCCGCAGCTCACGGTGGCGTTTGTGCCGGATGTATTCGGCGGCAACCGGCGCCAGGTGGAGTCATTGCAGGCGCTGGCTGATGTGAGTCGCGATCAATACGATGCCGCCTACCTCACACTCATCGCCAACGTGGTCAGTGCCGCCATTCAGGAAGCCGGATTGCGTGCACAGATTGATGCGACCGCCCAGGTCATCGCACTGGAGCGCGAATCGCTCGAGGTAATGCATCAGCAGCTCGAGCTCGGTGCGATCGCCGAATCAGATGTGCTCGCGCAGGATGCCGCACTGGCGCAAATCGAAGCCACGCTTCCCCCGCTGCGCAAGGCGCTCGACCAGCAGCATGACCTGCTCGCCGTGCTGACCGGCCGGTTGCCCCCAGACATGCCGGCGCTGGCGTTGCAGCTTGATCAACTGACATTGCCGGCGCAGATTCCCATTGGCGTGCCGTCGAGCCTGGTGGAGCGACGCCCCGATGTACGCGCGGCTGAAGCGCAACTACACGCGGCCACGGCCTCCGTCGGCGTCGCCATTGCCAACATGCTGCCGCAGATCACCCTCAGCGGCGCCATCGGTGACGTGTCGTCGCAGACCGGGCAGCTATTTTCCGGGATGAATGAATTCTGGACCGTGGGCGCATCACTGACCCAGACATTGTTCGCTGGAGGCATGCTCTACCACCGCGAGCGCGCGGCGCGAGCCGGCGTCGACATCGCTGGTGCGCAGTATCGGCTGGCCGTGCTCACGGCGTTTCAGAACGTCGCGGATGCGTTGCGCGCGCTGGCGGCCGACACCGATGCGGTGCGCACCCAGGAGCGTGCTTTCGACGCTTCTACCCGCAGCCTCGCGATCGTGCGCCAGCAGGTTTCACTGGGTGCGGTGAGCTATCTGGCCCTGCTCAACGCACAGCAGACCCTGCAGCAGGCCATCATGGGACGCGCGCAGGCGCTGATGAATCGCTACTCCGATACCGTGGCGCTCTACCAGGCGCTGGGTGGAACCGCTCCGCCCGGACTTCAGAAGTTACATTAAGTAAGCCCACCAGGGCGCTGGGCGCCAAGTCATCGACTCGTCACAGATTGGCCATCTTGCTGTCATGCACCCGGGGCAGGATAGCGTTGGCCAAGATACTTCAGGACTGTCCGAATGACCGGCAATTCCGGCCCCATCATCCACGTCCGCAGCGCCTTCATTTCCGATATTCATCTGGGTTCACGTGAGTGCCGGGCTGACCTGGTGCTGGATTTTCTGCGCCACGTGCAGATGGATCAGCTGTTCCTGGTCGGCGACATCGTCGACATCTGGAGCATGCGCCGCAGCTTCTACTGGCCGCAGATTCACAACGATGTGCTCCGCACCATCCTCGGCAAGACCAAGCACGGTACCCGTGTCATCTATGTGCCGGGCAATCATGACGAACAACTTCGCGAGTTCAGCGGCGCGAGTTTCGGCAATCTGGAGATTCATCGCCAGTACGTCCACACGACACTGCGCGACCTGAAGCTCCTGATCATGCACGGCGATGAATTCGACGGCGCCCTGAAGTGCAGCCCCTGGCTCACCAAGCTCGGATCCGAACTGTACGATGTGACACTGGGCGCGAACCGCGCCGTCAATGCGCTGCGGCGACGCTTTGGATATCCGTATTGGTCGCTGGCGGGGTATCTGAAAAGCCGTGTTGGCACTGCCACCAAGTACGTGCGGGAGTTCGAGCGGGCGGCGGCACAGGCGGCCCGCCGCCATGGCGTGGATGGCATCGTTTGCGGGCACATCCATCGCCCCGAAATCATCGATCTTGACGGCATGCTCTACTGCAATGACGGCGACTGGGTGGATAGTTGCTCGGCGCTCATCGAGGATCGCAGCGGCGAACTCGAGCTCTGGCACTGGAACGATGTCGGCAGCGCGCTGCGACCGGTGATTACACCGCGAGCGGTAGCGCGGGCCGCGTGATGGGCGGCTAGTGGAAATCCGCCGCCAGCGCTGGGTCGCGCCAGTGAGCGAACATGCGCGCTATCTGGGCCGGGTTGGTTCTTCCCACTGACAGCGGCGGCAGCTCATCGGCTGGAAAGAAATCCACGGCGCTGGTCTCGAAGCTGGTGCGGGCTTCCCCACCCGTGAGCTCGCACACGAAAAAGATCTTATATATAGAGTTGGGCAGCGGATTCCGATTGCCCTGGCGCCGGTAGTCGTAGATGCCGGCAAGCTTGATTGCGCGCGCCTCATAGCCAGACTCCTCCCGAATCTCGCGCTCCACGCCCTCCCGGGGAGACTGATTGACGTCGGCCCAGCCTCCGGGCAGCGTCCAGAGACCATCGGCCGCTTCCCGCACCAGCAGTATCCGTTCAGCACGGAACACAGCGCCCCTGACGTCCACCTTCGGTGTCGCGTAGCCCGATTCCTGAGCGAACAGCGAGCGAATGCGTTCCACCGGCGTATCCGATCCTCGCGCGTACATCTCGGCCGCCAGCGCGCGGATGCGTTCGTAGCGCTCCAGGTCGTATGCGTCGTTGCTGAAGGCGAGCCCGGTTTGTGCCAGAGCCTTCAACTCCCGCGCCCAGAGCAGCCAGGGCGGGTCGTCGGGCGCGGTGGAATCTTCAGCTTGGATCGTCACTCTGGGACCACGCCGCTGCGCGCGGGCGTTGCCCTGACAGATCTACTGCCAGGGCTCGCCCGAGCGGATCGGTCATCGCAGGTGACGATGATGCCGATGATGCTTGTGGTGGTGATGCGCCCCGCTGGTGGTACCCAGCGTCGAGGAGGTCATCGCGGCGGCGTCGTGGGTGACATGCGCCGAGGCGGTGAGCGGAGCGGCCAACAGGACAGCGGCCAGAACGGTCAAAGCGGCCAGATTGAACTTCGTAGTCATCCTTCATCCTTCTGCATGGTTGAAATAGCCCGCGTTCGGGCGCCATAGTTTAACGGCGAATCTGTTGCAAGTGCGAGCGGTACCAATCATAGGTGCTCGCCAGGCCCGCTTTGAGTCGAATACCCGGCTGCCAACCCAGAGCTGTGAGCCGTGTGGTGTCGAGCAGCTTGCGCGGCGTTCCATCAGGCTTGGTGCGGTCGAACTTCAGCGCCCCATCGTATCCCACCGTGTCGGCGATCAGCTGTGCAAGTTCGGCGATGCTGATGTCCTCGCCCCAGCCGACATTGATCGGCGATTCCTCGGAGTAATGCTGCATGAGATAGACGCATGCGGCGGCCAGGTCATCAACATGCAGAAACTCCCTCCGCGGCGTGCCACTTCCCCACACTTCCACGGCAGCGGCCCGCTGCTCCTTCGCCTCGTGACACTTTCGCATCAAGGCCGGCAGCACATGCGAATTCCTGAGATCAAGGCTGTCGCCCGGCCCATAGAGATTGGTAGGCATGGCGCTGATGGCATCAAAAGCAAACTCACGCCGATAAGCCTGGCACATCTTCAGACCAGCGATCTTGGCGATGGCATACCACTCGTTCGTCGGCTCCAGCGGGCCTGTCAACAGGCTCTCCTCGACCATCGGCTGTGGGGCGTTGCGCGGGTAAATGCAACTTGATCCGAGAAACAGCAGTTTGCGGGTGCCGTGCCTCTGGGCGGCGTCGATGATGTTGGTCTGAATCTGCAGATTGTCGCGCAGGAACTGCGCCGGCTGGCTGCGATTGGCTTCGATTCCGCCGACTTTTGCCGCGGCCAGATACACCTGTTCCGGCCGTTGCTCGGCGAAAAACCGCTCGACCGCGGGCGCCGACCGCAGATCCAGTTCCGCGCGATCGCGAAGCAGTAGGCGTTGCGCGCCGTCGGCGCGCAGGCGCCGCACCAGGGCTGCGCCCACGAGGCCGCGATGGCCGGCTACATAAATGGTTGAATCGTGCACGGACCGGTTATTCCCGGGCCTGGAATACCTTGAATCCCTGACGCGTCATGTGCGCATCGCGCCGCGCCAAGTCCAGATCCTCGGCCACCATTTCGTTGACGAGGGTCTGAAAGTCGATCTCCGGCGTCCAGCCGAGCTTCGCCCGTGCCTTGCTCGAGTCGCCCAGCAGCGATTCGACTTCCGTCGGCCGGAAGTAGCGCGGATCGATCTTGATGACCGCGCGACCGCTCTTGGTATCGATGCCGCGCTCCTCCACGCCCTTGCCCTGCCACTCGAGATGCATGCCCAGCGCTGCGGCGGCGCGCTCGGCAAATTCGCGAACTGAATGCTGCTCCCCGGTGGCGATGACGAAGTCTTCCGGCTCGGCCTGCTGCAGCATCAGCCACTGCGCCCGCACGTAATCACGTGCGTGACCCCAGTCGCGCAGCGAATCAAGGTTGCCGAGGAACATGGATTGATCCAATCCGGCATGGATGCGCGCGAGTCCCCGGGTGATCTTTCGAGTGACGAACGTCTCTCCGCGTACGGGCGACTCGTGGTTAAAGAGGATCCCGTTACAGGCGAATAGTCCGTAGGCCTCCCGATAGTTGACCGTGATCCAGTAGGCGTAGACCTTCGCTGCGCCATAGGGTGAGCGCGGATAAAACGGCGTGGTCTCACGCTGCGGCACTTCCTGCACTTTGCCGAACATTTCCGAAGTCGAGGCTTGGTAAAATCGTGTCTTCGAAGACAGGCCCAATATGCGAATGGCTTCGAGCACGCGCAGCGGCCCCAGCGCATCGGAATTCGCCGTGTACTCGGGAGTCTCGAATGAGACGCCGACGTGACTTTGGGCAGCCAGGTTATAGATCTCATCCGGCTGGGTCTGCTGGACGATGCGAATCAGATTGGTCGCATCGGTCAGGTCGCCGTAGTGCAGATGCAGACGAACGCCGCGGTCATGCGGATCCTGGTAGAGATGATCGATGCGGTCGGTGTTGAATGAAGAGGCGCGACGTTTGACGCCGTGAACCTCGTAGCCTTTTTCCAGCAGCAGCTCGGCCAGATAGGCACCGTCCTGGCCGGTTATCCCGGTTATAAGCGCTCGCTTCATGTCATGCGGTGGGGGCTATCAATCATCAACTGTATCGTGCTTACCACGGGGTAGCAACCCGCTTAACATGGCGCAAATGCGCTGTCCAAGCCAGGAGAACCGAATGTCTCGACGATGTCTGCTGCTCACCTGCGTGATCGTGCTGGTAGCTTTGCCACTCGGTGCGGCGGAGCCTGCCCGGCCGGTCGGAAAATTTGGGCGGCTCGATCACGTATTCCTGATCGTGATGGAAAATGAGACCGATACCGACATTCTCGGCAATGCCAATGCGCCGTTTATCAACGGCTACGCGCGACAGGCCAATCAGGCCAGCAACTACTTTGCGGTTGGGCATCCCAGCGCGCCGAATTATCTCGAGATTACCGGCGGATCGAACTTTGGCCTGAAGGACGACTACTGGCCGGATTGGGCTGGCAAGGGTTGCATTGATCATGCGCCCAACAGCCGCGACTGCGAGCACGCCTTGCCGCCGATCGATGCCGCAGGTCTCGACAACGCCGTCGTGGCGACGGCACGTGATGCCGGCCAGTGTAATGGCCAGGTACAGGCCCGCGGCGCTCCGATTCCCAATAACTGCGCCTTGCACGACTACCCGGCCGTAACCTACACGCCCGAATCGATAGCCGATCAGCTGGTGACCAGTCACAGGAGCTGGAAGAGCTACCAGGAGAGCCTGCCGACCGTCGAACCCAAGCTGGCAGGCGTCAACTACTCGGATGGCGCCTGGTCCAACTTAAGTCCGCCAGCGGCGTTCGTCCCCGCCCCGATTCAGAAGCTCTATGCCGTCAAACACAACCCTTTCGCCTATTTCCGCAAAGTCGAAGTTGGCGAGCGGCCCGAACTGAGCCTGCTACGCGTTGCGGATTTCGACGGACCGGATGGCCTCTGGGCCAATCTGCAGGGGCAGATGCCCAGCTTCGCCCTGATCGTGCCGAACCAGTGTCACGACATGCACGGCTTCGTCAAAGGCGGTACTGCGATCTGCGGCGGCACGACGCCCGGCGAGTGGGGCTTGCTGATCGCTCAGGGCGATGCGACTGTCAGCAAACTCGTCACCGGCATCAAGGCTTCACCGGCCTGGAAACGTGGCCGCAACGCCATCGTGCTGGTATGGGACGAGAACGACTTCACCAATGCCGCCAATCGTGTGGTCATGCTGGTCGAGACCAGCTATAGCGCCAATGGCCATGTCAGCACGGAGGCGTATGATCACTACTCGCTGTTGCGTACGCTGGAAGCCGGCTTCGGCCTGCCTTGTCTCAATCACGCCTGCGATGCGACTTCCAGGGTGATGAACGACCTGTTTGGCGGCTAGGAAGCTGGCTCAGGCATGCCCGGCCGATTCCGGCATGGCGTCGGGGGCCGCCCGCACGACAGCGGCCTCACCGCTGCGCGCTGCCTGCGGCCCATCCTGGCGCAGTATCATCACCACGCGCAGACCGGGGTTGTTGTCCTCGAAACGCAGTGAGCTGCCGTGCAGCCGGGCGACGGCGTCGACCAGGCTCAATCCCAGGCCGACGCCCGGCGTTGCCCGGCTTGCATCACCGCGATAGAAACGCTCGATGACCTTGGGCCGATCGCTATCGGGTATCCCGGGCCCACTATCGGACACCGTAACGCCCACCGAGTGACTGGGGCCGCGACGCACATCGACCCGGATGTTGCCGCCCTCCGGGGTGTACTTGATGGCGTTGTCGATCAGATTGCCCAGCGCCTGCGCCAATAGCACCGGATCGCCGCGTATCGGGGCCGCGCCGTTGCTCGTGCTCGTCAGCGAGCAGCTCTTGAGCTCGGCGGCCGGCTGGTAGAACTCGACCGCGTTGGCGGCCACCTCCGCCATATCCAGCGATACGAAGCCCGAACGGCGCATGCCGCTGTCGATTTCCGCCAACCGCAACAGCGCATTGAAGAGCCGGATGACGCGATCGACATCCGCCACCGCCTCCTCGAGTTCGCTAAAGGTTTGCTCCTGCGAGGGCCGGGTGAGCGACAGTTCCTCGAGCCTGGAGCGCAGCTCGGCCAGCGGCGTGCGCAGATCGTGTGCGATGGCGTTGGACACGTTGCGCACGCCATGGATCAGTTGCTCGATCTGCTCGAGCATGCCATTGATGGTGCGCGACAGCGTGTTGAGTTCATCGCCGCTGCGATCGGTTTCCAGGCGCTGACTCAGATCTCCCTGGATGATGGCCGACACGGTCTGCCGGATGCCGTGGATGCGGTCCAGCATGGCGCGACGTATCAGGACGCCGCCCAGGGTGCCGAATATCGACAGGATGCCGACGGCGCCAGCCAGTGCGTACCAGAATCGATGCTCCAGGGGTGTGTAGCGCGCCAGGTCGCGACCCACGAGCAGATTGTAGCCACCGGGCAGCGCCTCATAGACGACATCGGCGCTCGACACATGACCACCGGACGGTACATCCACGATGCGACTTCCTGACTGTCCGGGCAGATCCCGGGGCCAGGCGGAGAGATTGCCGGCAAGCGGCTTGAAGGAAGCATCCGTCAGCAGCAGGAAGCGCTCGTTGGGAATGGTCAGGGCCAGGCGGGTATTGATGTAGTCGGTAAGACCTGCGGCTCCGTCGCGATGGAAGACATCGCTCAGCACCCGGGCGTCGGACTGGAGGACCTCTGTGCGTCCGTCCTGGACCGTCGTACGCCAGGCATACCAGATCGGTGCCGCAAACAGTGCCAGGGCGGCTAGCCCCAGACTGATGTAGCCGACCGCCAGATTCAGTGCGGATGAGCGCATGAGCAGCGACATGTGCCGGCAATTAGACAGCAACTCGATCACGGTTAAGCCACTCAATCGTGTGCGGTCATGGTGTAGCCCGCGTTGCGCACGGTGCGCAGCAGCGGCCGCTCGAAATCGGCGTCGATCTTCTGCCGCAGTTTGCTGATGTGCACATCGACCACATTGGTTTGCGGATCAAAGTGATAATCCCAGACGTTTTCGAGCAACATGGTCCGCGTCACGACCTGGTCGGCGTGCCGCATGAGGTATTCCAGCAGCTTGAATTCACGCGGCTGCAGCACGATGCTGCGGTCGCCGCGCGTGACCTTGCGGGTCAGCAGATCGACCCGCAGATCGCCCACCTCGAGCTTGGTCTGCGCGCCTTCGCCCTGGGCTCGTCGCGTCAGCGCATCGAGCCGCGCCAGCAGTTCCCCGAAGGCAAACGGCTTGGTGAGATAGTCATCGCCGCCGGCCCGCAACCCGCGGATGCGTTCATCCACATCCGACAGCGCGCTCAGGATCAGGATGGGCGTTCGCTTGCCCGACTTGCGCAGCGCTTCGATGATGGCGAGACCGTCGATGTCCCCGGGCAGCATGCGATCCATGATGATGACGTCGTAAGGCTCGCTGGCGGCCAGGAACATGCCATCGCGGCCGTTGGCTGCGTGATCGGCCGTGTGGCCGGACTCCTTCAGGCCCTTGATGACAAACTGCGTCACCCTCTCGTTGTCTTCCACCAGCAGGACTTTCATGCGGCCCCCGGCGTGAGGCCTGTCGCATCCGAGTGCGGTGCGTCCGGTCTGATCTGGCCGCTCGCCTTCGCGTGGCGGCGTGCCCCGGTCAGCCGGTCGAGGTACAGATAGATAACCGGCGTCGTGAACAGCGTCAGAGCCTGGCTCAGCAGCAGTCCCCCGACCATGGTGAAACCCAGCGGGCGCCGCAGTTCCGAGCCCGTGCCCTGCTCGAGCATCAATGGCAGTGCGCCGAGCAATGCCGCCATCGTCGTCATCATGATGGGCCGGAAGCGCAGCAGGCAGGCCTGCGTGATTGCCGCCTCGGGCGCGAGATGCTGATCGCGTTCGGCCTGGATGGCGAAATCCACCATCATGATGCCGTTCTTTTTCACGATTCCGATCAACAGGATGATGCCGATGAGCGCGATCACCGACAGATCGAAATGAAATATGAGCAGCACCAGCAACGCGCCGACACCGGCCGAGGGCAGGGTCGAGAGAATCGTCAGCGGATGAATGTAGCTCTCGTACAGCATCCCCAGGATGATATACACCGCCACCAGAGCAGCCAGGATCAGATAAGGCTCGGACTTGAGCGAGCTTTGAAAGGCCTGCGCGGTCCCCTGGAAGCTGCCCGTCACCGTGGCAGGCAATCGGATGGCGACTGCGGCCCGGTTGATGGCCGTGACCGCATCGCCCAGGGCCGCACCGGGCGCCAGGTTGAATGACAGCGTGACCGCCGGGAATTGTCCCTGGTGATTGATCGACAGGAACGTCACGTGCTCGGTGTCGAATTTGACGAAGCTCGACAATGGCACCATCTGCCCGGTGGTCTGCGACTTGATGTAGATCTTCGAGAGGGTCTGCGGATCGGATTGCAGCGCCGGCGTCACTTCCAGGATGACGTGGTAGCTGTTGAACTGCGTGAAATACTGCGTCACCTGTCGCTGGCCGAAGGCATCGTCGAGCGTCTGGTCGATCAGGGACGGCTGGATGCCAAAACGCGCGGCCTGATCGCGGTCGATGGCCACCGACAGCATGGTGCCATTGGTCTGCTGATCGGTGGCGGTGTCGCGCAGCTGCGGCAGTTTCGCCAGCTGTTCGAGCAGTTTTGGCGCCCAGTAGTTGAGTTCGTTGATATCCGCATCCTGCAGCGTGTACTGGTACTGCGTGCGCGTGGTGCGCCCGCCGACATTCAGATCCTGCGCGGCCTGCAGGAAGGCGGTCGCGCCGGGCACCTGCGCAATGGCCTTGCGCAGCCGGATGATGATCTGATCCGCGCTGGCGCTGCGCTCGTCGCGCGGCTTCAGTCCGAGTATCAGAAAACCGGTATTGACCGGGCGGTTGCCGCCGATGAAAGCGCCGTAGCTGGCCACGTCCGGATCGCGCGCGATGATATCGGTCAGCAGGTGCTGTCGCCGCACCATCTCGTTGAAGGAAATGTCCTGCGGCGCGTCTGACAGTCCAACGATGATGCCCGTGTCCTGCTGCGGGAAGAAGCCCTTCGGGATGATGATATAGAGCACCACGGTCAGAGCCACCGTGCATATGAAGACGACCAGCGTGGCCGGCTGATGCGCCAGTACGAATTCCAGGCCGCGCTTGTACCACGCCAGTACGCGATCGAACGCGCGTTCGATGACCATGTAGGCCTTGCCGTGCTTCACATGTTTCTCGTCGCGCAGGAAAATTGCGCACATCGTCGGCGACAGCGTCAAGGCCACGAAGGCCGAGACTGCAATGGTCATTGTCAGCGTGATCGCAAACTCCCGGAACAACCTGCCGACGATGCCGCCCATGAGCAGCAGCGGAATGAAAACCGCCACCAGCGATATGCTGATGGTCAGGATCGTGAAACCTATTTCGCCAGCGCCCTTGAGCGTCGCCTCCATGGGCGTGAGACCGTCCTCGATGTGCCGATAGATGTTCTCGAGCATCACGATCGCGTCGTCGACCACGAAACCCACCGCAATCGTCAGCGCCATAAGCGAGAGATTGTCCAGGCTGTAGTGCACGACCAGCATGAGCGCTGCCGTGCCCAGCAGGGACAATGGCACGGTGATGCCGGGAATGATCGTCGCCCATGCATTGCGCAGGAACAGGAAGATGACCATGACGACCAGCGCTATCGTCAGCAGCAGCGTGAACTCGACATCGCGCACCGACGCACGGATCGTCGTGGTGCGATCGGCCACGCGATCAACTTTGATCGACGGCGGTACCGATAGCAGCGCCTTGGGCAGCTGCGCATCCACGCGACGTGCGGTCTCTATGACATTGGCGCCCGGCTGCTTGTAGATGAGCAGCAGGATGCCCGGGTGCCCGTTCTGCCAGCCGATCAGCTGATTGTTCTCGGCGCGCATCCACGGCCACGCCGATATCACGAATCCTTACCGGCGGCGCCGTTCTTGTAGGCGATCACCACGTTGTTCCAGGGCGCCGCCTTGTCGAGCTGATCGTTGTCGTAGATGGCGAAGTTGCGCAGCGCGCCATTGATCGAACCCTTGGGCGCGTCGACCGTGGCCGTCGCGATCACGCTGGCGACATCCTCGAGCTGGATGCCCATCGAGGCGATCTTGGCGGGATCGACCTGCACGCGTACCGAGGGTTTCTGCTGGCCGCCGATGGCGACCTGGGCTACGCCGGAGATTTGCGAGAGCTGTTGCGCAATGACGTTTTCGGCGTAGTCGTCGACCTGCGTCAGCGGCAGCACGTCGGAATGCACAGCCAGAATCAGGATGGGCGAGTCGGCCGGATTGACCTTGCGATAGGATGGCGGCGTCGGCAGGTTTTTCGGCAACTGCCCGCCGGCGGCATCGATTGCCGACTGCACGTCCTGCGCGGCGGCATCGATATTGCGGTCCAGATCGAACTGCAGCGTGATCGTCGCATTGCCCAGGATGTTGGTCGAGGTCATCTGCGACAGGCCCGGGATCTCCGCGAACTGGTATTCCAGCGGCGTCGCCACCGAAGTAGCCATGGTCTCCGGACTGGCACCGGGAAGGTTGACGGTCACGACCAGCGTGGGGAAGTCCACCTGCGGCAGCGGCGCCACCGGCAGCAACGGCCAGGCGACGATGCCGATCAGCAGAATGCCGCCCATGAGCAGCGAGGTGGCAATCGGACGCCGTACGAACGGCGCTGAAATGCTCATGGCGCCGAACGCTGTGCGACCTTGGATGGCTCGGCGGCCTGCTCACGCACGCGCGCGCCGGGCTGCAGGCGATACTGATTCGAGGTCACGACGCGCTCGCCGGCACTGAGGCCGTCGGTGACGACCACCGTGCCCTCACTGTCCTCGCCGATCTTCAGCGCACGCATCTCGACGGTCGAGTCGGGCTTGACGACGTAGGTGAACAGTCCATCCGGGCCATGCTGGAGGGCGGCCGATGGCAGCGTCAGCACATCTTCCTGCTGCTGCACCAGCACCCGCACATTGACGAATTGCCCGGGCCAGAGCGTGTTCTGCTGGTTGGGAAAAACCGCCTTGAGCCGCATGGTCGCCGTGTTTTGATCGATCTGGTTGTCGATCAGCATCAGCGTGCCGATGTCGAGCTGCGTTTTGTCGTCGCGCGATAGCGCAGTCACGCGGACCGCGCCGGCCCCAAGCGCCTTGCCGACCGCCGCCAGGTTATCCTCGGGCAGCGTGAAGACGATCGAAATCGGCTGCATCTGCGTCACCACGACGATGCCGCTCGTGTCAGTGGCATGCACATTGTTGCCCGGGTCGACCTTGCGGATGCCGGTGCGGCCGTCGATGGGCGAGACGATTCGCGTGTAGTCGAGCTGGGTTTTCGCGTTGTCGATAATGGCGCGATCCACTTTGATCTGCGCCTCGATCTGCTCGACCAGCGCCTTCTGGGTATTGATCGTCTGCTGGCTGGTGAGATTCTGCGGCGCGAGCTTTTCATAGCGCTGAAATGCATCCTTGGCGCCCTCTAACTGCGCCACATCCTTGGCTTCGGTGGCAACGGCCTGATCGTAGGCGGCCTGGTTGGGCCGAGGATCGATCTGCGCCAGCAACTGCCCCCGCTTGACCATCTGACCTTCCGCGAAGGCCACTCGCTGCAGCTCACCATCGACGCGCGCCGTGATATTCGCCGTGTAGAAAGCCTGCACATTGCCCAGTCCCTCCACGTACAGCGGCACAGTCGCGCGTCCGACCGTCGCCATCTCGACCGCAACCGGATTGGGCCCGGGCGGCGGCGCGGCCGCGGTCGCCGGGGCGTGCGTCAGCCATGCCACCGCAGCGATGAGCAGCGCGAGCGCGCACGTCCCCACAACCATGCGGCCCCGCGGCCGCTGCCAATGGCGCTGCAGCGCATTCACGGCAGCTTCTCCTGCTGTGTTTCCCCCAGATGCCAGCCGCCACCCAGTGCCTGGTACAGATTGAGCAGCGACTGCAGGTGGGCAAACTTGCCCTGCACCAGCGCATCCTGCGCCGTGAACAGCGCAGTCTCGGTATTGAGCATGGTCAGCACATTGGTGGTCCCGGCCTGAAACTGCAGCTGTGCAAATTCGAACGCGCGGCGCGCCTTGTCGGCGGCATCCTGTTGCCGCAGCTCCTGCTCGGCCGTCTGCTGCACGCCTGCGAGCGCGTCCTCGACGTTGCCCAGCGCCGTCAATACGGTCTTGTGATAGTCCGACAGCAACTCGGAGTAGCGCGCCTTGTTGTACTGATACTGGCCGAGCAGCGCACCGTGGTCGAAGATGGTCTGCGTCACGCTGGCCGATAGCGCGAATACACGCGCCGCGGGCGACACCAGGCTGCCCAGCGCCGCGCTCTCGAAGCCTCCACCTGCGGTCAGATCGATTGTGGGAAAGAAGGCGGCGCGCGCGGCGGCTATGTTCGCGTTTGCCTCCACCAGCTGCGCTTCGGCTTCCGCCACATCGGGGCGCCGGGCCAGCAACTGCGATGGCAGGCCAGCCGATACCACGGGCAGCGCCAGCGCATCGAGCGTCGCATCGCCTGCCTGGACCTGCTCGGGCGGCTGGCCGATCAGAATCGCCAGCGCATCGACGCTCTGCTGCAGCTGTTGCTGCAGGGGAGGAATCGAGGCATTGACTGTCGCCACGGTCGTGGCCTGCTGCGCCACATCGAGTGCGGTCGCTGCGCCCACGTCGGCCTCGAATTGCAGGTCGCGCAGCACCGTCTGCGCATTTTCGAGGTTCTGCTGCGCCACCTGGAGCCGGTCGTGAAATTCGAGTACCTCGAAATAGCTCATCGCGACGCTGGTCATTACCGTCAGTACGACCGTCTCGCGGTCGAAGCGGCTGGCCTTTGCCGCCGCCAGTGCCGCATTGTGCAGATCGCGGTTTCTGCCCCAGAAATCCGCCTCGTAACTTGCCGAGAGGCCCGTGGTGTACACATCGAAGATCTTGAGCGGGCCGCCCGCTGTAGACGGGGCTCGCTCGCGCTCGGCGCCAAAATTGCCGGACAGGCTCGGCAACAGCGCAGCGCCGGCAATGCGTGCCTGCGCATCCGCCTCGAGCACGCGCGCCATGGCCGCGCCAATATCATCGTTCGCGCCCTGCGCCTGGGCGATGTAGCTATTGAGGGCCTCGGAACCGAAGCCGCGCCACCAGTCATTGGTTGGAGCCGGCGCCTCGCCCTGCCCGGGTGCCGTAACCCATGCGGCAGGCAGGGGCACCTCGGGCCGGCGATAAGACGGTCCAAGGCTGCAGGCGGCCATGCTCAGCATCAGCGGCACGCAAAGCATCCACCTTAAGCGGCCCCCGTCTCGAATTGGCATTCCGACAGATTACGGAGGCGGCGGTTAACCCCGCGTGTGCGGAATATTAAAGGAATTTAATTCTTCTGCGCGGTGTGCTCGAGCTGCCTCAGCAGGCGGTCGAGCCGCGCGATGTCGCGCGGCTTCAGGCCGCGCAGCAGGCGTGTTTCGTGCTCGAGCGCCAGCGGGACAATATCCCGATAGATCCGCGCTCCCGAGCGCGTGAGGCGCAGCCGGTGGGAGCGACCGTCCGCCTGGTTAGGTTCCCGGCGCACCAGTCCGCGGCGTACCAGACCCTGCGCCGCGCGCATGACAGTGACTTTGTCCATGACCGTGCGCCCGCAGAGCGACTGTTGCGTCAGTGGCCCCTCATCGGCGAGCACCGCGATCAGACGCCATTCGGGAATCTTCAGTCCAAATCGGCTTTCATACGCATGCGCGATCATCCGCGACACTGCATTGGCGGCCACCGAGAGCCGGTAAGGCAGATAGTCGTGCAGGCGCAGCGCACCGCGCGGCGTGCTACTCGGCATCAGGCTGGGCCGCTGGCGCGGCGTCCGTGAAGGCGCGCAGCCGCAGACAATTCTCGTGGATACGCCGCAAGTTCGGATAGGCATGCAGCGGCAGCTGAACACGCTGCGAGTTGGCGATCTGGGGCACCAGGCAACAGTCGGCCAGCGTCGGAAATTCACCGTGACAAAAACTTCCCGTCTGGCCGTCACCGGCCAGCATCCGTTCGAATGCTGCGAACCCCAGCGCGATCCAGTGCCGCGTCCAGTCGTCGCGCTGCGCATCGTCGAGCCCAACTGTGGACTTCAGATAGCGCTGCACCCGCAGGTTATTGAGCGGATGAATGTCGCAGGCGATGCTCAACGCCAGCGCACGAACGCGCGCGCGCGCCGCGGCGCCCTGCGGCAGCAGCGGCGGCTCAGGATGAGTTTCTTCCAGATACTCCATGATCGCGAGCGATTGCGTGATCGTCGATGTGCCCTCCTCGAGTACCGGCACCAGCTGCGCGGGATTGCGTTGCGCGAATTGATCGCCATGCTGCTCGCCGCCGCCGCGCAGCAGGTGCACGGGCATCGAGGTGTACTCGAGCCGCTTGAGATTGAGTGCGATGCGCACGCGGTATGCCGCGGAGCTGCGAAAATAGGTGTAAAGGCGCAAGTGATGAATTTCCTCTCTGCGGATGATTGCTGCTCAGATGATTGCCGGCAGCACCCGGCCCCGCGCTTCGCCGAAGCCGATGCGTGCGGCCCCCGGCTTATCGCAATGGCCGCGCAGGATGATCTCATCGCCATCCTCCAGAAACCGGCGTTGCTCCCCGTCAGGCAGGCTCACCGGCTGCTTGCCGCCGCGCGTGAGCTCCAGCAACGACCCGGCCTCCGCCGCATCCGGACCAGACTGCGTTCCCGTGCCGAGCAGATCGCCAGGCCGCAGATTGCAGCCGTTGATCGTGTGATGGGCCAGCAGCTGCGCGACATTCCAATAGGCATGCCGAAAACTCGACTGCGAGAGTCGCGTCGGTTCGCGACCCGCGGCGCGCATCGTCGCAGTCTCGATCCAGGTTTCGAGCTGGATATCGATGGCGCCCGCGCGGCGCACCGAGGCGCTGTCGAGGTAGGGCAACGGCTGAACATCGTCCGCCGCGCGCCGCCACTCGGTCCGAAACGGCTCGAGCGCTTCGAGCGAGACGATCCATGGCGAGATCGTGGTAGCGAAATTCTTCCCCAGAAACGGGCCCAGCGGCTGGTATTCCCAGGCCTGCAGATCCCGCGCCGACCAGTCGTTGAGCAGGCACAGGCCGAAGATGTGTGCTTCCGCAGCGTCGATGCCGATGCGCTCGCCCAGGGCATTGCCGGAACCGACGAACACGCCGAGCTCGAGCTCGTAGTCGAGCCGTTCGCTGCTCCCGACGCCAGGCGGACCGCCGGGCTCGGCCGGAGGCCGCTGACCGACCGGTCGCGCGAACTGCTGGCCCGACACCACGATCGATGAGCTGCGCCCGTGATAGCCCACGGGCAGCCAGCGATAGTTGGGCATCAGCGGCTGATCGGGGCGAAACAGTCGTCCCACGGCCGTGGCGTGATGAATCGAGGTATAAAAATCGGTGTAGTCGCCAATCTGCGCCGGCAGTGCCTGCTCGATTGCCGAGCGCGGCACCAGCGCCGATTCGAGCATCAACTGCTGCGCCGCTCCTGCCCGCAACGCTCGAGACAGCGCCAGTCGCAGCGCCGATGCCGCCGCAGGTCCGGCGGCCATCAGATGCGCCAATGATGAACGCGCTGCCAGCGATGCTGCCTCACGCGCGGGGCCGGTAAACACGCCGCTTTCGTACGCGGCCTTCAGATCGAGCACCTGGTCGCCGATGGCCACACCGCCGCGGTACTCGACTGCACTGCCAGCGGGGCGAAAGACGCCGAGCGGCAGATTCTGGATGGGGAAGTCCTGCTCCGGCGCGTTCGCCGAGCTGACCCAGCTGCGCAGCCGCGGATCATGGGTCTCGTTGATGCGATCGCTCATACGATCAGCGCGGTTCAGCGCTGCTGCGGGTCGAAATGGCGCAGCAGGCCCTGCCAGCACTGGAAATAGTCGTGCTGCCGTTGTGGCGACTCGAGCGCATAGCGCGTTGGGTGAATCACGCACCGGGTCTCGAACATGAAAGCCATGGTGTCAGTGATCTGCTGTGGCGTGCGGGTGTCAGCCCGGCTCGCGCTTTCGAACGTAGCCGCATCCGGGCCGTGCGCGCTCATGCAGTTGTGCAGTGAGGCACCTCCTGGCAGGAAGCCCTCGCTCTTGGCATCGTAGGCGCCTTCGATCAGCCCCATGAACTCGCTGGCGATGTTGCGATGAAACCAGGGCGGCCTGAATGTGTGCTGCATCGCCAGCCAGCGAGGCGGGAAGATCACGAAATCGAGCGCATCTACGCCCGGGGTGTCGGTGATCGATTGCAGCACCAGGAAAATCGATGGATCGGGATGATCGTAGCTGATCGAGCCGATGGTATTGAAGCGTCGCAAATCGTACTTATAGGGGGCATAGTTGCCGCGCCAGGCCACCACGTCGAACGGTGAATGGTCGATGCGCGTCGTCCAGAGGTTCCCCATGAACTTGGCGATGAGCTCGCAAGGCTCGTCGCGATCTTCGTAGTGCGCCATTGGCGTCAAAAAGTCTCGTTCGCAGGCGAGCCCGTTGGAACCGATCGGCCCCAGGTCGGGCAGGCGCAGGGGTGCACCGAAGTTTTCGCAGACATAGCCGCGCGCGCCGCTTTCCGGCACTTCGACGCGAAAGCGCACGCCGCGAGGGACGACGGCGATCTCAAGCGGGTCCACGGTCAATCGTCCAAGCTCGGTCACCAGCAGCAGGGATCCGAGCTGCGGCACGATCAGTAGCTCACCATCGGCATCGTAAAAGGCGCGCGCGCGCATCGATCGATTGGCAGCATATAAATGAATCGCGCAGCCGCTTTGCGCCTGCGGGCTGCCGTTGCCGGCCATGGTGACCAGGCCGTCGAGGAAATCCGTCGGCGCCTCAGGCAACGGCAACGGATCCCAGCGCAGCCGATCCGGCGGCGTGGCAGCCGCGCCGAACTGTGAACTCATCAATGCATGCGGCCGCGGCGCAAACACCCCGTGTGATGCCGCCGGACGGATGCGATACAGCCAGGTGCGGCGGTTGGAATGGCGTGGCGCGGTGAACGCCGTGCCCGAAAGCTGCTCCGCGTACAGTCCATAAGGACAACGCTGCGGGGAGTTTTGCGGCGGCAGCGCCCCGGTCAGCGCTTCGGTCGCAAACTGATTGCCGAAGCCACTCTGGTACTGCGGTACTGAGGTCATGTCTTGGCGGCGCCCTCACCCAGCGATAGCACGCCACGCCGGACCTGGTCCAATTCCAGCGATTCGAACAGGGCCTTGAAGTTGCCCTCACCGAATCCTTCATTGCCCTTGCGCTGGATGATCTCGAAGAAGCACGGACCGACGACATTCTGCGTGAAGATCTGCAGCAGCAGCCCCTGTCCCTGCGTGGGCGCACCGTCGATGAGGATGCGCCGCTGGCGCAGTGCCGCCAGATCTTCGCCGTGGCCGGGCACACGCGCCGGGATCCCCTCGTAGTACGTTTCAGGCGTGTCCTGGAAGCCGACACCGCGGGCGCGCATGCGATCGACCGTGCGATAGATGTCCTCCGTGCCAAGCGCGACGTGCTGGATGCCCTCGCCCTTGTAGTCTTGCAGGAATTCCTCGATCTGCGACTTGTCATCCTGGCTCTCATTGAGCGGGATGCGGATCTTGCCGTCGGGGCTGGTCATAGCCTTGGAGATCAGGCCGGTGACCTTGCCCTCGATGTCGAAATAGCGGATCTCGCGGAAATTGAATACGCGCTGGTAGAAGTCCGCCCAGGTCTTCATGTTGCCGCGCTGCACGTTGTGCGTCAGATGATCGATATAGGTAAGGCCGGCGCTGGACTCGCGCTCACGCTCGGCCGCCCCCTCGATGGCGACGAAATCGACGTCGTATATCTCGTGGGCGCCATAGCGATCGACCAGGTACAGGTTCGAACCACCGATCCCCTCGATGGCGGGAATATTGAGCTCCATGGGCCCGACGGCGCCGCGCACTTCGCGCGCGCCGCGCTCGATGGCGCTCTTGAGTGCCTTGGCGGCGTCCCGCACACGGAATGCCATGGCGTTGATCGAGGGACCATGCCGACCGCGAAAATCCGCCGCCTGGCCGCGCGGCTCCATGTTCAGGATGAAATCGACGTCGCCCTGCTTGTATCGCAGCACGTTTTTCGAGCGGTGCCGTGCCACAGCCGTGAACCCCATGGCTTCGAACACGCGCGCCAGCGCCTGCGGATCGGGGCTGGTGAATTCAACGAATTCGAAACCGTCGGTGCCGAGCGGGTTCTCGAATAGATCTTCTGACATCGATGCTCTCCTGCGCGACCGCGGCGCGACCAGCCGATGCCATTGTACATTAGTTTCAATTGTTACTATATCGTCACTACTCCAGCGGCAGGCCCGCATTCTTGACCACGGAGCGCAATACGAAGCTCGAGTCCACACGCGCCACGCCTGGCAGCTTGGTGAGCACCTTGCTGTGCAACCGCTCGAAATCCTCGGCGCTGCGCGCGACTACGCGCAGTACGTAGTCCGACTCTCCCGTGGTGAGATCGCACTCGGTGACTTCCGGCACGCTGGCCACGGCCTGCTCGAAGGCGCCCAGGTCGCGATCCGTCTGACCCTTGAGCGTGATACGGATGATGAAACTCACCGTCACACCGATCTTGCTGGCGCTGAGCACCGCGGTGTAACGCTCGATGACTCCGCCACGTTCCAATAGCCGCACACGTCTCAGGCATGCGGATTCGGACAGCCCGACGCGTGCCGAGAGCGCTGAATTGGACAGCCGCGCATCGCGCTGGAGCTCGCGGAGAATTCGTCGATCCTGGCGGTCTATTAGCATAATCCGTCACTTTCCTGTTGAAAACGCAATATTCTGCCAAAAATCATGGCTATGTTCAGTGCTTTTGCATATTTCTGCCACGCCAGCACTGCCAGAATCTGCGCATCAGGCTCGGGCTACCGTGCCGGCTTTGGGAGAGTCGTAATCATGCGTGTCGGCGTCCCCACTGAAATCAAGGTTCATGAGTATCGGGTCGGCCTGGTGCCGGCGGCCGTACGCGAGCTGGTAGCGGCGGGCCACGAGGTGGCGGTGCAGTCAGGCGCCGGACGCGGCATCGGCTGCAGCGACGATGACTATCGGGCCGCCGGCGCCCGCATTGCTGCCGACGCGGATGCGATCTTCAGGGACTCACAGCTCATCGTGAAGGTGAAGGAGCCGCAGCCGGCCGAGTGCGCGCGGCTGCGTCGCGATCAGGTGCTCTTTACCTATCTGCACCTCGCTGCAGACCGGCTGCAGGCCGATGCGCTGCTCAAATCCCAGTGCATCGCGATTGCCTACGAGACGGTTACCGCTGCCGATGGATCCCTGCCGCTGCTGACTCCCATGAGCGAGGTTGCGGGACGCATGTCGATCCAGGTCGGCGCGCAATATCTGCAGCAGGCCACCGGCGGCCGCGGCGTGTTGCTCGGTGGAGTGCCCGGCGTTGCACCGGCCAAGGTAGTCGTCATCGGCGCCGGCGTCGCCGGCAAGAATGCGGTGGAAATGGCCCATGGCCTGCGCGCGGAAGTCACCGCGATCGATCGCTCGATTCCGCGCCTGCGCGAGCTCGATGCGCAGTTCCGGGGCGCCGTGCGAACGCTGTTCTCCACCTCGGACGCCATCGAGCGCGCGGTGGCCGACGCTGATCTGGTGATCGGCGCGGTACTCCTGCCCGGTGCGGCGGCGCCCAAACTCGTCACTGCCGCCATGGTCAAGCGCATGCGCCCGGGTTCAGTGATGGTCGACATCGCGATCGATCAGGGCGGCTGCTTCCAGACCAGCCGTCCCACCACGCACGCTGCGCCGACCTACACGGTCGACGGCGTGATTCACTATTGCGTCACCAATATGCCCGGTGCGGTTCCGCGGACATCAACCTTCGCGCTCAACAACGCGACGCTGCCGTACGCGCGCGCGCTGGCGGACAAAGGCTGGGAGCGCGCCACCGCCGATGACCGCGGTCTCGCCGCCGGACTCAATGTGGTGCGCGGCGCGATCGTGCACCCTGCAGTGGCACACGACCTGGGCTTCCCCACGGCTGCCTAGCTCGAAGGCCCCTAGCTCGCGAGCCCGCCCATGCACAGGTATTTGATGTCGATGTACTCGTTGATTCCGTAGCGCGAGCCTTCCCGCCCGAGTCCGGATTGTTTGACACCGCCAAAGGGCGCGACCGCCGTGCTGATGAGCCCGGAGTTGATGCCGATCATGCCGCTCTCGATGGCGCCGGCCATGCGCCACACGCGGCCGATATCGCGCGAGTAGAAGTACGCGGCCAGGCCAAACTCGGTGTCGTTCGCGAGCCGGATCGCCTCGGCCTCATCCTTGAAACGGAACAACGGCGCCACCGGACCGAATATCTCTTCCTGCGCCAGACGCATGCCGGAGGTCACATGGGTGAGCACGGTCGGTTCGTAGTACGTGCGCCCCAGGGCATGCCGGCGACCGCCGATCAGCGCCTTGGCGCCGCTGCTCACCGCCTCGCCGACGAGTTCCTCCACCTTGGCCAGCGCCGCCTCATCGATCAGCGGACCCTGTTCGACTCCGGCGTCCATGCCATTGCCCACTTTGAGCTGCGCGACGGCCTTGGCAAGCTTGCCGGCAAATGCCTCGTACACCCCATCCTGCACCAGCAACCGATTGGCGCATACGCAGGTCTGGCCGGTATTGCGATACTTTGAGGCCATCGCGCCTTTGACGGCCGCGTCGAGATCCGCATCGTCGAAGACGATGAAAGGCGCGTTGCCGCCCAGCTCCAGCGACATGCGCTTGAGTGTAGGCGCGCATTGCGCGGCGAGCATGCGACCAACCTGGGTCGAGCCGGTAAAGGTCATCTTGCGCACGTGCTTGTTGGAGGAGAGTTCGCCGCCGATCGCGCGCGCATCACCGGTCACCACGCTGAGCACACCCGGGGGCACGCCGGCGCGCGCAGCGAGCTCCGCCATCGCAAGTGCGGATAGCGGAGTCTGCATCGCCGGCTTGACGATGATCGTGCAGCCGGCGGCCAGCGCCGGCGCAACCTTGCGCGTAATCATGGCAGCCGGGAAATTCCACGGCGTGATGGCCGCGCACACACCCACCGGCTCACGCGTAACGACGATGCGGGTATCGGGCCAGGGTGAGGGAATTGTCTCGCCGTAGATGCGCCGCGCTTCCTCGGCGAACCACTCGATGAAGGAGGCCGCATAGCCGATCTCGCCGCGCGATTCGGCCAGCGGCTTGCCCTGCTCCGCGGTCATCAGCTGCGCCAGGTCTTCCTGGTGGGTCAGCATCAGCTCGTACCAGCGGCGCAGCACCCGCGCGCGCTCGTCGGCGGTCCTGGCGCGCCAGCCGGCGAAAGCGCGGTGCGCGGCCTCGATGGCGCGCCGCGTTTCGACCGCGGTGCCATCCGGTACCGTACTGACGAGCTCACCGGTGGCCGGGTTGACGACCTTGCGCGTAGCGCCACTGTCGGCGCCCACCCATTGGCCATCGATGTAGCACTGGCTCTTGAGCAGGCCGCTGTCCTTGAGATTCATTCCTCTCTCCAACCGAAGCTTTGAATTGGGTTCATCGAACTCGAAGCGCGCGCCGGTCTAGCCCGAACGACGCCCTCGCGCCAGCAGCGCGGCAATGCCCGACAGCAGTGCAAAGCAGCCTGCGATCAGCGCGGATCCGGCGACGCGATGTTCCTCGCCCAGTGCAAGGAGAATCGCATAGGCGGCAAAGCCAGCGGCGGCGCAGCCGAAGATCGCTGCTGCGAGGGCGAACGCCAGCACCGCGGCCAGCTTGCGAACCTCGCCGCGTTGGGCATCGATCACCTGGGCAGTACCGCTGGCGAGCAGCGAACCGACGGCCGAAGTCACCCGGGCAACCGTGGCCAGAAACGGCGTCACGCGGTCGTGCACATCCTCGCCATCCTGCTCTGCCATGGCTTGCTCCCCCGACGCACCGTCACGACTTGCGACGTGTGAGCAGCACTCCGGCCACAAAGCCCGCAGCCGCCGCCACGGCGACCGCCGCCCAGGTATTGTCGCGCAGCGTGGATTTGAGCAGCTGCTCGAACTGGCCGAGTAGCTGCTGCAAGTCGTCCGTCAGTGGACTTTTGTCATCGCTCATGCCGGATCCGTAACGCCCAGGGCATGGCGATGATAGAGCAGTTCGGCGCGAATGGCGCGTCCTTCCGCCTGACCGCCTAGCCGCCGAACCGGAACCCGTACCCCAGCGTGATGATGTCGCGATCGTCGTCATCGTTGGTAAAACTCCGGTACCAGGTCAGCATGACACTGCTGTTCCGGCTCCAGCACCATTCGACCCGGAGTCCGGACAGTCCCGACAGGGCCGCCGAGTTCTCCTCGCCTGGTGGTTGCGCACCGAGCGGCGTGTAGACACCCACGCCCGCGCTCAAGGAAAGCCTGCCATCAAGCACGCTGTCGACCAGCCAGACCTGACTCGCGATCTGTTCGCGCTGGCCGCTGGTGCTGCCGACCGTGTGAAACCAGGTGGCCGACCAGGCGGCCCAGGGAACCAGCGCCAGGCGATATTCCAGCCCGAAGGTGCGATCCTGGTGTGAACTGAGCTCGTTATAGATCATCTCGCCCGCGAACAGCTCAATCTGCTGCCGCGCGAATGTCGGGGAGCCGTCGGAGCCCGAGCCCGACAGCGCGCGCTCGCTGCGGCTGAAGTGATAGCCGCCGCCGACCAGAAAGCCCAGTGTGTTCGGATCCCCGGGCGCATAGATTTCATTCAAGCGCAGATTCACGAACCAATTGGGCGTGATATTCAGCGACAGCGAGGCGGAGACCAGCGCCCCGACACTGTGCACATCGCTGTAGCCGCGAGCGGAAGTTTCCTGCTCGGTGTCGAAGTACAGATATGGTCCCACGCCGAAATTGAATTTCATGCGATCGCGCCACGCCGGCACGCCCAGCCAAAGCTGGGTCGCCAACCCGTCCCGATGATGCCCGAGCGTGTGCCCTTCGTTCAGCCAGGCCAGCGACGCATCAAATTGCCGCGACAGGGGCTCCTGGAACTCGAGCTGCCAGCCATAGGTGTTGGACGGATCGTTGGTAGGATCGATCACGCCCGCGAGCGCCAGCAAGGTTTCGCTGCGCGCTGGTACCGACAGCAGCCCACAGATAATCGCCGTGATGTACGTACGCTGCGCTATGCATAGCCACGCCGCGCGGGGCATGGCTGAAAACCAACTCATACCCCGCTCCTGGGACTCCGATGCCGATCGGGCGCGCGCAGATGTATCACTGTTAGCCGCCGCGCGGCAGATCAGTTTACATTTCTTGGCAAAGTCGGATGATCAGTAGCGGTAGGTGACACCAACGGTCAGGCCGCGCGGCAGCAGCTGCACGGATAGCGGAATCTCGCGGCGCGTGCTCCAGTAGCCCACCGCACTGCCCAGTGCCCAGCCCGCGATGACATCGCTCTGCCAGTGCACCTGATTCTTCAGCCGCGCAATCCCCGTGTACAACGGCAGCGCCTCGAGAGTCCAGATCCACGGATTGCTGCGGGCATAGTTGACTATGAGCGGAGTCACGAAACTTGCCTGCACCGTAACCTCGCCGCTGGGAAAACTATCGCAGCAGCTGCCCTGAAACCATTTGTTGGGACTGCCGCCCTGATCGGGCCGCGCGCGGCTGAATGCGAGCTTGAGAATCTCCGCGCTGACCGAAGCAACCGCCGTGGAATCGACGCTTTGCCAGAAGGTGCGCCCGAGCTCGCTGTCGCGGCCGTACCAGATGCCGCCGACTACTTCGGTGGCGAGCGCGGCATACTCGAGTGCGTTCTGGTCCTTCTGTGCCCAGATGCCACTGGTGTCGAGTGCCCACTCGTGATCGATGCCGAACGGACCGCCGCCGGCGTGGGCAGATGCCGCGCCCAGCAAACCCAGCAGCAGACACCCAAGCGCTGTCCAGCGACTCGCCTCGCATCGCACATTGCTTTGCATTGCAAAGTATAGGGACAAAAATCAGATCCGCGCCAGTGATTGGCCGCCGGCCGGATCAGCATCTGCCTTGACTGCTGCCGCGGCATCGAGAATCACCTGCTCGAGTACCGACACGTAGTCCAGGTAGCGCTTGCGGCCCTTGGCCGTGATGCGGCACATCGTCTGCGGCCGATTTTGTTCGAAGCCCTTGGAGATCTCGACCAGCTTTGCGACCTGCAGCACCTGCAGATGACGGCTCAGGTTGCCATCGGTCAGCGCGCACAGTTGCTTGAGATCCGCGAACCGAAGGCCTTTGGGATTGGCGATCAGCGAACTCAATAATCCCAAACGCGCACGCTCGTGAATGACGCGATCCAGTCCGTCGTAGGCGAAGCGGCTGGCGCGCTGCGGCGCTGCCTTACGTTCGCTCATCACCATCCCAGCGGTTGAATTTCAGCACTCCCGCCACGATCAGTTGGCCGACGCCAAACGGCACGCCCATCATCCAGGGTCCGAGCGCAAGCTGCCCGGCTCCGACCGAGAGACACATCAGACCGCAGCACAGATACCAGATCCCCGCGGCGAACATGGCGCGCGGCAGGAAACGGCAGGAGGCAAACACGCCCAGGCTGAACACCACCTGCCAAAGACCGGGCAGCATCCACAGGCCTTGGGGCGCGTAGCGCAGCAGCACCACCGTCAGCAACAGTCCGGCCACGATCGCCGGCAGAAACTGTTCTGCCGCGGCCTGCATCATTTGCGCGGCGAGACCGCAATGGAGCCGCCGCGCGCGCGTGATGGTCTCCACACTGATGATGAGCAGCGACAGCATCGCGGTCGGCACCCAGATGCAAAGGTACGCGACCACATCGCGCTGCGGCTCCGGGATCCAATATGCCTGCGCGATGGCGGCAGCGAGCGCCAGCAATCCCGTGGTTGCCACCGTGATGGGGCCATAGCCCCGAAACACCGCGCCGCGCGCGATCTGACCGCGAATTGCGCTGATTTCGGACAGGGCCTTGTGCAGATCGGTGGTGGCCATGCATGCACCGCGTTAATTCCTCGGGCCATGCTAGCGCAATCGGCCACCGAGCAGTACCCGCCACTCAGTTCGTGTCGGCCGCCTCGCCCGCGCCCTGTACGGGCACCGCACTCGGGTTATCCAGCACAATCAGCACCACACGGCGATTCATGGAACGGCCCGCTGGCGTGGCGTTGGTAGCGATGGGCTGCGTCTTGCCATAACCCTTGGCGATCAGCTCATCGGCCGGGACCTGCTGGCTGACCAGGTAGTCACGCACCGCCAACGCACGGCGCTGCGACAGCGCCAGGTTATATTCGGGCGACCCGATGCCATCCGTGTGGCCCTGCACTTCGATGCGCAGCCGCGGATGCTCGCGCAGCCCCGCGGCCACCTGGTCGAGGATCGGGCGGGAGGCCTGCGTCAGCGTCGCGGAGTTGTATTCGAATTCGACGCCCGTGAGCGTGATCGTGCGCGGCGCCGGCGGTGGTGCGGGCGGCGGCGGTGGCGGCTCGGCAGGCGGAGGAGCCGGCGGCGGCGTGGGTGCTGGCGGCGGCGGCGGCGGCGTCACCGCCGCGACGACTGGCGGAGGGTGCGGACCACCAAAACCAAACTGCAAACCCAGCGTGCCGATGTAGTCGAACAGGCTGCGCGAGCCGCTCGAATCGGCGTCGTAGCGCACCTTGAAATCCGGCCGCAGTGCCAGGCTGGCGGTTCCATCGCCATTCTCCCAGAGCTTGATCAGGAGACCGACGCCGGCCTGCGCCAGAAAATCGGATTGATTCTGCACCGGGTTCATGTCCTGCAAGGCGCCAATGCCGAGCGACACGTAGGGCGCGATAAGGCGATCGCGGTTCCACACGCGCAGCACATCGAAGGAGATCGCGTTGGGGTACTGATGGCCCGCCATGTGCTTGTCATCGAGCCTGGCGTTGTTGTAGTTGAACTCGGCGCTCCAGTCCTGCGACAGGCTCATGCCGGCGCCGATTCCCCACAGCGGGCCAACGTCCAGAGCGCGCTTGCTATCCGGGATGATCCCGCCGATCTGCGGGTTGAAATAGAGTTGCCCGACATCGTCGCCCGCGGCGGCGGCAAGCGGGCCCAGGGCAATCAGGACGATCAGCGCCAGACGTCTCATCGTGAAGCTCCTCCACTGACACGCACGACGCTTAAGATAGCGGACTTCTGATCCGGTCGCTACTGCGCTACAGCGCAGGCAATCTGCTGGATCTGTAATCTCCGGCCTGTTTGTTTACTGCAACATCACCAGCACTCACAGGTAGGGCGAGATCAGCCAGCACAGACTGTTGCGCAGGCGCGCCAGCACGGGGATCTTTTCCAGATCGGCCATTGTCAGGGCACGCGCGCGGTCGCGGACAGCGGCCACGCCGTCCCCCATGTGGGTGCAAAGCTCGTTATCGAACACCTCCATCGCGATCTCAAAGTTCAGCCGCAGGCTGCGGGTATCGAGATTGACCGAGCCGATCTGTGCGTAACCGGCATCGACGATGAACAGCTTGGCGTGCGAGAACGGCGGCTCCTGCAGGTGCACCCGAACGCCGCGCTCGACCAGCGCCGGCAGCCAGTGCAGCGTGGCCCAGTCGATATAACGCAGGTTGCTATGGCGCGGCAGCACCAGCGATACCTCCGCCCCGCGAAGCGCTGCTTCCTGCAGCGCCGCCACCAGTTCGGGCGGCGGAATGAAATACGGGGTCATGATCAGGATTCGCCGCCGCGCCGCGCCGATGGCGCTGATGAGTATGAGCAGCAGCTTGTCGATGTTCTCATCAGGACCGCCGGTAATGGCGCGGCAGATGGAATGGCCCTGCGCACCCGAGGGCGTGTGCGCCTCGGGCGCGGGCAGCGGCAGCGACTCGCCGCTGGCAAATTGCCAGTCCGCGGCAAACACCCCGGTGAGCTGATCGACCACCGGACCGTGCAGGCAGAAGTGGATGTCGGTCATGCGTCGTCCGGTGGCTCCCCCTGCCTCGCGCCCACCCAGATTCATGCCGCCCATGAATGCCACCACGCCATCCAGCACCAGCAGCTTGCGGTGATTGCGGCAGTTCAACGAGAGGTTTGGCGGGAACAGCCGCGGCGGCAGGAAGCGCTCCGCCCTGACCCCGGCACGGCGCAATATCGGCACGACGTGCGGCCAGTCGTACCATTCACCGATGCCATCGACCAGGACCCGGACACTGACGCCGCGCGCCACGGCCGCGCTCAGTGCATCGACGAATTGACGGCCCACAGGATCGGTCTGGAATATATACGTCGCCAGGTAGACGCTGCTGCGTGCTTCGGCGATTGCCTGCAGCATGCGCGGAAAAGCCTCCTCGCCATTGTGAAGCGGCTCGACCCGATTGCCCGCCAGCAGCGGCAGCTGCGTCAACGTGTCGCCAACACGGCGCAGCCCGGCAAAGGAGGCGTCGATGGCGCCGGAATCGGCCGGTGTGCCCTGCTGCCTGGCGCAAGCCTCGTGGGACCGGCCAGAGGTAGCCACGCGATTGATGCCGAAAAGCCAATAGAGGATCGAACCGCCGAGCGGAAACAGCCAGCACAGTGCAATCCAGCTGATGACGCTGCGCGGATCTGGCTTGGTGAGCAGCGCGTGCAATCCGGCCGCCGCCGCGCTGATGACGTAGACCAGCACGAACAGGCCACCGGCCAGCGCGCCGGCCGAGCAGGAATGGACCGTGCATTGAAACACTGGGCCGGATCATAGCCCAGCGACCTTGGGCGCGCGGTTGACCTGCGTTCGCTGCCCTTTCAGACTCGATCATTGGACAACGGGAGGTGGCTGTGAGCGATGCGGCGATCATGCTGGTCGGAGATATCGGTGGCACCAATGCGCGGTTTGCCACCGTAGATGTTTCCAGGCCCCTGCCCTGGCGACTTGAGAACCGGCAGGAGTTCGCCGGCGCCATCCCGACATTCGAAGAAGCGCTGAAGCGATACGTCGATGTGGCCGGACTCGCGCATGTGCCGCGGGCGGCGACGATTGCCGTCGCCGGCCCCGTCACGGACGGCAAGGCGCGCCTGACGAATCGCGACTGGGTCATTTCCGAAGATGCGCTGCGCAAATTCGGGTGTGGCGCTGCGCTGTTGATCAATGACTTCATCGCGCTCGCATTCGCCGTCGAGACCCTGGGGCCAGCGGACCTGCGCCTGCTCGGACCGGATCTTCCCGGCATCGCCGATGAACCCATCACCGTCCTCGGCGCCGGCACCGGCTTTGGCGTCTCCTGCCTGGCGCGTTATCGCCAACGCACCGTGCCGGTCGCCACCGAGGGCGGTCACATAGGATTCGCCCCCGGAGACTCACAGGAGGTGGCGGTGTTGCAGCAGATGCTGCAGCGCTTCGGACGTGTTTCCGTGGAACGGCTGCTGTCGGGCCCCGGGCTCGAAAACATCCACCAGGCACTCGAGCAGATCGCCGGAAGTCCGCCTGCAAAACTGACCGCGGCGCAGGTCACGCAGCAGGCGATAGCGGGCGATCCCGCATGCGTCGCGGCACTGTCGATGTTCTGCGCGGTATATGGTTCGGTGGCGGGAGACTTCGCACTCTCGCATGGCTCTCGCGGCGGCGTTTACATCGCCGGCGGCATCGCTCTGAAGATCGATGCCTTCCTGGCAAAGAGCGCGTTCCGCAGCCGTTTCGAGAGCAAGGGCCGCTTGTCGGGCTTCGTGCAAGCCGTACCTACCAAGATCATCACCAGTGGCGATGCGGCGCTGCTCGGATCGGCGCGAGCCGGCTTCACGCTGCACGACAAGTCCTGATGCGGACCCAGGTCGTCATCATCGGCGCCGGACCGTCCGGACTGCTTTTGGGTCAACTGCTGGGCAAGCATGGCATCTCAAACATCGTGCTGGAGCAGCGCAGCGCCGAGTACGTCCTCGGCCGCATCCGGGCGGGCGTCATCGAAAAGTGGTCAGCCGACCTGCTCGATGAGGCAGGTGTCGGCAGCCGCATGCAGCGCGAAGGACTGATTCACGGCGGCATCGAATTGTGTTTCGACGGGCAGCGCCACCGAATCGATTTCCAGGATCTGATCGGCAAGAGCGTGGTGATCTACGGCCAGACCGAGATCACTCGCGATCTCATGAATGGACGCGCGGCAAGCGGCGGAGAGACGGTGTACGAGGCGGCCGATGTCAGCCTGTATCAGGACCAGCCGGATCAGTGCAGCGTGCGTTACCGCCACGGCGGGGCTGCACAGGAGATCCAATGCGACTTCATTGCCGGCTGCGATGGCTTCCACGGCGTCAGCCGCAAGAGCATCCCGGAGAACATCCTCAGATGCTACGAACGCGTTTATCCCTTCGGTTGGCTCGGCATCCTGGTCGACCAGCCACCGGTTTCCACGGAACTGATCTACGCCAATCACGAGCGCGGCTTCGCGCTGTGTTCGATGCGCTCGGCCAGCCGCAGCCGGCTGTACCTGCAATGCCGGCTGGACGATCACGTCGAGGACTGGCCGGATGAGAGATTTTACGAAGAGATCAGTCGGCGCCTGGACCCGGCGGCGATTGCAGCGTTGCAGCACGGCACCTCAATCGAGAAGAGCATCGCCCCGCTGCGTAGCTTCGTGGCGGAGCCTATGCGTTACGGCAATCTCTTCCTCGCCGGTGATGCGGCCCATATCGTGCCACCTACCGGAGCCAAGGGATTGAACCTGGCTGCCAGCGACGTGTACTACCTGTGGCAGGCGCTGCTCGAGTTCTATCGCGAACAATCCCGCGCCGGGCTCGATGCCTATTCAACGCGCGCACTTAAGCGGGTATGGAAGGCCGAGCGCTTCTCCTGGTGGATGACCTCCATCCTGCATCTGTTCCCGGAGAGCAGCGGTTTCGATCAGAAGATGCAGCGTGCCGAACTCGAATACCTGGTTTCCTCGCGAGCCGCGCAGACCGCGCTCGCCGAAAACTACGTTGGCCTGCCTTACTGATCTGGCGGCGGACGCCGTCGCCTGTGTTCAGCTTGAAAAGTGCTGCACAAATCACTCTTAAAGCTATGGACCCGCGAAGATTCTTGTGACAGCCTAGAGGCGGTTTCCAAACAATCCATCCATCCGCTGCAATCGGCAGCCGGGCAGTCATGGAACACCGATGGGGCGAACGGATCGTGGTCGACATTCCTGTGCAGGTGTCGGTCCCGCCGTTGGTCATCGGCACCGGACGCATCACCAATATCAGCATCAGCGGCGCCTGGATCAGCGGTCGGTTCGATCTGCCGCCGCTGGCGCGCGCCTTTGTCGTGTTCGATTTCTCGGTAGGCGGCGTGCGCGAGGCCTTGCCGATCGCCTGCTTCGTGGCGCGCGTGCGCCCGGAAGGCATGGGCGTCGAATGGCGCGAGCTCGCGCCGCAGATCGTGAGCGACCTGATGCTATTCGCGACCGGAACGAATCATGCGCGGGAACAAGGACTGCTCACGCCAGCGGTGGCCGCGGTTGAGGCAGATGCACCGGTGATTGCTGTTCCGGTGACATCACAGGTCGGCTGAAGTCATCGCAGACGCTGGAGCCTGACACATACCGATCATGGCGGCTGCACAGTCCGTCTTCGGCGCGCACCGAGGCGTACGCCGAACTCAGGCTGTTCAATCCACGCAATCGGCGTTCCAGCTCCGCCGGATGGCACCGAAAATGGGCGCATCCGGCACAGTCAGCGCGACCAGCGCCCGTGTGACGAGTCATTGTCCCAGCCGCGTCCAGAAGTCGGCGAACACATGGCTCGACAGAAAGAAGCCCAGAACCACGTTCACCACTACTCCGGCCGTGAAGGCGTAAAACGGGCGCGCGCCCACCGATAAGAACTCGCGAAAGCGCGTGGTGAGGCCGATGCTCAGGAATGCGAAAGTGAAGGCCCAGGTGCGCAGCGCCTGCAGCGGCGCCACCAGTCCGGGTACCACTGCCTGCTTGTAGTCTGCGTAGCTATGGCCCTGGGAAACCCAGGTCACCAGTGCGGAGGCGAGCAGGAAGCCGAGCACGAACTTGGGAAAGCGCCGCCAGATCTCACCCGCTCCGGCGCGGTTATGCACGCCGGTTGACTCCCAGCGCGCGGTGGCAACCAACGACAGCACCAACGCCCAGACACCGATCCAGATATCCCGGCCGATCACTTTCATGAGCGTAAAAGCGCTGACAGCCGCATCGGCGGTACCGTGGATTCCCGGCACGGTTCCGGCATATCCGCCGTAGGTCTGCGCGGCGGCCAGACCCGCCGCATCGGCGAACTCGGAAGTGCCGATCCAGGCTCCGGCGACGCCAGTGGACAGGCCAAGCGCGCGCGCGGCCAGCGGCAGCGCGTAGATCATGACGATCGCCCAGCCCACCACAAGCGAAATGGCGATCGAAACGTGCTCGCGGCGTGCGCCAACGGCGCCGCCGACCGCGATCGATCCAGAGACCCCGCAGACCGCGCCGCCAGTGCCCAGAACGGCGGCCAGCCGGCGGTCCAATCCCAATCGGATCGCCGTGAGATAGATGACGCCGAAGGTGACCAGCGAGACGATAGCCGCCTGCACGATGGCCACGGGCCCGGCCCAGGCAATCAACGTCAGCGGCAGGCTCGCTCCGAGTAACACGATCCCCGTCTTGACATAAAACTCCACGCGCAGCCCGGCGTTGGCCCACCCGGGCACGCCGAACGTGTTGGCGATCAGAAGCCCCAGCGCCAGCGCCACCAGCGGCGGCTCCAGGTTGTAGTGAGAGGCCTGGTCCCAAACGCCGAGAAAGTACAGCGCCAGCGTCACCACGTAGATGAGCGCGAAGGAGGCCAGGAATCGCGAAACGCCTATGCCGAGGGCTGCGGCCGCGATCCCGAACAGCACCGACCACAGCACGAACAGGCTCAGGTATTGCGGCCAATGAGCCTGGAGTTGAGTGCCGACTTGCGCGATATGGCTCCATTTCTGTGGCGCCACGGCTATCCATTTGATGCTCTGTCCATTCGCGAACAGCACCGCGGCGACCACGACCAGCCCGAGCCCGATCCAGATGGCCCACCAGTCCTCCTTGCGGATGACATCGCTCCAGAACGAGCTGCCCCCTGTGGCGGTCGGCGCGGACCGCTCTGCTATTTCAGTCATTTCAACTCCGTTCGCGATGACGTCCCGAACCAGCGACGCTAAACGACTGTACGCCCGGAATCGATTAGCAAATCGACATGGATAGATTCGCCGCCGCTATGTGCGGGCGGCCGGGCTCAGGCGGCGTCGGTTTCCGCGGGCGACGGGGCCAGTTCCCGATTGGCCAGGATCGCGGCCAGGGCTTCCGCACGCAGGCGCAGCTCGCCGACCGCGGTCGCCTCCCAGTAAGCCGACCTGAGCATGGGACCCAGGTAGAACAGCCGCTGCGAGCAGTGTCCGCTGGAATCGATGAGCGCGCCGTGTGGCCCGGTGCGCGGGCCCAGCCCGAGCGTGTCGGGGGTTGCCGCTCCCGAGTCGACCAGCTGGCGCCAGAGCAGATCCGTCGTGTGTTGCAGGCGATTGTCCGACCCGGTGCAATCGATGACCCGATCGACAGTGAACTGCGCCAGTTCGCATTGACCACGCGGGCGCCATCGCACCTCGATGCGCTCGCCGGCTCGACGCAGCTCATCGACGGTACCGGCGCGCACTTCGAGCCGCCCTTCACGGCGCAGATCCTGGATTCGCCGCGCAAACTCGGGCGGCATGCGATGCCGCCGTGTTTCCCAGTAGACGCGCACGTGGCGCAGGAATCTTCGACGCTCGGATTCCTCAAGGTTCTCCCAGATATCGGGAACCCACTCACGCACGCGGGTAATGGCCTCGCGCCAGTCGCCGCCGCGCGCCTCAGCGTCATCGGCGAGCGCTCGCACAGCCATCGCAAGCTCACGCACCGAACGACACGCCAGCATCCCCTGCCGATCGAGGTTTGCCCCGAGCACCGCAGGAACGGTCGAAGTGGGTTGCGAGGCCGGCGCGCGCCCATGGCGCGACAACGCGATCAAGCTGAGCGCGGGATGTTCTGCCGCAGCCGCGACTGCGATATCCACCATCGTCAGGCCGGTGCCGATCAGCAGCACGGTGCGATCCGTGCCGCGTACTCCGGGCGTGCGGTAAGGCTCTCGCAGATAGGCCGCACTGTGCGCCACGTCCACCGCGTAGGGCTGAGCCGGCGGTGACGGATCGCCACAGGCCAGCACCACCTGCTCGGCCAGCAGTTGCTGCTCGCCGATCATGACCACAGTTTGTCCGCCGCCGCGTGGCCGCACCGCCGTGACCTGGCCATGCACGCACTCGAGGTGCACGTGGCGCGGCGCGGCGCGCTCGGCTGCGCGCAGGAACTCGTGCAGATATTCACCGTAGAACTGCCGCGGCAGATACGACTGCGCTCCGGCCCCCGGCAGGTGGCGCCGGGCGAAGTCGATCAGGTGCGCCGGTTCGTAGGAACTCGCCGACATGCGCGCCGCCGGAACATTGAGAAGATAGGGGTAGTCGCCCGGACCATAGGCCGCGCCGCAGCCGATGCGAGGCCCGCGCTCGATCAAAAGGATGCGAGTCGGGCCCGCGGGCGGCCGATGCAGCAGATTCGCGGCCAGCACGGTGCCGGAAAATCCGCCGCCGATGATCGCGATTGTGGCTGGGGCTGGCTGCATCGTTTCGAGAATACGACGACCGGTGCAGGAAGTCAGGCTCATGCCATCGCTGATGCGTCAACCTTGTGGCGCCGGGTGCGTTGGGGAAAACGGAAATCCCATTTACAGCAGCGCTTGAGGTGAGGATCTTATGATCAAACATCGCTTGTGGATCGGAGTGGCCTTGAGCGCACTCGTGTCCTCGGCCGCCATGGCGCAGGGGTACGATTACAGCAGCGGGCCGAGCTACGGCGGCTTCTACTTTGGCGCCAGCGCCGGCGCGGTGCTCTACGACGAAGATGCCATTCCCCATCTGACACCCACCGTGGCGATCTTTCGAGTGGGGCAGCAGTTCAATCCTTACCTGGCCATCGAAGGCCGCATCGGCACCACTGTCAGTGACGGCAGATCCGATGGCGATCGTGTCTCCCTGGACGCGCTGTATGGGGGCTACTTCAAGGGCATCCTGCCGCTCAATCCCTGGTTCTCGCCTTATGTGATTGCCGGCGTTGGCGGCGCGCAGATCCACCGCAACTACGAGGATTTTCACAGCAATGAGGCCGGCCTATCTTATGGTGTGGGGACCGAGTTCAATCTGGGCGGCGGCGCATCGCTGAATCTGGAATGGGCGCGCCTGATCAACAACGGCAACAATGTCGGGTACGACTACACGGCGGATCAATTCACTTTCGGCGTCAATTGGCACCCGTACTTCTGGTGAGTCGCGGTCTCCTCCCGACGGTTTCATCGGCTTGACCGAATGGAGCCTGATCGATCAGGAACAGGTAACGGGGACCATCCGGCGCTGAGGCTGAGCTGCGCTCATAGTATGATTGCGCCCGTCGAATCTGGACGCGATGAGAATAACTAATGAGCGATTACGTGATTCCGTTCAATCGGCTCGGGCGCGGGGACGTGGAGCTGGTCGGCGGCAAGAACTCGTCTTTGGGAGAGATGCTGCGCAGCCTGTCCGGCCTGGGTGTGACCGTACCCGACGGATTCGCCACCACGGCGCAGGCCTACCGGGAATTCCTGCGGCAAGACGGCCTCGCCGCGCGTATCACGCAAACGCTGGCGAAGCTCAATGTCGATGATGTGGCGTTGCTCGCGCGCACCGGCGCGCAGATCCGCCGCTGGATCCTCGACACGCCGTTTCCGGCGCCATTGGAGCAGGCCGTACTGCAGGCGTGGCGCGATATGGACCAGGGACGCGGCATCGCGGTGGCAGTGCGCTCTTCCGCCACCGCTGAGGATCTGCCCGAAGCGTCATTTGCCGGTCAACAGGAAACTTTTCTCAACGTGCGCGGCGAACAGGCCCTGCTTTCGACCATGCACGAAGTGTTCGCATCGCTCTTCAACGATCGCGCCATCTCCTACCGCGTGCACCAGAACTTCGAGCATGCGGCCGTGGCCCTGTCGGCAGGCGTGCAGCACATGGTGCGCAGCGACCTGGGCGTCAGCGGCGTCATGTTTACGCTCGATACCGAATCGGGCTTTCGCGACGCGATACTGATCACCAGTTCCTATGGGCTGGGCGAGACCATCGTCCAGGGCGCCGTCAATCCCGATGAATTCTATGTCTACAAGCCGGCGCTGCGTGCCGGCCGCCTGGCAATTCTGCGGCGCAATCTCGGCAGCAAGGCCATCAAGATGGTGTACGCGCCGGAGAAATCGAAGGAGCGCGTCCTTACAGTCGATGTCTCCGCCGCTGATCGCAGCCGCTTTTCGCTCTCCGACGATGAGGTCCAGGAGCTTGCCCGACAGGCGCTGACGATCGAAGAACATTACGGCTGTCCAATGGACATCGAGTGGGGCAAGGATGGCGCCACCGGTCAGATCTATATCCTGCAGGCCCGGCCGGAAACGGTGCAGAGCCGCGGCGGCCGCAGCATCGAGCGCTTTTCGCTCAAGTCGCGCTCACGCGTGCTGGCGGAGGGCCGCAGCATCGGCCAGCGTATCGGTGCCGGCCGCGCGCGTGTGATACGCGGTTCCGGAGAAATGGAACGCGTGCAGCCCGGCGACGTATTGGTCGCGGATATGACCGATCCGGACTGGGAGCCGGTCATGAAGCGCGCGGCCGCGATCGTCACCAACCGCGGCGGACGCACCTGCCACGCGGCCATTATCGCGCGCGAGCTGGGGATCCCGGCGGTGGTCGGCTGCCGCGACGCAACCGACACCGTGAAAGATGGCCAGGACGTCACGGTCTCGTGCGCCGAGGGCGACACCGGCTTTGTTTATGAGGGCGTGCTCGGGATCGAGGAGCGGCAGATCGAGCTCGATTCGATGCCGCCGGCGCCGGTGAAGATAATGATGAATGTGGGCAACCCGGACCGGGCCTTCGCGTTTGCGGCACTGCCCCATCACGGCGTCGGACTGGCACGCCTTGAATTCATCATCAATCGCATGATCGGCGTGCATCCGCGGGCGTTACTCGAATTCGATGAGCAGGATATTGAACTGCAGTCGCAGATCCGGCAGCAGATAGCCGGCTATGCGGATCCCACCAGCTTCTACATCGACAAGCTCAGTGAGGGCATCTCGCAGATCGCCGCCGCCTTCGCACCCCAGCCCGTGATCGTGCGGCTGTCGGATTTCAAATCGAACGAATACGCCAACCTGATCGGTGGCCGTGCCTACGAGCCGCACGAAGAGAATCCGATGCTCGGATTTCGCGGCGCGGCACGGTACATCGACGAGGCCTTCCGGCCCTGCTTCGAATTGGAGTGCCGCGCGCTGCGGCGGGTGCGGGAGGAGATGGGACTCACCAACGTGCAGGTCATGGTGCCGTTCGTGCGCACCCTCACCGAGGCGCGACAGGTGACCGAGCTGCTGGCGGCCAACGGCCTCAAGCGCGGCGAGAAGGATCTGAAGCTCATCATGATGTGCGAGCTGCCCACCAACGCGGTGCTCGCGGACAAGTACCTGGAGTTCTTCGACGGCATGTCGATCGGATCGAACGACATGACGCAGCTCACGCTCGGGCTCGACCGGGATTCGGCGGTGGTCGCCAAGTTGTTCGATGAACGCGATGAGGCCGTCAAAGCCATGCTGGCCATGGCCATCTCCGCCTGCAAACGGCAGAAGAAATATGTCGGCATCTGCGGCCAGGGTCCGTCCGATCATCCGGAACTCGCCCGTTGGCTGGTGGATCAGGGCATCGACAGCCTGTCGCTCAACCCGGACACGGTAGTGGAGACGTGGATGTTCCTGGCCGGCGTAAAAACCTGAACGCCACTCCAATGCGCACGATCTGCTTTGTTTCCGATCGAACCGGCGTCACCGCCGAGACGATGGGACACAGCCTGCTCTCGCAGTTCGAGGGGCTGCAATTCCGCTCGGTGACCATGCCCTTCGTATCGAGCGTCGAGCAGGCGAAGGGTGTCGTTCGGCGCATCAACACCATCGCGCAGGAGGAAGGTGCGCGGCCGATCATCTTCTGCACGCTGGTCGACGATCAGATGCGCGCGACAGTCAAGCAGGCCAACGGTCTGTTCCTGGATTTCTTTGCCGCCTTCCTGGGTCCGCTGGAAACGGAACTGCAGATGGAGTCCGCTCACGCCAGCGGCAGGGCGCTGCATGGATCGAGCAGCGATCCGACCTACACCGCGCGCATCAACGCGGTCAACTTCGCGCTCGCCAACGATGACGGCGCCGGACAGCGCAACTATCGAAGTGCCGAGGTGATACTCATCGGCGTATCGCGGTCGAGCAAGACGCCGACCTCGCTCTACATGGCGCTCCAGTACGGCATCTTTGCCGCCAACTATCCGCTGGCGGAGGAAGACCTGGAGAGCGGCGCGCTGCCCTCGGTGTTGCTGCCCTACCGGGAGAAGCTCTACGGACTCACGATCAAGCCGGACCGCTTGCAGCAGATCCGCAGCGAGCGCCGGCCTGGCAGCCGCTATGCCTCCGCGCAGCAGGTGCAGTACGAAGTGCGCACGGCACACACCATGCTCGAGCGCCTGAATGTGCCCTTTCTCGACGTCACTGACTGCAGCATTGAAGAAATTGCCAGCCGGATTCTCGACCACATGGGATTGGACCGGCACGCGCGCATGTAGCGGATCGCAGCGCGGCCGAACTTGCGCGGCGTCACAGATTGCGCCGGGCTCATCCCATAGACTTCCCAACGCCATGAGCGAGAAACCGACCCCCGGGGAGAAGACGCCCGCGGAGAAACAGAAGATCGTCGTCGGCAGTCCGCTGCCGTTCTCGGTCTTTGGGGCGGAAGGTCAACTGCTGCTGGCCGAAGGCGCCGTCGTTGGGACCGACCACACGCGACGGATGCTGCTGCTCAAGGGCGTGTATCACGACAGCGTCGAAGAAGAAGCGCGCCCCGAGGACAACCAGCAAGCCGCCGAATCAAGCCCCCAGGCGCCGCTGGCCGCACTGCGGCGTGACTACGGTGCCGCCAGCGTCGGACGTCGTTTTGCCCTGACCATCGCCGCGCCCGACGGCGATGAGAATTACAGCGCCTGGGTCATCGGTGTGCATGATCGGAGCATCATTGTGACCACGCCGCGTCGGACCACCGGTGCGCTCGTAACCTTCAAGCTGGGACAGGCATGCGTCTGCCGCGCGTTCCAGATGACCTCGGCATTTCGTTTTCGCAGCACCGTCACCCGGGTGGTGTTCGAGCCGTTTCCGCATCTGCACATCGAGGCCCCCCAACACGTCGAACGCCGCACCGTGCGCAATCGCCCGCGCGCAGCCGTGTTCGTTGATGTCGCCATCGCGGCGCCATCGCCGAGCGCCGCGGTGATCGTCGATCTGAGCGTCAGCGGTGGTCGGCTCGCGGTTGAGGAAGGCGTCAACTTCCTGCGCGGGCACGTCCTCAGAATTGGCCTGAAGATTCAGTTGATCGATTCGACTTTCGATCTGACGCTCAATGCCAACGTGGTCCGTGTATTCGGCGTCAGCGACGGACGCCACCCCAAGGTACACTTCTACGGCATCCGATTCGAAGGCCTGAGCGAGCTGGAGCGGCTGGTGCTGCACGGCTATGTCAGCGGCGAGCTTGCCCTGGAGCTCAATTCGCTGTGGCAGCTGCTCTCCAGCGCTGCCCCTTCCGGCAGCGAGGCGACCAGCAAGGTCTGATTGGTGCGGCAGCCATCGCCTTTGGCCGCAATGGGCGATAATGCTTGCAGCCATGCCGAGCACAGCCAGCCAGACCATCGATCCTGCGCAACAGCGCCTGGTGGTGGCTGCGCTGGGCAGCGTGCTCGGCGCCGATTGCGTGCTGCATCGGGAGGAAGACACCAGATCCTACGAATGCGACGGCCTGACGCTATACCGGCAGGTACCCATGGTGGTCGTGCTGCCGGAAACCGAGTCGCAGGTCGCGCAAGTGCTGAAGATCTGCCAGGAACACCAGGTCCCCGTGGTGCCCCGCGGTGCCGGTACGGGCCTCGCAGGCAGCGCACTGCCGCACGCGGGCGGCGTGCTGCTCTCGATGGCGAAATTCAATCGCATCCTGGCAGTCGATGCACAGGCGCGCACGGCGACCGTGCAGCCGGGCGTGCGCAACCTGGCGATCTCGGAAGCCGCGGCCGCGCATCGGCTCTACTACGCGCCTGACCCGTCGAGCCAGATCGCCTGCACGATCGGCGGCAATGTCGCCGAGAACTCCGGGGGCGTGCACTGTCTGAAATACGGACTGACGGTGCACAACGTGCTTCGCGTGCGCGCCCTGACGATGAGCGGCGAGAGTATCGAGTTTGGCGGCCACGCCCTGGATACGCCGGGCCTGGATCTGCTGGCCGTGCTGGTGGGCTCCGAGGGCATGCTCGCGGTCACCACGGAAGTCACCGTCCGGCTGGTGCCGCTGCCGCAGCTCGCCCGGTGCATCATGGCCAGCTTCGCGCAGGTCAGCGATGCCTGCCACGCGGTCGCGGCGCTGATCGCCGCGGGAATCATTCCGGCGGGCCTGGAGATGCTCGACCAGGCCGCCTCGCGACTGGTCGAGCCCTTCGCGCATGCCGGCTACGATCTGGATGCGGCGGCGGTATTGCTATGTGAATCCGACGGCACGCCCGAAGAGGTGGGTGCCGAGATCGAGCACATGAGCGCGGTACTGCGGCAAGCGCACGCCACGCGGGTGCAGGTATCGGAGAGCGAACCGGAGCGATTGCGCTTCTGGGCTGGCCGCAAGAACGCCTTTCCGGCCGCTGGCCGGGCGGCGCCGGCGTACTACTGCATGGACGGCACCATTCCGCGGCGTCATCTGGCCTCGATGCTGCTCGCCATCCAGGACATGGAGACCAGGTACGGACTCAAGTGCCCCAATGTGTTTCATGCCGGGGATGGCAACCTGCACCCGCTGATCCTGTTCGATGACAGCGATGCGGATTCGGTGACTCGCGCGGAAGCCTTCGGCGCGGAAATACTCGAGAAGACCGTGCAGCTCGGCGGCACGATCAGCGGCGAGCACGGCATTGGTGTGGAGAAGCTGGATCAGATGTGCACGCAATTCGATCGCGCAACACTCGATGCGTTCACGGGTATCAAGCGCGCATTCGATCCGGGCGGGCTGCTCAATCCGGGGAAAGTGGTACCGACGCTGCATCGTTGCGGCGAGTTCGGCCGGCAGCGCGGCGGGTTGCCGGCACGGTTTTCCGAGCTGCCACGGTTCTGATGGACGAGGCAGTCGAGGCCCTCGCAGAGAAGATCCGCGTCGCAGCCGTGGCGCGCACGCCGCTGCGCATCCGTGCCGGCGGCAGCAAGGATTTTTACGGCAATCCGCCCAGCGGCGCGGTGCTCGATCCGCGTGCGGTCAGCGGCATCGTCGCCTACGAACCCACCGAGCTGGTGCTGGTCGCGCGTTGCGGCACGACGCTGGCACAAATCGAAGCGCTGCTCGAATCGAACCAACAGATGCTGGCATTCGAGCCACCGCGATTCGGTGCCGGCGCGACCATTGGCGGCTGCATCGCCTGCGGCCTGGCAGGGCCGCGGCGCGCATCAGCAGGCTATGCCTACGGCGGCGTGCGCGACTTCGTGCTGGGCGCGAGGCTGCTCGATGGACGCTCGCAGCTGCTTTCCTTCGGCGGCATGGTCATGAAAAACGTTGCCGGCTACGATGCCGCCAGGCTGCTGGTGGGCTCCCTCGGTGTGCTGGGTGTCATCGTGGAGGTATCGCTCAAAGTCGTGCCGAAGCATCCTGTGGAAACCACCCTGCAATTCTCGATGGACGAAAGCGCCGCTCTGAATCAACTCAACGCGTGGGGCGGACAGCCGCTGCCGATTTCCGCTTCGGGGTGGCATGACGAGCGCCTTCGGGTGCGACTGTCCGGCTCTGCTGCGGCCGTCACCGCCGCGGCCGCAAGACTCGGCGGCGAGCCCCTCGATCCCGACATCGGCGCGCAGCACTGGTTGGGGCTGCGCGAGCAGAGCGATCAATTCTTTGCCGGTGATGCGCCGCTGTGGCGGCTGTCGCTGCCCTCGATCGCAGGACCGCTGGGCCTGGGCCCGCTGCAGCTCATCGAATGGGGCGGCGCGCAACGCTGGGTCCGCTCGGATCTGCCGGCGGCGCAGATCCGGTCGCGCGCCCAGGAAGCAGGCGGGCATGCGACGCTGTTTCGCGGCGGCGACCGGTCGGCGGGTGTGTTCGCCCCGCTAACCCCGGGGCTTGCGGCCATTCATCAACGGCTGCGCAGTCAATTCGATCCCTCCGGGCTGTTTGACGCGGCACGCCTGTTCCAGGATATGTCTCATGCAGATCACGCTCGCTGAGTTCATCCGCGATACGCCGTCGGGCGATGAGGCCGCGGACATCCTGCGGCGCTGCGTGCACTGCGGGTTCTGCACGGCCACCTGCCCCACGTACCAGATCCTCGGCGATGAACTGGATGGTCCGCGGGGGCGCATCTATTTGATCAAACAGATGCTCGAGGGCGCCGAGCCCACGCATCGCACCCAGCAGCATCTCGACCGCTGCCTGACCTGCCTGAACTGCGAGACCACTTGCCCGTCCGGCGTGCAGTACGGGCGGCTGGTCGATATCGGGCGCCAGGTGGCCCGGCAGCGCGCGCCGCGGCCGTGGCTTGCACGACTATGGCGCGCACTCATTCGCGGCTTCTGTACCGGTCCGCTGTTTGCCCCGGCGCTGGGGCTGGCACGCGTACTGCGGCCGCTGCTGCCCTCGGTGGTAAAGGAGAAGATCCTGCCCGGCCGCGATGCCGGCGACTGGCCCATGGGGCAGCATGCGCGCCGGATGCTGCTGCTCACGGGCTGCGTGCAACCGAGCATGGCGCCCAACATCAATGCCGCCACAGCGCGGGTCTTCGACGCGGTGGGGATCGAGCTCATGGTCGCCGCCGGCAGCGACTGTTGCGGCGCCATTCGCCACCACACGGACGATCCGGACGGTGCCCTGAAGAATGCCCGCCGCAATATCGATGCCTGGTGGCCCCACGTCGAATCCGGTGTCGAGGCCATCGTCATGAATGCTTCCGGCTGCGGCGCCATGACGCGCGAGTACGGCCACCTGCTGCGCCTGGATCCGCTGTACGCGGCCAAGGCCGCGCGCGTCAGCGCCCTGGTCCGGGATGTGGCCGAGGTGCTGCCGGCATTGCTGGCGCCGCGGTTACCGCAGTTGGTTCGCGGCCGGGCCGAGCGAGTGGCGTTCCATCCGCCCTGCACGCTGCAGCATGCGCAGCGGATTCGGGGTGCGGTCGAAACGCTGCTGCGCGACTGCGGCGCACAGGTGATGCCGGTGAAGGACAGCCACCTGTGCTGCGGCTCGGCCGGCACTTATTCGCTGCTGCAGTCCGGGTTATCCGCGCAGCTTCGCGATCGCAAACTCGAGGCCCTGCTGGCGGGCACGCCGGAAACGATTCTCTCCGCCAATGTGGGATGCATCGCCCACCTGGGCAGCAAGGCGCCGATTACCGTGCAGCACTGGATTGAATGGGTGGATACGAGGCTTACTGCCTCGGCCTCGAACATATGAAGCTTCTATCATATGTAGCATAACCTGGACCTGCCCCCAGTAAGGCCTATAGCCCGGATTTTGTTACAATTCGGGGGTCCTGATCCAATCACCGATTTCACCTGCAGTCTTGAACGGTAACCATGGTTGATCAAATCGAAAAGATCATTGGCCGGTTTCGCGGGCAGCCCGGACCGCTGCTCATCGTGCTGCATGCCATCCAGGAAGAATTCGGCTATATCCCCGAGGAAGCAGAGCCTGTCGTGGCCGAGGGGCTGAATCTTTCTCGCGCCGAAGTCCATGGCGTCGTCACTTTCTATCACTACTTCCGCCATCACCCACCCGGACGGCACGTGGTGCAGATCTGCCAGGCGGAATCATGCAAATCGATGAATTCCGACAAGCTGACCGAGCACGCGCGCCGGGCGCTCGGCATCGAAATGAACCAGACCACGCCGGACGGCCAGTTCACGCTCGAGCCGGTGTACTGCCTGGGCAACTGCGCCTGCTCGCCCGCCATGATGGTCGATGGTCAGATCTACGGCCGGCTCACCAACGCGCGCTTTGACGCGGTGCTGGCCGAGCATCGCCGGGCCGGAGATGGCGAACTCCAATGAGCGTCACTGTCTACGTGCCGAAGGATTCGGCCGCGCTCTCGGTGGGCGCGGACCAGGTGGCGCGAGCGATTGCCGCCGAGGCCGAAGCGCGCAAGCTGACGATTCATGTCAAGCGCAATGGTTCGCGCGGCCTGCTCTGGCTGGAACCGATGGTCGAAGTCGAAACCCCGGCCGGACGCGTAGCTTATGGACCGGTCGAGCCGTCGGATGTCGCCGCGCTCTTCGAGGCTGACTTTCTGCACGGCGGCCAACACCGGCTGCGCCACGGACTGACCGAAGAAATTCCCTACTTCAAAAATCAGCAGCGGCTCACTTTCGCCCGCGTGGGGCTGATCGAGCCGGCCAACATCGGGGACTACATCGCGCACGAGGGCTATCGCGGCCTGAAGCAGGCACTGCAGCTGAGCGGCGCCCAGATCGTGCAGGCCGTCACCGATTCGGGACTGCGAGGCCGCGGTGGCGCGGCGTTCCCAACCGGCATCAAGTGGAAGACGGTGCTCGATGCGGACGCATCGCAGAAGTACGTCACCTGCAACGCTGACGAAGGCGACTCCGGCACCTTTGCCGATCGCATGCTCATGGAGGGCGATCCTTTCACCCTCATCGAGGGTATGACGATCGCCGGCGTTGCGGTCGGCGCCACGCGCGGCTTCATCTATCTGCGCGCGGAGTATCCGCATGCGCACCGCACCCTCAACGAGGCCCTGGCCGTGGCCTACGGCGCCGGCTACCTGGGCGAAAACATTCTCGGCAGCGGCAAGCGCTTTGACCTTGAGGTGCGGCTCGGCGCAGGGGCCTATATCTGCGGCGAAGAAACCTCGATGCTCGAGAGCCTCGAGGGCCGGCGCGGCGAAGTGCGCGTGCGGCCGCCGCTACCGGCCATCAAGGGCCTGTTCGGCATGCCCACGATCGTGAACAACGTCATCTCGCTCTCGAGCGTGCCGATCATCCTGGACAAGGGCGCCGCCTATTATCAGAACTTCGGCACCGGTAAATCGCGCGGGACGCTGCCGATACAGTTGGCCGGGAACCTCAAGCGGGGCGGTCTCGTAGAGCGCGCCTTCGGCCTTTCATTGCGGGAACTGCTGTACGACTACGCCGACGGTTCGGCTTCCGGTCGTCCGCTGCGTACCGTGCAGATTGGCGGCCCCCTGGGTGCCTACGTGCCGGCATCGCAGTTCGATGTGGCGGTGGACTATGAGTCCCTGAGCGGCATTGGCGCTCTGCTCGGACACGGCGGCATCGTCGGCTTCGACGACACGGTGGACATGGCACACATGGCTCGCTACGCCATGGAGTTCTGTGCCGTGGAGTCCTGCGGCAAGTGCACCCCGTGCCGGATCGGCTCGACTCGCGGAGTCGAAGTCATTGATCGGATTATGTTTGGTGTCCATCGGGAGCAGGACCTGGCGCTCCTTGAAGAGTTGTGTGACACGATGTTAAATGGCTCGCTATGCGGGCTCGGGGGCATGACGCCATTCCCGGTTCAAAGCGCCCTGAAACATTTCAGGGAAGACTTTCTCAAATTCCGTAACCCCTAGCGAAACGCCTATGTACTCACTACATCATCACGACCTCGGAACGCCTGCGAGCGCCAGCACGCAGCAGGTGACGGTTGAGATCGACGGCCACAGCGTCACGGTACCGGCGGGCACATCCATCATGCGTGCCGCCGCCAGCATCGGCGAGCAGATCCCCAAGCTCTGCGCCACCGATTCGCTCAAGGCCTTTGGGTCCTGCCGGCTGTGCCTGATCGAAATCGAAGGACGCAAGGGCTATCCGGCTTCCTGCACCACGCAGGTGGCCGAAGGCATGAAGATCCGCACGCAGAGCGAAAAGCTCACAACACTGCGCCGCGGCGTAATGGAACTGTACGCATCGGATCATCCCGCCGAGCTGCTCAACGGCTCGCCGCTGCGCACCGAGATCCGCGACATGGCGCACAAGCTGGGCGTGACCGGTGAGACGCGTTACGGCAATGACGGAGAGCGCCACACGAACATCGCCAAGGATGAGAGCAATCCCTATTTCACTTTCGATCCCAACGCCTGCATCGTCTGCTCGCGCTGTGTTCGCGCCTGCGATGAGGTCCAGGGCACACTGGCACTGACTGTCGAGGGCCGCGGTTTCAAGTCGCGCGTGGTCGCGAGCCAGGACGAGCCGTTCGTGGAATCCGAATGCGTCTCCTGCGGCGCCTGCGTGGAGGCCTGCCCCACCACGGCACTGACCGAGAAGAGCCTCATCGCCGCCAAGCCGGTGGAAACCTCGACCACGACCACCTGCGCCTACTGCGGCGTGGGCTGCTCCTTCCAGGCTGAACTGAGCGATGGGAAAGTCGTTCGCATGGTCCCGAACCGCGACGGCCGCGCCAACGGCGGCCACGCTTGCGTCAAGGGACGCTTTGCCTACGGCTATGCCTTCCACGAGGATCGGATCCTCAAGCCGATGATCCGCGCAAAGATCACCGACCCCTGGCGCGAAGTGTCGTGGGATGAGGCCATCAACTACGCGGCCTCCGAGTTCAAGCGCATCCAGGCCAAATACGGCCGCAACTCGGTGGGTGGCATCACCTCGTCCCGCTGCACCAACGAGGAAGCCTACCTGGTGCAAAAACTGGTACGCGCTGCCTTCGGTAACAACAATGTCGATACCTGCGCGCGCGTGTGCCACTCCCCCACGGGTTATGGACTCAAGAACACGATGGGCGAGTCGGCCGGTACGCAGGAATTTGCCTCGGTCATGAAGGCCGACGCCATCATCCTCATCGGTGCCAACCCGACCGAGGGTCACCCGGTGTTTGGCTCGCAGCTCAAGCGCCGCCTGCGGGAAGGGGCGAAATTAATCGTCATCGATCCGCGTCAGATCGCGCTGGTGCGCACGCCGCATATCGAAGCGAACTACCACCTGCAGCTGCGCCCCGGCACCAACGTCGCGGTAATGAATGCCATCGCGCACGTGGTCGTTACCGAAGGCCTGACGAGGGAGTCCTACGTCGAAGAGCGCTGCGAAATCGAATCCTACCGCCGCTGGAAGGAATTCGTGGCGCACCCGGACCGCTCGCCCGAGGCCACGGCGGATGTGACCGGCGTGCCGGCCGAGATGGTACGCGGCGCGGCGCGGCTCTATGCCAGTGCCAAGAATGGCGCCATCTATTACGGCCTGGGCGTCACCGAACACAGCCAGGGCACGACCACGGTCATGAGCATCGCTAACCTTGCCATGGCCACCGGCAACCTCGGCCGCGAAGGCGTGGGTGTCAATCCGCTGCGCGGACAGAACAACGTGCAGGGCTCCTGCGACATGGGGTCGTTCCCGCATGAGCTCACCGCCTATCGTCATATATCCGACAACAAGACGCGCGCGCTGTTCGAAGCCAACTGGGGCGTCACCCTCGACTCCGAGCCGGGCCTGCGCATCCCGAACATGTTCGAGGCGGCCCTCGACGGCACCTTTAAAGGTATGTACGTCGAAGGCGAGGACATGGCGCAGTCCGATCCCAACACGCTGCACGTGACCTCGGCCTTCTCCGCCATGGAATGCGTGGTGGTGCAGGATCTGTTCATGAACGAAACGGCCAAGTACGCGCACGTATTGCTGCCGGGCGCCACGTTCCTGGAAAAGGACGGCACCTTCACCAACGCCGAACGGCGTATCTCGCGCGTTCGCAAGGTGATCGAGCCCCGCGCCGGCTATGCGGACTGGGAAGTCACCTGCATGCTGTCGAAAGCGCTCGGCTATCCGATGAATTACAACCATCCGTCCGAGATCATGGACGAGATCGCCTCGTTGACCCCGACGTTTACGGGCGTCAGTTTCGACAAGATCGACAAGCTCGGCAGCATCCAGTGGCCGTGCAATGCCGAGGCGCCCAACGGCACTCCGACCATGCACATCGATCACTTCGTGCGCGGCAAAGGCAAGTTCTTCGTCACCGAGTACGTAGCAACCAGCGAACGCAGCACCAGCCGCTTCCCGCTGCTGCTGACCACGGGCCGCATCCTGAGCCAGTACAACGTCGGTGCGCAGACGCGCCGCACGCACAACATCGTCTGGCACGATGAGGACCGGCTCGAGATCCATCCGGATGACGCCGAGACACGCGGCATCAAGACCGGTGACTGGGTCGGCATTGCCAGCCGGGCCGGCGATACGGTCATGCGTGCCATCCTCACCGAGCGGGTTCAGCGCGGCGTCGTGTACACGACGTTCCACTTCCCAGAATCCGGCGCCAACGTGATCACCACCGAAAGCTCGGACTGGGCGACCAACTGCCCGGAATACAAGGTCACCGCGGTGGAGGTAGTGAAGGTCAATCAGCCCTCGGAGTGGCAGAAGCGCCACCAGGAGCTGACCGAGCGGCAGCGCAAGATCGTGCGGGAGCACAGTGTCAGCCAGTTCTGATGCTGTGATCGCCACGATGACTTCGGGACCCCTCTACAGCGAGGTCCCCATCCAGCGCTGGGTCGACGGCCGCACCGAGCAGGCGCTCGACCGCGTGGCCGAAGAGGAACCCGTGGCGCTGACCTATCAACGCACGCCGCACGTGGTCATGCTCACGACGCCGGCCGACCTCGAGGATCTGGGCGTCGGCTTTACGCTCAGTGAAGCGGTGGTCGCGCGGCCGGATGAGATCAAATCGGTGGAAGTGATTCGCGATGCCGGGCGTTTCGAAGTGCGCATCGGCATTGCCGGTGAGCGTTTCGCGGCATTGCTGAACCGGCAGCGAAACCTTACCGGACGCACCGGCTGCGGCCTCTGCGGCGCCGAAACGATCGAACAGGCCATTCGCCATCCGGCTCCGGTTCAGGGCGGTCCGGTCATTTCACTGGCGGAGCTGCACCAGGCGCTGGTTGAACTACAAGCCTGCCAGCCGCTGAACGCGCAGACCGGCAGCGTGCACGCGGCCGCCTGGGCTCTGCCGGGCAAGGGCATTCAACTCGTGCGCGAAGACGTCGGCCGACACAACGCGCTCGACAAGGTCATCGGAGCCCTGACGCGTGCCGGACTCGATTGCGGCTCGGGCTATCTCGTGATCACCAGCCGCGCGAGCTACGAGATGGTGCAGAAGGCCGCCACGGTGGGCATAGCGCTGCTGGCCGCCGTCTCCGCGCCCACCGCGCTGGCCATCCGCCTGGCGCGCGAGACCGGGCTCACGCTGGTGGGCTTTGCCCGTGCCCATCGACACGTGGTGTACGCCAATCCGCAACGTCTGCTGGCCTGAACTTCCATGCACATTGAACAGCTTGTTACCATGGCGAACGACATCGCCAACTTCTTCCGCAACGCCAGCGATCCCGGCGCCGGGCCCCGCAACGTCGCCGATCATCTGCGGCGCTATTGGGCGCCACCCATGCGCAAGCAGATCATTGCGCACCTAAATGCGGGCGGAGCAGGCCTCAGTGATCTGGCGCGCGAGGCAGTGGGAGAGCTTGAACGGGCCTCCGCCGCGTCCAGCGCCACCGGCGAGATGTCCTCCGGCTAGCTGCTAATTCGAGAGGCCGAATTCGCGCAACGCGGGCAGAAAGTTGTCGTTGCTGTGACCCGGCCGCGTGAGCTTGATCAGCACATAGCGCTGCAGCGGCGCCAGCGCTGCCCATTGCGGCAGGGTCAACGGGCTGCGACCTTCGGCAACAAAATACTCGCTGACCTGCACGGGAATCCGTGATGCCTCGAGCCACTCCGGACTCGATTCGACCGGCAGCTCGCTGGCCTTGTCGCCCGTACGCGCCTCGATCGCCGCGACCAGGTATTCATGATAGGCACGGCGATCCGCCGGCGCCTCGCAGGGCCTGGCGAGCAGTTGATCACGCTCATCGCGCGCCAGCTTGTTCCACTGCTTGAGCGATACCTTGACGCCGACGTTATCCAGCTTCAGGCGCACCGACATCGGAATGCAGTACAGCGCGCCGGCGAAGTCGGATTCGAATTGGAAGACGGTAGTGGGATTGCTCACCGCCTCTACACCCACCCTAACCGGCGCAACACGAAGTAGAGCAGGACCAGCGTGATCGCGAACGACACACCGGCGATCAGCAGCACCTTGCTCAGCCCTGATCGACCACCGGATTCTTTGAAAACAGCGCTGGCGCCGCCGGTCGGAAGCTGGAACACGCACTCCACGGTGCCAAAGGAAATGCGGTCGCCCGAAGTGAGATAACTGACGTTGCAGCGCTTGCCATTGACGAAAGTGCCGTTAGCGGAGAGCTGATCGACCACTTTCCAGCGCTTGCCGTCGCTGACGAGCTTCGCATGCAGCGCGGATACACCGACACGCTTGATCAGAATTTCCCGCTCACCCTCGCTGCCAACCGTCCATTCCTTCTTGTCGGTCGAAGTCGCCCGCAATTGCACGCGCATGGCGCCGTCCGGGTTGCCGGGCACGATCAGCAGCGGGGTATCGATGTTCCCCAGCGGATCGCTGGCGGCCGCGCTGGACTGCATGCGGCGCCGCTCGGCTTCCATCTGCTCGGGCGTCATGAACTGTGTCTTGGCGCCGCCCTGCGCACCGGGATTGTCGACCCAGCCGGCCGGCACCTTCACACGGCCACTGTCGGCGACGACATCCCTGGGCGGCACGGCGCGACGCACGGTCAGGTCACCCTTGGGCGCCGGCGGCTCCTCTATGTGAAAGAGGAATTCCTCCACGTCGAAGCGCACGCGATCATTGTTGTTCAGTTTGACTTTGGCATCGATACGCTTGTCATTGACGAAGGTGCCATTCGTCGAGCCGAGGTCCTGCACCGAGACCCCATCCGCAGTCACGCTGATCAGCGCATGCTTGCGCGAGGGACTGCCCTCGACGATCCGGAGCGCGCTCTCCTCGCTGCGTCCAACGCTGACCTCGCCGGTGAGCGGAATCGCAGGGCCGTTCGGCTGCTTCTTGAGCGTGAATTTCGTATCGGCCATATCTCTAGCGTCCCGATCCTTAGCGCCCGCCGTGCAATCGCCAGGCAACGATCACCACCGCAGCGGCGAGCACCACGCCAGCCAGCGCGGCGATCCAACCGATAACCGCGGTGTCGATCCGGCTGAGTGACGCCAGCAGGCCAGTCGATGGTGGGCCTTCGTGCTGCACGACCACCGCGCTGGTGTTGTCGCGGCCGCCCTTTTTCAACGCGCCATCGACCAGTTGCTGCGCCGCCTGCTGCGGGTTGGCGCTCGCCTGCAGAATATGCGCGATCTCGCCATCGCGCAATTCCACCGGCACCCCGTCACTGCAGAGCACGATCCAGTCACCGCGGCGCAGCTTCTGGGTGCGCTCGGATGGCACCGGAGTACCCATGCCCAGAGTCTGCAGCACCACGCTGGCGTTGGGATGGCTGCGCATCTGCGTCTCTGTCAGCGGTTCGGTTTCGCGCAGCGCCTCGACGAAGGAGTGGTCGCGCGTCAGCCGCTCCAGCTCGCCCCGGCGCCACAGATAAGCCCGGCTGTCGCCAACCCAGACGATGTGACAGTCGTGACTGCTGATCTGGGCGCAGACCACGGTAGATCCCATGCGATGATCGCCTTCGCCTTGCTGCGCCGCTTCGCGTACCACCTCATGTGCCTTGAGCACCGCGGCAGACAGGCCCAAAGTGCCGATTTGCGCGAGCAGAGTCTCCTTGACCAGGCGACTGGCTTCCTGCCCACGCGAATAGCCGCCCATGCCATCGGCGACGAACCAGAGCTGATGATCCTCATCCCAGCCCACTACATCCTGGTTGTCGCCCTCGCGGGCGCCCGGGTGCGTCACTGCGGCGAATTCGTTCATGGCTTCAGAACTGATTGAGCGCGCCACGCGCAACGCCGGCGAATTGCGTCGGATCGAAACTCGACGGACTCTTCACCGCATTATAAAACGCGTCCAGCGCCGAATTTCGCTTGTCGTGATCCCGGGCGGCATAGCTGAGACTGTCGACGGCCATCACCACCTGCTCGGCGGCGGCAAAGTCGCTGGCCTTGTCATCGGCGGCATAGCGGATGACGGTCTTGCGAACCCGCGCTATTTCCTCGGCCGAATACTGCTTGCGCGCCCAGCCGTCATGCGCATCGATCCACGCATGGACCTTTTGGGCTGCCGCACGCATCGAGGCGAGGTCAACCTGCCCGGCATGCACCAGCGCGTCGGTATCGCCCACGAGTTCAGGCAACGCGTCGGGCGCGAGCACTTCCGTGATCGCCTGGATCGTCACCAGTTGCGACCGCTGCAGGCGCAGCGTTCCGGGCAGGATGCCGTTGCCGGCACGCGCGCGAGTCCAGCGCGGCTTGTCCATCGGATGGTGGCAGCCGACGCAATCATACAGTGCAAAGTCCGGCAGGAAGCTGTCCGGTACAGTGGCCCGGGTCTGCAGCAGCTCCAGATAGCGCCGCGCGTTCTCGATCTGGCCCGTCACCCACAGGTTCATGTCATCGATCTTGCCTTTGCGCTGTATGTAGTCGGCATCGATCTGGACGTGCGCGGGCTGATTGAAGGTGAACACCTGCAGTTCGAAGCGCAGGCGCGGATGACCGGCCCCCATGATCACATGGGTGGCAAACTTGTCCTTTGTTCCCATGTGGCAGGAAAGGCAGAGCTCCGCGCGCCGCAACGGCTGCTCGCTCGGGTACATGCCGCGCGCAATGTTGTCGGCGTGAGTTGCCGTCTTGTCCTTGTGCGATTCAATCCACTTCTCCGCCCCGCCATGGCAGGCCTCGCACCCAACACCGTCCGTGAGCTGGAATTTTGGCCCACGGTTGGTGACATTATCGGCGTGACAATCCAGGCAGATCTTGGCGGTCGTAGCGCTGGCGAGACCGAGTTTGGCGGCGATCGACTGCGACAGTTGATTGCCCAGATCGCGATACGCGCGCGAGTGATGATCCTCGTGCGACCAGGTGGTGTACTCATTCAACTGCACGTTACGGTCGTTGGTTGGCTTGAGCTTACCGTGGCACACGCTCGAGGCGCAGGTGGCGACACCCAGATGCTTGTAGTCCGCGGGTGGCCCATCGGCTGACAGAGCCGAGCCGCCGACCAGCAACGCCATTGCTGCGATGATGAACCGCATTTTGTCAGTGGGCGGGCTGCAGCGCCTGCGCGGTCTGCTTAGGCGCCGTCGCCGTATCGCGGACATACCAGGGTTTACCCTGGTCATCCAGGTACAGCCGCTGGGTCTCCTCGTTGCTCAGCGCGCGCGTCCCGCGCCGGCCGAACACGGCTATCTGGTTGCCGCTCTCGTCGATTGCGCGGTCGCGATCCAGACCCTTGGACAGACTCAACGCCGGCTTCGAAGTCGCATAACTCGCTATCAGCGCCGGCCGCGGCTCGGGACTGAAGCCATAGAATTTGGGCTGCGACTCGGGCGAGGTCAGCTGCAGCACCTTGAGGCCGCCGCTGCCGTCGGCCACGTAGGCGAACAGCGAGGCATTGGTCGAGGCCACCACGACATCACGGCTGTCGGTGAGCTTGCCATCGGCATTGAACCGCTGCTGCTCGCGTATCGCCTCCGGATGCTCGACATTGACGATGACGAGGCCCTCTTTGCGCGCGGCGACGTAGGCATAGGTGCGGGCAACATAGACGCGCCGCGCGTCGGCGATGGCGACTGCGTTGTTCGGCACCAGCCGCGGGCTCTCAGGATGGGTGACATCCACCACCTCCAGGCCATGCGCATCGGTCACGAACAGATAACGGAACTGCAGCGCGCTGGCTCGCGCATCGTCCATCGGCAGCTGCGCGATCAGCCTGGGATGCAGCGGATCGTCGACGCTGACGATCACCAGGCCCCTGGGCGTGGTGATGTAGATGTAGTAACCGCCGATGGTCAGGTGCCGCGCGCCGTTGAGCACTCCATCCGGGTTCCAGGTCACGGCGCGCTTGAGCAGGTTATTGCGCGGATCACCATCGACCAGCGTGTTCACGTTGGTGAGTATCAGGCCTTCGCGTGCATCGGTGATGTAGGCGTAGTCAAAGAGCGGATGAAACGGCGACTCCTGGTTGTCCACCCGCATCTTGTCGCCCACATTGCGTGCCGGGTTGATCGGCTGGTTGGTCGGCAACGCCACGCAGGTCGCATCGCTCGAGCCGATATGGGTGTTGTCGCCCAGCGGGCTGAATGGCGTTGTCACGATGCCCTCTGACACACCTTTATTGGCGACGCTGGCAACATCATAGACGCGCATGCCGCGATGACCTTCGGCCACGTACAGATACTCTCCGCGCAGTTGCAGGCACTGGGCCTCTCCCGCCGAATGCTCGGTCGCATGCTGCAGCATGCGATTGCGCTTCAGATGTGCCGCGTACCAGTCCGGGTAGGCATAGCGGTGCAGGTAGCTGCCGATGACCGCCTGGGGTTCGTCCCACTCGGTGACCGTGACCGCATTGATCTCGCCGGCGCCGCCGACATAGGCGTTGTAGCCGATGAAATTGATGAAGTTGGTACCGTACATCAGCAGCTGCGCCATGATGGCGTTGTTGTCGTTGTTCGCCGAGATATGGCAGTCATCGCAGGTCTTGGTCTCGACCTTGCGCTCGGTGTGCGGATAGTGCGCGTTGAAGACCTGGCTGCTGTAACCGCTCGCAGAAATAGGTGCCTGCTGCACGTAGATGCGCTCGCGGTTCGAATTGGTCGATGACAGCACCAGCGCCGAGCTTGACCGGAACGGCGCAATCTTGCCGCCCGCCGCGGTCTCGCGATGCCCGAGCATGAACATGTCGTCGCGTGCGACCTGCGGATTGTAGGTCGCGTAGTTGCGGGTCTCCCCGCCCTCGTAGTGGTGGCGAGCGGTTTTGTTGTTGGCCTCGATCGGCAGGTGGCAGCCGCCGCAGCTCGTGGTCCACGAGGTGTGGCAGGTATAGCACTCCATGTTCTTGTCGCTGTGCGCCAGCGCCTGCACGGGCACACCGAGCCCCCAGTCCTGTTTCGCCGTGTCACGACTCATGAGCTTGGCGCGCGCGGCCTTCTCGTTGTAGGCAGGATTGCCGGGAGTCACCGAGTCCTTGACCAGGCTCACCTGCCATTCGAGCGTCGGATCCAGCATCGAGCGCTGGTAGAACTTGCCGTCGATCCACTCGAAGCGCCGCCTGCCGTCAGGCGTGCGCAGCGCCATGAGATCGACCCCGCCGTTGAGAGCGGCCGGCCCGGACGTATAAGCATTGGGATAACTGCTGACCGTGCCGTGGCAATCCTTGCAGCCGATCTCCACCGCCGCCGCTACCTCGCCGTAGATGTGGCCGTTGCCGTGATTGTCCCGAGAGTAATGGCAGTCGACGCATTGCATACCCACATCGACATGCGTCGAGGCCAGGTGCACGGCCTTCTGGAACTTCTGCGGATCATCATCCGCCACCATCGCGCCCTTGGCATCGAGCAGGTTGCCGGCGCGGTCGCGCTTGAACACGGCGCGGAAATTCCAACCGTGACCGTGATAATCCGCGAACTGGGTATCCTTGAGCGTCGGATTCAGATCGGCGACGCCACGCAGGAAATCGACGTCGGCCCACTTGCCACGCACGGCCGCGCCCTCGGGGTTGCGATCGAGCACTTCGCGCATGCGCTTGGCGGAGGGGTATTGCTGCTTCTCCGGCCACATCGCCGGCGCATCCGATTCGTAATCCCACATCGTGTAGCCGAGCATGCTGTTCATGAACATGTTGGGCTGGTGCATGTGGCAGACCATGCATTGACTGGTGGGCACCGCCCGCGTGAAGGCGTGCTGCACCGGGTGACCGGATGTTGCGTGATCGATGGTCGGATCCAGCGTCTGCGAGGTGCCGTCATGGCCTGCGGAGGCGTAGACGCTCGAGTGCTTGGGATCCTTGTCGTTGGCGTACACCACGTGACAGGCCGCGCAACCCGACTGTCGATAGTCGCCCGGCTGATCGTTGGTGCCGATGAACCAGAGGTTCGGATCGTTCAGGCGCGTCTTGGTGATGTTGATGACCGGCACCGAAATGCGTGCGCCAGTGCCCGGCCCGCGATTCGAGGCGCGGAAATCCGGGCGTCCAGGCTCCTCGAGTTTCTGCAGTTCGCCAGTGGCATCCGGCAGTCCGGTCTCTGAAAAGATATTGCCGGCGTTACGGCCACCGCGTTCGAAGATGCGGAATATGTCGCCCGGCTTGATCGTCTCCCAGGAAGGCAGGGGCAGCAGCGCGGGCACTATGCCGGCGTTGAAGGCCGCCTCATGGTCGGGGATGACCGGGCCCTTGATCGAAGTGCCGATGCCATCGCGGCTGTAGGACTCGCCGAGAATGTAATTCTTGAAATCGAGAATGCCGTTGTTATAGGAAGCCCCACCCCAGAACATCGCGCTGGTAGCGTGCAGACTGCGTACCGATGCCTCGATGATCTCGAGATGGCATGCGCCACAGGATTCCCGCACGACGCGGAAGTCCGATGGATTGATGAAACGCACGAATTCGGGCGCTTCACGATTCAGCAGCGTGTAGCTGCGCTGCGGATTGGCGCTCGAAGGATAGTGCCATTCGGAGGGGTATCGCGGCAGCACGTGCGCACTGTCCTGCGCCTTCTGATACTCACTGGTACCGCGGTTGACGCCCGCCGCGAGCGTGATGCCCGCATTGCCGCCATGGCAGTCGGTGCAGCCCAGATTGACGGCTGTGTTGGAATGCATGGTCGCGTTGTCGGTCTGCGTGTGGCAGGAACGGCACCCGTCGCTCTTGGCGGCGGCCATTTCCGGCGCCTGGCTTATCGGCGACGGCGGCGCGGTCACGTAATGCCGCTCGATCGGTTCTCCGGCCGAAGCCATGAAGGCAACCGCCAGACCCAGCAGCGCGAAACCGGATTGCATGTGAGTACCAGCCATCAGTAGGCCAAAATTACATTCAAGAGAAAGTAGTTGGGATTCATATGGGGAAACAGCGCATCGAAACCACTCGCCGTGAACAGGCGCGCGTAGGAGGTCCGCAGTACGATGTTCTGCGACATCAGCGGCCGGTACGTCAGCGAGATCGAGGTATCCTCGCCGACATGCTTGCTGTCCACCGGCTGGTTACGCAGCGCCGCAAGCACGGCCGTGTTCGCGAAATAGATGGTGTTCACATTCATCGAGACGCGCAGCGTCGGCAGCACGTCGAGGTCGGCGCCAAGTCCGCCCAGCATGACGCCGGGATTGTCGAAATTCGACTGGCCCTCGCCCTTGGAGGAGCGCAAGTCCGCCAGCACGCCATTGCCCGAGGTCAGCGTGACGCCACCGCCGCCTATCAGCGGTACGGCCTGGCTGATCCAGTAGCTGGTATCGCCGCCGGCGAATTGCGGATTCTCGAACACCGCATCGAAACCCGTCGCCTTGCGATCGTACGGGTTGCTGTCACCGGTGGCATACAGTAACGACAGGCGGGTCCGTATCCAGTCGAAATCGCGTGATATCTCCATGGCCGCAAAGGCGGCGCTGATATCGACGCGCGAATAGGTGAAAACGCCTGGCTGCTCGTGGCCGGTGGCGTAATAGAAGGAGGCGGTCGCATTGGTCCGGCCGAAGTGACCATCGCCGTTGTAGCCGAGATAGACGACGTCGTAGTTGCGTTGCGCCTCCAGGCCGATCTGTGCCGGGCGCACCAGGAAGCCGTTGGAGTCGTAGTGCTGTTCACCGCCCTCGGTATTGTGGTTGTACAGCACCGTTCCCTGCGAAGTGAAGCCGCGCACGGGCATGTCCTGCCAGTAGAGATTGGCCACCACGATATCGTCGTGACGCAGAGGCTGCGTCAAGTCGTTGAGCCCGCTGTTGGTGTCCTTGTCGAGGCGGCGGAAATAAGCCAGGTTGTATTGAAAAATATTGTTGTCGCGCGTACCGAAGAAGCGGACGCCGAGCTGATTGTCCTGGAACAGGAAGCCGCGGAAATCGCTCGAGAAGGGTTGAATGCCGATTCGGACACTGTCGAAATCGAAGCGATCGGACACCGTGCGCAGGCGCTTCTCGGCGAATGCGTTCTGAATCCCGATGAACTGGTCCGAACGCGTCGTGCCCTCGCGCGGATCAATGTTGAGCAGGCCGACTTCGTCGACCTTGGCGTAGTTGTAGTTGAAGACCGGCGTCAGGCGGAACTGCCAGTCCGGCGGCCGGAACACGGTGTCGCCCTTGTAGATCACGAAGTCGGTGGTGAGATTCTCCACCGCGTTGAATCCGCCGCTGTGTCCGAATACATCGTTGCTGCCGGCGCGCTCGGTCGAGACATTGCCCACGGCCGAGACGATATTGCGGTAGATGTAGGTCGAGTCGGAAATGGCGCTGACGTTGTAGAACCAGTCGCCGCTGAACGGCTTGTCCGCTTTGAGCGAGTTGCGGTTGTACGGATCGAGCGGGTTGTTCTTGTAGCCGCTGAGCGCGTCGACGATGCGCCAGCGATCGGGCACCGGCACGGATTCGACGTAGTCGGCCAGTCCCGGCAGCGGAATCGGCGAGGCCTCGGGCGGTGGGCCGCGATCGAATCCGCCGCGCTCCACCGGCGCCGCCTGTGTCTGGTCGGTGCCGGTGTCCGTCGTTCTTCCGCAGCTCGGGTGCCGAGAGGCGATCGGTGGGACAAGGCACCGGCACTGAGCCCGGCAGACGTCGTTTGACGATGCGGCCGGTGTCATCACGATAGCAAGTCTCGGCCTTGGTGTCGGTTTTGGTGTCGGTCTGTGCTGCCACAGGTAGCGATGCCACCGCAACGATCAGCGCGGCAAGCCCATATGCGACGGTACGATCAATACCCATCGCAAACGTTCTCCTGGTCGCTGCTCAGAAACGGCGACTGCGGACACTGCACATAGATCAGCCGCGAGCCGTGCGGCGAGAGCGTATCTGCGCGCATGCTTTTCGGCGCCTGGGTGATCGAGCCGCTGAGCGCGGTGCTGGCGCGTTGCAGTCCCAGGAAGGCCACCATGTCATCCTGGCTGACACCATCGCCGGATACCCCGATCGCCCCGACCAGGGTCGAGCCGCGATAGATTGGAACGCTGCCCGGGAAAATCTGCAGACCGTTGGCTACCCGCGCGGCAACGACCGGCGGGGTAAATGCCACGGTGGCCGGATTGAATCCAACGCCCGCACAACCAGGCTCCACATCCGCGATCGGACCTCCGGCGGCATACAGCACATGCTGCAGGATGGCGTTGAACGCCAGATCGAGTTGCAGTCCCGTGGAGAACACACTCCACTGGCCGATTGGTTTGCTGAAAGGGCCATTCGGCGTACCGTCGATGCCATCGGGATAGAGCGGTCGCGAAAGCAGGCCGACCGCGTGATCGCTGTAGGCGATGGCACCGTCGGTGAAGGCGGTTGCATCGGCATTGAAGGTCTGCGCAGCGCCGATATAGCTGCCAAGCTGGATTGTTCCGGTGGATACCGGGCCGGTCGGGGTGGTGCCGATGTACTGCGCGGGCGGCAACGAGCCGACGAATGCGGCCGCCGCGCTCGATGACAGCAACGCCGCGGTCCGTGCCTTCTGCAAAGCCACGTCGGCACCGAACAGCGGTGCATCCTGAGAGCGGACGAATCCGAGCGGTGTGCCCAGGGTGTCCACCACCGTGATCGAAACGCGCGCACTGCTGCCGAGCGGAAGCCTGATCTGGCCACGGGCCTCGTTGGCGACACCGAGCGCGGATTGCAGCAGCTGCAGCACTTCGGCTTGCGTCAGTGCGCCAGGCCCGTCGGTTCCGGCCTGAAGTGGAAAGCGCGGTGCATTGGCGGCATCGACCAGCACGTAGGCGTTCTGCCCCGGGAAATTGCCGCTGGCGTCGGGTCGCACCCCCGACGCCGGTTGACCGAAGGCGGTCCCGTCATGAGGCAGGCCGTCGGCATAGCCTGTGACCGCGATCAGGCTGCCATCCGCACTGGTCAGGGAGGAGAAAGCTGGCGCGTTGGCTGGATTCGCCGACAGCGCGCCGTACTCGATGTTGGTGAAGTGCAGCGCGAGGCCGCCAGCCGTTATCTGATCGGCGCGACGATCCACGGGCGCGCCGTAGCTGTACGTTGCGGCCATGGCGATGGCCTCGTCCACGTCAACCGAATCGGATGAAAAGTCGGCATCGATGCTGTAGAGGCCATCGGCCAGCACGCCGACACCGCCAACCACGGTGCCGCCCTTGTAAAGCGGAAACCCACCTGGGTCGGCTGAGAGCCCGAGCGGGGAGCGCTGCGGACCGAAGCTCGGCGCGGTGCCCGTCGAGTGGTTGACCAGATCCGAGCAGGCGAGCTGGCTGAACTGCACGCCAAACAGCGGCCCGCTCGGTGCGTTGGCCGTACCCGGATCGAAGTGCTGCTGCACGATCTGGCTGGCGGTGCGCGTCGAGAAGGCATTGCCCTCGCTCGACAGATAGGCGCCGGTGATGGCCTTGGCGATGGCTGCCAGCTGATCGATGTTCAATGCGCTCAGAAGGCCGCCAGGTTGCGGCAGCTTCAGGCCCTCCAGGCCGGTCTTTACCACTGCATTGCCGGCGGCATCGACAGCGGTGGCGATCAGCACCGGGCGGTCAGCCGGCTGACCCATGCGGTAGACGGCCAGCACATTGCCAACCCGATCCACGACCGCGATGGTGGCCTGGAGACTGCGTGCGTGGGCCTCGGCAACGCCCTGGGCGATCACCTGTTCGACGTCGGCCACGGTCAGGAAGGTACTGGCGGTGGCGCAGGTTCCCAGACAGCCGGTACTGCCGGAGCCGCCGGGGGCGCTGCCGCTGGAGACGACGGCGGGACCGCTGCCTCCACACGAGACCAGCGACGCCGCCATTAAAGCCGCCAATATTCTCTGCCGTCCTATCACTGGACTTCGCTCTCCCTAGTACGGGCGATTATTGTCGTCGGATGATAGCTATGGCAACTCGAACACTGCAGCGTCACCCGATCGGTGGTCAGGCGTTCACTGTGGCAGTCCAGGCATTTCGGAAGATCCGGGACGAAAACGTCGGCACTTGACTTGGATTGCTTGACCGCGTGGCAGGACAGACAGGCGGTATCGCCGCTCTTGTCCTTCTGGACCGAGTGCAGCTTGTGGCTGAAGTGCACATCGGGAAAATAGTCGCGCGTCAGGCGCACCGGCGCAATCTGAAAGCGATCCGACAGATCGGCGGCGTGCGTGTCGGTGACGTTGTGACAGCTGGCGCAGCCGCGGTTCTTGAATTGATTTTCCACTTCCGCCTGGGCCCGCTTCATGGCACAGGGAAATGCCGGCCCGCTGCAGGGGGCCTCTTCGACGATCTGCTCGCCGGGCAGTCGCCGGCGCTGCACCGCAGGCTTGACCGGGGTCGGATCGACTGCCTTGCGGGCAAAGTAATCCTGGATCAGCAGCACGGCATCGCGCGGACGGCCATGCGGCAGCACACGCTCGGGCGCGTCCGGATCGAAAGTGAGCTCATGACATGAGCCGCAGGAGCGCTGCATCGTGATCGGCACGAAGTGTTCGCCATCCGCATCGGGCGTGTGGCAATCGCCACAGCCGAGCGCGCCGCCGTCGCTGGTGCGGGTCACATGCGCCGGGTCCAGGTGCTGCCCGTGGGAGAACTTGAGATTGGATTGCTCGCGCGCACTGGCGATCGGCTCGCGCACGGGCTGCCAGTCAATCAGCCCCGCCTCATCCGGCTTGGCGGCGGGTTTGAGCAGGGCCACCGTGAAGGCCGGATGGGAGTCGCGCGAGAATCCGGTCACGGGCTTGACTTTCAGTGAACCGAACCGGGTGTCGGACTTGGCGTGACAATCGGTGCACAGCGCATCATCGCGCACCACCAGGCCCGAGGTGATGGCCTTGTGTTCCCGATGACATTCGGCGCATCGCTGCGTCGGCCCGAGCTTGGTCTGCGCCAGGCGCGCGGCCTGAACATGATCGGCGATCGATTTGTGACATTCGTGGCAAGCGGTGTCCTGCACGTGCACGAATATCTTTTGGTGGCAACTACTGCAGTGCTGGCCGGCGGCGAGCTCGTGCGCCGGAATCAGGGGACCGGCGCTCCAGAAATGATCGCTCGGGAGCAGCGCAGTCGTGGCATGACCCGCGCGTTGCGGCGCGATGCTTCCCAGCGGCAGCAGAAATCCGAGCAGCAGCACCAGCGCCGCGAGCACCCAGGCGGCAGCGCGCTTGGACAACCAGGTTTCGTTGAGGTCGGTGCGAAAGGCCTGCTCGTAGGCGCTGGCGTCCACCTGCGCGTTGGCTTCGATTTCGATGGCCGCCTCGAACCCCGCCGGTGGCTCGACCAGGCGCAGCCGGTTGCCGCCGATTTCGGCCAGGTCGCCCACCTTGAGCGCCGCGGCACTCGTGAGTGTGCCGTTGATCGCGACCTTGCAGCCGCGAAAGCAGCTGATCGACAGCTGCGCGCGCGCGCCGCGGATGGTCGCGTGTCGCGGTGCCACGCCCTCGCCCAGCAGCTGGATGGTGCAATCCGCTGCGCTGCCGACCAGCAGCGACTCGGCCGACAGTTCCGTGTCCTGGTATTCGATGGTGCCATCGGCACCCTGACGCACTTGTCGCAGCAGCACATCCATGGCGTCACCAGTACATGAACGTGGTCACGATGTGCACGATGAGCGCCAGGATCAGCGCGATCGTGATCGGCACATGCACGTACAGCCACAGGCGCAGCCAGGCTTGCAGGCGGATGTCGCGCCGGATCCGGCGCAGCACCGCCTGCCGGCGGCAGAGCAGCACGATCAGTGCCTGCAGGTTGGCTGCCTCGGTGCGCTTGGCGGCGCGCGGCACGCGCCGCGCGACATCGTCGATGACACCCTGCTGATCGGCATTGGCGACCACTATGGCGCCTCCGGCGCCCACGGCCTGCGGGTCCGCCCGCATGAAGAGCGAGCGATCGAGGCCGAACAGCTGAGCGGTGACGCCGCCGCCGATCATGGTGCGCTCGATGCTGCTTTTGACCGCGGTGTTCACGGCCGCATCGCATTTGCCGGCAAGCTCGCGTCCCTTGCGGTCCAGATCGAACAGTTCCGCGAACAGCGCGGCCCGCGCCAGCCCGTTGCTGTTGGCGGATAGTTGCCGCGGCGTGGACAGGTACACGTAAACGCCGAAGATCCCGCTGAGGATCACGGCGCACATGAGCACATAGGCCAGCGTGTGCACGTTCCAGCCGAAGCGTCCCGCGCAATGCAAGGTCGCCACCAGCACCAGCGCCAGTCCCAGCCAGACGTGCGCCGAGGTCCAGCCTTGCACCGAACCCGCACTGGAGCTGTAGCGCCGCTTGCGGACCCCGAGCAGCGCCAGCCACACGATCAGCAATGCGCCGACCGTGCCGAGCACATATCCCTGCCAGGTACCCCCGCCCGGCTCCTGACGGCTGCCCTGGGTGGCGTAGAGCACGGACGATGCGATACAAAGCGCGAGCGCCCACCAGCTATAGCGAGCGCCGCGATAGCGCAGCAGGCTCTCGTGAATCATCGGCGCTGCTGGTCGGCCAGATCCAGGTACTGCGCCGGACCGATCCGCATCGCGGCACCGGTAGGGCACGCCTTCACGCAGGCAGGACCGTTGTTGACGGTGCTGCAGGCATCGCACTTGGTGGCCTTCTTGCCCTTGGCCTTGGCCGCAGCGCTCGGGTGATAGTCGTGCTCCTCGCCGACTCCGGGCCCTTTGCCAAACAGCAGCCACTGCACCAACCCTGGCTTCGGCGGCGCCTCGTACGCCATGCGGATAACGCCGTACGGGCAATTGACCTGGCAGTTACCGCAGCCGATACAGGTATCGTCGATGAACACCTCGCCATTCGCCGAGCGCTTGATGGCGTTCGGCGGACAGTCCTTCATGCAATGCGGCTGTTCGCAGTGGCGGCAGGAAATCGGGATATGCACCTGCGCAAAAGAGGCGCCGGACTTGCGGTCCAGCCGCGAAATACCGCCGTGGGTTTCGGCGCAGGCTTTTTCGCAGTTATCACAACCGACGCACAGGGCCTCATCGATCACCAGCACATTGGTCGCCTCGCCAAGACCCTGCGACATCAGAAAATTCATGACCGAACTCGCCTCCGGACGCACCTCCATGCGCGCACTTTCGGTCACGTGTTCGCTGGCGGATCGCTGCAGCAGGTCCAGTGGCGCATCGTTGCGCCTGGAGAGCTGCAGAAATTCGGCGCGCCGGACCTCGATGAGCTCGGAGGCGACGGTTGCACGCGCCGACTCGCGCCGCACGGAATCTCCCATCAGCGACATTTCACCGACCAGTTCACCACCAGGCACCTGCGACACCATCAGTTCCTGTCCATTGCGCCGGCGTGACAAGGTCACGCTGCCTGATCGCACGATAAACAGGCTCTCCCCCGGATCGCCTTCGGCGAAGATCGACTCGCCCGCCTTGCAGCGGCGCACGGCAACCTGGCCGGCGATCTCGCGCAGATCGCGCGCGCTCGCCTGCGGGGCGAAGTGCCGTTGCAACTCGCGCACCACGAAGATCCAGTCGATGCCGCTGCGAACCTCCTCGTTGGAGTTCATGAGCTTGACCATCGTCCGGCGCGGCGTCTCCATGAGGATGCAGCCCGGGCCGGCAATGGCGCGCTCGGTGCGCGGCCGGCCGGACAGCAGGCTCATCTCGCCGAAGAATTCACCGAGCTTCAGCTGCGTCGTCACCGGCGTGGGTCCCTCGGTCTGCAAGGTGGCCTCGCCGTAGGCAATGGTGAAGAATGAAGTGCCGAAGTCGCCTGGCTGATAGATCACATCCCCTTCGAGGATCACGCGCGTGACGCGCGGTTTGCCGGGGCGTCCGGCAATACTCTTGCGCAGCGCATCGACCTTGCGCTTCGCTTCCTCGTATTCGGGGCCATCCGGGTAAGCGACGATGACCGTGCTCTCGATGATCAGCTCGCGAAACGCCAGCGCGTTGAGCTCGCGGAACATCGGCACGATGGACTTGAAGCGATCCAGCAGCTCGTCGGCCTCGCGCTCGAACGGCGTGCCGCATAGCTGCCATTCGAGCAGGGGATAATCGGCCGGCTTGATGTCGTTGCCGTAGATATATTCCGCGACGTCGTAGCCCTGATTCATCGCCTGCTTGATCAGGGGGTAGCCCGCCAGCGAGCCGACGATGAACACTCCGGGCACATTGGTCTCGTAACGCCGCGACAGCGCCGGAATCGCATCGCGCTGGGGTCCGGGAAAGCGGATGCCAATCGACTCGACGAATGCACGCGGCGGATCCGCCCCCAGACGTGCGACGATGCGATGACAGTTGACGGTCTTGGGCCCCGCGGGCGTTTCCAGCGTCACCACCAGCGGCGGCGTCCCTGCCCCACCGCGCGTGATCAGCTTGGGCTTGGTCTCGTAGTAGCACCCCAGGCGGCGCTGCCGGTCACTGATGGCTGCCAGGATGGCATTGAGGTTGCCGTCCTTGGCGCGGCTGAATTCCTTGCTGCGATTGACGATCCAGACGTCGTTCTGTTCGCTCAGCGCCAGCGCGTTTTCGATTGCGGCATCGCCGGCTCCGAATACCAGGATGGTTTCGTCGCGATATTCCTTCGGATCGTCGACCTGGTACTGCACCTCCTCGAACTGCTCGCCGGTCACGCCCAGGCGTCGCGGATTGCCTTCGAGGCCGATCGCCAGCACGACCGCGGCCGCGCGCAGGGTCGTGCCGTCAGTCAGCTGGATGGTGAAGTCGCCGCTCTGGCCGCTGACCTTTTTGACCTCCGCGCCGTAGCGGATGTTGACGCCCAGTCGCGCGGCATCCTGGCTCCAACCCTCGAGAATCCCCTCGCGGCTCCCGGCCGCGAAACGCACATCGCTGCGCAGCTCCAGGAAGCCCGGCTCCGCCATGACGTGCTTGCCCTTCTGGTAGCGCTGAATGGTCTTGGCGACCTTGGGCGAGCCCTCCAGCAGGACATAACTGGGGGACGTGCGCTTCGTGCGGCGATCGATTTCGGCCGCGCGCGCGGCAGCGCTCAGACCCGCAGGCCCGGCGCCTATGACCGCCAGATGAAAATCGACAGGCGGCGAGCTCACACCGATCCGACCAAATTAGTGAGTGCTAACTTCATGTTCTTCTCGAGCAGCCATTCCCTCGAAACTGCCTTGATACATAACGAAACGCGCGCCGATTTGGATGCCTGTGCAGCAACCTTGCGTTGTTATGGACTCCCTTGGCACCGCAGCGGCCGTCTGCTTGACGGACCTGGACCTGTCTGCAATGCTCGCGCGAACCGAATCTCTACCATACTGGCTGCTAGCTGGGAAGTCCGCGACCGTGATCATCGCCCGAAAGTGTCAGTCGGCGACCCGAACACCGACGGCACGACATTTCGGGCCATGAGCCATGGCCGTCGTAGTCGATGAATCGGCGACCAGCCTCCGCAATCCTTCGCGCGTATTACCGATGAGCGAGCCGCCCGCAGCCGCTGAGGCCACCGCCGTCATTGTCGATGCTCGCTATGTGCTCCAGCATCGTCTCGGCGGCGGCGGCATGGGTGTCGTGTATCGGGCGCTCGATCAGCTGATGGAGAAGCACCACGATCGCGACCCGTACGTGGCCCTCAAGCTGATCAGCGAGTCACTGCGCCAGAACGAAGAAGCGCGCATGTTGCTGCAGCGGGAATGCAGCCGCGCACAAAAGCTGTCGCATCCGAACATCGTGCGCGTGTTCTATTACGGCTGGGACCGCACCACCGACTCAGACTATCTGACCATGGAGCTGCTGCGCGGGGAGTCGCTGGAGAATGTGGTTCGCGCCAACCCGAAGGGCATGCCGTGGACCAGGGTTGCGCCGGCAATCGAACAGCTCTGCAACGCCCTCGATTACGCCCATGCCCAAGGCATCGTTCATTCCGACATTAAGCCGAGCAACCTGTTTCTGACCGATGCGATGGTGCTGAAGGTGCTGGACTTCGGCATCGCAGCTCCCATGCGCTCCGCGGATACCGCCAGTAGCGAGACGCTGCTCAACCCGCGGCGTTTGGGCGCGGTGGCACCACGGTACTCATCGCTGGAAATGTTCCTGGGTAAGGATGCCGATCCGAGCGATGACGTGTACAGCGCAGCTTGCGTGATCTACGAGCTCATTACCGGCAAACATCCTTTCCAGGGGTTGGAAACGCCGCGAGCGGCCGAACTCAACCTGAAGCCGGAACCGGTGAAGGTGCTCAGTCGGGCGCAGAACAGGGTGTTGGCCAAGGCGCTGAACTTCCGGCGCAAAGACCGCACTGGAACCATGGCCGAGCTGCGCGACGGGCTGCTGCGGCCCCGGCCGATCATTCACGGCATCCGGATCGTCTACGCAGGCGTTGCCGGGGTCTTGATTGCGGCTGTTGTCGTGGCGCTATTGCTACGAGTCGGCCCAGGCCGGCATCCGGCGGACAGTGCCGTAACCACACCCGCGCGCGAACCGCCCATTGAGCGCGCCAGCACCCCCGTGCCAGTCAAGCCTGCCGCCAGCACCAGCACTCGGGCAGTCAGCACCGTCACCCCGAACCTGCCTTCGGGGGCAGCCGCCGTTGTGCCAACGCCCACGTCGGCGCCAGCGCCAGCACCAGCACCAGCACCCGTGCAAGTGAATCAAGGTGCGACGCCCTCCAGTCTGCCGGCCACCCAAACGCTCCGCGCTAAGGTAAAGTCGCTCGAGGAAAAACTGACGAAGCCACCGCCTGCTACGACGGCGCCGGCGAGCCAGGCGCCCGCGAAAACTGGCAAGGCATTGACGGACCGATGCCAGTCTCTTTTGGAGCATGCCCAACTCGGGGAGACACTCAGTGAGGAAGAGACCACCTATATCAGGGAAAACTGCCGGTAGCGCGCCGCTCAGCATCATTGGACTTGTGGTGTTTGGAGCGCTGATCGCAGGCTGTGTGCCGATGCAGCCCGAAGCGATGCCAGCCAAGCCTCCATCAGCCGCAGCAGCGCCTGCCGCGCCGGCAACTACGGCCGCCGCCGCCGGCGCACCAGCGGCAACGGTTGCACCCGCCCCCGCGCCCGTTGCGCCGGCCCCACCACCGCCGCCACCGATCCTGCCCTTCGACGATGCCGTGGCGAATGCCGCCCATGCCGTGTTCACGGCAGCAATGGCGGCCGACGCGGGCGCCAACGTCGTGGTGATCGACCCTCTGGTCGATGGCATGACCGGCTACCAATCCAAGGCCACCAGGACGATCCAGGACCGAATCATCGGCGTGGTCAAAAAAGACTTCCCGCAAATGACGGTGCACCGCATCACAGCGGAAAGTCTCAAGTCGCAACCGCGGGTGCTTGTCGGAACCTTCACCCCGGTCAACGCCCAGATGAAGACCACCGGCGAGCGCGAGGCTTATCGCTTCTGTCTCGTCATGGGCGATCTCAGGACCGGCAAGATCGTCGCCAAGTCAGTGGCACGGGCCAGCCTGGAAGATGTCGATGCCACCCCGACCGCCTTCTTCCATGACAGCCCGGTGTGGACTGATGACAAGAGTGTCCAGGCCTACATCGCGACCTGCCAGGCGAGCAAGGTCGGGGACCCCATCAAGCAGGAATACCTGGATGGCCTGCTCGCCGCGGCACTGGTGAGCGAAGCCGACGATGCCTACAGCGAAGGAAAATACTCCGAGGCGCTGGACCTGTACCAGACGGCCAGCAAGACGCCGGCTGGCGACCAGCTGCGCGTATACAACGGCATTTACCTGACGCAGACCAAGCTCGGTCACACCCAACAGTCGGTCGCGGCATTCAAGGAACTGGTGGACTACGGAATTCGCAAAAAGCGTATCGCCGTCAAATTCCTGTTTCGGCCCGGCTCGGTCCGCTTCGTCACCGACAGTCCGTTCAGCGCCAACTACGGCGTGTGGATCCAGGCGATCGCCTCTGAAGCGGTAAGTAACAAGACCTGCCTGCAGGTTGTAGGCCACACCAGCCCCACTGGGCCGCCGGCCCTCAATGACGCTTTGTCGCTGATACGCGCGGAGTACATCCAATCCCGCCTCGAAAGCGACGAACCGCAGCTCAAGAAGCGCACCGTCGCAGTCGGCTTGGGCTCGCGCGAGAACCTCAGCGGCACGGGCCGCGATGACGCGAGCGACGAACTCGATCGCCGCGTGGAGCTCAGGCCGATCGAACCCTGCGACGCGCCGGCAGCCTAGGAGCGGCGCGCCACCCATGCGGGAAATGAAGGTTCGGCCGATCTCGCTGGTATTGATCGATATCAGCGGATATACGCGCTTCACCAAATTACATCGCCTCAGCGCGTTGCACGCTGAGAAAATCATCGGCGATCTGCTGGAGAGCATCGTCGCACGCGCCCGCTCACCGCTGGTCGCGCACGAGATTCTCGGCGATGCAGTGAGCTTCTACGCAGAATCCGACGGCAGCGAGGGCTTGGCCGACGAGATTCGCGGGCAGGTCGCCGCGATCTTTGATGCGTTTCGACTCCGCGAGGGTGAATTGATCAGCGACTGCAGCCTGTGCGTCTGCGAGGCCTGCCGTAACGTCGGCAAGCTGCAGCTCAAGGCCATCCTGCATCACGGGCAGGCGGTCTTCAGCCGCATCCAGGATTTCAGGAAGATCTCCGGAGAGGATGTCATCCTCGCGCACGGCCTGCTCAAAAACTCCGTGCCGTCGCGCGAATACATTCTCGAGACCGAGCCCTTCTACCGGCTCGGCGGCGGCTTCCCGGAATTGGCACCCGAACATAGAACCGAAGCCTGTGGGGAATTCGGATCGCTGCAGGTGCGTGTCTTCTACCCGGCGGGCGCGACGACCGTGGTGAAACCCGCGCCCCGCTCGCTGACGGACAAATTGAAGCGATCATTTCGCAATGACTGGTATTTCCTGCAAAGGGCCTTCATGCGGCGTGCGCCGCAGCCCAAACGTTCGGAAACCGTGTCGGAAGCCGCACGGTTCGTCGAGCTTACCCACTTTCCTTCAGGCAGGCGCGAGCACAAGGAATAGCTGGCGAGGTGCACACCGGCGATCGCCGATCGTGTCAAGTACTTGACGGAAGCTGCTCGCGCAGGCGCTCAACATTGCTCCCGACAAAAGCATCGCACTACCGCGAGCTTCAAAGGAGCCATAAGTCATGAACGCCAGACTTCGCACGGTCATACAGTCCTTCATCTGCGCTTCGGTCGCCACCGTGATGACGGCCGCACTGGCCTGGTCGGTGATCGATTCCACGACCGCCGGACCGCAGTTCGACGATTCCTCGCAGCTATTCGCCCAGGGTTGAGATCGGTGGCCGCCCCGACGCACGCCAGGCCCGCCGCCGATAAGGCGGCGGGCTATTCACTGCCGGCGGCAACTCGCTCCAGCGCATCCACCATCAGCAGCGTGATCTGGCCGCGGCCCAGCTGAACCCAGCCGGCGGATTTCCACTGCTGCAGGTACTGATTCACCATCTGGCGCGACAATCCTAGAAACCGCGCGATTTCTTCCTGCGACATGACGACCCGCGCGCCCGGCGCCGTCGATTGCCCCGCCACCCGCGCAAGACTCAGCACGCGCCGGGCCAGCCGTGCCGGTGTGCTCAGAAGCGCCGAATCCTCGGCGAGTCCGCTGGTCCAGCGAATACGCTGGCAGAGCAACTGCAGCAGTTGATAGGTCACCTTGGGATCACGCTGCAGCAGCAAGAGAAAAGGCTCGCGCTTGATGACGAACAGCTCCGACGGCGCGCTGGCCGTGGCACTGGCCGTGCGCGGCGCCCCGTCCAGCAGCGCGATTTCGCCGAAGCTGTCGCCGGGCTCCATCAGATTGAGGGATATCTCACGGCCGTCGGGTCCGCTGACACTGATGCGGATCCGGCCACTGGCGACGCCGTACAGCGCATCGCCAGGATCCCCCTGCGAAAAGACACTGGCCCCGTCGCGATAGTTGCGACGGACCGCCAGCGCGGTGATCTGCTGCAGCGCTGGCGCCGGCAGACTACGAAACAGACGGCTGCGTTCCAGAATCGTCTGAATGGCAAGGGCCAACGCGTTCTCCCAACCAGGCGTTCGGCTCGAGTGTAATGCTTGTGTCCAGTGCTTGACAGAAGCGCTGGCTGAAAAAAACGAGGATTGCTTCCGACGGCAAAGCAGCGGCAGGACACAGAAGTGCCACCCGCACCAACTTTACTCAAGGAGCAATAGTCATGAACAACATCATCAATGCAGCCCTCAGCAGATTCGTGAGTGCCGCGGTGGCCACGGTAATGACCGGCGTCCTGGCATGGGCCGTGATCGATTCGACCACCACCGGTCCGCAAGGCGATGTGCTCGTCCTGCATGCCGACGCCTGGAGCCAGGTCCACGTCGAAGCCTGATGCGCCAAAGGACCAAAGGCGCTACTTCGGTGGCGCCGTGTCCTTGCTGACCGGCAGATCGACATAACTGCCGCCGAACCAGCGGATCGCCAGCGGCGGGGAATCGGCGTCCAGAGCTTCGGCGCTCACATCGTCGCCGCCGCCGTAGTTGATCTGTTGCTCGGGTGTCTTGTTGACGCCCAGCACGATGATGATGCGACTGCCTGCCTGCAGGCGGCGGCTGGTCAATCGCTCGACCCTGAAGCTCAGCTGCTGGCGCACACCGGCCGGGAGCAGGTGGCGATGAGTGCGATCCGCCGCGTAACTGGCGCGAAACGCGTACACCGGATCGTATAGCGCCAGGTACTCACCCGTCGGCAGGGCCTCATACGCGGCCACCGTCAGATCCACGTCCATGCGATTCACCGTAAAATCGAGCCGTCCCGATATGGCTCCGCTGATTTCCATTGGCTCCGTCAGCGGCTCGCTGATGAACTTCACCGAATTATGCAACAGCAGTTCGTTGCCTATGATGTTGAAAGGCGGTCGCCAGGCAGCGTCGCTGCGATCGGCAAAGTTCACGCTCTGGCGGACGGACGCCGACTTGGACGACTGTTGAAGGCTCAGCGCATGTCCGTCGGCCGAGTCGGCAGCACTGAGGAAATAACGCAGCCGCGTGTCGGCCATCCCATCGAGGGACGAGGCGTGACGCCATTCGTTCGCTCCCATCACTTCGAAGTTGACGCGGTCCGACAGCATGGCGGGCTTTGGCGTTCCCTTGAACACCGAATCGAACCATTGATAGCGCAGCTCACGCAGATCGATGAGCGCCGCCTGATCGACCGAATACCCGCGCAGCACGGCGAATGGCCCGCGCTGCATGGCGCCGTCGTCATATGGACCTACCAGCAGGGTGTGATCGGCATGGGGATTGCTGTGCAGCTGCTGCGCAAAATAGTAGAGCGCCCCAGGCAGGTCGCCGCCGTAGTAGCCAGCCGTGGTCAATACCGGAATGTTGATGCGTGCCAGTTCGCCGGCGTCGGGAATCAGGCGCCGCCAGAATCCATCGAAGCTCGGATGGTGCAGCCAGCTGTGAAAATACAGATTGGGCTTGCCTTCGGTACGGTCGAACTCGAAGTACGACTTGCCGCTTTGATACCAGGTCTCTTCCAGCGACTTCCAGCGCTGATCGTTGTAGGTGTCATCCCATCCCTTCTTGTTCGTGACGTTGTAGGCCCAGCGGTAAGCGGAGTTGCGGAATATGCCGCCGCGCATCGGAAAATCGATGCCGGGTGCATTGGGACTCGAGGCCGCGATGGCTTTGAGCGCGGCCGGCAATCGCTTGGCCGCGGCCCACTGCGTGAATCCGCTGTAGCTGCCGCCGTACATGCCGACGCGGCCGTCGCTCCATGACTGCTTGGCAATCCAATCGATGACCGCGCGCGCGTCCTCGCCATCGGTCCTGAAGGGCGCCACCCGGTAATACGAATCCGGGGTTTCACGGGTATAGGCCACGATTCCGGCGTAACCGTGGGCCGCGCACTCCTTGGCGTAGTTGGGCGAATTGGCGTAGATCGTAAACTCGAGCAACGCCGGCACCAGCTTGCCGTCGGCCTTCGGCCGCACCAGTACGGCACTGATCGTCGCGCCGTCCCGGGTCTTGATTGAGACGCGTTCTTCGGCAACGTAGCGGCGTTGCTCATCTTCGGCGTCCAGTGGCCCGAGCAGCGGTGTGGCAAGCAGCGAGGCCTGGTAGGCAAAATAGATTCGGATCAGCTCGACCGCATCGCTGACCGTGATGACATCACTGCCGCGTCGCTGATCGAAGGCGCTCTGCACGGCGCCGCGCAGTTCGGCAACCGGTGGTCCACGCCAGGTGGTAACGGTGTAGGCGTCCTGATCGCTCAGATGGCCGACGGTATTGTGGAACGCGTCGGTGAATGCCTGTGTAAATGGTGTCTTGGTGGACTCCTGCGCCACCCGCGCCTGGGCGAAGACGTCGATGAGGATCGATCGTCCTTCCACGCGCGCGGCCTCGGCGCCCGGCAGCCGTTCGCGCAGCGTCTGCAGGGTTTCCATGGCCGCTGCATAGCTGCCGGCGACGATCTGCAGCGCCGACAGATTTTTCAGGTAGAGGTTCTGGTCGTTTTCCTGGTAGACCGGCAGCACGCGTCCGGCCAGATCCTGCATGACCTGGGGCACATCGGCATCATCCGGATGAGCCGGCGCATGGAAGTCGAGGTTCTGCGCAAAGGCCCACGAACAGGGCAACAACAACCCCAAGGCCCACAGCCGTCCGAGGACTCTCATGTCCGTGCGCCGCCTGCGTCATCTGCGGCGGCGGCGTTGGTCGTCTCGCCGGCGCGGGCGCGGCCGCTCGCGGGCTTTGGCGGCGTCTTGACCAGGTGCAGCACGCGCGAGAACAGCGGATCGTGCACCTCGGCGGCACGACCGATATGAATCAAGCTGGTGCGCGCGAGTTCATGATGGAATACATCGACGATCCGTTCGCGCGCCTCATCGTCGAGCGAGCCGATCGTGTCATCGATGAGCACCCAGGCGGGCACCTGCAGCTGGATACGCGCAAAGGCAAGGGCCAGCTGCTCATCCTGGCTCAAGTCCCGATCCCAGCGCCGCATGATGTCCAGCAGCGGTTTCAACCGCTCCAGTCCCAGCCGCTCGAGTGCATGCGTATACGCGTCCGTGCCGAACTTGTCGGCCTCGTAGGGATAGGCCAGCACTTCGCGCAAGGTGCCGCGAGGCAGGTAGGGCGTGCCGCGAGGCAGGTAGACGATGGTTTCATCCTTCGGCCGCGTCACGCGTCCCGACCCCCACGGCCACAGTCCAGCCAGGGCACGGAACAGCAGGGTTTTACTGGTGCCGGGAGCGCCGACGATGAGCACCCTCTCTCCGGCCTGGATGACGACGCTGCGCTCCTTGATCTGCTCGCCGCCATCGGGGGACGCGACCTCTAGATCTTCAATCGTCATCGTGCCGGCGTCGCTGTCAGCGTACGCAATGCTGCTTTCGAAGTCGTGCACGTCGCCGGCCGTGGTGAGCGCTTGGCGAAAGCTCGCCACGCGCAACAGCGTCGCGCGCCAATCGGCGATGGTGCTGAAATTGTCGACGAACCAGCGCAGCGAGGACTGCGCCTGCGTGAAGGCGGCAGCCGCCATCATCAGTCCGCCGAAAGTAATCTTGCCCGAGAAATACAGCGGCGCGGCCACCAGGATGGGCGCCACGGTGGTGATCCAGCCGAATCCGGCCGTAACCCAGGTGAGGTTGGTGAGACCGCTTACCAGCCGCTGCGTGGCGGCCAGCACGTTGCCCAGATGCATCTCGACGCGCCGCCGCTCATCCTCTTCGCCGCCGGCCAGCGCGATACCATCGAGGTGCTCATTGATGCGCACCAGCGAAAAGCGTAAATCGGCTTCGCGCGCATAGCGATCGGCATTGCGGGTGATGAGGCTGCCGCCCACCCAGTAGCTCATCAACGAACCCGCGCTCGCATAGAGCACGGCGGCCCAGAGCATGAAACCCGGCACAGCGTAGTCGTGGTGCGCAATGCGGAAGTTGAAGGTGCTCGACAGCACCCAGAGCACGCCGGCGAAGCTGCAGAACAGGATGGCTGATTGCAGCAATCCCGTACCCAGATCCGCTGACAGCTCGCAGAGCTTGCGCGCATCCTCGTGGATGCGCTGATCGGGATTCACGCCCATGGGTCCGGCGTTCGCCAGCCAGAAGGCACGGCGCGGCATCAGCCAGTCCCGGAGCAGGTCCTGTACCAGTCCTTCACGCAGTCTGACCTTGAGCGTCTCGACCAGCCAGCGCTGCCCGACATTGAGCACCAGCAGCGCGCCGGCAATCACGAAGAACACGCCCAGCTGGTACAGAAAGTCGTGCAGATCGCGCCGTGAGAGGGCATCGAAAAACGGCTTGTTCCAGCGATTGAGCAGGATTTGCACATAGGAGGTCAGCACCACCACGGCAGTGACGCTGGCCACCAGTCCCAGCAGCCGCTTGCGGACGGAAGAGCCGGCGAGCGCGCGCAGCATCATGCGCAGTTCCCGCAGCATGCCTACATTGGAATACTCATCCGCTGCCGAGGCGTCATCGAGCGCGGTGTCGGCCGCGGATTTCACTGGCACAGCCATCCGGTTCAGCTCCGCTGCAGGGGGCCGATAGCCCCGCGCCGCGCGTGTACACAGGATATGAAGGCCGCGTAACTCCAGGCCAGCTCCCTCGCCGAGGTCTGTGCGCCGCTGTGCTGGTCGAATTGTTCCGACATGGCGCCATTGCTGGGGATGTAGCTGCGCACGGTGCGCAGATAGGCATCGCCCCGTTGGAACCATGCGCCGGTATCGGCGGCGCCGCGCGCCGCAAGAAAGCAGAACTCCGCGGCACCGAGCGTCGAAAAGAAGTATGCGCCGCCGGAATAGTAGACATCGCCCGCGTAGCGCCCCATGGCCGGCCCGCGCTCGCTGCTGCGGCCGCGATTGATGGCATAGGCCGCATCAAACAGCGTCTCGAGTCGCTGCAGCGTCAAGTGCAGGCGCGGATCCTGCGCCGAATGCCGGCCCGAATCTCCGGGGGAAGCGCTGTGAATGGTAGCGAGGATGAGGGCGATATCGAGTTCCTTGGTCGATGGCGCGCCTGAACTCAGCACGCGCGATCGATAATAACCGGCATCGGGGAGCCAGAATTCATCGAGTGCGCGATCAATGGCCTGTGCTTCGGCCCGGTAGTGCCGTGCCAGTCCCTCCTCGCCGAGTGGTCCGATCCAGTCCGCGCCCGCGGACAGCGCGGCCCCGGCCACGCGCAGCGTGTAGTAGTGCTGCCCTCGCTCCTCTTCCCAGATGTCGAAGGATGGCTCGCGCCAATGACGTACCGTAAAGTCCAGATCGAAGCGGATCAATGCCGCCAGTTCGCCGCTGACTTCGGCCTCGAACACAACTTCGCGCAACCATCGCAGCAGGGCCAGAGCACGCAATGCGAGCCCGTCGTGCTGCGGGCGCGGCCAGCTCGAAATATCCAGCGTGCCATCGGCATTGACGCGGGTCTCACCGGCGATTGCCTCCCCGTGGGCCGCGCCCAGATCAGCATCGGTGCGGAGGAACTGCTTGAAATCAGGCGCCACCGCCGCCCGCCAGCTTTGATTGGTCACCAGCGCGCGACCATCGACCTGCAGCAGCGCGCTGCTGAAGCGCACAAAGTCCGCGAGATGTTCGCGCGCCGTGACGCCAATGCTGCCATCGGCGTGCAGCAGGCGCAGCGCATCGACGATGACGGCGGAGTCCCGGTACCAGTGGAAGAAGTAGTCCGGATCCGGATCATAGGAAGCCAACACGGGGGAGGCCACGATGGAACCCTTGCACGGCCGCACGGTCTGCCCGAATCCGGGCCGCTCCTTGACGATCCCTACCGCCGAGATGCTGCGCAACATGGCGCTCGCCGCATGGCGATACTGCTGATCGAGCCATGGCTCGATCGACTCCATCAGGGGACCGCATCCAGATGAGGGCTCGCAAATCCGAGCCGGCGCAGTCCCGTCTGCACCTCGGGCGCGCTCATGAACAGCTTCCAGAGCAGCGCCGTGCGATGATTCTCCATCATGATGATGATGGGACCCTGATCGATGGCGAGGCAGGTAGGCGCATACCAGTCGCGCCGTTCGCTGAAGGCATCGCAGAAGCCATAGTGGCCCCAGATCCGTGAGCCGTGCTCACTCAGGAAATGACGCAGCACCTGCAGCACCTCCTGGGGCGCGTAGGGCAGGCTCGACAGCGCTGCCGTAGGCGAGATGGTGCCGTTATCGACCGCGGGGGCATGAGCCTCGTAGCCATCCGGATCGTCGCTGGCGGTCAGGCCCCAGCAGGAGGGACCATAGCCCTGGTGTCCATTGGGATTGGCAATGCAGTGAGCGCGATTGATCTGCACGTGCCGCACGTTCTGCTGCCAGTAGTCGGCGTAGCGATCTTTGAGGCCGCGCGGATCCAGACCGCAAAAGGAATAGTGCGCAAAGAACAAGGGGCCGCCGTAGGGTACGCCGAGCGGCAACTCGATGCCGTAGTAACTCCTGCCGTTGAGATAGTCCCGGCCGGAGGCGTAGCCGCGCGTATAGGCGTCCACCTCGATGCCATGGCGAAGTGAGCCAGCGGCCAGCACGTAGGTGACCAGGCACTCGTTCCATCCCCTGATCTCGTGGTTCATCGCCCAGCCGTTGTTGGGACTCCAGTGCCAGTACAACAGGTCGCGGCCGTCACGCGTGAACCAGTCCCACTCGATTTCATTCCATAGATAGGTGATGCGATCGCGCACGCTGCGTTCGAGGCGATCTTCGCGCTGGAAATACTGACGCGCGCACAGCAGTCCCATGACCAGCAGCGAAGTTTCCACCAGGTCCGCGCCGTCATCCTTGCGCATAAAAGGAATGGTCGCGCCGGTGATGCCGTCCATGAAATGCGGGAATGCGCCGTGGTAGCAGGTCGCCCGCAGTAGCAGATTGAGCTGGCGGTCGAGCCTGGCCAATGCCTCGGCGCGCGCGACCCAGCCGCGCTCCACGGCGACGATGAGTGCCATCACGCCAAAGCCTGAACCGCCGATGGCAACGAGGTTCTGGGGATGATGGCTGCGCCTCGGGATGACATCGGGCGCCAGCGCGCTGACCGGGTGACTGCCCTCCCAGAAAAATCGAAACGTCTGGCGCTGAACCGCCTCGAGCAGCGCCTCATCGGACAGACCGGCGAGCGATGCGGCACTCGGCTCGCCGGTTTCAATGGCGGGTGCCGGGCCGGCTTCAGACATGGGTAAATTTTGCACGGTGGCGCTCGAGTTTCATCGTGTTTCCTAGCAAGTTCTACGCCACGTCGCGCACCCTACCATCCGCGGCCGCGGCCCATCGCCCGCGCATTAAATCCGAATGCGCCCGTCAGGGACAGCCGGCCCTCTCAATTGCGTTGCCACGGTCACGTTATGATGCCGCGATGAGCCGGATCGAACAGCTGATCGATGCCATGACCCTGGAGGAAAAGCTCGGTCAGCTCACGATGACGGCGTCCAGCTATGCGGTGACCGGACCGGTCATCGCCGGTGATTCCACGGCAGCCATCCGCAGTGGGGCGATCGGGAACCTGCTCAACCTGGTTGGTGCGAAGGCGGTTCACGAAGTTCAGCGCATAGCCGTCGAGCAGTCCCGGTTACACATACCGTTGCTGGTGGGACTGGACATCATTCACGGACATCGCACCCTGTTTCCAATTCCGCTGGGCGAGACGGCCTTGTTCGATCCAGACGCCTGGGCGCTGTCGGCCCGCGAGTCATCTCGCGAAGGGGCGGCCGACGGCATCGCCATGACCTTCGCACCCATGCTCGATGTGTCGCGCGATCCGCGTTGGGGCCGGACGGCCGAAGGACCCGGCGAGGACTACTGGCTCGCGACACGCGTCGCTGTCGCCAAGGTGCGCGGCATCCAGGGAACCGATCTGACCGCGGCCGATTCGCTCGCCGCCGTGGCGAAGCATTTCTGTGCCTATTCGCCGGTGACCGCGGGACGCGAATACGCCTCGGTCGATATTTCTGATCGCACGCTGCGCGAAGTGCACCTGCCGGCGTTCGCCGCGGCGGTTGAATCCGGCGTGGTCGCGATCATGCCCGCATTTACCGATCTTGCGGGCGTCCCCATGACGGCCAATGTGGCGCTGTTGCGCGATTGCCTGCGCGATGAACTGGGCTTCAGCGGTGTGCTGGTCAGCGATTACAACGCCATCGCCGAATTGATTCGCCACGGCATCGCCGAGGACCTCCCCGAGGCCGCCGCGCTCGCGCTGCGCGCCGGCGTCGATATCGACATGATGTCCGATGCGTACCGCCGGGGACTGCCGATCGCGCTGCGCCGCGGGCGGGTCGAGATCGCGGACATCGATGAATCGGTCTGGCGCGTACTGCGATTGAAGGAGCGGCTCGGCCTGTTCGATGATCCGTACGGTCGCGGTGCGACAGCCGAATCATCGGGGGTGCTGCTGGAGCGTCGGCGCATCGCGCGCAGCATCGCCAGTCGCGCCATCGTGCTGCTGCGGAACCAGGCCAGCGCACTGCCACTAGTGCCGGCGCCGCGTCGTCTCGCCGTGATTGGGCCGCTGGCGGATGCCGCGGTCGAAATGGGCGGCCCGTGGGCGGTAGCCGGAGATCCGGCGACGTACATCGGTGTTCTCGCCGGGCTGCGCGCCGCGCTGCCGGATAGTGAGCTGCTGCACGCACCCGGTGTGGCGATCGACTCGGAAGATACCAGCGGTATCGCGGCCGCCGTGGCTCTGTGCGAGCAGGCCGAGGCCGTACTGCTGTGCCTGGGGGAAGCAGCCTCGATGAGCGGTGAAGCCGCCAGCCGCGCGGCCCCGGATCTTCCGGGCCGTCAGCGCGCCCTGGCGGAAGCCGTGTTCGAACGGGCGCGGGCACGGAATGTGCCCGTGATCGTCGCTTTATTTTCCGGCAGGCCTCTCATCGTGCCGTGGCTCGCCGAAAAGGCCGATGCGCTGCTGGCCGCCTGGTTCCTCGGCAGCGAAGCCGGTAATGCCCTTGCCGATGTCTTGACCGGGCGGGTCTCGCCGAGCGGACGCACGCCGATCAGCTGGCCGCGCGCGCTCGGGCAGGTGCCGATATTCTTTGGTCAGCGTCCCAGCGGCCGGCCCTTCAATGCCGCCGATCACTACACCAGCAAGTACCTGGATACCTCGAACGATCCGCTCTACCCCTTTGGATTCGGCCTCAGCTACGGCCGATTCGAGCTTTCGGACCTGCGGGTGACGCCGGCAGTCGTCGGCGAGTCGGACACCATCGAGGCGTCGATCCGCGTCACCAACCAGGGGCAACGCGAGGCGGAGGAAACCGTGTTCCTCTTTTCACACGATAAATTCGCCTGCGTCGCGCGTCCGCTGCTGGAACTGAAGGGTTTTGCGAAAATCTCGTTGCGCCCGGGGGAAACCGGGACCGCCACCATCAGAGTGCCCGCCAGCGAGCTGCGCTTTCCGGGCCTGGACCTGAAATCGCTGTTCGAGCCCGGGGAAGTTGAAATACTGGTGGGACCGAACGCGGACCGATCACAGCTGCAGACCGCCACCATTCAACTGCGTGCCTGATCGGCCATCTGCTTCAAGTAGCCAATCAACAGATCCAACCCGCGCGTGCGCCATTTAAGGCCGTGGGTAACCACGTGAAATCGGCGCGTCAGCCGTGGTAACTCGCAGCGAGGCGCGATGAGAAGTCCTGAGGCCAGGAAGTCCTCGACGACGTACCGCGATAGGCAACTGATGCCGAGCCCGCTCGCCGCGGCCCGTTTGATGGCCTCGGAATTTCCGAATTCGATACCCGCGCGCAGCTGGTGCAAATGCGGCGTCAGCAGCTGATCAATGGTCTCGCGGGTACCCGACCCTGACTCGCGCAGCAGCCAGGTCGCCCGGCGCAGCATCCGCAGCGGGATAGGCTGTGTCCCCCGCAGCATGGGGTCGTGCGCGGCTGCCACCACCAGCAACTCGTCTTCGAGCCAGGGCTGCACCGTGAGCTCCGGCTCATGACAGGGCCCCTCGATCAGGCCCAAGTCGAGCTGAAAGGCCGCCACCTGGGAAGTGATCGCCGCCGTATTGGCGATCACCACCTGCACCTGCAATGCGCCCTGCGCCGGCAGGCCCAGCGTCCTCTGGAAGTCGGCCAGGATGGCCGGCAACAGATAGTTGCCGATCGTGGTGCTCGCACCCAGCCGCAGCACGCCGATCTGCGAGTCGCGGTCCCGCGCCCAACGCTCCAGCGCCCCGGCACCATCCAGCAGCGCCAGCGCCTGGGGCAGCACGGCGCGACCATTCTCGTTGAGCTGCAGCCGTTTGCCGATGCGGTCGAAGAGCCGGACCTCGAGCAGCCGCTCGAGTTCGATGACGGCCGCGCTCGCCGCTGACTGCGTCAGGGCCAGGCCGGCGGCCGCCGCTGCGGTGCTGCCTGCATCCGCAACCCCGCGGAATATCTGGAGTTGCCGCAGTGTGAGGCGGGGATTTGCCATTTTTGTAGCCTAGACAACCAATTTAATCACTTGATTCTACATTAACAATGAATTGGATTAGTCTCCGGGCAGCGCCTACTTTGGACCTTGATGAACCACCTCCGCCTGTTGCCGGGCCTTGCGCTGAGCGCCGCCATCGCCGCCGTGGCAATGGTGCTGGGCAGCTCGGGCTGGCTGCAGACCCACGGCATCAGCGCGCTAACGCTAGCCATCGTGCTGGGACTGCTGGTGGGCAACTCGATTTACCCGCGGCTTGCCGCGTCCAGCGGCGATGGGGTGCGATTCTCCAAGCAGATCCTGCTACGCGCAGGCGTCATCCTCTACGGGCTGCGACTGACGCTGACCGATATCGGCCATGTGGGCATGGTGGGCGTGCTGATCGATGCGCTCGTCATCCTGTCGACCTTTTCACTCGCCTGCCTGATCGGCACGCGGTTGTTCGGGCTGGATCGCAAGACCGCCATGCTGATCGGTGCGGGCAGCGCGATCTGCGGCGCGGCGGCCGTCATGGCGACCGAACCGGTGGTGCGCGGACGGGCCGACCAGGTCACGGTCGCGATCTCCACCGTAGTGCTCTTCGGCACCATCGCAATTTTTCTCTATCCCCTGCTCTACACTCTCAATGTGCATTGGCTGTTGCTGCCCCTGGGGGCGAATGCCTTTGGTATCTACGCCGGCTCCACGATTCACGAAGTCGCCCAGGTGGTCGCCGCCGGCCGCTCCGTGGGGGCAGACACCGCCAACACGGCCGTGATCACCAAACTCGTGCGCGTCATGATGCTGGCTCCTTTCCTGATCGGCCTGTCCGCGTGGCTGGCGCGGGACGCCGCCAAGGCCAAGCCCGGCCCCGCCAACGAATGTGCGCCAGCCGGCGATGACGCCGCTGCCACCGCAAAGGCGCGCGCCCGCCTGCCCATCCCGTGGTTCGCATTTGGTTTCGTCCTGGTCGTCATGTTCAACTCGCTGTCATTGTTGCCGCAGCGGATGCTGGCCATCGCCGTCAATGTCGATACGCTGCTGCTGGCGATGGCCATGGCAGCTCTCGGCCTGACGACGCATCTGAGCGCCATCCGTCAGGCCGGCCTCAAACCCATGCTGCTCGGCTGCATCCTGTTCGCTTGGCTGATCATCGGCGGCGGCATCATCAATCGCCTGGTGGAGAACTGGCTGTAACTTGGATGGCGGAGCTTCTGGGACTGTTGTCGCTGCTGACGTGGCTGTATCTGCTGCTGGCGCGGGGCAGCTTCTGGCGCATGCCGGTCGAAGGCTCGGCGGTACCAGCTTCCACGGCCCGGGTGGTCGCGGTCATCCCCGCGCGCGATGAGGCGGATCTGATCGGCGCTACGGTGCGCTCGTTGCTGCAGCAGGCCCATATCGTGCCGCTGCAGGTCATCGTCATCGATGATGCGAGCAGCGACGGCACGGCCGCGGCTGCCGCCGATGCGGCCGCGGCGATCAACGCCTCCGAACGTCTGTCGGTTCTGCGCGGCGCGCCGCTGCCTGCCGGCTGGAGCGGCAAGCTCTGGGCCATGTCCCAGGGTGTGCAGTCCGCAACCGCGCTGGACGCCGACTACCTGCTCTTTACTGACGCCGACATTCATCACGATGCCGATGCCGTCGCGGCCATGGTGGCCAGGGCCCAGACGGATCAGTTCGATCTGGTCTCCTGCATGGTCGAGCTGCGAGCGCTGACATTGGCGGAAAAACTGCTAGTGCCGGCCTTCGTATTTTTCTTCTTCATGCTCTATCCGCCAGCCTGGATCGCCTCGCCGCGCGCTCGCACCGCCGGCGCCGCCGGCGGCTGCATGCTGATGCGTCCGCGGGCGTTGGCCGCGATGGGCGGCCTGGCAACCATTCGCGCCGCGCTCATCGACGATTGCGCGCTGGCGCGCGCCGCCAAGAACAGCGGTGCCCGGATCTGGCTGGGACTGACGCGGCGCTCTCACAGCACGCGTCCCTATGGTTCATTCGGTGCCGTGGGCAGCATGATCTCGCGTACCGCGTTCAATCAGCTGCGCCATTCGTATCTGCTGCTCGGGGCGACGCTTGCGGGACTGTGCCTCACCTACGTGGTGCCGCCCGTATTGCTGCTGTCGGGCAAGCCGATGCCGATCGCGCTGGGCGCTGGCGGCTGGCTGCTGATGAGCATCGCCTATTGGCCCATCGTTCGATTCTACCGGCTGGCCGCGCCCTGGGCGCTGACGCTGCCGGCCGTGGCGGTGTTCTACGCCGCCGCCACGGCGCACTCCGCCGTGCAGTACGCGCTACATCGCGGCGGCCAATGGAAGGGACGCATTCAGGACCTCTGAGGGTTCCCTTGGCGTAGACTTCGCGGCGTGCAATCCACGCGCCTGACAAAACTGATCCTGCTTGGCCTGGTTCTGGGTGTAGCCATTGGCTATTTTGTTTTTCAATTCACGCCCCAGTCGGCAGGCGGCTTCGCCGCCGTCGCGGAGCTGCTGCCGACCATCTTCCTGCGACTGATCAAGATGATCATCGCGCCGCTGGTGTTTGCGACGCTGGTGGTCGGCATCGCCAAGATGGGCGATCTGGGTACGGTCGGCCGCGTGGGCATCAAGACTTTGGGATGGTTTCTGTTCGCATCGCTGGTATCGCTGACGCTGGGTCTGCTGCTGGTCAATCTGTTCGAGCCCGGCAAAGCCCTGCACATTCCGCTGCCCGACTCCGCCGCGCATAGCGATGTTGCTGCCACCGGTCTATCGATGAAGGATTTTGTCGCCCACACTTTCCCGATCAGCATCGTCGATGCCATGGCGCGCAACGAGATTCTGCAGATCGTGCTGTTCTCACTCTTCTTTGGATCCGCCGCGGCGGCTCTGGGCGAGAGAGCGCGCAAGCTGGTGGATATGCTCAATGAGCTCGCTCATATCATGCTGAAGGTGACCAGCTACGTGATGCTGTTCGCGCCGCTCGCGGTATTCGGCGCACTGGCAGCGACCGTGGCACAGCAGGGACTGGGCATCATTCGCATCTATGGGGTCTTCATAGGCGAGTTCTATCTGGGCCTGGTGCTGCTGTGGGGAATTCTGATCGCACTGGGCGGCAGCGTCATCGGCAGACGGGTGCTGACCCTGGTGCGAGGCGTGCGCGATCCACTGCTGCTGGCTTTCTCCACCGCCAGTTCGGAAGCGGCTTATCCGAAAACACTGGAACAACTCGAACGTTTCGGCTGCAGCAACAAGATCGCTTCATTCGTGCTGCCGATCGGGTATTCGTTCAACCTGGACGGCTCGATGATGTACTGCACTTTCGGCAGCCTGTTCATCGCCCAGGCGTACGGCATCCACCTGTCCGCCGGTCAGCAAATCCTGATGCTGGCGATACTGATGCTCACCTCCAAGGGCATCGCCGGGGTGCCGCGAGCCTCGCTGGTCGTCATCGCCGCCACGTTGCCGCAGTTCAATATCCCCGAAGGCGGCCTGCTGCTGCTGCTCGGCATCGACCATTTTCTGGACATGGGCCGCTCCGCAACCAACGTGGTCGGCAACAGCATCGCGGTGGCCGTAGTGTCCAAATGGGAACGAGAGCTGACATCGGCTCACACCGCACAGTCCGGAGCCGCGTTTTCAGCTGCGGGGTAAGGGCAGCGTGGTCGCGGACAACGGCAGCTGAGACGGACGCGATTCACGGCTTCGCCTGCGGCTATAGAAGTCGATGCCGTGATCGCCAGAAAAAGCGCCTGCAGCTCTGTGCCGAATCGCGATCGCGGCTGAGCGCGAAGCCGAGGATCCACGCATACGAGAGGCAAAGCAGGTTCAGTCCGTAACCGGCGCCTGAGTAGTAGCGCCAGTGAAACGCCAGGCTAGCCGAGCACGGCCTCAAAGGCGCCGAAGCGGGGAACCAGTGCAAACAGCTTCAGCGGAAAATAGAGTCCGCAGGGATGTGGATGAACCGGCGCACACCGGGGACAATAGGGCGCCCGCCTTGACTGATTTATGAATGTCGCGATTTTGTCCGACATTCCGCCCCTGCCGGCAAGTGGCCGGGCGTTCGTCCCGCCTCGGCCACCCACCGCGCAGACCATCACTCGCTCCTTATTTCGATGCGACGACGGCCGGCCCCTTGAGCTGCTTCCACGCGTTCTGCTCGGAACTCGCGACGCACTTGACGTAGTCCCAGCTCGGTGCGAGATCGTACGGATCCTGCGCTCGGCTGCAGACCACACGTGCCGCTTCGTGCACTCGTTCGCGGGCAGCACTTTGACCCGCCGGGGTCGAGAGGTCGATGCCGGCGAGAGAAACAGTGCTCGAACGAATTTCAGGCGAAGAATCGGCACGTGCGACAGTCGCGCCCGCAACCGTGAAGCCGAAGGCCAGTACGACGAGGACGCTATTCAGTGAAGCGGACTTGATGTTCATGGTCAGTCACTCCTGTGTGCAGCGGCGTTCACGTTGGTGTGAAGGCTCGCTGTATCGTCGGGATCAATGTTGGACCCGAGCGATCAATGCTTCTGTCAAGCTCTTGACACAGAGTGGCCGGCTAAAAAAATGCGCCCCGCACGTGGCGGGGCTTAGAGGCAGATCGTTGTGAAAGTCTTATTCCAATACCGTCGCAAACGCGCGCCGGATGATCCCCGCGCACACACAGGAGCGTTGCTCGAGTTTCTTGCGATTCACCAGGATCACGCGGCCACGGACGTAATCGATGAGATGTTCCTGCTGCAGCTGCATGGCAGCCTTCGAGATCGATACTCGCCGCACGCCGAGCAGCAGTCCCAGACGCTCCTGGGTGATACCGAGTTCGTCGCCCACGCGATCGAAGGCGCACAGCAGAAATCGGCACAGCCGCTGCTCGATCGGGTGGTAGTTACCGCAGATCCCCAGTTGCGAGGCCTGCGTGATCAATGCGAACACATAACGCAGCAGCAGTCTTTGAAGCGCCCCGCCCTGACGGAATTCCGCCAGCAACGCACGAGCCGGAATGCGAAATGCCGTGCCGCCGACTTCGACGTCCACCTGGCGCACAAAGTCCGGTACCCCGAGGAAAACGGAAATTCCCAGCATGCCTTCGCGGCCCACGGGCCATGCCTTGGCCATCGTGCCGGCCGCGTCCACTTCATCCAGTAGCGCAACGATACTGCTGGTGGGGAAGTACGCATATTTCATCGTCTTGCCCGGCGTGAGCAGGATGTCCCCGTGCCGCAGCTTGGTGGCTTCGAGTTGCGGCAAAAGGCGCCTGTAGGCCGCCGCAGGCAACGCAGCAAGTAGTGCGTTGGCCTTCGGTGTGGCGCCTGCGTTCATGTGGCAGTGTACGCTGGCTATCTGCTGAAACGATGTAGGACGAACCGCCCCGGCAATCAACATTCTGTTTGCAACGACCAATGAGCCGCGCTTCGATCAGAATCGCGTGCAAACTGTGAAGTTATGCGAAGGCGTCCGAAGCCTCACCGGCGGTCGAGAACATCCAAGCACAAAAATGTTCCCGGTGTGCTCGACCGACCTTGGGGGGCGATATCGCCAAGGGCATCGACGTACGGCAGCCCACTGCAAGGTACGGCGCGCCGCTCGGATTAAGTCTGTATTTCCATGCACTTGGCAAGATCGGCTGTGATGCGAGAGCGCCGGGAGCGCTACAACAGGCATCTTGAGGAGCGCGGCGAGAAGGCATCAGGTAATGGCCGCAATTCGGAGCAAGACTGACGATGAGCTAGCGGCGAGACTGCTGTTTCTGTATCCACGCCCGTGCTTTTAATAAGGTTTGCCGGCGCCGGCGGCAGATTTGACCAGCTGAGCCAGTGTGCTGACGCCCTGACGGATCTGCGGTATCGATGCGTGGCCGAAGTTGAGTCGTATGCAGTTCGGATATTTGCGTTGGGCTGAGAAAATCGGACCGGGCGCGATACTGACCCCGGCGTTGTGCGCCAGCCGATACAGTGTCAGGGCGTCGACCGTCTTGGGCAGCTCCACCCAGAGCATATACCCGCCGTCGGGCCGCGTCATGCGGCAGTCTGAGGGGAATTCGGACGACACGGCGTTGAGCATCTCCCGGCAGCCCTCAGACAATGCCTGGCGCAAGCGACGCAGATGCTGCTCGAAGCCGCCCCTTTTTAGGTAGCGAACCAGCGCATCCTGGCAGACGGGCGCAGTGGTAAGCGAACTCATGATTTTGCTTTCCCAGACGGCGCGCGCGAATCGTCCGGGAGCCGCCCAGCCGATGCGGTAGCCCGGGGCCAGGCATTTGGACATAGAACCGCAATGCAGAACCCATCCGGCCCGATCGAAGGACTTCACCGATCGAGGACGCATCGCCCCGAAATACAGTTCGGCGTAGGCGGCATCCTCGATCACCGGCACCCTATAACGCTCCGCCAGTCGTGCCAGCACGCGCTTGTGCTCCTCGGGCATGCAGCTTCCGAGGGGATTTTGAAACGTGGGTATCACGACACAGGCTTTGACGGATCCAGATGCAAACGCAAGCTTGAGCGCGTCAAGATCGATGCCGGTGCGCGGATCGGTTGCAATCTCGGCGGCTCTGAGACCCATCCATTCGAGCATCTGCAGCGTTGCATAAAAAGTGGGGGTCTCAATCGCGACCGTGTCGCCCGATCGCGTTACGGCACGCAGACAAAGAAAGATCGCTTCCAGCGCCCCGGTGGTGATCACGATGTCATCCGGGCCGACGATATGACCGCTGTCCAAATAGCGCAGCGCAATCAGCCGCCGCAGCTCCGCACTTCCGGGCGGCAGATCCTCCAGCGTCGCCGCCGGCTTCAGTCCCCTGGCCGCCGACGCACCCGCCCGGTTCATCTCGACGGGAAATAGCTCCGGGTTCACAAACGCGGATCCAAACTGCACGAGCGTGCGCTGCTTCATGGCTTCAAATACTTCGAAGATAAGCTCGTTAACGAGCACCGCGCCGGAACGGCGGGTCACCTTGAATTGCTTCGGCTCGGCGAGGCGTTTAACGCCACTCGATCGTACAAAGTAGCCTGATCGCGGTCGTGACTCAATCAGGCCCTGCGCCTCCAGGTCACGATAGGCGCGCAGCACCGTGCCGGGATTCACGCGATGCTTACGCATAGTTCTCCGAACCGACGGCACGCGGTCCCCGACACGCAGTAGCCCCATGGCGATCGTGCTCGCCAGTTCATCGGCGATCCTCTGGTACCTGGTCATGTGCAGCGCCCCAGCCCGGGGTGTGCTAGGTGAAATGACGGATATCTGTGTCTTTTACGCGATGCCGGGCAACCCCATAGTACCTCCATTCGCCTCAGAGCAATGGCCGCCAGTCGTTTGAATGAGTCCTTCCCGCCAGACCGACTCTATCGATCCAAATCAAAATCACCTGCTGGCTGCGCTGACGCCGGCCGAACGTGAACGAATATTCCCGCACTTGCAGTTGGTCGCGATGCCGCTCGGCAGCGTCCTGTACGAGTCTGGGGCCCGCTTGAGCCATGTCTATTTTCCGACCAATTGCATCGTTTCCCTGCTGTACATCCTGAAGGATGGCGGATCGGCTGAGCTATCACTGGTAGGTAGCGAAGGACTCATTGGCATCGCGCTATTCATGGGTGGAGAATCCACGCCGAGCCGTGCGATCGTGCAAAGCGCAGGCTACGCCTACCGTCTCTCCAGCAAACGAATCAAAGAGGAGTTTCATCACAACGGCGACCTGCAACTGCTGCTGTTGCGTTACACGCAGTCCCTGATTACGCAGATGGCACAGACGGCGGTGTGTAATCGCCATCACACGATAGACCAGCAGCTGTGTCGCCGGCTATTGCTCTACCTCGATCGCCTGCCATCCAACAAATTCACCCTGACTCAGGAACTCATCGCCAATACATTGGGCGTGCGACGCGCGGGTGTCACCGAAGCCGCGTCCAGACTGCAGAAGCTTGGCATCGTGCGCTACAACCGCGGGCACATCACGGTGCTGAATCGACCAAAACTCGAGAAACTTTGCTGCGAATGCTACGCGGTCGTCAAGCAGGAAAGTGATCGCCTGATGCTGGATGGTCGGGCGACGCCGAGATTCGTCCTCAAGGCGCCCACGTATACACAGGCTGCGCCGACGCCGTCAGGACCGCTGCTAGCGGCCGAAGCGAACGCGGAAATCGCCGTGTTGATCGATACGCTGAACAAGTCATGGGCACGTCTGGAAGAACTGACAGCAGTCCAAACCGATTCGGTGGCGCAGTGCGCCACCCTGCTGTTTCCGTTGCGGCGCAGTAAGTACCGGTCGCGGCGCAGCGACTCCGACAAACCGGCCGCCATACAGCGCGATCCGTCCGAGAACCAAAGTGCCTCGGCGGACTTGCACGATAGCGATCGGATCAGCGAAATGCTTAACAATATTGAGCTGGTGTCGATCATGCTCGATCGAAACGGGGACATCAGCTATTGCAACGACTATCTGCTCGATCTTACGGGTTGGCCCCGCGATCAGGTCCTCGGCCAGAGTTTCTTTAAATTGTTCATACCGCCCGATCTCGATTCTGAAGTGCGGCTCGTTTTTTCTGCCATGCTCGACAATGCTTCCGTGGCGTGGCATCACCAAAATGACATCCTCACGCGCTCGGGAGAGCGCCGGCTCATTCGCTGGAACAACTCGCTGCTGCGCTCCAGCACCGGGGAGGCGATAGGAGTCGCCAGCATCGGCGAGGATTTGACCGAAAAAAAAAGGGACGAAATCCGAATCAAGCGCCTCAACCGCGTGTACGCGATGCTCAGTCAGATCAATGCGCTAATCGTCCGGGTACGGGAGCGCGGAGAATTATTCAGCGAGGCGTGCCGTATCGCGGTGGATGCGGGCGCGTTCAGAATGGCGTGGATCGGCGTGATCGATTCGCACACACTCGACGGCAAAGTCGTCGCTTGGTACGGCGGCGAAGTAGGCTACGTCGACAAGATAAGGCTTACGGCACGCGACGGCACGCCGGACAGCGAGCGCCCCGCCTGCCGTGCGCTGCGACAGTCGCAACCCACGGTCTGCAACGATATCGCGACCGACCCGTCGATTGCAGCACTGAGCGATGAGCTGCTGCGACGCGGGCATAGGTCGCTAGCGTGCTTTCCGCTGCTGGTAGCCGGACGCCCCGAAGCAGTGATTTCGCTGTTCGCGGGCGAGCCGAACGCGTTCGATACGGAGGAGATGCGCCTGCTGTCGGAATTGGCCAGCAATATCTCGTTCGCGGTCGACCACGTTGAAAAGCAGGATCGCCTCAATTATCTCGCCTACTATGATGAGCTCACGGGGCTGGCTAACCGCGGTCTGTTTCTGGAGCGCGTTGCACAGTATATGCGCACCGCGGTTGGCACTGGCTGCAAGCTTGCTGTCGGTCTGATCGACCTGGAACGTTTCAAGAACGTCAACCACAGCCTCGGGCGTCCCGCCGGCGACGCGCTGCTGAAGCAGGTGGCGGATTGGCTAACGCAGAGCCTCGGAGACGTAAGCCAGCTCGCACGCGTGGACGTGGATCACTTCGCGGTGGTGTTTCCGCACATTCGTCATGAGGGTGAATTGGCGCGACTCCTGGATAGAACAGTGGATTCGCTTCTGCGCCATCAGTTCCACGTGGATGACACTGTGATTCGCGTCGCTGCCAAGATTGGCATCGCGTTATTTCCGGACGACGGCGCGGAGGCAGATACCTTGTTCAAGAACGCCGAGGCCGCGCTCAAGAAAGCCAAGGTCAGCGGCGATCGGTACCTGTTCTACACCGACAAGATGAGTGCAACGGTGGTTGGCCGCCTGAGCCTGGAATATCAACTGCGCGAGGCGCTCGACAACGGACAATTCATTCTCTATTACCAGCCCAAGATCAACCTCGCCAGCGGCAAGGTCACCGGCGCCGAGGCGCTGCTGCGGTGGAATGATCCGCGGACAGGCCTGGTGCTGCCCTCCGGATTCATTCCGATGCTCGAAGAAACCGGATTGATCTATGAAGTCGGGCGCTGGGCGCTGCAAACAGCAATCCAGGACTACCTGCGCTGGCGTGCGGCTCACATGTCAGAAGTGCGCATCGCAGTGAACGTCTCACCGCTGCAACTGCGCAATCGCAGCTTCATCTTCGAGGTGAAGCAGATGATCGATATAGACCCGCATGCCGCGGCGGGACTGGAGCTGGAGATCACCGAAAGCCTGATCATGGAGAATGTCGAGCACACCGTTGCAAGCCTGCAAGCGATACGCGCCATGCGGGTGAGCGTTGCCATCGATGACTTCGGCACGGGCTATTCATCGCTAAGTTGCCTGTCCAAGCTGCCGCTGGATACGCTGAAGATCGATCGATCGTTCATAAATGACATGACCGCCGGGCAGGCGGGCCTCGCACTGGTGTCCGCGATCATCAATCTCGCGCATTCGCTGAAGCTCAATGTGGTCGCCGAAGGCGTCGAAACCAAAGAGCAATCGCGCCTGCTTCGGTTCATGAACTGCGATGAAATACAGGGATATCTGTTCAGTAGACCGTTGCCGGCCGAGATCTTCGAAGCACGTTACCTGCTGCCGCCTTGTGCCGAGGAACCTTCCCAGGTGCTGTGAATTCCCGCGGGACTATCGCGTCTGATTGCGCGCCTCCTGCAAGAAATGTGAAGGGACTCAGCGATTCTCAGCCGTTAGCGGGGGGATGCAGATCCATGCCGCTATCGGATCTAGCTAATAGCGCGCCTCGACAGAAGCACCTGAGCTATTCGCCTCGTGAGCATCAACTTCCTGCTCGGCAGCAAGCCAATCCTTGATCTCGCACCCCTCGGTAAAGCCGCGGTGCTGCGCCTTATAGTAGGCAGCGACAGCGATTTGGGAGTTGCGATCGGTCTGCGGAGCTGACTTCGCATCGGCACTGCCGGTACCCCGAATTACAGCGTCGCGCGTGGTTATCGGTCCTGACTCCAATAGGGGTTTCGCCGGTATTGGAGCTGCTGTCTTGTCTTTGGACTTGGATGCCATATCGATCTCCTCTCAGAGCAGGACCGCCCCGCTGTCGGCTATCAACGCCCAGACATCGAGGAAGAGCCGGGAAACGACAATGATAGGATAAGAATGCCGACAATCGGTGCACCCAAAATCCATATGGGGATTAGGCTGTTCATAGATCTCTCCACTGATTATTCCAACCTCGGCCCGTAATCGGCGTGGCATGACAACATCGCGATTGCTACATCACGCCAAAACCATTCAGCTCTCCCAAATCGACCGACGGTATCAGCACTCCCCGTTGTGAACGTCAGATCGCGCTTACCATCGCCGTAAGTTTGCGATCTTGGCAACCGATTGCGCATGGCGACGGCCCCGCGCCGGCCGGCGCAAATTGAGTTGCGGGCGGTCACAGGAAAATCGATTGGTGGCTAGGGTGAGACTCGAACTCACGACCTCGGCATTATGAGTGCCACGCTCTAACCAGCTGAGCTACCTAGCCTCGCGGGACGCGCATTCTAGGGACATCGGCGATCATGGTAAACGCCGGTTAAAAAAACGTCATCAAATCTGGTGCTTAGGGCACATTTGAAGCTGCCGGAATGGGGCTATTCTCAACTCCCATGAACGGGCAGCCGGATAGCCAGTACTGGTGGGTCAATCAGAGCAAGGTGGTAAGCCGCGGGCTCATGGGCGACTACCTGTGGACCGCGCGGGATAAGCGTGGCGAACCCACGGAGGCTGCGCAGAATATGCTGCGCGTACAGACCGGCGATCTGATTTTCGCGTTTTCGGACGGCGCCGTGCGCGGCGTGGGCATTGCGCTGCGTGAGGCCATGGAGGCAGCACGGCCCCATGAACTGGCTTCATCCTCCAAATCCACGGGTTCGGGGCAAGGCTGGTACCTGCCGGTGCGCTTCTTCGAACTGGCGCTGCCGCTGCACCCGCGCGCCCACATCGATGTGCTCAAGGCTGTGCTGCCGCAGACTCAGTCGCCGCTGCGATCCAGCGGCGCGCGCAATCCCGCCGTATACCTGAGCGCGGTATCCGCCGGCATGGCGAATGCACTGCGCCAGTTGCTGGCGCAGCAGCTCGAAGATGTCGAAGCACAGATCAAATCGGCGGCCGTGTCCGAACTCGCGGATGACTGGGTGGAGACCTCGATCGTGCGTCGCACGGATCTGAATGCCGAGGAGAAGCAGCAGCTGATTCGCGCTCGCCGTGGGCTGGGAGTCTTCCGGCGCAGCCTGGAGAAAATCGAGAGCGCCTGCCGGCTGACCGGCCTGCTCGACCGGCGACATCTTCGCGCCTGCCATATCAAGCCATGGAGCGTCTCGGACGATCAGGAGAAGATCGATGGCTGCAATGGACTGCTGCTGTCTCCGCATATCGAGCACCTGTTCGCGCGCGGTTATATCTCCTTCTCCGACGAGGGCGATCTGCTGGCATCGCGCTATCTGAATCCAGCGATCCTGACCTCGTGGAACCTGCGTATGCCCATGAAAGTTGGCCTCTTTCAGCCCCGCCAGCGCCTCTACCTGGACTATCACCGACGCGAGGTCTTTGACCGGCCCGAATCGGGACGCCGCGGCTGGGCCTGAGCAAGTGCGCCGCGGCGCCGCGTCGCCGCTTGCCGCCTGCCGCTTGCCGCCTCGCCGGTGGCGTCGCCTCGCTCGCGTGACGTACCATGCGACGGCCCATGCGACGCCTGATCAACAGTCGGCTTCAGCGTCAATTGCTCACCAGCGTGCTGCTGGTGGCAATGGTTTTCCGCGCGCTGATTCCCGCCGGTTTCATGCCGTCCGCGGAGCGGCCGTTCTCGCTCGAGATCTGTCACGCGGGGACGCTTGCGCCCGATCACTCCGTACCGCCCAATCATTCCCGACACTTCGAACACTGTCCGTTCGGATCCGCTCCTGGTGCCGGTCCGCTCTCCAGCCTGCCGCGGGTGGCGCGGACCGGCCTGACCGCGCCGCCCGCGATCAGCCGCTTTGCAACGCTGCGACTCGGCGTACGCCTCGAGCGTGCACACGCCGCGCGCGCCCCGCCCGTTCTCGCCTGAATTGATGTCCATGTGAGGCCCCGCTGTGACGCGGTGCGCCTCGGCGTACATCCGTTGCGAGCGATCGCGCAGGCGATCGGGAAGGAATACGACAATGTCAGAAACATGCTGCGGGCGGTATCGCCCGCTTGGCGCCCGGGCCGCGCTATGGGTGATGGCGTGCGCGCTGCCCGGCGGCGCCTGTGCCTGCGCCACCTGCGGCTGCACCGTGGATTCCGATGCTGCCATGGGCTACGCCAGCGATGCCGGGTGGCGGCTCAATCTCGAGTATGTGTATATCAACCAGGACGCGCTGCGCACGGGCACGCGCACCGCGACGCCGGCCGAAGTGGTCAACCATCCGTTCGATCCGGCGCTGGGCGGCGGCGAGATCGAACAGGACACCATCAACCGTTACATCAATCTGGGACTGTCCTACCGGCCCAACGCCGAGTGGGCCGCCAATGTGCTGGTGCCCTATGTGATCCGCGGACATTCGACTTTCGGCGTGCAGCCGCAGCCCTATTCCGCGGCCGAGACCGCGCCCGATCAATTGAGCTATACCGATCTCTCGCACCTGGGCGACATCAAACTCATCGGCAGCTATCAGGGCATTCTGCCGACGCACAATCTCGGGGTGCAGCTGGGCGTGAAGCTGCCCACCGGCACCTATGGCACCGACGTCAAATTCCTGACCGGCCCCAGCACCGGCGCGCCACTCGATGCGAGCCTGCAGCCCGGCACCGGCAGCACCGACATCATCGTGGGTGCCTACTACTTTCAGCCCGTCAGCCAGGACTTCGATGCCTTTGCGACCAGCACGTTTCAATCCGCGGTGGCTCATCGGCAGAGCCAACCCGGCAATGATTTCCGTCCCGGCAACTCGCTCAACGTCAGTTTCGGACTGCGTTACGCTGCCCATCCCCAATGGGTACCGCAGTTGCAGGTCAACCTCTACGATAAGCGCGCCGACCAGGGCGCACTGGCGGACGTGCTCGACACGCAGGGATTGGTGGCGTATCTGAGCCCCGGATTGACGGTGCAGCTCCACCACCATCTGCAGCTTTACGGTGTGCTGCAGGTGCCGGTGTACAGCAACCTCGGCGGCTATCAACTATTTCCCCACTGGACGGGGACGGTAGGCATCAGCTATGGCATGTAAGAGCGCTCTCCTGGGGCTTTGGATCGCGGTCACGGCAGCCGCAGCCACGGCCGCCGCAGCCACGGCTGCCCCCGAGACGCCCGTCGCGACCATCACCATCAGCGATGCCTGGGTCCGCTGGCTGCCCGCGAATCTGCCCGCGGGCGGTTACGTGACGCTCAAAAACACCGGCACCCGGGTGCAGGTGCTGACCGGGGCCACCAGTCCCGACTTTGCCGAGGTATCGCTGCACCAGAGTGTCCAACGCGACGGCGTTTCGCAGATGCAGCCGGTATCGCGCGTCGAGATACGGCCGGGCGGTACGCTGAGTCTCGCCGGCGGCGGCTACCACCTGATGCTCGAGCAACCGACGCGTGCGCTCAAACCTGGCGATCAGGTATCGATCACACTGCACTTTGCCGGCGGCTCCGCGACCACGGCGCGGTTTGAAGTCCGCTCGCCGAGCGGCAACCAATGAACGCGCGCGCCATGCAGGCTCCCCTGCTCGCACTGCTGGCCCTGAGCGGAATGCCGCCATCCGTGTCGCGCGCCAATGACCTGCACGTGGGCGCTGCCGCGCCGCCGGCCGTGCTCGTCACGCTCGATGGCCGCCGCATCGCCACGGCCGACCTGGCCGGGCAGGTGGTGATCCTGACGTTCTGGGCCACGTGGTGCGTGCCCTGCCGCGATGAGTTGCCGCTGCTCTCAGCCTACGCGCGGACACACGCGGCGCAGGGACTGACAGTGCTGGCCTTCAGCCTGGACACGCCCGATAACCTCGCGCGCGTGCGCGAGATCGCGCGCAACTACGCGTTCCCCTCGGGCCTGCTGGGGGTATCGAGCGCGCCGGGCTATGGCCGCATCTGGCACATCCCGGTCAATTTTACGATCGACCGTCAGGGTGTACTCATCGATGACGGCTGGAAGGACAAGCACCCGGTGTGGACCGCGGAGCGACTGGAACGGATCGTGACGCCTCTGCTGCTTACTTCGAACTCGTTGCCTTAGTGGCTGTCTTTTGCGGTTTACCGCTCCATCCGGGCAGGTAGCGCGCCTCTTCCGAATGAGCGAGCCGCATGGCGGCCTGCCGCGCGCGTCCCGGCTCGCGCCGGATCAGCCGTGCGGGCACGCGCGGGCGAAAAAAATCGGCCCACAGAAATTCCACGAACGGCTCCTCATCCTTGGCATAGCCTCCGGCGCGACGCACGATGCCGGCGAGGCTGCGATAGGGATCGTCCTGCAGATCCTTCAGACGCCGTGGCATATCGCGATAGTCGCAGCGGCGCCCGCGCCGGTCGTAAGGGTGACTCCACGAGCGGAACTCCATGGTGCGCCAGAACACCGGCATTTCCAGGTACGAGAGGTCATCGAGCACCGCCACGTAGCCATCCTTGACGCCCTGCTCCATCAGCGCGATGCCGAGGTGATGATGGTCGATGATGAAGTAATCGCCGCCGGGTCCGATCACGGCCGGGAAGACATGGCTCTCGAGCTCCGCCTTGAGGTGTTTGCGCGGCAGACGCGCCCAGTCGCGCGCCTTGATGGTGACCTCCAGGTAGCCGACCGTCAGCTGGGTGGGGCGCAGCCGCGCCAGCCGCACGTACGCAAGTTTGGGATTTTGAGAGACGTGGTACACGCAGGCCTCAGGCGGAGGGCAGATTGAGCTCGTGCAGACCGTGGCTGCCGACGATATCCAGCGGCACCGGTTCACTGTCGGCGGCGTAACGGTCCGACAGGGCCGCGGACCGCATGGCGGTGCAATCGTAGATCATCCCATCCAGCCGGCGCACTCGCTCCTGCAATGGTCCCTCGATCGTGCCGGGCCGGTTGCGACCATAGAAGCCGGCATGGAAGGCGCGCGGCGTGGCCGGATAGGCGATCGGCAGCGAGCCGCTTTCCTGGATTCGACGCAGCAGGCTCGCCTGCTCGACGAAACCAAGACTGACCCGACTATTCGCAAAGTGGGCCCGCAGGTAGCGTTTGGGTCGCGACAGATACGCGAGATTGACGTGTGGCGCGATGCGTTCCCGGATGACCGCGGCATCGAAGCAGACTCCCCAGGAACAATAGTCAGCGCTGCTCAGGTAGTAGCCGTCCGGATCGTCGGGGGTATTCACATCGCGATTGTGATTGCGCACGGCGATCGAACAGAACAGGCCCGCGCGCTGCGCGTGCACAGCCGCATGCCAGCCAAAGAAATCGCGCCCGACCATGATGTCTTCCTCGATCATGTAGACGTTACGGCGCGCGCGCGCAGCGGCATTCAGATACCCCAGCAGGATGTTGGCGCTGAGCTTGGTGCGCCGATAGGGACAGCGTGGCGCGGGCTGGATCTCGTAGCTGGGCAGTCGATTGGCATGCTCCCGGATCACCGTGAGGTTATCCGGATCGAAGCCGCTGTCAGGCCTGAAGACCACGTGCACGGAGTCGAGGCCCTCCGCCTTGCAGATATTGTCGACGCAATGCCAGAGCATCTCGGGGCGGCGCCAGCAAGGCACCAGCAGGATGTCGTGGCGGCCGGGGTTCGGACGCGAGGCCGCCAGCACTGCGGCGCGCACAGCGCGTCGAAATTTCCAGCGATCAGTCGCCCACTGCAGCATTACGCCCGAGCATATCAGATGCTCCCCGCGCCACCGGTTCTACAAGGTGAAGAAATGTCGTTTTGCCGGACGCGCGCGGCCCATCAAACATTGAAGCGGAAATGCATGACGTCACCTTCGTGCACGACATATTCCTTGCCCTCGAGCCGTAACCGGCCCGCTTCCCGCGCCCCGGCTTCACCGCGATAGCGGATGTAATCGTCGTAAGCGATGACCTCGGCGCGAATGAATCCACGCTCGAAATCAGTGTGGATCACTCCCGCTGCCTGCGGCGCGGTGCTGCCGCGCCGCACGGTCCAGGCGCGGACCTCCTTGGGTCCGGCCGTGAAATAAGTAATCAGTCCGAGCAACTCATAGGCGCCGCGGATCACGCGATTCAGTCCGGGCTCGGCCAGCCCCAGATCGCGCATGAATTCATCCCGCTCGGCCTCATCGAGCTGCGCGATCTCGGCTTCGATCGCAGCGCAGACCGGCACCACCACCGCGTGCTCGGCCGCTGCGCGCGCGCGCAATGCCGTCAGGTACGCGTTATCGGTCTTGAGTCCCGCTTCATCGACGTTGGCGATGAACATGACGGGCTTTGCGGTCAGCAGGTGCAGCTCGCGCAGATCGCGCCGGTCATCCTCGCCGAGCTCGAGCAGGCGCGCCGGCTTGCCCTGATCGAGCAGCGTGCGGGCGCGCTCGAACAATGCGCGTCGCCGTACCGCATCCTTGTCGGAGCCGCTCTTGCCGGCCTTCACGGCGCGATCCAGCGCCTTCTCGACCGAAGCCAGATCGGCCAGCGCCAGCTCGGTATTGATGATTTCAACGTCCGACATCGGATCGATGCGGCCGGCCACGTGCACGATGTCATCGTCATCGAAGCAGCGCACCACGTGTGCGATGGCATCGACTTCGCGGATGTGAGCCAGGAACTGATTACCCAGACCTTCGCCCTGGGAGGCGCCCGCGACCAACCCTGCGATATCGACAAATTCCACCGCCGTCGGCAGGATCTTCTCGGGATGAACAATGGCGGCGAGTTCACCGAGCCGCGCATCCGGCAGGGGCACCACGCCGACGTTCGGATCGATGGTGCAGAACGGATAATTCTCCGCGGCGATCTGCGCCCGCGTCAGGGCGTTGAACAGGGTTGATTTGCCCACATTCGGCAACCCGACGATGCCGCACTGAATCGCCACTTACGTTGCTCCCTCGCCGCCGTTGCCTTCGCCGCTGGCATTGCCCGAGTGCAGCCGCAGCATGGCTTTCTGGCCATCGCCTCGCAGCAGCTCCGGCATGCAGTCCAATGCCCGTTTCATCGCCTCATCGATCAATTGCTGTTCGGCAGGCAGCGGCCGGTCCAGCACCGCATCGAGCACCTGATCCTTGGCGCCGGGGTGACCGACCCCCAGACGCAATCGCCAGAAATCAGGTCCCAGGTGCGCGATCACGTCGCGCACGCCGTTGTGCCCGCCATGGCCGCCGCCCAGTTTGAAGCGCGCGACACCGGGCGGCAGATCGATCTCGTCGTGTACAACCAGGATCTCGGCCGGCTCGATGCGATGATAGGAACTGAGCGCAATGATGGGCGCGCCGCTGCGATTCATGAAACTCTGCGGTTTCGCAAGCCAGATTGCCGCGCCTTCCGTGCCCACGCGCGCCAGCTCCACCTGCAGCTGGCGCTCGGGGCGCCAGCTGCCGTGGTGCTGCGCAAGCAGCGCATCGATGAACCACCAGCCCGCGTTGTGACGCGTCCGCGCGTACTTGGCCCCGGGGTTGCCGAGGCCCACCACGAGCTTGAGCGGCAGCGCGGCCACGATCGACCGCGTCGCTTACTTCTTGCCGCCTTCCTTCTTGGCCGGGGCCGCGTCTTTCTTGGCCTCGTCCTTCTTCGCGCCCTCGGCGCCGGCAGCCGGTGCCGCCGCAGCCGGCGCTGCCGCCGCGCCCGCAGCCGCCACTTCCGTGGTCGCCGCCACAGCCTCTGGCTCGGGCTCCGCCGCACGCGGGCTGTGAACCGAGACCACTACCGGGTTGCGATGTGCCAGTTCCGGGATCGTGACGCCCGCAGGCAGCTTGATGTCGCCGAGCGAGAGGGTGTCGTTGAGATTCATGGCCGACAGATCCAGCTCAAGGAATTCCGGCAGATCGGCCGGCAGGCAACTGACTTCCACATCCTGCATCAGGTGCGAGACGATGCCGCCCTGGGTCTTGACGCCGGGAGCCACCGCTTCGCCCCTGAAGTGGATCGGCAGGTGAATCTTGAGCTTTTCGGACTCCACCACCCGCTGCAGATCCACGTGCACCACGGCGTTGCGCGCCGGATGCATCTGCACATCGCGGATGATGGCCGGCTGCGACTCCGACTCGACGTTGACGCTGATGATCGAGGAGTAAAACTTCTCCTTATCGATCAGCGTCAACAACTGCTGATGATCGAGCGTGATGCTACGCGGACCGCCCTGCCCGCCATAGATGACGGCGGGGACTTTCCCGGCACGACGCAGGCGGCGGCTCGCACCTTTGCCCTGATCGTGACGCGAATCCGCGCCTACCTGATACGTGATACGCATTTTCAAACTCCTGACTTTCGTTTACACCGGCACGCACCGCGACCTGTGCCTGCCACCCAAAAAAACTAATCTATGTACAGCGAGCTCACCGAGTCGTCGTCGCGCATGCGACGGATCGTCTCGGCCAGCAGCGACGCCACCGAAAGCTGGCGAATGCGTCCGCAATCCTTTGCCGCCTGCGACAACGGAATCGTGTCCGTGACGACCAGTTCATCGAGCACCGAGGTGGCGATGCGCTCCACGGCGCTGCCGGACAGCACCGCGTGCGTGATGTATGCCACGACGCGCTCGGCGCCCTCTTCCTTGAGCGCCTTGGCGGCAAGGCAGAGCGTGCCGGCGGTATCGACCATGTCATCGATCAGTACGCAGGTCTTGCCTGTGACTGTGCCGATGATGTTCATGACCTTGGACTCATTCGGACGTGGACGGCGTTTATCGATGATGGCCAGTTCCGCATCGTCGAGCCGCTTGGCAAAAGCGCGCGCCCGAACGACACCTCCCACGTCGGGGGAGACCACTATCAGGTTTGGATAGCGCTGCCGCCAGACGTCGCCAAGCAGCACCGGCGAACCATACACGTTGTCGACCGGGATGCCAAAAAAACCCTGAATCTGCTCGGCATGCAGGTCGATCGTCAGCAGCCGGTTGACCCCGGAGGCGACGATCATATCGGCCACCAGCTTGGCGGTGATCGGCGCGCGCGTGGCGCGCGGCCGCCGGTCCTGGCGCGCGTAGCCGAAATAAGGCACCACGGCCGTGATGCGTGCCGCTGAGGCCCGGCGACAGGCATCGGTCATCATCAGCAGTTCCATCAGGTGATCGTTGGTCGGCGGACAAGTGGGCTGCACGATGAACACATCGCGGCCGCGCACGTTCTCCATGATCTCGACACTGGACTCGCCATCACTGAAGCGGCCAACTTCGGAGTTCCCGACCGTCAGCCGCAGGTGCCGCGCGATGTCGTGCGCGAGCGCCGCGTTGGCATTACCGCTGAATAGCGCCAGGGTCTCGGAATCCACGATGGCCGTCTCCTATGATCAAACCGTGGCTGGGGTGGAAGGATTCGAACCTCCGTATGGCGGGATCAAAACCCGCTGCCTTACCACTTGGCGACACCCCAGCAGTACTCAAACCGTTACCCTGTCTCCAGCTGGTCGTGCATCGGCGAGCGATCAACGCCGCGAGCCACGAAACCGCTCCACTTGTCCGGAACCAACTGCGCGATTCGCCGCGCGTCCTGCTCGCGATCGAAGCTGGCGAAGATACAGGCACCGGTTCCCGTCAGGCGTGCGCCGCTGCGCGCGTCACGCGGTTCTAGTTGCGCATCCAACCAATCGAGCGCGGCCGCCACCTCGCGATAGCGTCCGCGCACCACGGCTTCACAGTCGTTACGGGTCTGGCCAAACGCCGCGGCGCGCATTGTGATGAGGCTAGAATTTCTTGTCAATTCAGGGGCCTGGAAGATCTCGGCGGTGCTGACCGAAACGCCTGGATGCACGATGAGAAACCAGCGGGACGGAGAATGGAAGGGCGTCAGCCGCTCCCCTCGCCCCTCGCCCCACGCCGAGGCGCCATGGACGAACAGCGGCACATCGGCGCCGAGTGACAGGCCGAGCGCGGCTAACTCTGGCAGGCCCACTCCCGTATTCCATAGGCGATTCAATGCCAACAGCACCGTGGCTGCATCCGAACTGCCCCCACCCAGGCCGCCGCCCGCCGGAATATGTTTAATCACGTGCAGCTCAGCGCCGAGCCCAGTGCCTGTGTGGCGCTGCAGCACGCGAGCCGCACGCACCGCCAGGTCCTTCTCAGGCTCGAGCTCGGCCATCCCGGCGAGACGCTCAATGACGCCGTCCTCGCGCCTGGCGATACCGATTCGATCGCACAGCTCGACGATCTGAAACAGCGTCTGAAGCTCGTGATAACCGTCGGCCCGGCGCCCGACCACGTGCAGGAACAGGTTGAGCTTGGCCGGTGCCGGCCACCAGGTCAGCCCCGGGGTCAAAGCCGCCATGTGTTGACGATGAGTTTCAGTCGCAGTGCCTGGCGGGTAACGATCAGCCGCCGCGGCAGCCATTGCTGATCGACGAGCGCATAGTCCTCGCAGTCCACGTGCCAGCCGTCCTGATCGAGGTGCGCCAGGCGCTGCTGGTCATCGATCGACTCCTGTGCCGGCAGCGCCGGATCGCTGGCGCCTAGCACCCAGTAGCGCAGGCTCCCCAGCGGCGGCTCGAAACCCAGCGTGGCGCTCAGCTGCTCGCTGGCGGCGGCACTCCTGAAAGTGGCGCCCTGCGCGGTGGTCACCGTCAGGCCCTCGGGGCCCTGTTCGACATGGGCTGCCCCGAATCCCAACGGCGCGGACAGATCGATGGTCGCGGCATCGCCCTGCTGGCGCCAGCGCAGGCCGGCGCTGAAGCCCTGTTTGCCGTCGCTGGCGGCGATCTTGCCTTCGATCTGGAAGCCTGCGATGGCCTGCAGCGCGGGCAGGCGCTGCTCCCATGGAACGCTTGCGGGCGGCATGGCATTTGGCGCGCCGGATTTGGGCGCCTGCGTCGCGGTGCTGACGCAACCGGTGAGAAACCACGCGGCCGTGAGGCCCAGAAGCACCGCGCTGCGGATGCCTGAGTAACCCCCGATGGTCATCGTCTAGATGGAGGTGCCGGTACCGTTCGCGGGCATCTGCGGCACGCCGGCCCGCTGCTGCGCGGCGTGTACCAGCGCGTTGTCCGGATCGGCGATCAGCGCGCGGCTCCAGGCCTCGCGCGCCTTGGCTTTATCGCCCAGCGACCAGAGCACCTCGCCCCAATGGGCACCGATGTCGCCGTCCTGTGCCAGTCGAAACGCACGTTCCAGCAGCGGCAGCGCTTCGCGCGCCTGCCCGCGGCGAAAATCCAGCCAGGCCATGCTGTCGAGAATGGCGGGATTGTCCGGCTCGCTCTTTAGGGCGGCCGTGATCAGCCGATCGGCACGCCCGAGCTCGCGGTTGTGGTCCGCCAGCAGGAAACCGAGCGCATTGGCGATGGCGCCATCCTGCGGCCGGTCGCGGTAGAGAGCTTCCAGCTGCGCGATGGCCGCTTCGGTGCGTCCGGCCTTCTCCAGCAGGATGGACTTCTGGTATAGCAGGTCGGGATGTGAGGGAAATCGCGCCAGCGCATCGTCGATGCGCGCCAGTGATTGATCGGCCTCGCCGCCGTTGGAGAGCAATTGTGCCTGCTCGATCTCGGCATTGAGCCGCGAAGGCGGACTGGACTCTTCGCTCGGCACCAGCAGCTTCAACGCCTGCTCCCGCTGTCCCTGCTTGTAGAGCAGCGTCGCCGCGCGGTCGCGTGCGGCGCCATCGAGTGGGGTGCCAGAGAGCATTTGATAGCCGCGCAGCGCCGTCCCCACATCGTTGCGGCGGTCGGCAATGGCTGCCAGGTAGTACACCGCGACCGCGGAGGAATCGTGATCGGCAAGCAGCTCGGAGAAATCGTGCTGCGCCTCTTCGTAGTCGCCGCGATTGAAGGCCATCAGGCCCAGGCGGCGCTGCGCCTGCATGTGCGAGGCCGGAATATCACGCAGCGTCTCGAGCGCGGTGCGCGCCTCGCGCTCACGCCCGAGCAGCATCAGCACATCCGTCGAGGCGAAGTTTTGTTCCTTGGGTGCCGCGTTATGTGCCGCCGCCGCCGCGGCAATGGCCTGGTCGGCTTCTCCCAACCCCGCGTGTGCGCGCGCCAGCAGCAGCTGCGTGGGTGCGGCAGGCGCGCCGGCGCTGAGCGCCTTCTGCCCGTACTGCAGTGCCTCGCGGTAGTTCCAGCCATCAAATGCGAGATCGGCCAGCGCGAGCTGCGAGGGGCCGCTTTGCAACGGCCGCGCCTGCACGCCGCGCAGCATGGCGAGTGTTGCCGGCACGCCGGATTCCTGTGCCAGCAATCGCACAGCTTCGCCAACGCCGGCCGCGCCGGTATCATCGTTGCCGACAACCCGCGCATTGGCCAGGCCGCCGTTCTTGACCCATTCATCGAAGGCGCCGCGCGCCTCATCGGTCTTGTAGAGGCCAAGCGCCGCCCGCATCGAGGCATGCAGCGCCGCCGGCTCAGTGGGCGCTAGCGAGCGCCAGCGGGCCGCGGAGCGCTCGGCCGCCTGGAACTGGCCGCAATCCAGCGCCACCTCGGTGGCGCGGGCCGCCAATTTGACATCTGACAGCCGCTGGGCGGCGATGGTGTAGTTGGCTGCGGCACGGCCGCAGTCGTCGCGCTGCAACGCAATTTCGGCCGTCATGATCAGCGCGTTGGAGTCCTCGCTCTCATGCGTACCGCGCGCGGCCTGCACGCACAGAGGCAGCACGGCCAGCACGGCAATTTGCGAGAACTGTCGGCTGTGCCCGTGGTTACGGTTCCAAAGCTTCATGGCCGTTAGACTATAGCTGAAGATGAAAGCATCGATCCGTCAAAAGCTGGAAAAGGCCGAACAGCGCTTCGAAGAACTCGGGGCACTGCTTGCAGATCCTGAGACCCTCGGGGGCTCCCAGCGGTTCCGTGACATGTCCGTTGAATACGCGCGCCTGCAACCTACTGCCTCGGCCTTCGCCGGCTATCGGCAGCTGGAGCAGGATCTGCGGGATGCGCAGGTACTGTTGACCGACGCGGATTCCGACATGCGCGCATTGGGCGATGAGGAAATCGCTGCCATCCGGCAACAGCTGCTGCAACGCGACGCCGAACTCGAGCGCCTGCTGCTGCCGCGTGATCCGCGCGATGAGCGCAACGTGTTCCTGGAAATTCGCGCCGGCACGGGCGGCGATGAAGCCGCGCTGTTCGCCGGCGACCTGCTGCGCATGTACAGCCGTTACGCCGAAGCGCAGGGCTGGCAGCTGGAAACCCTTAGCGAAAGTCCGGGGGAGCACGGCGGCTACCGCGAGGTGATCTGCCGCATCGCCGGCCGCGGCGTGTTTTCGCGTTTGAAATTCGAATCCGGCACGCACCGTGTGCAACGGGTGCCGGCCACCGAGGCGCAGGGCCGCATTCACACCTCCGCCGTGACGGTGGCCATCCTGCCGGAGCTGGAAGAAATCGAGAGCGTGACCATCAATCCCGCGGACCTGCGCATTGACACCTACCGCTCCTCGGGCGCCGGAGGCCAGCACGTCAACAAGACCGACTCGGCGGTGCGCATCACACATCTGCCGACCGGCATCATCGTTGAGTGCCAGGACGAGCGCTCACAGCATAAGAATCGCTCGCGCGCCATGTCATTGCTGGCGGCGCGCCTGCTCGCTGCCGAGCAGGAGAAACAGCTCAGCGCGCAGGCCCAGTCGCGCAAACTCCAGGTCGGAAGCGGCGATCGCTCCGAGCGCATTCGCACCTACAACTTCCCGCAGGGCCGCGTCACCGATCACCGCATCGACCTGACGCTTTATCGCCTGCAGGCCATCATGGACGGCGCGCTCGACGAACTGCTCGCCGCGCTGAGCCAGGAATATCAGGCCGAACTGCTCGCCGCGGAATGAAGCACCAGCTGCAGCGCACTGAGATAGACCACGAAAAGCGCGCCGAATGCCACCGTGCCCGCCGCATCAATGGCCGCGAAGGCCGGCCCATCACCGGCCACCAGGCCTGCGAGCGCCGCGATGATCGCGGCGAACACCACCGCGCCGATGAAAAAGATCAGCACCGTGATGACCAGCGCCGCCAGCGCCTTCCACCACAGCCGCCGGATCAGGTGCTCGCTGCGCAGCAGCGCCGCCAGGGGTCCCGGCGTTTCGAACAGCACCACCGGCAACCACACGAGGTAGCACACCGCCAGGTAGATCCCGGGCAATACCAGCAGCACCAGGCCCGCGGCGATGCTGATCGTTGCCAGCACGGCGCTCAGCAGCATGACCGGCATGCGATGCGTCGCCGCGCGCAGCTCGGCGAGCGTGTGCAAGGGCGCTCCCACCGCCACCGCTCGTTGTCGCAGCATCATGGCGCCGAGCAACCACAGCTCGGCAGTGGTACCCACGACGGTCAGCGCGTTGAAATTCAGATCGTATTGGGCCTTGAGACTCATCTGGTGCCCGGTGGCGGTCCAATAGATGTTCGGTAGCCGCGCGCACAGCACGGCCAGCATTCCCAGCGGCAGGCACTTGAGCAGCGTGGCGCGAAACAGCCGTGCGGCCGTCTCCAGCAAATCGCTGACACGCACGGCGCCCGGCGCCGGCTTGGAAGCGGTCATAATGGCTCCGTCATGGGATCGGCCGACAATCTAGCAGAGCCGGCTGCGGCAGGTGTCGCCGCCGAGCCGCCAAGGCTGCGTCAACTGCTGAGGGAGGGCACCGATGCACTGCGAGCGCATGAGACCAACTCGCCGCTGGCCGCCGAGGTACTGCTCGCACACGTGCTGGATCTGCCACGCGCCGCATTGATCACGCGTGGCGAACTGCCGATCGAGGCCGAGGCCGCGGCTCGCTATCGCACACTGGTGGGGCGCCGCGTCGCAGGCGAACCGATCGCCTACCTGACCGGGCAGCGCGAATTCTGGTCGCTGCCGCTTGAGGTGACGCCGGCCGTGCTCATTCCGCGCCCCGAGACCGAACTGCTGGTGGAGCGGGCCCTGGCGCTGCTGCCCGCGGCGGCAGTAGCAGGCGTGGTGCGCGTTGCCGATCTCGGCACCGGCAGCGGCGCCGTCGCCCTGGCACTGGCCTCCGAGCGACCCGGCTGGCAGCTGACTGCCACCGATCAATCGGCAGCGGCACTGGAGGTGGCGCGCGCCAACGCGGTGCGACTGCATCTTCCGCAGATCGAATTTCTGGCCGGCGATTGGTTCGCCCCGCTCACCGGCCGCCGCTTCGAGGCCATCGTCAGCAACCCACCGTACGTAGCCCACGGCGATGCGGCACTCGCGGCACTGCGATACGAGCCCGCGAGCGCGCTGAGCCCAGGCCCGAATGGGCTCGAAGCGCTGCAGCAGCTGATCCGGCAAGCTCCGGCCCATCTCGAGCGCGGCGGTTGGCTGGCGCTCGAGCACGGAGCGGATCAGGCCGCTGCCGTGTCCGCAGCGCTTGTCGCGGCAGGCTATGCTCGCGTACGCTGCCATCGCGATCTGGCCGGCCGCAATCGCGTCACCGAGGGTCGTTGGTTAGGAGTGTATCCATGATTCGATTCGAGACCTCTCACGGCGATTTCACCATCGAGCTCTATGAAGAGGACGCGCCGCAGACCGTGGCGAATTTCCTGCGTTACGTCGATGAGGGTTTCTTCGAGGGCACGATCTTTCATCGCATAGTTCCCGGCTTCGTCATCCAGGGCGGCGGGCTCACCAGCGATCTGTCGCAGAAGAAGACCAATCCGCCGGTTAAAAATGAGGCTGGGAACGGCGTGCGCAATCAGCGCGGCACGCTCTCGATGGCGCGCACCGATGAGATCCACAGCGCCACCTCGCAGTTCTTCGTCAATCTGGCGGACAACGATTTCCTCGATCAAAGGCCAGGACAGTACGGCTATGCCGTGTTCGGCCACGTTACCGAGGGCATGGACGTCATCGACAAGATAGCCAAGGTGCCCACGGGCAAACGCAAGGGTCACAGTGATGTGCCCACGCAGGACGTGGTGATCAAATCCGCCCGGCGTCTCGACAGCGCCAAATAGGGCTCGCGAAACATCGATGGCGCGTCCGCGACGCGGGCGACTCTGGCGGTTCGGACGGGCGCTGCTGTCGGTGACGCTGGGGTTGCTGCTGATCGCGGTCTTGAGCGTGCTGGCGCTGCGCTTCTGGCCTCCACCGACCACGGCATTCATGCTCGAGGCTCGGGCCGATGCGCTCGCTCACGGCGATCACGATTACCGCACACACTACGACTGGGTGCCGCTGGAGGACATCTCGCAGCAGGCGGCGATTGCCGTCATCGCCTCCGAGGACCAGCAATTCCCGTTTCATGCCGGTTTCGACTTCCACTCGATTCGTGAAGCCGTACGCGCCCATGAGCGCAGCGGCAAAAAACTCCGCGGCGCCAGCACCATCAGTCAGCAGGTGGTCAAGAACCTGTTTTTATGGTCGGGTCACAGTTTCGTACGCAAAGGCCTTGAGGCGCTGTTCACGGTTTTGATCGAGACTCTCTGGCCGAAAGAGCGAATTCTCGAGGTCTATCTGAACATTGCCGAATTCGGACGTGGAATCTACGGGGTGCAGGCCGCTGCGCGTACGTTCTTTCACAAGGACGCCTCGCGCCTGGGCAGCAGCGAGGCGGCGCTGCTGGCGGTGGTGCTGCCCAACCCGCGGCTGCTGCGCGTCGACGCACCCTCGCACTACGTCCTGGCGCAGCGGGACTGGACTCTCAAACAGATGGAAAACCTGGGTGGCCCGGGCTATCTGAGCGCCATCGAGCCGCACTAAGCACAAATCGCGGGCATCCTGATCGCAATTCTGCGCACTGGGACAAAGTGCCGGCGGCGGCGCCCGGTAAAATTTGCAGCCATGGACACGCGGTGCGAACCGGGTCACAAACGCCATCCGGGCAGCTCATGAGCACGCTTGCGGATATGAATCTGAAGATGGGGCAGCCCGTGCAGCTGCAGCTCGCGCGCATGTCGACCGCGCGGCTGTATACGCAGCTGATAGGCTTCCTCTCGCCGCGTGCCGTGCTCGTCACCACGCCTAAGATTCCCTCCTCCAGCGGTGCCTTCTCCATCGTCGACGGCGATCAGTTCGTGTGTCGCGCGTTTGCCGGGCGCAGCGCCTTTGCGTTCCAGACCGAAGTGCTGAAAGCCGCGCAGCTGCCCTTTCCGCATCTGCACCTGCGCTATCCGCAAAGCGTGGAAGCGGTGGTCGTACGCAGGGCGAGTCGCGTGCCCATGGAGCGGGCTGTGTCGCTCATCAATGGCGCCGCCGCCGAAGAGGCAGCCACCCAGCCCGCCTCGCTGCTCGATTTAAGTCTCACGGGTGCTGGCCTGGCCTCTTCAACGGGCATCGCAGCGCTGTCGGATGCGGTCGAACTGCTGATCCCCGGCGTCGAGGAACAGCAGCCCGAACTGCGGCTCAAGGCGGTGGTGCGCAAAGTCCGCGGCGCCGAGCACAGCGCGGAGCAGAGTGCGGACGTCAAACCGCAGGCACACTACGGACTCGAGTTCATCGATCTGACGCCGGAACACACCCGCAGCATTCAGAACCTGATCCAGCAGCAGCTATTAAGTGAAGTATAGATAGACGGCGTCGGGTAGGATCTGGCGCATGTCGATCGATACGCGCGGCGCGCGACAGTACCGCTACTATGATTTTTTCATGGCGGCCTACGTCTGCATCGTGCTGTGCGCCAATCTGATCGGCGCAGCCAAGAAATCCACCGTACACCTGCCGTTGTTCGGCGAAGTGACCTTCCTCGCGGGGGTGCTGTTTTTTCCGCTGTCCTATCTGTTCGGCGACATCCTCACCGAAGTCTACGGCTACGCCCGCGACCGGCGCGTGGTCTGGGCCGGATTCGTCGCGCTGGGATTTGCCTCGATCATGGCCAGTGTCATCGTGGCACTCCCGCCGACGGCCGACGGCGCCGAGGAGCAGCACGCGGTAGCGCGCATCTTCGGCGCAACCCCGCGCATAGCCGGCGCATCGATCGTCGCCTTCTGGTGCGGCTCCTTCGTCAATAGTTACGTCATGGCAAAAATGAAGGTGTGGACCGGCGGCCGCTGGCTCTGGACCCGTACCGTCGGCTCAACGCTCTGCGGCGAACTGGTCGATTCAGTGCTGTTCTACACGTTGGCCTTCTACGGCATCTGGGACAACGCGCAGCTCGAAGCGGTGACGCTGACGCAGTACGTGTTCAAGAGCGGCTGGGAGATCATCATGACGCCGCTCACTTACCGCGTGGTCGGCTTCCTCAAACGCGCCGAGCAGGAAGACTACTTCGACCGCGACACCAACTTCACGCCCTTCTCGATCAGGGCGTGATTGCAAGGCCTGATCAATTGAGCGACTGCGGCGTGTCGGGACTCGCGCCCGGGGCGAACAGGCGCTCGACATCGATAGGATCGAACGAGTAGGGGCGGCCGCAGAACTCGCAGGTCACCGTCACGCTGCCCTGCTCCGCAAGGATGCTGCGCAGTTCCTCGATCCCCAGCGAACGCAGCACGTTCTGCACGCGCGCGGCGTCGCAGCGGCAAACGAACTTCACCGGCGAACTCTCGAACAGCCGGCAATCGAACGGCCCGCAGACCTGTTGCAGCACATCAGCGGGCGTGCCCAGCCGCAGCAGCGGCCCATCCAGCGATGCGACGCGGGCCTTCAACTCCTGCCAGTCCTCCTCGCGCAGCGGTGTTGCCGGCGCGCCCACCAGGCTCGAGGGCGGCAGGTGCTGCAGCAGCACGCCGCCGGCCAGCTGGCCATCGGCCGACAATGCAATGGAAGTCGGAATCTGCTCGGAGCTCGCAAAATAACGCTCGAGGCAGGCCGACAGCGTGCCGCCTTCCAGCGCGACGATGCCCTGATAGCGTGCCGAGCGCTCGTCGGCTTCGATGGTGACACTCAACCTGCCATCGCCGACCAGGTCATGAAAGTCTGGCTCACCGGTAATCGATTCCGGCGCGTGCGCGACTGCACGGATCGACAGATCGTGTGTGCACTGGGCCACCAGCAGGGAAACCAGCCCATCGCCGGCCAGCTGCAGCGTCAGCGTACCGCGAAACTTCAGCGTCGCTGCCAGCAATGCCGAGGCCGCAACAGCCTCACCAAGCAGGGCTTCGACGCTCGGGGGATACTGCTGATGGCTGCGAAGATTGCGCCAGGCCTCATCGAGGTGGATCCAGAAACCTCGCACCGGCAGCTTGTCGATCAGAAACCGCCGCAACTCCCCGGGCGCTGCCGGCAGGCGCTCAGCCACCGAGTTTCCTCTTAAGCAGCTCATTCAGTCGTGCCGGATTGGCCTTGCCCGCGGTCGCCTTCATAACCTGGCCGACGAAGAATCCGAACAGCTTTTCCTTGCCGGCCCGATAGTCGGCCAGCTGGCCCGGGTTGGCAGCCATCACGGTTTCGATGGCGCGCTCGATGGCCGACTCGTCGGTGATCTGGCGCAACCCGCGCGCCTCGATGATCGCATCGGCCTGCGCGCCCTCGTCCCACATGACTTCCAGCACATCCTTGGCGATCTTGCCGGAAATCGTGTTATCCGCCACGCGCCCGAGCAACGCCGCCAGGCTATGGGCATCGACGCGGCTGTCGCCGATGGCGACACCGTCGCGATTGAGCAGCCCCGCGAGCTCCCCGGTCACGGTGTTGGCCGCAAGCTTGGGATGACCGCCCAGGTCGCGCACGACTACCTCATAGTAGTCGGCAAACTCGGCACTGGCGGTGAGCACACCGGCATCGTAAGGGGAGAGGCCGTACTCCTGGATGAAGCGCTGCGCCTTCTGATCCGGCAGCTCCGGCAGCGTGCCCGCCACCGTGTCGATGTAGACCTGGTCGATCTCCAGCGGCAACAGATCCGGATCGGGGAAGTAGCGGTAGTCGTTGGCCTCTTCCTTCGAACGCATCGAACGGGTTTCGCCGCGATCCGAATCGTACAGGCGCGTCTCCTGCACGACCTTGCCGCCGCCTTCCAGCAGCTCGATCTGGCGGGCGACCTCGAAGTTGATTGCCTTTTCGACGAAGCGAAAGGAGTTGAGGTTCTTGATCTCGGCCCGGGTGCCAAGCTTCTCCGTGCCTTTCAGGCGCACCGAAACGTTCGCATCGCAGCGGAACGAGCCTTCCTGCATGTTGCCGTCGCAGATGGCGAGATACCGCACCAGGGTGTGCACCTTCTTGAGATAGGCGACCGCTTCCCGGGCGGAGCGCATGTGCGGTTCTGAGACGATCTCGATGAGCGGCGTACCGGCGCGATTCAAATCCACGCCGGTCAGCCCAGCGAGGCCCTCGTGCAGCGATTTGCCCGCGTCCTCTTCCAGGTGCGCCCGGGTGACCCCGATCCGCTTGGAGCTGCCATCTTCCAGCACGATGTCCACGGCGCCGCCGCAGACGATCGGCAATTCGAACTGGCTGATCTGGTAGCCCTTGGGAAGATCCGGATAGAAGTAGTTCTTGCGCGCGAAGATGGAGCGCCGCATGACACGCGCATTGATTGCCAGGCCGAACTTCACGGCCATGCGCACGGCTTCGCCATTGAGCACCGGCAGCACGCCGGGGTAGGCCAGGTCGATCAGATCGGTCTGCGCGTTCGGCGGCGCACCGTAAGCGGTTGCCGAGCCCGAGAAGATCTTCGATCGCGTGGCAAGCTGCGCGTGAATCTCCAGTCCGATGACGGTTTCCCACTCCATCACGCAAACCCCGGTGGCGCGCGTCGGTGCCAGTCGGTCTCGAGCTGGTAGCGATGCGCGACGTTGAAGAGCCTGGACTCCGAGAAGTGAGGACCGATGATCTGCAAACCGACCGGCAGACCACGCACCAGGCCGCAGGGCACGGAAATGGCCGGCAATCCCGCCAGATTGGCGCCGATCGTGTAGATGTCGTTCAGGTACATCGTCACCGGATCGGCCGTCTTGGCACCGATCTCGAAGGCCGGCGTCGGCGTGGTCGGTCCAATCAGCACATCGATTTCGTGAAAGGCGCGTTCGAAATCAGCGCTGATCAGCGCGCGCACGCGCTGCGCCTTGAGGTAGTAGGCATCGTAGTAGCCGGCTGACAGCACGTACGTGCCGGTCATGATGCGGCGCTTGACCTCGGCGCCGAACCCCTCACCGCGCGAGCGCTGATAGAGGTCCAGCAGATCGCGCGGATTCTCGCAGCGATAGCCGTAGCGCACGCCATCGAAACGCGCGAGATTCGAGGAGCATTCCGCCGGTGCCACCACGTAGTAGGTGGGAACGGACAGCGGCAGATTTGGCAGGCTGACTTCTTTGAGAGTGGCACCCTGTTCTCGCAACACCTCGAGCGCATCGCGGATGCGATGCGCGCTGTCGGGGTCGAGCCCCTCATCGAAGAATTCCTTGAGCAGGCCGATCTTCAGGCCCTTGAGCGGCTGCTCAAGCGTGGCGCAGTAGTCGGGTACCGGAAGCTGCACGCTGGTGGAGTCGCGCTTGTCAAAGCCCGCCATCGTCCCAAGCAGCAGCGCCGAATCCTCGGCGCTGCGCGTGATCAGGCCGCCCTGATCGAGGCTCGAAGCAAAGGCGATCATGCCGAAGCGCGACACGCGGCCATAGGTGGGCTTGAGCCCGGTCACGCCGCACAGCGCGGCCGGCTGGCGGATCGAGCCGCCGGTATCGGTGGCGGTGGCCGCCGGCGCCAGTCGAGCGGCCACCGCGGCCGCCGATCCCCCCGAGGAGCCGCCTGGCACACGCGCGAGATCCCAGGGATTACGCACCGGCCCGAAGTAGCTGGTCTCGTTGGATGAGCCCATGGCGAACTCGTCCATGTTGGTTTTGCCGACCATCACCACGCCGGCGGCGCGCAGTCGTTCCACGACCGTGGCGTCGTAGGGGGAGACAAAATTCGCCAGCATGCGTGAGCCGCAAGTGGTCTTCTGTCCGCGGGTGCAGAAGATGTCCTTGTGTGCGATCGGCACGCCGATGACCGCGCCTTCATCGCCGGCGGCCAGCCGCGCGTCGGCGCGGGCCGCTTCGGCAAGCGCCTCCTCGCGCAGGATGGTGATGAAGGCGTTCAGCTCCTGCTGGTGCTGCTCGATGCGCGCCAGAAAGGCCTGCGCCAGCTCCACGCTCGAAACCGTGCGGGTTCGCAACGCCTTCGAGAGCTCAGCGACGGTAAGCTCGTGCAGCGCTGTCATTCGATGACCCGCGGTACCAGGTAAAGGCCGGCTTCCACCTGCGGCGCATTACGCTGGAAAAGCTCGCGCTGATCGCTGCCTGTGACCTCGTCGGCACGCAGCCGCTGGCGCTGCCCGGGCAGCGGGTGCGCCATGGGTTCGACCTGGCTGGTGTCGGCGCGCTCCAGCTCGCCCACGAGCGTCATGATGCGCGAGAGATTCTCGACGTAGGCCGGCACCTCGCTCTCGGTGAGCGCCAGTCGCGCCAGCTGGGCGATCTTGTCGATGTCTTGGCGGTTGAGGCTCATGTGATAGCGATCAAATTCTGCAGAAAAAACGGCGCGAAATCATACACCTCGCCTTGTGCATTGTCCTGTCGGTTGCTAGATTAGCGCCCGCTTCACGTAAGCCCACTCGAAAGGTCTGCCGCTCTCATGTTCAAGCGCCTGCGCGGCTATTTCTCCAGCGATCTGTCGATCGACCTTGGCACCGCCAATACCCTGATCTACGTCCGCGACAAGGGCATCGTACTCAATGAGCCCTCGGTAGTTGCGGTCCAGGACGAGCCCTCACGCGGCGGCAAAATCATCGTCGCGGTCGGCGCCGAAGCCAAGGGCATGCTCGGCCGCACCCCGGGCCATATCACCGCCGTTCGGCCCATGAAGGACGGCGTCATCGCCGACTTCACCTATACCGAGAAGATGCTGCAGTACTTCATCAACAAAGTACACGGCAATCGTTTTCTCAAGCCCTCGCCCCGGGTACTGGTCTGCGTCCCTTTCGGCTCCACCCAGGTCGAGCGGCGCGCCATCCGGGAATCCGCGGAGGGTGCCGGCGCCCGCAATGTCGCCATCGTCAGCGAACCGATGGCCGCGGCCGTCGGCGCCGGACTGCCGGTGCAGGAAGCACGCGGCTCGATGGTGCTGGACATCGGCGGCGGCACCAGCGAGGTCGCCGTGCTCTCGCTCAATGGCATCGTTTACGCGAACTCCGCCCGCATCGGCGGCGACCGTTTCGACGACGCCATCATGAACTACGTGCGCCGCAATTACGGCATCCTGATCGGCGAGGCCACGGCCGAGCGCATCAAGATCGAGATCGGATCGGCCTATCCCGGCACGCAGGTGCGGGAATTGTCGGTCAAGGGCCGCAATCTCTCCGAGGGCGTGCCACGCAGCTTTACGCTCAACAGCAACGAAATCCTCGAAGCCCTGCAGGAACCGCTGCAGGGCATCGTTAGCGCCGTCAAACAGGCGCTCGAGCAGACGCCTCCGGAACTCGGCGCGGACGTGGCCGAGCGCGGCATCGTCCTGACGGGCGGCGGCGCACTGCTGCGCGATGTCGACAAGCTGCTCATGGAAGAGACCGGCTTACCCGTGGTGGTCGCGGATGATCCGCTCACCTGTGTCGCGCGCGGCGGCGGGCGTATTCTCGAACTCATGGATCAGATGGGGCCAGGACATTTCGGTCTGGAGTGACCGGCGCATGCGCCGCGCTGCCACAGGCTCCTGATCGCGCCATGGCGGTCTTTGGCACCGAGGTGGATCGGCCCCTGTACGGGCGCGGGCCCTCGCCGGGACTGCGCTTCACGATCTACGCGATACTTGCAGTCGTACTGATGTATTACGACTCGCACGGCCACTGGGAGCAGCGCCTGCGCTACTTCCTCGAAGCCGGCGCCTACCCCGTCCAGGTAGCCGTCAATTCCCCCACCGCGGCCTGGCGCTCGCTTACCGAGAATTTCCGCGGCCGCGAGCAGCTGCGCGCCGAAATCGAGCAGCTCAGGGCCCACGAACGCGAGCTGCAATTGCAGGTCATGCGCGAAGCGGCACTGGAGCAGGAGAACGCCGAACTGCGGGGGCTGCGCGCCTCGATGATGCCGTCCTTGATCAAGAGCTCGCTCCTGGCGGAGATCATATCCATGGAGACCGACCAGCTGCGCCAGCGCATCGTCATTAACAAGGGCGCCCGCGACGGGGTGAACCTCAACCAGGCGGTGATCGACGGTAACGGCGTCCTGGGGCAGGTTTCGCGCATCGGGCCCTGGAGCGCGGAAATCATCCTGGTGACCGATCCGGAGCATGCGATCCCGGTGGTGATCACACGCAACAGCCTGCGGTCGATTGCGGTGGGATCGGGCAATTCCGGCGAACTGCTGCTGCCTTACCTGGCCGTCAATTCCGACGTCAAGAGCGGCGACCTGCTAGTGACTTCGGGCCTGGGCGGCGTCTTCCCGGCCGGGCTTCCCGTGGCACGCATCAGCGGCGTGCATCGCGAAACCAATCAGCTGCTGGCGCAGGTGCGCGCGCAGCCGCTGGCCAGCATCGAACGCGATCGGGAAGTGATCCTGCTCGAATTCGAACCCACGCACCCGGATGCGCCGGCCCCGAATCCGCCCATCGCGCCGATTCCACAGGGTCCGGCCAAGCCGCCGCCGAAGATTCCGGAAAACGACGAATGAGCGACCGTCATCCAGGGCTGACTATCTACCTGACGGCCATCATTGCGCTGGTGCTGACGGTGCTGCCGTTGCCGACGTGGTTTGCGATCGCGCGGCCGAACTTCCTGGTCATCACGGTGCTCTACTGGTCCATCATGATCCCGCGCGGCGGCGGTCTGCTGCTGGGGTTCCTGGGCGGCCTGGCGCTCGATGTGCTGCAGGGGCCCCTGCTCGGGGAACATGCGCTGGCTATGGCATTCGCCACCTACCTCGCGATTCGCCTGAATCTGCTGATCCGCGCCAAGCCGCTGTTCGAGCAGTCGCTGTTCGTGTTCGCGGCGCTCATGGTCTACGAGTTCCTGCTCTGGGTTCTCGATGGCTGGAGCGGCCATCCCCTGTCCACTCCGACGCGCTGGGTGCACACGCTCACCGGCGGCCTGATATGGCCGCTGGTAGTCGGTGTGCTCGGCCGCTTCCATTCGACTCGCTGACAGCCGTGGTCTCACGCGTCCGCATCAAGGATCAATGGAACGAGCAGCGCATCTTCTCGCAGCGCACGCTCGGCGCCATGCTCGTCATCGGGGTGCTGGTGCTGGCGCTGCTGGCTCGCTTGAGTTACCTGCAGGTGGTACGCCACGACTACTACCTGGAACTATCGCAGGGCAATCGCGTCCGGCTCGATCCAATTCCCGCGAGTCGCGGCGTGATCATCGACCGCAACGGCAACGTGCTCGCCAACAACGAGCCCGCCTATCAGCTGGAACTGATCCGCGAGCAGGTTCCCAATCTCAACGACACGCTCAAGCGGCTGGCCGAACTGCGCCTGATCGATCCGGAGGAAATCGACGATACGCGCCGCGTGATTTTCTCGCGCCGGAGCTTCGACAGCGTGCCGGTGCGTCTGCGCCTCACTGATGATGAAATCGGGCGCTTTGCGGTACACCGCTTCGAGTTTCCGGGCGTCGATCTGGCGACTCGCCAGACACGCCACTACCCCTACGGTGAACTCGGCGTGCATGCGCTCGGCTACGTCAGCGCCATCAGCGAGCAGGATCTCGAGCGCATCGATCGGGCCACTTATGCGGGCACCACGCTGATCGGCAAACTCGGCGTCGAGAGCGCCTTCGAGCCGCAACTGCACGGCCACAACGGTTTCCGGCAGATCCTGGTGAACGCCCAGGGCCGCTCGGTGCAGCGCCAGGGCGCCTATGCTCCCATCCTGCATTCCCAGCCGCCCACCGCGGGCGAAGACCTGGTGCTGTCGCTGGATCTGGCCGCGCAGCAGGCCGCGGAAGATGGACTTGGCGATCGTCGCGGCGCGGTCGTGGCCATCGACCCGCGCAATGGCGATGTCCTGGCGCTCGCCAGCAAACCGGGGTTCGATCCAGCCAAGTTCGCGCGCGGCATCTCGCGCAGCGAATACGCCTCATTGTCCGACAACGATGACAAACCGCTGCTCAATCGCGCGCTGCGCGGCACCTATCCGTCGGGCTCGACCATCAAGCCGGTGATTGCGCTGGCCGCACTCACCAATCACCTCGTGGACCCCAATAAACTGGAATTCTGTGCCGGCGTGTTCCATCTGCCCGGCAGCAGCCTGTTGTTCCGCGAGGGCAAGACCGGGCGGCACGGCTGGCTCGATCTTACCCATGCGATCGCGAAGTCCTGCGACGTCTATTTCTACGGTCTCGCCTCAACCGTGGGCGCCGAGCGCATCGCGGCCTTCATGGCGCCATTCGGCTATGGCGAGCTCACCGGCATCGATATCAGCGGCGAGAAACCGGGACTGCTGCCGTCTCCGGAATGGAAGAAAAGATACTTCAAGAAGCCGGCAGACCAGATCTGGTTCCCGGGTGAGACCGTGAATTTCGGCGTCGGCCAGGGCTATCTGCTGGTCACTCCGCTGCAGCTGGCACACGTGGCATCGGTGATCGCCGAGCGCGGCAAGAGTTTCCGGCCGCGGCTCGTGACTGGCGTGCGCGATGGCAGCGGCCGTATCAGCCCGATCGCACCCATTGCCAACCCGCCGATTGCGGGGGTAACTGATAATGACTGGGACATCGTCGTCGGCGGCATGCTGGGCGCGGCCACCTATGGGACCGCCGCCGCCATCAGCAAGGGCGCCACCTATGCCATCGCCGGCAAGACCGGCACGGCGCAAGTGTTCACAGTCTCGCGCAGCACCACCCTGACCCAGAAGGTGGCTGAGCGGCTCAAGGATCACGCCTGGTTCATCGCTTTCGCACCGGTGGAGGAGCCACGCATCGCGGTGGCGGTGCTGGTGGAGAACGGCGGCTTCGGCGCCAGCGCCGCGGCGCCTATCGCGCGCAAGGTCATGGATGCGTACCTGTTGCGCCAGGCCAGCAGTACGGCCGAGACGGCGGTTCCTGAATCGGAAGCGGCGGACTGAGCGGCCATGGAAGACTCCGGATACGCCCGCACACGCCGCACACTGTTCTCCTCCGCGAGACTGCTGTCGGTGCTCAACCTCGACGGTCCCTTGCTGATCGGGCTGTCGCTGCTCGCGCTGTACGGATTGGCCATTCTCTACAGCGCCTCGGGCCAGAGCGTCGACACCGTCATCCGCACCGTCATGCGGCTGGCGCTCGGCACCGCGGCCATGCTGGCCCTCACGCACGCCAGTCCGAATTTCCTGCGCCGCATCGCGCCGTGGCTGTACCTGCTCGGCATCGTGCTGCTGGTGGTGGTCGAGGTCACGGGGGTCATCGGCAAGGGCGCTCAGCGCTGGCTCAATCTGGGACTGTTCAAATTCCAGCCCTCCGAGATCATGAAGCTCGCCGTACCCATGCTCGCGGCGTGGTACCTGCACGATCGGCCGCTACCGCCCGACTGGGGCACGCTCGGGGTACTGGCGGTCATCATCTTCCTGCCGGCGGGCCTGGTGGCGATGCAGCCGGACCTCGGCACCGCGGCGCTGATCGTGGCCAGCGGCGCATTGCTGGTATTGATGGCGGGGCTGTCATTGCGCGTCGTGTTCGCGCTGGTGCTGGCTGGAGCCGGAGCGGCCGTGCTTGGCTGGCACTTCCTGCATGATTACCAGCGCGCACGCGTCATGACCTTTCTCGACCCGCAAACCGATCCGCTCGGTGCGGGCTACCACATCATCCAGAGCCAGATCGCATTGGGTTCGGGCGGCGTGTTCGGCAAGGGTTGGATGAATGGCAGCCAGGCGCAGCTGGAATTCCTGCCCGAGCGTTCGACCGACTTCATCTTCGCCGTGGTCGGGGAGGAATTCGGACTCATCGGGCTGATCGGCCTGCTGGCGCTGTATCTGTTCATCGTCGCGCGCGCGGTCTGGATGGCGACGCAAACAAATGACACTTTCTCGCGCCTGCTCGCGCTGTGCATCGCGCTGACGTTCTTCGTCTATGTTTTCATCAATGCCGGCATGGTCAGCGGCTTGCTGCCCGTCGTCGGCGTACCGCTACCGCTGGTGAGTTACGGCGGCACGTCGGTCGTCACGCTGCTCGCGGGTTTCGGCATCCTCATGGGACTGTTTTCGCATCGCAAGCTGGTCGGCTCATGAGATTCGCGCAAACTTGGCCGCTGATCGCGCTGGCGGGCGCGCAGGCCAGCGCCCTGGTCGCCTCGGCGCAGCCAGCCGGCGACCCGACTGCACCGCAGTCGCAGCCACCGGCACAGGCCACGACACAGGCACAGGCCGCACTACCGGCGACGCCTGCACCGCCCGCGCCCCCGGCGCCGCCGATCATTGAGCACGGACACTTCGATCTTTCGCGTCCGGAAATTCAGGGGTTCCTGGACCAGCTGGTCGCGCAGGGTCTCAGCCGCGCGCAGATGACGGCCGTGCTCGCCGCCGCCGAGGCGCAGCCGAAGATCATCGAGTCCATGGATCGGCCCGCGGAGAAGACCATGCAGTGGTGGGAGTACCGCGCCCGCATGCTCACCCCGCTGCGTATCGATGGCGGTGCGCAGCTCTGGCACGATCACAAGGAACTGCTCGACCGCGTCGCGATCGAATACCAGGTGGCACCCGAATACCTGGTCGCGGTCCTGGGCGTGGAGACACAGTACGGACGGACCACCGGACGCTATCGCGTGGTCGATGCACTGGCGACGCTGACCTTCGACTATCCCGCGCGCGCGAACTTTTTCCGCAAGGAGTTCGTCGAGTACCTGCTGCTGACGCACGAGGAGCACCTGGATCCGCTGAGCATCCGCGGTTCCTACGCGGGTGCCATGGGAGCCCTGCAGTTCATGCCCTCGAGCTACCGCCGCTATGCGGTCAGCGCCGGACACGCGCCGCGGCGCGATCTGTGGAACGACTGGGCTGATATCTTCGCGAGCGAGGCCAACTATCTTCACCAGTACGGCTGGCAATACGGCGCTCCCGTGCTGGCCGAAGCGCAGCTGGTGGGTAGCACCGGCCTGCCGCCACCCGAACACCTGGCCCTGAACGACACGCTCGGCGGCCTGCGCGCACGCGGACTGGTAGTCGACTCGCCGTTGCCGGACGCCACACCCGCACTGCTCGTGGAAGCGGCGCAGCAGGACGCCATGACCTATCGCGTCGGCTTCCAGAATTTCTACGTCATCACCCGCTACAACACCAGTCCGCTGTACGCGATGGCCGTCCACGATCTTGCCGAGGCCATCAAGCAGCAGGTTACGCAGGAGGCGGCGCTTTGAGGCAGTGTGGCGCCACCGCCAGGCGCGGCTGGGCGCTGACGCTGCCATCCATCGCGTTGCTGCTGCTCGCGGCCTGCGCCACGCCGCACCGTCCACCGCCCGCGCCGACTCCAACGCCCACGCCGCCAGCCAATGTCACGGGGATGCCGGAGCCGGTGCCGCGCGCGGAGCCGCGCAGCGCCTCGGGCAATCCGCCTTTCTACGAGGTCGCCGGCCATCGTTACATCGTCCTGGCCAGTGCCGCGGGCTACCGGGAACGCGGCGTGGCCTCCTGGTATGGGCCGGACTTTCACGGCCTGAAAACAGCCACGGGCGAACGCTACGACATGTTCGCCATGACAGCGGCGCACAAGACCCTGCCGATACCCTGCTATGCGCGTGTCACCAATCTATCGAACGGGCGCAGCGTGCTGGTGCGTATCAATGACCGGGGCCCGTTCGTCGCCAATCGCATCATCGACCTGTCGTACACGGCAGCTTCCAGGCTCGACATGATCCGCAACGGCACCGCCTTCGTGGACGTGGAAGTGATTTCACCGGCCAGCCCGTCATCCGGCACAGAGTTGCCCGTCACCACGCAGGCGGCTTCGGCCGCCAGCGTCGGAGTCAGCAATGTGCCGCCGGTTACAGCGCCGGTCGAACCTGCGACAGCCCCCGCTTCGGCAGCCACCGCCGCGCAGTCCGCTGCCGCGCTTCCGGCCATGCCGCCGGCCGCTCCCGTGGCCGCCGGTCATTTCTACATCCAGGTCGGCGCTTTTTCGCAGGCCGACAATGCGCAGCGCGTCGCCAGGAAGCTGCGCGACGCGGGGCTCAAGCACGTGTTCACACTGGCGCCGGCGGCCGATCAGACGCTGCAGCGCGTGCGCATCGGGCCCATTGCGAGCGTACAGCAGTTCGATGCGTTGATCGCGCGGCTGTCGGCGCTGGGCTATCCCGGCGCGCGGCTCGCACAAGACTGAACACTGCCGCTACACTAAACGCTCAACCCAGGGGAGATCCGGATCGGCATGAAATCGCGCGCGTTGTTGTTTGCCTTCGGTTTGATGTTGTTGACCGTGCTGAACGGTCAATCGATGTCAGTGGCGGCCTCTCACAAACACAAGGCCGCGGCACCCGCGCAGGCCGCCGCAACACCTGCCCCGGCAGCGCCGGCGCAGGTCTTGGGTCCGGATGGCATTCCGGCCGCGCCCGAGGTGGATGCGGCAGCTTACATCCTGATCGACTATATGACCGGCAAGGTGCTCGCCGAGCGCGAGGCCGACAAGCGCCTCGAACCCGCCAGCCTCACCAAGCTCATGACCTGCTACGCGATATTCCACGCCCTCAAGGCCGGCACGCTCAAGCTCGATGACATGGTCACGATCAGCGAGCACGCCTGGCGCGCCGAAGGCTCACGCACCTTCGTCCAGGTAGGCAGCCAGGTGCCGGCTGAAACCCTGATTAAGGGCATGATCGTGCAGTCGGGCAACGATGCCACGATCGCGCTGGCCGAGCGCGTCGGGGGCACCGAGGCGGCCTTCGTGCAGCTCATGAACGGTTACGCGCAGCACCTGGGCATGACCAATACCCACTTTGACGATAGCAGCGGACTGCCATCGCCCACTCACTACACCACCGCGCGCGACCTCTCGAAGCTCGGCGCGGCGCTGGTGCGTGAGTACCCCGAGTACTACGCCTGGTTCTCGATCAAGGAATTCATCTGGAACAACATCAAGCAGCAGAACCGCAACGGACTGCTGGAGCGTGACGCCAGCGTCGATGGCATGAAGACCGGCCACACCGACAGCGCGGGCTTCTGCCTGGTGACCTCCGCCAACCGGCAGAACATGCGGCTGATCGCGGTGGTGCTCGGATCGCACAGCATCAAGGGCCGCGAGGATGCCAGCGCTGCGCTGATCAATTACGGCTATACCTTCTACGAAACCATCAACGTCAAGCAACGCGGCACGGTGGTACTCAAACCCCGCGTCTTCAAGGCATCCGAAGAGTACTACCCGGTCGGACCGGCACAGGATATCAACCTCGTGATTCCGCGCGGCCACGCCGGCAGCATCCAGACCAACGCCAGCGTGCGGCATCCGTTGATCGCGCCGTTGAGCACCACGACGCAGGTGGGGGAGATGCAGGTCACGGTCGATGGCAAGCCGGTGACCACCGTGCCGCTGTTCCCGACAGTGGATGTTCCCTATGGCGGAATCTGGAGCCGCCTGAGCGACACCGTGCTGCTGTGGTTCCAGAAATAACCTGCTCGCCGTTGTAGCGTCGTGGCCGATCCGCTGCCGATTTGCCATTTGAATGGCCGGCTGCTGCCGCTGCTTGAGGCACGCATTTCGCCGCTGGATCGCGGCTTCCTGTTCGGTGACGGCGTTTACGAGGTGATCGCGGCCCGGCAAGGCCAGGCCCGCCGGCTGTCCGCGCATCTCGCGCGCCTGACGCGCAGCCTGCGGGAACTGCGCATCCGTGATCCGCACCCGGAATCGCAGTGGCAGCAAATCATCGAATCGCTGATTCATGCCAACGGCGGCGGCGATCTGTACGTGTACCTGCAGATCTCGCGCGGCGTCGAGTTTGGCCGCAATCACGCGCCGCTGCCCGAGGTCGAGCCCACGATATTTGCGTTCTGCGCACCGCTGCCGGTCACCAGCGCGGAGACGCTGGCGAATGGCATCGCCTGCATCACGGCCGAGGACACGCGCTGGGCGCGCTGCGACATCAAGTCGGTGGCGCTGCTCGCCAATGTGTTGTTGCGGCAAGAGGCTGTCGAGGCCGGGGCCAACGAGACCATCCTGCTGCGCGACGGCTGGCTGACCGACGCCAGCTCATCGACCGTCTACGTGGTTACCGGCGGGCAGATTCACGTGCCGCCGAATTCGCACCAATTGCTGCCCGGCACGACGCGCAGCCTGCTCGAGGAACTGGCCGAGGGCCACGGCATCGAGCACCGCGGCGTCGCGGTCAGCGAGGCCGAGTTGCGCGCGGCGGACGAAGTCTGGCTCACGGCGGCCACACGCGGTGTGCTGGCCGTGACGACGCTTGATGGCAAGCCGGTCGCAGACGGTCGGCCGGGACCGCTGTGGCGGCGCATGCACGCTCTCATCGAGGACTTCTGGACCCGCTGATATGAAGACCCTGGCAACTGGGACGGTGCGGGCGCGGCGCTGGCCGCCGCCGCGCAATCGCTCCAGGCCGCTGGTGCCCAGGGGCTCGTGTTGTGCACCAACACCCTGCACGTCGACTGGGCATTGGCGGGCAACTGAGCGCGTCAGACCTCTAGGCTTCCTGCCGGCGCCAGACGCTGGCCAGCCAGGGCTGCTGCTCGCGCGGCAATCCCGCCGGACGATAGTAGTGCTCGAGTTCGGTGAAGTGCGCGGCCGAAAGATAGCCGCGCCACGCCGCCAGATCGTGATAGGCACCGTAACGCCCTCGGTTCCAGCCCTCCTGGTTCTCGCCGCGCGGATTGGAGCTGAACAGCACACCGCCTGGGCGCAGCGTGTGGTGCAGTTGCTTCAAGACCCGCGGCAGGATCTCGCTGGGCACATGAAACAGCGAAGCATTGGCGAAGACACCATCGAACTGCGCCGCTGGCAGATCGGGATTCAGAAAATCCTGCTGCCAGACTTCGCTACCGGCAGAGCGCGCCATCGCCACGAAGGGTGTGGCGCCCTCGAGGCCGATAGCGATATGACCGAGGGCCCGGAATGCCGCCAGGTCGCGGCCCGGTCCGCAGCCGAAGTCGAGGATCGTGAAGGGTGGCTCAGCCCTGATGTGACGCAGTAACGCCTCGATGTTCTGGCTGACATCGTGATCCTGGGTACCGGCCCGAAAATCCTCGGCGCGTCCCTCATAGTAGTCCAGCGTGCCCCGCGCGATCGGGTCGAGTGCGGCCGGGTCGAAGGATTGCGCGTTCATGGAAGCCTATAATGCCGCATGATTCCCCAGCTCACAGCCCCCGAAGCGCGCGTCATCGGCAGCCTGATTGAAAAGCAGATCACGACGCCCGACCAGTATCCGCTATCGCTGAATGCGCTGCTGCTGGCCTGCAATCAGAAGAGCAACCGCGACCCGGTGCTCGAGCTGACGGACCGCGCGCTGCAGGAGCTGGTGGACGGCCTGATGCGCAGGCACTTCATACTCGAGAAGTCGGGGTTTGGCAGCCGCGTGCCCAAGTACCAGCAGCGCTTTTGCAATACCGAGTTCAGTTCGCTGCAGTTCACGCCGCAGGAAAGCGCCATCCTCTGCGAGTTGCTGCTGCGGGGACCGCAGACTCCGGGCGAATTGCGCACACGTGCGAGCCGCATGGCGGAGTTTTCCGATGTCGCGCAGGTCGAGGCGGCGCTGGAGCACCTGGCCGCACACGAGAGTGGCGCCTGCGTGGTGCGCCTGGCTCGCGAGCCCGGCAGGCGCGACTCGCGCTATGCGCACCTCTTCAGCGGCGAGCCGCTGGAACCTGTGGCCGGACCCGCGGATGCGGCAGCGGCAGCGGACGCGTCCGGCGACGGAGTACTCACGCGGCTGACGGCGCTCGAGCAGCAGCTGGGTGAGTTGCGGGCCGAATTTCGATTGCTGCGCGAGAGGCTCGGCGAGAGCTGATCTTTGGCGGCGGTGAGCCGGCGGCGGTCAGCCCTCGGCGGCGCGCACCGAGTGGAAATGACTCTGCACCCAGCCGGTCGGGCAGCGCACCCAAAGCTGCGTCACCCAGGATTCTGCACTCACGGGATCGGGTTTGTCCGCGCGCCGCATGCGTGCCTTCTGTCGGCCCGTCATGAGCGCGGCATCGCCATACAGCTGTACCTTCAATTCGCTGCGCTCCAGCTGCAGGAACTGCAGCGTCTCGAGCACGTAGCGCATCAACTCATCTTTGCCCATGACCGTGCCGGTGCTGTGGATATGCATCAGGTCGTCCGGCCAGAGCGCATCGAGCGCCGCCGCATCGCGGCGGATCAGTGCCTCGGCGCGCTGGCGCTCGAGCTCAATCAGTTCGGCACGGTCGGCTTCGGCCTTCATGGCGGCGGCGGTGCTGCAGGCATGCGCACGAAGTGCGGTTGGGACTCGATGCGCGCTATCCAGTCTCGAATCGCCGGGTAAGTGGCCAGGTCGAAGCCGCCATCGCCGGCCGCGTGCGTATATGCATAGAGCGCGGTGTCGGCGATCGAGTAGCTGTTGGCGACAAGGAAACTGCGCTGCGCCAGGTGCCGCTCCATCACCGCGAGTGCCGCCGCGCCGCGCTCATGCAGGCGCGGCAAGTCCCCGCGGCGGGCGTCGTTGGCGGGCAGGAAGGCGCAGATGTAGCGCGCCACGGCGATATAGGGCTCGTGACTGTATTGCTCGAAGAACATCCACTGCAGTACTTCGGCGCGCGCCAGCCGATCCTGTGGCCAGAACGCCGTGCCTTCCGCCAGGCAGTAGAGAATGGCGCCGGACTCGGCGAGGTAGCGTCCGGGTTCCAGTTCGAGCAGTGGCACACGGCCGTTGGGATTCCGGGCCAGGAATTCGGCCGAGCGCGTGCGGCCGCTGCGGGTATCGATTTCGATCCACTCGTATGGGGCGGACAGCTGTTCCAGCAGCAGCCGCACCTTGTAGCAGTTACCCGAGCTGGACATGCCGTAGACGGTGGGATGGCTCATGCGGCACCCGCGTTGATAGACGCCACGTGTTGCTCCCATCGCTCACCGTCGAACGGCCGCACCCGCATGACGCTGAAGGTGCCCGCGTCCAGACAGCGGGCATTAACGCTGTAGCCATCAGGCCGCGAACGCGGCACGTAAAACGATTTGACCCCGCAGACCGCGCAGAACAGGTGCTTGGCGGTGCCGGTATTGAATTCGTAGTTGGTCAGCTGATCGGCACCGGCGAGCAGCGTAAAGCGATCCCGCGGTACCACCAGGTGCAGATAACCGGACTTGGCGCAGATCGAGCAGTTGCAATCGTCGACCTCGAGCTGCGCGGGTGCGAATACCTCGAAGCGTACGCGGCCACAGTGGCAGCCGCCGGTATGACGGATCAGGTCGTTCATTTCAGACTGTGAAGCATAGCCGCGCGAGCGCCTCCAGCGCCACAATGGACGCCGAACTGTCAACGCGCCGTGCTGGCAGCCGTTAGTTTAAGCACACGCGGAGGAAGCCTTGTCGTTTGCCCGACCGATGCTCGTCTGTGTCGCGGCGCTGAGCGTGCTCCTGCCCGCCTGCAGCAGCCCCGGGATGCGGACACCGACTGCGTCCACGACCGTCTCACTGACAGTGTTGCGGCGCGAAGATGCCTTGTGGTTGGGCCGCGTCGGCTTTGGAATCGATAGCGGCAGCGTGGCGCTGTATCGCAACCTCGGACGCGAGCGGTTCCTGGACACGCAGCTTGCGGCGAGTAACCAGGAATTGCCGCCGCCGATCGCAGCACAGTTGGCCGGCATGGAGATTGCGCACGCCGACCCGCAGCGCTGGCTTGCCGAGGTCAACACGGCCAACAAGAGTATCAACGCGCTGGCGGATGGCATGGACAAGGAACAGCAGCGCAAGACTCTCAATGATCGCGGTAACAAGCTCGCCTATGAGGCCATCCGGCGGGAACTGCTGCGGTCGCTGTACTCACCCTCGCAACTGCAGCAGCAGATGATCTGGTTCTGGCTCAATCATTTCAGCGTGCAGCAGTACAAGGCCAACCTGCGCTGGCTGGTCGGCGACTACGAGGAACGCGCCATCCGGCCGTACGCGCTCGGACATTTCTACGATCTGGTATTGGCGACGCTCGAGCATCCGGCGATGCTGCAGTACCTGGACAACAACCAGAATGCCGCCGGACATCTGAACGAAAACTACGCGCGCGAACTCATGGAACTGCACACTCTTGGCGTCAATGGCGGCTACACGCAGCACGACGTCGAGCAGTTGGCGCGCGTACTGACCGGGGTCGGGATCAACGTCGGCGATGCGCCGCATCTGAAGCCTGAACTGCAGCCGCTTTATCACCGTGATGGCGCCTTCGAGTTCAATCCGGCGCGGCACGACTTCAGTTCCAAGGAATTGATGGGACACGCGATCAGCGGCAAGGGCATGAGCGAAGTCGAGTACGCCGTGCGGCAGATCGTGCGCGAGCCGGCATGCGCGACATTCATCTCGCGCAAAATCGCGGTCTATTTTGTCGCCGATGATCCACCGCCCCGGCTGGTCGAGCAGATGGCGCAGACCTTCAGGCACAGTGATGGCGATATTGCCGCGGTGCTCAGGACGATGTTCCTGTCGCCCGATTTCAGTGCTGCGCTCGGTGGCAAGTTCAAGGATCCGATGCGCTACGTGGTTTCCGCGGTGCGCTTCGCCTATGACGGCAAGCCCATCACCAACTCGCGGCCCATGCTTAACTGGCTCAACGGCCTGGGCGAGGCGCCGTTCGGACGCTCCACGCCGGACGGATATCCGCTCACCGAGTCGAACTGGGCGAGCGGAGGCCAGATGAGCCGTCGATTCGAGATCGCGCGCGCCATCGGTTCGGGCAACGCCGGCCTGTTCGATCCCGAGGACGGCAGCGCCGCCCTGACGACCGGATTTCCGCAGTTGTCGAACCGCCTGTACTTCGAGGCAGTCGAACCCTTCCTCACGACGTCCACACGCGCGGCGCTGGATCGCGCCAACTCGCAGCAGGAGTGGAATACCTTTTTGCTCGCCTCACCGGAGTTCAGTTATGAATGAGCGGGAGACATTGCCGTGAATCGACGCCAGCTATTGCGGTATGGGGCTGCGGCACTAGGCAGCGTGGGCTTTTCCGGGCAGCTGTACGCGGCTCCCGCCGGTGGGCCGCGCCTGCTGCTGGTGTTCATGCGCGGCGGCTATGACTCGGCCAATCTGCTGATCCCCTATACCAGCAGCTTCTATTACGAGGCGCGCCCGACGATCGCGATCGCGCGGCCCGATGCGGCATCCGGCACCGGCGCTGTGGCCCTGGACGATAACTGGGCGCTGGCGCCGGCCGTGCGCGACACGATCGGAGCCATGTATGCACAGCGCCAGGTAACGTTCATCCCGTTCGCCGGCACCGACGATCTGTCGCGCAGCCACTTCGAAACCCAGGACAGCATCGAACTGGGACAGCCCGGCAATGCCGCGCGCAATTACCGCTCAGGCTTCCTTGGCCGCCTGGCCGCGACGCTGGCGGGAAAATCCGCGGCCGCGGCGCCGATCTCGTTCACGGAGAGCTTGCCGCTGTGCTTCCAGGGCGATATCGCCGTACCGAACCTCTCGCTCAAGAGTGTCGGCAAGCCGCCGTTCGACGAGCGTCAATCGCGCATTCTCAGCGACATGTACCGCGGGCATCACCTGCAACCGGCGATCGACAGCGGTCTGGAACTGCGGCAGGAAGTGGCGCAGCAGATGGCGGATGAGATGCGGGCCGCGGGTCGCGGCGCCATCAACAGCAAGGGACTGGAGCTGGAGGCGACGCGCATGGGCCGCCTGATGCGCGACAACTATCGTCTCGGTTTCATCGATGTCGGTGGTTGGGACACCCACGTCGGCGAGGGTGCCGCGCAAGGCAGTCTCGCCACCAACCTCGCGAGCCTCGGCGCCGCGCTGCAGGCGTTCTCGCAGTCTCTGGGTCCGGAATGGAACAATACGGTGGTCGTGGTGCTGTCTGAATTTGGCCGCACATTCCGCGAGAACGGCGATCATGGCACCGATCACGGCCACGGCACGGTGTACTGGGTGCTCGGCGGTGCAATCAATGGCGGCAGAATCGCCGGCGAGCAGCAACGGCTGGAACGCAACACGCTGTTCCAGGATCGAGATTACCCGGTGCTCAACGACTACCGCGCGGTGCTGGGCGGCCTGTTTCGCCCGCTCTGGGGCCTGTCGAAGGAGCAGTGCGAGCGAGTATTCCCGCAGACCGAACCGGTCAATCTGCAGCTGGTTTAGTCTCGGCAACCTCGCGGCGGCGCCCGGAACGCAGCAGGTATGCCAGGTAGGCGGCGATCACGACGTTGACCGCCAGCGTCACCGCGACGGTCCAACGATGGCCGGGCGGGCGCCGGATGAGTTCCCAGAGCTCGAAGGGGATCAGTGATGTGGTTGCTACCACCGTGACCCACTCGGCCCAGCGCTTGCGCAGCCAGAGGCCCGTACCTTCGACGAGCACCACCGCGGTATAGGCCACGGTTACTACGATCACCAGGTGCAGCCGGCCCGCGCCCATGCCCTCGATGTAGGTAAGCGCGCGCAGAATGAGACGTTGATCCACACGGTCGGTGACAGTCGCCGACCAGACGTGGAGCTTTTCGATGAGATTCGGATCGAGCAGCTTGTGGACGCCGTAGCTGGTGAGGATCAGCAGCAGTGCCTTGACGAACTTGAATATGGCGATGACGCGCCGGCCATCAATTGTGCGAGGCGACGCGGTGGTCCGGTTGTTCTCCATGGCTGCGCTTGCTGCTCGTAAACCGCCACATTAAGCGATCATCCAGCGCCGCGCCACGCGCCGCGCCTGACCCAGCGCGGCGCCCATTCGGGTTGACTGGCCTGCTGCGAAGCGCTAAAGAGCGCCTAAAAACATCAGTACCAACAAGATGATCAGCAACGCACCGAGTCCACCGACAGGGTAGTAGCCCCAGCCGCTGCTGTAGGGCCATGCGGGGAAGGCTCCCACCAGCAGCAGGATCAGGACCACGAGCAGAACAGAGCGCAAAGACATCAGTCTCTCCTTGACGTGTGCGGCAGGCGCCGGCGCAGACTAAAATCCGCCGCGATCCGTACGGCACTATTCGGACGCCCATTCGGCTGTAGGAGAAACGCTCAGCGCTCGATGGGGGTGTCCTCGCGCGCGCCCCACTCGGACCATGAGCCATCGTAGAGCGCGCCGCTCGGCAGCCCCGCGACTTGCAGACCGAGCGTCAATACGGCCGCCGTGAGTCCCGAGCCGCAGCTGGTTACGACGGCGCTGCCCGCATCGACACCGGCGGCGGCGAAGCGCTGGCGCAGCAGCTCGGGCGCCAGCATCGTCTCGCCGTTCGCCAGCAATTCCGCATAGGGCAGATTGCGGCTGCCCGGGATGTGCCCACCGCGCATGCCGGCGCGCGGCTCGGGCACCCTGGCAAAGAAGCGGTCCGCCGAACGCGCATCGAGTACCAGTTCTCGCGCTTGCGACAGGTTGGCACGCACATCGCCGAGTCCGCGTAAGTAGCGCGCATTGAGCGCGGCGCGAAAGGAGCCTGGTGAGGGCGGTGATGCCTCACCGACGGCCACTTCACGCCGTTCACGCTGCCACTTGGGCAGCCCGCCGTCGAGCACCGCCACCCGTTCGTGTCCGAACAGTCGCATCAGCCACCAGCCGCGCGCGGCGGAGAAGATGCCCTTCTGATCGTAGAACACCACGCGCGACTCCTCGTCGACGCCCAGCGCCGCTACCAGGTGCTCGAATCGCGCCGGCGTCGGTGCCATGTGAGGCAGCGTGGATTCGGTATCGGCAATGCGATCGATATCGAAGAAGCGTGCGCCGGGCAGATGGGCCGCGCGGTACAGCGCCTGCGCATCGCGTTGCTCGGCCGGCATGTACCAGCTGGCATCGAACAGCGCCAGGTCCGATGCGCCGAGCTGTTGCGCGAGCCATTCCGTACTGACCAGTGATTGCACCTGAAACTCCTTACTGCACCGCGGCGGCCACTATGGTGTCATGCACGAAGCGCAGCTTGGCGATCGCCGGTGTGGATAGAACGAATGGGTAGCCGTCCTGCAATCCCATGCTGCGGTTCAGGTTGTTGAGGATGTAAGTGAGCGGAAACCAGTTGGTGATCAGCTGATCGAATGACTGTTCGACCCCGCTGGGTATCTGCCGCAGCGTGGGCTCGCCGCGGCCTGGCGGCGCCAGAGACAGACCGGCGTCGGAGGCAGTTTCCAGCATGTCGCTCATATGCAGGTAGTGAGCCCAGCTCTCGGCCCAATCCTCCCACGGATGTGAGGTCGCATAGGCGCTCACGAAGCGCTCCGCCCAGTCAGCAGGCGGCCCCTGCTCATAGTGCCTCTTCAGCGCCTGTACGTAGTCGGCACGCTCATCGCCGAACAATTCGCGGAATTGATTGAGCCGTGGGCTGTCGCGGATCAGGCGCTCCCAATAGTAGTGCCCGATCTCATGGCGAAAGTGGCCGAGCAGCGTGCGATAGGGCTCCCCCATTTTCAGCCTGCGTGTCTCGCGCTCCGCGTCATTCGCCTCCAGGATATTGACGGTGATCACACCATGCGCATGGCCAGTCAGCACAGGCTTCTTCGGATCGGTATTGCTCAGGAACTCGTAGGATAGGCCGTGCTCAGGATCGATCTCGCGGTCGTGGATCGGACAGTGCAGGCGTTGCAGTGAGTAGATCAGGCGACGTTTGGCGGCTTCCAGCTTGTACCAGGCCTCGCGATTGCCGTTGATGGCAAGATTGGGAATGACCTGCGTGAGACGACACGACTCGCAGAACGGCTCGGGGTCCGTAGCCGTCACGGCCCAGTTGCAGATGTTTTCCTGCAGATAGTTCCGGCATAGCCGGAATCGACGCGGCTCGCCGCTGCCCTCCACCATACGCCACAGATCGCCGGAGTCGACTTCGACCGCGGCCATGGCGCTCAACTCGGGGACGAAGGCGAGTTTGAAACCGCAATTTACGCACTGGGTATTCTCGAAGAACACCACCTGGCCGCAGTGGCTGCAGTGAAGGACCCGCATGATGACGATCAGGTCGTAGCCAGCGGCTGCTTCGAACGCGGCGGCGGGAAGGCCCCATCCAGTCTTGCCAGTTCGACGGCGCTCAGCTGCACCTGTGCGGCAGCCCGGTTCTCATCGATGCGCCGCGGGTGCACCGATTTTGGAATCGCCACCACATCGCTGTTGCGAATGCTCCAGGCCAGCGCAATCTGCGCAGCGCTCAAATCCCGCTCCCGACCCATCTCCACGAGCAGCGGATGAGAGGCCAGCGAGCCCTGTCCGAGTGGCGAGTACGCCATGGTGGCGATGCCACGCGCGCGCTGCCACGGCAGCAGCGAGAATTCGATCGCGCGCGTTTCGAGGCAGTAGTAGACCTGGTTGCATCGCAGACCGTCGGTTATGCCCAGTTCCTTTTCCGCCTGCATCCATTGCTCCAGATCGCTGACGTCCAGGTTGCTGACGCCGAAGTGACGTACCAGGCCGTGCTCACGCAGATCGAGGAAGGCCTGCAGTGTTTCGCGGAAGGGATGCGAACCGCGCCAATGCAGCAGGTAGAGATCCAGATAGTCGCAGCCCAGGCGGGCGACGGATTCTTCGCAGGCGCGGATGGTGCCGCGTCGCGACGCGTTGCCCGGCAACACCTTGCTGACAATGAACAGCCCGGCCCGGCGCTCGCGCCCGAAATCCTTCAGTGCGCTGCCGATGATGCGCTCGGCGCCGCCGTCGCCATACATCTCGGCGGTGTCGATCAGGCGGTAGCCGGTGGCGAGTGCGTGCGACACGGCGGCGACTTCCTGGTCCCGCGCGGCGCGCGACGCGCCCATCTTCCAGGTGCCAAGGCCGATGCGGCCGGGAAAATGCAGAAACTGGTTGGGTGCAGGCATAGCGCGCCTTTTTAGCGTGCTTTCCGGTTTTTTGCCATCGGACGGGGGCGCTTTATACCCGGAATAAATAGAACCGTCTTGTCCATACTCGGGTCGTTCAATCAGCGCGTGCGCGGGCACATCCTGGCGAAAAATGGCAACCTGTACGAAGACATGCGAGTGGTGCCAGAATTTGAACTGTGCCTTCGTTGCAGGAGGGGCGATGACTAAGGTGAAGCTGCCGCGATTGAGTAAGCCGGATTTGAACGTGTTGAAGAACGTGTTCTTTCCGATCTTTTGGGGTACGTCTGACAACGAATCGGTGGCCAAGGCCATTGAGGAAGTTATCCCAAGCGTAGCACCGGGTTTCCATTTCGCTGACAACCTGTTCACATGGGGCCGCAATAATTCAATGCTCGACGACCGCGAATTTGTCGCGGCTTGGACTGCCAACGCGGAATCTGATTCCGATAAGGCAATCATTTGGCGCCGCTATGTGCTCGCATGTGCAGGTTTTCATTGCGCCCAGCTCGATGGCGATTTCGTCGAGTGCGGTGCTTATACGGGGGTCGGGATCAAGACCGTGCTCGACTATCTGGGTGGAAAAGATTTCGCCAAGACCTTTTGGGGCTATGATCTGTTCGAACACGATCCGAGCATGGCGCATCATTCGATGCCAGAGCATGGACCGGCACTGTTCAGCAGCGTGCTCGCGAAGTTCAACGGCTATGACAACGTTCGCATCAGTAAGGGTAAAATTCCGGAGGTTTTCGAGAATAACTCGCCCGAAAAGATTTCATATCTGCACATCGATCTGAATGAAGCGCAGGGGGAAATTGCGTCGCTGGAAGAGCTGTTCGGGCGGGTGGTGCCCTCCGGGATTGTAATTCTCGACGACTATGAATGGTCCTTGGCATATCGCGGGCAGAAATTGGCCGAGGACCCCTGGTTCGAGGCCCGCGCGTATCGGGTCATGCCGCTGCCTACTGGCCAAGGACTAGTTATCAAGCGCTGACTGAATTCACGCTACCGTCTAATGGGGATGCGTGTCCTGGCATGCCGGGGCTTTGGGTAGCCGGCGCAGTCAAACCCTCATCAATCAATCAAGACCGGTAAAAAAGGCCCGGGTTGCCCCGGGCCTCTATCGATCGCTAGCGATCCAGCTTGGGGTGAATCGCGAAGCGCTTACCAGCGCCCGCCACCGCCGCCGCCGCCGCCACCGCCGTTGCCGCGGAAGCCGCCGCCACCACCACCACCGCCGCCCGGACGACCGCCACCAGTGCGGGGCTTGTCCTGGGCTTCGTTGACGCGCAGCGGACGGCCATTCATCGAATAGCCATTCAGGCTCTGGATTGCGCGAGCCGCGTCAGCCTGGCTCATCTCGACAAATCCAAAACCACGCGGACGACCGGTCTCGCGATCGGTCGGCAACGACACAGCTTCTACGGTGCCATGCTGCGCGAACAGCGTACGCACGTCGGCCTCACTAGCCGTGAACGGTAGGTTACCTACATAAATCTTCGCCATAAAAATCACACTCTCCGGAACAGTTCGATCTTTTTTAAGATCGTATAACACGGCAGGAACAACAACTCAGGTCAGGGAGAGAGCGTCTCACGAGCCATCGAAGCGTAGATCCTGTCACCATGATCGAAGGCGGTTCGGCTCCTAGACAACGAGAGACGGACGGTCGACGATCGTCGGGGAGTCTAGCACAACTGCCTGAATTTCAAGCGCCAATCCTGCCAGAGCGGTCGGCCGCCTTCCGCACAGTCATAATATGCGCAAGCCGCCTATGACCGATTCAACTCCCCCGCGCCTCGAGTTCCCCTGCGCCTACCCGATCAAGGTCATGGTGCGTGCCGAGGCGGGGGTTCGCGAGCAGGTGGATGAGATTATGCAGCGCCACGCCGGCCCCCTGCCGCCGGAGGCGGTTACAGAGCGCAGTTCGGCCCAGAACCGGTTCATGGGCATCACCTATGTCATTCATGCGCAAGGCGAAGCCCAGATCGCGGCCCTGTTCGGTGCCCTGAAAGAGTGCCCGGGGGTGCTGATGGTTCTGTAGGCGGTCCTAGGGGTCAGGCCAGGTGCGCGCTTCGGCACTGAACCGAGGCGACTGCACCCGCACCACGCAGAATCGCTGGCCGGTCGGGGCTTCCATGACCCACCAGGAGCTGATCTGGGACACGCGCTTCGCGCCCAGGCGCTCGAGACGGCGTACCTCGGCCTCGATGTCATCGGTTTCGATGTCCAGGTGCACCCGGCTCGGGTGGGTGACCGACTGTACCTCCACGTGCAGACCCTGCGGGTCGAGCAACTCCACGTATTTCTGCGCTTCTGCCGGCGGCAGCTGCCGGGTGTGCATGCCCAGCGCCGCGCCCCAGAAGTCCGCGGCAGCCTGCAGGTCTGCGGTCTGGCAGTCGATGATGAAGCCGGCTAGCTTGGCCTTATGCAAGGCGGTCTCTCAGAGCCGGGCGGTGCGCCGATGCATCAGCGCGCTGACGATGAGATTGAACAGACCGAGCAGTACCGCGCCGATCAGCGCGGGTACGAACCCGACGACGTGAAAGCCGGACACGAGGGCACTCGTGAGCTTCAGCATCAGCGCATTCACGACGATCAGGAACAGCCCGAGCGTCAGGATGGTCACGGGCAGGGTGATCAGGATCAGGATCGGGCGCACCAGAAAATTCACGATGCCGAGCACCAGCGCTGCCAGCAGCGCATAGCCGAAGCCATCGACATGGATGCCGTTCACGATCTGGCTGATCAGCAACAGCAGCAGCGCAGTGACGATCAGGTGTACCAACAGGCGTTTCATGACTCGATGCTACGCTGCAGCAGCGGCGGCTTCAAATTCAACCGCGCGGCACATGCAGCGCCGCGTCAAGGCGCTTTTCGAGCCGTACCGCATCCATCGTGCCACGGTAATAGCCGGTGATCCGGCCCGCTTCCCGGAATCCCTGGTGGCGATAGAAAGCGATCGCGTTGGGATTATCCACGCGCGCCTCCAGGCGAATGCACTCGATGCCCGCCACGCGTGCCGGCTTCTCCAGCCAGCTCAGCAGCAGTGACCCCAAGCCGCGCCGCTGCAGCGCTGGGCGCACCGCGAGCAGCGAGAGGTGAGCGCTGTCGTCGCCGTAATGCATGATGCCAAAGCCGACGAGCTCGCCGGCCACCGCAACGTTGGTGGCGCGATTATTCACGGCCGCGAGCACGCGCGCGCAGGTCCAGCTCCAACCGAGGCCGTGTTCGACATAGTCGCGCGACATCTCGGCGATCAGGGCCGCGTCCTGCGCGGTTGCCAGCCGGATGGGCGAATTCGCCATCATGGTCGCGGCGCAAGCTTCGCGGCCAGCAACGGGCCAAACTCGGCCGCTGCCGCCGCTACATCACCCGGACCGCCCAGGGCCGACAGCTGCGTCATTTTCAGTCCCGCGTAGCCACATGGGTTGATGCGCGAAAATGGTTCCAGGTCCATGCGGATGTTGAGCGCCAGCCCGTGATAACTGCCGCCGCGGCGGATGCGCAGCCCTACGCTCGCCAGCTTGCAGTCATCGACATACACCCCGGGCGCGCCGCTGCGGCATTGCGCCTGGATACCGAAGCGCGCGGCATACTCGATCACACCGCGTTCGAGCGCGTTCAGCAGATCGCGCACGCTCAGCGCCGCGCGCCGCATATCGATCAGCGGGTACACCACCAGCTGTCCGGGTCCGTGATAAGTCACCTGCCCACCGCGATCGATCTGCACCACCGGAATATCGCCCGGCGCGAGCACATGCGAGGCATCGCCACTCATGCCGAGCGTGAACACCGGCTCGTGCTCGAGCAGCCATATCTGATCGGGCGCATCCGGACCGCGTTCCTGCGTGTAACGCTGCATCGCGCGCCAGGTCGGCTCGTAGGCACATCGGCCGAGCCAGAGGATTTCAGCTGCCGCGGCGGGAACGGCTATCGCCGCGGCGCTCACCCCAGCTGCAGCCCGACGTTGTTGCCGGCCAATACGCGCTCGGCGCGATAGCTCGAGCGCACCAGCGGACCGGCGACGCATTCGCGAAAGCCGCGCTCGAGACCCCACTGCCGATACTGCTCGAACTGCGGAGGATGCACGAATCGCTGCACCGGCAGGTGATTGGCAGTCGGACGCAGATACTGCCCCAGCGTCAGCACATCGACGGCCGCCCGGCGCAGATCGTCCATGCACTCGATGATCTCCTGCTCGCTCTCACCCAGCCCGAGCATCAGGCTGCTCTTGGTCAGCACCCCGGGCCGATGACGCTTCGCGTGCGCCAGCACGGCGAGCGTCTGCTCGTAGCCGGCACGCGGATCGCGCACGGGATGGGTCAGCCGCCGCACGGTCTCGATGTTCTGCGCGAACACATCCGGCCCGGCATCGACCACGGTCTCGACGTCACGCAGCACACCCTGGAAATCCGGGGTCAGCGCTTCGACGGCGACCCCGGCGTTAAGTCCCTTGATGGCGTGGATGCAGGCCGCGTAGTGCGCCGCGCCGCCATCGGCAAGGTCGTCGCGATTGACAGAGGTCAGCACCACGTATTTGAGCCGCATCAGCGCCACGCTTTCGGCCAGGTTGCGCGGCTCCTCGGCATCGAGCCAGCCGCGCGGGTTGCCGGTATCGACGGCGCAGAAGCGGCAGGCGCGGGTGCACACGGCACCCATGAGCATGATGGTGGCGGTGCCGGCGTTCCAGCATTCGCCGATATTGGGGCACTTGGCTTCCTCGCAGACCGTCGCGAGCCGGTGCTCGCGCACCGTGCGGCGCACGAAGTCGTAGCCCTCGCCCGTCGCGATGCGAGCGCGCAGCCATGGCGGCTTGCCGGTAAGGCCGCCGCGATCGATTTCCCCGCGAGCACGGATGCCATCCTTGATCGCGCTGAATCCCTGCGGCGTGTGGTATTTCTCGCCGCTGCGCACGTCGCCGCCGCGGGTGATGGTCGCCGGCATGTCGTCAGGTTTGCTCATAGAGGGCCCCTCAGGGCGTCCCATACTACTGCAGCGCCGCCAGCCGCTCGACCGTGCCGACATCGCTCCAGCCGCCGCGGTAAATCTCCCCGGACAGCCGTCCGGCCGCGATGGCCCGCCCCAGCAGCGGCAGTAACGGGAAGCGTCCGGGCTGGCAGCCATCGAAGAGCTGCGCGCGGTACAGGCCGATGCCGGAATATGTCCATCGCGTTGACCCGGTTTCGACCACACGGCCGTCAGCGAGCCCAAAGTCACCCTCGGGGTGCTGCAGCGGGTTGGGCACCAGCACCAGGTGTGCCCAAGCCTCGGGTGCAATCGACAGCGCCCCGAAGTCGAAGTCCGTGAACACATCGCCGTTCACGACCAGGAAGGGCTCGCTGCCCAGCCACGGCAGTGCCTGGAAGATTCCGCCGCCGGTCTCGAGCGCCTGCGCGCCCTCCTCGCTGTAGCGAATCGAAAGGCCGAAGGCCGAGCCGTCTCCGAGCGCAGCGCGGATGCGCTCACCGAGCCATGCCACGTTGATGACGACTTCGTGCACGCCGCAAGTGGCCAGCCGCTCGAGGTGATGCACGATCAGCGGCTTGCCGCGCACCGGCAGCAGCGGCTTGGGCACCTCATCGGTCAGCGGACGCATGCGCTCGCCGCGGCCCGCGGCGAGCAGCATCGCGCGGCGCGCTGCAGAGCTCATACGCGACTCCCGGGCAGTTCGCGGGCGTTGGCCTGCGCCAGCCTGGGAGCCAGGCGGGTTTCGACCCAGAGCGAGAAATCGCGCAGCTGCGGATACCGCCGTGCCGCATCGCACACGTAGTCAAGTGTTCGCGGCAGATCGGCGAGGTAACCACTCTTGCCGTCGCGATACCACAGGCGGGCGAAGATGCCGAGCACCTTGATGTGACGTTGCAGGCCGATCAGGTCAAACCAGCGCAGGAACATGGCGGCATCGCGCCCGCCGTCGCCGCCGCCGGCGATCCATTGCTGGCGGTAGCCCGACACCCAGGCCTCGACGCGCGGCCGCGGCCAGTCGATGTAGCAATCCTTGAGCAGCGAGACCAGGTCGTAGCCGCAGGGCCCGGCCAGCGCGTCCTGGAAATCGATGATCCCCGGATTGTCCCGCTCGAGGACCATCAGGTTGCGCGAGTGATAATCGCGGTGCACGAGCACCGTCGGCTGCAGCAACGCCTCTTCGATCAGAAAGTCGAACGTCGCTTCGAGCAGCGCGCGCTCGCGATCATCGATTTCCAGCCGCAGATGCCGCGCGCAGAACCACTCGGGCATGAGCGCCATCTCGCGCGCGAGCACGGGGCGATCGTACCGCGGCAGTTGCGCGCACAGCTCGCGTCCCCGCAGCTGAATCTGCAGCAACGCCGAGAGCGCATCGCTGTAGAGTGCATCGGCGTTGGCCCGATCCTGCAGGCGCGCGAGGTAGGAAACCACACCCAAGTCTTCGAGCAGCACGAATCCCTGGCGCGCATCGCTGGCATCGATCCTGGGCACATGCACGCCGCAGCGTTCGAGCAGTGCGGAAACCGACAGATACGGCGCCACGTCTTCCTTATCCGGGGGCGCGTCCATGACCACGCGCGTGGAACCATCGGTGCTCCAGACTCTGAAATAGCGACGAAAACTGGCATCGGCCGAGGCCGGCGCCAGTCGCGCGAGCGGCCAGTGCCGTTCGTCGAGGAGCCAATGCCGCAGTTGATCGAGGCGCGGGTCGCTGCTGCTCATGAATCAGGAACAAACCTTATGCTGCAGCCCGTCATTATAATGAGACGCACATGAGTTCTTCCCCGCATCTGCGCGCGCTGTGGGGCGCGGCACTTTGCTGCGCTCTACCACTCGCGACGCGGGCCGCCGACGCACCGTGCATCGAGCCGTGGCAGACGGCGCCGGCACTGCTTGCCGCCGCCAACCCGGTCACCCCCGGGCCTGCCGCGCCAGCTGCCGCAACGCCGGGCAATGGCTTTCCGTTCGGCGCCGGCCATCGCGGGCCCGGCGGCGACATCACCTATCGCGCCGATCAGTTCGACTTCACCTCCGACGGCCTCATGGTACTCAGCGGCGATGTCGATCTGCACATGGGCGAGCGCGAAATCCTGGCCGATCAGCTGACCTACGACCGGGACAACAATAACCTCACGGCTACCGGCGCCGTGCGCTATCGCGACCCCATCGTACTGTTGCAGGGAGACACCGGGCATTACAACGATCAGAGTGCTGACTTCAGTCACGGCACATTCCAGCTGCTGAAGCTGCCCGGTCACGGCACGGCCGACCAGATATCGATGACGCCGCAGAAGGTCATCACGCTCAAGCGCGTGACCTACACCAGCTGCCCGAAACAGCATAACGATTGGCTCATCAATGCACGCGATCTCACCCTCGACACCAACGCAGGGCGCGGCGTCGGCCACGGCGCCACCGTGGACTTCGAGGGCGTGCCGATCCTCTATCTGCCGTGGATTTCTTTCCCGCTGAACAGCTCGCGCCAGAGCGGCGTACTGTTTCCCAACTTCGGCAGCTCCAGCCTCAGCGGCGCCTTCCTCGGGGTGCCGTGGTATTGGAACATCGCGCCGAACCAGGATGCGACTTTCACGCCGACGATCTATTCGACGCGCGGCATCGATCTGGGCGCCGAATACCGGCTGTTGACCGAGTCCACGCGCGGCACCCTCGATGCCAATTTTATGCCCCATGACCGGCAGACGGACGATCAGCGCAGCTTCCTAAAGCTCATCGACCGCTACCAGCTGGGCTGGAACACGCGCATCGATACGACCGTCGAGAATGTCAGCGACGATGAGTATTTCGAGGACTTCACCCAGGGCACCGAGAGCACCAGCACCCCCTTCCTGCCGCGCAGCATCGGCATCACGCATCGCGACGACATCTGGACCCTGCACGCCGAGGTGGTCGGCTACCAGACTCTGGACGACACACTGCCGGTGGATGAGCGCCCCTACATCCAGCTGCCGCGGCTGGCGGCGGCGGCGCAGTGGTCGCCGCTGCATGTGCCGCAGATAGCGACCGGCTTCGAGAGCGAACTGGTGAATTTCACGCGCGCCGATTGCATCCCCTGCCCGGCCGTGGGCGCCTGCAACGTCCCCAATCCCTGCAATCTCTCCAATGCGCCGCTCGACCCGATGGCCAACGTCGATGGCTGGCGGCTCGATGTCATGCCGCACTTCGGACTGGACTTCTCCGGCCCGGGCTACTTCCTGCGGCCGAATCTGGGCTGGGAGTTCACGCAGTACGCACTGCGCGACGACGACAATGTCACCGGCAGCGGCATCGGCGAGAGCTCCTCTCCGCAGCGCAACCTGCCCATCTTCAGCGTCGACAGCGGGCTGAAGTTCGAACGCCTGAGCGACAACGGCGCGCGCACGGTCACGCTCGAGCCGCGGGCCATGTACGTCTACATCCCGTATCGCAACCAGAACGATCTGCCGGTGTTCGATACCGGCATCCCGGATCCGAACCTGATCGAGCTGTTCCGGCCGAACCGCTTTCTCGGCACCGATCGCGTCGGCGATGAAAACGGCCTCACGCTCGGTCTGACCTCGCAGACCTTCGATAGCGCCAGCGGCACTCGCTACTTGAGCGCCACGATTGGACAGGCGGTGTACTTCGAGCCCGCACGAGTGACGCTGCCCGGGCAGGCACTGCAATCGGTCAACACCTCGAGCCTGATCGCCGAGGTAATCCTGACGGCCTATCACAACTGGAACCTGCAGTTCGATATCGCCTCCAACCCGAACGTCTCGGCCGTGGCGCAGGATGAGATCACGCTGCAATACCATCCCAGCAACCAGCAGGTCGCCAACCTAAGCTACCGCTATCGCGCCGGTCAGCTGGCGCAGATCGACAGCTCGGTGGCCTGGCCCATCGCGAGCCATTGGGATGCCTACGCGCGTGCGGTCTATTCCTTTCTCGACAACCCCTCGTCGACGCCGGCGGTGCACCCCGGCTCGATCGAAGACTTTGCCGGCTTCCAGTACCGGGGCGCCTGCTGGAGCATCCGCGCGCTGTGGCAACGCTCGATCAGCACGCGCACCGGCATCCAGAGCAGCGGTGTCTCTTTCCAGCTGGAACTCACGGGGCTCTCGAGTGTCGGAAGCCAGGTCACGTCTTTCCTTGAGCAGTCGATTCGGGGATACTCCAGCTCCGCGAACAGACAGCCCCTGTTTTGAACTTAACCTACTGAGGCGAATGGACATTTAATGCCTGTGCGTAGCGTCACCTTCAGCGCCTGCGTGGCGCTCGTTGCCATGAGTTTGCTGGCCGCGGCCGGTTCGGCCGAGGCTGCGCGCAGCAAGACCCCCGCGAAGCCCGACGCCAGTACCACCGATTCGACCACCAAGGAAGCCGGCACGCCGGATGCGCCCGTCGGGCCGCACAAGGACCTCTCCACCGACGGCGTGATGCTCGATCGCGTGGTCGCCCTGGTCAACGACGGCCTGGTGCTCGACAGCGAACTGCAGTCGCAGACGCGGGAGATCACGACGCGGCTGCGCAGCCAGAACGTGGCGCTGCCCAGCTCGGATGTCATGCGCTCCCAGGTGCTCGACCGGCTGGTGCTCGAAGAGATCCAGGCGCAGCACGCTGATCGCGCCGGCATCAAGGTGTCGGACGAGCAGGTCAATGCCGCCATGGACGACATCGCCAAGCGCCAGGGCATTACGCTCGAACAGCTGCCCGCCAAACTGGCCGTGGACGGAATCGACTACGCCGAGTACCGCACCGAGCTGAAGCGCGAGATCGCGCGCCAGATTCTGCGCTCGCGCGATGTCATCCAGCGCATCACCATCACGCCGCGCGAGCTGGACCAGTATCTCGAGCACGAAAAGAAGACCGCTTCGGCCACCAATGAATACAACGTCTCGCACATCCTGATAGCGGTGGCGCAGGACTCCACCCCGGCCCAGCTGGCGGCCGCCGCGGCCCGCGCCAAGGATGTCGATGATCGCGCCCGCGGCGGCGAGGACTTCGGCAAGCTCGCCATCACTTACTCCGCCAGCGAGACGGCGCTCGATGGCGGCTCGCTTGGCTGGCGCAAAGGCACGGAGCTGCCGACTTTCCTGGCGGACGTCATCGCGCGCATGAAGCCAGGCGATGTCAGCGACATCATGCAGACCCCCAGCGGCTTCCACATCGTCAAGCTCAATGAAACGCGCGCCGCCGGCGGCGCTCAGATCATCCAGCAGGTTCACCTGCGGCACATTCTGCTCAAGACCACTGAAATCGAGGACGACGCCACGGTGCGGCAGAAGCTCACGCGCATGCGCGATCAGATCGTAAGCGGCAAGGAAGACTTCGCGGTGCTGGCCAAGACCAACTCCCAGGATGCCAGTTCGGCCATCAACGGCGGCGATCTGGGCTGGACGCAGGCCGACGCCTTCGTGCCCGAATTCGCGGCCACTGCCGAGTCACTCAAACCCGACGAGATCAGCCAGCCGTTTCGCACCCAGTACGGCTGGCACATCGTGCAGCTGCTCGGCCATCGCGACTTCGACAACACCGCCGACGCGGCGCGTGAGCGCGCCTTCGAAGCGCTGCGCGACAGCCGCGTGGAAGAAGCGACCGAATTGTGGCTGCAGCAGATCCGCGACGAATCCTACGTCGAGCTACGCCTCTGAGGCGGACAGCACCGCTCGCACTGACCTCTGGAGAACCCGCCGGCATCGGCCCCGATCTGTGCCTGGCCGTGGCCATGCGGGCGCGCAGCTGGCCCCTGGTCTGCCTCGCCGACCGCGCCATGCTCGAGCAGCGTGCACGACTGCTCGGCTTGCAGGTACGGCTGGAGGACTGGTCGCGCGACCAGGCAGCGCAATGCGCTGCCGGTGCACTCAGCGTGCTGCACCAGCCGCTGGCCGCCCCCGCCATCCCCGGAAAACTCGATCGCGCCAACGGCGCGGCCGTGCTCGCGCTGATCGATCGCGCCGTGGATGGCTGCCTCGCCGGCAGCTTCAGGGCCTGCATCACCGCACCGGTGCAGAAGAGCCTCATCATCGAGGCGGGCTTCGCCTTCATGGGTCACACGGAATACATCGCCGCACGCACCCACGCGGCGCTTCCGGTCATGATGCTGGTGGCAGGGGATCTGCGCGTGGCGCTCGCCACCACCCACCTGCCGCTGCGAGCCGTCAGCGATGCCCTGAGCACGGCCGGACTGCTGCAGGTGCTGACCATCATGGCGGCCGACCTGCGCCGGTTCTGGGGCCTGGATCGCGCCCGCATTGCGGTGTGCGGCCTGAATCCTCACGCCGGAGAAGGCGGGCATCTGGGCGATGAAGAACTGCGCGTCATCGATCCGGCCATCGCGCAGGCGCGCGCACAGGGCCTGGATGTGCACGGCCCGATACCAGCGGACACGCTGTTCGTGCCGCGCCATCTCAAAGGCTACGACGCCGTGCTGGCCATGTATCACGACCAGGGACTGCCGGTGCTCAAGCACGCCGGCTTTGGTGAGGCCGTCAACGTTACCCTGGGATTGCCCATCGTGCGCACCTCGGTCGATCACGGCACGGCGCTGGATCTGGCCGGCAGTGGACGCGCCGATGCCGGCAGCCTGCTGGCCGCCATCGAACTGGCCGCGGCCATGGCACAGCGGGCGTGATCCGCACCCGCAAGCGATTCGGCCAGCACTTCCTGCACGATCCGGCCGTCATTGCACGCATCGTCCAGTCGATCGCCGCAAAGGCCGCCGACAGTGTCGTGGAGATCGGCCCGGGCCGCGGAGCGCTGACGGCACAGCTGCTTGCGACCGCCGGCTCGCTGGATGCGATCGAGATCGATCGGGATCTCGCCGATGAGCTGCAGGGGCGTTTCGGCAGCGAGCCGCGCTGGCAACTGCATCGGGCCGATGCCCTCGAATTCGACTGGCGTGCGCTGGCGGCGACCCGCGGCGACCGGCTGCGCGTGATCGGCAATCTGCCCTACAACATTTCGACGCCGCTGCTGTTCCGCCTGCTCGAGGCCGGCGATGTCATCAGCGATATGTATTTCATGCTGCAGAAGGAAGTGGTCGACCGCATCGTCGCGGCTCCGGGCAGCCGCGACTACGGGCGTCTGGGCGTGATGCTCGCGCCGCGCGCCACGGCGACGCGCCTGTTCGATGTCGGTGCGGGCGCGTTCCAGCCCCCGCCCCGCGTCAATTCGGCGTTCGTGCGGCTCGATGTCATCGACACCCCTCCCGCGTGGTCGGCTGAGCCTCTGTATGCCGAGGTAGTCACGGCGGCGTTCGGCCAACGCCGTAAAACCCTGCGTAATTCGCTGCGTAGCTACCTGTCGGGCGATGCAATGGCCGCGATTGGCATCGACCCGGGTGTCCGCGCCGAGACGCTGTCGCCGCCCCAGTTTGGCGCATTGGCGCAGGCCGCCGCCGCCGTACGGGCGGCCGACCCGGCGATCCGTTAAGCTTCGATGCGGAGTCTCCATGAAAGCCTACAGCCGCATTCTCGCCGCCGTTGACCTGACCGATGGCAGTCGCGCCGTGGTCGATCGGGCCTGCGAACTCGCGCGCGCCAGCGGCGGCAGCGTCTGGCTGCTGCACGTGGTCGAATTCGTGCCGATCGAACCCATGAGCGACTCACTGATTCCGGTCATGCAGATCGACGATCAGATTATCGAGCGTGCGCGCACACAGATCGCAACCCTGGCGCAGGAGCTCGGGCTGCCAGCCGGCTCGGGCAGCGTCGAGGCCGGCAGCGCCAAGGGCGAAATCCTGCGCCACGCGCGCGAGCACAACTGCGATCTGATCGTGCTCGGCGCGCGCGAGCGTCATGGGCTCTCGATCCTGATCAATCGCACCGAAGACTCGGTACTGCACGGCGCGACCTGCGATGTGCTGGCCGTGCGCACGCGCTGATCGTGGAGACCATCCGGCACAAGATCAGCGTCGAAGTGGAAAGCTCCTACCTCGAAGATCAATCCGAGCCGCGCGAGCGCCGCTATGTGTTTTCCTACACGATCACGATCCGCAACGAAGGCGATGTGCCCGCCAAACTGCTGACTCGCCACTGGGTCATCACGGACGCCAACGGACGTGTGCAGGAAGTGCGCGGCGATGGCGTGGTCGGCGAGCAGCCCTATCTCAAGCCCGGACAGGGCTTTCGCTACTCCAGCGGCGCGGTGCTCGAAACGCCGGTGGGCGCCATGCAGGGCAGCTACCAGATGGTCGCCGATGATGGCGCCACCTTTGATGCCAACATCCCGGCATTCCGGCTGGCCATGCCGGGCATGCTGCACTAGTGCGCTGGGCCATAGGCGACATCCAGGGCTGTGCTGAGGAACTCATCGCGCTGATCGCGCGCATCGGCTTCAAGAGCGACCGCGATCAACTCTGGTTCGTCGGCGATCTGGTCAACCGCGGTCCTGACTCGCTGAAAGTGCTGCGCCTGGTGCGCAGCCTGGCCGGCAACGCGCTCTGCGTGCTCGGCAATCACGATCTGCACCTGCTGGCCGTCGCATTGGTGAAAGCGAAGCTGCGCAAGAGCGATACGCTGAAATCCATACTCGAAGCCCCGGACCGCGACGCGCTGCTCGAATGGCTGACGCAGCTGCCGCTGGCGCATTACGCGGCCGATACGGACGACCTGCTGGTGCATGCGGGCGTGGTGCCGCAGTGGAGCGTCGATGACGCGCTTGCCCTGGCCGCTGAAGTACAGCAGGCGTTGCGCTCGGAGCCTGCGGCACTGCTCGCTGCCATGTATGGCGATGAGCCTGACCGCTGGCAGCCCTCGCTGAAGGGTACCGACCGTCTGCGCTTTGCGGTCAATGTCTTCACGCGGCTGCGATTCTGCACGGCCGACGGCCGTATCGATTTCCGGCAGAAGGGCAAGGCCGAATCGGCGCCGCCGCCATGGATTCCCTGGTTCAGAGCGCCGCGCCGCGCCGCCGCCGGCACGCGCATCGTGTTCGGCCATTGGTCGGCGCTCGGTTACTACAATGCCGATGGCGTGGTCGGCCTGGATACCGGCTGCGTGTGGGGCGGTTCACTCACGGCACTGAACCTTGATGAGCCGCGCGCGAAACCCGTCAGTGTGCCGAGCCTTCAGCCGCGCTCCATCGAACAGTGATCTGCGCGGTTGCGCGCACGTACGCGCCCGGTGCCAGCCTGAACACCACCGGCGCGCCCTGCGCGGGCACTTCGAACACGACGCGCTGCTCGCCGGTGACTTCCAGCAGCGCAAAGCGGCCGGGCTGCACTTTGAATTCGAGCCGAATCGGCCAGGTGTGGCCCGGCAACAGGCGCAGCGTGGCGCCGCCCTCGCCGCTCACGCTGGTCAGATCGAGCTGCAGCGTATTGCGGTCCCAGAACTGAAGAATCGGCGCCGGCGCGCTGCCCGCCGCCGGAGCGATGGCGAGCTCCTGCACCGGGGGCGGTGGATTGGGCTTGCGGTGACGCCACGGCCAGTGGATGCCGCAGGCGGTCAGCGCCACGCACAGTGCGATGACGATTCCGGCCCGTATCGGCGTCGAAGCGGACGGCGCTGCGTTCGTGCTTTCGCGATTCGACATATCCCCAAGAGTCCGAGAGTCGCCACCCCGCGGCAATATGCTTACCATACGCCAAGTTGATCGCCATGCGCCCCCTTCATCCCATCGAGCTAAGGAAGTGGATCGACAGCAACCGTCATTTGCTGCGGCCTCCTGTGGGCAACAAGGTCATCTACGAGGACAGCGAATTCATCGTCATGGCAGTCGGGGGTCCTAACAGCCGCAAGGATTTCCACGTCGATCCGGCCGAGGAATTCTTCCACCAGATCGAGGGCGAGATGGTGCTGCGCGTGGTGCAGGATGGGGCCATCTTGGATCTTCCCATCCGCGCGGGAGACATCCTGCTGCTGCCGGCGGGCGTACCGCATTCGCCGCAGCGGGCAGCTGGTTCGGTCGGCCTGGTGGTCGAGCGGCGACGGCGGCCTGGGGAACTCGATGGCCTGCAATGGTACTGCGAGCGCTGCCAGCACCTGCTGTACGAAGAGTTCTTCGCGCTGACCAATATCGAGACGCAGTTTCCGCCGGTGTTCAAGCGCTTTTTCGGCAGCCAGTCCTTGCGCACCTGCAGGCACTGCGGTGCCGTCATGGAGCCGCCGGCGATGGCGGGCGCCGACCATGGCTCGCAATGAACGCGCGCAATGGGCGCGCCTGGACATCGACGGAATAGCGTTGCTGGCCGATCTGGCCGCGGGCGCAAGCTGTGCGCGCGTGCTCGATTTTCAGGGTCCGCAACTGCGCTGCTTCGGTGCGCCGGCAGCCAGCAGCGTGCCGCTGGAAGTCGGCGACTTCACCGGCCGCGTGGTGCGCGGAGCCAGCTGCAACTGCAGTACCGTCACGTTGACGCCGCACGCCAACGGCACTCATACCGAGAGCGTCGGCCATCTGACCGTCGAGCGCGTCGATGTTCACAGCCTGGTGCCGCAGCGGCTGCTGCTGGCGGCACTGCTGACGGTGGAACCCGAACTCGCCGCCGACAGTCGCGAAAGCAGCGAGCCGCGGCCGGCCGATGTGGATCTGCTGATAACGCGGGCGCGGCTCGAGGAAGCCTGGCCCGCGCCGCTGGCATCGCTGGCGCCGAGGGTGAACGCGCGCGCGGCGGTGATCCGCACACAACCCAACGAGCCGCAGAAGTTCACCGAGGATTACCGTGCTGCCGCGCCTTTCCTGTCGGCCGAGGCCGCCGCCTTCCTGGTCGAACGGGGCATCGAACACCTGGTGCTGGATGTGCCCTCTGTCGACCGCGGCAGCGATGGCGGCGTATTGACGGCACATCGGCTGTTTTTCGGCCTTCCGCCCGGCAGCACGCAATTGTCCGAGGCGCTGCGGCCGGGCTGCACCATCACCGAGCTCGCCTACATCGGCGCCGCGGTCGCCGATGGCTGGTATCTGCTCAGCCTGCAGACACCCGCGATCGCCGGCGATGCGGTGCCTTCGAGGCCAATGCTATATCCGATCCGGGCGGCCTAGCCGGTATGACTGACCAATCCTGGGCCCGCTCCGAGGACGCGCGCGATCCGCTGCGCGCACTGCAGGCGCGCTTCGCACGTCCTCGCGGCGTTGACGGGCAGCCGCTGTTGTACCTGTGCGGCCATTCGCTGGGTCTGGCGCCACTCGGCGCCCGCGAATGCATCGATGCGGAGGTCGCGGACTGGGAGCGGCTGGCGGTGCTCGGTCACGACGAGGCCCGATCGCCCTGGATCGGCTATGCCGATCAGTTCCAGTCGCCGCTGGCGCAGCTCTGCGGCGCCCGGCCTGACGAAGTCGTGGCGATGAATTCCCTAAGCATCAATCTGCATATGCTGCTGGCGAGCTTCTATCGACCCCGTGCCGACCGCGGCGCGGTACTGATCGAGGCCGGCGCGTTCTCCTCCGACCGCCACATCGTCGCCTCGCAAATAGCCTGGCACGGACTGGATCCCGTTCGCGAGCTCATCGAACTCTGCCCTCGCGCGGGCGAAGATTGCCTGCGCATCGAGGACATCGAGCGGCAGATCGCGGACCTCAACGGACGCCTGGCGCTGGTGCTCTGGCCCGGGGTGCAGTACCGCACCGGGCAGTGCTTCGATCTGGCCCGCATCGGCCGTGCGGCGCACGCGGCCGGTGCGGTGGCCGGATTCGATCTGGCGCACTCGATTGGCAATGTGCCGTTGCGGCTGCATGACGAGGACGCGGATTTTGCAGCCTGGTGCAGTTACAAATACCTCAACGGCGGACCCGGCGCGATCGGCGGCGCCTTCGTGCACGCGCGCCACCTGGCGCGCGAGGATTTGCCGCGGCTGACCGGCTGGTGGGGTCACGACGCGCTGACCCGATTCGAGATGCGCCCCGAATTCAACGCGGCAGCCGGCGCGGCGGCCTGGGCCGTCAGCAATCCACCGATCTTCTCCGCCGCGACGTTGCGTGCCTCGCTGCCGATCTTTCTCGAGGCGGGCATGCCGGCACTGCGCCTCAAGTCGCTGGCACTGACCGGGTACCTCGAGAGCCTGCTGCTGCAGCTGGCGCAGGAGGAGTTGGCCGTGATCACCCCTGCCGCGCCTGCGGCGCGTGGGTGTCAGCTGTCGGTGCGCCTGCGAGCCGGCGCCGCAGACGCAACGCGCGGCTGGCGCGTATTCGATGCGCTCCGCCGCGGCGGCGTGGTATGCGACTGGCGCGAGCCCGACGTCATTCGCCTCTCTCCCGTGCCGCTCTACAACGGCTTCGAGGAGGTGTGGCAGGCCGCGCACCGCCTCGCCGCCATCCTGAAGGAACCATGCCCCGCTACACGGTGATCGGCGCCGGGCCGGTCGGCACCCTCATGGCGTTGATGCTCGCCAATCGCGGCCGCTCGGTGAGGCTCATCGAGCGTCGAGCCGATCCGCGCACCGCGGTGCCGGAACGCGGCCGCTCCATCAACCTGGCGATGGCCGCGCGCGGCATGCTCGCGCTCGAGCATGCGGGACTGGCCGGCCGGGTGAAGCCGGCGCTGATGCCCATGCCAGGACGCATGGTGCACGATGGATCGGGCGAGACTGCGTTCCTGCGCTATGGCCAGAACGATCACGAGGTCATCTACGCGCTGAGCCGGGAACGGCTCAACCGCATCCTGATCGAGGCCGCAGCGGAGTGCCCAGGCATCGAGCTGCGATTCGGCACGCGCTGCCTGGACGTCGATATCGCCGCGGGCACCGTGGCGCTGCGCGATGAGCGCGGCGGACGCGACTACAACGAGAGCTTCGAGGTGCTGCTCGGCGCCGACGGCGCCGGCTCGGCCGTGCGTGCGGCCCTGGTAACGCGCGACCTGGTGCGTGTGCATGAACAGCCGCTCGATCATGACTACAAGGAACTCATTATTCCGCCCCGCGACGGCTCGGCGGGACAGTACGCGTTCGAACCGCGGGCACTGCACATCTGGCCGCGAGGCGGCTACATGCTGATCGCGCTGCCCAATACCGACGGCACCTTTACGGCGACGCTGTTCCTGTCGCGCGATGGTGATCCGGGATTCGGGCGTCTGCGAAGCGATACCGCCGTGACGCGCTTCTTCGCTGCGCAGTTCCCCGATGCGGCGCGGGCGATCCCGGACCTCGCCACGCAATTCGCGGCGCATCCGCAGGGCCGGCTCGGCACGCTGTATTGCCAGCGCTGGCAGGTGGATGGCCGCCTGCTGCTGATCGGCGATGCGGCTCACGCCATCGTGCCCTTCCACGGCCAGGGCCTCAATTGCGGCTTCGAGGATTGCCGGCTGCTCGACCGGCTGCTCTGCGATCCAGGCGCGGATGACCTGCTGGTGAGGCAGGCGCTGCTGCAGCAATTCGAGCGCGAACGGCGCGCCGACACGGATGCCATCGCGACCATGGCGCTGGAGAACTACCAGGAGATGCGCGATACCGTGCGCTCACCGGAGTTCCTGCGGCGCCAGGCGCTCTCTGCCACGCTCGAGCGCACCTTCCCGGGCCGATTCATCCCGCGCTATTCAATGGTGATGTTCCACCCCGAGATCGCCTACTCGGAAGCGCAGCGTCGCGGCATCGCGCAGCAGCGCGTCCTCGATGCACTGCTCTCGCGTGCCCAACTCGAAGGCGCCGAAGCGCTGCTGGAGCAGGCGGGGCTGTAGACTAACGCGGCCGGCACGCCGAGCCTTTGCCGGATTGGAGCTCTCATGAACGCACAAGCCAAGCCCCTGCCCGATACCGATGCACTCTGGATGCCGTTCACGGCAAACCGGCAATTCAAGGCCGCGCCGCGGTTCCTGGTCGGCGCCAGCGGCATGTACTACACCACTCACGACGGGCGGCGCGTGCTGGACGGCACCTCGGGCCTCTGGTGCGTCAATGCGGGTCATTGCCGAACCGAGATTGCGGACGCGATCGCGCGCCAGGCCCGCGAGCTCGACTACGCCCCGGGCTTTCAGATGGGCCATCCGATGGCCTTCGAAGCGGCCAGTCGCGTGGCCCGCATCATGCCGCCGGGCCTGGACCGCATCTTTTTCACCAATTCAGGCTCCGAGTCCGCCGATACCGCGCTCAAGATCGCGCTGGCCTATCACCGTGCCCGTGGCGAAGGCCAGCGGCACCGATTCATCGGCCGGGAACGCGGCTACCACGGCGTGGGCTTCGGCGGCATTTCGGTCGGCGGCATCGCCGCCAACCGCAAGCCATTCAGCGCGAATCTCATGCCGGGCGTCGATCATCTGCCGCACACGCTCAACATCGCCGAGAGCGCGTTCTCCCGTGGACAACCGCAGTGGGGCGCGCACCTGGCCGACGAACTGGAACGCATCGTCGCGTTGCACGATGCTTCCACGATCGCCGGGGTCATCGTCGAGCCTCTGGCCGGCTCGACCGGCGTGCTGGTTCCGCCGCAGGGCTACCTGGAACGCCTGCGCGCCATCTGCAGCCGGCATGGCCTGCTGCTCATATTCGATGAAGTCATTACCGGCTTCGGCCGTCTCGGCGCCGCCACGGCCGCCGAATACTTCGGCGTCAAGCCCGACATCATCACGCTCGCCAAGGGCATCAACAATGCTTCGGTGCCGCTCGGCGCCGTCGCGGTCAACCGCCCGATCTACGACACCGTGGTCAACGCCGCCAATCCGGACAGCATCGAGCTGTTTCACGGCTATACCTACTCGGCACACCCGCTGGCAGCGGCCGCCACCGTAGCCGCACTCGATATCTACCAGCGCGATGGACTGTTCGAGCGCGCCCGTTCGCTGTCGGGTCAGTTCGAGCAGGCCGCGCATGCATTGCGCGGCGCACCGCATGTGCGCGACATCCGCAATCTCGGCCTGGTGGCCGGCATCGAGCTCGAATCGCGCGAGGGACGGCCCGGCAGCCGCGGCTATGAAGTCTTCCTGCGATGCCTGGAGCGCGGCGTGCTGGTGCGCTACACCGCCGATATCCTGGCGTTCTCACCGCCGTTGATCGTCGAGCCGGCGCAGATCGATCAGTTGTTCACCACCGTGGCCGACGTACTCAAGGGCATCGCTTAGCGCCGCTCAGCGTCGATGCTGCTGCTTCATCTCAAGACCGTGCTGCGGCAGCTGATGCTGCCACCCGCCAGCCTGGTATTGCTGGGCGTCGCGGGACTGCTGCTGCTGCGACAGCGCCCGCGCCTGGGGCGCATTCTGATCGCCCTCGCGCTCGGTTCCCTCTGGCTGCTGTCCACGCCGCTGATCTCTAACCAGGTCGTCTCGCTGGCGGAGTCCTATCCGCCGCTCGATCTGTCCCGCCTCGACGGTGCGCAGGCCATCGCGATACTCGGCGGTGGCGTGAATCGCGCCGTGTCGCCCGAATACGGCGGCGCTCCATCAGCCAGTATGGAACTCATGGATAAGCTCGCCTATGGCGCCTACGTCTCGCGGCGCACGGGTCTGCCTATCCTGATCACCGGCGCCTACACCGAGACCGGTGCCATGCAATCGACGCTGCGCACAAATTTCGATATCCAGCCGCGCTGGATCGACCGCGATGCGTATGACACGTTTCAAAACGCGCACAACACCGCCGCGCTGCTCCAGGCCGACGGCATCGAGCGCGTCGTTTTGATAACCCTGGCGACCCACATGCGGCGTTCGGTAGGCGAATTCACGGCCGCCGGCCTCACGGTGCTGCCCGCGCCGATGGACATCCTGGGCCCGAATCCGCGCGGCGTGGGGGACTATGTCCCGACCGCCGGGACGCTATTCAGGTCGTGTCAGGCGATCTATGAATTGATCGGCGAACCCGTGCGCGAGATTCTCGCCGCGACTCGCACCCGCCGTCAGCAACCTTCGAATGGGGCCGCGGAACCAAGATAACTGGAAGGGACTGCCTATGCCGATTGAGCGATCGCACCGTCTGCCGATGCTGATGTTGGCGGCACTGACAGCCACGGCCACGGCTGCCGAGCTGCCGCCCGGCAATCCATTTGCGAAGCCCAGCGAATTGCCGTTCGAGCTGCCGCCATTCGATCGGATCCGGGACCAGGATTACGCGCCCGCGTTCAGGGCCGGCATGGCGGCGCAGCTGGAAGAGATCGCGGCGATCGCCCGCAATCCCGAGCCAGCGAGCTTCGATAACACCGTCGTCGCGATGGAACGCAGCGGCGAATTACTCAATCGCGTGAACCTGGCTTTCTCCAATCTGATCGCGGCCAATAGCGACGATGCCCTGCTGCAGCTGGAAACCGATATCACTCCGAAGCTCGCAGCGCACGAGGATGAGATTTTCCTCAACGCGGCGCTGTTCGCCCGTATCGATACGCTGTATGCCCAACGCGAGCGGCTGCAGCTGGACCCCGAGTCGCGCCAGCTGCTCGAGCGCTATCACATCGATTTCGTGCGCGCCGGTGCGCGTCTCGGCGCGGCCGACCAGCGCAAGCTGCGACGCATCAACCAGCAGATAGCCCAGCTTACTACCCGGTTTCGGCAGAACGTGCTGAAGGCAGGCAGCAGCGGCGCGGTCGTGGTCGATGAGCTGGCGCAGCTCGATGGGCTCTCGGCCGATCAGATCAGCAGCGCCGCCGCGGCTGCGACCCAGCACGGACGCGCCGGGCATTGGCTGATCGCCTTGCAGAACACGACCACGCAGCCATGGCTGGCGCAATTGAAGAACCGCGCGCTGCGGGAGCGCATCTACCGCGCCTCCATCGACCGCGCGCGCAGCGGCAAGTACGACAATACGGTCATCATCACACGCCTGGTGCGCGCGCGCGCCGATCGTGCGCATCTGCTCGGCTACACCTCCTACGCGGCATACGCGCTCGAGGACGAGGCAGCGCAGGATCCGGCAGCGGCCGAAAAATTGCTGCAACAGATCGGCGATGCGGCGCTGCGGGCCGCGCACCGCGACGCGGTCGAGCTGCAGCGGCTGATCGACTCGGAGGCGGATGCCGGGCAAGGCGCGCATTTTGCGCTCCAACCCTGGGACTGGCAGTACTACGCGGAGCAACTGCGCCGCCAGCGCCATGATTTCGACGATGCCCGGATCAAGCCCTTCTTCGAGCTCAACCGGGTGATCGAGGACGGCGTGTTCTATGCCGCGCACGAACTTTACGGTCTCAATTTCAAGGAACGACACGACCTGCCGGTGTACGAGGCCGACGTGCGCGTATTCGAGGTCACCGACGCGGACGGCTCGCCGCTGGCGCTGTTCCTGGGCGACTACTACGCGCGCGACAGCAAGCAGGGCGGCGCGTGGATGGATAACTTCGTCAATCAGTCAAAGCTGCTCGGCCAGAAGGCCGTGGTCGCCAATCACCTGAACTTCCCCAAGCCCGAGCCGGGGGCCCCGACACTGCTGTCGTTCGACGATGTGACTGCGCTATTCCACGAATTCGGCCATGCGCTGCATGGCATGCTCTCCGACGTACGGTATCCCTACCTGTCAGGTACCAACGTGCCCGACGACTTCGTGGAGTATCCGTCGCAGTTCAACGAAATGTGGGCGCGGGAACCGGCCGTGGTGGCGCATTTTGCGCGGCACTACCAGACCGGTGAGCCGTTGCCACCTGCACTGCTCGAGCAGGTGATTGCCTCCCAAAGTTTCGATGAGGGCTTCCGGGCGCTGGAATATGTCGAGGCCGCGCTGACCGACCTGGCGTTGCACCAGGTCCCCGTGGACCGCTTGCCCGGACCGGATCAGCTGCTGGCATTCGAAACCGCCACGCTGAAGGCTCGCGGACTCGACTACCCGCCAATCCCTCCCCGCTACCACTTCCCGTACTTTCTGCACATCTTTTCCAACGACTACGCAGCGCGCTACTACTCCTATCTCTGGAGCGAGGTGCTGGCGCGCGATACCGGTGCCTGGATCCATGCGCATGGCGGCCTGACGCGCGCCAACGGCGAGGTGCTGCGCGCCAAGGTGCTTTCGCGCGGCCGCACCGAGGAGCCGCAAGTGTTGTTCAGGGACCTCTACGGCGGGCCGCCCGACGTCGCGCCGCTGATCGAGTATCGCGCGCTGCGCTAGTTGCGGTAGCTGTGGTGGCTAGCAGCGCTCGAGCGTCACGAAGCTCATCGCGTAGAGATGGCGTTCGTCGGCCGGATGTTCGCGCCGCTCGGTTTCGCGCCAGTCGGCGCGATTCCAGGGCGGGAAGTGCACATCACCTGCAATTTGGCCATGCACCTCGGTGAGGTAGAGACGCCGGGCGATCGGCAGTGTCTGCGCAAACAGCGTCGCGCCGCCGATCACGCACAGCTCGGCTGCCTCAGGCAAAAGCGCCAGCGCCGCATCGACGCTGGTAACGGTTTCTACCCCTGCGGGGAAGGTGCCTGCGCTACGGGTGAGTACCAGATTGCGGCGCCCGGGCAGCGGCCGGCCGATCGATTCGAAGGTGCGCCGTCCCATCAGCAGCGGCTTGCCCATGGTCACGGCCTTGAAGAGTTTCAGATCATCGGGCAGGTGCCAGGGCAGTGTGCCGCCGCGGCCAATGACGCCATCGTCGGCGACCGCCACCACCAGCACGATGGAAGCAGGCACGCGCGTCTCAGAGTTCGACCTGCGTCGCGAGCACGATCACGCGACGTTCGGGCATGCGGAAAAATTCCACGGCCTGGGTATTGCTTCGCTGCATCCACGCAAACAATCGTCGCCGCAACCCCTCATAGCCGCCGCGCGGCCTCGGCGCCACCAGGTGCCAGCCGAGAAAGAACGAGCTGTCCTGCCCGAATAGTTTCAGGCCGCGCACCCGGCACTGCTTGAGCGCCTCGCTGACGTCCGGAGTTTCCATGAAACCGAAGCGCGCGGTGATGGTGTAGATCTCCGGCATCAGCATCGCGATGCGCACGCGATCGGCGGGATCCTGGCGCGGCGAGCGCGTGATCTCGACGTTCAGGAATACGATGCGCTGATGCGCCACGTGATTGTGCTCGAGGTTGCGCAACAGCGCGGTCGGGATGTAGTCCGGATCGCTGGCCAGGAACACGGCGGTGCCCGGCACGCGCGGCACGTCCTTCAGCAATTTCGACAGTTGCGACAAGGGCACCGCCACCGCGCGCAGCGCGCGCCGCATGAGCCGCCGCCCGCTGCGCCAGATCATGAAGACGCAGAACAGCAGGCTCGCCAGTGTCAGTGGCACCCAGGCGCCCTGCGCAAATTTCGTGAGGTTACCGGTCAGGTAGACGAGGTCGACGAACATCAGCGGGCCGAACACCATCGCGACCCGATAGCGCGGCCAGCGCCACTGGGTGAGCGCAAGCTGAGCGCCCAGCAGCGTGGTGATGAACATTGTGCCGGCGACCGCGGCGCCGTAGGCCGCACCGAGTGCGTCCGAGGAACGGAAGCCCAGTACGAACAGGCAGACGGCCAGCAGCACGGTCCAGTTGACTGCCGGAACGTAGATCTGGCTGTGCTCGGTTGCCGAGGTCTGCCGGATACGAAGCCTTGGCAGCAGATCGAGCTGGATACATTGGCGGGTGACGGAGAATGCACCCGTGATCGTGGCTTGCGAGGCGATCACGGTCGCCACGGTGGCCAGCAGCACCATCATCGGCAGCATGGAAACCGGCACCAGCTGGTAGAGCGGCAGATGCGCCGTCTCCGGCCGTTGGAGAATCATCGCGCCCTGCCCAAAGTAGTTGATCACCAGCGACGGCCACACCACCGCGAACCAGGCGATGCGAACCGGCTTCTTGCCGAAGTGGCCCATGTCCGCGTAGAGCGCCTCGCCGCCCGTCATGGCGAGGAACACGCCGCCCAGGATGGCCAGTGCCACGCCCGGGCGCTGCAGCAGCAGCCAGATGCCGTAACTGGGACTCAATGCGACCAGCACCGACGGATTGCGCAGCAGGGCACGCGTGCCGGTGACGGCCAGCACGATGAACCACAGCACCATGATGGGACCGAACAGGCGCCCGACCCGTTCAGTGCCGCGGTACTGGATGGCGAATAGCGCCACGATGATCAAAAGGGTGATGGGCACCACCGCGCTGGCCATGTCGGAATTGAGATTTTCCAGGCCCTCTACCGCGCTCAGCACCGATATCGCGGGCGTGATCAGCGCATCGCAGTAGAACAGCGCCGCGCCGAGCGCAGCCAGCACCACGATGGTCTGCTGCCAGCGCGTTCCGGCCGTCAACGTGCGCTCCACCAGCGCGAACAGCGACAGGATGCCACCCTCCCCATCGTTGTCGGCGCTCATGATCAGCACCACGTATTTGAGCGTAACGACGACCAGCAGCGACCAGAAAATCAGCGACAGCACCCCGAGTATGACGAGGCGGTCAAATGGCGCACCGGCGGCATTGACCGAAGCCTCGAGCGCGTACAGCGGGCTGGTGCCGATGTCGCCGTAGACGACGCCCATGGCGCCGATCACGGCCGCGCGGGATAGCTGTTTCGCTTTCACTTTACCCTGGGGCGGGACTTGCGCTTCGGCGGCCAGAGCATCGAGCCGCGACAGTCTTTGGCGCCGCAGCGGCAGGCGTATATCTCATCGACGTTGGCCGGGTCCTCCTTGTCGCGGCCGATCTGGTAGTCGTAGGTCAGTTCATCACCCGGCTGAACGGTGCGGATCGCCTCGATGAAGACGCGGCGATCCTCGATCAGCGACTCGCAGTTCGGATCGCAGGAATGATTGATGTAACGCGCATCGTTGCCGTTGGCACCGCCGTCGATGACCGTCGATCGATTGACGATGAACAGGAACGTGTGGTTGTCTTCGACCGGCTTGTGGCTATAGCGGTTATCCGCTTCATCATGCGATACGCGGTCGCCCAGGTACTCGACGACCCGCGTGCCCTTGCGTATCCGGCGCAGCGCAAACACGCCCCGGCCGTGCAGCCTGGAACGGCGCACGCGAATCATGTCGGGGCGCGCCTCGATGCGGCTCACGCGCGGCGGGGCGCCCTTGCTCTTACTCGAGCGCTTGCTCTTGCCTTTGCTTTTGCTCGTGCTCTTGCGCGTGCGAGCGGGTGCTGGTCGGTTCTGTTTCTTCTGTTTGCGGCTCATGGTCAGGGTCTTTGCTGCGGATGTAGATTGTACCGACAGGCCGGGGTGCAGTGGGCTGCCTATTTCGAGATGGCTGCCGCAATGTGCGGATGCGGCTCGTAGCCCGTGAGCTCGAAATCCTCGTACTGGTAGTCGAAAATCGACGCCGGACGGCGCGTCAGGAGAAGCCTGGGTGGCGTGCGCGGCTCGCGAGTGAGCTGCAGGCGCGCCTGCTCGAGATGATTCGAGTACAGGTGGGTGTCGCCCAGCGAATAGACCACCTCGCCGGGTTCGAGATCGCATTGCTGCGCGATCATGCAGGTCAGGAAGGCGGTGCTGGCCGCGTTGTAGGGCAATCCCAGCATCACATCGCAACTGCGCTGGGTCATCATGCAGCTCAGGCGGCCGCTTTCGACGTAGAACTGATACATGACGTGGCACGGCGGCAGCGCCATTCTGCCGGCCGCGGCATTGTCCTGCGGCGGCCGCGTTTCATCCGGCAGGAAGGCGACGTTCCAGGCGTTGATGATGTGCCGGCGGCTGCTCGGCCGTGCCCGCAGCCCTTGCAGCAGCGCCGTCACCTGGTCGTAGACCTCGCCCGAAGGACCCTGCCATTTGCGCCATTGCGCACCGTAGACCGGACCCAGCTCGCCCTCAGGGGTCGCCCACTCGTCCCAGATCGAGACGCCGTGCTCGGTGAGATATCGGATGTTGGTGTCACCGCGCAGAAACCACAGCAGCTCGTAGAGAATCGATTTGATGTGCAGCCGCTTGGTGGTCAGCAGCGGAAATCCCGTCGTCAGGTCGTGACGCAGCATGCGACCGAATACCGACAGCGTACCGGTGCCGGTGCGATCGGCGCGACGGCTGCCGTGTTCGAGGATGTCCTGCAGCAGCGCCAGGTAGGCCTGATCCATCGATCGGGTCCGCTCGCTCACGCCGCCGGCGCGAAATTGCCCGAGGGCGCCTGCTGCCGGTAGGCGACCAGCATCAACGCGATACCAAAGGCCAGCATCGGCAGGGACAACAGCATCCCCATGGTGAACCAGCCGCCGGCGAGGTAGCCGAGCTGGACATCCGGTTCGCGCACGAATTCCACCGCGATGCGCGCCACCGAGTAACAGATCAGAAACAGCCCCGACGGCGCATAGCGCGGACGCGGCTTGCGCGTAAAGAACCACAGGATCAGGAACAGCACCAGGCCCTCGAGTGTCGCCTCGTAGAGCTGCGAAGGATGGCGCGCGACGTCAGGGCCGCCGTTTGGATCCTTTACCAGCACCGCCCAGGGCACATCGGTCGGCCGCCCCCATAGCTCGCTGTTGATGAAGTTGCCGATGCGTACCGCGCAGATGCCGATGCCGGGCAGCGGCGCGGCAAAATCGAACACATCGCCGATGCGCCGGCCACGCTGGCGCGCGAACAGCGTGGCGGCGGTCAGAACGCCGAGCAGTCCGCCGTGGAAGGACATGCCGCCTTCCCAGATCTTGAGGGGATAGAGCCAGTCGCCGCGCCACATCGGCAGTCCGTAGAACAGCACGTAACCGATGCGGCCGCCGATGATGACGCCGAGCATGGCGTAGAACACGAAGTCATCCACATCCGCGGGCTTCCAGGTCGAATTTGGCTGGGCCGCGCGGCTGCGCGCCAGCCACCAGCCGGCCGCGAATCCGACCAGGTACATGATCCCGTACCAGTGAACGTGGAGCGGACCCAAGCTGAAGGCAATCGGGTCGATGTGAGGATAGCGAAACATGCGCTGATTCTACCGTCGGCCGCTCACTCGCGCGTGGCGCGGCAGAAAAAAGCCTTCAGATAACGTGTTTCGGGGATGGCCGGATGAATCGGATGATCCGCGCTCTGGCCGCCGCTGTAGAGAATCTGGACGAAGCGGCCGCTGTGGCGGGCGGCGGACTGGATGAGATTGATGAGCTCATCGGCGCCCAGGTGATAGGAGCAGGAGCAGCTCACCAGCAGCGCATCGCGCTCGAGCAGCCGCATCGCGATCTGATTGAGCTTGCGATAGGCGGCCTGGCCGCGCGGGATGTCTTTTTTGCGCTTGATGAATGCGGGCGGATCCAGAACGATGGCGTCGAAGCGCTCGCCGGCGCGCATCAGCTCATCGAGCACTTCGAACGCATCGCCGCGGCGCGTCGAGAGCGTCACGCCATTGGCGGTCGCATTGCGCGCGGCCACCGCAAGCGCCGGCTCCGAGGCATCGACGCATAAGGCGCTCGAGGCGCCGCGCGTCAGCGCCCCGATCGCCCAGGCGCCCGCATAGCTGCACACATCCAGTACACGCGCACCGGGCGAGATCATGGCGCGCCACTGCTCGCGGTTGCTGCGCTGATCGTAGAACCAGCCCGTCTTCTGGGCGCTGACCAGTGGCACGGTGAAGTTCAATCCCGCCTCGAGCACCTGCAGCTCATCGGGTGCCTTGCCGATCGGCGTTAGGATCTGGCGCGGCAGCTGCTCGAGCTCGCGCGAGCCGCCGTCGTTCTTCCACACCAGCGCGCGGATGCCAAGCACGCTTACGACCGCCGCCTCGATGTCGCTGCGCAGCGCCTCCATGCCCGCGGTGGCGATCTGACCGACGATGATGTCGCCGTATCGATCGAGCACCAGGCCCGGCAGCCCGTCCGACTCGCCGAACACCCAGCGGTAAAACGGCGCGCTATAGAGACGTTCGCGCAACGCCAGCGCGAGCTTGAGGCGATGCACGAGCAGCGAGCGGTCTGGCGCGTGCACGGGACTGCGGCTGAGGATTCGGGCGCAGATCAGCGCGTGCGGATTGACGTAGGCAAAGCCGAGAAACTGATCGCGATCGGATACCACGCGCACCATCGCGCCGATCGGCAGTGCCGTGAGCGGGGTCGCGTCCGTGTCGACCTCATTGGAGAACACCCACAGGTGCCCGGCCCGAAGCCGGCGATCCTCGCCGCGCTTGAGCCGCAGGGTCGGCCATTCGGCCGCCAGGGCTGGCGTGGCCTGGATTTCAGTCTCGACCGACATGAGCGTGATGCGATCCGTTGTGGGGGCGCGGTATCTTAGAGCAGCTTGGCTCCGAGCGGCACCGGCTGATCGGGGATGCACAGCGCCACCTCGCCGCGCTCGTTGTGAAACCCGGTGAGCAGGCACTCAGACATGACGGGCCCGATCTGCTTCTTAGGGAAGTTCAGCACCGCCACCACCAGGCGGCCGACCAGATCCTCGCGCCGGTACAGCGCCGTGATCTGGGCACTGGACTTGCGCACCCCGAGTTCCTCACCGAAATCCACCTGCAGCAGATACGCCGGCTTGCGCGCCTGTGGAAACTCATCGGCGGCAATGATCCGGCCCACACGCAGTTCCACCCGGGAGAATTCGTCCCAGGAAATCAGCTCCATGTGCTTCTCCCCAGCCTTGCGGTGCCGTTGCTGCGCCTGCGGCTATGATCCGTGATGATGATCGGGAAGGAAACCACGACGATGGCGCCGCGCACGGGCAACCGCGGCGCCATCCTGGGCGCCTGTGTCGGCAACTTGCTGGAGTGGTATGACTTTACGGTTTACGCACTGTTCGCCACCTACATCGCCAACAGCTTTTTTCCGAGCCACGATCCAGGCGCCGGGCTGGTAAAGACCTTCCTGACCTTCGGTGCCGGATTCGTGATCCGGCCGATCGGCGCGGCACTGATCGGCGCCTATGGCGACCGTGCCGGCCGCAAGGCGGCACTGATGCTGACGATCTGGATCATGGCGGCGGGCACGCTGCTGATCGCCGCGGCGCCCGACTACGCGACCATCGGCGTGGCGGCGCCCTGGCTGCTGCTGCTCGGCCGGCTGTTGCAGGGCTTTTCCGCCGGCGGCGAGATCGGCAGCGCGAGCGCCTTCCTGGCCGAGAGCGCGGCGCCCGACGCGCGCGGGCGTCTGGCCGCCTGGCAGGAAGGAACCATGGGCATGTCCAACATCCTCGGCGCGCTGGTGGCCTTTACCGTCACGAGCATCCTCACTCCCGAGCAACTGCAGCACTGGGGCTGGCGAGTGCCGTTCATTGTCGGCCTGCTGATAGCGCCCGCGGGTCTGCTGCTGCGCCGCTCGCTGCGCGAAACGGCCGAGTTCGAATCCGAGCGCACGCGGCACCGGGCCGCGACACCGCTGCGCAGCGTATTCGGCGAGCACGGCACAGCGCTGCTGGTGGGATTCGGACTGTCGATTCCCTGGGCCGTCGCCGTGTACGTGCTGAACATCTACACCCCGGTGTACGTGCAGCACGCGTTTGGATTCACCGCGCAGCAGGCCTTCGCCGCCTCGCTGATCGGCAATGTGTTCTTCGTTCTGACGTGCCTGGCCGCGGGACGGTTGTCCGATCGGCTTGGGCGCAGCACGATACTGACAGCCGGCGTGCTGGCGCTGCTAATCGCGGTACTGCCGCTCTATCTGTGGCTGCAGGCGCGGCCCACGGCAGGCGTTCTGATCATCGCGCAGTCCTGTTTCTGCATCATGGTGGCGACGTTCGTCGGCGTGGCGCCCGCCGCGCTGGCGGATCTGTTTCCGACCAGCGTGCGCGCGACCGGCATCTCGCTGGTGTACAACGCCGCCTTCGTGATCTTCGGCGGTTTTGCGCCCGCCATCCTCACCTGGTTCACGCAGCAGGCCAACGGCTCCGCCATGGCTCCGGCAGGATATGTCATGTGCGCCGCCCTGATCGGGCTGGCGACCGTACCTTTCTTCACGCGCAGCTGCCGCCGGGAGAACCTCCGATGACACTCAGCGAATCCTGGATTGCCAGCGCGCGCATGTACGCGGTGTCGGCCGCAGCGGCGGACACCTGGCGCGAGCTGCTCCTGCAGCTGGCGCGGCGGGCGCGCATGCCGCTTCAGATCGTTGATCACCCGGCGCCGGCGTCCATAGCCGAGCTGTGGGCTCGCAACGATAAGGCAGCGGTCTTCATGTGCGGCCTGCCCTACAGCCGTGCCGCGCCGCAGCCGCAGCTGCTGGCGGCGCCAGTGCCTTCCGCGCCGGAATTTCGCGGGCAGCCGCTCTACTGGAGCGAGTTCGTGGTCGCGACAGAGAGCGCGCACCGATCGCTGGAGGACACTTTCGGCGGACGGATCGCATTCACCAGCCCGGAATCGCAATCCGGGTTCGCCGCGCCGCTGCGTCACCTGCGCGAAGCCAGCGACGGCACCCCGCCCTACCGCGAAGTCATCGCCCCGCAGATCACCCCGCAGGGAGCGCTGGCCGCGGTGGCCGACGGGCGCGCCGATATCGCGGCCATCGATGCCTACAGCCTGCAGCTACTGCGCCGCTTTGCCCCGGAGCTGGCGGCGCGGGTGCGCGTGGTCGCGCGAACCGAACCCCGGCCTATACCGCCGCTGGTTGCCTCGCAGCCATTCCAGCCACTGACGGATGCGTTTCTGGCCGCGCACCAGGATCCCGCCCTGCACTCGCTGCTGGCCGACCTGCGGCTGAGCCGTTTTGTTCAGCCTGAGGCCGCGGCCTATCGGCAGCTCCAGCAGGAGTTCGAGGCCACGCTCGCGCATTGGCGTGCGCATAAGCTCAGTCCACTGGTGTACCCGGGGTTCGAGATCCTCGGTGGCGCAACGGTGTAAAATCAGCGCTCATGGAACGATTCCGACAGCACGACGGCCCGACGATCCTGGTGGCGATTGCGATCTACGCCGCCTGGTTTTGCCTGATCCGGTACAACGCGGCGTTGCCGTGGTGGCTCATCGTACCCATCGGCGCCTACCTGATCGCGTGGCACTTTTCGCTGCAGCACGAAGCGATCCATTCGTTTCGCGGCGTGCCCGCGTGGCTGCGATTCCTGATCGTGTTTCCGCCGCTGGGCCTGTGGTTTCCATTTGCGCTCTATCGCAACAGCCACAGCATCCATCATCGCGACAACAATCTTACCGTGCCGGGCCAGGACACCGAGTCCTACTTCGTGCTGCGCACGGACTGGGAGCGCATGAACCGGCTGCATCGCGCCCTGCTTGTTTTCAACCAGACACTGCTGGGCCGGCTCACGATCGGTCCGCTGCTGCGCCTGTGGACGCTCGTGCGGCGTGAATCTGCGCGCCTCGCACGGCGCGACTTCTCCCACGCGCGCACCTGGATCGTGCACGCCGTGGCCGTGGCGGCATTGCTGTGGCTGTGCCAGCACTACGGCATGCGCTGGTGGCAGTACCTGCTGCTGATCGCCTACCCGGGTTTCAGCCTGGGACTGCTGCGCGCCTTCACCGAGCACCGCGCCGCGCCCGGCCCCTCCGAGCGCACGGCCTCGGTGGAGTCGAACACGCTCTTCGGCCTGCTGTTCCTCTACAACAACCTGCACATCGCACATCATCTGCAGCCGACCATGCAGTGGTTCGAGCTGCCCGCCTACTACCGTCGCAATCGCGAGCAGCTACTGGTGACGAACGACCATTTCATCTATCGCGGTTATGCGCAGATCGCGCGGCGTTTTTTCCTGCGGCCGGTGTTTCACCCGATCCATCCGTATCTTTAGAGCGCAGAGCGTTGATCAGACCGGCAGCGGCTCCGGCGCGCCGCTGTCGCCCGGCCTGCGATTGACCGCGATCACGGTCGGCTTGGGAAAGAAATTGAATTCCGATGCGCTCGCCCAGGTGTAGGCCCCCATGGCGCGACCCACGATCAGATCGCCGACCTTCAGCTGCGGCAGCATCAGGTTCTCGGCAATGACATCGATGCTGTCGCAGGTGGGGCCCGCGAGCACGGAGGGCAGCAGAGGGCCGCCCTTGCGCTGCGATTCGACCGGATATCGCGCGTGATCGTAGAGCTGCCCGCTGTAGCCGCCGTAGAGACCATCATCCAGGTAGTACCACCAGTGGCCTTCGCGGCGCGCGCGCCCCATGACGGTGGCCACGCCGATGGCGGCCGGTCCCGCGATGAATCGGCCCGGTTCGGCCAACACGCGCACGCGCGCCGGGAGCCGGGCCAGCGCGGCACGGATCGGCGCGCAGAACTTGCCTATCTCTAGCGCGGGCCTGAGGTAGTCGATAGGAAAGCCCCCGCCTATATCGAGCGTATTCAGCGTGCCGAGCTTCTCGCGCCGCGCTTGCCTGAGAAGCTGTCGGCAGGCCTCGATCGCCTCGACGTGCTTGAGCGCGTCGGTGGCCTGGGAGCCGACGTGGAAGGAGAAGCCCTGCACATCAATGCCCAGCGAGGCCGCAAGCCGCGCGAGCGCAATCGCATCCTCGGGGTCGCAACCGAATTTCCGCGATAGGTCGCACACGGCGCCGGGGCTGCGGAAAGACACCCGCAGCAGCAGCGAGACGCGCTCGCCATAGCGGCGGAATTTCCGCACCTCATCGGGATTGTCGGCGACGAAAGTACGCACCCCGTATTCGAGCGCATTGCGAATGTCGCGGTCGCGCTTGATCGGGTGGGTGTCGATGCATAGCGCCGGATCGACACCAAGGGCTGCCGCCAGCTGTACCTCCCCGGTGGTCGCCAGGTCGAGCGAGCCGCCCAGCTCGACGATGGTTCGCACCACCGCGGAGTGCGGCAAGGGCTTCAGTGCGTAATGCAACGCGACGCGCGGCAGCGCTCGTCGCAACTTCCGGTACTGGGCGCGCACGCGCGCGCAGTCGACGATCAGCAGCGGCGAGCCGAATTCCCGGACCAGCCGCCGAATCTGCTGCGGATCGAATGGATCAATGAAGCGAGGCATCAGGACGGCGAGGTTACGACAGCACGTTCACCGCCAGCGAATCATCTTCGCCCGCGCTGTCATCGGCGCCATCCGCCGCGGGTACCGAGGCTGGAATAGCCGCGCTCGCGGCCGCGGCGCGCGTCAGGCGGTCGCGCACCGCGTCCCAGCGTTCATCCTCGGGCACGGCCTGCACCAGGATATGCGCGCATGCCGAGCGATCGAGCGCGCGCAGGTGCGCGTACAACTCGTGCGCGTAGGCATCCGGCCGGATACCGCCATTGATCCAGGTCACGAACTGATGGGCGCGCAGCGGCGCGCGCTGGGCGAGTACCGCGATGCGCAGTCCCGTGGCCGACATCTCGCTGGCGAGCTGCTCGATCTCGCCCGCGGAAACAATCTGCAGCGGAGTTGCGGGCGCGTAGTGAGCTGCGTGGCTGCCCGGAACGCGTGGCGCATCCGCCGCCGCCGGGCCGGTGAGCACCTCGCCGACGACGGCGCGCAGCGCCGAGACGGTGATCGAGCCCGGTCGCAGCAGCCGCACACCGCCGTCCATGCAGGCGACGATGGTCGATTCCAGTCCGATCTTCGAATCCCCGCCATCGAGCACAATGCGCAGCTCGTTGCCGAATTCCTCGCGTACGTGCTCGGCACGCGTCGGGCTCAAGCGGCCATAGCGGTTGGCCGAGGGGGCCGCGATACCGCCACCGAAAGCGGTCAGCAGCTGCTGCGCCATCGGATGTGAAGGCACCCGCACTGCAATCGAATCCTGCCCGCCGGTGACCAGCGGATGGACGTTGAATGCGCGCGGCAACACCATGGTCAACGGCCCTGGCCAGAACGCCGCGGCGAGTTTTTCCGCGGCCGGCGGAATCTCGCGCGCCCAGCGCGACAGGTAACGCACGCTGTCCAGGTGGACGATCAAGGGATGGGACAGCGGGCGGCCCTTAAGCTCGAACACGCGGCGCAGCGCCACGGGATGGCCCGCGTGAGCGCCGAGCCCGTAGACGGTCTCCGTCGGAAAGGCCACCAGCTCGCCGTCGCGCAGAGCCTGCACGGCGGCGTGAAGCTCGGCCTGCGTCGCCCGCAATACTCTTACCATGGGGCAATTGTACCGGCCCCATGTGAAGCTATTCGAGCGATTGTCGCTCCCAACCCACAACTGTGCGTTTCAGCTCATAAGACGGCCAGTAATGCCGGTCCAGCTTGAGAGTGATCACTTCTGGTGCGCCGTTCCATGTCAATAACTTGATGCGCAGTGAAGAACGGTCGGGCCGGCCGCTGACTTGTCGCAGAAAAGCATCAATATCCGGTGTCAACTGCCCGTCGACTTCGACGATTCGTCGGCCCGGCACCAGACCATAACGTGACGCCGGCGAGCCGAACTCGAAGTAGGCGACATAAACACCCTCGGGAGCGATGCCGCGCTGCGCACTGATGGCGCGATGGGGCGCCTGCAGGGTGGCGCCAGCCCATTCGACCACGCGCTCGACGTCCCTACCGGTCAGGCTCGCGGTCTTCACACGCAGCGTCTTCTCGCCGCCGCCGCGCCACACGGTCGCGCTGACCTCTTCCTTGCGAGCCACCGCGCGCTCGACGTCCCGGAACTGCGTGACCGGCTTGTCATCGATGGCCAGCAGGATGTCGCCGGGTCGCAGCAAGTGCGCGGCGTCCGAACCACCCACCAGCCGGGCCACGCTCAGTGCCTGGCGCGCCGCCGGGTTGGCCTGCGAGATGCGCGCAACCCAGGCATCGCTCAGGCCCAGCCGCCGCGCATCCGCCAGCGTCTGCTCGACGAACTCGGCTTCGAGCGAATGCAGCGCCCGCCCCTCGCGCACGATATCGAGCGTCTCTTCTATGAGGTCGCTGGAGATACCACGGTTCTCCTGCACCAGCTCGCGGCCGTTGTCGGAGGCGAAGCTGGCCCACAGGCCGCGCACGCGCCCGCCGTTGTCCGCCAGCACGCCGACGAAGTCGTCGGGCGCATTCACCAGCGAGGCCACCTCGAGATTGGTCTCGCGGAACATCACCGAGCGCGACAGCGGCAGCTGCAGTGGACTCACATCCGCAATCGTGGTGGTGCGGGATTTGATGATGCCACCGCCGTCCATGCCCACCACGTTGACTGTCTCACCCGGCTTGAGGGGCTCGGTCGAAAGCCTGGCCGCGCGCACCGGCGTCGTGCCGATGAGCTTCGGATCGTAGTGAATGACGGCCAGGTTGTGCAGCGGATGCACATAGACAATCTCGCCGGGAATCTCGATGGTGCCGGCGAAAGTCAGGCGCACATCGCCCATCGACACCGGCACCGTGTTGCGGTCGGTGATCAGCAAGCCGCGCTCGGCATCGATGATGAGACCGACGCCGTGGTAGTTGCGTTCGGTGACCCCCGAGATCGAATAGGGCATGTCGAAAGTGACAAAGGCCAGCGACGGCGCGATCTCCGCGGCGTGCTTGTCATCGATGCGCGGCAGCTGCGTCGAGGCGGGCGCCGGAGCTGCGACCTTCGGCGCCGGCGGCAGATCGGTGCACTCCCAGAAGCCGGCCTTGTCATCACGCTGACACTGCCGCGCAGGAAACCAGCGCCGATCGATGCGCACCGAGCGCAGCTGGCTGCCGTTGGTGTCATCGATGGTGGTGTAACGCACGGCCATCTCGGCCCCGTCCCCGAGCGGCGCGACGATCGCCGCGAAATCCGCGAGCCCGTCCACTTTCCTGGAGTTGACCTCGGTGATTACCGCGCCGCGCGGTACGCCGGCACCGTCGAACATGTAGCCCGATGCGGCGACGAACACGCCGCGCACCGGCCGATGAAACGCGCGCGCCTCCTGGTAGGAGAGTGTGTGCACGACCGTGTCGCCGAATTCAAGGTAGGCGGCCGGAGTGATGGCATCGAGATCGTCGACTTTGAGTTTTGCCGTGTACAGCTTGCCGCCGCGCTGCAGCTGCAGCTCAACGCTGCTGCCGACCGAATCGTCGAGCACGGCTTCGAGCGGCTCGAAACGGGTGACCAGCGTGCCGTTGACGCGCAGCAGTACATCGCCGGGCAACATGAGGCCATCGCTGCCCGAGCCGGGCTGCACATCCGAGACCACCAGCATCCCGGTGCCGTCGGGCTGCGCCTTGCGCACCTCCGCCTCGGTACCGGCCAGCAGTCCCAGTCGTCGCAGCTCGTCGTAGGGCCGGTAGCGAAATTCGGTCTGCAGCGTGCCGCGCGTCACCGGCTTGCCTTGCTGGATCAGCTGCAGCGCGCGCCGCACGCGATCGAGCGGCAGATAGAAGCTCGAGGCTGCGCCGGTGGCGCCTCCGGCATTCAACGCCAGCACACGGCCGCGGATGTCGATCACGGGCGATCCCGAGGAGCCACCAGAGGTGCCGGAGGCCGCCTGGATGTAGAAGGTATTGAAGTCGTTGTAGCGGCCGAGTCCGTATTCGGGTGCTTCGCGATCCAGCCGCGCGATCGTTCCGGCCAGTATCGACAGCTGCTCGCCGGCGTTATTGCCGACGACGCGGATCTCGCGACCGATCTGCGCCGCCTGCGGCGCCAGCGGCAGCGCCTTGGGCGTGATGAATTGCAGCTTGCCCGGGTCGTAGTGATAGAAGCCGAAGTCGTGCACGGGATCGCGATAGACCGGATAGAGCTGCACTTCCTCGTGATTCAGGAAAGTGGCTTCCGCGGTAACCGGACCTGGCGTCACCACGTGCCGGTTGGTGAGGATGAGGCCGCGCTCGGCATCGACCACAAAGCCGGTAGCCTGCGCCGATACATTGCGCTCGGTATCGAAGGAGCGCGCCTGGTCGATCTGGATTGCCACCACGCTGCCCGCGATGCGCTCCAGCGTTGCGGCCCAGTCCGCTGCCGAGGCCTCGGTGGAAGTCACCGGCACTGCCGCTGCCGGCACAGACTGCGCCGGCGCCACCGGGGGCATCGACTGCACCGGCGCCACTGGGGCTGCCGCCAGCAGCGGCATCCCGAACAGTGCCGCGGCCGCGAGCAGCGCGACCCTCACCAGGCCATGGCTTGAATTCATAATGCATATCCAAATTCGGCCCGAAACCGCTGCCGGAATTCTTCCAGACTGACCCGGTGCTGTTGTGTGCCGTGCCGCTCGATCTTGATCGATGCCAGCAGCGCCGCGATGCGTCCGGTGGTTGCCCAATCCAGTCCGCGCTCGAGCCCATACAGCAGGCCCGCGCGATAAGCGTCTCCACAGCCGGTCGGATCAGCGATGTTCGCTGCCTTGGCCACCGGTACCTCCAGGCGCTTCCCATCCGAGAAAATCCACGACCCCTCGGCACCGCGGGTAACAATCAGCGCCCGCACCTTGGCCGCGATCTGCTCGAGCGACCAACCGGTACGCTCGGACAGCAGGCTGGCCTCATAGTCATTGACCGCCACCCACGCCGCGCGTTCGATGAAGGCACGCAGGTCCTCGCCACCGAACATCGGCAGGCCCTGCCCGGGATCGAACATAAAGGGCAACCCGGCCGCCGCGAACTGCTCGGCATGCGCGAGCATGCCGTCGCGCCCATCGGGCGCCACGATCCCGAGCTTCACGCCTTTGCTGTCACTGACCCGGTTCAGGTGCGAATGGTTCATCGCCCCCGGGTGAAAAGCGGTGATCTGGTTGTTGTCCAGGTCTGTGGTGATGTAGGCCTGCGCGGTGAACTCGCTCTCGACGGTACGCACATGCGTGCGCGGCACTCCGCAGCGTTCGAGCCACTGCGCGTAGGGACCGAAATCGTGCCCCACCGTGGCCATGATGAGCCCCTCGCCGCCCAGCAGCTTGAGGTTGTAAGCGATGTTGCCGGCACAGCCGCCGAAATTGCGCCGCATCGCCGGGGTGAGAAAGGCCACGTTCAGCACGTGCAGCTTGTCGGGAAGTATGTGGTCGCGAAAGCGACCCTCGAACATCATTACCGTGTCATAGGCCATCGAGCCGCAGATCAGCGCTGTCATCGTTGGGAGTCCTTGGGGTTTTCTATCGATCCAGAAGAACCAGCAGCCACATCACCCCCAGCAGGATGAAGGAGAGCATCACGGCTGCGGAGCCAACATCCTTGGCAAGACCCGCCAGCACATGACGCTCCAGGCCGATGCGGTCCACGGTGGCCTCGATCGCGCTGTTGAGCAGCTCGACGATCAGAATCAACAGTACCGGGCCGGCCAGCAGCGCGCGCTCGACGCCGGTGTGACCCAGCCAGACCGCCAGCGGCAAGGCCACGCAGGCAAACCCGGCTTCCTGGCGAAAGGCCTGCTCTTCACGCCACGCACCGGTAAAGCCCTTGGCACTCGAGGCGAAGGCCCGCAGCAACCGGCCCATGCCCCGCATCTTTTCGCGTTGCATCAGCCCGCATCACTCTTGTAGATGAGATCCGGCTCGCGGGCCGCGCGTACATCGTCCAGGCGGCGCACCGGCAGGGTATGCGGCGCAGCCTTAAGCTGCTCGGGTTCCTGTTCAGCCTCGCGCAGGATCTGCGCCATCGCCGCGGCAAAGGCATCCAGTGTCTGCTTGCTTTCGGTTTCGGTGGGCTCGATGAGCAGGCACTCGCTGACCAGCTGCGGAAAATAGGTGGTCGGCGCGTGAAAGCCCAGATCGAGCAGCCGCTTGGCCACATCCATGGCCGTCACGCCGAGTTCCTGCGCCTGGCCCTTAAGCGTGAGGATGAATTCGTGGCTGGCACGGCGCTGCGGATAGGCCGCCTCATAGCCGATCTGCGTCAGCAGCTTCGCCAGGTAGTTGGCATTGAGCGTCGCATACTCGCCAACGCGCCGCATGCCGTCGCGACCGAGCATGCGCATGTATACGTAGGCGCGCAACAGCACACCGGCGTTGCCCGCAAAGCTGGCCAGCCGGCCGATCGACTGCGGCAGATCGCGCTCGGTGAGCCAGCGATACTGACTGCCTGCGGCGTCGCCGGCGCCGCTCTCGCGCGCGACGACGGGCACGGGCAGAAAGGGCTGCAGCCTTGCTGCGACGCCGACCGCACCGGCCCCGGGGCCGCCGCCGCCGTGCGGCGTGGAAAAGGTTTTGTGCAGGTTCATGTGGATGGCATCGAACGCCATGTCGCCGGGGCGCACCTTGCCGAGGATCGCATTCAGATTGGCACCGTCGTAGTAAAGCAGTCCGCCTGCCGCGTGCACGATGCGCGCGACTTCCTCGATGCGGCGCTCGAATACACCGAGCGTGGAGGGGTTGGTGAGCATGATACCCGCTGTGGCCGGTCCCACCGCGGCACGCAGCGCCGCCAGGTCCACATCACCATCGGGCCCCACAGCCACTTCACGCGCGGTGCAGCCACACATGCTGGCCGTGGCGGGATTGGTGCCATGCGCGGCCTGCGGCACGATGACCTCGTTACGTTGCAGCTGCCCGCGCGAGCGATGATACGCGCGCATCATGGCCACGCCCGCAAACTCCCCGTGTGCGCCGGCCAGCGGACTTAAGGCCACCGCTCGCATTCCGGTCACGGCCTTGAGCATTTCCTGCAGTTCATACAGGCAGGCGAGGAACCCCTGCCCCGAAGCGATGCTCGACAGCGGATGACGGCCCGCGAATTCCGGCAACAACGCCGCGGCGTTACACGCCTTTGGGTTGTACTTCATGGTGCAGGAGCCGAGCGGATAGAAATGCGTATCGATGGAGAAGTTCAGCTGCGACAGGCGCGTGTAGTGGCGCACCACATCGAGTTCGCTGACTTCGGGCAGTTGCGGCCGCCGCTGCCGTCGCAGCGCTGCGGGTAGCACCGGCGTGCTGGCCGCAGGCCACTGCGCACGCGCGCCGCGCCCGGGCCGCGAGTACTCGAAGATCAGCTTCTCGCGCATGGGCGGCGTCATGGCTCAGGCCGCGCGCGCCGCGCGCAGCACCTCGTTGAGCACGCCGCCATAGAAATCGAGATCCGCGACCGTCTTGGTTTCGGTGGCGCAGACCAGCAGCGCCGGGCCGAGTTCGGGGTAGTAATCCGCCAGATCGAGCCCACCCTCGATGCCGCGCGCGCTCAAGGCAGCCAGCACCGGCGCTACGGGCCGATCCAGGCCGAGAACGATCTCGTGAAATCCGGCGCACCCGAACAGGCGCCGAACGCCCGGGATGCCGGTGAGCACGCCTGCCAGCTGCTCGGTGCGCTGCATCGACAGGGCCGCGACGCGCTCGAGCCCCTCGGCGCCAAGCAATGCCAGGTACAGCGTGCCAGCCAGCATCAGCAGGCCCTGATTGGTGCAGATGTTCGAGGTGGCCTTGGCGCGGCGGATATGCTGCTCGCGCGCCTGCAGCGTAAGGGTAAAGCCCGGCCTGCCATCCAGGTCGACTGTGCGGCCGACCAGCCGGCCCGGCATCTGCCGCACATGCTCCATGCGTGTGCACATGAATCCGAAGTAAGGACCGCCGGAAGATAGCGGGCAGCCGAACGGCTGACCGTCACCGACCACGATATTGGCGCCCTTTTCGCCCCATGCGCCCGGCGGCTTGAGCAGCGCCAGCGATGTGGGATTGACCACCGCGATGACCAGCGCGCCCTGCGCATGCGCGAAATCGGTCAGCGCATCGACTTCCTCGAACACGCCGAAGAAGTTCGGCTGTTGGATCACCAGCGCGGTGATGTCCTGACCGGCGAAGGCATCGAGCGTCTCGCGCGCGGTGTGACCCTGGCCACGCTCGTAGGGCAGCAGCTCGAATTTGACGTCCTGGTTGCCGGCGGTCGTCAGCGCGACCGCGCGGTAGTGCGGATGCAGATTCGCCGGCATCAGGATGCGTCCGCTGCTGGATTTACGATTGGCGCGCACGGCCATCAGCACCGCCTCCGCGAGCGCCGTCGCGCCGTCATACAGCGAGGCGTTGCAGACCTGCATGCCCGTGAGGCTTGCCATCATGCTCTGGTATTCGTAGATGCTCTGCAGCGTGCCCTGGCTCGCCTCCGCCTGGTAAGGCGTATAGGCGCTGTAGAACTCACCGCGCGAGATGGTCGACCACACCGCGGCCGGGATGTGGTGTTCGTAGGCGCCGGCGCCAATGAAGCAAAGCGGCCGGCCGTCCTGGCGCGCACGCGCCTGCATCAGCTGCATGACTTCCATCTCGCTCAGCGCGTCCGGTATCTCGTCCAGCGAAGTGACGCGCAGCGCGGCCGGAATCTCATCGAACAGCGCCTCGATGCCCGGCGCACCGATGATGTCGAGCATCTCGCTGACATCCTGGTCGGTGTGGGGTATGAAGGGCATTGGCTGTCAGTCCTGCGCAGTGTGCGCGGCATACTCGCTCGCGGACATCAGCGCAGGTGCAGCAGCCGAAGCTTCCGGCCGCAGCCGCACCAGCCACCCGCCGCTATAAGGATCCCGATTGATCAGTTCGGGGGTATGCCTGAGCTGATCGTTGACGGCCACCACCGTGCCGGAGAGCGGTGCGTAGACATCCGAGGCGGCTTTGACCGACTCGACCACGGCGCAGGACTCACCGGCCTTGAGTACCCGGCCTATGTCCGGCAGCTCGACGAATACCAGGTCGCCGAGCGCGTGTTGCGCGTGGTCGCTGATGCCGAATTCGGTGATGCCATCGCCGAGCGGTTTGACCCATTCATGGCTTTGCGTGAATTTCAGATCCTGTGGAATATTGCTCATCGCCGTCCTTCCAACCTGTCAAACCAGCGAAATCAGCGCCTTGCCATGCCGCACGAACGGCACGCGCACCACGCGGGCCGGCAGCGCGCGGCCACGCACCTCGACCTGCACCGAGCTGCCGGTCGCCATCGGCACCCTTGCGAGGCCGATCGAGCGCTCGAGTGTCGGAGAATACGTGCCGCTCGTGACACAGCCCTCGCCCACATCGGGCACCAGCACGCGCTGATGGCTGCGCAGCACCGCGCGCTCATCCAGCACCAGGCCCACCTGCTTGTGTTGCGGACCGCGCGCGCGAACCGCCTCGAGCGCCGCGCGCCCGACAAAGGCGCGTTCGGGCGGATCGAAGGCGACGGTCCATGCCAGTCCCGATTCGAGCGGGTTAGTCTGCTCGTTCATGTCATTGCCGTACAAATTCATGCCCGCCTCGAGCCGCAGCGTATCGCGTGCACCCAGACCGCAGGAGCGGACGCCCGCGGCGTTCAGGCGCCGCCACACCGAAGATGCCTCCGGCGCCGGCAGCATTATCTCGAAGCCGTCTTCGCCCGTATAACCGGTCCGCGCCACCAGCCACTCACCGATCTGCGCGCCGAAGAATGGCTGCAGTTCCAGCACGGCCCAGGCGGCCTCGGCGGTCAGCAATGCCGCGCTGCGTTCACGCGCCTGGGGGCCCTGGATGGCCAGCATGGCCAGGTCACGCCGTTCGCGTAAGCCCACCCCGTAGGCTCCAGCCCGCGAACCGATCCAGGCCAGATCCTTCTCGCGCGTGCCGGCGTTGACCACCAGGCGGAAGAAGTCGTCATCGAGGTAGTAGACGATCAGGTCATCGAGCACGCCGCCCTGCTCGTCGAGCATGCAGCTGTAGAGTGCCTTGCCCGGGAGGTTCAGCCGCGCGACATCGTTGGCGAGCAGCTCGCGCAGGAAATCGCGGCAACGATGGCCGCGCAGGTCGACGATGCCCATGTGGGAAACGTCGAACACGCCCGCGGTGCGGCGCACTGCGTGGTGCTCCTCGATCTGCGAGCCGTAGCTGACCGGCATGTCCCAGCCGCCGAAATCGACCATGCGCGCGCCAAGTTCCACGTGCAGATCGAATAAACAGGTGTGCCTGCCCAACCAGCTCTCCACTTGGGAGCCGAATCATAGCAGTTTGGCCCTGGACGACGCCCCTGAACTACAATAGGGCCATGGGACCAGAACGCCGTTTGAGCCGCCCCGTACAGGTGGGCCGAGTCACGATCGGAGGCAGTGCGCCGATCGTCGTGCAGTCAATGACCAATACCGACACCGCCGACGTCACCTCGACGGTCAATCAGTGCGCGGCCCTGTCCGCGGCCGGTTCGGAACTGGTCCGCATTACCGTGAACACGGCCGAGGCCGCGGCCGCGGTACCGCATATCCGTAACCGGCTGGACGCCATCGGCTGCAACGTGCCGCTGATCGGCGATTTCCATTTCAATGGTCACAAGCTGCTGCAGGAGCATCCAGGCTGTGCCGAAGCGCTGGCCAAATACCGCATCAACCCAGGTAATGTCGGCCGCGGCTCAAAGCGCGATTCGCAATTCGCCGAGATGATCGAAATCGCCTGCGCCAACAACAAGCCAGTGCGCATAGGTGTCAACTGGGGCAGCCTCGACCAGGACATGCTGGTACGGCTGATGGACGCCAACAGCCACGCCGCCGAGCCCAGATCCGCGCAGGAGATCATGCGCGAGGCCATCGTGCGCTCGGCTATCGACAGTGCCGAACGCGCCGTCGAGCTCGGTATGCCGCGCGAACGCATCGTCCTGTCGGCAAAAGTCAGTGCCGTGCAGGATCTGATCGCGGTCTACAGCGACCTGGCCGCGCGCAGCGATTTTGCGCTGCACCTGGGTCTTACCGAAGCGGGCATGGGTTCCAAGGGCATCGTCGCCTCCTCGGCGGCCATGGGGATCCTGCTGCAGCTGGGCATCGGCGACACCATCCGTGTGTCGCTGACGCCGGAACCGGGCGGTGACCGCACGCGAGAAGTCATCGTTGCCCAGGAACTGCTGCAGACCATGGGCCTGCGCTCCTTCACGCCGCTGGTCACGGCCTGCCCGGGTTGCGGTCGCACCACCAGCACTTATTTCCAGACGCTCGCGGACAGCATTCAGCGTCATCTGCGCGAACGCATGCCCGAGTGGCGCATTGCCTATGAAGGCGTCGAGACCATGACGGTCGCCGTCATGGGCTGCGTTGTCAACGGTCCGGGCGAGAGCAAGCACGCCAACATCGGCATCAGCCTGCCCGGCACGGGCGAGCGTCCGGTGGCGCCGGTCTACGAAGACGGGGCCAAGACCGTGACGCTCAAAGGCGATCGCATCGCCGAGGAATTCCAGGAACTGGTCGAGCAGTACATCGTGCGGACCTATGCGCGCCGGGTGGAAGAGGCTGCGGTGGAACACGCAGCGGAGAAAGCATGAGCGCTGCCGGCAACAGCGATGCCGCGCAGGCCTGCGGCCTGACGGATCGCCGCTGCAAGCCCTGCGAGGGCGGCGTGCCGCCCCTGACCGGTGAGCAGGCGCAGCGTGGCCTGACGCAGCTCTCCGGTGACTGGCGCCTGATCGAGGACGGCAAGGCGCTGTGGCGCGAATTCGAGTTTCGCGATTTCTATCGCACCATGAGCTTCGTCAATGCGCTGGCTCACGTCGCCAACATCGAGGATCACCATCCCGACCTGCAGGTGGGCTACAACTACTGCCGCGTACGCTATTCGACCCATGCCATCGGCGGCCTGAGTGAGAACGACCTGATCTGCGCCGCCAAGATCGACCAGATCCCGACGCGCTGAATCCCTACGCGTTGGCAACGCGCGCGAGGCGCGGCAGCTCACCGGAGGTTCCAAGCGCCTGGCGCGCGAAGGCGCGCTTGAGCGTACCGCTGCGGTCGACCATCGCGAAACCCTGATTGATCAGCCAGGCGGCCGGCCCGCGTGCCGCCGCAAAACCACCCTGGAAGACGTGCATGGCCGCGTCCATGGCCAGATTGTGTGTGCGCCGCTGCTGTTCGTAACGGCGCAGCAGGCGCAATGCACCGGGATCCTCGCGCAGCGCGGGCGCCGCCGCGACCGCCTCGCACAGCGCGGCGGCGTCGAGCAACCCCAGGTTGGCGCCCTGCCCGGCCAGCGGGTGGATCACATGCGCGGCATCGCCGATCAGAGCGCAGCGCGGCGCGACATACGAGTCGGCGGCCACGCTGCGCAGCGGGAAGCTGGCACGCTCGCTGGCCAGTCGCATCGCACCGAGCGCATAAGCTGCAGCGCTCGACAGGCGCTGCTCGAATTCAAGCGGCTCGCATTCAAGCATCGGGCGCGCGAGGCTCTCATCCAGCGACCAGACGATGGAACTGCAGCCATCGAACAGCGGCAGCAGCGCCAGCGGCCCCGTGCGCAGGAAGCGCTGCCACGCCGTGTATGCGTGGGGCTGGTCGGTTTGCACCGTGGCGACAATGGCGCGCTGGTAATAGTCGCGTGTTCGCACCGAAAGTCCCGCGCTCTCGCGCACCAGCGACTCGCCGCCGTCGGCGCCGATCACCAGCCGCGCTTCGAACAGATCCGAACCCGAGCGCAGTCGCGCGAGATCCTGGTCGAATTCGAGTGCGTCGACCGCGGCTTCCCGCAGCACCCCGCCGGACTCCCGGAAACTCTCGATGCAGGCGCGCTGTAACGCACTCATCTCGGCGATGTGACCGAGATTCGGCTCGCCGAGATCAGCGGCATCGAAACACAACGAACCCGCGCCATCCACGGCGGCCGATTCATGCCACACACGCATGCGCTCGTAGGCGCAAATGCGCCGCAGGTCGAGTCGCTGCCAGGCGCCCGCGGCCCGCAGGACATGTTCGCTGGCCCGCGATATGGCAGCGACGCGCAGCTCCGGGGGCGCTCCCGCCACCACCGGCCCGGGCAACTGCGCGCTGAGCAATGCCACCCGCGCGGGCTCGATGCCGGCGTGGCGCGCCAGCAGCGCGGCGGCACAGGCACCGGCCAGCCCGCCCCCAATCACGATCACCTCGAAGCGCTCGCTCATGTCTGCGCCCGTTGTGTCAGCGGCAGGCCGCGCGACAGTCGCGGCAGCGCATCGCCGAAGCCGAAACTCAGGCGTGCCAGCGCCCGCTTGGCCGGCGCGCTCAAGTCGAACAGCAGCAAGCCGAGATTGCGCGCGGCGATCATGGCGGCGCCCCGGTCGCCGAACAGTTTCACAAGATTGTCGGTGAAGCCGATCATGCCGCGGCGGTCATCCGCACGGCGTGCCGCGAATTGAGCCAGCACCGTCGGCGCACCGGGATCCGCCGCCGCGGCGATCAGTTCGGCCAGCACCGCGGCATCGCGCAAGCCTAAGTTGAAGCCCTGGGCCGCAATCGGATGCAGCGCCTGGGAGGCATTGCCTATCAGTGCCACGCGCGTCGCGGTCGCCTCGAGCGCGCGCACCAGCGCCAGGGGGTAGGCCGCTCGCCTTCCGACCTCGCGGATGCGGCCCACGCGCCAGCCGAAGGCCCGCTGCAACTGCTCGCAGAACAGCGACGGCTCGCAGCCCTGCAGCGCCGCGGCACGCTCCGGTTCGAGCGTCCAGACGACCGTGTAGTCGCCGCCCGCCAGTGGCAGCAGCGCCATCGGACCTGCGTCCGCGAAGCGCTCATAGGCGATGCCGCCAGCGCGGGCATCGGTCCTGATATTCGCAACCACCGCCACCTGCCGGTAATCATCCTCGCTCGAGGCGATACCCGCCGCCTGCTTGATGAGCGAGTGCGCGCCATCGGCCGCGACTACCAGCGCCGCATGCAGCTGCGTTTCGACTCCCGCCGCGTCCACGACCCGCAGCCGCGCACCGTCGGCTGCAATCTGCGCCTCGAGCGTGCGCGCCGGGCACAGCAGTGACAGGTGTTGCTGGGCGCGCAGCGCCTGCCACAGCACCGCGCCGATGTGCCGGTTGCTGACGGTGTAACCGAAGGCTGCCAGCTGATGCTGCGAAGCTTCGAGGCGGGCAAAGCCGAAGCGGCCGGCATCGGAAATATGGATGCCGCGGATTGCGCCCGCACGCACGGCGATCTGCGGCCAGATGCCGAGCGTCTCGAGGATGCGGCGCGCCCCGTTGCCCAAGGCTGTGGTGCGATCATCGAAACTCGGCTGTGCGGCGCTTTCCGGCGCCACCGCTTCGATGATCGCCACCTTGAGTGCGGTGCCTTGCAGCGCCAGCGCCAAGCTCGCGCCCACCATGCCGCCGCCGACGATGGCAACATCGACGCGCGTCGGCGCGAGGTTCAAATCACGCCGCCGCCATCAGCGCTTCGATCTCATCGGGGGTCTTGGGCACGCCATCGGTGAGAACCTCGCATCCGGCGCGCGTCACGACCACATCGTCCTCGATACGCACGCCGACATTCCAGAAACGGCGCGAGACGCCGCGCGTGCCGGCCGCGATGTAGATGCCGGGCTCCACCGTCAGCACCATGCCGGGCTCGAAAACCCGCCACTCATCGCCGACCTTGTAGTCCCCGACATCGTGCACGTCCATGCCCAGCCAGTGGCCCGTGCGGTGCATGAAGTACTGCTTGTAGGCGCCATTCTTGATCAGGGATGGCACCGAGCCGCGCAGCAGGCCGATCCGCACCAGGCCCTGCGTGATCGCCTTGACGGCCGCATCGTGCGGCTCATTCCAGTGGTTACCCGGCTTGACCTTGGCGATGGCCGCGGCCTGCGCCTCGAGCACCACCTCGTAGACGGCACGCTGCTCGGGCGTGAAACGGCCGTTCACGGGGTAGGTGCGCGTGATGTCGGAGGCGTAGTAACCATATTCGCAGCCTGCATCCACCAGCAGCAGGTCGCCGTCGTTGAGCCGCGCGTTGTTGTCGCGGTAGTGCAGCACGCAGGAATTGGCCCCGCCGCCGACGATGGGGTGATAGGAAATGTCGGCGCCATGGCGATTGAACTCGTGCAGCAGTTCGGCCATCACCTCGTACTCCATGCGTCCGGGGCGGCAGAACTGCATGCCGCGCACGTGCGCGTCGGCGCCGATCTGACCCGCGCGGCGCATCAGGCTGACCTCGGCGCGGCTCTTGAACAGGCGCATGTCATGCAGCGCGTGATCGAGCGTGACGAATTCCTGCGGCGGGTGCATGCCGCTGCGCGCCTGCGCGCGCAGCGAGTTGACCCAGCCGATCACGCGCTGGTCGAACTCCTGGTTCAGGCCCATCGTGTAAAACACGCGCTGCCGGCCCTCGAGCATGCCGGGCAGGATCTCGTCGATATCGGAAATCGGAAAGGCATCGTCAGCGCCGTACTCTTCGACCGCGCCATCCGGGCCCGCGCGCTTGCCGTCCCAGATCTCACGCTCAGGGTTACGCTCGCGCACGAACAGCACGTACTCGGCCGCCTCGCGACCCGGTATCAGCACTGCCACCGCGTCCGGCTCACTGAAGCCGGTCAGGTAGTAGAAGTCGCTGTCCTGGCGATAGTTGTATTCGACGTCATTATTCCGCTGCCGCACCGGCGCCGACGGCACCACCGCGATGGCATCGCGCCCCATCAGGCGCATGAGCGCCCGGCGGCGCCGCGCGAATTCAACCTTGGATGCTTCGGCCATGAATGCCTCGATACTCGATGAGAGCAGCTTAAGGTAAATACCGCGCCATGGCGTCCATCAGTGCAGCACCTGGCCGGGCAGGGTATGACGCTCGCGCAGCGGCTCGAGCTCATCGAACACCAGCTGCACCCCGACGCGCACGAATTCCACCAGCTCCGCCAGTGCCGATTCGTTGGCTTCGACGGTGTCGGTACTGTCGACATCGGCGTGCGTGATCTCGGTCAGATCGCGCAGGATTTCGCCCAGATCCCCCGGCAAACGCTGCGGATCGGCCGCGCCGTTGGTGCCCAGGCCGTAGAGGAATCCGCTGCACCAGGCGGTCAGTGCCTGGGTACGCTCCTCGATCGGCCGATCGTCGTCGGGAATGAGCAGATCGAAGCCCATCTGCCGATCCGAGAGCGCCGCAACGGTGCCTTCGTAGAGCATCTGCAGCGCCGGATCGGCGCGGGTGGCAGGCAGGCCCTCGGGGAGAATCTCGGCCAGCCAATCCTCCAGGCGATAGGGCACCAGGGCGCACAGCGCCCCGGCAAGCGTGCCATGTGCCTCGGCGGCATCGGTCAGCGCGTGCGAGGCAGCCAGCGTGTTCTGGATCTGCGAATAATCGTGGTGCCCGGTCACGCCAAAATGGTATGCAGGCGCTGCGCCAACCGCAACAAAAACCGTGCATTTTTCAGGATTCCGTTGACCTGTCTGACGGGAGGGAACTATAGTTTTGCCATGACAGACGCCAATCGTTCCTCCGCGGTCGAACTCGAGCTCAAGCGCCTCGAAAAACGCATCGACGAGTTGCTTGCGACCATGCATCAGCTCAAGGAAGAGAATCGCGCGCTGCGGTCTCGCCAGGACACTCTTGCATCGGAAAAGACATCGCTGTTGCACCGGAGCGAGCAGGTGCGCACCCGGGTCGAAGCCATGATCGGGCGCCTCAAGTCGATGGAGCACAGCGCATGAGCGAGCGCGAAGCGCGTCCGTTGAGCGTTCGCATCCTCGAGAAGGAATACATGGTGGCCTGCGCTCCCGAGGAGCGCACCGAGCTGCTCGATAGTGCCGAGTATCTCAATGGCCGCATGCGCGAGATCCGCGACAGCGGCAAGATCGTCGGCCTCGATCGCATCGCCGTCATGGCCGCACTGAACCTGGCACACGAACTCATTACATTACGCGCGCGCGAATCCGGCACCGAGCAGGAAGTCGGACATCGCCTCAAAACCATGCGTGAACGTGTCGAATCCTCCTTGCAGAAGGGCCAGCAGCTCGAACTGTAGACTGTGTCTTACGCCAGTGCGCCACGCTTTGGTGTAGAGTCATCTCAAGCGTCGCCTGCGGTGTTCGACAAGTGGACTGGGTTACCTCTCGGCCCTAATTGAAACACCCAAGGGATCGATAGCCTTGCTGACAGCACTGTGCAGGTCTGCCTTGCAGCAGAAAGCCTTACCTGTCGCAGGTGATCCCACTTGTTGCTCCGGTCGAGAGCAACGGTCCGCACCGGCATCTGCGGGTGACGCCCTTTGA